>NZ_JNXC01000003.1 GCF_000716595.1 Saccharothrix sp. NRRL B-16314
CCCCCGCCGCCCCGCCCCGTCCGTCCCCGACCCGCGCCCACACCACCCCTCACCCGACCCGCGCCCGTGCCGCCACCACTGATCCGGCGGCCGGCAGGATGTTGTCGTGGTCGACGAAGTCCGGATCAAGGCCGACACAGTGCTCCCGGCACGCCGGGAAGCGGTGACGTTGGAGACCGAAGACGGGCTCGCGTTGGTCGGTGAACTGGCGTTGCCCGTAGACCGGGACCCACGCGCCACGGTCGTGCTGCTGCACCCGCTGCCGACTCACGGCGGCATGATGGACTCCCACCTCTACCGCAAGGCGGCGTGGCGGCTGCCCGCCCTGGCCGACCTCGCGGTGTTGCGGTTCAACACGCGTGGCACCCTCAGCGAGGCTGGGCGCAGCGAGGGCGCGTTCGACCACGCCGTCGGCGAGCGACTGGACGTCGCCGCAGCCTTGGCGTTCGCGGCCGATCGGGGGTTGCCCTCGGTGTGGCTCGTGGGCTGGTCGTTCGGCACCGACCTCGCTCTGATGCACGGGTGCGACCCGCTGGTCGAGGGTGCCGTCCTGATCTCACCTCCTCTGCGTTGGAGCGAGCCTGATCACCTGCGTGTCTGGGCGCGCGCGGGCAAACCGGTGGTGTGCCTGGTGCCGGAGTTCGACACCTACCTGCCACCGGCCGAGGCCAGGCGGCGGTTCGGCGCGGACATCCCGACCGCGGACGTGGTCGACTTCCCCGGCGCCAAGCACCTCATGGTCGGGCACGCCGACAAGGTGCTGGACGCGATCGTGTCCGCGGCCGTGCCCGAGGTGCCCACGCCGTTGCCGCGCACCTGGTCCGGCCCCCACGAACGGCGTCAAGTGACCATCGTGGCCTCCTGACGCCGCCAGACCAGCACCGGTCCCTCAGCGGTCGTGCTGTCGCCCACGTGCGCAAAGCCCAGCTTCTCCGCGACGCGCTGGGAGGGCGTGTTGTCGGAATCGGTGATGATCACCACCGGACGGTCCGGCCGGACCCGGCTCGCCCAGTCGACGGCCGCGCGTGCCATCTCCGGTGCGTAACCGCGACCCCAGTGCCGAGGGCGGAACCGGTAGAACAGGTTGAACGTCGGTTCCCCGTCCAGTTCGTGGTGGCGCAGGCCGCCGAAGCCGATGACCTCCCCGGTCTCCGGCAGCTCCACCGCCCAGTACCCGATGCCGTCACGTGCCCAGTGGGCCTGCCACTCCACCAGCATCTTCGCCGCCTTCTCCGCGGACGGCGCGCCGCCCGGGTTGAAGCGGTTCGTCTCCGGATCGGACATCACCGCGATCGCGGAGCGCACGTCACCCGGGCCGACTCGCCTCAGCAGGAGGCGGTCGGTTCGGATCTCGTCCGGTTCCGGGTTGGAGGTCATGCGGACGAAGGTAGAGGTGGGGTCCGACAATTCGGGGTATGGACACCGGTGTGGAAGCTGCTCCGCTGGTACTGCTGCACGCCTTCCCGTTCGACTCGCGCATGTGGGACGGGGTGCGTGACCTGCTGAAACCGGTCACGCCCGACCAGCGCGGCGGTGATCGTTCACCCGATCTGATGGTCGTTGCGGACGACGTGCTGCGGCTGCTGGACGAGCGCGGGATCGAGCGGGTGGTGCTCGGCGGGTGCTCGATGGGTGGGTACGTGGCGATGGCCGTGCTGCGGCGGGACCCGTCGAGGGTGGCCGGGCTGGTGCTCGCCGACACGCGTGCCAGCGCGGACGCGGACGAGGCGCGGGCGAACCGGCTGGCGATGGCCGCGCGGGTCGAGGCCGAGGGCGTCGGGTGGGTGCCGGACGCGGCGACGGGTGGGTTGCTCGGGCCTGCGGCGGACGCGGCGGTGGTCGGGAGGGTGCGGGAGCTGATCTTGCGGCAGGACCCGGCGGAGGTGGTGTGGGCGCAGCGGGCGATGGCCGCGCGGCCGGACTCGACGGAGGTCCTGGCGTCGGTGGACGTCCCGGCGTTGGTGCTGGTGGGTGAGCACGATGCCCTCACGCCACCCGCGTCGGCCCGGGAGCTGGCAGCGGTGCTGCGGCAGGCCGAGTACGTCGAGTTGCCGGGTGCCGGGCACCTGACGCCGGTGGAGGCGCCGGACGCGTTCGCCTCGGCGGTACTGGACTGGCGTCACCGCACCGGTGTGTGACGGCGCGGTTCTCTTCGGCCGGCTCCCGGTCCCTCACCGTGCAGTGCCTGAGCGGCGGGCTCGCGTGTTCTGAGCGTTGAATTCACGCGTTCTGAACGTAGGACTCACGCGTTCTGAACGTAGGACTCACGCGTTCTGAACGTAGGACTCACGGGGCGGGAAGGTAGGACTCTCGCGGTCAGCGCTTGCCGGCGTTGGCCCGGGGGTTGGGGCGGGCGATCTTCTGGGTGGGGCCGTCCGGGGACGGTTTGTCGGCTTCGGCCGGGGTGGGCTGGGGGTTCTTGGGCCTGGCCGGGCTGGCGCCGGAGCCCGACCTGGAGCCCGAGCCCGACCCGGCACCGGAGCTCGACCCGGCACCGGAGCCGGAGGCTGCGGCGGGTGGTGCGGTGGGGGGAGCCGAGGGTGGCCCGGGGGGGGTGGAGGGGGTGCCGCCGGTCGGGGTGCCGCCGCCCGGGGTGCCGCCGGCCGGGGTGGAGGGGGTGTTGCCGGCAGGGGTGCCGGAGGCGGGAGGGGCAGCGGGAGTGGTGGGGGTGGTGGGGCGTTCTTCCTCTAGCGGGTCGAGGAGGGGGGTTACGTCGTGCAGGGCCGTGCGGACGGAGTGCAGCTGCTGGGACAGGCGGTTGCGGAGCTGCCTGAGGGCGTCGACCTTCTGGGTGGCCTGCGTGACGCGGCGGTTGGCGTCCTCGGTGGCCTCGCGCACCCGGCGGTTCGCCTCGTCGGTCGCCTCCTGGACGCGGGCGGTGGCCTCGCTGATGGAGTCGTGGCGACGGCGGTTCGCCTCTTCGGTCGCTTCACGCACCAAGCGCTGCGCCTCGGCGTTCGAAGCGGCCTGTTCCTGGGCGATCTGGGCACGCACGCGCGCGGCTTCCTCGGCCGCCTCGCGCAGCCGCCGCTCGGCCTCGCCCTTCGACGACGCCTCCTGCTCGGCCAGCACCTTCATCGACTCGACCCGCCGGGCCGCCATCGCGATCTCGAAGTCTTCCTCGATCGTGTTCCGCCGCTGGAGCGACTCCGCGTCCAACCGGGCGGCCTCGGCCTGCGCCTCGCCCACGACCCGCTCGGCCTCGGCGCGCGCCCTCTCCAGCACGCCCCGGTGCTCGGCCTCCATGTCGGCGCGACGCTGGTCCAGCTCGGCGATGAGCTTCTCGTACCGGGTGCGCAGCACCCCCGCGTCGGCCTCGGCCTTGGCCCGGATGTGCCCGCCCTCGGCCTCGGCCCGCGCCTTGATCTCGTTCGCCTCGTCCTGGGCGAGCCGCAGCATCCGCTGCAACCGCTCGCTCAGCCCTTCCAGCGTGGTCGGCGGCAGCGACAGCCGTTCCACCTGGCCGCGCAGCTCGGCGATCTCCGACCGGGCCGCTTCGAGCTGCCGGGTCAGGTCGTTGGTCTGCGACACCGCCGCGTCGCGGTCGGCCGCGAGCAGGCGCAGGTCGGAGTCGAGGCGTTCCAGGTGGTCCTCGACCTGGGCGCGGTCGTACCCGCGCTTGACGATGTCGAAGCCGGATCCCAGGGGGACGAGGTCACGGTCGTCGGCGAGGCCCATGCCGCTCACGCTACCCGCTCTTGACGTGCGGCCGGCACCTGCCGGCCGCACATCAAGGGTGATTTCGCTTTACACGCCCCGGAATCGGTTGATTTCGGTCAGGTGCGCCGCACGCAGCGCGTGGTCGCGCACGCCGAGCCCTTCGGTCGGAGCCAGCGCCAGCACGCCGACCTTGCCCTGGTGGGCGTTGCGGTGCACGTCGTGCGCGGCCTGCCCGGTGTCCTCCAACGAGTACACCTTGGACAGTGTGGGGTGGATCTTCCCCTTGGCGACCAACCGGTTGGCCTCCCACGCCTCGCGGTAGTTCGCGAAGTGCGAGCCGATGATCCGCTTGAGGTGCATCCACAGGTACCGGTTGTCGTACTGGTGCATGAACCCGCTGGTGGACGCGCACGTCACGATCGTGCCGCCCTTGCGGGCCACGTACACCGACGCGCCGAACGTCTCCCGGCCCGGGTGCTCGAACACGATGTCGGGGTCGTCGCCGCCGGTCAGCTCGCGGATCTTCGCGCCGAGCCGCTTCCACTCGCGCACGTCCTGCTCGTGCTCGTCCTTCCAGAACTTGTAGCCCTCGGCACTGCGGTCGATGATCAGCTCCGCGCCCATCTTGCGGCAGATCTCGGCCTTCTCGGGCGACGACACGACGCACACCGGGGTCGCGCCGCCGTTCAGCGCGAACTGGGTCGCGTACGAGCCGAGGCCGCCGGACGCACCCCAGATCAGCACGGTGTCGCCCTGCTTCATGTTCGCGCCGTTGGTCGACACGAGCTGCCGGTACGCGGTGGAGTTCACCAGGCCGGGTGACGCCGCTTCCTCCCACGTCAGGTGGGCCGGCATCGGCATCAGCTGGTTGGCCTTGACCAGCGCGATCTCGGCCAGGCCGCCGTAGTTCGTCTCGAAGCCCCAGATCCGCTGCTCCGGGTCGAGCATGGTGTCGCTGTGCCCGTCCGGGTGCTCCAGCTGCACGTCGAGGCAGTGCGCGACGACCCGGTCGCCGGGCTTCCACGAGGTCACGCCGGGACCGGTGCGCAGCACCACGCCGGCAAGGTCGGAGCCGACCACGTGGAACGGCTGGTCGTGCCGGCCGCCGTACTTCTTGAGGAACGCGAAGGTCGACAGCGGCTCGAAGATCGAGGTCCACACGGTGTTGTAGTTGATGGCGCTGGCCATCACCGCCACCAGCGCCTCGCCGTGGCCCAGCTCGGGCGTCGGGACCTCGTCGACGTGCAGCGACTTGCGCGGGTCCTTGTCCTTGGTGGCCTGCCCTTCGAACATCGCCACCTCGTCGGCGTGCACCGTCACGCCCCGGTAACTCTCCGGTACGTCCAGTGATCCGATCGCGTCCAGTTCATCGGCGAGGATCGCGTCGAGGATCTTCCGCACGGCGTTCCCTCCCATTTGGGGGTGAGTAGGGATGTGGTGGCGCCCAGGTCCACGCAGGTTGCCGGAGGTTACCCACGGGTAACCGATTCAGAACCCACAGCTGTGAGGCACTGCACTGGCATTTCGCCCGATCGGTTGTCCTTGACCGGGCGGCCAACCAAGCGCACCATCGGTGGTGTCCGAGGCAGAGGACGGAGGACGGAGGTAGTGGTCATGGCAAAGGCGTGGACCAGGTGGCAGGACTGGGCCGAGGTCGCCATCGGCACCCTCGTTCTGCTCTCGCCCCTGGTGGTGGAGACCTCCACGGGCGCCATGTGGACGATGGTCGTGCTCGGGGCGCTGATCGCCATCGACGGCCTCGCATCGCTCGCGATGCCCGGGATGGTCTACGGCGAGTGGTTCCAGATGGTGCTCGGTGCGCTGCTGTTCCTGTCACCGTGGGTGATCGGCTACAGCGACCTGACGGGTGCGGCGTGGATTTCGTGGGTCGGCGGCGTGCTGACCGTCGCGGCAGGCGCGATGGCACTTCCGTTGGCGAACGCCGCGCACAGCACCCGCCTACCCGGAACGGCCTGATTCGATCCGACCCGCAGGTCGGCAACACCCCCCCCGACCATTTCGCGAGCTCACGCCACCCCGCAAGGTCGCGCTAGCTCACGAGTTCGCGCCCCCGCGAGGTCGCGCTAGCTCACTAGCTCACGCCCCCCCGCGAGGTCACGTTCGCTCACGAAGGTCACGCCCCGCGAGGTCGCGTCGATCGTTCGCGGCACATTTTCCGGCGATCACGCTCTTCGATCGTCGGAAAATGGGTCGCGAGCGGTCGACTTCCAGGCGACCGAGCCCGCCGTCTGCGGAGCAGCGGCAATCCAACACAGGAGATGCATTGGCAGAGGACTCGTCGGCCCGTGACCGGATCCTGCGAGCGGCCGAGGAGTTGTTCGCCGAGTCGGGCTTCGACGCCACGCCGACTTCGCGCATCGCCGAGCGTGCCGCGGTGCCGAAGGGGCTCGTGCACTACTACTTCCGCCGCAAGACCGACCTGCTCGCGGCACTCGTGCAGCGGCTGCCGGACGGCACGGTGGACGCGCGCCGGGTCGTGGTGGTCGGCGACATCGCGGAGAGCCTGCGCAGGCTGGTCGCTGCGCTGGACGCCCGGTTGAACGCGTCACCGCTGCTCAGCCACCTGCTGTGGCGCGAGGCGGACACGCACACCGCGGTGCGTGACGCGCTGCACGAGCGCTACCGGTCGGTCGTCCGGCAGATCCGCAACGTCATCATCGCGGCCGGTGGGGCGGCGGTGGCGGCGAAGGACGTGGACAGCGCCTCGGCGCTGCTCGCGCTCGCGGTCAGCTACCGGCACGCGGTCGCCCGGCACGCGCCGGAGGACGACCGGATGGACCTGGAGCTGACCTTCGTGGCCGCCGCGCTCGAACGGCCGGGGTCGGCGCCGGGGCGGCCCGCGCTCGACTGAACCCCGGCGAGGGCTTTCAGTGGGACGACGAGGCGGCCGGCTCCACGAGTTCCACCAGGACGCCGCCCGCGTCCCGGGGGTGCACGAAGTTCACCCGGCTGTCGGCCGAACCGCGCCGCGGCGTGTCGTACAGCAGCCGCATCCCCTTGGCGCGCAGCGCTTCGGACGCGGCGTCCACATCGGACACCCGGTAGGCCAGCTGCTGGAGCCCCGGCCCGGCCCGGTCGATGAACTTCGCGATGGTGGACTCGGCCGTCAGCGGCGCGAGGAGCTGGACGCCCGCTCCCGTGCCGTCGTCGCCCGGCGCGCGCAGCATCGCCTCGCGCACGCCCTGCTCCTCGTTGACCTCTTCGTGCGCGACGACCAGACCGAAGTGCTCCCGGTGGAACGCGATGGCCCGGTCGAGGTCGGGCACGGCGATCCCGACGTGGTCGACGGCCGTGACGAACGCTCGGATCTCTTCCATGGCAGGGAAGGGTAATGACCGAATCGGTGCAGGTCCTGCTGTGCGACGCCTCACAGGCTACCGCGCGGTAACGCTGGGTATCGTGGCGTGTTAACACTCGCTTACACCCGCTGTGGAGGCTGTTGTGTCCGGTTCCGTCATCGTCGCCGGGGCGCGAACCCCGATGGGGCGGCTGCTCGGATCGTTGAAGGACTTCTCCGGCGCCCAGCTCGGTGGCGTCGCGATCAAAGCGGCCCTCGAACGGGCCGGTGTCGCGCCCGAGCAGGTGCAGTACGTGATCATGGGTCAGGTGCTCACCGCGGGCGCCGGCCAGATCCCCGCGCGCCAGGCCGCGGTGAACGCCGGCATCCCGATGTCGGTGCCCGCGCTGACGATCAACAAGGTGTGCCTCTCCGGCATCGACGCGATCGCGCTGGCCGACCAGCTCATCCGTGCGGGTGAATTCGACATCGTGGTGGCGGGTGGCCAGGAGTCGATGACCCAGGCGCCGCACCTGCTGCCGAAGTCGCGCGGCGGGTTCAAGTACGGCGACGTGTCGATGATCGACCACATGGCGCACGACGGCCTGTTCTGCGCGTTCGACCAGGTCGCGATGGGCTCCTCCACGGAGAAGTTCAACGCCCGCTACGGCCTGACCCGCGAGGAGCAGGACGAGTTCTCGGCCCGCTCGCACCAGCTGGCCGCGAAGGCCGCCGGGAACGGTGTGTTCGCCGAGGAGATCGCCCCCGTCTCGATCCCGCAGCGCAAGGGCGACCCGGTGCTGTTCGCGACCGACGAGGGCGTGCGCGGCGACACCACCGTGGAGACGCTGGCCAAGCTGCGCCCGGCGTTCGCCGCGGACGGCACCATCACCGCGGGCTCGGCGTCGCAGATCTCCGACGGCGCGGCGGCCGTGGTCGTGATGAGCAAGGCCAAGGCCGAGGAGCTCGGCCTGACCTGGCTGGCCGAGATCGGCGCGCACGGCGTGGTGGCCGGTCCGGACGCGAGCCTGCACGAGCAGCCCGCGAACGCGATCAAGGCGGCGTGCGCCAAGGAGGGCATCGACCCGGCCGACCTGGACCTGGTCGAGATCAACGAGGCGTTCGCCGCGGTCGGCCTCGTCTCCACGCGGGAACTCGGCATCGCTGAGGACAAGGTCAACGTCAACGGCGGTGCGATCGCCCTGGGTCACCCGATCGGCATGTCGGGCGCCCGGATCGCGCTGCACCTCGCCCTGGAGCTGAAGCGCCGCGGCGGCGGTGTCGGGGCGGCTGCCCTGTGCGGTGGCGGTGGTCAGGGCGACGCCCTGATCGTCCGCGTGCCCAAGGCCTAGCGGTGTGGCCCGCACCGTTGACGTAGCAGCACTGGTCGACCGCGCGCGTGACGGACAACCGCGCGCGGTCGCCAGGCTGATCTCGCTGGTGGAGGACGCCAGCCCGCAGCTGCGCGAGGTGGCCGCGGCGCTGGCGCCGTTCTGCGGGAACGCCCAGGTCATCGGCTTGACCGGTGCTCCGGGCGTTGGCAAGTCGACGTCCACGTCGGCGCTGGTCGCCGCCTACCGCAGGCGTGGCCAACGCGTCGGCGTCCTGGCCGTCGACCCGTCGTCGCCGTTCTCCGGCGGCGCGCTGCTCGGCGACCGGGTGCGGATGGGCGAGCACGCCACCGACCCCGGCGTGTTCATCCGCTCCATGGCCACCCGCGGTCACCTGGGCGGGCTGTCCTGGGCCACGCCGCAGGCCCTGCGCGTGCTGGACGCGGCCGGGTGCGACGTGGTGCTGGTCGAGACGGTCGGGGTCGGGCAGTCCGAGGTCGAGGTGGTGTCGCTGGCCGACACGACGGTGGTGCTGCTCGCGCCGGGCATGGGTGACGGCATCCAGGCCGCGAAGGCGGGCATCCTGGAGATCGCGGACGTCTTCGCGGTGAACAAGGCCGACCGCGACGGCGCCGACCAGACCGCGCGCGACCTCAAGCACATGATCTCCCTGGGCCGCCGGGACCGGGAGGGAGGCCTGTGGCGGCCTCCCGTGGTGAAGACGGTCGCCTCGCGCGCCGAGGGCCTGGACGACCTGGTGGACGCCGTCGACTCGCACCGCGCCTGGCTGGTGGAACGCGGTGAGCTGGACCGGCGGCGGGCGACCAGGGCGGCGGGCGAGATCGAGGCGATCGCGCTGGCGGGGCTGCGTTCCCGGATCGGCGGCTTGCGCGGTGCGTCCGCGCTCGGAACTCTCGCCAAGCGGGTCGTGGCGGGTGAGCTGGACCCCTACGCTGCGGCTGATCGACTGGTCGAAGGGGTGGGCGCGTGATGCAGGGGGAACTGACGTCCGTGGTGCCGACGTGAACGAGGTCGAGATCCCGTTCGGCAACCGCACCGAGCGGCGGGTCGCGCTCGCGGTGCAGCTGGGGCTGGCCGCGTTCGGCGGCCTGGTGATGATCCTGGCCTGGTCGGACGGCCACGTGGCGGCCCTGGTCATCGGGGCGCTGGTGGGGGTCGGCGGACTGGTCGGCGGTGGGATCTGGCGGCGCCGGGCCCGGCTGCGCCGCCTGGTCGTCGAGGCGCACGGTCTGCGCTGGGAGGAGAAGAACGGCTCCTGGGCGGTGCCGTGGTACGAGTTGCGCGGGGTGGGGCTGTCCCGGACGGGTGGCACCAAGCCGTCGCTGTGGCTGCACCTGGTGCCCCGGGAGGAGAACGGGTTCGCCGCCACCTACCGCAGCATCCCGAAGAACACGTACGGCTACTGGATCCCGTTGGCGGACGAGACCGGCGGGCCGATGCTCGACCTGGCGTTGCAGCGGTTCGCGCCGCAGCTCTACCGGGGGTTCGTGCGGCACTTCACCGAGTTCTAGGCCGTCGCCCGCGCGAAGCGCGCCTCGTGCTGGGACACCGCCTTGCGCCACAACGGGTCGCGGTCCTCGGCGGGCAGGACCAGGCCGTAGACGTCGGCCAGCGCGGCGAACCAGTCGTCCGGGCGGTCCAGCAGCGTCTTGGTCGTGGTCTCCGCGATCCGGGACAGGGTGAGGGCGCGCAGCACGTCCCACCCCTCGCCGTCCGTCCGCACCACGCCGAACGTGCGCACGAACCCCGACCGGGGTGACGTCGACAGGTGCACGTGCCGGTCGGTGAAGTGGGCCATGTCGGTGATCGGCTCGGGCGCGAAGTCCATGGCGGCGAAGCTGCCCCGCACGTCGTGCGCCAGCCGCCACCCGCCCGGCGCGACCACCGACGGCCGCAGGCCGAACGTGAACGGGCCCTGCCGGTACGTGCCCTCCCTCAAAGGCAGCGGCGAGTGCAGGCCGTCACCCAGACCGGCGTCCACCAACCAGGTGTCGTCGGAGTCCGGCAGGTCGTGGACGTTCAGCACGACGTGGTTGCGGGTGATGACCGGCTCGGCGTCGGGCGTCATCTGCATGCCGCCGGCGTGCCGCGTCACCCGGTACCCGAGGGCGCGCAGCAGCTCGGCCAGCGCACCGTTGAGGTGGAAGCAGTACCCGCCCAGGCCGGACAGCACCCGCGCCACCGAGTCGCGCGGGTCGATCGACGTCAGCCGGCCGAGCTGGATCTCCACCGTCTCGTACGGCACCCGCTCCACGTACGCCTGGTGCAACCGGGTCAACGCGGCCACCCCCGGCGGTTCGGCCTCGGTCAGGCCGAGGCGTCGGAGGAACGCGGGCACATCAGGCGACGCCATGGTGGAAATCCCCCATCCGGGTGGGAACCGAGGAAGCCGGGACTTCCGACTCTAGGCAAGGACGATCACAACGCCGAACGTTCTAGTCCGGCGACCGGGGGCGAAGGAGTGCGATGTACGACTCCGCGGGACTTCAGGTCCTCTCCCGCGAGGAATGCCTGGAGCTGCTCGGCACAGCCGCCGTCGGCCGCCTGGTCTACACCGACAGGGCACTGCCGGTGGTGCACCCCGTCGTGTTCGTGCTCGACGGCGAGTGCGTCGTCCTCCGCGTGCCGGAGAGCAGCGCGACCCTCGTCGCCCGGGACACGATAGTGGCGTTCCAGATCGACGACGTGGCCCCCGACCTGTCCCGCGGCTGGTCCGTGATGGCGGTCGGCCACGTCTCCGAGGTCGTGGACGAGCCGCGGCTGGCCCGGCTGCGCGAGCTGCCCCTGGCCTCGCGCGGGTACGGCGGCCACGACCGCTACCTGGTGGTCGACCTCGAACTCCTGACGGGCCGTCGCATCCCCCGCTAGAAGGCGTTAACCTCGGAATCCTCCGAACCGGAGGGTGGTCTCGGGTGCCCGGATCCCCGGACGCGAACGCCGCGGTGCGGTTGGACGGCTTGGTGCGCGAACTCACCGACCGGACCGCCGAGGTGCTCGTCTCGCAGGAACGGCTGCACCGGCTGCTGGCCGCGGTCGTGTCCCTGGCCAGCGACCTGTCGCTGCCGGACGTCCTGCGCCGGATCGTGGAGTCGTCGTGCAGCCTGGTCGGCGCCCGGTACGGCGCGCTGGCCGTGGTCGGGCCGAACCGGCAGCTGCTGGAGTTCACCTACGGCGACGGCCACCACGCCGACTCCGACGAGCCCGGTTCGGCGGCGTTCGACCCGTCCGCGCCCGGCTTCCTCGGCGTGCCGGTGCACGTCCGCGGCGAGGTGTTCGGCAACCTCTACCTGACCGACAAGGAGGGCGGCGCGGACTTCAGCCGCGCCGACCACGAAATCGTGGTGGCGGTGGCCGCGGCGGCGGGCATCGCGATCGAGAACGCCCGGCTCTACGAGCAGTCGCGGCAGCGCGAGGTGTGGCTGCGCGCGTCCAACGAGGTGACGAACGCGCTGCTCACGGGCACCCCCGACCGGGATGCGCTGCGCCTGGTGGCGGTGCGCGCCCGGCTGGCCGCGGACGGCGTGAACGCGCTGCTGGCGCTGCCCGACGTGCAGGGCGACCTGTCGGTCCGCGTGTTCGACGGCGAGGGGCGCGGGTTCGGCGTGGCGGACGAGGGCGGCCCCGCCCGCGAGGTGTTCGACAGCGGCCGGGCCGAGGTGCTCGACGGGCTGCCCGGCCACGACCGGATCGGGCCCGTGGTGTTCGTGCCGCTGGCCGCCGGTGAACGGGTGCTCGGCGTGCTGATGGTGGCGCGCGCCCGGGACAAGCGGGCGTTCGACGCCTCCGACGTGGCGCTGGTGGAGTCGTTCGCCCGGCAGGCCGCGCTGATCCTCGAGTTCACCCGGGCCACCGGCGCGGGACGGCGGCTGGCCGTGCTGGAGGACCGCGACCGGATCGCCCGCGACCTGCACGACCTGGTCGTCCAGCGGCTGTTCGGGCTCGGCCTCGGGTTGCAGAGCATGAACGGGCTGGTGGAGCAGCCGGTGGTGGCGCAGCGGCTGGCGGACTTCGTGACCGAGGTCGACCAGACCATCCGGGAGATCCGGCGCACCATCTTCTCGTTGCAGGAACCGCCGGCCGGTGCGGCAGACCTCCGCGCGCAGCTGATGAAGGTGGTGCAGGAATCGGCCAGGCTGCTCGGCTTCGAGCCGTCGCTGGCGATGGACGGGCCGATCGACTCGGTGGTGCCCGACCAGGTGCGGCCGGACCTGCTGGCGACGCTGCGCGAGGCGCTGGCCAACACCGCGCGGCACGCGTCGGCGAAGAAGGTCGAGGTGGAGGTCGTGGTGGACCGCGCCGCGACGGAGTTGCGGCTGGTCGTGCGGGACGACGGCGAAGGCCTGCCGACCCGGCGCGGCAGGCACACCGGCGGCTTGGTCAACATGGCGGCGCGGGCGGCCAGGTGGGACGGTTCGTGCGAGGTCGAGTCGGCCGGGGGCCGTGGCGTGAGCGTGACGTGGTGCGTGCCGTTGGTGTCGGCGTAGGGAAGTGGGAACCATGTCCATCTCGGTGCTGTTAGTGGACGACCACGAGATCGTGCGCCGTGGTCTGCAACAGCTGTTGGCGGTGGAGCCGGACATCGAGGTCGTCGGTGAGGCGGAGAGCGCCGCCACGGCCGTGTCCGCCGCCGCGTTCCACCGGCCCGACGTGGCCGTGATCGACGTGCGGCTGCCCGACGGTGACGGCGTCACCGTGTGCCGGGAGATCCGGTCGACGGTCCAGCCGCCGCCGGCGTGCCTGATGCTGACGTCGTACTCGGACGACGAGGCGTTGTTCGGCGCGATCATGGCGGGCGCGGCCGGTTACCTGCTCAAGCAGGTCTCCGGGAACGACCTGGTGTCCGCGATCCGCACGCTGGCGGCGGGCGGCTCGCTGCTGCACTCCGGCGTCACCGCGACCGTGCTGCAACGGCTGCGCGGCGGCCCGGTCGAGGACCCGCGCTACGCGGCGTTGAGCCCGCAGGAGCGGCGGATCCTCGACCTGATCGCCGAGGGCCTGACCAACCGGCAGATCGCGAACCGGCTGTACCTGGCCGAGAAGACGGTCAAGAACTACGTCTCCTCGCTGCTGCACAAGCTCGGCTTCGACCGGCGGACCGAAGCCGGTGTCTACGCCGCCCGCAGGCGGCAGACCGGCGCGATCTAGCCGCTACAACGGCCAGCCCACGAGCGGGCGGGTGGCCGCGGCGGTGGGCGCGGTCGGGTCGGGCAGCGGCACGCCCGGACAGGTCAGGTCGGCCGTCGGCACCTTCCCATCCACGATGAACGACTCCACGACGTCGTCCACGCACCCGTTGCCGAAGCCGTAGACGCCGTGGTCGCCCTCGTCGGTCACGGTCAGCAGCCGAGAACCCTCGAAGTTGCGGTGGGCGCGCTGAGCGCCCTCCAGCGGCGTCGCCGGGTCGCGCACCGACTGCACCATGAGGATCGGCGGCACGCCCTTGCCGGTGGGCGTCTTCAGGTCCAGCTTCGGCCGGTCCCAGAACGCGCACGGGGCGAGCACCTGGTAGTAGCCGAACAGCGGGTACTGCCGGCCCAGCCGCTCGCCCTCGGCGGCCAGCGTGGCGCGGTTGTGGCGGAACTTCGTGTCGTTGCACGTGATGGCGTACAGCGTGGCGTTGGCAGCGTCCGGGTACTGGGCCAACGCCGCCGGAGCCCCGGCCAGGGCCTTCACGTCGGACGTCGCGACCTGGCTGAGCCACGCGAGCGCTTCCGCGGCCTCGGGGAAGGAGTACTTGCTGTACTGCGCCCGGAACAGCACCAGGTCCAGCCGGACGCCGTCGACCGTGGTCCCGCCGTCCAGCAGCAGCGGGTTCGCGGCCAGCTTCGCGCGGGTCGCCTCGTAGACCTGGCGTACCTGCTCACCGGTCGTGCCGAGGTGGTAGAGCCCGTCGTACTCGGCCACCCACGGCAGGAAGTCGGTGCGGAACCGGCGTTCGAAGCCGTAGCCGAAGTCGTCGAAGATGTCCTGGAACGTGGTGGTGAAGTCGGTGTTCGAGTCGAGCACGAACTTGTCCACCCGGTTCGGGAAGTAGGTGGCGTAGTACGCGCCCATCCAGCTGCCGCCCGAGTAGCCGATCCAGCTGACCTTCTCCCGGCCCAGCAGCTGCCGCAGCAGGTCGAGGTCGCGGACCGTCTGCTCGGTGTTGACCACCTTGCCGAACTCGCCGGAGCGGGTCCGGCACGCGGTGGCCTGGAGCTCGGCGGCGTCGTAGAGCAGCTTGGTGTTGGCCCGGCTGCGGTCGCGCGGGTCGGTGACGGACAGCCAGTCGAGCCCGCCGCACGTGATGTTCGTGCTCGCACCCGTCCCGCGCGGGTCGATGCCGATGATCTCCATGTTGTCGACCAGCTTGGCGCGACCGGCGAAGAGCAGCGGCAACGTCCGGCCCGGTCCGCCCGGACCGCCCGGGTTGGTCAACACGGAACCCTTCGCCTCGCCCCCGCGGGGCTTGAGCCGGCTCACCGCGATGGTGATCTCCCGGCCGTCGTCGGGCGTGCGCCAGTCGAACGGTGCCTGGAACGTCCCGCACTCCAGCCCTTCGATGTCGGCGCACGCCGACCACGTGATGGATCGGTCCGGCAGCGGCTCCGGCTCGGCCTGCGCCTGGGTCGGCAGCGCGGCGGCGAGCAGGGCGGCGGACACGGCGGCAACGAGTCTTCCTCGCATGGTTTCCCCCTCCGTCGAGGGCTTCACCCCATCGCGCAAGTAGGCTGGAGCACAACCGCAGAAAGGCGCTGTTCGGCTCTACGAAAGACTTAAGCCGCTCGGGCTCGGAGGAAA
This sequence comes from Saccharothrix sp. NRRL B-16314, assembly GCF_000716595.1. Taxonomy (GTDB): domain Bacteria; phylum Actinomycetota; class Actinomycetes; order Mycobacteriales; family Pseudonocardiaceae; genus Actinosynnema. Next base: position 15,091 of record NZ_JNXC01000003.1, read on the forward strand.
GTAAGGTCGCGGGAGTGGGGATTTTCCGGAGGAAGCGGCCTGCCGCGGTTGCCCGCGATGTGGTGCGGGACCACACCTACGACGACGCGATCCTGGACATCGCGGCCGAGGAGATGGACGCGGGTCACCTGAGGGCGGCGACGACGGTGCTCGCCGAGTGCCGGGACGAGCCGGAGGTGCGGGCGCTGCGGGTCGAGGTGCTGGGCGAGCACGCCATCGGCCACGCCGACGAGCTGCTGGAGCTGGCGAAGAAGAACACCGACCCGGACCTGTGGCTGCTGGCCGGCACGGCGTTCATCCGGGAGGCGTGGGCGATCCGCGGCTCGGGGCGGGCGGACAGCGTCGGCAAGGACCGGTTCAAGGTCTTCTTCGGCACTCTCCGCAAGGCCGTCGGCCCGCTGCACGAGGCCGCGAAGCTCCTGCCGAACGACGCGGTGCCGTGGGCGCAGTTGCAGACCGCCGGGCTCGGGTTGCAGGTGGACCGGGACCAGAAGGACGAGGTGTGGCGGGAGATCGTCGCCCGGTGCGCGTCGCTGTACCCGGCGCACTGGACCCGGTTGCAGATCCTGGCGGCCAAGTGGGGCGGTTCGGCCGAGGAGATGATGGCGTTCGCCCAGGGCAGCGTGGACGCCGCGCCGCCCGGCGACCCGGTGGTGGCGATGCTGCCGCTGGCGCACTTCGAGATCTTCCTGGAGGAGTTCGAGGACGCGGTGCAGGCGCGGTCGGCGTTGAAGATCGCGACGTTGAAGATGCGGTACTTCGGCCGGCACCGCGAGGAGATCGCCACCGCGGCGGACAAGTGGGACTCGACCCCGACCAGGCCGCACCCGCGGGCACTGCAGGCGCACAACCTGTTCGCGGCGGCGTTCGCCCTGGCCGAGGACTCGCAGCGGGCGAAGCGCCACCTGCTCGGCATGCGCGACCACGTGCACGAGGTGCCCTGGGCGTACGTCGCCTACCTGGCGGACGACCTGGAGAAGGAGTACTCGGACCTGGCGAACAAGTACCTCTAGGGCGGGGGCCGGTCAGGGGCCGATGCCGCGGAGGATCGTGTCGACCAGCTCGTCGACGTAGCCGGGTTCCGCTTGTGCGGCGCGGACGGTGAGCCGCCAGTAGATCGCCGCCGCGAACAGGTCGAGCGCGATCTCCAGGTCGACGTCGGCGCGCAGCTCACCGCGTTCGACGGCGCGCCGGAACATCGTGGCGGCGAGTTCGCGTCGCGGTCCGCAGACCACGGCGTCGACGACACCACCCAGTTCCGGCGTGCGGGCCATCTCGGCCACCAGGTCGGGCAGGATCCGTGAGAACAGCGGGTGCGCGAGCCAGGCCATGAGAGCGTTCACCGTCTCGCGCAGGTCGTCGCGCAGCGAGCCGGTGTCCGCCGTCGGCGGCGCCTGCGCCGCGGTGGCCTCGGAGATGACCGACGTCGCCATCTCCTGCTTGGACGGCCAACGGCGGTAGAGCGCGCTCTTGCCGACGCCGGCCCGTTTCGCGACGGCCTCCATCGACAGCCGGGCGTAGCCGTGCTCGGCCAACTCGGCCAGCACCGCTTCGGCGATGGCCTCGGTGACGGCGGTTTGCAGCACGGCTGCGCCGGTGGGCGTGCGGGGGCTCATGGCGGCGATCCTAGCGAGTGGACGGTACGGACCCGTCCCGTGTACGTTTGGTCGGGACGGGACCGTACCGTCCAAACCTGAGGAGCATCCCGGTGAACACCGATGAGCTGGTCGAACACGCCCTGGAACTCCTGCTCGCCAAGGACATGGCGGCCTTCGCCGGGCTGTGGGCGGAGCACGGCGTGATCGAGTTCCCGTTCGCGCCACCCGGTTACCCGCGGCGGGTCGAGGGCCGGGCGGCGGTCCACGAGTACCTGCGCGGCTACCCGGACCTGCTCGACGTCCGGGACATCGCCGACCGCGTCCTGCACCGGACCGCCGACCCGGAGGTGGTGGTGGTCGAGTTCGAGGCGGCCGGCGTCGTGGTCGCCACCGGGCTGCCGTACCGGCTGCGCTACATCGCGGTCGTCACCGCCCGGGACGGCGAGATCCGGCACTACCGCGAGTACTGGGACCCGCTGGCGGCGGCCGAGGCGATGGGCGGCTCGGACGAGCTGAACGCCGCGTTCTCCGGTGGTGCGGATGTCTGAGGTCCTGGTCCTCGGCGCGACCGGCACGACCGGGTCGAGGGTCGCCGCCTTCCTGGCCGGCCGCGGCGTCGTGGTCCGCTCGGCGACGCGCAGGCCGACCGTCGCCGGGCAGGTGCGGTTCGACTGGGCGGACCGGGAGACCCACGCGCCCGCGTTGCGCGGGGTGTCGGCCGTCTACCTCGTCGGGCCGCTGACGGAGCCCGACCCGGTGCCGTCGGTGGAGCCGTTCCTGGCGGAAGCCGCACGTCAGGGCGTTCGGCGGGTCGTGCAGCTCAGCTCGTCCGCGGTGCCGGAGGGCGCGCCGGGGCTGGGCGCCGTGCACCACCTGGTCCGCACGACCGCGCCCGAGTGGACGATCCTGCGGCCGTCCTGGTTCATGCAGAACTTCACCGGTCAGAGCCCCCTCGCGCGGGACGCGCGCAGCGGCGAGATCGTCACCGCGACGGGGGACGGCCGGGTGGCGTTCGTGGACGCGACGGACATCGCCGCCGTCGCCGGGCACGCGTTGGTCGACGAGGTGCCGCACAACACCGAGCACCTGCTGACCGGTCCCGAGGCGCTGAGCTACGCCGACGCCGCCGCGATCGTCGCGCGGCGGCTCGGCCGGCCGGTGGTCCACCGGACCGTCACGGCGGACGAACTGGCCGAGCGCTTCACCGGACACGGCATCCCCGCCGCGTACGCCGCCGTGCTGGCCGCGCTCGACACCGGCATCGCCGCAGGGGCGGAAGACCGGGTCACCGACACCGTCGAACGCGTCACCGGCCGCCCGGCGCGCGGTTTCGGGGAGTTCGCCGAGGCGGAGATCCGGTAGGCGCCGGATCTCGGCTCCAAAGGCTCGACCACTGGCGGCCTACACCGCCGGCGGCCTGCACCGGATGGCGACGACGTCGCCGGTCACCACGACCTCGCCGGCCGCGTGCGGCACGACCACCGTGCTGCCCCGGTGCACCGCGACGGGACCGAGCGTCCCCGCGCCTTCCAGCACCACGAACACCCCGAACGAGGGTTCCAACGCCGCCGTGCCGGACACGTGCAGCCGGTCGGCGCGGAAGAACGGGTCGGCCTGCGCGTCGAACAGGTTCACCGACACGCCGGTCGACGCCTGCGTCCGCCGCACCAGGCGGTCCGGGGACTGGGCCCGGCGCTCCACGCAGTCCAACGCCTTGTCGTAGCCCAGGCCGAGGTGCCCGGCCTCGGCGTCGGCCAGGAAACCGCGCCACTCCAACGTGACGGAGAAGTCCGTCGGCTGCTGGAGCTCGACGATGAACACGCCCTCGCCGATCGCGTGCGGCACGCCGGCGGGCACGAACACCGTGTCACCGGGCGACACCTTCACCGGGTTCAACGCGTGCAGCATCGCCTCCGAGTCCTGGGTGGACACCCACTCGGCGACGACGGCGGCGGGTACGTCCTCGCGGAACCCGATGTAGACGGTGGGGTCCGGGCCGGCCGTGCCCATCACGATCCACGCCTCGGTCTTGCCGTGCCGGCACCCCAGGTGGGCGGACGCGAAGGCGTTCGACGGGTGGCAGTGCACCGGCAGCCGCTGCCCGGCGTCGAGCAGCTTCACCAGCAGCGCCGGGTCCGCGCCGAACTCCGCCGTGTGCTCGGCACCCAGCCACGACACCGGGTCCGCCGCCACCGCGTCCCGCAGCCACCGACCGTCCGGCAGCCGGGTCAGCCCCGGCTCGTCCTTGCCGAACTGCGTGGTGGTCGACGCGACCCAGTCCTCCGGCCCGCGGTCGGCGTCGTCCCGGCGCCGGAACGCCGCGATCGCCGCACCGCCCCGGTAGAACTGCCGGGGCTGGTTGGCCTCCAGCGCGATGGGCTCGACCGGCGGGTGCACCGTGCCGGACTGCGCGACTCGCGGTGTCTGAGCGGAGGACTCGAGGGAACTCATGCTGGAACCTCTCCTGATCCACGGGCCACCAAACGGACCGGCAGGACTACGCGGCGCGGTGGGGACGCGTCGCCGTCCAGCCGGGTGAAGAGCAGGTCCGCCGCCGCCTTGCCGAGCGCGCTCGCGTCGTGCGCGATCACGGTCACCGGCGGCGACAGCAGGTCGGCCAGCTCGAAGTCGTCGAAGCCGACGAGGGCGGGTCGCGCGGTGCACCCGGCCAGCGCCCGCACCGCGTGCACGGTGATCCGGTTGTTCCCCGTCACGACCGCGGTCGCGGGTTCGGCGGCGTTGCGGAGGCCGTGCAGGGCCGCGCGCACCGACTCCTCGTCGTGCGGCCCCATGACCACCAGGGACTCGTGGTAGCCGAGGCCGGCGCGCACGCAGCCCTCGCGGTAGCCGCGCAGGCGTTCGTTGGCGGTGAAGATGTCCGGCGCGTCACCGAGGAACGCGATCCGTCGGTGCCCGAACGACGCCAGGTGGGCCACCGCCTCGACGGTGCCGCCGATGTTGTCCACCAGCACGGTGTCCGCCACCACGTCACCGGCCGGGCGGTCCAGGAACACCACCGGCGTGCCCGTCCGCATCTCCGGCACCAGGTACCCGTGCTGCAGGCCGGCGGGCACGATCAGCAGCCCGTCCACCCGCCGCGAGCAGAACTCCAGCGACAGCTCGCGTTCCCGCGCCGGGTCCTCGTCGGACGATCCGGTGATGACCTGCCGCCCGCGCAGCCGCGCGATCTCCTCGACGGCCCGCGTGACACCGGAGTAGAACGGGTTGCCGACGTCTTCGAGCACGAGGCCGATGGTGCCGGTGGACGAGCCGCGCCGCAGGTTGCGCGCGCTCAGGTTGCGTCGGAACCCCAGTTGGTCGATCGCCGCGAGCACCCGCTCGGCGGTGGCCGGGTGCACGCCCGCCTCATCGTTCACCACGCGGGAGACGGTCTTGATGCTGACGCCGGCCAGCCGGGCCACGTCGTTCATCGTGGCCCGCCGCACCTTGCGCGCGCCTACCACGCCGTTCGGGGACAACGTTGTCATAGTGGCCGAATCACACACCCCGCGTTCACGGATGTCAACGACCCGACCCGTCTCGACCCGGAAAACAGTTCGACCGCGGGGTTGATGGCACCCCGGCACTCTCCGCGAGTATGCGTCGCCAGCTCCATCCGGGTCGTGGGCGACCGGACGCTGGCGGGAACCGTGGTGTCGCAGGCGTTCTGCGGCGGCAAGCCGTACACGACGTACTTCACCACGACGTTCGACCGGCCGTTCGCGGCGACCGGCAACTGGGGCGGCGCGGAGGGTGGACCGGGGCTGCGCGGCCAGTGGGTGACGTTCGACGAAGGCCCGGTCACCGTCGCCACCGCGATCTCGCACGTGGACGCCGGAGGGGCGACGAAGAACCTCGCCGAGTCGAGGGGCAAGTCGTTCGACGCGGTGCGCGCGGCGGCGCAGGACGCGTGGCGGCGGGAGTTGTCGAGCGTCGAGGTCTCCGCGGAAGGGGCGGACCGCGCGGTCTTCTACACCGCGCTGTACCACGTGTTGTTGCAGCCGTTGACGGGCAACGACGTGGACGGCCGGTACCGGGGGTTCGACGACCGGGTGCACCGGGCCGACGGCTGGACGTACTACGAGTACTTCTCCCTCTGGGACACCTACCGCGCGCACAACCAGTTGCTGGCGTTGCTGCGGCCGGCGCGCGCGAAGGACATCGCCCGGTCGGTGCTGGCGGTCCACGAGCAGGGCGGGTGGCTGCCCCGGTGGGCGTACGCCAACCAGGAGACGAACACCATGACGGGCGACCCGGTCACCCCGTTCCTGGTGGACCTGTGGCGGTTCGGCGCGCTGGAAGGCCTGGAGGAGCAGGCGTACCGGGCGTTGCGGCAGAACGCGACCACCGTGCCGCCGGCGTCGTCGCCGTTCGAGGGGCGGTCGGGCAACCCCTCGTACCTCGCGAACGGCTTCGTGCAGTACGACAAGGGCTTCCCCAAGAAGGGCCAGGACGTCGACCCGCACCACGGCGCGTCGGCGACGTTGGAGTACGCGTTGGCGGACTGCTCGCTGTCGATCATGGCGGCCGGACTGGGCCACGCCGACGACGCGGCGGCGTTGCGGGAGCGTGGGCTCAACTACCGGGTGCTGTGGGACGGCACGGTGTCCGACCGCGGCTTCACCGGCTTCCCCCGGCCCAAACTGGGCAACGGCGCGTGGCTGGACCCGTTCACCCCGCAGGGGCCGGACGGGTTCCACGAGGGCACGGCGTGGCAGTACCAGTGGCTGGCGCAGCAGGACGTGCCCGGCCTGGTCGAACGCCAGGGCGGCAAGGACGCGTCCCTCGCCCGGTTGGACGACTTCTTCGCGTACCCGGATCTGATCGCGGACCCGGCGAAAGCGGTCCGGGACAAGTGGGTCGTCGGGCCTTATGACTACTACGACCAGTTCCGCTACAACCCGAACAACGAGCCGGACCTGCACGTGCCCTGGATGTACGCGCTGGTGGGCCAACCGTGGAAGACGTCGGCCGTGGTGCGCGCGGCGCAGACGCTGTTCGTGGACGCGCCGAACGGCGTGACGGGCAACGACGACCTGGGCCAGATGTCTGCGTGGTACGTGTTCAGCGCGCTTGGCCTGTACCCGGTGACACCCGGCACGGGGGAGTTCGTGCTCAACGCGCCGAGGTTCGGCCGGGCGGTGATCCACCTGGAGAACGGCCGCGACATCACCATCACCGCCGCCGGCGCGGACCCGTCCACGCTCCAATATGTACGGTCGCTGAACGTCGGTGCCGTGCCAAGGGACAAGGCGTTCCTCGACTACGACCGACTCGCACAGGGCGCGCACCTCGACTTCGGCCTCACGGCGGACCCGGCCGAGGCGACGTGGGCCACCGGTCACGGCGCCACGCCACCCTCTCCCTGCACAGGTGAGCACCCCTCGTAACCGAGTCCGCGCGCACAGCTACCGCACCGTGGTTCGAAAGTCTCGATCAACGTTCACTTATGTCGTGAACCTATGGATCGGGCCCGCCCGACCCGCGACGCCCATTACCGTCCAGCCATGACAGGGGCACGCATACCGGCCGTCGTGGTTGCGGACATCAGAAAGAACTACGGCGAGCTGAAGGCGGTCGACGGGGTTTCGTTCACCGTCGCCGAGGGGGAGTTCTTCGGCATCCTGGGGCCGAACGGCGCAGGCAAGACCACCACGCTGGAGATCGTCGAAGGGCTGCGCAAGGCGGACGCCGGGCACGTGACGCTGCTCGGCGAGGAACCGTGGCCGCGCAACCCGAAGCTGCTGCCGAAGATCGGCGTGCAGCTCCAGGCGTCCAGCTTCTTCGAGAAGCTGACCGCGCGGGAGCAGTTGCAGACGTTCGGGTCGCTGTACGGGGTGAGCAGGCAGACCGCCGACGACATGCTCGAACTGGTCGGCCTGACCGACAAGGCGGACGTGCAGGAGAACAAGCTGTCCGGGGGCCAGCGGCAGCGGCTGTCGATCGCGTGCGCGCTGGTGCACGACCCGGACATCGTGTTCCTGGACGAACCGACCGCGGCGCTGGACCCGCAGGCCCGGCGCAACCTGTGGGACGTGCTGCGCGCGATCCAGGCGCGGGGCAAGACCATCGTCTACACGACGCACTACCTGGACGAGGCCGAGATCCTGTGCGACCGGGTGGCGATCATGGACCGGGGCCGGATCCTCGCCATGGACGCCCCCGCGACGCTGGTCCGCGGCCTGAACGCGCCGACGCACGTCGTGCTCCAGAAGGGCGTGCTCACACGTGAGGCGGCCCGCGACATCACCGGCGTCGAGGACGCGCAGGAGGACGAGGTCTCGCTGACCATCTCCACCCGCAAGCCCGCGCCGGTCCTGTCGGCGCTCGCCGACCGCGGCACCCTGGACGGGCTCCAGGTGCGCACGGCCACGTTGGAGGACGTGTTCCTCGACCTGACCGGACGGGAGTACCGCGCATGACCGCCTTCAAGAGCCTGTCGTCAGCCATGGTCAAGGGCTTCCTGCGGGACAAGATGACGTTGTTCTTCGTCTTCCTGTTCCCGCTGATGTTCCTGGTCGTGTTCGGACTGCTGTTCAGCGACGCGGGCAGCGACAAGACGAAGATCGCGGCCGTCGGCGAGGGACCGGTGCTGTCGGCGCTGGAGCAGACCGGCGCGCTGGAGCTCGAGAAGTACGGCGACGAGGCGACCGCGCGGCAGAAGGTGAACGACGGCGACCTGCCCGCGGCGGTGGTCGTGAACGGTGACCGGGTCGACGTGACGTTCGCGGCCAGCGACCAGGTCGCGGCGGGCACCGTGCTCGGCATCGTGTCCGGCGTGGTCGACAAGATCAACCTCGGCGAGGCGCAGGTCACGCCCCGGTTCACGCTGGAGGCCAAGCCGGTCGAGGACGCGTCGCTCAAGCCGATCCAGTACCTCACGCCGGGCATCCTGTCGTGGGCGATCTCGATCTCGGGCGTGTTCGGCGCGGCGCTGACCATGGTGTCGTGGCGGAAGAAGCAGGTGCTGCGGCGGATCCGGCTGGCGCCGGTGAGCGCGACGACCGTGCTCTCGTCCCGCGTGCTGGTGAGCGTGGGCACGGCGGTGGCGCAGGGTGTCGTGTTCGTGGCGGTCGCGATGCTGCCGATGTTCGGGCTCAAGCTGACCGGTCAGTGGTACCTGGCGTTGCCGCTGCTGGTGCTGGGCACCACGGCGTTCTTCGCGATCGGGATGCTGGTCGGGGCGTTCTGCAAGACGGAGGAAGCGGCGTCCGGCGCGGCGAACATCATCATCCTGCCGATGGCGTTCCTGTCCGGCACGTTCTTCCCGGTGGAGAACGCGCCGGGCTGGCTCCAGGTCGTGTCCAACGTGTTCCCGTTGCGGCACATGAACGACGGCATGCTGGACGTCCTGGTCCGCGGCAAGGGCGTCGAAGCCCTCCTGCTCCCGTCCGCGGTCCTGATCGGCTTCACCCTCGTGGTCGGCTTCCTGGCCGCCCGCCTCTTCCGCTGGGAAGACTAACCGTGAGTCCTACGTTCAGGACGCGTGAGTCCTACGTTCAGGACCCCCGAGTTCAACGCTCAGAACGCGTGAGGTCACGCCCGGGATCGCTGGGGAGTCACCCGTCGGAGGCGTTCCGGCGTTCTGAGCGTTGAACTCACCTGTTCCGAACGTAGGACTCACGCGACCGGAACGTAGGACTCACGGGGGTGGAGGGGTGGTGAGGGCCGTCACTGCCCACAATGGGTGACATGTTCAGCAGCGCTGTTGGTCGGTTCCGGCTCCTCGCCATGGCCGAGGCGGTGTCATGGGCCGGTCTGCTGATCGGCATGTTCTTCAAGTACGTCGTGGTCGGCAACGAGATCGGCGTGAAGATCTTCGGCCCGGTGCACGGCGCGATCTTCGTCGGCTACGTCCTCGTGACGCTGATGCTGGCGCAGCGCTGGGACCGCCGGACGCTCGTCCTGGGCCTGGTCGCGAGCATCCCGCCGTTCGGCACCGTGGTGTTCGAGCGCTGGGCCAACCGGACCGGGCGGCTGGACGAAACCCGGACCGCCGGCGACTGACGTCCAGCCTGCCTGCGACCGACGTTCGGACCGCGACGTTTCAGAGCGCTAGCGACCGGGCGCGTGCCAACTCCGCTTCCGGGTCACCGAGGTGGTAGACGCGCTCGCTCGGCTCGATGTTGTCCAGGAACTCCTGGTACACCAACGCGGCCACGAGGTGTGACGCCGGCCGCGCGTGCCGCAGCGCACCCACCGGATCGCTCGACGGGTAGTGGCTCAGCCACGCCTCGACCCACGCACGTTCGATCGCCGGACGGATCTCCGGCGCCACGAACCCGATCAGCCGCGCCGCGTCCAACGCCGGGTGGCCCCAGTGCGCGTCACCCCAGTCGAGCACCACACCGCCGGACCGCCAGTTGCCGGGGTGGAAATCGCCGTGCAGCACCGTGTCCGGCAACCCGAAATCGGGCATCGACACCCCGCGCGCACGCAACCTCGGCACACCGGCCGACGCCGCCTGCACCGCGACCCACCGCGGCACGATCCGCTCGACCACCTCCTCGCCCGGCTGCCAGCAGTCCACCCCGGACGCCTCACCCAGCAGCACCCGGCCGGACTCCGACGCGATCAACGCGGGCGTCAACGACGGGTCGACCGACGCCACCAGCCGGATCACCGCGCCCTCGTCCGCCAGGAACGGCGGCGTCGCCTTGGCCCACACCGCACCGGAAGCCGTCGGCAGTCGGTACAGGCACGACAGGTTCCACGTCTTCACCTGCACGGGCGGCCCGGTCACGTCGACGTGCCGCCGCGCCCACTCGACCAGCGCCGCCGGACCACCGGGCCGGGCCCACGGCAACCGCAACGGGTGGTCCGGGAACTCGTGCCGCCCGGTCGAGGACAAGCCGTCCGGCACGCGGTCGGCCTCCACCTGGTACGTCACCACGCCGTCGCGCATCGCCGGTGACGTCGTGCCGACCAGCCGCAGCACGCACGTCGTCACGCCCAGCACGCGGTCCAAGTGCTCGGTCACGGGCTGTACGTCGTTCCACCACGGGCTGTCCACCGTGAACGGGTCGGCCTCGCCCACGTACCGACCGCCGACCGTCACCAGAGCCCTGACCTCCCGCATGGGTGGAGGGTGGCCGTGCCGCCGACTTGTGTCGAGCGGATTTGCCCGCGACCCGAGGCTGCGAACTCAGCCCGCGATCCGACGCTGCGGCCTGAGGCTGCGGCCCGTGGCTGCGAGCTCAGTCCTCGAAGTCGCCGACCGCGCGGCGGACCTTCGCCAGCAGGTCCGTCAGCTGCTCGGTCTGCCGGTCGGTCAGCCCGCGCAACCCGAAGTCGACGCTCGTCACGGCTTCCGTCGCGGCCTCACGCCTGCTGTGCCCCGCCTCGGTGATCTCCACCAGCGTGGTGCGGCGGTCGGTCGGGTGCGGGTTGCGGCGCACCAGCCCGTCCGCCTCCAGCCGGTCCACGATGTTCGTGACGCTCGTCGGGTGCAGCTGGAGGCGCTCGCCCATGACCCGCATCGGCAGGCTGCCCGTGCGGGCGAACGTCAGCAGCACCAGTGCCTCGAACCGCGCGAACGTCAACCCGTGCGGCTTGAGGGCGGCGTCCACAGCGGACTGGATGATCTGCTGTACTCGCATGACGCTGGTGACCGCCGCCATCGCCGTCGACGGACCGATCCGCTTCTCCCACAGCTCGGCGGCGCGCGCGATGGGGTCGAACGGCAACGGCTGCGACGTCATGCGCCGAAGCTACCAGTGGGTACCGACACGCAGGAGGCAGTAGTGCTCGTCGCGTTCAGCGTCAGCCCGCTCGGCGGGGAGTCCGACAGCGTGGCCGCGGCCGTCGCCGAGGCCGTGCGGGTGGTCCGGGAGTCCGGCCTGCCCAACGAGACCAACGCCATGTTCACGCTGGTGGAGGGCGAGTGGGACGAGGTGATGGCGGTGGTGAAGAAGGCGACGGAGGTCGTGCAGGCCACCGCGCCGAGGGTGAGCCTCGTGCTCAAAGCGGACATCCGGCCGGGCTTCACGGGCCAGTTGACTGCCAAGGTGGAACGGGTCGAACGTCACCTGGCCGGCGAGGGGTGAGTCGTCGGTAAGTTGCGGGGCATGACGCCCCGGGATCTGTGGTTGCGCTTCGAGACCTACCACGACGTGACGTACTTCTCGCCGGAGTCGCGGGCGGTCACCGACGCGCTGGGCTGCAAGGGCGGCTGGATGGGCTACTTCGCCCAGCGCGCGGCACCGCTCGGCGCCGTTCCGCCGGAGATCGTCACCGCCGCGTTCTACAGCTTCCACCCGCGCATGGTGGCGCGTGCGCTGCCCGACGCGTGGCAGGTGGCCGACCCGGCCCGGTTCCTCGACGCCCGGCTGGAGGGCGTCGACCGGGCGCTGCGCCGGATGCTGGAGAACCTGGACGTCGCCGAGGCCGCCGACCTGGCCGGCGAGTCCGCCGACGCGGCGCAGATCGCGGGCCGGGTGCTGGCCGCGGCGAACCGCGCCCTGCCCGTCCCCGACGAGCCGCACCTCGCGCTGTGGCAGGCGTGCACGACGTTGCGCGAGTCGCGGGGTGACGGCCACATCGCCGCTCTGGTGGCCGCCGACCTGACCCCGTGCGAGACGTTGGTGCTGTTCAGCGCGGACAAGAACATCGACCCGGCGTACATGCGGGTGGCGCGGGGTTGGTCGGAGGAGGAGTGGCGGGAAGCCGAAGCGTCGCTCACCGGGCGCGGCCTGTTCGACGACGGGCTCACGTCGGCCGGTCGGGCGCTGCGCGAGGACGTCGAACGCCGGACCGACGAGGCCGCCGCCCGCCCGTGGGACGTCCTGGGTGAGGCGGGCACCGCCCGGTTCGTCGCCCTGATGACCCCGATCGCCCGCCGGTTGGGGCACCTGAACGAGGCCATGCGGACGAACCCGATGGCGATCGACCCGGTCGCGCAACTCCCCGGCTAGCCGCGCGCGTCCTGCGGTCGGTCTCGTGCCAGGATGGAAGGCGTGACAAGGCCAGACCCCCGAAAGACCGCCGCAATGTCCGCCGCGCTGTCCGGGGCGGTCGACCTCGGCGCGCTGAAGGCCCGAGCCGACGCCGCGAGGCAGCGCGCCACCGCCCCACCCCCGCCGCCGGGCGGGGCCGGAGGTTCGGACGCCGGTCCGAGCCCGTGGGTGCTGGACGTCACCGAGGCGACGTTCCAGTCGGTTGTCGAGCGCTCCCTGGACGTGCCGGTCGTGGTCGAGTTGACCGCGACGTGGAGCCCCGAGGCGGGCCAGCTCTCACCGGTGCTAGAACGCGCCGCCAAGGCGGGCGGCGGCACGTGGCTGCTCGCCAGGGTCGACCTGGACGCGAACCCGCGGATCGGCCAGGCGTTCGGCGTGCAGTCGGTGCCGACCGTGGTGGCGATCGCCGGTGGCCAGCCCATCGACGCGTTCGCCGGCCCGCTGTCGGAGGCCGAGTTCGGCCAGTGGATCGACCGGCTGCTGGACGCCCTGCGTGATCGTCTGCCGGGCATCAAGGCGGCGGAAGCGAACCGCACCGCGTCGCCCGCCGGTGACGAGCCGGTGGCCGAGCCGGAGGATTCGCGTTTCACGGCCGCGGAGGAAGCCTTCGAGCAGGGCGACTTCGCCGCCGCGGAGGCCGCGTACGAGGCCATCCTGGCGGCCGAACCGGCGAACGTCGAGGCCAAGGCGGCGCTGGCGCAGGTCCGGTTCACGGCGCGGGCCGAGGCCGTGCCGTCGGACGCCATCGCGAAGGCCGACGGGAACCCGGACGACCTGGACGCCCAACTGGCCGCCGCTGATCTGGAGCTGGCGACCAACGACGTGGAGAAGGCGTTCAAGCGCCTGATCGACACCGTCCGCCGGGTCTACGGCGACGATCGCGACCGGGTCCGCGAACACCTCGTGAACCTGTTCGAACTGTTCCCGCCGGACGACGAACGAGTGGCGAAGGCCCGCCGCAACCTGGCCAGCGCCCTCTACTGACCCGACCTGACCCGACCTGACCTGAACTGGGCGCCGACTCGCGCTTCGGCTGATGTCGGCCGGCGCGCAGGCTCATGCCGGCCTGCGCGCTGGCTGACGCCGGCTCGCGCCGGCCTGTGCACCGGTTGACGCCGACCTGCACCGGTTGACGTTGGCTGATGCCGACCCGCGCCGGGCCACGTTGGTCTGCGCACCGGCCACGCTGACGTGCGCCGGGTCGCGGTGCCCGAGCCGACGGCTCGAGGGAGGTCAGCCGGAGTACTTGCGGGTGCAGAGGCCCGAGCCCTGGTAGAAGCCGTCGCGGAACGCCTCCACGCGGGCGAACCCGGACGGCACGACGGTCCCGTTCACGTCAGCGGCGATCAGGCTCTTGTCGGCCAGCAGCTCCGCCACCGCCTCGTCCAGGTCACCGGACGACAACCGCAGCCGCGCACCGGTCTGAGTCGTGGTCCCGGCCCAGGCCCCGGTCAGGCAAGCCGTGCGCAACCCCGCCGCCGGCCCCTCCAACCCGTACCCGGTCGCCTTCTGGATCGACAACGCGAACCGCGACGCCACCTCGGCGAACGCGGCGAAGTCGCCGATACCGCCCTTCTGCCCGCGCTTCGGCGGCGTCCCGATCTTCACCAGGTCGGGCAGGTCGATCGAGATCGAGTTCGTCGCCGGGCAGTACGAAGCGGGCGACGTCTCGGAGACGTCGGGACAGTCCGCCCCGGAGTCCGACAACGACGGCGGGGTCGCGCCGGACTGCTTGTACGCCTCCTTCAACGACTCCTCGAGCAGGTCCAGCGACTTCTGGTCGTCCACCTTCAGGTTGCCCTTGCCCTGCCCGGTGTCCTGGTCCTTCGAGTCGAACTTCTGCTGCGTGATCCGCGCCTTGATCTCCGCCTCGTCGATCTGCGCGCACCGCGTCGGATCACCGGCGAACCCGAACTGGAACGCCGCCACCCGGTCGAACGCGCTGCCGTGCGCGCCCTGCTTCTCGGCGGACGTCCCCGCCGCGTCCCGGATGAAGAACATCGTCGCCAGCACCTGGTTCAACCCGGGCCCGGTCGAGATCCGGAAGTGCTTGGACTTGCCCTCGGCCACCCACCGGAAGAAGTTGCCCGCGTAGCAGTCGGCCTGCTGCTCCTTGATGATCGACGGCGTGGCCTGGTTGATCCCGCCGACGTCACCGAGCTTGTACTGGATGGCGTGACCCATCTCGTGCGCCAGCACGGTCACCACCGACATGGGCCCGAACGCGTCGTCCAGCATCGGCAGCAGCTCACCGCGGTCCCACGCGATCGAGTCGTCCAGCGAGCAGTAGAACGCGTTCGCCACCCCCGCCGTGTTCGTGCGGCAGATGTCGACGCCCTTGCCGTTGGAGTCATACGACACCAGCCGCTTCACCGGCTGGAACTCCTTGTCGAACCGGGCGGGAAGCTGCTCGGTCCAGTACTCCTCGACGTCGGCCAGCGTGTTGATCGCGAGCCGGTCCATCTCACCGCCGTCGCCACCTTCGACCTGGAGGTCGGCGTCCGCCACACCGGGCTTCGCGCCGCTCTCACCGGTGGTGATGTCCAACCCGGCCACCTTGGTGACGTCCGGCCGCTCGGACCGGCCCGATCCGCTCACGACCTGGGTGCACCCGGTCAACGCCAACGCGGCGACGAGCGTCGCAGCTACCCAAGCCCGTCGAGCCATGCCCAAGCCCCATCCCAGGTCCGTGCCGATCCGAGTGCGCACCCTACTTGGCCGGCCCGCCCGACTACGCCAAACCGCAGGCTTTCGTTCCCTCCATGACACCGCCGCGGAACACGTCGACCCGCTTGAACCCCGGATCGAGCGCCGCGGACCCCGTCGCGTCCCGCGCCGCGTAGTCGTACGCGAGCAGCACGCGGACCGCCTCGTCCAGGTCGCCGGGCGACAACCCGAACCCCTTCTGCCGGACGAACACCTCCCGCGTGTACGCGCCGGCCAGGCACAACGCCGTGGTCGCCGCCTCCTCGCCTTCGACCTCGACGCCCATGGCCGCCATCGCCGCCATCGCGTACCGGCTGGCCAGCAGCACGCCCGTCGCGTAGTCGCCGATCTCGGCGTGCAGCTCGGGCAGGTCCGCCTTGACCTCGAACTCCACCGCCTTGTCCGCCGGGCAGTACGCCACCGGGCCCTGGTCGCCGGAGCAGTCCGGCTCCTCCTCGGTGGGGGTGGCCTTCGGGTCGGCCCACGTCTTGCCCGCCTGCGTGGTCAGGCTCTCGTAGTAGTCGTTCAGGTCGGGCGTGACGAACTCCAGCATCTCGTCGAACGGCAGGTTGCCGCCCCGGTCGCGGTCGTCGGCGGTGGTGAACGCCTGCTGGGTGAACGCCCGGTTGTCCACCGACATGGCCGCGCAGAACTCGACGCCCTGCTGGTAGCCGTCCTGGAACGCGGACACCCGGTCGAACGCGTTGCCGTGCGCGGACCGGTCGTCGGCCGACGTGCCGACCGGGTCGCGGAACGTGATCAGCGCGCCGAGCGCCGCGTCCAGCGTGTCCGAGCCGATGTCCAGGTGCTCGGACTTGTCGTCGTTCACCCACTTCACGAACGCGCCCGCGAAGCAGTCGGCCATCGCCTCGGTGAGGATCGTGGGGAACCGCTGCGGTTCGCGGCGTTCGGCTTCCGGGGTGATGCCCATCCGGTTCTGCACGGCGTGGCCCATCTCGTGGGCCAGCACGATCACCACGGCGGCGTCGCCGTAGCCGTCCCGGAGGACGGGCAGCAGCGCGGCGCGGTCCCAGGCGATGGCGTCGGCGCTGGGGCAGTAGAACGCGTTGCCCTCGACGTCGGAGGCCTTCTCGGTGCACGGCGGCGGCTTGGCGGACGGGTCCGCAGTGTCGACCGAGTAGATGCCGCCTTCCAGCGGCTGCCACGCCTTGTCGAACGTCTGCGGGAAGGCCTCTTCCCAGAACGTGTCGATGTCGGTGATGGCGGTCGCCGCGAGCTGGTCGATGGTGCCGCCGTCGGTGCCCCGGATGAAGCTCGGGTCGACCGTGCCCCTGGTGACGGACTCGCCGGCCGTCGGCCTGCCCGGTACCAGTTGGGCGCACGCGGTGGTGACCAGCAGCAGGGTTGTCGTCAGCAGGACCAGCCGAGCCGATGCGAGCCGCATCCGTCCATTGTGCCTGCCCCGACCCCCTGTTGAGGTCCCCTTGGCACCGAGGCCCGGGAAAGTTGCGCGGGTCCGCCGGGCCTTGACGTCAGGACGCGGTGGTCCCCCTCACCGCCCAGGCACGGGCGGTGAGGGGGATGGAGCCGTCGGTGTTGGTGGGCAGGCGGGTGCGGAGGAGCTCGCGGAGGGCTCGGCGGCGGTCCTCCGGCAGGGACGCGGTGTACGCGGGTGCCGGGCCCTGACCGCCGAGGAACGGCCGCCAGTAGTCCTCGAAGTCGGCGAACACGGTCGGCACCACCAGCGCCTTCACCTCCACCGCACCCAGGCCCGCCCCGGCCCACAAGGCCCGCAGGGGCTCCGGCCGGCACAGCGGGAACCGGCCGGCCCTCGTCCAGGTCGTGCGCGGCGGGGTCGAGGTAGGTGGCGGCGTCCCAGAAGCACCGCGTGATCGCCATGCCGTCGGCGTAGTCCCACACGTACGCCGCGACGACACCGCCCGGCGCGGTGACCCTGGCGAACTCGGCCAGCGCCCGGCCGGGGTCGGGCACGAAGTTGAGCGACAGGCCACCGACGACCGCGTCGAACTCGTCATCGGCGAACGGCAGCGACCGGGCGTCACCGGCCTGGAACCGGGCCCGCCGGTCCGAGACCCGATCACGCGCCGTGCCCAGGAACCCCTCGGACGGGTCGACGCCGACCACTTTCGCCGGCTCCTCGACCCGCAGCACGGCGGCCGTCAACGCACCGGTGCCGCACCCCACGTCCAGCCAGCGCCGGCCCGCCGGCACCTCCAGCCAGTCGAGGAACAGCCCCGCCACGGGACGGCTCCAGCGCCCGACGTACGCCTCGTAAGCCTCGCCGACCGCCCACACATCGCCCGTCATCGATCAAGGATCGCACGGCGGGCGCCGCCGCCGGATCGATCAGCCGGTCCCTTTTCCCTCGGGGGTCAGGTAGACGACGCCCGCCGGCGGCAGTTGGAGCACCGCCGAAGCCGGTCGCCCGTGCCACGGCTGCTCCTCCGCCACCACCCCGCCGAGGTTCCCGACACCGGAGCCGCCGTACACCTCCGAGTCCGTGTTCACCACCTCGCGCCACCGCCCGGCCAGCGGCAGGCCGATCCGGTAGTCGTGGTGCGGCATGCCGGCGAAGTTCGCGACGCACGCGAGCACCGACCCGTCCTCACCGATCCGGAGGAAGCTCAGCACGTTCCCCGCCGAGTCGTTCGCGTCGATCCACGAGAACCCCTCCGGCTTGTTGTCCGCGCTGTACAGGGCCGGTGACTCCTTGTAGACCCGGTTCAGGTCCGAGATCAGCCCGAGCAGGCCCTTGTGCAGCGGCGACTCCAGCAGGTGCCAGTCCAGCGACCGGCCCTCCGACCACTCGTCGCGCTGCCCGAACTCGCCGCCCATGAACAGCAGCTGCTTGCCGGGGTGTGCCCACATGAACGCCAGCAGCGACCGCAGCCCGGCCGCCTTGTTCCAGTCGTCGCCGGGCATCCGCTGCCACAGCGAGCCCTTGCCGTGCACGACCTCGTCGTGCGACAGCGGCAGCACGAAGTTCTCGCTCCACGCGTAGACCAGCGAGAACGTGATCTCGTTGTGGTGGTAGGACCGGTGGATGGGCTCGCGCGACAGGTAGTGCAGCGAGTCGTGCATCCACCCCATGTTCCACTTGAACCCGAACCCGAGCCCGCCGAGGTGCGTCGGCCGCGAGACGCCCGGCCACGCGGTCGACTCCTCCGCCACCATCACCACGCCGGGGTGGCGCTTGTAGACGGTGGCGTTCAGCTCCTGGAGGAACCGCACCGCGTCCAGGTTCTCCCGGCCACCGTACTGGTTGGGCAGCCACTGGCCTTCCTGCCGCGAGTAGTCCAGGTACAGCATCGAGGCCACCGCGTCGACACGCAGGCCGTCGATGTGGAACTCCTCGATCCAGTACAGGGCGTTGGCGACCAGGAAGTTCCGCACCTCGTTGCGCCCGAAGTCGAACACCAGCGTGCCCCAGTCGGGGTGTTCGCCCCGGCGCGGGTCCTCGTGCTCGTACAGCGCGGAGCCGTCGAACTTCGCCAGCGCCCACGCGTCGCGCGGGAAGTGGGCGGGCACCCAGTCCATGATCACGCCGATGCCCCGCTGGTGCAGGGTGTCGACGAAGAACCGGAAGTCGTCGGGCGACCCGAACCGGGAGGTCGGCGCGTAGTACGACGTCACCTGGTAGCCCCACGACCCGCCGAACGGGTGCTCGGCCACCGGCATCAGCTCGATGTGCGTGAAACCGGCGTCGACCACGTAGTCCGCCAGCTCGGTGGCCAGCTCCCGGTACCCCAGTCCGTGCCCGTCGACGTCATGCCGCCAGGAGCCGAGGTGCACCTCGTACACGGAGACCGGGGCGTCGATCCACTTGGTGGCGTCACGCCTGGCCTCCCACTCCGCGTCGCCCCAGGTGTGGGTCGACCGGGTGACGACGGACGCCGTGGCCGGTGGCCTCTCGGTGGCGAACGCCATCGGGTCGGCCTTCTCGTGCCACGCGCCGTCCCGGCCGAGGATCCGGAACTTGTACCGGGTGCCCGCCGGGATGCCGGGGATGAACACCTCCCACACGCCGGACGAGCCGAGCGACCTCAGCGGGTTGGCCCGGCCGTCCCACCCGTCGAAGTCGCCGCACACCCGCACACCGCGCGCGGTCGGCGCCCAGACGGCGAACGAGACGCCCGAGACGGTGCCGTTCGGGGTGTCGTAGCTGCGCACCCGCGAGCCCAGGACGTCCCACAGCCGCTCGTGCCTGCCCTCGCCGATGAGGTGCAGGTCCAGCTCGCCGACGGTCGGCAGCCACCGGTACGGGTCGTCGACCTCCACGGTCGTGCCGCCGTACTCGACCTCCAGGCGGTAGTCACCGGGGTGCTCGGGCAGCTCGCCCGCGAACAGCCCGTCGGTGACCCGGTCCAGCTCGAAGCGCTTGTCACCGGCCATCACGGCCACCGCGGACGCGCCCGGGCGCAGCGCCCGCGCGACCACCCCCTCCGGGACGTGGTGCACGCCGAGCACCGAGTGCGGGTCGTGGTGCGCCCCGGCCAGCAGTCGGTCGACGTCCTCGGGCGAGATCATGACTGCACCGCTCCCTCTCCAGTGATCCGCGCGATCGACGACAACGGGACCGTCAACCACTCCGGCCTGTTCGCGTGCTCGTAGGCCACCTCGTACACGGCCTTGTCCAGCTCGAACGCCCGCAGCAGGTGGCCGCGCTTGCGCGGGTCTCCGACGGACTCGGCCGCCGCCTCCGCGTAGCCCTCGGTGAAGGCCGCGCGGTTGCGCCGCGCCCACTCCAACGCCCGCACGGTCAGCTGGTGGTCCTCCGGCTGACCCACGAGCAGCTGGTGCGCCGCGTAGTCGAAGGATCGCAGCATGCCCGCCACGTCGCGCAAGGGCGAGCGCAGCGCGGTCCGCTCGGCGATGGGCGAGCCGGGCTCTCCCTCGAAGTCGATCAGCAGCCACCCCTGCACGGTGCGCAGCACCTGACCGAGGTGCAGGTCGCCGTGGATGTGCTGGGTGACGACGGCGTCCGGCGTCTCCCTGGCCTGCTCGAACGCCTCCCGCAGCGCGGGCACGTAGGGCCGCAGCTCCGGCACCGCGGCGACCACCTCGTCCAGCCGCGAGGTCATCACCCGCACGGTCCGGTCGATGTCCTCGGCGTCCGCGTGCTGGGTGCCGAGCGCGCGCTCCAGGTCCGCGTGCACCGTCGCCACGGCCTGGCCGAGCCGGTGCGCCTCGCCGGCGAAGTCGCCGCCGACCTCGTCCGCGTGCAGGTCGCCCTCGGCCATCAGGTCGCGGACGCTCGTGGTCGCCATCGCCCAGCCGTCCACCGCGTCGGGCATGAACTGCTGGAGCATGCCGACCGTGGTGGTGTGCCCGTCCAGCCGGCCGGTGATCGACCCGAGCGGCTGGGCGATGTGCTCGCAGCCGACCTGGCGCAGCGCGCGGTGCAGCACCAGGTCCGGGTTGTCGCCGTAGGTCAGCTTGCGGAACAGCTTGAGGATGTACTGGCTGCCGAACACGATCGACGTGTTCGACTGCTCGGACGTGATCGGCCGGCCGCGCAGGCCCGTCGTGATCTCCACGTCCGGCTCGTGCTCGAACACCAGGCCCTCGACCCGGGCGCCCTCGGCGATCAGGTCGAGCAGCGCGCCGGTCAGCTCCGGCACGGTCGTCGCGTCGTGGTTCTCCACGTGGTCGGTGACCAGCAGCTGGTACGGCTCCTTGCGGTCCGGCTGCTCCACCTCGACCACCAGGTGCACCAGCACCGGGTCCTCGGCGCGCAGCACGGACGTCCGAAGTGGACGGATCGACGTGACCGGCCGGTCCTTGCCGCCGAACCACCGCTGCGCCGGCAGCCACTCGGGGAGCTCGGTCATCACCTTGTCGACCAGGTCGTGCGGTTCGGTCACGTCCCTCACCTCGCCTCGCTGTCGTCGCCGGCTTCCACGAGCTGGAACCAGTAGAAGCCGTGACCGGGCAGGGTCAGCAGGTAGGGCAGGTCGCCCACGGTGGGGAAGACCACCCCGCCGGTCAGCTCGACGGGCCTGCTGCCCCGGTGCTCCGACAGGTCCAGCTCGACCGGCTGCGGGAACCGCGAGAGGTTGTTGACGCACAGCACGACGTCCTCGTGGCCGTCGGGCCGCCGCCACCGCCGCCGGTAGGCGAGCACGCTGGGGTTGGAGCCGCCGAGGTCGGTGAAGTCGCCCGCGGCGAACGCGTGGTGCTGCTTGCGCACCTCGATCATCCGCCGGGTCCAGTGCAGCAGCGACGACTGGTTGTTCAGCTGCGCCTCGACGTTGAGCCCCTGGTAGCCGTACACCGGGTCCATGATCACCGGCAGGTAGATCCGGCCGGGGTCGCAGCCGGAGAAGCCCGCGTTGCGGTCCGGGGTCCACTGCATGGGCGTCCGCACCGCGTCGCGGTCGCCCAGCCAGATGTTGTCGCCCATGCCGATCTCGTCACCGTAGTAGAGGACGGGCGAGCCGGGCAGGGACAGCAGCATCGCGGTGAACAGCTCCTGCTGGTTGCGGTCGTTCTCCAGCAGCGGGGCCAGTCGGCGTCTGATGCCGATGTTGGCCTTCATCCGCGGGTCCTTGGCGTACTCGGTGTACATGTAGTCGCGCTCTTCGTCGGTCACCATCTCGAGCGTCAGCTCGTCGTGGTTGCGCAGGAAGATGCCCCACTGGCAGCCGTCCGGGATCTGCGGCGTCTGCGCCAGGATCTCCGAGATCGGGAACCGCGACTCGCGCCGCACCGCCATGAAGATGCGCGGCATCAGCGGGAAGTGGAACGCCATGTGGCACTCGTCGCCGCCGACCTCGGGGTTGCCGAAGTACTCCACCACGTCCGACGGCCACTGGTTCGCCTCGGCCAGGAGCACCCGCCCGGGGTACTCGTCGTCGACGACCTTGCGGCAGCGCTTGAGGAAGTCGTGCGTGCGCGGGAGGTTCTCGCAGTTCGTGCCCTCCTGCTCGAACAGGTACGGCACGGCGTCCAGCCGGAACCCGTCGATGCCCAGGTCCAGCCAGAACCGGAGGGTGTCCAGCATGGCCTCCTGCACGTGCGGGTTCTCGAAGTTCAGGTCGGGCTGGTGCGAGAAGAACCGGTGCCAGTAGAACTGGCCGCGCACCGGGTCGTACGTCCAGTTCGAGGACTCCGTGTCGACGAAGATGATCCGCGCGTCCGCGTAGCGCTGGTCGTCGTCGCTCCACACGTAGTAGTCGCCGTACGGGCCGTCCGGGTCGGTGCGCGACTGCTGGAACCACGGGTGGGCGTCGCTCGTGTGGTTCAGGACCAGGTCGGTGATCACCCGGATGCCGCGGCGGTGCGCCTCGTCCAGCAGGTAGACGAAGTCCTCGACCGAACCGAACTCGGGCAGCACCGCGCGGAAGTCGGAGATGTCGTACCCGCCGTCGCGCAGCGGCGACGCGTAGAAGGGCGGCAGCCACAGGCAGTCGACGCCGAGCCACTCCAGGTAGTCCAACCGGGACGCGAGACCGCGCAGGTCGCCGGTGCCGTCGCCGTTCGAGTCGCTGAACGCGCGCACCAGCACCTCGTAGAACACCGCGCCCTTGAACCAGTCGCGCTCGCGCGGCACGAGCTTGGCCGACCGGAAGTCCTCCGCCTGCGGCTCCACCAGCAGACCGTCGGCGCCGATGGCCTCACCGGTGTGCGGCACGTTCTCCAGACCTACCAGCGCCGCGTCGGGTCGGGCCTCTTCATGCATGTGTGCTCCACCTCGTCCCACCTCTTCGGGGGTGCGTTCGATCGTCCCTCGTGCTCTTCGGCGGGCACGGGGACTGGGTAAAGGGGACCGGGCTGGTTTTTTCCTAGCTCGCGCTGAACCTGCGCTGAACGGCCACGACGTGCGCCGGGGCGCGCCAGGGTTCCAGGCGCACGTAGTTGGCCTGACCCCAGTCCCAGGTCTCCCCGGACACCTCGTCGTGCGCGATCAGCCGCTCGTGCCAGTCGACGCCGAGAGCGGGCAGGTCCAGCCAGACGGTCCCGTCCTGCGCGTTGTGCGGATCCAGGTTGACCACGACCACGACAGTGTCGTTCGTGCCCGGGTCCTGCTTCGAATAGGCGATCAACGCCGGGTTGTCGACGTGGTGGAACCGCAGTGTTCGCATCTGCTGCAACGCCGGGTGCGCCCGGCGGATCGCGTTCAACTTGCGCAACCACGGTTCCAGCGACCGGCCCTCCGCCACCGCGGCGGCGTAGTCACGGGGCCGGAGCTGGTACTTCTCGGAGTTCAGGTACTCCTCGCTGCCCGGTCGGACGGCCTCGTGCTCGAACAGCTCGTAGCCCGAGTACACGCCCCAGGTCGGCGCCATCGTCGCCGCCAGCGCCGCGCGCAGGGCGAACATCCCCGGACCGCCGTGCTGGAGCGATTCGTGCAGGATGTCCGGTGTGTTGACGAACAGGTTGGGCCGCGCCTCGTCCCAGTGCTCGACCAGTTCGGCGCCGAACTCGGTCAGCTCCTCCTTGGTCGTGCGCCAGGTGAAGTAGGTGTAGCTCTGCGTGAAGCCGAGCTTCGCCAGCCCGTACAGGCGCGCGGGGCGGGTGAACGCCTCGGACAGGAACAGCACGTCCGGGTGGCGGTCCTTGACGGCCCAGATGAGCCACGCCCAGAAGTCCGGCGGCTTGGTGTGCGGGTTGTCGACCCGGAAGATCCGCACACCGTGGTCCACCCAGTGCAGCACGACGCGCAGCACCTCGTTGTAGATGCCCTGCGGGTCGTTGTCGAAGTTGACCGGGTAGATGTCCTGGTACTTCTTCGGCGGGTTCTCCGCGTAGGCGATGGACCCGTCCGGGCGGGTGGTGAACCAGTCCGGGCTCTTGAGCACCCACGGGTGGTCGGGTGCGCACTGGAGGGCCAGGTCGAGCGCCACCTCCAGGTCGAGCTTCCGCGCGCGGGCCACGAACGCGTCGAAGTCCTCGATCGTGCCGAGCTCCGGGTGGATCGCGTCGTGCCCGCCCTCGTCCGCGCCGATGGCCCAGGTCGAGCCCGGGTCGTCCTCGGTCGCGGTGAGCGTGTTGTTCGGGCCCTTGCGGTTGACCCGCCCGATCGGGTGGATCGGGGGCAGGTAGGCCACGTCGAAGCCCATCGCCGCGACGCGGTCGAGCTCCTTGGCGGCGGTGACGAACGTGCCGTGCACCGCGACGCCGGACTCGTCCACCCCGCCGGTGCTGCGCGGGAAGAACTCGTACCAGGACCCGAAAGCCGCCCGCTTCCGGTCGACCCACACCTTGTGCGGCCTGCCCTTGGTGATCAACTCGCGCACCGGGTGGTCGTGCATGACCTGGCGCACGTCACCGGCGAGGGCCGGCGCCACCCGTTCGGGCAAGGGGCGGTTCTCGTCGCGCAACGCCTTCGCGGCGTTGACCAGCAGGGGCTTGTCCTTGCGCCGGTCCGGTCGGCGGCTGACGCGGTCGAGCAGGCGCGCACCGGACTCCAGGTCGTTCTCCAGCTCGTGGGCGCTCTGACCGGCGGCGATCTTGACCTCGACGGCGTGCAGCCAGGTGGCCCAGGGGTCGCTCCAGGCGTCGACGCGGAACGTCCAGGCGCCGTCGACGTCCGGGACGATCGTGGCGGCCCAGCGGTCGAGGCCGACGCCGTGCGGGACCATGCGCGTTTGTCTGGCGACCCGGTCGTTCGGCCCCCGCCACGCGACGGTCGCGGCGACGGCGTCGTGGCCTTCCCGCCAGACCGTCGCCTCGACCGGAACGTGCTCGCCGACCACGGCTTTCGCCGGGTAGCGACCGTTGCTCACGGCCGGGGAGACATCGTCGATTCCGAGTCGTCCGCTCATCGGCAGCGCCCCTCTCACCTGGTGTGACGCGTGCACGTGCAAGTCTGCCCGCAGCGATCGGTTGGGCCATCACCGGGACTCCTCATTGTCCGTACCCCTTTTGGGTGGATCACTAACGTGGTGACGGCTTCCGTCCTGCTGCGGGAGCCAGAATCCCACCTCTTGATCGTTACCGCTCCGTTGCCACGCCGATACCATTCGGGCGACGGATCAGCTCCGAGGCCGGTTGCGCCCGCACTCGCGCCCTGTGTACGAAAGAACACCAGGGAGCCCGTAACCGCAGGTGAGGCTGTATCGGTCCCTGCATCGGTCAGGGTGACCGTTGTCCCGCACCGCTGGATGGGGGATAAGGTCCGACGCCATGCGAGCACTTCGCCGGTTCACCGTCCGAGCCAGCCTGCCCGAGCCGTTGACGGCCCTGGGCACCCTCGCCACGAACCTGCGCTGGACGTGGCACCAGCCGACCCAGGACCTGTTCGCGTCGGTCGACCCGGTGCTGTGGGCCGACAGCGGTGATCCGCTGCGCCTGCTCTCCGTGGTAGCGCCGGAACGCCTCGACGCGCTGTCCGCCGACGAGCAGTTCCTCTCCCACGCCCGCGCGCTGGCCGACGACCTGCACCGCTACACGACCGGGCCGCGCTGGTTCCAGCGCCGCCAGGACGAGGTCCAACAGCGCCGCGAGCACGGGAACTACGAACTCCAGCCCCTGCCGAAGGCGATCGCCTACTTCTCCATGGAGTTCGGCGTCACCGAGGCCCTGCCGAACTACTCCGGCGGCCTCGGCGTGCTGGCGGGCGACCACCTGAAGGCCGCCTCCGACCTGGGCGTCCCGCTGATCGCCGTCGGCCTGCTCTACCGGTCCGGCTACTTCCGCCAGGGCCTGAGCCTCGACGGCTGGCAGATCGAGCACTACCCCGTCCTCGACCCGCGCGGCCTGCCGCTGGAGCTGCTCACCGAGCCGTCCGGCGCCCCGATCCTGGTGCACGTGGCCATGCCGGGCGACCGGGTGCTGCGGGCCAAGATCTGGAAGGCGCAGGTCGGCCGCATCCCGCTGCTGCTCCTCGACTCCGACGTCGAGGAGAACGACGAGGACCTGCGCGGCGTCACCGACCGCCTCTACGGCGGCGACCAGGACCACCGCATCCGGCAGGAGATCCTGGCCGGCATCGGCGGCGTGCGGGCCGTGCGCACCTACTGCGAGCTGACCGGCCACACAGCGCCCGAGGTGTTCCACACCAACGAGGGGCACGCCGGGTTCCTCGGCCTGGAGCGCATCCGCGAGCTGGTCACCGTCGAGGGCCTGGACTTCGACCAGGCGTTGGCGGCGGTCCGCGCGGGCACCGTGTTCACCACGCACACGCCCGTGCCGGCGGGCATCGACCGGTTCCCCGTCGACCTCGTGCAGCACTACTTCGGCCAGGAGACGCTGCTGCCCGGCGTGAACACCCAGCGCATCCTCGCCCTGGGCGCCGAGGAGAACCCCGGCCTGTTCAACATGGCGCACATGGGCCTGCGGCTCGCGCAGCGCGCCAACGGCGTGTCCAAGCTGCACGGTCGCGTGAGCCGTGACATGTTCCGCGCCCTGTGGCCCGGCTTCGACACGTCCGAGGTGCCGATCGGCTCGGTCACCAACGGCGTGCACGGCCCGACGTGGGCCGCCACCGAGATGAGCAGGCTCCTCGGCCACTCCGAGGACTCGGGCGTCGGCGCGTCCGGGTTCGAGCCGGTCACCGACCAGCGGCTGTGGGAGCTGCGCGACGAGCTGCGGGCCAAGCTCGTCGGCGAGGTCCGCCGCCGCACGCGCGCGTCGTGGTTGCAGCGAGGGGCGTCCGCGTTGGAGCTGGGCTGGACCGACTCGGTGTTCGACCCGGACGTGCTGACCGTCGGCTTCGCCCGCCGCGTGCCCACGTACAAGCGGCTCACGCTGATGCTGCGCGACGCCGACCGGCTGCGCGCGCTGCTGCTGCACCCGGAACGGCCGGTGCAGCTGGTCGTCGCGGGCAAGTCGCACCCGGCGGACGACGGCGGCAAGGCGTTGATCCAGCAGATCGTGCGGTTCGCCGACGACGCGGGCGTGCGGCACCGGATCGTGTTCCTGCCCGACTACGACATGTCCATGGCCCGGTACCTGTACTGGGGCTGCGACGTGTGGCTGAACAACCCGATGCGCCCGCTGGAGGCGTGCGGCACGTCCGGCATGAAGTCGGCGCTGAACGGCGGGCTGAACCTGTCGATCCGCGACGGCTGGTGGGACGAGCTGTACGACGGCAGCAACGGCTGGGCCATCCCCACCGCGGACGGCGTCACCGACCCGACCCGGCGGGACGACCTGGAGGCCGCCGCGCTGTACGACCTGCTCGGCAACCAGGTCGCGCCGCTGTTCTACGACCGGGGCGAGGACGGCGTGCCGAACCGGTGGTTGGCCATGGTGCGGCACACGCTGGCGTCGCTCGGCCCGGCGGTGCAGGCGTCCCGGATGGTGCGCGAGTACGTGGAGAACCTGTACGCGCCCGCCGCGTCGTCGGCTGCCTCGGTGGTCGGCGACGGCTTCCGCGGCGCGAAGGAGCTGGCGGCGTACCGGCAGCGGCTGCGGGCGTCGTGGACGCGGGTGCGGGTGCTGGACTCGGAGATGTCGCTGAACGGGTCGGCCACGCCGAACCTCGGCTCTCCGCTGGCCGTGCGGGCGCGGGTCGAGCTGGCCGGGCTGGAGCCGTCCGAGGTGGACGTGCAGGTGGCGCTGGGCCGCGTCGGCGACTCGGACGAGCTGTACGACGTGGTCACGCACGGGATGCGTTACGCGGGGAACGGGAACTACGAGATCGAGGTGCCGTTGCCGCACGCGGGCGCGGTGGGCTACACGGTGCGCGTGCTGCCCAGGCACGACCTGCTGGCGTCACCGGCCGAGCTGGGCCGGGTCGTGCTGGCGAACTGAGTGTTGTCGGGAGCGGCGTCCACCTCGGCTTCGGGGCGGACGCCGCTTCTGTTGTGGCGTCAGGAGATGCTGAGCCGGGCGGTGGTTTCCGCGACCCGGGGCATCCAGCCGGCCAGCTCCTGCGCCTCGACGAGCGTCGCTCGGGCCGCCGCGTTGTCGCCCGCCGCCATCTGCGCGCGGGCCATCGTGGCCAGGGCGTCGGCGCGGGCCAAGCCGCTCTCGCTGGTGTTCCTGGCCTGGGTGGCGAGGGCAAGCGCGGCGGCGTGGTCGTTCTCGATCAGGGCGAGCTGCGCCAGCGTGCCCGCGCACCGGTGGCGGGGGTAGCCGAACTGCATGGCGCCGTCCGCGGCCCGTTTCGCCGCCGGCAGGCCGACGTCCAGGGGCAGTTGGCCGCCCTCGATCGCGTTGGCGGTGGAACTGGCCATCTGCGCCAGCACGAACGCCATGTCCCGCTGCTCCAGGTCGGTGCGCCCGATCAGGCCGCTGGCCAGGTGCAGCGCCTCGCCGTACTTCGTGCGCAACGTCAGCACGGAGAGGTGCGCGCCGAGCGCGACCAGCAGCGTCGGGTGTCGTTCGACCAGGTCGTTCGCGATCGCCTCGGCCCGGTCCAGGTCGCCGGCGCCGAGGGCGTCGGACACCTGGTTGACCAGCGGCGTGGCGTCGAACTCGGCGGCCGTGCGGCCGGACACGCGGGGCAGGGCGAATACGAACCAGCCGGGTGAGGTGGTGCCCGCGCCGCGTCGTGGCTTCAGGGAGTTGAGCAGCACCGCCGTGCCCGCGACCGCGAAGCCGCGCAGGAACGGCTGGTCCGCGTCCGACCAGACCAGCGCGCCGAGCCAGGCCACGACGAGCGCCGCGGTGGTCAGCAGGAGGGCCGTGACGCCGGTCAGCCACAGCCGGCGGCGGGCGGGTGCCTTGATCGACGTGAGGCCGACCGCGAACAGCAGCGGGATCGTCCGCCACACCACCCGCAGGTGTGGTCGCGTCCACGTGCGCACCTCACCGCCGACCCCGATCTCGACCAGCGGGACCCGCACGCCGAACAGCCCGGCGCCCACCAGCAACCCGAGTTGCAGCAGGGCGAGCACGGCCCACACGCCGCACGCGGCCCCGCCGAACGTCGCCACGCTCGGCCGCCAGACCACGAGGACGACCAGGACCAGCCCGGTCAGCACTTTCCACACGAACCTGGAGACGCTACCGCCCCGGCCCCGGTTCCCGTTCCGAACGTTGAATTCACCCGTCCCGAACGTAGGACTCACCGGTCCCGAACGTAGGACTCACGCGACGCGAACGTAGGACTCACGCGAAGGCCGCGTGAGTCCTACGTTCAGGGCCCGTGAGTCCTACGTTCAGTGCGGGCGAGTCCTACGTTCGGGACGGGTGAGTTCAACGCTCGGGACGAGGGAGTGGGGGTCAGGTGACGGCTTGGGTGGCGCCGGGGCGAACGGGGAGGCCGGCGGCGGCGTAGGCGCGGAAGCCGCCGATCAGGTCCGTGGCGTTGGGCAGGCCCACGCGTTGCAGGTCACGGGCGGCAAGGCTGGAGGCGTAGCCCTCGTTGCACAGCACGACGACGGTGGTGTCGGCGGTGAAGCCGGTGATGCGGTGCGTGCCGGTCGGGTCCAACCGCCATTCCAGGACGATGCGCTCCACCGGGATCGAGCCGGGCACCTCACCCTCGGCGGCACGGTCGTGGTGCGGGCGGATGTCCACCACCAGCACGTCCGACAGGTCGGCCAGCCCGTGCGGCTCCACGCGGGTCAGGGCGCGGCGGGCTTCGTCCAGCAACTCCTCGGCACTCACGGACCCTCCAGGTCGGCCAGGACGCGCAGCTGCTCCAACGGCAGCCGCCGGGCGGGCAACGGCGGGATCTCGAGCGGGATGCCCGCCAGGCTCGGGTACGCCCGCGTCGGCACCAACGGCGGCGAGTACGCGTGCACGCTCGCCGCACCCACCACACCCCGGTTCACGATCTGGTGCGCACGCCCCGCACCGAAGCCCAACGCGCTGCCGACGGGACGGGGCGCGCTGCGGATCGGCCCACCGGGATACCGGTAGTCCTCCGCCAGCTCACCGGTCAGCACGGTGAACGAGCCCGCCGCGCCACCGTGGTCGTGCGGCTCGGTGCCCTGGCCGGGCAGCCAGCTCAGCAGCCACAGCTCGACGCCGGTGGTCAGCCCGAGCCGCGCCCACCAGCGCCGGTCTGGGTCGAAGTCGAGGACGTCCAGCAACGCCGTGGTCAGCTCGGAGGCGACGGCGGACGTCAGCTCACGCAGTTCGCGCGGCGTCCACAGGTCGCGGTCGGGGTGGATGAGGTCGCGCAGGAACTGCACGTCCAGCTTCGGGTGCAGGTCGGCGCGCGCGAGGGTCGCGGTCACGTGGGTCGCTCCTGATGGCTACGGATCGGGCGGGGTAGCGATCAAGACGCGACGCGGGGCGGCGGATCAGCGCCCGCGTCGCGTCCGGCTACACCCGCACGACGCCACCAGCAGGAGGTCGATCGTGCGGTCACGCCAAGTCAGCAACGGGCGGGCCACCCCGGCATCGTGGCACGAGGTCCACGGCCCGCGAAGGGCCTCCCACCAGGCAGGATTGCCTCGGTGGCCGACGCTTCCCGGCGACCGGACCAGGTCAGTTCGGCACCCGGAGCAGCAACAGTGAGCGACCGCCGAGCACGACCGTCGCGCCGGCGCCGAGCGTCCCGGCCACCGACGGCGAGCCGTCCGCCGTGGTCGAGTCGAGCGTCGGCTCGTACCGACCCCCGTACTCGGGCCCCGGCAGCGTCACCTCGATCGGCTCCGCCCCGGCGTGCACGAGCAGCAGCCACGAGTCGTCCGACACCAGTTCGCCGTCACGCGAGCGCGACAGGCTGTTCGACCCGTCGATCCACATGCCGAGGAACCGGCGGCCGTCGTCGAACCAGTCGGTCTCGGCCATCTCCTCGCCGTCCGGCCGGAACCACACCAGGTCGGGCGCGCCGGACGACGTGGTCCGGCCGTCGAAGAACTGCGGCTGCCGCAACGCGGGCGACCCGCCCCGCAGGGTGATCACCCGCCGGGCGAACGCCAGCATCGACTCGCCCTCGCCGGCGAGCTCCCAGTCCATCCACGACGTCTCGTCGTCCAGGCAGTACGCGTTGTTGTTGCCGCCCTGCGTGCGCCACTGCTCGTCACCCGCCGCCAGCATCGGCGTGCCGGTGGACAGCATCAGCGTGGCGAACAGGTTCCGCGCCTGCCGCGCCCGCAGCGCCCGTACCGCCGCGTCGTCCGTCTCGCCCTCCGCACCGCAGTTCCACGACCGGTTGTCGTTCGTGCCGTCACGGTTGTCCTCACCGTTGGCGAGGTTGTGCTTCTCGTTGTACGACACCAGGTCCCGCAGCGTGAACCCGTCGTGCGCGGTGATGAAGTTGATCGACTGCCAAGGCCGGCGCAGGTCGTCGGAGTACAGGTCGGACGACCCGGACAGCCGGTACGCCAGGTCGCGCACGTTCGTCATGCCGCGCCAGAAGTCGCGCACCGTGTCGCGGTACCGGCCGTTCCACTCCGCCCACTGCACGCCGAAGTCGCCGACCCGGTACCCGTCGCCGGTCGCGTCCCACGGCTCCGCGATCAGCTTGCACCGCGACAGGACCGGGTCGCTGGTGATCGCGGTCAGCATCGCCGACGCGCGGTCGAACCGGCCGCCGCCGGGCCGGCCGAGCGTCGACGCGAGGTCGAACCGGAACCCGTCCACGCCCATCTCGGTGGCCCAGTACCGCAGCGAGTCGGTCACCAGCCGCACGAACTGCGGCGAGCCGGCCTCGGTCGTGTTGCCGCAGCCGGTGATGTCGAGCGTGCCGCCGCCCTCGATGTGCAGGTAGTAGCCGGGCGCGTCGAAACCCCGGTAGCACAGCGTCGGACCCTCCGGTCCGCCCTCGCAGGTGTGGTTGAAGACCACGTCGATGATCACCTCGATGCCCACGGCGTGCATCGCGGACACCATCGTGCGGAACTCCTCCACCTCACGGCCGGGCTCGCTCGCGTAACCGGGGTGCGGCGCGAAGTAGCTCAGCGGCGAGTAGCCCCAGTAGTTGTGCCTGCCGGCCCGGACCAGCGGCGGCTCGTCCACGAACGCGTGCACCGGCAGCAGCTCGACGGACGTCACGCCCAACCGCACCAGGTGCTCCACCACGGCCGGGTGAGCCAGCCCCAGGTACGTGCCGCGCTGGTGCTCGGGCACGGCGGGGTGCAGCTTGGTGAACCCGCGCACGTGCAGCTCGTAGATCACCGCTTCCTCGAACGGCACGTCCGGCTTCACGCCCGTGTCCGGCCCGCCGGGCGACGTGACCACGGACAGCGGCACGCTGCCCAGCGAGTCGACCGGGGACGGGCCGCCGAGCATCGGGTCGTCCACGTAGCCCAGCGCCGCGTCCAGGTCCGTCAGCGAGCCCGTGATCCGCGTCGCGTACGGGTCGATCAGCAGCTTCGCGGGGTTGCACCGCAGGCCGCGGCCAGGGTCGTACGGGCCGTGCACCCGGTAGCCGTACCGCTGGCCGGGCGTCACGCCGGAGATCAGACCGTGCCACACGCCGAACGTGCGCTCGGTCAGCTCGACGCGCTCCTCCGTGCCGTCTTCGCTGATCAGGCACACTTCGACGGCGTCGGCGGGCGGTGCCGAGACCGCGAAGCGCACACCTCCGGCCTCGGGGTACGCCCCGAGGGGGAACGGTCGGCCCGCGAGCAGGATCGAGTCGGCAGCCATACCCCCGGATCTTTCCAGTCCGGAGGGGTGGTTTGGGGATCAGCACGCGGCGAGGTCGCCGCCGGCGCGGAGCCGGGGCAATGGAACACTGTGCCGGCGAGGCATCGACCGGGGCGAGGGCAGACGTGGAAAACGAAGATCTGGTCATCCACATGCAGGGTGTTTCGGTTCGACGTGGCAAGACCACGCTGGTCGGGGACGTCGACTGGAGCGTCGAGCTGGACGAGCGCTGGGTCGTGCTCGGGCCCAACGGGGCGGGCAAGACCACGCTGCTCCGGCTGGCCGGCGCCGAGCTGCACCCGACCAAGGGCAAGGTGCACCTGCTGGGCGAGCGGATCGGCCGGACCGACATGTCCGAGCTGAAGACCCGCATCGGCCTGTCGTCGGCGGCGTTGAACGGGCGCGTCCCGGCCGAGGAGAAGGTCGTCGACGTGGTGGTCAGCGCCGGGTACGCGGTGCTGGGCCGGTGGCGCGAGGAGTACGGCAAGCTCGACATCGGCCGCGCCAAGGAGCTGCTGGCCACGATGGGCATCGAGCACCTGTCCGACCGGACCTACGGGACGCTGTCCGAGGGCGAGCGCAAGCGCACGCTGATCTCCCGCGCGTTGATGACGGACCCCGAGATGCTGCTGCTGGACGAGCCCGCCGCCGGCCTGGATTTGGGTGGCCGCGAGGACCTGGTGGCCCGGCTCTCGGAGCTGGCGCTCGACCCGGACGCGCCCGCGACCGTGCTGGTCACGCACCACGTGGAGGAGATCCCGCCCGGCTTCACGCACGGGCTGCTGCTGCGCGACGGCGGCATCGTGGCGCAGGGCCTGCTCGCGGACGTGCTGACCGAGGAGAACCTGTCGAAGACGTTCGACCAGCCGTTGGAGCTCCAACGGTCGGGTGACCGGTACTTCGCCCGCCGCAAGGCTACCGAGGGGTAACCTGCGTGGCGCACCTGCGGAGGTCGAGGAGGACCTGTGGCTGAGTTCGTGAGGCTCGAAGTCGAGGACGGCATCGGCACCATCCGGCTGGACCGCCCGCCGATGAACGCGCTGAACAGGCAGGTCCAGGAGGAGATCCGGTCCGCCGCGCACGAGGCGGCCGACCGCGCCGACGTGTGGTCCGTGATCGTTTACGGCGGGCCGAAGGTGTTCGCGGCGGGCGCGGACATCAAGGAGATGGCCGACCTGACGTACGCCGAGATGGCGTCACGCGCGGGCTCGTTCACGTCGGCGCTGCGCGCGGTCGAGGAGATCCCGAAGCCGACCGTGGCCGCCATCACCGGGTACTCGCTGGGCGGCGGTTTCGAGCTGGCGCTGTGCGCGGACCGGCGGATCGCGGGCGACAACGCCAAGGTCGGCCAGCCGGAGATCCTGCTCGGCGTGATCCCCGGCATGGGCGGCACGCAGCGCCTGCCGCGGCTGATCGGCCCGTCCCGCGCGAAGGACCTGATCTACACCGGCCGGTTCGTCGGCGCCGAGGAGGCGTTGCGGATCGGGATGGTGGACGAGGTCGTGGCACCGGACGACGTGTACGAGGCGGCACGCCGGTGGGCCGGCCAGTTCGTCAACGGCCCGGTGCGCGCGTACGCCGCCGCCAAGGCCGCGATCGACGGCGGGCTGGACACCGACCTGGGCAACGGGCTGAAGCTGGAGAGCCAGTTGTTCGCGGCGATGTTCGCCACCGAGGACCAGAAGACAGGCATGGCGTCGTTCATCGAGAACGGGCCGGGGAAGGCGAAGTTCAGTGGCCGTTGATCCCAAGCCCCACCCGCACGCCACCGCCGAGGAGGTGCAGGCGGCGTACCGGGACCCCAAGCTCGCGAACGTGCTCTACCACGACTGGGAAGCCGACACGTACGACGAGAAGTGGTCCATCTCGTACGACGAGCGCTGCATCACCTACGCCACCGAGCGGTTCCGCGCGGTCGCGGGTGACGTCGGCCCGTACGAGCACGCGTTGGAGCTGGGCTGCGGCACCGGGTTCTTCCTGCTCAACCTGATGCAGGGCGACGTGATCCGGCGCGGTTCGGTGACGGACCTGTCGCCGGGCATGGTCCAGGTGGCGCTGCGCAACGCCAAGCAGCTGGAGCTGCCGGTCGACGGGCGGGTGGCCGACGCGGAGCGCATCCCGTACGACGACGACACGTTCGACCTGGTGGTGGGGCACGCGGTGCTGCACCACATCCCGGACGTGGCCGCCGCGATGCGCGAGGTGCTGCGGGTGCTCAAGCCGGGCGGGAAGTTCGTGTTCGCGGGCGACCCGACGAACGTGGGCAACTTCTACGCCCGCAAGCTCGGGCAGCTGACGTGGTGGCTGACCACGAACGTGACGAAGCTCGGCCCGCTGAACGAGTGGCGTCGGCCGCAGGAGGAGCTGGACGAGTCGTCGCGTGCGGCGGCCCTCGAAGCGGTGGTCGACCTGCACACGTTCGACCCGTCCGACCTGGAGCGGACGGCGCGCTCGGCCGGCGCGGTCGGTGTGCGCGCGGTGACCGAGGAGCTGTCGGCGGCGCTGTTCGGCTGGCCGGTGCGCACGTTCGAGGCCGCCGTGCCGCGCGAGAAGCTGAGCTTCGGCTGGGCGATGTTCGCCTACAAGACGTGGCAGCGGCTGGCGTGGGTGGACGAGAACGTGCTGTCCAAGGTCCTGCCGCGAGAGGTCTTCTACAACGTCTCCGTGACCGGCCGCAAGCCGGTCTGATGGGGTACGCGTTCAGCCTCGACGACGTGGCGCACCTGCGTTCCGCTGCCGGGCGCGCCGCGTTGTCGTCGCTGGCCGACCTGCCGTTGACGCCCGCGTCGCGGCTCGACGACGTCCGGCTGACGAAGCAGGCCTCACCGGTCCACTTCGCGGCGGTGCTGGAGACGTTGTTGTTGCGCCGCAAGGCGGCCAAGGTGTTGTTCACCGACGGGCTGTTCACCTCGGAGGCCCTGCAACAGGCCACGCCGCACCAGGTGGCGGCGCACCGGGCACGTCGGTTCAGCGGTCCGGCGCACGACGTGACCTGCTCGATCGGGGCGGACCTCGCGGCGTTGCCCGAGGGGTC
This sequence comes from Saccharothrix sp. NRRL B-16314, assembly GCF_000716595.1. Lineage (GTDB taxonomy): Bacteria > Actinomycetota > Actinomycetes > Mycobacteriales > Pseudonocardiaceae > Actinosynnema. The sequence goes on from NZ_JNXC01000003.1 coordinate 50,805, forward strand.
GGTCGGATCGGACCTCGACCCGGTGCGGCTCGCGATGGCGCGGCACAACCTCGGTGACGCGGTGCCGCTGGTGCGGGCGGACGCGCTGCGGCCGGTGTCGCGGGGTGTCCCGGTGATCGCGGACCCGGCGCGGCGGGACGCGACCGGGCGGCGGACGTGGCGCCCGGCGGACTTCGCGCCGCCGTTGGACGAGCTGGCCGACGCGTACGCCGGGCGTGACCTGGCGGTGAAGTGCGCGCCGGGCGTGGACTTCGCGGTCGCGCCGTGGGCGGACGAGGTCGAGCTGGTGTCGTTGGACGGGCAGGTGCGCGAGGCGTGCCTGTGGACGCGCGGCCTGGCCACTCCGGGTGTGTCGCGGCGCGCGACCGTGCTGCGGTCCGACGGTCCCGAGTGGACGATCACCTCCGCGGACCCGGACGACTGCCCGGTCGGCGAGCCCGACGAGTGGCTGGTCGACCCGGACGGCGCGGTGGTGCGGGCGGGACTGGTGCGGCACTACGCGGCACGGCACGGGCTGGCGCAGCTGGACGAGCGGATCGCGTACCTGACCGGGCCGACGCCGCCGCCGGGGGTGCGGGCGTTCCGGGTGGTGGAGCACGGGCACTACAGCGAGAAGGCGTTGCGGTCGGTGCTGCGGGCGCACGACGTGGGGCGGCTGGAGATCCTGGTGCGCGGCCTGGACGTCGACCCGAACGCGTTGCGGCCGAGGCTGAAGCTGTCCGGGTCCGCCGAGGCGACCGTGGCGCTGACCAGGATCGGCCGCCGCCCGACCTACCTACTCGCGCACGCCGAGCGCACCTAGCCCGGCCAGCCGGTCGAAGAGGAACGCGCGCAGGCCGTCGAGGTCGGCGTCCATCGTGATGTCGAGCGTCTTGGCCCGGTCCACCTCCAGCCGCTGGTCCACCACGAGCGCGCCCCGGTTCGGCCCGAACGAGCAGTCGACGTCCACCGGGAACGGGGTGCTCCGCAGGATTCCCGGCCGCACCGCCTCCGCCACCGCGACCGCGTCGTGCACCGCCATGCCGTCCCAGCCGAGGAAACGGCGGTAGGTGGCCAGGTAGTCGGGGGTGAGGCCGACGAGGGTGGCGGCGGCGTCGGAGGTCTTCGCCAGGTCGGTCAACCACTGGGCGCTCACCGCGCACCGGCGGGTCAGGTCCATCGGGACGAGCGTGGTCGGCACGTCCTCCTCGACCAGCACGCGGCGGGCGGCCTCGGGGTCGCTCCAGACGTTGAACTCGGCGGTGGCGGTCACGTTGCCGCCCTGCACGCCGCCGCCCATGACGACGAGTCGGCCGATCTTCGGCTTCAGGTGGGGGTGTGCGGCGAGCAGCAGCGCGATGTTGGTCAGGGGGCCGATGGGGACGATCGTGACGGGGCGGTCGGCCTGCTCCAGGAGCTCGCGCATCAAGGTGACGGCGTCGCGGGCGTCGGGGCCGCGGGTGGGTGACGGGAGCGTGTCGGCGTACCCGGAGAGGCCGTCGGAGCCGTGCGCGCTGGACAGGTGCGGGTGCGGGTGGACCAACGGCCGCGACGCGCCGACGCCGACCGGGACGTCGTCACGGCCGAGGAGCGCCAGCAGCCGCAAGGCGTTGCGGGTGGTGTTGTCCAGGGAGACGTTGCCGAAGACCGTGGTCACCCCGATCAGCTCGACTTCGGGGCTGGCGGCGGCGAGCGCGAGGGCGAAGGCGTCGTCCACGCCGGGATCGGTGTCGATGATGAGCGGAGTGGTCACGTGCACCATCCTGGATGGTGTCGTTTCGGTGCGGGCGATCGAGGTCCACGAACGGGTCCTACGACGACCGGGCGACGGCGGACGAGGCGCGGTGGCAGCGGTCGGAAGGGCTCCCGCATGGCGGTGGTCGGTCGGGGCAGGGCGTCCGCGTTGCCCGGCGGTCGCGACCCGGCTCGGTGACGCGGTTGCGCCGGTTGTGCGTCAGGCGGCACGGCGACCTGGGACTTTACCGGCCGGCGGCGGAAGTTAGAGTGCCCGCGTGACGAGCATGTGGGGTGCACCGGTGTGGACGAGGTGGCGCAGGTCGCGCCGTGACCCGGCGCAGGCCAGGTTCCTCACCCTGGCCTCGCTGCGCTGGGTGCTGCGGCACCGCGCGTACACGCCGTGGTACCTCGTGCGGTACTGGCGGCTGCTGCGGTTCCGGATCGCGAACCCGCACGTGGTGCTGCGCGGGATGGTGTTCCTGGGCAAGAACATCGACCTGCACTGCCGTCCCGGCTACGGGCGGCTGGAGATCGGCCGGTGGGTGCACATCGGCGACGGCAACGCTATCCGCTGCCACGAGGGGTCGTTGCGGATCGGCGACAAGGCCGTGTTCGGCAAGGACAACACGGTGAACTGCTACCTGGACGTGGAGATCGGCGCGGCCACCCTGATCGCCGACTGGGTGTACATCTGCGACTTCGACCACGTGACGGCCGACATCACCCTGCCGATCAAGGACCAGGGCATCGTGAAGTCACCGGTGCGGATCGGCCCGGACTGCTGGCTGGGCACCAAGGTCACCGTCACCCGCGGCACGCGGATCGGGCGCGGGTGCGTGATCGGCGCGCACGGCGTGGTGCGGGGCGACGTGCCGGACTTCAAGATCGCCGTGGGCATCCCGGCGAAGGTCGTCAAGGACCGCCGTGCCGACTACGAGGCCGACGCCGTGCGCCGCGCCGCCGTCGCCGACATGGCCCGCAAGGCCCAGGAGGCCTTGGAGCAGTCCAGGAACGGCTCCTAGACGGGCTGGAGTTCCTCGCCCGCCTTCCGGTCGTACTCCTCCTGCGCCCGGCGGATGTCGTCGATGTGGGTCTCCGACCAGATCCGGATCGCGTCCATCAGACCGCCCACGTTGGCGCCCAGCGGGGTGAGGCTGTACTCGACCCGCGGCGGGACGCTCGGGTAGACGGCGCGGTGCACGAGGCCCGCCCGTTCGAGGTCCCGGAGGGTCTGGGTGAGCATCTTCTGGGTGATGCCGTCGAGGCGGCGGCGGAGTTCGCCGAACCGCAGCGTGCCGGGGCGCAGGCCGCCGATCACCAGGCACACCCACTTGTTGGTCAGCAGGTCGAGGACCGCCCGTGACGCGCAATTGCGGAGGAAGGCGTCCGCGCCGCCGTGGGCGCGCAGGTCAGGGATGGTATACACAAGGTACCTAAATACCATTTCGGTGCCTTCTTCACAACGGGTACCACTGCTGTGAAGCTCTTGACCATGACGAACGAGATGCGAGCGGTGACGGTCCACGCCTTCGGTGAGCCCGAGGTCATGGAGGTCGGGGACGTCGCGCGGCCGGTGCCGGGAGCGGGCGAGATCGTGGTCGAGGTGCGCGCGGCCGGCGTGAACCCCGTCGACTGGAAGGTGCGCAAGGACGGCTACTGGTTGACGGCGCCGTGGGTGCCGGGCTGGGACGTCTCCGGCGTGGTGGTGTCGGTGCCCGCCGGGGAGAACAGGTTCGAGGTCGGCGACGAGGTGTTCGGGATGCCCCACTTCCCGCACCCGGCCGGCGCGTACGCCGAGTACGTCGCCGCGCCCGCGAGGCACTTCGCCCGCAAGCCCGCCAACGTGGACCACGTGCACGCGGCGGCCCTGCCGCTGGTCGCGCTGACCGCGTGGCAGGCCCTCACGGAGGCCGCGAAGGTCAAGCCGGGCGACCGGGTGCTCGTGCACGCCGCCGCCGGCGGTGTCGGCCACCTCGCCGTGCAGTTCGCCAAGACCCTCGGCGCCCACGTGATCGGCACGGCGCGTGCCGCGAAGCACGACCTGCTGCGCGAACTGGGCGCGGACGAGCTGGTGGACTACACGACGCGGGACTTCGCCGAGCTGGCGGACGTCGACGTGGTGATCGACCTGATCGGCGGTGACGACTACGTGCGCCGTTCGATGCGGGTGCTCAAGCCGGGCGGGATCTACGTCGGGGTGACGAACCCCGGTCTGCTGCCCGAACTCCGGGCGGCGGCGGAGGAGCTGGGCGTCCGCGCCACCACGGTCTTCGTCGCCCCCGACCACGCCGCGCTGGAGCACGTGGCCGGGCTGGTGGAACGCGGCGAGGCGAAGGTCCTCGTCGCCGAGACGTTCCCGCTGGAGGACGTGGTGAAGGCGCACCAGGTCGGTGAGGCCGACCGGACCACCGGCAAGATCGTCCTCACCCTCTGAGGCTGCGGCACCCGGTCAGTCGCGATACCCGTCAGTCGCGGTGCCGCGTCAGGCGTCAGAGGAAGACGTTGCCGGTGGGGATCTTGGGGCGGCCGAGCGCGGGGTGGTCGTGCACGCGGGCGGACCGGTAGACGGCGGCGGTGTCGGTGGCGATCTTCGACCAGTCGAAGTCGGTGGCCAGGCGGGACTTCGCGGCGCGGGCGCGGCGCCGGGCCGAGGGGCGGTCGTCCAGCACGGACCGGACCGCCGTCGCCAGGCCGTCGACGTCGCCGGGGGTGAACGACAGGCCGGTGACGCCGTCCAGGACGACCTCGCCCAGCCCTCCCGCCGTCGAGGCGACGAGCGGGGTGCCGGCCGCGGCGGCTTCGAGCGCGACGATGCCGAACGGCTCGTACTTGCTCGGCAGCACGACGGAGTCCGCCGCCGCCAGCGTGGCGGCCAACGCGCGGTCCGACAGGTGGCCGACGAAGTCCACCGCCCGCCGCACCTTGTGCTTGCGCGCCTGCTCCACCAGCCAGTCCCGGTGCGTCCCCGACCCGGCCACGACCAGCCGGGTGCCCGGCCAGAACCGCCGGATCCGGGGCAGCGCCGCGAGCAGGTCCTGCACGCCCTTCTCCCACTCCAACCGCCCGAAGAACAGCAGCAACGGGGCGCCGTCCGGGCTGTGCGCGGCTCGGGCCGCGGCCACGTCGGAAGAGTTCACCCGCCACCGCCGCGGCTCGATGCCGTTGTGCAGCACCGTGACCGACGACGGCTCCACGTCGAACAGGTGCGCCACCTCGGCCCGCATCGCCGACGAGCACGTGATCAGCGCGTCCGCCCGGTTCGCCAGCCACCACTCGACCGAGTGCACCTGCTGGTTCAGCGTCTGCGACAGCCACCCGCTGTGGCGGCCCGCCTCGGTCGCGTGCACGGTCGCCACCAGCGGCGCGCCGCACGCGTCGGCCAGGGCGATCGCCGGGTGCGTCACGAGCCAGTCGTGCGCGTGCACGACGTCCGGCCGCCAACCGCGCAGCAACGCCAACCCGGCGCGCGTCATCGCGTGCCCCATGGCCAGCGTCCACGCCACCAGGTCCCGCTCGAACACCAGATGCGTCGGGTCCTCGGCCACCCGGATCAGCCGCACGCCGTCGACCACCGAGTCGGACGTCGGGTGCGTGATCGCGTCCGTCCCCGCCGGCTGACGGCACAGCACCACGACGTCATGCCCCTGCGCGGCCAGGTGACCGGCCAGCGCGTGCACGTGCCGGCCCAACCCGCCCACGACGACGGGCGGGTACTCCCACGACAACATCAGCACGCGCATGGGCCATCCTCGCATCTCCGCACCATCACGACAGGGCCAGCCCTCGTGCGTCGAGGTGACCGAACGGGCCGTCGGCCCGGCGCAGTTCCGCCGCCCGCCGCCGCCCACGTCCGGCACGCCGCAGCGCCGCCAGTTCGGCGAACCGGTCCGCGTGCAGCTTGGCCCGGTACCGGGCGTAGTCGGCCGCGGAGTCCTTGGTGACCATGAACGCCCAGTCGCTCGACAACGCCAGCAGCGCCTCGCGCACGGCCTGGTCGGCGACCGGGTCGCGCACCACGCCCGAGAAGTCCAGCGAGAGCAGTTCCCGCTGCACGGAGGCGTTGCCGTCCACGATGTCGCCGACCTGCGGCCCGTTCCACACGTGCCAGTCCTTGCCCGCGCCCCACGACGACGGCGGCACCTCGACCGGCGGGCCGACGTGCCCGGCCTCGACCGCACCGCGCAGCGTCGTCACCCGCACTCCCGCCGCGGGCAGTTGCCGGAGCACCGCCTCCAGCCACGCCGGACCCTCGTGCCACCAGTGCCCGTACAGCTCGGTGTCGTACGCGGCGACCACCAGGGACGGCTTGCCGTGCTGCTCCTTCAACGCCCGCAGCCGCCGCACCACCGTGTCCACGAAGTCCGCCGCGTGCCGCTGGACGGCGTCCGCCGCGAGGTCCGGGTCGTACGGCCGCTTCTCTTCCGGCGCGACGTTCTTCCCCGTCACCCGGGACGGCTTGAGCCCGCTGGGGTGGTCGTAGGTGTGGAAGTCCCGGTACGCCGGGTCGCCCGGGTAGCCGACCTTCGGCGACCACACCCGGTACGACACCTCCAGGTCACGCCCGAAGCACACCACGTCCGACGAGCCGACGGGTCGGCCGGCGGCCGTGTCACCGCGCAGCGACGGACCGTCCACCAGGAACCGCCGCACGCCGGCCCGCGCGTAGTCGTCCTCCAGACCGGGCGCGTACGCGCATTCCGGCGCCCAGATGCCCTCCGGCGCCGACCCGATCCGGTGCGCCGTGTCCGCGAGACCGGTCCGCAACGAGAACTCCCGCAGCCGGGGGTCCAGCAGCGGCTGGAACGGGTGCGCGGCCGGTCCGCCCAGCAGTTCGACGACCCGTGAGTCCACCAAGGACCGCAGCAACGGCGAGAAACCGTGCCGCCACCGCGTCTCGAACCGCTCCAGCGCCCACGCCGACGAGCGGTGCTCCCGCGCGGCGAGGTCCGGCAGCCGTGACGACGCGCTGTGCGCCCGCAGCTGCCAGTTCCCGAGCCAGTCGTGCACGCCCCGCAACGTGTACGGGTCGTCCAGCTGCGCGGCCAGGATCGGCGTGACGCCCAGCGTGAGCACGTCCTCGCGGCCCTCGGCGGCGAACCGCTCCAGCAGGTCCACCACCGGCAGGTACGAGTGCGCCCACGCCTGGTACAGCCACTCCTCGCCGACCGGCCAGGCGCCGTGGTGCGCCAGCCACGGCAGGTGGCTGTGCAGCACCAGGCAGAACGTCCCCTCGTCCGTCACGGGCGCACCGCCACGGCGACGAGGTCGAGGCTCGCGTCCAGGTCGTCGGTGGTGATCTCGAAGTCCTGGCTGCGCACCGACGTGACCGCGCCGAGCAGGTCGGCGGGCCACTCGCCGCCGTCCACCACCACGGCCACCTGCGCGTCGATGACCGACCCGCCGAACCGCTCGTCCAGCCGGCGCAACGCCGGGCCGTGCCGCAGACCGGCCAGCACCTCGACCCGCAGCCCGGCGCCGACCAGCAGCCCGTCCAGCTCGGCGGGCGCCAGCTCACGGGTGTGGAACGGGTTGAGCGGGGTGTCCCGGCCGGGGGAGAACGTGAGCCGGTTGGGCGTGGTGACCAGCAGCCGCCCACCGGGCCGCAGCACTCGCGCGCACTCGGCCAGGAAGCCCTCCTGGTCCCAGAGGTGCTCGATGACCTGGAGGTTCGCCACCACGTCCACGCTCGCGTCCCGCAGCGGCAGCGACGCGAGGTTCCCGCGCAGCACGGCCAGCTCCGGGTAGGCGCGGCCGACGTGCGCGGCGGTGATCTCGTCGTAGTCCAGCGCGACGACCCGCGCGGCGTGCTCCGCGATCAGCGCGGCGCCGTAGCCCTCGCCGCAGCCTGCCTCCAGCACGACCGCGCCGGTGCAGTGCCGGACCAGGTCCAGGTACGCCGCTTCGTGCCGCCGGAACCAGTAGTTCTCGGCGGCGATACCGGGGACGGTGCGCTCACCGGTGAGGGGCAGCGGCTCGACGGTCACCCGACCAGCCTAGTTCCTCGTTACTCGTGGGTAGGCATCGCCCGCCCACTACGGCGTCACTGTTTCGTGTGAACCCACGGATTGGAGACGGATGGTGATTATCGCGGCACGCATTCTTCTCCCCTCGGTTCCATTCTGGGAATAACACTATCGGGTGACGTACGGTGGTTCAGAGTCGATCTTCCCCATAGGTGTTTCCGCTGCCAGTGGTGTGCATGGACAGCGGTCGGTGCGGGTAGTCGAGGGTGGTCACGAGCCGCTCGGGTGCCTTACGCTCGGCACCTCGGCCAATCTTCAGACGAGTGGGGCCGCCATGGGTGCGAAAGAGCCGGAGATTGTTCCGCTGCACACGGGTTTCGACGTGGTCTACCGAGGATTCCACCGGCGCCAGGTGATCGAACACCTGGAGAACCTGGAAGAACAGCTCAAGTACACCGGCCTCGACCGCGCCGAGGCGCTGGCCCAGGCGGCCGACCTGCGCAAGCTGCTGGAGATGACCAGGCGCGACCTGGAGCAGGCCAGGTCCAGGATCGAGCGGCTGGAGATGTCGCCCAGCACCACCACGGGCGCCGGGGAGCGCATGCACCGGATGCTCATGATGGCCGAGGAGGAGTCGAACGAACTCCGCGTGCGCGCCGACCGTGACGTCGCGGACCTGCGCGAGCGCACCGAGGCCGAGTTGGCCGAGTACCGGCGCGGGGTGGAGGACGAGCTGGCCGAGCGGTGCGCCCAGGCCGACGCCCGCGCCCGCGAGCAGCGTGACGCCGCCAACCGCCGGGCGGCCGAGCTGGACCAGCGCGAAGTCGACCTGGAACGCCGTCAGGCCGAGGTCGAGGCGCACCTCAAGGCCCGTGCCGAGCAGGTGGAGGCCGAGTGCGCCGACATCCTGGCGAAGGCCGAGCGGGACGGGGAGCGGCTGGTGCGGGAGGCCGGCGAGCGGTGTGCCGCGGTGGAGGCGGCGTCCGACGCGAAGCGGACCAAGGCGCAGAACTTCTTCGAGCTGACCATGGCCCGGCGACGGCACGAGGCCGAGCGGCACTTCGCGGAGCAGGACCACCTGGCGAAGACGCGGGCCGCTTTCCTGATCAAGCTCGCGGTGCGCGAGACGGCGCGGCGGACCGCTGAGATCCAGCAGCGGGCGGACGAACTACGCGAGCTGCGCCAGACGGTGGCCGCCCAGATCGCCTCGGCCCGGATCGCGTTGGACGAGGCGGCGGAACGGGTGCCGAACCTGATCCCCGAGCAGATGACGGTGGAGCAGGCGACGGTGGAGCAGACCGGTGCCGCCCAGAAGAGTGCCGCCCAGAAGAGTGCCGCCCAGGAGAGTGCGGGGCAGGAGAGCGTCGGGCAGGTTGCTCCCGAGCAGCTGAGTGCTGCCCAGGTGAACGCCGCCCAGGCGGGTTCGGCGCCGCTCAGTCCGGCGCAAGTGGGTCCGGCGCAGGTCAGTTCGGGACAGCCGAAATCGGGGCAGCCGAGCCCGGCGCACGTGAGTCCGGCGCAGCTGGGTCCGGGGCAGACGAGTTCGGGCCAGGCATCTCCGGCGCAGGTGAGTGCGGCTCCGGTGGATTCCGGGCAGGTCGGGTCGGAGCAGACGGGCACTGACGGGCAGCGCGTCGGTGCTTGAGGGGAGCGCGGTGATGTGGGGCGTGGTGTACGTGGTCGGGTTGTGCGCCTTGGCGTTCGCGATGGGCTGCCTGCTGATGTCCGTCGTGCTCAGGCGTGACCGTGAAGAGCCACCGCCGCAGGCCACGCCCGCACCACCGGCCCCCGACCCGTTCACGCCGATGATCGACCTGCGGCGGTTGCCGGAGGACTACGCGACCAAGCCGATCCACCGCAACCCGGTGATGGGCATCCCGCCCGCCCTGCCGCCGCCCCCGCCGCCACGGCCGCGGCTGTCCCTCGTGCCGGACCCGGCTCCGGACCTCGAACCCGAGGAACCCGTGCGGCAGGACGAGGTCCGCCCCGTGCACGTCGTCCGCGACCTGCCGAGACCCGAGGTCGACGTGCCGAGACCCGCGGTGGGCGACGAACCCGCCCGCCGCGAGTCGAACCTCTAGCGCCCGAACGAGAGTCGAGAACGAGCGCCGAGGACTAGCGCTTGCGGAGCTTCCGGAGCAGTTGCTGGGCCTTGGCCCTGTTGCGCGGGTCGCTGGCCGCGTGCTTGACCTGGTCGGTGATGCGGCGGCCCTTGGGACTGCGGGCGAACTCGGCGAGCTTGCTGAACAGAGAAGCCATACCGTCCTCCTTCCCTGCCGACACAACGCCCAAACCCGACACGGAGTTCCTGAACTGGCTAAACGGGTGACACGGTGACGCCGAGCGCACCTGGACCGACGTGCGCGCCGATCGCCGAGCTGACCTGGGTGACCAGGAACCGCCGCACGGTGGGCAGCTTCGCGCGCAGCTGGTCGAGCACCTTCCCGGCCCGTTCGGCCGCGTCGAAGTGCTCGACCGCGATGTCGACCGCCGCCCGGCCCGCGCGCTCGACCGCGATGTCGATCAGCTTGCGCATCGCGCGTTCACCGCCGACGACCTTGTCCAGCGGCGTGATCTGCCCGTCGACCACGGTCAGCAGCGGCTTCATCGACAGCGCCGACCCGAGCAGGGCGGTGGCCCGGCCGATCCTCCCGCCGCGCCGCAGGTACTCGAGAGTGTCCACGTAGAACAGCTCGCTGCTGTGCCGGAGGCTGTGCTGGGCAGCGGCCAGCACCCGGTTCACGTCACCGCCCGCGGCGGCCACCGTGGCGGCGGCGACCACGGCGTACCCGAGGCTCATGCCGCACGTCTGCGTGTCCACCACGTGCACCGGCACCCGCACCTGGGCGGCGGCCTGCCGCGCCGCCTCCACGGTCTGCGACATGCCGGTCGAGATGTGCAGGGACACGATCGCGTCCACGCCCGAAGCGGCGGCGTCGGAGTAGGCCCAGTAGAAGGCGCCCGGGTCGGGCGGGGAGGTGCCTACGTCCACCTGTCCGCGCAGGGCGTCCACGAGCTTCGGCACGGGAACGCGGGCCTCGTCGTCCACCACGGTCCCGATGCGTACCTGGAGCTGCGCCACCCGCACCCCGAGTTGGTCCGTCAACTGCTGCGGCAGGCACGCGGTGGAGTCCGTGACAATCGCTACTCGCCGGAACATGCGTTCGAACCTAGCCGAGTAGGGGGAGAGGGTCTGTAACGCCGCCAGCGAGATGTCCGACATCGTCCGATTGCCCTGTCGCCCCAGTGAGCATCATCACGCGCCGCGGGTGCTTGCTCCTGTTTGCACCCCTGCTACCCGTGGGTAACATCGGGGTGGCCGACACCACCATGCCAACGCGGTGATGACATGGCAGGGTCACGAACAATCCGGCGACCGCAGGCAACTACCGTCGCCAACCCGCGTCGCCGCCCGTCCGCAGGAGGTCGAAGAGGACCCATGAACATTGTCGTCCTGGTCAAGCAGGTGCCCGACACCTGGTCCGAGCGCAAGCTCGCCGACGCCGACCACACCCTCGACCGCGAGTCCGCGGACGCCGTGCTCGACGAGATCAACGAGCGCGCCGTGGAAGAGGCGCTGCTGCTCCAGGAGGCGCACGGCGGCGAGGTGACCGTCGTCGCGATGGGTCCCGACCGCGCGACCGACGCGATCCGCAAGGCGCTCTCCATGGGTGCGGACAAGGCGGTCCACGTCTCCGACGAAGCCCTCCACGGCTCCGACGTGCTCAGCACCGCCAAGGTGCTCGCCAAGGCCATCGGCACGCTCGACGGCTTCGACCTCGTCATCGCGGGCAACGAGGCCACCGACGGTCGCGCGGGCGCGATCCCGGCGATCCTCGCCGAGCTGCTGGGCGTGCCGCAGGTGACCCAGGTCCGCAAGGTGACCGTCGAGGGCTCCACCGTCAAGGCCGAGCGGGAGACCGACGAGGGCGTGTCGCACCTCGAAGCGAGCCTGCCCGTCGTGGTCAGCGTGACCGAGAAGATCAACGAGCCCCGGTACCCGTCGTTCAAGGGCATCATGGCGGCGAAGAAGAAGAAGGTCACCACGCTCACCGTCGCCGACCTGGGCTTGGACGCCGGCGAAGTCGGTCTCGGCGCGGCCTGGTCGCAGGTGCTCGAAGCGGCCCCGAAGCCGCCGCGCAGCGCCGGTCAGCGCGTCGAGGACTCGGGTGACGGCGGCTCGAAGATCGCCGCGTACCTGGTCGACCAGAAGCTCATCTGAAGGCGGGGAAACGAATGTCTGAAGTCCTGGTCCTCGTCGACCACGTCGACGGCGAGGTCAAGAAGGTCACCTATGAGCTTCTATCCGCCGCGCGCCGTCTCGGCGAGCCGGCCGCGGTGGTGGTCGGATCGCCCGGCACCGCGGGCAAGGTGAGGGAGTCGCTGGGCCGTTACGGCGCGGTGAAGGTGTACGCGGTGGAGTCCGAGGACGCGGCCAACCACCTGGTCACGCCGAAGGTGGACGCGCTCGCCGCGGTCGCCGGCACCGCGTCGCCCGCGGCCGTGCTCGTCGCGGCGACGCTGGAGGGCAAGGAGGTCGCCGGCCGGCTGGCGGTGCGCCTCGGCTCCGGTCTGCTCTACGACGCCGTCGACCTCGACGGCGAGGGCGTTGCCACGCAGTCGGTCTTCGGTGGCGCGTACGTGGTGAAGTCCAAGGTCACCAACGGCGTACCGGTCATCGCACTGCGGCCCGGCGGCGTGGAGGCCACCGAAGCGCCGGCCGACGCGGTCGAGCAGGCCGTCGAGGCGCCCGCCGCCAACCCGGCGCTGGTCACCAGGGTGACCGGTCGCGAGCCGGTCGTCGGCGGCGACCGCCCGGAGCTGACCGAGGCGTCGGTCGTCGTGTCCGGCGGTCGTGGCGTGGGCAGCGCGGAGAGCTTCGAGGTCGTGGAGAAGCTGGCCGACAGCCTCGGCGCGGCCGTGGGCGCGTCCCGCGCCGCGGTGGACTCCGGCTACTACCCGCACCAGTTCCAGGTCGGCCAGACCGGCAAGACGGTCTCGCCGCAGCTGTACATCGCGCTGGGCATCTCCGGCGCGATCCAGCACCGGGCGGGCATGCAGACGTCCAAGACCATCGTCGCCGTCAACAAGGACCCGGAGGCGCCGATCTTCGAGATCGCCGACTTCGGTGTCGTCGGCGACCTGTTCGCGGTCGCGCCCCAGCTCACCGACGAGGTCGGCAAGCGCAAGGGCTGACCTGCTGGAACGTCCGATCGGACCTCATGGGGGCCGCGCCACTCCGGTGGTGCGGCCCCCGTGCCGTCCACGGGCTCACCGGCGCTTAACCGACCTGCCACTGAGGCGTCATCGGAACAACCTGCTCCCGGTCGCCAACCGGTAGGTAGACCAGACCCATGACGCAGCCGCAACTGCTTGTCAGCACCGGTGACGCCGCTTCCGACGCACCGCGCTACTCCCTGTTGGTCGCGCGCGACAGCGACGAGGTCGTCGCCGCGCAGCGGCTGCGGCACCAGGTGTTCGCCACCGAGATGGGCGCCGTGCTGCAGACCTCCGTGCCGGGGCACGACGTCGACTACTTCGACCGGTTCTGCGACCACCTGGTGGTGCGCGACGACCGGACCGGCGACATCGTCGGCACGTACCGGATGCTGCCGCCGGAGCGCGCCGCGGAGGCCGGGCGGCTGTACTCGGACGGCGAGTTCGACCTGTCCGCGCTGGACCCCCTGCGGCCGTCCCTGGTGGAGACCGGGCGGTCGTGCGTGCACCCGGACCACCGCAACGGCGCCGTGGTGTCGCTGGTGTGGGCCGGCATCGCCCGCTACATGCTCCTGTCCGGGCACTCGTGGCTGATCGGCTGCGCGTCGGTGCCCCTGCACGACGGCGGGTCGTTCGCGGCGGGCGTGTGGGACGTCGTGGCGGCCAAGCACCACGCGCCCGACGAGTACCGCGTGACGCCGTTGCAGCCCTGGGACGTCGACTCGGTCGCGCGTCCGGACAAGACGGTGCTGCCCCCGCTGCTCAAGGGGTACCTGCGGCTGGGCGCGTGGGTGTGCGGGCGGCCCGCGCTGGACGCCGACTTCGGCGTGGCGGACCTGCCGGTGCTGCTGGGCATGGACCGGGTGGACCAGCGCTACCTGAAGTTCTTCCTCGGGGAGACGTCGTGAGCGCGAAGCACCCGTGGATGCCCTTGTCGCCGTGCGGTGACGGGTGCGTGGACCACTCGACGGCGTCGGTCGGGCCGGTCCGCGCGGTGTGGCGGGCGGTGGCGGCGGCGACCGTGATGCTGTGCGGCGCGCTCGTGGTCCTGGCCGTGCTGTGCGTTCGCGGGCAAGCCCGGACGGTGTTGCTGCGGCGGTGGTTCCGGGCGCTGCTGGGCGCGTTCGGCGTGCGGCTGCGGGTGGTCGGGCCGGTGTTCCAGGACAACCCGGGACGCGGCGTGCTGGTCGTGTCGAACCACGTGTCCTGGCTGGACGAGCTGGCGATCGACGCGGTGCAGCCGATCCGGCTGGTGGCCAAGCGGGACATCCGGGACTGGCCCGTCCTCGGCCGGCTGATCACCGCCGCGCGCACGGTGTACCTGGACCGGGAACGGCTGTCGCTGCTGCCGGGGACGGTGGCCGAGCTGGCCGCGGCGCTGCGCGACGGCGCGGCGGTCGGCATCCACGCCGAGGGGACGACGTGGTGCGGCACGGCCTCAGGCCGCTACCGGCCCGCGCTGTTCCAGGCGGCTCTGGACGCCGGCGTGCCCGTGCGGCCCGTGGTGCTGCGGTACCTCCAGGACTCGACCCCGTCGACGCGACCGGCGTTCATCGGGTCCGACACGCTGGTCGACTCGATGCGCCGGGTGCTGAGCGCGCGCGGGCTCGTGGTGGAGGTGCACGTGCTGGACGAGGTCGCGCCGGGGCGCGCGTCGACGCGCCGTGAGCTGGCGGCGCTCGTCCAGCAGGAGTCGGAACGGGTGGCGTACGGGTCGGTCGAGGTGCCCTCGCCGCGCCCGCACGCCACCCGGGTCGTCCTGACGGACGTTCAGCAGGCCTTGACGGCCACGGAGTGAACCCGGCCGTCGATGTTGTAGATGGTCACGGTGTCCCAGCCGCCGTTCGCGGTCACGGAGTACTTGTAGCCGGACTGGACGCGCTGGCTGCGCTTGGCACCGGCCGCGACGTTGGACTGCTGCACGACGACGGTGCCCGACTTGGTCCCGCTGGCGTAGATGATCGAGTAGAGCTTCGGCCCGCTGCAGTTGTTGGTCCAGTTGATGTAGCCGTAGCTCGCGGCGGAAGCCGGACCCGCCGTGACGGCGAGGCCGCCGACGGCGAGGAGTGCTGAGGCGAAGACGGTGAGGGCGCGTCGGCGCACGGGTATCTCCTTCGGGCACGAATGGATCACCCGCAGTCAACACCGTGCCGGCCGCCGCCACGTCGGTCGTTCGCACCACACGGTCCGCGCTGGTGGGGCGTGCTCCGGACTGCGTCATATTGCCTTGACCTCCACCCCGGTAGAGGTTGAACCATTGACCCGTGACGACGACAGCGGGCACGACCGGTAAGAGCAACCTCTGGACGCCCGAACGGCGGGGCCCGACCATCGGGATCATCCTGCTCGTCACGCTGCTCGCGTTCGAGAACATGGGTGTCAGCACGGCCATGCCGCGGATGGTCGCGGACCTCGACGGCAACGAGATGTACGCGTGGCCGTTCCTGGCCTTCCTGGCCGCCAGCGTGGTGGCCACCGTGCTGTCCGGGCGGCTGAGCGACCTGCGCGGGCCGAGACCGTCGCTGCTCATCGGGCCCGCGCTGTTCCTGGTCGGCCTGGTCGTCGCCGGGCTCGCGCAGGACATGACGCAGCTGCTCCTCGGCCGGGTGCTCCAGGGCATCGGCGGCGGGGCGCAGGTGGTGGCGGTCTACGTGCTGATCGGGCTCGTCTACCCGGAGCGGGACCGGCCGACGGTGTTCGGCCTGCTCGCGTCCGCCTGGGTGGTGCCGTCGCTGGTCGGTCCCGCGGTGTCCGGGTGGCTGACCGAGGTGGTGAGCTGGCGCTGGGTGTTCCTGGGGCTCGCCCCGTTCGTGCTGGTCGGCGTGCTGCTGCTGGTCCCCGTGCTGCGGAACCTGCCGCCGCACACCCCCGACCGGAACACCCGGCGGGGGCTGCCGCTGGCCGCGCTCGGCGCCGGGTTCGGCGTGGCGGCCCTGAGCTGGGCGGCCCAGCACCCGCGCGGCGTCAACCTCGTCATCGGGGCGGCCGGGCTGGTCGCGCTGGTGCCCGCGCTGCGCGTGCTGCTGCCCGCGGGCACGCTCACCGCGCGCCGGGGCCTGCCGGTGACGATCCTGGCCCGGGGGCTGCTGGCCGGCTCGTTCTTCGCCGCCGAGGCGTTCATCCCGCTGACCCTGACCGCCGTGCACGGCTACTCGGCCATCGCCGCCGGCATCCCGTTGACGCTGAGCGCGCTCGGCTGGTCCAGCGCCGCCTGGTGGCAGTCCCGCCGACCGGACATCCCGCGCGAGAAGCTGGTGCGGTGGGGGTTCGTGCTCAACGCCGTCGGCATCTCCGGCGTGACGCTCATCGCACCTTCGTGGGGGCCGGCCTGGGCCACGCCGGTCCTCTGGGCGGTCGCCGGCACCGGGATGGGGATGGCCATGTCCAGCCTGAGCGTGCTCACGCTGGGCGCGTCGTCCGAGGTCGACCGGGGGTTCAACTCCGCGGCCCTCCAGATCAGCGACATGCTGGGCGCCGCTCTGCTGGTCGGACTCGGCGGTGTGCTGATCACCACCATCGCCTCGGCCGCCGCGCCCACGGCCGCCGTGATGCCGTTCGACCTGTTGATGGTGGGCGTCTCCGTGCTCGGTGCGGTGCTCGCGGGAAGGCTGGGCCGGGCTACCCTGGAAAACTGATGGCCTACTTCGACCACGCCGCCACGACCCCCATGCTCCCCGAGGCGATCGAGGCGATGACCCGGGCGTTGTCCACCACGGGCAACGCCTCCTCGTTGCACACCTCGGGGCGTCGGGCTCGGCGGGCGGTCGAGGAGGCCCGGGAGGACATCGCGGACGCCCTCGGCGCGCGACCCTCCGAGGTGATCTTCACCAGCGGCGGCACGGAGAGCGACAACCTCGCGGTCAAGGGCATCTACTGGTCGCGGCGCACATCCCGGCGGCGTCGGGTGGTCGCGTCGTCCGTGGAGCACCACGCCGTGCTGGACGCCGTGCAGTGGCTGGCCGAGCACGAGGGCGCCGAGGTCACGTGGCTGGAGCCGGACGGCTTCGGCCGGATCAGGCCCGAGGCGCTGGCCGACGCGCTGGACGACGACGTCGCCGTGGTCACCGCGATGTGGGCGAACAACGAGGTCGGCACGGTCAACCCGGTGCGCGAGCTGGCCGCGTTGGCCGCCGCGCACGCGGTGCCGTTCCACACCGACGCGGTGCAGGCGATCGGCGCGCTGCCGGTCCACTTCACCGAGTCGGGCGCGTCGGCGTTGACGCTCACCGGGCACAAGGTCGGCGGACCGTACGGGGTCGGCGTGCTGCTGCTCGGGCGCGACGTGGCGACGACGCCGTTGCAGCACGGCGGCGGGCAGGAGCGGGACGTGCGGTCCGGCACGCTGGACGTGCCGTCGATCGTCGGCCTGGCGGCGGCGGTGCGGCACGCGGTGGAGCACCAGCTGTCGGCGGCGGCTTCGGTGGCCGCGCTGCGGGACGACCTGGTGGAGTCCGTGCGGCGGGTCGTGCCGGACGTCGTGGTGAACGGCGACCCGGTGGACCGGCTGCCGGGCAACGCGCACCTGACGTTCCCCGGCTGCGAGGGCGACAGCCTGCTGATGCTGTTGGACGCCAAGGGCGTCGAGTGCTCGACCGGTTCGGCGTGCACGGCGGGGGTGGCGCAGCCCAGCCACGTGCTGCTGGCGATGGGCGTCGACCCGGTGTCGGCGCGCGGGTCGCTGCGGTTCACGCTCGGCCACACGTCCACGGCGGCCGAGGTGCGGAAGCTGGCCGAGGTGATCGGGCCGGTGGTGGAGCGCGCTCGCACGGCGGGCATCGCGGGGCTGAAGAGGCTTTCCCTCGGCAAAGCCGACAACCGGACGACTACCGGCGAAGCCGACAGCCGGACGACGGCGGGCAACGCCGACAACCAGACGACAGCCGGTCGGACCGGCGACCAGACGACTGCCGCCGCGAGCCGGGTCGGCGGTCGGACGACAGCGGGGGTGTGACGGGTATGCGGGTGCTGGCGGCGATGAGCGGCGGGGTGGATTCCGCCGTGGCCGCGGCGCGGGCGGTCGAGGCCGGGCACGACGTGACCGGCGTGCACCTCGCGTTGTCGGCCAAGCCCGGCACGCTGCGCACCGGCGCGCGTGGCTGCTGCACCATCGAGGACGCCCGGGACGCCCGGCGCGCGGCGGACGTGCTCGGCATCCCGTTCTACGTCTGGGACTTCGCGGAGCGGTTCACCGAGGAGGTCGTGGACGAGTTCGTCGCCGAGTACGCGGCCGGTCGCACCCCGAACCCGTGCCTGCGGTGCAACGAGAAGATCAAGTTCGAGGCGCTGCTGGACAAGGCGATCGCACTCGGCTTCGACGCCGTCTGCACCGGGCACTACGCCCGACTGTCCACTGTGGACGGTGTGATCGAGCTGCGCCGCTCGGCCGACGACGGCAAGGACCAGTCCTACGTGCTGGCCTCGCTGACCCGCGAGCAGCTGGCGCACGCGATGTTCCCCCTTGGCGATTCGACCAAGGCCCGAGTGCGGGTCGAGGCCGCCGAGCGCGGGCTCCAGGTCGCGGAGAAGCCCGACAGCCACGACATCTGCTTCATCCCGGACGGCGACACGCAGGGCTTCCTGACCCGCAAGCTCGGCGAGCAGCCCGGCGTCCTGGTGGACGACGAGACCGGCGCGGTCCTCGGGCGGCACGTGGGCGTGCACGAGTTCACCGTCGGTCAGCGCAAGGGCCTGGGCATCGACGCGCCCGCGCCGGACGGCCGGCCGCGGTACGTGCTGTCGCTGGAGCCCGTGAGCGGCACGGTGCGGGTCGGCGCGGCCGAGAAGCTCCAGGTGTCCGAGATCGTGGCACGGCGACCGGTGACGAGGGTCGAGTTCGACGGCCCGGTGGAGTGCGTGGCCCAGGTGCGCGCGCACGGTGGCCTCGCGCCCGCAGTTGCCGAAGTCGTCGACGGCGAGCTGCTGGTCCGCCTCCGCGAGCCGTTGAGCGGTGTCGCGCCTGGTCAGGCGGTCGCGGTGTACCGGGAGGACCCGTCCGCGGGTGACCTCGTGCTGGCCAGCGCGACGATCAGCACCACCCGCTGACGGTGGCCGTCGTTGTTTTGTCGGTGTCGCCTGAGACACTGCGTGTGTGCCGTATGACAACGCACGACGCCGGAGGTCGCTGGTGGATGTAGGGACCCGGGTGAGGGTGGTCGCGAGCAAGCTCGACCACCCGTCCGCGCAACGTCTCGACCCGGAGCAGTTCGAACGGCTGCGCGCAGAGGTGCGCACGCTGCGCTGGGTGGTGCGTGAGCGCCTGCACCGGCCCGAGTGGGCGGGGCTGATCGCCGAGGTCGAGGTCCTGGTCGAGCGGGTCGAGCTGTTGGACCCGGCGGCGCAGCGGGAGGTCGAGGTGCCGCCGCAGGCGCGTGGCCCAGAGGAGCGCGTGGTCGATCGCGTGGTGGAGCCCTTCGGGGACCGGGTCCGGTGCCGCCCCGCGGCGGGCGGTGGCGTGGGGGAAGGTCAGACGAGCGCGTTGTAGCCGGCCGCGGCGACGATGAGGGCGCAGTAGCCGGCCGACGCGAGTGCGACGGTCCGGCTGCGTCGCCGTTCGCTCCACGCGGTGGTGAGGGCCAGGGCCCAGGCGAGGGCCGGCAGCAGCAGGACGCCGTGCATGGCCACGCCGTGCGCGAGCTTCCACGAGCCGCCGCGCTCGGCGATCATCAGGCCGCCGAACGCCAGCGCCACCGCGAAGGTGGCCGTGCCGACCCGCACGGCCAGTCGCATGCTCGGCGCGAGGTGCCGTGCGGTGAACGCGGTGACGGTCAGCGCGACCACCGACACGACGATCATCACGCCACCAGCGGTGAGCCCGCGGGTGACGACCTGGTCGAACGTCGTGGCCTCGTTGAAGTGCGACGGCACCCGCCGCCACGCCTGGAGCGTCGTCAGCGACACCTCCAGCACCGAGGCGGCGGTGAACAGCCGCACCCAGCCCGGACGCAGGCGCAGCCGTGCGCCGACCCACGCGTACGTGGCGAGCGTGAGGCCGAACGACAGGCCGAACGTCACCGCCTTGCGCCACGACACCGGCCCTTCCCACGGACCACCGTCCACCGCGAACACGACGAGGTGGACCAGACCGGACAGGAACAGCAGCGCGGCCACCCGGTAGGCGGAGCGAGTCGGCGTCATGCCACCAGGGTGGTCGGCGGGGTCGGGTCACCGCGTCGGGCGCAGAGCGGCATCACGACGTACGACTCGGGACGTAAGTCCCGTCGGTGCGATGAGTTCCGGCGACTTGCGGGCTCTGTACCGGCAGGCGGCAGATGGCCCGCCGAGGTCTGGAGGCAAGCTGATGGGCTCGATGGTCGTGATTCGCTATGAGACGCGCGCCGAGGTGGCGGACGAGAACGAGCGCCTGGTGCGGCAGGTGTTCGCCGAGTTGGACGAGGGGCGGCCGGACGGCCTGCGCTACGCGACGTTCCGGCTGGCGGACGGCGTGACGTTCGTGCACCTCGCGGTGACCGAGGGGGAGACGAGCCCGCTGGTGGAGCTGCCGGCGTTCAAGGAGTTCCAGGAGGCGATCGGCGAACGGCTGGTCGACGGGGTGGACCGGTCGGCCGCCACGCTGGTCGGCTCCTACCGGCTCCTCACCGCGTGAGCGCGCCGCCCGCCCGCTCGGACCACCTCCGAGCGGGCGGGCGGCTCCTGTCGGTGAGGCCCTGACCTGCGAAGAGATGAGTTTTCACGGCCCGGCGGATCTGCACGTGCGACCGTCCGCGCGGGCGGGTGAGAGGAGCGGGGATGTCATCGACGACGCGGGACTGGGCGCTGGACGAGGACTTCGCCAGGGCAGCCGATCCGTTCCGGCGGGAGCTGCTGGCGCACTGCTACCGGATGCTCGGCTCGGCCCACGAGGCCGAGGACCTGGTCCAGGAGATCTACTTGCTGGCCTGGCGCGGCTACCCGGACTTCGAGGGGCGGTCGTCGCTGCGCACGTGGCTGCACCGGATCGCGACCCGGGCGTGCCTCAAGGCGCTGGAACGCCGGGCCCGACGTCCGATGCCGTCCGGGCTGGGCGGCCCCAGCGACGCCCCGGAGTCGCCGCTGGCGCCCCGACAGGCCGAGATCCCGTGGTTGGAGCCGATCCCCGACGCGCTGTTCGGCGCGACACCCGCGGACCCGGCGGCGACCGTGGAAGCCAGGCACACCACCCGTCTGGCGTTCGCCGCCGCGTTGCAGCACCTGTCGCCGAGGCAGAGGGCCGTGCTGCTGCTGCGTGACGTGCTCGCCTGGCGGGCGGCCGAGGTCGCCGAACTGCTCGGCACCACCACGGCGTCGGTGAACAGCTCGCTCCAGCGGGCCCGCGCACGCCTCACCAGGGCCGATCCGGTCGAGGACCAGGTCGTGCAGCCCACCGACCCGCGGCAACGCGCGCTGGTGGACCGGTACGCGACCGCGTTCGAGAACGCCGACATGCCGGGGCTGGTGCGGCTGCTGACCGAGGACGCGGTGCTGGAGATGCCGCCGATCCCCACCTGGTTCGCCGGCCGGGAGAACGTCGAGCGGTTCCTGTCCACCCGGCTGCGCACCCCCGGCGCGATGCGGGTGGTGCCCACCGGTGCCAACGGGCAGCCGGCGTTCGGCGTCTACATGAGTGATGCGACGGGCGAGCACCGGGCGCACGCGCTGATGGTGCTCACCGTCACGGCCGCGGGCATCAGGCGGATCACCCTGTTCCACGACCCCGCGCTGTTCCCGGTGTTCCGCCTGCCCGACCGCTTGGCGCGGTGAGTCACGGCGTCCAGTCGGTGTTCGCGCCGCACAGCACGACGCACGGCAGGTCGCCCGGCACCCGTCCGGCCAGCCACGCGGCGAACGGCACGGCCGCCGCCGGCTCGACGGCCAGCCGGAACTCCTCCCACAGCCGGTCGCGCGCGGCCAGGATCTCCTCGTCCGACACGAGCACCGACGTCACCGGGTGGGACGAGAGGATCTTGAACGGGAGGTCACCCACCCGGGTGGCGCCCAACGCGGACGAGGCGACCGAGTCGACCTCGGCGTCGACCGGCTCGCCCGCCGCGAGCGCGTGGTGCAGGGCGCAGCAGTGCTCCGGCTCCACCGCGATCGTCGGCAGGCCGGACGCCAGCGCCGTGCCCGCCGCCAACCCGCCGCCGCCGACCGCGACCGCGATCACGTCCACGTCCGGCGCGTCCGCGACCACCTCGGCCGCGACCGTGCCCTGACCGGCCACGACGATCGGGTCGTTGTACGCCTCGACGTAGAAGCCGGGTGCCTCGTGGGCCGCCAGGACGGCCTGCGCGTACGTGTCGCCGTGCCGGATCAGCTTCGCGCCCGCGGCCTCGATCCGGCGGACCTTGCCCTCCGGCGCGCTGACCGGCACGTACACGGTGGCGTGCAGCCCGAGCAGTTGCGCCGCCTTCGCCACGCCCAGACCGTGGTTCCCGCCGGACGCCGTGACCACACGATCAGGTGAACCAGCGGCGAGCAGGGTGTTCAGCGCTCCGCGGAGCTTGAACGAGCCGGTGAGCTGGAGGTGTTCGAGCTTGAGCACGATCGGCCTGCCGTCGACCTCCGTGCGCCACAGCGGGGTGCGACGGGCGTACGGGCGGATGCGGTCGGCGGCGGCGGTGACGTCGGGGGTCATCCCACCAGCATGCGCTCACCCGGTGAACCACCTGTAGACCCACATGACGAGGGTCACCGCGCCCACCACGAAGCACAGCAGCACGATCACCAGACCGAGCAGCACCAACGCGTTCGCGCCCCACGACGAGTCGCGGTCGTCGGCCACCGCCAGCTCCGCGCGGAGCTGCGCGCCGGACGCGGACTGCAGCGCCACCAGCCGTTCCCGCGCGGTCCGGGTGGCCGCGCCGGCCTCGCCGCTCACCCAGTTCAGCGACTCCAACCGGGCCAGGGGCGTGCGGTAGGCGCGTTCGAACGCGGCCACCTCCGCCTCGTCGCGCACCTCGGACAGGTAGCTCCAGCGGCCGGCCTGCGCCGCGTCGCCCAGCACCCGGTACACGTCGGCCAGGCGGTCGCGCAGGTCCAGCCGGTCGGGGAAGCTCGTGACCAGCCCGACCAGGCGTTGCCGCGCGCGCAGCACGCTGGCGAGGTCACCGCGTTCGACCTCTTCGGCGGCTCTGCGGAGGGTCAGCTCGACCGGCATGAACGACATCGTCCCAGTCCGGGCAACCGTAGTATCGGCGGGTGATCGCGGTGTCGGTGGCGACCTTCGGCCTCGCCTGGTGGCTCGGCCTGTACCTGCTCGTGCGCGACCCCCGGAAACCGCTGCTCCAGCGTGCCTCGATCGGGTTGCTCAACTACGCCCTGGTGATCGTCCTGCCGGTGCCGCCGATGCTGCTGGCGGTGTCCGCGGTGGCGTGGACGGGTGTGGTCGTGTGCTGGCTGCCGGTGCGCTACGAGCGCTGGTGGCGGTGGAGCGCACTGCCGCTGCTGGTGGCGGCCTACTTCGCGCCGTTCGTGGTGCTGGTGCCGTTGGCCGCCGCTCTGGTGCTGTGCCTGCGGTTGCGGCGGGCGTTGCTGGGCGCGGCGACGATCCTGTTCGGCCTGAGCTGCGCGGTGGTGGCGCTGGACGTGCTGCCCGAGGCGCTGGTGCTCGCGTCGGCGGGGGTCGACCTGCTGGTGTTCGGGGTGGTCGTGGCCGTGGCGGACGCGTTCGACGAGGGCGAGGCGATCCGGGCGGACATGGTGCGCTCGCTGCTCACGTCGGCCGGTCTGGCGGCGGTCTTCGGCGGTCAGGTGGCGTTGTTCCTGGACGACCGGCTGCTGCCGCTGCTGTACGGGACGGTCGCCGCCGCGATCACGGTGCAGGTGCTGGCGAACCCGCTGGCGCTGCTGGTGGACAAGGTGGCGGTGCCCGAGGTGGCCGCTTCGCGCGCCGAACTGCGTGACGCGGTCGAGGCGCTGCCCCGCCGCGCGCCGTTGGACCAGACCGAATTCGTGAAGCTGACGCGGCGTGCGCTGAGCAATTACGGCGACCTGGGGAAGCTGGTCGCCAGCCCGTTGACCGAATTGCCGGTGATCGACGCCCGGCTGGCCGCGCGCGGTGCGTCCGACCAACCGCTGGAACGCGCGGCGGAGCTGAAGTCGTTGTTGCTGGAGAGCATTCTGCGGCTCAAACCGCGGGACGGAGAGTTCGGCACCAGCGACGAATGGCGGCACTACAACGCGCTGTACTTCTACTACGTGGTCGGAATCCGGCCGTACAGCATTCGCACCAAGCGCGAAGACCTCGACCCGGAGGCACGGCGGGCGCTGGCGTGGTTCGTCAACCAGGTGCCGGAGCGGACCCTGCACAACTGGCAGAACGCGGGGGCGAAGCTGGTGGCCGATGACCTGTCCGTTCAAGCCGTGAGCTGAGGACCGGCAGTCGTTGGCAGTACTTGGCGTGGTGGTGGCAGTAGTCCTGACCATAGCTTTTGGGCCATGACGACAACTCAGGCAACCCAGGTCCGCAACGACGGTCTCCTCCGCTTCGCCCTCAAGCTCGACGGTGTCGCCTCGGGCGGGCTCGGCCTGCTGGCCCTCCTGATCGACGTGCCGCTCGGCCTGCCGCGCGGCCTCGTGATCGGGCTCGGCGCGTTCCTCGTCCTTTACGGCGCGGGCGTTTTCCTGCTCGGCACGCGGCCCGTCCGGGCGCTGGTCGCGGTGGTGGTGATCGGCAATTCGGTGTGGGTGCTGGACAGTTTCCTGACCGCTTTCGCCGGGTGGTTCCCGGTGACCGGGCTCGGCGTTCTCCTGATCGTCGCGCAAGCGGTCGCCGTGCTCGGGTTCATCACCCTTCAGGTGCTGGGTCTGCGCCGTTCGGCCTGAGGGTCCGGCTCCGGCCGCGGAATTCGGCCACCACCTGGTCGCCCCGGCGCACGGTGATGTCGTAGATCCCGCTCCGCCCGAAGGACACCCGCTCCACCGCTTCGGCCACCAACACGTCTCCCTCGTGCACGGGAGCGATGAAATCGATCTCCGCCTGCGCCGCCACGGTCACCGAGCCGTGGCGGTTGCACGCGCAGGCGAAGGCCGTGTCGGCGAGCAGGAAGACGTAGCCGCCGTGCCCGATCCCGTGGCCGTTCACCATCCGGTCGGTGATCGTCATGGTCAGCCGGGCGGTGCCTTCGCCGAGGTCGAGCGCCCGGATGCCGAGCGCGGCCGACGCGGCGTCGTTGGCGAGCATGTCCGCGGGTCCGTTCATCCGTGCACCTTAAGGTTCCGCCGGTGCAGGACATCCTCCGTGCCGTCGGCTTGTTCGCGGTGACCAACGTGGACGACCTCCTGCTGCTCGCCCTGTTCTTCGCGCGGGGCGTGCCGGCGTGGCGGGTCGTGCTGGGGCAGTACCTGGGTTTCGTGGGCATCCTGGTGGTCGCGGTGGCCGCCGCTGGGGGTGCGTCGCTGCTGCCTCCGTCCGTGCTGCCGTGGCTGGGGCTGCTGCCGTTGGCGCTCGGGGTGAAGGCGGCGTGGCAGGCCTGGCGCGGCGGGGAGGACGACGAACCGGTGGCGTCCGGGGCGCTCGGGGTGGCGGCGGTGACGTTCGCCAACGGCGGGGACAACGTCGGGGTGTACGTGCCGGTGTTCGCCACCACCGGTGTCACCGCGTACGTGGTCGTCTTCCTGGTGCTGGTCGCCGTGTGGTGCGCGGCGGGGCGCTTCTTCGCGACCCGGCCCGTCGTCGCGCGGGCGTTGAGCCGGTGGGGGCACGTGGTGCTGCCGGTGGTGCTGATCGGGATCGGCGTGCTGATCCTGCTCGGCGGCTAGACGGGGGAGTGGTGCGGGAGCGCGGGGCGCGGCACGCCCCCACACCACGTCGTGGGCGGTGCCCCTGGCCACTGTCGGCACCGACAACGTCACGTTAGGTGGACTGGACCATACCGTCAATGGGTCTAGACCTTTTCGGTCCCGAACGGCGGAACCGCCAGGGTGGGAGACTGTCCCGGTGGATGCCCTCCCTTGGTCCGCCGGCGCCGCAACCGGCATCGGCTCGCTACCCGGAACCGACCCGCTGGAGGCCGCCAGGATCGTTCTCGGCGAACTCCCAGACCTCCCCCACCTGCCCGAACTGCCGGCCCGGGGTGTCGGCGCGGACATGATCGGCCGCACCGCCGCGCTCCTCGTCGACCTGCCGGTCGAGGTCGTGCCGAGCGGCTACCGGACCACCGCGCACCCCGGTCTGCACCACCGGCGCGCGGTGGACCTGCTGCGCCGCGACCTGGACGCGTTCGAGGAGGCCGCCGAGCCCGCGCCACCGCGGGTCGTCAAGGTGCAGGCCGCCGGACCGTGGACGCTCACCGCGAGCGTCGAGCTGATGCGCGGCCACCGGGTGCTGACGGACAAGGGCGCGCTGCGCGAGTTCACCGAGTCGCTCGTCGAAGGGCTGAACCGGCACGTCGCCGAGGTCGCCAAGCGCACCGGCGCGACGGTCGTCGTGCAGCTGGACGAGCCGGCGCTGCCCGCCGTGCTGAAGGGCCTGCTGCCGACGCCGTCCAAGCTGGGCACGGTGGCCGCCGTTCCCGGGCCGAACGCGCGTGCCGTGCTCCAGACCGTGATCGAGGGCTTGGACGCGGACGTGATCGTGCACTGCTGCGCGCCGAAGCCGCCGATCACCCTGATCCGCGAGGCCGGCGCGAGCGGCATCTCGTTCGACCTGACGATCCTGGACGAGACGATGTGGGACGAGGTGGGCGAGGCCTGGGAAGCGCGGACCCAGTTGTTCACGGGCCTGACCCCGAGCACCGACCCCCGGACGCCGCCGACCCTCAAGTCCCTGGCCAAACCGGCCCTGACCCTCGCCGACCGCCTCGGCTTCCCGCGCACGATCCTCGCGACGCACGCCGTCCCGACGCCGACGTGCGGGATGGCCGGCGCGTCCGAGCACTGGCTCCGCCAGGCCCTGCCGCTCACCCGCGACCTGGCCAAGGCCTTCGCCGAACCCCCCGAAACCTGGTGAGTCCTACGTTCACGCCTCGTGAGTCCTACGTTCCCGCCCCCCGAATTCAACGCTCAGAACGTCGCGACGCTGCCGGCGGTCGTTCTGAGCGTTGAATTCGGGGGTTCCGAACGTAGGACTCACGCGTTCTGAACGTAGGACTCACGCGACCGGAACGTAGGACTCACGCGGGGTTAGAGGCGGGTGAAGGGGTCGGCGTAGGCGAAAGGGCCGGTGAGGGACGGGGTGTACGCGGTGAGCGTGCGGGCCTGGAAGTACGGGGCCCAGTCCTCGACCGGCGGGGTGATGCCGAGGTCGGAGGCGAGGCGGAAGCCGAAACGGGAGTAGTAGGCCGGGTCGCCCAGCAGGACGACCAGAGGCTCGCCCAAAGCGTCCGCAGCCCCCAGAACGGCGTGCATCAACGCCTTGCCGACACCGACCCGCTGGTGGGACGGCAGCACGCTCAGAGGACCCAACCCCAGAGCCGGCGACCCGCCCACGGAAGCACGCGTGCACACCACGTGCCCGACCACCGCGCCATCCACCTCGGCCACCAGCGACAGCGCCGGGATCCAGCCGACATCCGCACGCAACGCGCCCACCAGCCACACCTCCCCGCCCGGTCGCGCCGCGAAAGCGGCCTCGGTCACGGCGTGGACGGCCTCGACATCGGCCGCGGTCTCGCGTCGGATCAGCACGGGCAGCACCCTACGACCTCACCAGGTGTACCCCCGAAGGCATTTCCGCCCCGCGCAGGAATCCCAGCAGCACGGTCTGGAACGCCCGGCTCGCCGACGTCGGCGCGACATCGGTCCGGTGCGCCAGGGCCACCGTCCGCGAAGTGCTCGGCGCCAACGGCGTGCTGTGCAACGACCGCGTGGCCAGCACCGTGCTCGGCACGATCGCCACCCCCAACCCCACCTCCACGAACCGCAGCACGGCGTCCATCTCCCCGCCCTCCACCGCAAACCGCGGCTCGAACCCGGCCCGCCGGCAAGCCGCCAACGTCGTCTCCCGCAGGTCGTACCCCGGCCGGAACATCACCAGCGGCTGGTCGCGCAGATCCGTCAACCGCATCCGTGGCACGCCCAACGGCTCCGACGACGCCACCACCAGCTCCTCCCGCAGCACCGGCACCACGGTCAACGCCCGCTCCGCGTCCGCCGGCGACACGATCACCAGCGCCAGGTCCAGCTGCCCCGCCTCCAGCGCCTGCACGAGGTCGCGCGACCCGCCCTCGGTCACCGACACCTGGATGCCCGGGTACGCGTCGTGGTACCGCTTGATCACGTCCGCGAACAGGCTGCCGCACAAGCTCGGCGTCGCACCCACCCGCACCCGCCCGCGCCGCAGCCCCACCAGCTCCGCCACTTCGAGCCGCGCGACGTCCACGTCGGACAGGATCCGGCTCGCCACCGGCAACAGCGCCTCGCCCGCCGGCGTCAGCGTCACGTTCCCGCGCGCCCGGCTGAACAGCTCCGCCCCGAGTTCCTTCTCCAACGCGTGGATCTGCTTGGAAAGTGAGGGCTGCGCCACACGCGCTTCCGCGGCGGCCCGGGTGAAGTGCCGCGTCCGGGCCACTGCCAGGAAGTACACGAGCTGCTGGAGCGTCATAGCCTCAGGCTATCTTCTGGCAGCTAACGATGTATTGGACGACTCGTCACGCGCGTTCCTAGCGTCACCCCCGTGGACACGATCGGGCTCTACCGCACCACCATCGGCAAGAAGGCCGTCATGGCGGTCACCGGTGCCGCGCTGCTGCTCTTCGTCATCGCGCACATGATCGGCAACCTGGCGGTCTTCTCCGGCGCGGACGCGATCGACGGTTACGGCCGGTTCCTGCGCGAGATCAACGTGGTCTGGCCGATGCGGATCGGACTGCTCGGCTGCATCGCCCTGCACTTCCTCGCCGCCTACCAGCTGACCGCCAAAGCCAGGAAGGCGCGCGGCAAGTACGAGCACCGCAGACGCGTCCAAGGCAGCTACGCGGCCCGCACCATGCGCTGGGGCGGAGTGATCATCGCCCTGTTCGTGGTCTACCACCTGCTCGACCTCACCGTCGGGTGGCTGAACCCGCACGGCGTGTCCGGCGAGATCTACGCGAACGTCGTCGCCGACTTCCAGCACTGGTACGTGGTGCTGGCCTACACGCTCGCCGTCGTGGCCCTGGGATTCCACATCCGCCACGGCGTGTGGAGCGCCACCCAGACCCTGGGCATCACCACCTCGCGCGTGATCGGCCTCGGCGTCGCCGTGGTGATCTGCGCCGGGTTCCTCTCCGTTCCCTTCGCCGTCTTCACCGGATTGGTGAGCTGATATGCCGGACACCCACACCGAAGGTTCCCCGATCGCCGACCAGCGCGCGCCGGACGGCCCGATCGAGTCGCGCTGGGACCGCCGCCGGTTCTCCGCCCGGCTGGTCAACCCCGCGAACCGGCGCAACCGCAGCGTCATCGTGGTCGGCACCGGTCTCGCGGGCGGTGCGGCGGCGGCGACGCTGGGCGAACTCGGCTACCAGGTCAAGTCGTTCTGCTACCAGGACAGCCCGCGCCGCGCGCACAGCATCGCCGCGCAGGGCGGCATCAACGCGGCCAAGAACTACCGCAACGACGGCGACAGCGTGCACCGCCTGTTCTACGACACCGTGAAGGGCGGGGACTTCCGCTCACGCGAGTCGAACGTGCACCGGTTGGCGCAGATCAGCGTCGAGATCATCGACCAGTGCGTGGCGCAGGGCGTGCCGTTCGCCCGCGAGTACGGCGGTCTGCTCGACACCAGGTCTTTCGGCGGCGCGCAGGTCTCCCGCACGTTCTACGCCCGCGGCCAGACCGGGCAGCAGCTCCTCCTGGGCGCCTACCAGGCGTTGGAACGCCAGATCGCCGCCGGCCGGGTCGAGATGCACGCGCGCACCGAGATGCTGGACCTGATCGTGGTGGACGGCCGGGCGCGCGGCATCGTGGTGCGCGACCTCGTCACCGGAGCGGTGTCCTCGCACTTCGCGGACGCGGTCGTGCTCGCCACCGGCGGCTACGGCAACGTGTTCCACCTGTCCACCAACGCCAAGGGCTGCAACACCACCGCGATCTGGCGGGCACACCGGCGCGGCGCGCTGTTCGCGAACCCGTGCTTCACCCAGATCCACCCGACGTGCATCCCGATCAGCGGCGACCACCAGTCGAAGCTGACGTTGATGAGCGAATCCCTGCGCAACGACGGCCGCGTGTGGGTGCCCCGCGACGCGCACGACACCCGTGCGCCGAACGACATCCCCGAGGACGAGCGGGACTACTTCCTGGAGCGGATGTACCCGAGCTTCGGCAACCTCGTCCCGCGCGACATCGCGTCCCGCGCGGCGAAGAACATCTCCGACGAGAAGCGCGGCGTCTACCTGGACTTCTCCGACGCCATCAAGCGTCTCGGCGCTCTCGCGGTGGAGCAGCGCTACGGGAACCTCTTCGAGATGTACCAGCGCATCACCGGCGACGACCCGTACAAGACGCCGATGCGCATCTACCCCGCCGTGCACTACACGATGGGCGGGTTGTGGGTCGACTACGACCTGCGGTCCACCATCCCCGGCCTGTACGTGATCGGTGAGGCGAACTTCTCCGACCACGGCGCGAACCGGCTGGGCGCGTCGGCGCTGATGCAGGGCTTGGCGGACGGCTACTTCGTGCTGCCCGGCGTGATCGGCGACTACCTGGCCGACGCGCCGTTCGAGGCCGTCGACGACAGCCACCCCGCCGTCGCGGACACGCTGTCCGAGGTGCGCGGCCGGGTGACGACGCTGCTGGCCGTGAACGGCGACCGCACGGTGGAGTCGTTCCACCGCGAGCTGGGCCGGCTGATGTGGGACGAGTGCGGCATGGAGCGCGACGAAGCAGGGCTGCGCAAGGCGTTGGAGCGGATCCCGGAGCTGCGCGCGGAGTTCTGGCAGCGGGTGAAGGTGCCCGGCACGGGCGAGCGGCTGAACCAGGAGCTGGAGAAGGCGGGTCGGGTCGCCGACTTCTTCGAGCTGGCGGAACTGATGTGCATCGACGCCCTGCACCGCGCCGAGTCGTGCGGCGGCCACTTCCGCACCGAGAGCCAGACCCCGGACGGCGAGGCGCTGCGGGACGACGCGAACTACGCCTACGTGGCGGCGTGGGAGTACACGGGCGTGGGCCAGCCGCCTGTGCTGCACAAGGAAGAGCTGGCCTTCGAACACGTCACCCCGAGCACCCGGAGCTACTCGTGAAGCTGACCCTGCGGATCTGGCGGCAGAGCAGTGCCACCGGGCGGCTGGTGGACTACGAGCTGGAGGACCTGTCTCCGGACATGTCGTTCCTCGAGATGCTGGACGTGCTCAACGAGCGGCTGATCACGGCCGGGGACGACCCGGTGGCGTTCGACCACGACTGCCGCGAAGGCATCTGCGGCATGTGCGGGCTGATGATCAACGGGATGGCGCACGGGCCGGAGAAGGCCACCACGGCGTGCCAGCTGCACCTGCGCCACTTCAAGGACGGCGACGTGATCACCGTCGAGCCGTGGCGGGCCGAGCCGTTCCCGGTGGTGCGCGACCTGGTGGTGGACCGGTCGGCGTTCGACCGGATCGTGGCGGCGGGCGGGTACATCAGCGTGCCGGCCGGGTCCGCGCCGGACGCGCACGCGACACCGGTGCCCAAGCCGGACGCGGACACGGCGTTCGAGGCCGCGGCGTGCATCGGCTGCGGCGCGTGCGTGGCGGCGTGCCCCAACGGGTCCGGCATGTTGTTCACCGCGGCGAAGGCGACCCACCTGGGCGTGCTGCCGCAGGGCCAGCCGGAGCGGTACTCGCGGGCGCGGGACATGGTGGCCGAGCACGACGCGTCGGGGTTCGGCGGCTGCACGAACGCCGGCGAGTGCACGCCCGCGTGCCCCAAGGGCATTCCGCTGACCACGATCGCCCGCCTCAACGCCGACCTGCTGCGAGGTCACACCATCCGCAGCGACAGGTAGCCCGTCCCGCACACCAGGAGCGTGGAGATCAGCCCCAGGAGCAACGCCCTGGGGCTGATCTTCAGGAGCTTCCCGAGGCGGACGGACGTGCCGAGGCCGAACAGCGCGACGGCCAGCACGACCGCGGTCACCGTCTTGGCCGGACCGAGGACGGCGGCCGGGACGAACGGGC
Source organism: Saccharothrix sp. NRRL B-16314 (assembly GCF_000716595.1). Classification (GTDB taxonomy): domain Bacteria; phylum Actinomycetota; class Actinomycetes; order Mycobacteriales; family Pseudonocardiaceae; genus Actinosynnema. The sequence goes on from NZ_JNXC01000003.1 coordinate 82,756, forward strand.
TGACCAGCATCAACGCCAGGAAGCCGAGCAGGAAGCCCAGCGGGGGGCGGCTGCCGCGCGCGCCGACGACCGCCACGATCGGCACGAGCAACGCCACCCGGCCCAGCTTCACCGCCATGGCCGTCGCCAGGCCGGACGCGGGTGCGGCGGCGGCCACCTGCGCGACCTCGTGCACGCTCAGCCCGATCCACTGCGGTGACGCGCCCAACAGCGGCAACGCGATCATGGCCAGCGTGCCGTAGAACGTGACGAGGGCGATGCTCGTGGCCACGTGCTCGTCCTCGCGGTCCACCACGCCCTCGACGGCCGCGATCGCCGACGCGCCGCAGATCGAGAAGCCGCCGGCCACCAGGACGCAGAGCCCGCGCGGCAGCCGGAGGCGTCGGCCGAGCCACAGCGTGCCGAAGAACGTCACCGAGACCGTGACCACGATCGCGACCAGCACGCCCGGTCCCAGATCGAGGAGTTGCGGGACGGACAGCTGCAGGCCGAGCAGCACCACCCCGGTGCGCAGCAGTTTCCGGGTGACGCCGCTCAGGTCCGGCAGGCGTCCACCCACCAGCATCCCCAGGACCAACGCGGCTACCAGCACACCGTCCACCTTCGACGTCGCCGGGCGCTTCCGGTAGGCGGTCGTGCGCTCTGGGGTCATACCCTTGGGCTATGACCCCGGACCTCGAATCGCTGCGCCTGCTGGTGCTGGTGGGGGAGCTGGGCAGCCTCGGCCGGGCGGCCGAGGAGCTGGGCATCGCGCAGCCGTCGGCGAGCAAGCGGCTGTCCACCCTGGAACGCCGGCTCGGGCTGGTGCTGGTGGACCGGGGTCGGCGCGGTTCCGTGCTCACGCCCGCGGGCGTGGTGGTGACCGAGCGGGCGCGGCGGGTGCTGGACGAGGTCGCCGGCCTGGTCGAGGGCGCGCGGGCGCTGCGGTCGGCGCGGGAGGCCGAGTTGCGGGTGGCGGCCAGCATGACCGTGGCCGAGCACCTGGCGCCGAGCTGGATCGGGGAGTTGCGGCGGGCCCGGCCGGACCTGCGGGTCGGGCTCAGGGTGACGAACTCGGAAACGGTCGGCCAGCTGGTGCGCGACGGTGTCGTCGACCTCGGGTTCGTCGAAGCGCCAGGGTCGCTACCAGGGCTTTCGTCGCGGAAGGTGGCGGTGGACCGGCTCGCGGTCGTGGTCGCGCCCGGACACCCGTGGGCACGTCGGCGCCGTCCGCCGACGCCTGCGGAACTGGCCGCGACGCCGTTGGTGATGCGGGAACGCGGCTCCGGGACGCGGGACACGCTGGACCGCGTGCTGCCGGACGCGTGCGCGCCCGCGCTGGAGCTGGGCTCGACCACGGCGGTGCGCGGCGCGGTGGTCGCCGGCGTGGCACCGGCCGCGCTGAGCGTGCTGGCCGTGGCCCTCGACCTGGCCGACGGGCGGCTGGTCGAGGTGCCGGTGGCGCTCGACCTGCGCCGAGTGCTGCGCGCCGTGTGGCCGGCCGGGCGGAGGTTGGTGGGACCGGCCGCGGAACTCCTCGCGGTGACCACCCGGCGTAGTTCAATGGGCGCATGAGCTGGTTCCGCCGACGCACCGAACCCGAGCCCGCCGCCGTCCACCTGCCCAACCCGGACGAGGCCGCGGTCGCGTTCTGGCAGGAGTGGTTCGAGCTGCTGCCGATCGTCAGCGCGGCCCTGGGCGACGGCGAACCGCACCGCGTGGAGGGCGAACTCGGCGCGCTGGTCGCCGCCGTGCACCCGGACCTCGAATTCTCCCTCGAACGCGGCCACCGGGCGATCTACGCGCTGGTGATCACCGGCCAGGAAGACCCGAAGCTCCGCCCCTACACGGACGCGTGGATCAACGCCGCCCCACCCGAGGACATGATCTGGGAGTACCACGACTCGGTGCCGCCGGTGCCGGACCCGACCCAGGTCACGATCAACCTCGGCGCACGCCGGATCAGACTGGCCGACGTCCGGGTGGTGGCGCAGGTGTCGGACGGCCTGGTCGACGTCGCCGTCCACCACCCCGAGTTCGCGAACCTGGACGACGCGGCCCGGCGGACCATGACGTTCCTGCCGCTGGACGTCACCCTCGGTGAGCGGTTGGCCGGCGAGCGGCTCGGCCGGGTCGAAACCGCGTCGACCGAGCCGGAGGGCGCGATCGGCCTGCTGGAGTTCCGCGACCTGGTCCGGGCGATCGACGGGGACACCCCCTGAAATTGTCGGACCCCCTGGTTACCCTCATGCCGTGACCAGCAGCGACCCGTTGAACCCGACCCACGTCCCCGCCGAGGGCGTCGAGGACGTGCCCGCCGACGTGCGGGAGGAGCACGCCGCGCTGGCCGAGGTGGTGCGCGGGCACCAGTTCCGCTACTACGTCCTCGACTCGCCGACGGTCAGTGACGGCGAGTTCGACGAGTTGCTGCGCGGGCTGGAGGCGTTGGAGGCGGCGCACCCCGGGCTGGCCACGCCCGATTCGCCCACCCAGCTCGTCGGCGGCACGTTCTCCACCGAGTTCACCGCGGTCGACCACCTGGAGCGGATGCTCAGCCTCGACAACGTGTTCTCGCCCGAGGAGTTGCAGGGCTGGTTCGACCGGGTGGGCAAGGAGGTCGGCTCCGAGGTCCACTTCCTGTGCGAGCTGAAGATCGACGGGCTGGCGATCAACCTGCTCTACGAGCACGGGCGGCTGGTGCGCGCGCTGACCCGCGGCGACGGGCGGACCGGTGAGGACGTGACGCTGAACGTCCGCACCCTGGAGAACGTGCCGGAGACGTTGACCGGCACCGACGACCACCCCGTGCCCGCGCTGGTCGAGGTGCGCGGTGAGGTGTTCTTCGCGGTGGAGGACTTCCTGGAGCTGAACGCGCGGCTCGTGGAGGCAGGCAAGCCGCCGTTCGCGAACCCGCGCAACACCGCCGCCGGGTCGCTGCGGCAGAAGGACCCCAAGGTGACGGCGTCGCGGCGGCTGCGGATGATCTGCCACGGGCTGGGCAGGCGCGAGGGCTTCGAGCTGACCCGGCAGTCGGGGGCGTACGAGGCGCTGAAGGCGTGGGGGCTGCCGGTGTCGTCGCACACGGCCGTGCTGAGCACGTTCGAGGAGGTCGCCGAGCACGTCGCCTACTGGGGCTCGCACCGGCACGACGCCGTGCACGAGATCGACGGCGTGGTGGTCAAGGTGGACGAGGTGTCGTTGCAGCGGCGCCTGGGCAGCACCTCACGCGCTCCCCGGTGGGCCATCGCGTTCAAGTACCCGCCGGAAGAGGCGACGACCACCCTGCTGGACATCAAGGTGCAGGTCGGCCGAACGGGCCGCGTGACGCCGTTCGCCGTGATGGAGCCGGTGAAGGTGGCCGGTTCGACGGTGGCGAGGGCGACCCTGCACAACGCCAGCGAGGTCAAGCGCAAGGGCGTGCTGATCGGCGACCGCATCGTGATCCGCAAGGCCGGCGACGTGATCCCCGAGGTGCTGGGTCCGGTGATCGACGCCCGCCCCGCCGACGCCCGCGAGTTCGAGATGCCGCTAACCTGCCCGGAGTGCGGCCACGCGTTGCGCCCGATGAAGGAAGGCGACGTCGACATCCGGTGCCCCAACGCGGCCGGGTGCCCTGGTCAGCTGCGTGAACGCCTCGCGTACCTGGCGTCCCGCTCGGCGTTGGACATCGAGGTGCTGGGCTTCGAGGCGGCGGCGGCCCTGGTCGACTCCCCGGTGTACTCGGACGAGGGTGACCTGTTCGCCCTGGACGCGGAGAAGCTGGCGCGGGTCGACCTGTTCCGCACCAAGGACGGGGAGCTGAGCGCGAACGCGCTGAAGCTCCTGGACAACCTGGAAACGGTCAAGCAGCGTCCACTGTGGAGAGTCCTGGTGGCCCTGTCCATCCGCCACGTCGGTCCCACCGCGGCCCGTGCGCTGGCGCAGGAGTTCGGCTCACTGGAGCGCATCACCGAGGCGTCGGAGGAGGAGCTGGCGTCGGCCGAGGGCGTCGGCCCGACCATCGCGACGGCCGTGCGGGAGTGGGTGGAGACCCCGTGGCGGCAGGCGGTCGTGGAGAAGTGGCGCGCGGCGGGCGTCCGCACGGCGGAGGAGCGGGACACCTCCATCCCGCGCAACCTGGAGGGGTTGTCGATCGTGGTGACGGGTTCGCTGGAGACGTTCTCGCGGGACTCGGCGAAGGAGGCGATCCTGTCGCGGGGTGGCAAGGCGGCGGGCTCGGTGTCGAAGAAGACGGCGTTCGTGGTGGTGGGCGAGTCGCCGGGCTCCAAGGCGGAGAAGGCCCTCCAGCTGAAGGTCCCGGTCCTGGACGAAGCGGGTTTCCGCGTCCTGCTGGACGAAGGCCCCGAAGCCGCGACCAAGGTGGCCACGTTCGCCGAGGAGCCCGCGCCCACCGAGTAGCCCGCAACCGCCCGCCACCGGCCCGCGCCCGGCCAGGCCCGGTCGGGTCGGGTCGGGCCAAGTCGGGCTCGGTCGCGTCGGGCCGAGTCGGCTGGGCCAGGTGCTCGGACCGCCGGGTCAGGTCCGGACCGGCTGGGTCACGTCAGCTGGGGGAAGCGCGTGACCCACCGCTTCTGCCAGGGCGTTTCCACCGCACGCCGGTTGTAGTGGGCCCGCGTCCACGCGACCGCGTCACCCGACGGCACGCCCGCCATCACGGCCAGGCACGCGATCACCGTGCCGGTCCGCCCGACACCGCCGCCGCACGCCACCTCGACCCGTTCACCCGCCACCGCCCGCGCGTGCAGGTCCCGGATCAGCGCCACGGCCTCCTCCGACGACTTGGGCAACCGGAAGTCCGGCCACTCGACCCACTCGTGCGGCCAGGTGATGCCGGCCCCGCGCCGCGCCCGCATCTTCGCGGAACCCAGGTAGAGGCCGTAATCGGGCGTGCCCTCCGGGGTCGGGTTCCGCAGCCCCCGACCGCGCACGAGCGCGCCGTCGGGCAGTTCGATCGCACCGGGAAGACTCATGACGCCATCATCGCGACCCGCACTCTTGCGGACGACCCGGGGTGACATCCGCCGCGATCCTTGATCGCGCACGCCCGGCGCAGTTGTCTGGAACACGATCGGGGAGGTTCAGCGAGGTGGAGGGGAACCAGATGGCCGACATCGTGGTGAGGCCCGCGCGGGAAGACGAGTGGGCGGCGGCGGGCACGATCACCGTCGCCGCCTACCAGGCCGACCGCCACATCGACAGCCACACCGGCGGCTACGCCGACACGCTGGTCGATGCCCGCACCCGCGCCAGGGAGGCGGAACTCCTGGTGGCGGTGGACGCGGAGAACACCGTGCTCGGCACCGTCACGGTGGTCCGGCCGGGCACCCCGTACGCCGAGGTCAGCCGGGACGGCGAGGTGGAGTTCCGGATGCTCGCGGTGAGCCCGTCGGCGCGCGGACGGGGGGTGGGCGAGGTGCTGGTGCGCGCGGTGATCGTGCGGGCTCGTGAGCTCGGCGCGCGGCGGCTGGTGATGAGCAGTTCCGAGCACATGACCACGGCGCACCGGCTCTACCAGCGGCTCGGGTTCCAGCGGCTGCCGGAACGCGACTGGCAGCCGGTGCCGGGCGTGGACGTGACGGCGCTCGGGTTCAGCCTCGAACTCGCATGATCTCGTCCCGCAGCGACCGGTCCCGTGCCGCCCGGTCGTAGAGCAGCTCCACCAGCGTCGCGTGGTCCAGGCCGGCGAGGCGGACGCGCAGCTCCTCGTCCTCCGCGTCCGGCGGCGGCACGGTCAGGCCGCGCTCCAACAGCACCAGGCCGACGGCCACGCAGTGCTTGCAGAAGAACCCCTGCGAGCCGTACGGGCACGAGCAGGTGCCCGTCAGGTGGGTGTCCTCCCACGTCAGCGTCACCTGGTACTCGGCCGCGCCGAGCACCAGGGCCTCCACGTGCCGCGAGCGCACGGCCAACTCGGCCACGGAGTCACGGTAGGTCAGCCCGCGCCAGTACGACTTGGCGCCCGCGTAGTGGCGCAGCAGGGCTGAGGTCAGCGTCGGCATGGCGGTATCCAACACCTTGTGGTTCGGTGGGTTTCGTGCTCCAGGCTTGTCTGAACGGCGCCCGCGAGCCGGGCAGCCACCCTAGTCTGCCGATCACCCCGCAGGCGCTGGCGGCGGACGCCGCCGAGTGCGCGGCGCTCGGCGTCAGGTCGTTCCACCTGCACCCGCGTGACGTGGTCGGATCGGAGGTGTTGGCCGGTCCCGAGGTCGCCACCACGGTCGCCGTGGTCCGTGCCGCCGTGCCGCACGCGGAGATCGGCGTGACCACGGGCGCGTGGATCGTGCCGGACCGGGTGCGGCGGGCCGAACTGGTGCGCGGGTGGGCGGGCCTGGCCGCCGGACGTCCGGACTTCGCGTCGGTCAACGTGCACGAGGACGGCTGGCTGGACATCGCCACCGCGTTGCGCGACGCGGGCATCGGCATCGAGCTGGGCGTGTTCCACGCCGCCGCGGCGCGCACCCTGCTGGACGAGGGCGTGCCGGAGGGGACGGTGCGGGTGCTGGCCGAGGTCCAGCCGGGGGAGACGACGCGGCACGCCGATGAGCTGCTCGACCTGCTGGTGCCGCTCGGCGTGCCGGTCCTGCTGCACGGCGAGGACGGCAGCGCGTGGCCGGTGTTCGACTACGCGTCGGCGCGCGGGCTGGACACCCGGATCGGTCTCGAAGACACCCTCACGGCCCGCGACGGCACGCGTGCGGTCGACAACGCGCAGCTCGTCCGCCTCGCCGTCTGAGCAGGAAATCGCTGGTAGCGCGTGTGCTCGGCGTGGTTCTGTTGACGGCATGGTGTCCACCGACCGGCTCGTGGCGTTCGCGGCCATGTCGCTCCTGCTGATCGTGATCCCCGGGCCGAGCGTGCTGTTCGTGGTCGGCCGGGCGTTGGCGCAGGGCCGCCGTGCCGCGTTGATCACGGTCTTGGGGAACACGCTCGGTGCTTATGCGCTTGTCGTCGCCGTGGCGTTCGGCGTCGGGGCGGTCGTGGAGCGCTCGGCGTTCGTGTTCACGACCCTGAAGCTCGCCGGCGCCGTGTACCTGGTGTACCTGGGTGTGAAGGCGGTGCGGCAGCGAGGGGCGTTGCACGCTTCGTTCACGGGTGGTGGACCGGGGCGGGGCGGCCTGCGCACGTTGTGGGAGGGCTTCGCGGTCGGCGTGGCGAACCCGAAGACGATGGTGTTCTTCGCCGCCGTGCTGCCGCAGTTCGTGGACCGCGCCCAAGGGCACGTGGCGGCTCAGATGCTGCTGCTCGGCCTGGTCTTCAACCTCATCGCCGTGGCGTCCGACAGCGTTTGGGGCCTGGCCGCGGCCACCGCCCGCACCTGGTTCGCCCGTTCCCCGCGTCGCCTCGCCCTCGTCGGCGGCGCCGGCGGCCTCGCCATGATCGGCTTGGGCGTCACCATCGCCGCCACCCCCGACCCCGCGTGAGTCCTACGTTCAGAACCCGCGAGTCGTACCTTCAGAACCTCCGTGTCCTACGTTCGGAACCCCCGAATTCAACGCTCGGAACACGGCCGCCCGACCGGAGTCGTTCTGAGCGTTGAACTCGGGGTACGCGAACGTAGGACTCACGGGTCGCGAACGTAGGACTCACGGGTTCTGAACGTAGGACTCACGGGTTAGTCGGGGAGGACTACGGAGACGATGCCGGCCAGGTGGGCCAGGCGGGCGACCTCGGCGGCGCGGAACATGGGGCCGCCGGGACGGCCGACGAGGAGGACGCGGTCCGGTTTGCCGAGGGGGGTGGCGGCCAGTTCGGTGCCCAGCTCCTGCCACGTCTCCGGCACCCACGAGTCCTCGCCGTCCAGGACGGTGGCACGGGCCAGGGGCAGCCACGGCGGCGTCTGCAGCTTCGTCTCCGGCGCGGCCGACGACGACGTCAGCCGGTGCACGGTGCCGCCGTCCCACGACACGACCACCGCCCACCCCGCCCGGATGATCTTCGGCACGCCCTCGGTGAACACCGCGAGCCCGTTGCGCGGGTCCTCGGCGACCTCTTCCACCAGCTCCAGCTCGCGGTGGGTGTCCAGCACACCCGCGTACGGCCGGACGGCGTCCACCTCGACGCCTTCGATGGACTCGGCGGCCGTGATCAGCACGTCGGGCAGCCGCCCGGAGGGCAGTTCGACCACCAGGTCGTCGATGGCCAGGCCGGCGCCGCGTTCCACCACGTCCACGCTGAGTATGTCGGCCCCGATCTCGCCGAGCGCGGAGGCGACCGCGCCCAGGGTGCCGGGACGGTCCGGGAGCTGGACCCGGATCAGGAAGGACACGGTGCACGCCTCCAAGGCTGTGGTGGAGCATCGAGGTGGAAACTCGCCGGTCGATGATTCTCGCAGACGCAGCTTCGCTTTCCGACCCACCAGCCACGTTGCACGCCGGTAAAATCGCGCACCCGCCCGCGCGAGCGCGGGTAACCCGGTCGAAGGTCGCCCTGACCAGCCAATAGACTCGGCAGGTCCAAAACCATGAAACCAGACCCCCGGGGGTTGACGAGGTGCCCAGCATCTCCCGCGACGAGGTCGCGCATCTGGCCCGCCTGGCGAGGCTCGCCGTCACGGACGACGAGCTGGACCTGTTCGCCGGCCAGTTGGACGTGATCCTGCAGTCGGTGGCCACGGTGGGCGACATCGCCGCCGCGGACATCCCGCCCACTTCGCACGCCGTTCCGCTGACCAACGTGTTCCGCGAGGACGTGGTGCGTCCCAGCCTCGGTCAGCAGCAGGCGCTCGCGGGCGCCCCCGCCGCCGAGGACGGCCGCTTCCGCGTGCCCCGCATCCTGGGGGAGGAAGCATGACCGCCGACGTTAACTTCCGCGCGGAGGCGGAATCATGAACCCTCTGATCCGCAGCACGGCCGCGGAGCTGGCCGCCAAGATCGCGAGCCGCGAGGTCTCCGCGGTGGAGGTCGCCCAGGCCCACCTCGACCGCATCGGCGAGGTCGACGGCGCGGTCAACGCGTTCCTGCACGTCGACACCGAAGGCGCCCTCAAGGCGGCCCGGAAGGTGGACGACGACCTCGCTGCCGGCGCCCACGTCGGTCCGCTGGCCGGCGTGCCCATCGCGCTCAAGGACGTGCTCACCACCGAAGGCGTGCCGACCACGGTCGGTTCGAAGATGCTTGAGGGCTGGGTACCGCCCTACGACGCCACGGTCACCCGCCGGCTGAAGGAAGCCGGGGTGGTGATCCTCGGCAAGACCAACATGGACGAGTTCGCGATGGGCTCCTCCACGGAGAACTCGGCGTACGGCCCGACCCGCAACCCGTGGGACCTGGACCGCATCCCCGGCGGTTCGGGTGGCGGCTCGGCGGCGGCGCTGGCCGCGTTCCAGGCGCCGCTGTCCATCGGCACGGACACCGGCGGCTCGATCCGCCAGCCCGGCGCGGTCACCGGCACGGTCGGCGTGAAGCCCACCTACGGCGGTGTCTCCCGGTACGGGCTGGTGGCGTTCTCGTCGTCGCTGGACCAGGCCGGGCCGTGCGCCCGGACCGTGCTGGACGCGGCCCTGCTGCACGAGGTCATCGCCGGGTACGACCCGATGGACTCCACCTCGATCAACGCGCCCGTCCCGCCCGTGGTGGCGGCGGCGCGCGAGGGTGCGAGCGGCGACCTGTCCGGCGTGCGCGTCGGCGTGGTCACGCAGTTCAGCGGTGAGGGCTACCAGCCGGGCGTGCTGCGCAGCTTCGAGGCGGCCGTGGCGCAGCTCAAGCAGCTGGGCGCCGAGGTCGTCGAGGTCTCGTGCCCGAGCTTCGACTACGCGCTGCCCGCGTACTACCTGATCGCGCCCAGCGAGGCCTCGTCGAACCTGGCCCGCTTCGACGCGATGCGCTACGGCATCCGGGTCGGCGACGACAGCACCCGCAGCGCCGAGGAGGTCATGTCGCTGACCCGCGAGGCCGGTTTCGGCCCCGAGGTGAAGCGCCGCATCATGATCGGCACGTACGCGCTGTCGTCGGGCTACTACGACGCGTACTACGGCTCGGCGCAGAAGGTGCGGACGCTCATCAGCCGCGACTTCGAGGCCGCGTTCGCCACGGTGGACGTGCTGGTCTCGCCGACCACCCCGACCACCGCGTTCCCGCTCGGCGAGCGCACCGGCGACCCGATGGCCATGTACAAGGCCGACCTGTGCACGATCCCGGCGAACCTGGCCGGCAACGCCGCCATGAGCCTCCCGAGTGGACTGTCCGACGAGGACGGTCTGCCGGTCGGGTTGCAGATCATGGCGCCCGCGTTGCAGGACCACCGGATGTACCGGGTGGCGGCGGCGTACGAGGTGGCGCGCGACGCGGCGCTGGGTGCCCCGGTCATCCAGGGCGTGCCGCAGTTGGCGGGTGCGCGGTGAAGCGGGGACGCACGATTCTGTCGCTGGTCGGCGCCGCGGGTGCGGCCACCAGCGCGTTCTCCACGTTGAAGGCGGCGCGCGGCAAGAACGACAAGCTCGCGCTGGCCAACGCGGTGGCGAGCATCCTGGTGGCGATCACCGGTGCGGCGCTGGCCGTGCGGGGTCTGCGGAAGGACGGGAAGGCATGACGTCGGTGCACGAGCTGATGGACTACGCCGAGGTCATCGAGCGCTTCGACCCGGTGCTCGGGCTGGAGGTGCACGTCGAGCTGCACACCAACACGAAGATGTTCTGCGGCTGCGCGAACGTCTTCGGCGGTGAGCCGAACACGCAGGTCTGCCCGACCTGCCTCGGCATGCCCGGCGCGCTGCCCACGCTCAACGGCAAGGCGGTGGAGTCGGCGATCCGGATCGGGTTGGCGCTCAACTGCGAGATCGCGGAGTGGTGCCGGTTCGCCCGGAAGAACTACTTCTACCCGGACATGCCGAAGAACTTCCAGACGTCGCAGTACGACGAGCCGATCGCGTTCAACGGCTACTTGGACGTGACGCTGGACGACGGCTCGCTGTTCCGGGTCGAGATCGAGCGCGCGCACATGGAGGAGGACACGGGCAAGTCGCTGCACGTCGGCGGCTCGACCGGGCGCATCCACGGTGCGGAGCACTCGCTGCTGGACTACAACCGGGCCGGCGTGCCGCTGATCGAGATCGTCACCAAGACGATCGAGGGCACCGGGGAGCGGGCGCCCGAGGTGGCGCGCGCGTACGTCACGGCGTTGCGCGACCTGTTGAAGGCGCTCGACGTGTCGGACGTCCGGATGGACCAGGGTTCGCTGCGGTGCGACGCGAACGTGTCGCTGATGGCCAAGGACGCGACGGAGTTCGGCACCCGCACCGAGACGAAGAACGTCAACTCGCTGCGCAGCGTCGAGCGGGCGGTGCGGTTCGAGATGACCCGCCAGGCGGCGCTGCTGGCGTCCGGCGGGACGATCACCCAGGAGACCCGGCACTTCGACGAGTCCACCGGCGGCACGTCGTCGGGGCGCACGAAGGAGACGGCGGAGGACTACCGGTACTTCCCGGAGCCCGACCTGGTGCCGATCGCGCCGTCCCGCGAGTGGGTCGAGGAGCTGCGCGGGACGCTGCCGGAGCTGCCCTGGGAGCGCCGCAAGCGGGTGCAGGACGAGTGGTCGCTGACCGACGCGGAGCTGCGCGACCTGGTCAACGCCGGTGCGGTCGACCTGGTGGCGGCGACGGTCGACGCCGGCGCGACGCACACCGAGGCCCGGTCGTGGTGGGTGTCCTACCTGACCAAGGAGGCCAACAGCCGCGGCGTCGAGCTGTCGGAGCTGGCCATCACGCCGGCGCAGATCGCTCGGGTGATCGGGCTGGTGAACGCGGGTGAGCTGACGAACAAGCTGGCCCGCGAGGTCGTCACCGGTGTGCTGGAGGGCGAGGGCGAGCCGGAGGCCGTCATCGAGGCGCGCGGCCTGAAGGTCGTCTCGGACGACTCGGCGCTGGAGAAGGCGGTGGACGAGGCGCTGGCCGCGCAGCCGGACGTGGCGGCGAAGATCCGCGACGGCAAGGTGGCGGCGGCCGGTGCGATCGTCGGCGCGGTGATGAAGGCGACGAAGGGCCAGGCGGACGCGAAGCGCGTGCGTGAGCTGATCATCGCCCGCTGCTCGTAGCGGTTGGTTCCACCGGTGGGGCAGGGCTCGCGCGAGCCCTGCCCCACTGCTGTTCCCGGGTGACTGATTGCGGACCGAGCGGTGACTGCGGAGTGTTAAGGCCTTCACCCATTCGTGTGGTAACACTCGAAGAACCGCTTCTCCGGTCCTGGCAGACGGCCTCTAGGGCGGGTCGTTAGTCGCTCTCCGTGAATTCAAACCTTCTTGCCTGCGTCCATCTGTGTCACGCTTGAGCCGTTCGGTTGGGGGTCGGGGGACCACCGCAACGATCGAGCCGAAGCAGAGGACGCCCCGCTCAGGGGTCTGTTGCAGGGGAGGCAACGCCATGACTCGTAATGACCCGAACCTCGGCAAGAGGGTGGACGTCGTCGAGGACTCCGTCATCGACGCGGGAACGGGCACCGGCACCGGTGACGGCGGGGGCGTAGAGCCCACCGGCGGCCCGTACAAGCCGACCGGCGACCCGCTCGTGAAGCCGCTGGGCGGCCCGTACAAGCCGACCGGTGACGAGCCGGTGGCGGTCAGGCGGACGGACTGAACGCCCAGCGGCCGACGCCGCGGTGACACCACGCCGGGTACCGCCGACCTCGTGGCCGGCGGTATCCGGCCGTTCCCTGTGATCTCATATGACCGTGCCTGCGCAAACGCCCGTTCGCGGATCACGCGGGACGCGCCGCGCCTCCGGGCCGGACCACACGGTCGCACTGGCCCGGCAGCTGCACCGCGCCGCGTTGGACGCGGCCACTGCCGACCGGCACCCGGCGGCCATCCGGCAGATGCGCCGGGGCTTGGCGCTGCTGGAGACACCGGGCATCGACCCGCAGGCACGGCTCGAGGTCCGCACCCGGCTGCTCAACACGCTGGCGTTCTGCCTGGCCGAGACGGGCAACGTGGACGACGGCCTGGTCCAGCTCGCGGGCGTCGACCGGGAGCTGGTCGGCCTGCGGGACGAGGAGCTGCGGGCCCACCTGTCCACCCTGGTCAACCTCAACCGCGCCGCCCTGCTGTGCCGGGTCGGCCGCATCGACGAGGGCATCGCCCAGCTCGACCGGGAGATCGAGCGCAGCGAAGGGCGCCTCACCGCGCACGCCGGCCAGGAGTCCGTCGACCTGCTCGCGCTCGCGCTGTCCAACCGGGGCAACGCCCACGGCGAGGTCCACCGCCACGAGAAGGCCGTGCGCGACCTGAACCGGGCGGTCGAGCTGGCCAACGGGCACGACCTGCCGCTGCGTGCCGCGATCGCCGAGCACGCGCTGGGCAACGCGATGCAGCGCGCCGGTGACATCCCGGCCGCCCTGCACCACTACCACGAGGCCAACCGGGTGTTCCAGGAGCTCGAGCCCGGACTGCTGCTGCGGCTGCGCATCGACCAGGCCGAGGCGATGATCAGCGTCGGGCTGGCCGACGAGGCCGGTCGGCTGCTCGACGAGGTGCTGCCGGAGCTGCGCCGCCAGCGCATCGGGCAGGACGTGGCGGAGGCCGAGCTGTTCCGCGCGGCGGCGGCGTTGCAGGACGGCGACCTCGTCGCGGCCCGGCGGATGGCGCGGTCGGCGCAGCGCAAGCTCGTCGGGCGCGGCAGTCCGGCGTGGGCGGCGGTGGCGGGGCTGATCGAACTGCGCGTGGACGTGCTGAAGGCCCTGGAGTCACGGCGGCCGGTCGCCCCCGTGGTGTCGCGGGCACTGGAGCTGTCCGCCGAACTGGCCGGGTTGAAGCTGTCCGACCAGGCCGCGTTCGCGCTCGTGCTGGCGGCCCGGCTGGAGATCCGCCGCGGTGCACCCGACCGCGGCGCCGAGCTGCTGCGCCGGGTGCCGCGATCGCGCCGGATCACGCCGATCGACCACCGGATGTTGCTGCGGCTGTGCCGGGCGGAGCTGGCGCTGGCCCTCGGCAACGAGCGGGTGGCGCTGGCGCAGGCGAAGGCCGGGCTGGCCGAACTGGGCCGGATGCGGGACCGGCTCGGCGGCCTGGAACTGGTGTCCGGCACCGCCGTGCACGGCCGTGAGCTGGGTGAACTCGCCGTGCGGCTGGTGCTGGAGGCCGGTGACTCGCCGGCCGACGCGAAGCGGCTGTTCACCTGGCTGGAGCGGACCAGGGCGCAGCTGTACCGGTACGACCCGGCCGAGTCTGCGGTGGACTCCGAGCTGGGTGAGCGGATCGCCGAGGTGCGCCGGTTGAGCCGGGCGCTGCTGCGGGCCCGACTCGACGGCCTGCCGACCGCCGAGCTGGAGGGGCGGCTCAAGCAGAGCCAGCGCGCCGCGACGCGGATGGGCTGGACGTCCGGTCCGTGGGGGACGCCGCGCCCGGTCGTGACGCCGGACGACGTGCTGACCCGGTTGGGCGGCCGGGCCATGGTGAGCTTCGCCGTGTCCGACGACGAGCTGATCGCCTTGGTGCTGGCGGGGGACCGGGTGCGCATGGTGCGCCTCGGGTCGGCCGCCGCCGCCACGGAGAGCGCACGCCGCCTGCACGCCGACCTCAACGCGTTGGCGCCGGACCACCTGCCGCCGCGGCTGGCGGACGTGATCTCGGCGTCCGCGCGCCGTGAGGCGGAGAAGCTGGACCGGCTGCTGCTGCGCCCGCTCGCGCCGATGATCGGCTCGCGTGAGCTGGTCGTCGTGCCGACCGGCGCGCTGTACGTGGTGCCGTGGGGCGTGCTGCCGGTGTGCGCGAACCGGCCGACCACCGCCGCACCGTCGGCGACGGCGTGGGTGTCGGCGGTCCGCGCGCACCGGGAGCCGGCCGGCGGGGTGCTGCTGGTGCGCGGTCCGGGGTTGCAGGCGGCGCAGGGTGAGATCGACCGGCTCGCGGGCTACCACGGCGACGCGAAGCTGCTCGGCGTCAGCGAGGCGCGGGTGAGCTCGGTGCTGGAGGCGTTGGACGGCGTGGAGCTGGCGCACATCGCCGCGCACGGCGAGCACGAGCCGGAGAACGCGCTGTTCTCGCGGCTGGAGCTGGTGGACGGTGCGATGTTCGCGCACGAGGTGGGTCGCGTGCGCCGGCCGCCGCACCAGGTCGTGCTGGCCGCGTGCGAGCTGGCGTTGAACCGGGTGCGGCCGGGTGACGAGCCGCTGGGGTTCGCCGGCGCGCTGCTGGCGAGCGGTGCGCGGACGGTGATCGCGGCGTCCAGCCGGGTGGGCGACCAGCCGTCGGCGGCGGCGATGGCCGACTTCCACCGCAACCTCGCGGGCGGGGCGTCACCGGCGGTGGCGTTGGCCGACGCGGTGGCCGTCGACCCGCTGCGCCGCCCGTTCGTGTGCCTGGGCTCCGGCTGACGGTCAGGCGTCGACACTGCGGCTGACGGTCGGGCGTCGACACTGCGGCCGGCGCTCCGGCGTCGACACTTCGGGCTCGACCAGCCGTTCGCCGGTTGACCGGATGATCCGCACCCACTACCCAGGGGGTAGGAGTTCTTCGGCGATCAATCGGAGGCGGCCCGGTGCGCTCGTTGCTGATCACGGTGCTGTTGCTGGCCACGATGACCACACCCGCGACCGCCGAGCCCGCCCGCGGCCGGGCCGACCAGCCCGCCAACGGCGCGGAGCGCAACCACGTCGCCGCTCCCGAGCAGTCCCGGCTCGCCGTCGCGAACGGCCACAACCGGCCCGACGCCGGCCTCGGCTACCCCCGCCGCACCCTGCTCCGCGCCTACCCGGAGGACCAGGGCGACCGGTCGATCAAGCTGGGGCTGGCGCCGTACCACTCGCTCGCGCCGCGCCTCAACGACCTCCAGCGCCGCAGCGACCGGATCTCCGTCGAGGTCGCCGGCCAGTCGTCCCTTGGCCGTGACCTCTACCTGGTGACGCTCACCGCCCCCGAGAGCGCGGCCGAGACCCGCAAGCAGGAGGCGTGGCGCGAGAAGATCGAGAACGACCCGGTCGCCGCCGCCCGCGACCTCGCCCTCCGCGACGGCTACAAGGCACCGGTGTGGATCAACGCCAACATCCACGGCGACGAGTGGGAGGGCACCGACGGCGCGCTCCGCGTGATCGAGGACCTCGCGCTCGACACCGACCGCCACACCGCGGAGTTCCTGCGGCGCAACCGGGTCTACGTCAACCTCACCGCGAACCCGGACGGGCGGGTGGCCGGCACGCGGGCCAACGCGAGCGGCTTCGACCTGAACCGCGATTTCGTCACGTCGTCGCAGCCGGAGTCGCGGGCGATGCGGGACGTGGTCAAGCGCGTCCAGCCGTTGCTGGTGCTGGACGAGCACGGGTACGTGGCGAACACGCTGATCGAGCCGACCACGCCGCCGCACGGCCAGAACTACGACTTCGACCTCTACATCAAGCACGGCTTCGCGGGCGGGCTGCACATGGAGGACGCCGTGCAGGCCCTCGGTCACCCCGAAGCGGCCAAGCCCGAGATCCCGTTCCGCGACTACGAACCCGGCGTGTGGGACGGCTGGGCGCCGATCTACACCGCCCAGTACTCGATGTTCCACGGCGCGGTCTCCTACACGATCGAGATCCCGATGCGGGTGAACCGGAACGACTACGCGACGCAGCCCGTGACGGAACTGCGGCGGCGTTCGGCGATCAACACGGACGTGGTCGAGGCGACGATCCGCAGCGCGCTCACGTACGTGCGGGACAACCGGCTTTCGATGGTGGACAACCAGATCGAGATGTTCCGCCGAGGTCTGGCGGGTGAGGCGCAGCGGCTCCTGCCGGACGGTTTCGTGCCCGGTTTCGGCCCGGAAGACCGGTACACCACCGAGTTCCCGCGCGCGTACGTCGTGCCGGTGGGTGACGGGCAGCGGTCCGGTGTGGCGGCGGCGCGGCTCGTGGACCACCTGGTGGCGCACGACGTGCGGGTGAAGCGGGCCGACCGGGCGTTCTCGTTGGGCGGTCGGGAGTACCCGGCGGGGTCGTACGTGGTGGACATGCACCAGCCGAAGCGCGGTCTGGCCAACGTGATGCTGGAGGCCGGACGGGACATTTCGGACAACGTTCCGGTCATGTACGACATCAGCGGGTGGAGCCACCGGTTGCTGTGGGGCGCTTCGGTCGACGTCGTGCGGGACGGGCGGGTGGACGTGCGCGGGCGTGACGTGGCGGCGGCGTCGCCGACCGGGTCGGTGCGGGCCGAGGCGGGGAGCGACCTGGCACTGGTGCTCGCGGACGGCAAGGACGCGGCGGCCGTGAACGACCTGCTGGCGCGCGGGCTGGAGCTGCGCCGGCAGGACGACGGGACGATCGTGGTGCCCGCGTCGGCGCGGTCGGCGGCCGAGGAGGTGTCGGACCGGTACGGCGTCGGGTTCACCGCTGCGGGGCAGGGCGGGGCCGGGGTGCCGCTTCGCCGTCCGGTAGTGGCCGGCGCGGTGGCGGCGGACGAGCTGAAGGCGTTGCGGGACATGGGTTTCGACGTGCGACCGGTGTCGACCGAGGTGTTGAACGGCGGGTTCGACCTGTCCGCCGTGGACGTGCTGTTCGTGTCGTCGGGGTTGCGGTACGACCAGCTGACCGCGTCGGCGCGGGCGGCGGTGGACGCGTTCCTGGCGCGCGGCGGTGTGGTGACGCGAGGGGCGACGGGCGCGCGGTTCAACGCCGACGCCGGTGTGCTGCCGGTGCGGGCGGTCGCGGGGCGTGAGGACGCGAACGGGGTCGTGACGGTCGTGGACGGCACGGGCCGGGTCGATCACTCGTTCGTGTACGCGCCGCACTGGTTCACCGACCTGGGGCCGGGCGTGAGCGCGCGGCAGCGGTACCAGGACCTGGTCGCGGGGCACTGGATCGCCCGGACCGACGGTTCCGGCGGACCGGAGGCGGCGGCCGGCCAGGCGGCGGTCGTGGCGGGCACGTCACCCCGAGGCGCCCGAGCGGTGCTGTTCGGCACCGAACCCCTGTTCCGCGACCACCCGAAGGGCCTGTACTGGCAGGTCGCGGACGCCGTCTACCGCACGGCCGCCCACCCGCGAGCCGCACTCTAGAGCAGGCCGGTTCAGTCCCGGCCGCCGCCGGGTTCCTGCTGGCGCACGACGATCACCACGCGGTCGTCGCTGGAGACCGGGGTGCCGCCCGCGTTCTTGTTCACGGTGCCGACCAGCGCGGTCGTGTCGTCGAGGGCTTGCACCGGGCCGAGGCGGCCGAAGCCGTCCGCGCCGTTCAGGGTCACCTGTGGCTTGCCGGTGAAGCTGCCGTCCGGGTTCATCGGCAGGCTGACCATGCCGGGCACGTTGGCGGTCGCCAGCGACACCATGGTCGAGAACGACGCGCAGCCGCCGATCCCCGGCCGGTCCGACCACGACCACGCCGGGTCACCCAGCGGCTTGCCCGCCTCCACCCGGTACAGCAGGTCGGCCGACGCGCCCGCGTCCGTCACCCACGTCTTCGTGCCGTCACCCGAGACGCACAGCCCACCGGGCGACTTCAGCCCGCTCGCCAGCACCCGCGACCCCGCCGTCGGGTTGCCCCGCGCCGGCTGGCCGGTGCCGTCGATCCGCAGCACCTTCCCGGCCAGCGAGTTCGGGTCGGCCGCCGCCGCCGGGTTGCCCGCGTCACCGGTCGCCACCAGCAGCGCGCCGGTGCGGTCGTAGGACAGCGCGCCCCGGTTGCCCGTCGGCCCCTTCGGGATACCGGTCAGCACCGGTTTCGGCACGTCACCCGGCGCGATCCGCATCACCCGGTTGTCCGTCGCCGTGGTCACGTACACGTACACCAACTGGTCCTCGGTGTAGGTCGGCGACAACGTGAGCCCGCTCAGCCCACCGTCGCCCGACGCGTCCACCTCGAACTTCGCCACCTCGACCGGGTCGACGTCCTTGGTCAGCCTGAGCAGCCGCCCGGTGGCGCGCTCGGTCGCCAACGCTGTCACCGCGCCGGTCGTCTGGTTCACGTCGGTCAGCGCCACCCCGGACACCGGGTTCAGGCACGTCCCAATCACGTTCGGGTTGAAGTCCTTGCACCCCTCGGGCGGCGGCACCGGGGTCGGCTGCTGGCCGGGTTGCTGGCCCTGACCAGGGCCTTTCGGCAGCTCGCCGGGCAGTTCCGGCACCGGCCCGGCCTGCGGCGTCAACTGCTGGGCCGGGCTCCACCCGGACGGGGCCGGCTGCTCGGGGAAGCTCGTGCAGCTTGCGGCGAGCAGGCCGAGGGCCGAGCCGATCAGCACTCCACGCAGTCGGGACACGCGTCCCAGGTTAGGCGCGCGGCCGTGAACGCGAGGTGAGCGGCCCGTCCGGTTCGTGCACGGCGCGGTGCACGGCGTCGGCCCGGTCGAGCAGGAGGTCCAGCTCGTCCACGACGACCTGCGGGTCCTCCAGCGGCAGGAAGTGCGTGTTCGGCAGCATCCGCACCCTGGCCTGCGGCAACCCGGCGACGGGGCCGACCACCCCGTCCGTCGACGCGAGCAGGTCGTACCGCCCGGCGAGCACCGTTGTGGGGCACGTCACGCCGGTCAGGTCGAGGCGGGGCGACCGGCCCAGGGCCAGCGCGAGGGTGAAGTACCAGCGCCAGTCGTGCTGGAGGTACCGCCGCAGCGACCCGGTGAGGGACGCCGCCAACGAACCGCCGAGCCCACTCCCGAGCCCACTCCCGAGCCCGAAGAGCCCGCCCAGCCCGGTCGGCCGCGCAAGTCCCGCCAGGTCGCCGAGGCCGGCCAGGCCCGTGAACCGGCTCAGGTCCGGCACGGGAAGACGGTGCAGCACGGCGTCCAGCAGCGGCCCGGCGGCCTTCAACGCCGTCGCACCCGACACCCCGATCAGCCGGCGCAGCTCCACCGGCAGCCCCGGCAGCCCCAGCACGCTCGCGAACGTGTCACCAGGAGCGCCCGCGACCAGCATCAGGCCGCTCACCCGCTCCGGGTGCCGCAGCGCCAGCGCGGCGGCCACCGTCACGCCCATCGACCAGCCCATCACGACGCACCGCTCCACACCGCCGTCGTCCAGCACGGCCAGCGCGTCGGCGACGTGGTCGTCCACCCCGATCCGGCCGGGGTCGGCGGGCCGGTCCGACGCCATGGTGCCCCGGTGGTACCAGCTGTGCACCCGAGCGGCCGGGAGCTCCGGCCACAACGTCGGCACCGCACCGAGGCCGGGGCTCAGCAGCACGTCCGGCCCGTCGGCCTCGGTGCGCCACAACCTGATCCGCGTGCCGTCCGCGGAGAAGACGTCGTGCTCCCGCATGGCGGCAAGTGTGCCGTAACGTGCGAGACCGTGAGCCTCATCGTTCTGGTCCCCGACGAACTCGGCGTCCGCGCGCTGTCCGACGTGGAAGGTGTGCGGCCCGTCCGCTACGAACCGGGGCAGCCGCTGCCGGCCGAAGCCGCGCAGGCGGAGGTCCTGGTGCCGAAGTTCCTCCACGGCACGGACCCGCGCGAGGTGTTCGCCGGGCTGCCGTCGCTGAAACTGGTGCAACTGCTGTCGGCCGGCGCCGAGCGGTTCATCGGAGTCGTACCTGATGGGGTGATGTTGTCGACGTGCCGAGGCGCGCACGGCGGCAGCACGGCGGAGTGGGCGATCGGCGCGCTCCTCGCCATCTACCGCGACTTCCCGGCGTTCGAGCGGGCGCGGCAGGAACGGCGTTGGGACTACCACCTCACGGAGACGTTGCAGGACAAGAAGGTGCTCGTGGTCGGTGCGGGAGACTTGGGCGAGCAGTTCCGCCGTCGTCTCGAGCCGTTCGACGCGAGCGCGACGCTGGTCGGCCGCAGCGCGCGGCCCGGTGTGCACGGCGTCGACGAGCTGCCCGACCTGCTCGGGGGGTTCGACGCGGTGCTGGTCGTCGTGCCGCTGACCGAGGAGACCACCGGCATGGTGGACGCGAAGTTCCTCTCCCGGATGAAGGACGGCGCGATCCTGGTGAACGCGGCGCGCGGCGCGGTGGTCGACACGGACGCCCTGCTGGCCGAACTCACGTCCGGGAGGCTCCGCGCGGCGCTGGACGTGACCGAGCCCGAGCCGCTGCCGGCCGACCATCCACTGTGGACCGCGCCGAACCTCTTCCTCACCCCGCACGTGGCCGGCAGCTGCACCGGTCACGCCGAACGCGCGTACGCCGTCGTGGCCGGGGAAGTCGCCAGGTTCGCCCGCGGAGAGCAGCCGGCGAACCTGGTCCAGGGCGAGTATTAGCCCATTCGGGTTAACGGACACGGCGGAACGGACGCTCGCGGAGGTCGTCCGAACCTCCTAACGTGCGGGCGTGGCTACTCACGACGACCGTTCGAGGGCATCGAGCGGCTACTCCGACGACGGGTACTACTCCACGAGTGGCGTGGGCGGAGGAGTGCACCACTTCGACGACGGCACCCAGACCACGACCAAGAGCGACACCTTCGCCAAGGACACCCAGGGCTTCGACTCGACCGGTTACACGCCGATCGCCGACCTGGACAAACCCACCACCTACGACACCGACTTCGAGGACGACGAGCGCAAGCCGTTCGGCTGGACCGCGAGCGCCGACATCGGCCTGCTGGTGCTGCGGCTCGCGCTCGGCGGCGCGTTCGTCATGCACGGCTTGCAGAAGGTGTTCGGCCTGTTCGGCGGGCCGGGCATCGACGGGTTCACGGCGAACCTCCAGTCCATCGGGTTCCGCGAGGCGCGAATCCTGGCGTGGGTCACCGGCGTGACCGAGCTGGGCGGCGGCGCCCTGCTGGTCCTCGGCCTGTTCACCCCGCTCGCGGCGGCCGGCGTGCTCGGCGTGATGCTCAACGTCCTGGCGCTGAAGTACAAGGGCGGGTTCTTCGCGCCCAACGGCGTGGAGCTGGAGGCGGCCTACGCGGCGATGGCGTTCGCCGTGCTGTTCGCCGGCCCCGGCCGCGCTTCCCTCGACAACAACCGCAGCTGGTTCCGCCACCCGCTGCTGTCCGGCTTCATCTGCCTGGTGATCGCCGCCGGCGCCACCGCGGCGACCCTCTACGTCTTCCGGTGACACGGCCGCTGCTCGGCGGTGGGCGGCCTGGTCGCTGGGCCGGGCTTCGCTTGGCGCTGCTCGGCGGCATCTGGCCCGGTCGCCGGGCCGGGCTTCGTTCGGCGCTCTGCGGCGGCAGGCCTTGCCCATGAACGAACGGGTGGTCGCGGCGGGGGCGCAGCTCGCGCTGGTGGTGGTCGGGATACCGGTGGTCTACCTGATCGCGTTCCCGTTCGGCCTCACCGCGCGCTCGCTGGTGCCGCCGGTCGGGCTGCTCGCGGGGCTCGTCGTGGGTGGGCTGCTCGCGACCAGAGCGCGAAGACCCGTGACCGGGCCGTTCGCCGGCTGGGCGGTGTTCCTCGCCTCGCTCGGTCTCGCCTGGCTGCTGCACACCTCTTGAACAGCGGAAACCGGCCGACGGAAGCACCCCGCCGGCCGGTTTCCCCGAAGGGTCCCTACTTGGTCACGTCGCGCACGGCGCCGGTCGAGGCGTCGCTCGCCATCCGGGCGTAGGCGCGGAGCGCGGCCGTCACCGGGCGGACCCGGTCCACCGGCTGCCACGGCTGCTCGGACGACTCCATCTTCGCCCGCCGCTCGGCCAGCACCGTCTCGTCCACCAGCAGCTCCAGCCGCCGCTCGCGGACGTCGATCAGGATCCGGTCGCCGTCCTGCACCAGGCCGATCACACCGCCGCCCGCCGCCTCCGGCGACACGTGGCCGATGGACAGCCCCGACGTGCCACCCGAGAACCGCCCGTCGGTGATCAGCGCGCACTTCTTGCCCAGACCGGCGCCCTTGAGGAACGCGGTCGGGTGCAGCATCTCCTGCATGCCCGGTCCGCCGGCGGGGCCCTCGTACCGGACCACGAGGACGTCACCCGGCTGGATCTCCTTCTTCAGGATCGCCGACACGGCCTCCTCCTGGGACTCCACCACCCGCGCGGGCCCCTCGAAGTGCCACAGCTCCTCGTCGACGCCCGCCGCCTTGATCACCGCGCCGCGCTCGGCGAGGTTGCCGTGCAGCACGGCCAGGCCGCCGTCCTTCGTGTACGCGTGCTCGACGTCGCGGATGCAGCCGCCCGCCGCGTCCGTGTCCAGCTTCGACCACCGGTTGGACGTGGAGAACGCCTGCGTCGTGCGCACCCCGCCGGGCGCGGCGTGGAACAGCTCCAACGCGCGCTTCGACGGAGAGGCCGCGCGGACGTCCCACTCGCCGAGCCACGACGAGACGTCCGGGCTGTGCACGGTGTGCACGTCCTCGTTCAGCAGCCCACCGCGCCACAGCTCACCCAGCAGCGCGGGGATTCCACCCGCCCGGTGGACGTCCTCCATGTGGTAGTCCGAGTTCGGCGACACCTTCGACAGGCACGGCACCCGCCGGCTCACCGCGTCGATGTCCGCCAGCGTGAAGTCGACCTCGCCCTCCCGCGCGGCGGCGAGGATGTGCAGCACGGTGTTCGTGGACCCGCCCATCGCCATGTCCAGCGCCATGGCGTTCTCGAACGCCTTGCGGTTGGCGATCGAGCGCGGCAGCACCGACTCGTCGTCCTGCTCGTAGTACCGCTGGCACAGGTCGACGATCGTGCGGCCGGCCTCGGAGAACAGCTCGCGGCGCGCCGAGTGCGTCGCCAGCGTGGAGCCGTTGCCCGGCAGCGCCAGGCCCAGCGCCTCGGTGAGGCAGTTCATCGAGTTCGCGGTGAACATGCCGGAGCACGAACCGCAGGTCGGGCACGCGGACCGCTCGACCTCGGTCAACCCGGCCTCGTCGACGTCCGGCGACGCGGACGCGGCGATCGCGGTGATCAGGTCGGTCGGCGCGACGGCCACACCGTCCACCACGACCGCCTTGCCCGCCTCCATCGGCCCGCCGGAGACGAACACGACCGGGATGTTGAGCCGCATCGCCGCGTTCAGCATGCCGGGGGTGATCTTGTCGCAATTGGAGATGCACACGATCGCGTCGGCCTGGTGCGCGTTGACCATGTACTCGACCGAGTCGGCGATGATCTCCCGCGACGGCAGCGAGTACAGCATCCCGCCGTGCCCCATGGCGATGCCGTCGTCCACCGCGATCGTGTGGAACTCGCGCGGCACCCCGCCCGCCTCGCGGATCGCGTCGGCCACGATGTCGCCGAGGTCGCGCAGGTGCACGTGGCCCGGCACGAACTGCGTGTAGGAGTTGGCGATGGCCACGATCGGCTTGCCGAAATCGCTGTCGGTCATGCCGGTCGCCCGCCAGAGCGCGCGGGCACCCGCCGCGTTGCGGCCGTGGGTCGTGGTGCGGGAACGGAGCGGTGGCACGGCTCCTCCAGAAGTCTTTTCGAAAGTTGCTACGCGAACGGCGCGCGCGGGGTGGGCGCGGGAGGCTGGGAGCGGTGCCTCAGAGGTTACTCCGACGCAGCGCGTCGGAGACCAGCACGGCGGCGAGCGCGAGTGTGATGACGTGCACGGCGGTGCACCACAGGCAGATCTTGCCGATGAGCAGGAACTCGGCCGCGACGAGGTACACCACGAACAGCACGCCGACGCCGATCGACGCCAGCCTGGCCCAGTGCACCATCTTGTGCCGCCAGAAGTACGGCAGGCTCGCGACCGACATGAACACGAAGAACGCCAGGCCCAGCACCGCGACGGGGATGCCGAACAGCTCGGACTGCTCGCTGGTGGTGACCGTGCCGCAGTCGATCACCTCGCCCTCGGCGCAGAGCAGCGCGTCGGCGGTGAAGTGGGTGACGGTGAGGTAGGCGGAGACCGCCAGGCCCGCCAAGGACAACAGGAGGCTGATGGCCGGTGTCCGGCCGAGCGTTCGCGTGTTGGAACTCACTCTTCGGACTTTAGAGGTGGCGGCGTTGTGTCCTCGTTGGGCGCGGAGGCGTCCTCTGCGGGCTCCTCGACGTCCGGCTCAGCCGTCGGGTCGGCCACTCGCCCGCCGCTGACCAGCGACAACATGGGCAGGTGGCCGGCGCGGACCGCGGGCAGCCGGACCAGCGAGTCGTCCGCGAGCACCGCCGACAACCACCCCTTCGGCACAACCTTGATCGCCTTCACGTCCGACCACCCGACCACCCGCTTGCCGAACGTGCTCCGCGCCACGATCCGCTCGCCGTCCACGGTCGTCCGGTTGCGCAGCACCCACCACACGAACGCGGCCGGTAGCAGGTAGAGCGCCTGGAGGCCCGGCGCGGCCCAGGCGACGGGCGTCGCGCACACGGCGGCGGAACCGGCGGCGATCAGGGCGGGCGTGGGGATGCGGAACACGACTTTCGGCACGTCGTCAGATGCTGCCACCGGTCCTCCGAGCGGGTGACTCCGACCCACGTCCACGCACTGGGGGCCGTCCACCATCCGGGAGTGCCGTCCCGCACAGTTGACGCTCCGCACCTTTGACGGTTAACGTCAGGGCCATGCAGCGCAACCTCGTTCTCGTACTTCCCAGGCGCGTCGACGCCTAGGCATTCGAGCTTGCGTCGACGCGCGACCCTCGTCCGGCCCGTCTGGGTTGGCGAGGGTTTTTTCGTGCCCGGACCGTGCATTCTCCTTACCCACGAGGCAGACAGATGACCAGCGCAACCTCGCGACCGGCTCCCGGTGAGCCGCCGTCGCCCCGCCCTGGACCGAGGCCGAAGCCGGCCCCACCGAGCGGCGCCCCCGTCCGCATGACCGGTGCCCAGTCCCTCGTCCGCTCGCTGGAGGCGGTGGGCTGCGAGGTGGTCTTCGGCATTCCCGGCGGCACCATCCTGCCTGCCTACGACCCTCTGCTCGACTCCACCAAGGTGCGCCACATCCTGGTCCGCCACGAGCAGGGCGCGGGCCACGCCGCGACCGGGTACGCCCAGGCGACCGGCAAGGTCGGCGTCTGCATGGCCACCTCCGGCCCCGGCGCGACGAACCTGGTCACGCCGCTCGCCGACGCCAACATGGACTCCGTCCCCGTGGTCGCCATCACCGGGCAGCAGTCCCGGCCGCTGATCGGCACCGACGCGTTCCAGGAAGCCGACATCTGCGGCATCACCATGCCGATCACCAAGCACAACTTCCTCGTCACCGACGCCGCGGACGTCCCGCGCGCCATCGCCGAGGCGTTCCACCTGGCCTCCACCGGCCGCCCCGGTCCCGTCCTGGTGGACATCCCCAAGGACGTGCTCCAGGAGATGACCTCGTTCTCCTGGCCGCCGGAGATGCGCCTGCCCGGCTACCGGCCGACGACCCGGCCGCACGGCAAGCAGGTGCGCGAGGCCGCGAAGCTGATCGCCGCGGCCCGTCGCCCCGTCCTCTACGTCGGCGGCGGCGTGATCAAGGCCGAAGCGTCGGCCGAGCTGCTGGCGCTGGCCGAGTCCACCAACATCCCGGTGGTCACCACGCTGATGGCGCGCGGCGCGTTCCCCGACTCGCACCCCCAGCACATGGGCATGCCGGGCATGCACGGCTCGGTCGGCGCGGTCGCCGCGATGCAGAAGTCGGACCTGCTGATCGCCCTCGGCGCGCGGTTCGACGACCGGGTCACCGGGCAGCTCAACTCGTTCGCGCCGGACGCGCAGATCGTGCACGCCGACATCGACCCGGCGGAGATCTCCAAGAACCGCCGCGCGGACGTCCCGATCGTGGGCGACTGCAAGGAGATCATCAGCGAGCTGGTCGACGCGGTCCGGGTGGAGAAGGAGAACGCGGCCACCACCGTCGACCTCGCGCCGTGGTGGGCGCAGCTCGACGCGCTGCGCGAGACGTTCCCGCTGGGCTACGACTGGCCCGAGGACGGCACGCTGTCACCGCAGTACGCGATCGAGCGGATCGGCGCGCTGACCCCGCCGGACACCCTGTTCACCGCGGGCGTCGGCCAGCACCAGATGTGGGCGGCGCAGTTCATCAAGTACGAGTCGCCGCGCACGTGGATCAACTCCGGCGGCCTCGGCACGATGGGCTACGCGGTGCCCGCCGCGATGGGCGCGAAGGCGGGCGTGCCGGACGTCCAGGTGTGGGCGATCGACGGCGACGGCTGCTTCCAGATGACCAACCAGGAGTTGGCCACCTGCGCCATCGAGGGCATCCCGATCAAGGTCGCGGTCATCAACAACGGCAACCTGGGCATGGTCCGCCAGTGGCAGACCCTGTTCTACGGGGAGCGCTACTCCAGCACCGACCTGGGCACGCACAAGCACCGCATCCCCGACTTCAAGCTGCTCGCCGAGGCGTACGGCTGCGCCGGCCTGCGGGCCGAGTCGCGCGACGAGGTCGACGCGGTGATCCAGCAGGCGATGGAGATCAACGACCGGCCGGTCGTCATCGACTTCGTGGTCGGCAAGGACGCCCAGGTGTGGCCGATGGTCGCAGCGGGCACCGGCAACAGCGAGATCATGGCCGCGCGTGGCATCCGCCCGCTGTTCGACGAGGACGAGTGATGACTAGGCACACCCTGAGCGTTCTGGTCGAGGACAAGCCCGGTGTCCTCGCGCGGGTCGCGGGCCTGTTCTCCCGCCGGGGGTTCAACATCGAGTCACTGGCCGTCGGCCGCACCGAGCACCCGGACATCTCCCGGATGACCATCGTGGTGTCGGTGGACGAGCTGCCGCTGGAGCAGGTCACCAAGCAGCTCAACAAGCTCGTCAACGTCATCAAGATCGTCGAGCTGGAGACCGCCGCGTCCGTGCAGCGGCAGCTCCTGCTCGTCAAGGTCCGCGCCGACGCCACGGTGCGCAGCCAGGTCTTGGAGACGGTGCAGTTGTTCCGCGCGAAGGTCGTCGACGTCTCCCCGGAGGCGGTCACCGTCGAGGCCACCGGCACGTCGGAGAAGCTCGACGCGCTGCTGCGGATGCTGGAGCCCTACGGGCTCCGCGAGATCGTCCAGTCCGGCATGGTCGCCATCGGCCGTGGCGCCCGCTCCATCACCGCGACTGCGGTGCGCTGATTTTCCGGTTCCGAGGAAGGAAGTACCACCAGTGAGCGTCGAGATCTTCTACGACGACGATGCCGACCTGAGCATCATCCAGGGGCGCAAGGTCGCGGTCATCGGCTACGGCAGCCAGGGCCACGCGCACGCGCTGAGCCTGCGCGACTCCGGCGTCGACGTCCGGATCGGCCTGCCCGAGGGCTCCAAGTCCCGCGCCAAGGCCGAGGAGGAGGGCCTGCCGGTCGGCACGCCCGCCGAGGTCTCCGCCGAGGCCGACCTGATCATGATCCTGGCGCCGGACACCGCGCAGCGGCACATCTACGCCAACGACATCGCGCCGAACCTCAAGGACGGCGACGCGGTCTTCTTCGGCCACGGCTTCAACATCCGCTACGGCCTGATCACCGTGCCGTCCAATGTGGACGTCGCCATGGTCGCGCCGAAGGGTCCGGGCCACCTGGTCCGCCGCCAGTTCGTCGACGGCAAGGGCGTGCCCGCGCTGATCGCGGTCGAGCAGGACGCCTCCGGCAACGCGCAGGCGTTGGCGCTGTCGTACGCCAAGGGCATCGGCGGCACGCGGGCGGGCGTCATCAAGACCACGTTCAAGGAGGAGACCGAGACCGACCTGTTCGGTGAGCAGGCCGTCCTCTGCGGTGGCGCGTCCGCGCTGGTGCAGGCCGGTTTCGAGGTGCTGACCGAGGCCGGTTACGCGCCCGAGGTCGCCTACTTCGAGTGCCTGCACGAGCTGAAGCTGATCGTGGACCTGATGTACGAGGGCGGCATCGCCCGGATGCGCTACTCGATCTCCGACACCGCCGAGTTCGGCGACCTCACCCGCGGCCCGCGCGTCATCACGCCGGGGGTCAAGGAGGAGATGCGGAAGATCCTGGGCGAGATCCAGGACGGCACCTTCGCCACCGAGTGGGTGAACGAGGACGACGCCGGCCGCGGCAACTACAAGAAGTTGCAGCAGGAGGGCGAACAGCACCCGATCGAGGAGGTCGGCAAGAAGCTGCGCGGCCTGATGTCCTGGGTCGACCGCCCCATCACCGAAACGGCCTGAGACCAGCAGTTTCGCGGTACGGAGCCCGCAGTGTCCCCGGACGCTGCGGGCTCCGGTATACCTAGGCCATGACCGACAGCGCGCCCATCTACGACGACAAGGCCCACGTCCGGGGCAACCTCGACCTCGCCGGCGCCGAGTGGATTCGCAGCGACGAGGGCGCGGAGGAGGAAGAGGAGCACGTCGAGATCGCGTTCGTCGAGCACACCGACGGCGTGACGTACACGGCGATGCGCAACTCGGCGCACCCCGACGGCCCGGTCCTCGTCTTCACGCCCGCCGAGTGGGAGGCCTTCATCCTCGGCGTCAAGGACGGCGAGTTCGACGAGCCCTGGTGACGCGCCACTCCGCGCTCCCCGAGCGTCGACCTCACGCGTCCCCGCCGTAGGACCCACGCGCGTGTCGTACCTCCAGAACCACCGTGTCCTACGTTCGCGCACCCCGAGTTCAACGCTCGCGTCGACGGCGCGGTTGCGGTCGCGGCCGGCGGACAGCGTGTCGCAGGACACGTCGGTTCCGTGAAGGGCGTGGTGGCTCGGGGGCAAGTAGAGGCATGACGAGGATGACTGCGAGTGCGGCGGGGCCGGGCCCGGGGCCGCCGCACGGTGAGGAACCGGACCTGTCGGGGCCGGATCCGGGGTCGGTGTTCGGGCGGCTCTTCGACGACCACGCCGGGTCGCTGCACGCCTACCTGGCTCGTCGGGTCGGCGACCAGACCGCCGACGACCTGGTGTCGGAGACGTTCCTGGTGGCCTTGCAGCAACGGCACACCTACGACGCGGCGCGAGCCGGCGCTCGGCCGTGGTTGTACGGGATCGCCAGCAACCTGCTGCGGCGGCACGTGCGGCAGGAGGTCCGGGGCTGGCGGGCCAGGGCCCGGGTGGTGGGGTCGGACCGTGCGCAAGCGGAGTCGCCCGAGGTCCGCACGACCGAGCGGATCACCGCGCAGCAGCGGGTCCGGCAGTTGGCCGGTGCGCTGGCCGCGCTGGAACCGGGGGACCGGGACGTGCTGCTGCTGACCTCGTGGGGTCATCTGAGCTCGACCGAGGTCGCCCAGGCCCTGGGCATCCCGGTGGGCACGGTCTACTCGCGACTGCACAGGGTGCGCCGATGGCTGCAATCGCACAGTTCTGTTGCGACCGGTGGAGCGGAGGACGGCGATGGGTGAGGGGGATCGGGCCGGGGTGCGGCAGGTGTGGACCGAGGACGAGCTGGACCACGCGCTGACCGGGCTGTACCTGGAGATCAAGACTGATCAACGGGGTCTGGTCGGCGTGCGGGAGAACCTGGTGGCGGCTGCGGAAGGTCAGGCCCGACCGGGGCTGGGCCTCGTCGGGACCGGGGAGGGCGCGCGTCGGCGGCGGCCGTTGCGCCGCTGGTTGGCCGCCGCGGCGGCGGTCGCGGCGCTCGCGACCGGGGGCGTGTTCGCGCAGCCGGTGTTGTTCTCCGACAGGGCCGCCACCGCCCAAGCACGGGAGGCGCTGACCAGCGCCGCCGACGTCGCCGCGAGGGCAGGGGATCCGGCGGTGGCGGACGGCCAGTACCGCTACGTGGCCACCCACGCCTGGTGGGTGAGGACGACCGGTGCGGAGAGCGAGAGCTTCTCCTTCCTCAACGAGAACGTCATCGAGACCTGGATTCCCGCCGACCCCGACGGGGAGTGGTTGCGGCGACGCGGGGAGACCGGCAACCGCAAGTGGGTCAAGGGCACCGAGGCAGAGGCCCGTGCGGCGGGTGCCGTGATCGAGGAGACGCCGTGGCCGGAGCAGCGTGCCGACGGCGGCGAGTTCACCGAGGGCGCTCCCGAGCACGGCAACTGGCAGTTCCCCAAGCCGGAGTTCCTCGCCGGCCTGCCCGCCGACCCCGAGCGGCTGTACGAGCGGTTGCGACAGGACAGCGGCGGCGGAAAGCGGTCGCTGGTGTACGCCGCCGACGCGTTGCGCACCGGTCTGATGCCCGCCGCTGCCCGCGCGACCCTGCTGCGGGCGTTGACCTACCTCCCCGGACTGGACGTCACGGACGGCGCGGCCGATCTCGACGGCCACCGGGGCGTGGCGCTGGGCATCTCCGAGGGCGGTGAGCGCCAGGAGATCATCCTCGACCCCGGCACGGGTGAGGTGATGGGGGAGCGCACGGTGTCCGACTCGATGTTCGCCGGCGTCCCGAAGGGCACCGTCACCGGCTACTCCTCCACCACCACGGCGGTGGTCGACGGCATCGGGGCCAAGCCCACCCGGTGATCCGGTGGCGGTCCGGTGGTGGGCGCGTACCCGGGCCCACCACCGGACCGCCGGTTGGTCGACGCCGGGGACCCGCGGGACTTCGCGGAGGAGCGACCGCCTCGGGACCGGACTCCCTCCCCGCGTGACCGGGGGTCCTTGTAGGACGCGCGTACCGCGTTCCAGCAGGTGAAACGGGGCACCCGGGTGTCCGCGGACGGTCGGGCGCTGACTATGCTCGTTAACAAACCGGACACATTGTCGTGGCCGGCCGGCGCGGGTGACGACCTGCTCGACGGCCCCGCGCTCCCCACCCGTTCACACCTCCGGGAGCGACGTCCGTGACCAAGCCCGTTGTCCTCATCGCCGAGAAGCTCGCACCGTCCGTTCTCGACGTCTTCGGTGATGGCATCGAGGTGCGCCACGTCGACGGCACCGACCGTCCCGCGCTGCTCGAAGCCGTCGCCGACGCCGACGCACTCCTGGTCCGCTCCGCCACCAAGGTGAACGCCGAGGTCTTCCAGGCCACCACCAAGCTGAAGGTCGTCGCCCGCGCGGGCGTGGGGCTGGACAACGTCGAGGTGCCCGCCGCCACCGAGCGCGGCGTGATGGTGGTCAACGCGCCCACCTCGAACATCGTCAGCGCCGCCGAGCACGCCGTCGCGCTGCTGCTCGCCACCGCCCGCCAGATCCCGGCCGCGCACGCCACGCTCCAGGACCACCAGTGGAAGCGCAGCAAGTTCAACGGCGTCGAGGTGCAGGGCAAGACGGTCGGCGTGGTGGGCCTCGGCAAGATCGGCCAGCTGTTCGCCGCCCGCATCGCCGCCTTCGGCACCGAGCTCATCGCGTACGACCCGTACGTCAGCGCCGCCCGCGCCGCCCAGCTCGGCATCGAGCTGGTGACGCTGGAGGAGCTGCTGGAGCGCGCCGACTTCATCTCGATCCACCTGCCGAAGACCCCGGAGACCAAGGGCCTGATCGGCGCCGCCCAGCTGGCCAAGGCCAAGCGCGGCGTGATCATCGTCAACGCGGCCCGCGGCGGCCTGGTCGACGAGGACGCGCTGGCCGAGGCCGTGAAGGAGGGCCAGGTCGGCGGCGCGGGCATCGACGTGTTCTCCACCGAGCCCACCACCGAGAGCCCGCTGTTCGGCCTGCCGAACGTCGTGGTCACCCCGCACCTGGGCGCGTCCACCACCGAGGCGCAGGACCGGGCGGGCACGGACGTGGCCAAGTCGGTGCTGCTGGCGCTGGCCGGCGACTTCGTGCCGGACGCGGTGAACGTGCAGGGCGGCGGCGTGGTCGGCGAGGAGGTCCGCCCGTACCTGCCGCTGGTGCAGAAGCTCGGCACGGTGGTCGCGGCGCTCAGCGCGAAGGCCCCGACCTCGGTCACCATCGAGGTGCGCGGCGAGCTGTCCAGCGAGGACGTGGCGGTGCTGCCGCTGGCCGCGCTGCGCGGCGTGTTCTCCCGGGTGGTCGAGGAGCAGGTCACCTTCGTCAACGCCCCGGCGCTGGCGACGGCGCTCGGCGTCGGCGTCGACCTGGTCAAGGAGCCGGAGAGCGCCAACCACCGCAGCCTGGTCACGGTGCGCGCGGTGCAGGCGGACGGCGCGGTCATCACCGTGTCCGGCACGATCACCGGTCTCGACCAGGTGGAGAAGCTGGTCGGCATCAACGGCCGCCACTTCGACCTGCGCGCCGAGGGCAACGTGCTGCTGCTGGAGTACCCGGACCGGCCGGGCGTGATGGGCGCGGTCGGCACGCTGCTCGGCGAGGCGGGCGTGAACGTCGAGGCCGCCCAGATCAGCCAGACCAAGGACGGCGCGGACGCGTTCATGCTGCTGCGCGTCGACCGCCCGGTGGACACCGCGGTGCTCGACCCGATCGGTGCGGCCGTCGGTGCGCGCACGGTGCGCTCGGTCAACTTCGACTGATCGGCAAGTCCCCGAAACGGAGTAACGCCGCCGAGACCTGTCGTTGTATATCGCCGCAGGTCTCGGCGGTGTCACAGTTAACCGTTAGTCGTTAAAACTGTGGGTGTCGTCACTCGTTCGGACGAATTGATCAGCTCGATCGAGCGGTTAGGTTCCCTCCCACGAGGTTGACCCGGTGCTGTAGAGGGCACGGCACCACGCGGGCAGTTCCCCCGATTTCACGCGACGCTGCCTGCCCGGTCGAATCCGACCTCGGTTGGGGCACGTTGTGAGCCGATCTCGCGTTGTCGCCAGATCCGCCGTGCCGGTGTTGGCCGCGATGCTCGTCGCAGGGTCCACCGCCGGTGCCGCGCTGGCCGCCGATGATCCACTGGCGCCGTCCGTCGCCGCCGCGCGCGGGCTGGACGCGAACCAGTTGCAGTTGAAGGTGTCCGACCGGCTGACCGCCGCGAAGGGCCGCGTCACCGCGTTCGTCGAGCTCGAGGCCAAGCCGGCCGTCGACGCGTTCGCCGAGGAGACCGGCAAGGGCGCGACCAAGCAGCAGGCGAAGGACGCCGCCAAGGCCACCAAGAACGACACCGGCCGGGTGACCGACGTGGTCGTCGACGCCCTCAAGGGCAAGGACTCGGCCACCAAGGAGCTGTTCCGGACCGCGAACGGCGTGCCGGGCGTGGTCGTCCAGGCCGACGCCGCGAAGGTGCGCGAACTGGCCCAGCGCGCGGACGTGAAGTCCGTGCGCACCGTGGTGCCGAAGGTCCGCCAGAACTCCACCGCCGTGCAGCTGACGAACACGCTCAAGGCGTGGCAGGAGTACGGCAAGCTCGGTGACGACACCCGCGTCGGCATCATCGACACGGGGATCGACTACACCCACAGCGACTTCGCGGGCCCCGGCACCATCGAGGCGTTCGAGGCGATCGACGAGACCAAGGTCGACGCCTCCTACTTCCCGACCGCCAAGGTGGTCGGCGGCTACGACTTCGTCGGCAACGCCTACGACGGCAGCAGCGACGACCCGGCGCTGAACACCCCGAAGCCCGACCCGAACCCGCTCGACTGCAACGGCCACGGCTCGCACGTCGCCGGCACCGCCGCGGGCTTCGGCGTCAACGCGGACGGCACCACGTTCAAGGGCGACTACACCAAGCTCACCCCCGAGACGCTGGACGCGATGCGCATCGGCCCCGGCACCGCGCCGAAGGCCCTGCTGTACGCGCTGAAGGTGTTCGGCTGCGACGGCTCGACCAACGTCACCGCGCAGGCCCTCGACTGGGCGCTCGACCCGGACGGCGACGGCGACTTCTCCGACCACCTCGACGTGGTCAACCTGTCGCTCGGCTCGGACTACGGCGCGCCGGACGACCCGGACAGCCTGTTCGTGCGCAAGCTCAACGCCTCCGGCGTGCTCACGGTGTTCTCCGCGGGCAACGGCGGCGACCTGTACGACATCGGCGGCTCGCCGGGCAGCACCCCCGAGGCGCTGACCGTGGCCAGCACGCGTGACTCCTACGTGCTGCGCGACGCGGTCGAGGTGACCGCGCCGGCCGGCTCGGCGGGCAAGAAGCCCGGCCAGTACAGCGTGGCCTTCAACTACGAGGGCGCGAACGTCAGCGCACCCGTCGTGGCGATGTCCGACGCGGCCAACAAGGACGGCTGCCTCGCGTTCAACGCCGCCGACAAGGCCGCCGTCGCGGGCAAGATGGTGTGGCTGGAGTGGGACGACAACGACGCCACGCGTCGCTGCGGCTCGGTCGGCCGGACCAACAACGCGACCGCCGCCGGTGCCGTGGGCGCCGTGTTCACCTCGAACCTGGAGCACTTCAACGCGGGCATCTCCGGCAACGCGACGATCCCGGTGTTCCAGTTCACCGGCTCGGCGACCGCGGCGCTGCGCCCGGTGCTGGCCGCGGGCACGCTGGTGGTCCGCCAGGCGGGCGACCTGCGCACCTCGCTGCCGACGTTCGACGCGTCGATCACCGACACCCCGAGCTCGTTCACCTCGCGCGGCGTGCGCGGCCCGGTCGTGAAGCCGGACGTGGCCGCCCCCGGTGACTCCATCGCCTCGGCGCTGGTCGGCTCGGGCAACAAGACGATGGTCAACTCGGGCACGTCGATGGCCGCGCCGCACATCGCCGGCGTCGCCGCGCTGGTGCGCCAGGTCCACCCGGACTGGACGCCCGAAGAGGTCAAGGCCGCGGTGATGAACAGCGCGGGCGCCGACGTCAAGGCGGACGGCAAGACCTACGCGCCCAACCGCGTCGGCGCGGGCCGCGTCAACGCCAAGGCCGCCGTGGAGAACCAGGTGCTCGCCTACGTGCAGGACGACCCGGGTGCTGTGTCCGCGTCGTTCGGCACGGTCGAGGTGTCGCGGCCGGTGTCGCGGACCAAGACCATCAAGGTGGTCAACAAGTCCACCAACTGGGTCGACTACACCGTGGGCTACGAGGCGCTGACCCAGATCCCGGGTGTGCGCTACGACCTGTCCGCGACCACGGTGCGGGTCAGCCCGCGTGGCGTCGCCCGCGTCACCGTGACGCTGAAGATCGACGACCCGGCCGCGCTGCGCAAGACGGTCGACCCGACGATCGAGGCGAACCACCTCGACACGCCGCGCCAGTACCTGGCCGACGCGTCGGGCCGGGTCGTGCTGACGCCGACCGGCGGTGCCTCGGTCCCGCTCCGGGTGCCGGTGTACTCGGCGCCGAAGCCGGTGTCCGACATCAACGCGCCGAGCAGGGTCCGGGTCACGGGCGAGGGCCAGGGAGTGCTGAACCTGACCGGCCGGGGCGTCGACCAGGGCGCCTACAAGTCGCTCGTGAGCGTCCTGGAGCTCCAGGCTTCCTCGCCGCGGCTGCCCGAGTGCCGCCGCAACGTCACCTCCAACTGCGTGCTGAACGAGACCGCCAAGGGTGGTGACCTGCGTCACGTCGGCGTCACGTCCACCGCGCCGCTGGCCAAGGCGCAGGGCAAGCCGGAGCAGTCGCTGCTCGCGTTCGGCCTGTCCACCTGGGGCAACTGGTACAACCTCGGCAGCAACACCATCCCGTTCGTCGACATCGACACCAACGGCGACGGCGCGTTCGACTACGAGGTCTACGCGACCAAGCTGACCGACACCGACCTGCTGGTCGCCGTCGCGGTGGACCTGAACACCGGTGCCACCGTCGACATCCAGGGCGTCAACGGCCAGTTCGGCGACGTGGACACCAACGTGTTCGACACGAACGTCGTCGTCCTGCCGGTGCTGCTGTCGGCGCTGGGCATCGACCCGTCGGCGGACACGTCGCGGATCGCCTACCAGGTCGGCGTGTCCGGGTTCTACGTTGCGCCGGGCTCGTCCGACGGCCTGATCGACTCGATCCCGACCGCGCTGTCGTTCGACCCGCTCAAGCCGGGCCTGTGGGTGCAGGGTGGCGGCGACGCCGCGCTGTCCTACCAGGCCCGCCCCGGCACCGCGCTGGTGGTCAACCGCGACGCGGAGTCGCTGGTGGCCGACCGCGCGGACAGCCTGCTCGTGCTGAACCACCACAACGCCTCCGGTGACAAGGCGGACGTGGTGCAGGTGCGGGCCCGTTCGGGCAACCGCTCGGCGGACTGACGTCGTGCGTCGCTCTGGCCGGTCGGGGGTTGCCCCGGCCGGCCAGAGCCGTTTAAGCGCATCGGGTGACGACCGAACGGGGGTCTTGAACCGTTCGGGTGTCCCGCAGTCCGGGAGATATGGCCACGGAGGGGTGTTCCGAGTGCGGTTCCGGCGCTCCGGACCGGTAGCCTTTCGCATTGGAAACTAGTCCCGCGCAATGGGACTGATACCTGGGAGGTGTGTGGATGCGGCTCGCAGTGATCCCAGGAGACGGGATCGGGCCCGAGGTCGTCGCCGAGGCCCTGAAGGTACTCGGTGAGGTCGTTCCCGCGGCTGAGATCACCCGCTACGACCTCGGCGCGGCGCGCTGGCACGCCACAGGTGAGTTGCTGCCGGAGTCCGTGCTCGGGGAACTCCGCCAGCACGACGCGATCCTGCTCGGTGCCGTGGGCGACCCGTCGGTGCCGAGCGGAATCCTGGAACGGGGCCTGCTGCTCCGGCTCCGGTTCGAACTCGACCACCACGTGAACCTGCGCCCGGCCCGGCTGTACCCCGGTGTGCGCAGCCCGATCGCCGACCCGCCCGAGATCGACATGGTGGTGGTGCGCGAGGGCACGGAGGGCCTGTACGCCGGCAACGGCGGGCTCCTGCGCAAGGACACGCCGCACGAGATCGCGACCGAGGTGTCGATCAACACGTCGTTCGGCGTGGAGCGGGTGGTGCGCGACGCGTTCGGCCGTGCCGCGAACCGGCCGCGCAAGCACCTCACGCTCGTGCACAAGACCAACGTGCTCACGCACGCCGGGTCGTTGTGGTCGCGGGTGGTGGAGGAGGTGTCGTTGCAGCACCCCGAGGTGACGGTGGCGTACCAGCACGTGGACGCGGCGACGATCCACCTGGTCACCGACCCCGGCCGGTACGACGTGATCGTGACGGACAACCTGTTCGGCGACATCCTGACCGACCTGGCGGCGGCGGTGACCGGTGGCATCGGTCTCGCGGCGTCCGGGAACCTCGACGTGACGCGGCGCAACCCGAGCATGTTCGAGCCGGTGCACGGCAGCGCGCCGGACATCGCGGGCCAGGGCATCGCGGACCCGACGGCGGCGGTCCTCTCCGTCGCCCTGATGCTCGACCACCTCGGCGAGTCGGAGTCGGCCAGGAGGATCGAAGCGTCGGTGGCCTTTGATCTGGCGACTCGTGACCACTCGTCGCCCGGTGCCACCTACGCGGTGGGCGACCGCCTCGCCGCGCTCGTCTCGTCCAACGTCCGAACCGCCTGACCCCGAGAGTCCTACGTTCAGAACGCGTGAGTCCTACGTTCAGAACGCATGAGTTCAACGCTCGGAACACGTGATCAGGGCCACCACGGCAGCCGTCGTGGTGGCCCTGAGTGCTTGGCGGGGCCGTGAGGTCGCGCCGCTACCGCCCGTGGGAGAAGTCGAAATCCGGCGCTGACCCCCGAGCACAGGCGCGGGATGCGTGGCGGTTCGTGCGCTGAACGTGGTGGGTCGGCCGTTCCGGTACGTGATCAGGGCCACCGCGGCGAGTTCGTGGTGGCCCCGGGCGCTTCGGTGGCCGTAGGGTCGCCGGTACCGCCCGTGGGGGAAGTCCGGTCGAAATCCGGCGCTGACCCGCAACGGTAGGCCGAGCACCACGCCCGGCGAGCCCGATCACCCGTGGGCGGTGGGAAGAAGCTCCACTCCTGCCGTGGTCCGCGGGACGGGTGCGCCGGCCTGCCACGAGCGGCGCCGGGCGGCCGGTCGAGGCCACCTGGCCGAAAGGCGACCGGTGACCTCCACCAGCAGTCGGCCCACGACCGCGCCCGTCGCGCCACGCCGCCCGCCCACCACGGGCCTGTGCCTGGCGCTCACCGCCGTCCTCGCCGGCTCGGTCGTCTGCGGTGTCGCGCTCGGTCCGGTGGGCATCCCGTTCGGCGACGTCCTCCGCTTCCTCCAGGCCGCCCTCACCGGCGGAACGGTCGACGCCGCCGAAGCAGGCCCCTACCGGATCGTCTGGGACATCCGACTGCCCCGCGTCCTCCTGGCCGCCGTCGTCGGCGCGGGCCTCTCGGCGGTGGGCGTCGCGATCCAGGCCATGGTCCGCAACGCCCTCGCCGACCCCTACGTGCTCGGCATCTCCTCCGGCGCGAGCGTCGGCGCCACGGCGGTGGCGACCACCGGCCTGTTCGCCTCCCTAGGCATCTACGCCCTCTCCACGGCCGCGTTCCTCGCCGCCCTCGCCGCGATGGCGATCGTCTACCTGGTCGCCGGCCGCAACCTCACCCCGCTGCGCCTCGTCCTCACCGGCACCGCCATGGCCTACGGCTTCTCCGCCATCGCCATGCTCCTGGTCTTCCAGTCACCACGCGGGGAGGCCGCACGGGCCGCGATGTTCTGGCTACTCGGCAGCCTGGGCGGCGTCACGTGGGCGTCGCTGCCGATCGCGGCGTCGGTGGTCGGAGCGGGTGTCCTCTACCTGCGAACCCGCGCGAAGCACCTCAACGCGCTCTCCATGGGCGACGAGACCGCCACCACCCTCGGCATCGACGTCTCCCGCACCCGCCAGGAACTCTTCCTCGTCACCGCCGCCATGACGGGCGTCCTCGTCGCGGTCAGCGGCGCGGTCGGGTTCGTCGGCCTCATGCTGCCGCACCTGGTCCGCCTCGTCGTGGGCGCGGACCACCGCAAGGTGCTCGCCGTGGCACCGCTGGCGGGCGCCTGCTTCCTCATCTGGGTGGACGTCGCCGCACGCCTGCTCGCCGCACCCGAGGAACTGCCCCTCGGCGTCATCACGGCCGCGCTCGGCGTGCCGTGCTTCATCCTGCTGATGCGCCGCCGCGGCTACGTGTTCGGCGGTCGCTGATGGACCTCCGACTCGACGGGCTCGCCGTCGACCGCATCCTCCACGGCGTCGACCTGCACGCCGGTGCGGGCGAGGTGCACGGCATCGTCGGCCCCAACGGCAGCGGCAAGTCCACCACCCTCCGCTGCGTCTACCGGGCGCTGAAACCGTCCGGTGGAGTGGTCCTCCTGAACGGTCGGGACATCACCACCGCCCGGGTCCGCGACACCGCGAGGGACCTCGCCGCGCTCACCCAGGACAGCCACGTCGAGTTCGACTTCACGGTCGCCGAGGTGGTCGCGATGGGCCGCCTCCCGCACCGCGGCACCCCGCGGCAGGACGAGGAGGTCCAGGCCGACGCACTGTCCCGAGTGGACGCCGCGCACCTCGCCGACCGCAGCTTCCTCACCCTCTCCGGCGGCGAACGCCAACGCGTCCTCATCGCGCGGGCCCTCGCCCAGCAGCCGAAGGTCCTCGTCCTGGACGAGCCGACCAATCACCTGGACATCAGCCACCAACTGGCAGTCCTCGAAGTCGTCCGGAGTCTCGGGGTCACCGTCCTGGCCGTCCTGCACGACCTCAACCTCGCCGCCGCCTACTGCGATCGCCTGCACGTGCTCGACCACGGCCGGGTGGTGCGCAGCGGCGCACCGGCGGAAGTGCTCACCCCGGAAGTCCTCCGAGAGGTCTTCCACGTCCGCGCGCACGTCGTGCGCCACCCCACCAGCGGCGTGCCGCAACTGCTGTTCGAACACAGGGAGACCCACCAGTGAAGAGGCTCGTCGCGTTCACCCTGGTCCTGCTCACGGCCGGCTGCGGCGCGAGGATCGCCGACACCGAGCCGGCCGCCGCCGTCACCGTCACGAACTGCGGGCAGGAGGTCGCCTACCCGAAACCGTCCCGTGTGGTCACCAACGACACCGGCATCACCGAGCTGATGTTCGCGCTCGGCCTCGGCGACCGGATGGCGGGCTACGTGATCGGCGGCAGCCGGACGACCGACGTCGAGTCGTCGCCGTGGAAGGCGGACTTCGAGCGGGTGCCGAACCTCGGGGAGCAGATCACCAAGGAGCTCGTCCAGGGCGCGCGGGCCGACCTGGTGTTCGCCGGCTGGAACTACGGCTTCTCGGAGAGCACCGGCTTCACCCCGGACGCGTTGGCGGAGCTGGGCATCGCCACCTACCAGCTCACCGAGGCGTGCCGGAACGGCGTGGGGACGCAGCGCGGCATCATGCCCCCGCTGGAAGCCCTCTACACCGACCTGCGCAACCTCGGCCGCATCTTCGGCGTGGAGGCCAAGGCCGAAGAGCTGATCGCCGGGTACCGCAAGCAGGTCGCGGAGGCGGGGAAGCTCGTCGAAGAGCACCGCCCGACGGTGTTCCTCTACGACAGCGGCCTCGACCAGCCGTTCACCTCGGGCCGCAACGGCGCTCCGCAGGACATCATCGACAAGGCCGGCGGCGAGAACGTCTTCGGCGACCTGGACGACAGCTGGACCACGGTCGGGTGGGAGGCCGTCGTCGCCCGCGACCCGGACGTGGTGCTGATCAACGACTACGCGGACGGCCAGGCGACCACACCGGACGAGAAGCGCGCGTTCCTGGAGTCCTACCAGCCGCTCCGGGACGTCACCGCGATCAAGGACAAGCGGTTCTTCGTGCTGCCGTACGCCGCGCTCGTGGAGAGCCCGCGCAACCCGGCCGCCATCGAGGCGTTCGCCAGGTTCCTCGCCGGCGCCTGAGGGCGCGCGGCTGAGCGACGGCTAGCTGTACCCAGGATGTGGGACAACCCGTCCGTGGCTTGGTCTCATCGGGCGGGTTGTGGCACCATCGGCGACGTGGCTCTCCACACCGTGATCATTATCGTTGAGCGCGTCGGCTAGTGCTTCCTCGAAGCAACCGACGCGCTGACCTCTCGCATCCTGCGGGGGGTCTTTTTGTTTTCCGAGATCTCTAGGAGCCCCTTCGTGACCCCCCTCGGCGATTCATTCCACCTCTTCGACACGACCCTGCGGGACGGTGCCCAGCGCGAGGGCATCACCTACTCGGTCAACGACAAGCTGGCCGTCGCCCGCCTGCTCGACTCGCTGGGCGTGGGGTTCATCGAAGGTGGCTGGCCGGGCGCCATGCCGAAGGACACGGAGTTCTTCGCCCGCGCCGCCGCGGGGGAGCTCACGCTCAAGAACGCGCAGCTCGTCGCGTTCGGCTCGACCCGCAAGGCGGGCGTCAAGGTGGAGGAGGACGCGCAGGTCAGGGCGTTGCTGGAGGCTCGGACGCCGGTCGTGACGCTGGTCGCCAAATCGGACCGCCGGCACATCGAACTGGCCCTGCGCACGGACGTCGCGGAGAACTGCGCCATGGTCCGCGACACGGTCCGCTTCCTGGTGGACGAAGGTCGCCGGGTCTTCCTCGACGCCGAGCACTTCTTCGACGGCTTCGCCTTCGACCCCGACACGTCGCTGCGCGTGCTGGAGTCCGCTGTGGAGGGTGGCGCGGACGTCGTCGTGCTGTGCGACACCAACGGCGGCCAGCTGCCCCTGGGCCTGGCCGAGACCGTCGCCGACGTGATCGCCCGCACGGGCTTCCGCGTCGGCATCCACTGCCAGGACGACACGTCCTGCGCGGTGGGCAACACCATCGCCGCGGTGCAGGCGGGGGCGACCCACGTCCAGTGCACCGCGAACGGTTACGGCGAACGGGCGGGCAACGCCGACCTGTTCGCCGTCGTCGGGAACCTCGTGACCAAACTCGGCCTGCAAGTGCTACCGCGCGAATCGCTGGCCGAGCTCACCCGGGTCTCCCATGCGTTGGCCGAAATCGCGAACATCGCACCCGACACCCACCAGGCCTACGTCGGGTCGTCGGCTTTCGCCCACAAGGCGGGGCTGCACGCGAGCGCGATCAAAGTGGATCCGGAGCTGTACAACCACATCGATCCGGACACCGTCGGCAACGACATGCGGGTGCTGGTCACCGAGATGGCGGGTCGGGCCAGTCTCGAACTCAAGGGACGTGAGTTCGGGATCGACCTGACCCGCCGGCCGGACGCGCTCACCAACGTGGTGCGCAAGGTCAAGGAGCTGGAGCAGGGCGGCTGGTCGTTCGAAGCGGCCGACGCCTCCCTGGAACTGCTCATCAAGAACGAGCTGTCCGAGCTGGACACGCCACCGTTCGTGCTGGAGTCGTACCGCGTGGTGCTCGACCACCA
This sequence comes from Saccharothrix sp. NRRL B-16314, assembly GCF_000716595.1. GTDB lineage: Bacteria > Actinomycetota > Actinomycetes > Mycobacteriales > Pseudonocardiaceae > Actinosynnema. Next base: position 125,336 of record NZ_JNXC01000003.1, read on the forward strand.
CCAGGACGGCGCGATCGTGTCCGAGGCCACGGTGAAGGTGCACGTCGCCGGTGAGCGGGTCATCGCGACCGCCGAGGGCAACGGCCCGGTGCACGCCCTGGACGCCGCGTTGCGGAAGGCGTTGCTGCCCCACCTGTCCTGGCTGGACGCGGTGGAGCTGAACGACTACAAGGTCCGCATCCTCGCCGGGTCGCACGATCCGGTCGAGCACGGCACCGACGCCGTCACCCGCGTGCTCGTGGAGTCCACCGACGGCGAGCGCGAGTGGACCACCGTGGGCGTGCACGGGAACATCGTCGAGGCCAGCTGGCTCGCGCTGTGCGACGCGCTGGTGCACAAGGCGTCCCGGATCACCCCGTGACGAGCCTGAACCCCTCGGCCGACAGGATCCGGTTGAGCGGGTAGAAGAAGGACGACCCGCCGGAGGAGCAGTTGCCGCTGCCACCCAGCACGTGGCCCTGCGCCTGGGTGCCGGTGAAGATGGGCGACCACTGGTCGCCGGGCTCGCTGCACAGGCTCGTCCGCGTCAGCCCGTAGACCGTGCCGGTCGGGTAGGTGACGGTGACGTTCTTGGCCACCACGGTGCCGCACCGCATGCCGGTGGTGCGGCCCACCGCGCACACCTGCCCGCCGACCGGTGTCTCGTACGCACCGGTGATGGTGCGGCTGTAGCCGACGACGGTGGGCCGCTGGACCCAGGCGAGGGCGTTGGTGATCCGGACGACGGCGTAGGTCGTCCGGACCGCGATGACGGGTCCGATCTCGACGCCGCCCGGCCCGCGGACGGTCGTGCCGACGGAGCCGCACGACGGGGAGATCAACAGGTAGCCGTGCACGTTGAAGCCGTTCGCGCAGCGCAGGCCGGTGGACGTGGTGAGGGGCGTGCCGGCTTCCAGCGGGGTCGCCGCCGAAGCCGGGGTCGCCGTGGCGACCAGCAGGGTGAGGACGATCAGCAGGGTTCGCATCCCTTCGACGCTAGGGACGTACGGTGCCGTTGCAAGCCGCCGGTTAGGGTGATCTCGTGCGCATTGCCCGTATCGCCCAGCCCGACGGCCTGGCCTTCGCCGCGATCGAGGGCGAAGGCGACGACCTGACCGCGGTCGAGATCGCCGACGACCCCTTCGCCAACCCCACGTTCACCGGTCGCCGCTGGCCGCTGGCCGACGTGCGCCTGCTGGCGCCGTTCCTGCCGCCCAAGATCGTGGCCATCGGCCGCAACTACGCCGAGCACGCCGCCGAACTGGGCAACGAGGTGCCGGACAACCCGTTGATGTTCCTCAAGCCCAACACCACCGTGATCGGGCCGAACGTCGACATCAAGCTGCCCGCCGCGTCCGAGCGCGTCGACTTCGAGGGCGAACTCGCGGTGGTGATCGGCATGGGCGGCCGGGACATCCCCGCCTCCCGCGCCCGGCAGTCGATCCTCGGCTACACGATCGCCAACGACGTCACCGCGCGCGACCTCCAGAAGGCGGACGGGCAGTGGACGCGGGCCAAGGGCTTCGACACGTTCTGCCCGCTCGGGCCGTGGGTGGAGACCGAGTTCGACCCGTCCGACGTGGCCATCCGCACCGAGGTGGACGGCGAGGTCAAGCAGGACTCGCGGACCTCGCTGCTGCTGCACGACATCGCGGAGCTGATCGAGTACATCTCCGCGGTGATGACCCTGCGCCCGCTGGACGTGATCCTCACCGGCACGCCCGCCGGCGTCGGTCCGCTGAACCCGGGGCAGACCGTTTCCGTGACCGTCGAAGGTCTCGGCACGCTGACCAACCCGGTCTCGAAGCGCTGAGGCTTCAGCTCCGCTCGATGCGTTCGGGCGCGCGCCGGGCGAACGTCGGCGCGTGCTCGGGCCGCAGCCCGATCGCCACCAGGTAGCCGGGCACCACCTGGAGCCACGGGAACCGCTGGAGCAGCCGGACCGGCAGCGGCACGCCGCCCCGCGCGATGTCCGACGTGCCCGCCAGCGTCGGCTTCAGGAACGAGTCCTGGATCCGCCGCTGGAACGCCTGCGTCGACGCGGTCGGGAACCACCGCCGCCGCCGCACCTTCGCCAGGACCGCCGGGGACAGCTCGTTCCGCCGCAGCGGCGCGGCCACGATCGACGCGGCGGCCACCGCGTCCTGCACGGCCAGGTTGATGCCGACCCCGCCGATCGGCGACATCGCGTGCGCGGCGTCACCGATGCACAGCACACCGTCGCCGTGCCATCGCCGCAGCCGGTCCAGCTTCACGTCCAGCAGCTTCACGTCGTCGAGCGAGCCCACGGTCCCCATCCGCTCCGCCAGCCACGGCACGAGGTCGGCCATGCGCCGCCGGAACGCCTCGATCCCCTCGGCCCGCAGCTGCCGGTCGGTGCCCTTGCGGATCAGGTACGCGCACTGGAAGTAGTCGCCGCGGTTGATGAGCACCAGCCCCTGGCCACGGCTGAAGCGGCCGGTGCCGCCGCTGAGCTCGTCGGGGTTGCGCGGCACCCGGAACCACCAAACGTCCATCGGCGCGCCGAACTCGTGCACGGGCAGCCCGGCCTGCTCGCGCACCAGCGAGTGCCGCCCGTCCGCCGCGATCACCAGCTCCGAGGCCAGCTCCCCGACCTCGCCGCCCGCCGTGCGGTAGCGGACGCCCGTCACCCTGCCGTTCTCCTTGAGCAGGCCGGTGAACTCGGTGTCCATCCGCAACGTGAAGGTCGGTTCACGCTTGCCCGCGTCGGCGAGGAGGTCCAGGAAGTCCCACTGCGGCACGAACGCGATGTGCTTGTGCGGTCCGGGCAGCCGGGACAGGTCGGCGATCGTCTGTGGCCCGCTGTCCAGCAGCACCTGCATCCGGTCGACCATCTGGTGCGGCACCTCCGCGAACGCGGGCCCCAGCCCCAGCTCGTCCAGCAGCGTCAGCGTGGACGCGTGCACCGTGTCGCCGCGGAAGTCGCGCAGGAAGTCGCCGTGCTTCTCCAGCACCGTCACCTCGACACCGGCCCTGGCCAGCAGCAACCCGGCAACCATGCCGGCCGGGCCGCCCCCGACGACCACGACCCCAGTCCTCTCCATGATCAACCCCTCCTCTTTTCAACACCGGTTGAATAACTTCAGGATGCTCCTCGGAACCGGCTCGGTCAAGCCGGATAGGCTGATCGGGTCATGAGCGCATCAGCTGCAAACCCAGAGGTCCGCGTCCGGTTCTGCCCGTCGCCGACCGGCACGCCCCACGTCGGGCTCATCCGCACCGCCCTGTTCAACTGGGCGTATGCCCGCCACACCGGTGGCGCCGTGGTGTTCCGGATCGAGGACACCGACGCGGCCCGCGACTCCGAGGAGTCGTACCTCTCGCTGCTGGAAGCCATGCGGTGGCTCGGCCTGGACTGGGACGAAGGTCCCGAGGTCGGTGGCCCGCACGCGCCGTACCGGCAGAGCCAGCGCCGCGACCTCTACGAGGACATCGCGAAGCGCCTGTTCGAGGCCGGTGAGCTGTACGAGTCGTACTCCAACGCCGAGGAGATCGAGGCCCGTCGCAAGGCCGCCGGGCAGGACCCGAAGCTCGGCTACGACGGCCACGACCGCGGCCTGACCGACGAGCAGAAGGCCGCGTTCCGCGCCGCCGGCCGCGAGCCCGTGCTGCGGCTGAAGATGCCCGACGAGGACATCACCTGGGTCGACCTGGTACGCGGCGAGATCACGTTCAAGGCGGGCAGCACGCCCGACCCGGTGATGGTGCGCGCCAACGGCGACCCGCTGTACCCGTTCGTGAACCCGGTGGACGACGCCCTGATGCGCATCACGCACGTGCTGCGCGGCGAAGACCTGCTCCCGTCCACCCCGCGCCAGATCGCGCTCTACCAGGCGTTGACGCGAATCGGTGTCACGTCCTTCACGCCCGAGTTCGGGCACCTGCCGTACGTGATGGGCGAGGGCAACAAGAAGCTCTCGAAGCGCGACCCGCAGTCCAACCTGTTCCTCTACCGGGACCGCGGTTTCGTGCCCGAAGGACTGCTGAACTACCTCGCGCTGCTCGGCTGGTCCATCGCGGACGACCGCGACATCTTCTCGGTCGAGGAGCTGGTCGAGGCGTTCGACCTGGCCAAGGTGAGCGCCAACCCGGCCCGCTTCGACCTGAAGAAGGCCGAGGCGATCAACGCCACCCACCTGCGCGCGCTGCCCGTCGAGGACTTCGTCAGTCGCGTGCTGCCGCACCTGATCAAGGACGAGGTGCTGCCGCCCGAGCCGACCGAGGAGCAGGTCGCCCTGCTCGCCGGCGTCGCACCGCTCGTGCAGGAGCGGCTGGTCGTGCTGTCCGAGGCGTCCGGAATGGTCAGGTTCCTGTTCGTCCCGGACGAGGACTTCGCGCCCGAACCGGACTCGGCGGCCAAGGCGCTCGGCGAGGACGCCAGGCCGGTGCTGGAAGCGAGCATCAGCGCCCTGGAACCCCTTCCGGAGTGGACTGCCGCCGCGATCGAGGAGGCCCTGAAGGTGTCCCTTGTGGATGGAATGGGCCTCAAACCGCGCAAGGCGTACGCCCCGGTGCGGGTCGCCGTGACGGGCCGTACCGTCTCGCCTCCGCTGTACGAATCCATGGAACTGGTCGGTCGAAGTCGCTCGATCGGGCGCTTGCGCCGCGCGCTCGGGGCAATCTGACTGGTTCGTTCGGGGGGTTCAGCGGTGCTTGACCGTGCAAGAACCGCGAGATATCACCTCTCTGGTCGAGTCGGACGAGGGGTGACCGCACCTAGCCTCACGGGGTGACAACCGCAGCCCCGACTTACACACCTCGGAGAACCGGCGAGATCCGGGCCGTGTGCCTCGACGTCGACGACACCCTCGTCGACTACAGCTCATCGTCCCGGGCCGCCCTGGCCGCGATGGTCGGCAACGCCGACGCCTGGCCGCTGTGGCAGCGCGTCACCGACGAGCACTGCGAGCGCCTCCTCTCGGGCGAGCTCGAGTACGAGACGATGCGCAACATCCGCACGCGCGCCTTCTTCGCGGCCCTCGGTGAGGAGCTCGACCAGGAGGAGGCGACCCGCCGGGAACTGCACCGGCAGGAAGTCCTCGCGTCGGGCTGGCGGCTGTTCCCCGACGTCGTGCCGTGCCTGGAGTGGCTGCGGGCCACAGGCCTGCCCATGGCCGCCGTGAGCAACGCCTCAGGGCGGCACCAGCGGGTCAAGATCGCGACGCTCGGGCTCGCCCAGTACTTCGACACCGTGCTCATCGCGGGCGAGGTCGGTGCCGCCAAGCCGGACCGGGTGATCTTCGACACCGCGTGCGCCGACCTGGGTGTGGAACTGGGTGACACGGTGCACGTCGGTGACCGCCTGCACGCCGATGCGATCGGTGCGCGCGACGCGGGGATGAAGGGCGTGTGGCTGAACCGCCAAGGCCCGCGGGAGGGTGCGCTGCCCGCCGGCATCTCCGCCATCACCAGCCTCGCTGAGCTGCCGGAACTGCTCGTCTGCGAGCTGTCGACCGCCTCGGCGTGACCCCGATTTCCGTTCCGCCGGGCACGTGGTCTAGTATTCCTCCCGGCGGAACGGACAGCCCCCTGGAAGCAAGACCGACAGGGAGCAAGGCCCGGGAAACCAATGGGGTATGGTGTAATTGGCAGCACGACTGATTCTGGTTCAGTTAGTCTAGGTTCGAGTCCTGGTACCCCAGCTGCGCGGTAGTAAATCGAGTGTGGTAAGCTACCCGCAACGCAGGACAGCAAGACAAAGTTAATAAGAAAGTTCCTGGCCCCGTCGTCTAGCGGCCTAGGACGCCGCCCTCTCAAGGCGGTAGCGTGGGTTCGAATCCCATCGGGGCTACAGATCGGGAGATCCCCGTTTCGCTTAGTGCGAAACGGGGATCTTTCGCTTTGTGCATTGGGGGTCCGACCCCCGAACCCCGGGCAGGAGGGCTTCGCCCCCTGCACCCCCGCCGGTGGTGCTGTGGCGGGGGTACCGGAGGTCAGGCGGCCCCCTGTCGCGGGTGGTGCGTCTGGCGGGGGTGTGCTGGTCGTGAGGGTGGCTGAGGCTGTCAGAGGCGTGACTGGAGGGCCTCGGCGGCTGCCAGGAGGTCTGCGGCCCAGCGGGCGCCCGGACGGCGGCCCATGCGGTCAATGGGGCCGGAAACGGATACCGCGGCCACCACGGAACCCGAGCTGTCCCTTACCGGCGCGGAAACGCTCGCCACTCCCGGCTCCCGTTCCGCTACCGACTGCGCCCAGCCGCGACGGCGGACCTCCAACAAAGTCCGCTCTCCGTAAACGGCATCGGCGAGAACGGAGCGCTGGGTTCCGGGATCCGACCACGCGGCCAATACCTTCGCGCCGGAACCGGCCGTCATCGGCAATCGCGCGCCGATCGGAACGGTGTCGCGCAAACCACTCGGGGGTTCCGCCGACGACACGCAGATCCGCTGCATCCCGTCCCGCCGGTACAACTGGACGCTCTCGCCCGTGATGTCCCGCAACCGCGGCAACACCGAGGACGCCGCGTCGAGCAGCGGGTCGGTGGCACCGCCCGCCAACTCCGCCAGTGCCGCGCCTGGACGCCAGCGCCCGTCCGAACCCCGTCGCAGCAACCTGTGCACCTCGAGCCCGACCGCCAACCTGTGTGCGGTAGCTCTCGGCAAGCCCGTCCGGTTGCACAACTCGGCGAGCCCACACGGATCCTTCGCGACGGCGTTCAAGACGGCCACTGCCTTGTCGAGCACGCCGATCCCGCTATGCTGTCCCACAAGCCGATACTAACTTCCCACTGTCTGGGAAGTCCAGATCTATCGACTGTCCAGATCTTGGGAGAGTTGCGATGAGCCGCACGCTCGCGGAGAAGGTGTGGGAAGCACACGTCGTGCGCCACGGCAGTGGCGCGGAGCCGGACCTGCTCTACATCGACCTCCACCTGCTGCATGAAGTGACCAGTCCGCAGGCGTTCGACGGCCTGCGGTTGGCCGGTCGCGGGATCCGACGACCGGACCTCACGATCGCCACCGAGGACCACAACGTCCCGACGATCGACATCGACCTCCCCATCGCCGACCCGGTGTCCCGCCTCCAGGTCGAGACGCTGCGCAAGAACTGCGCGGAGTTCGGCGTCCGGCTGCACCCGATGGGCGACGTCGAGCAGGGCATCGTGCACGTCGTGGGCCCGCAGCTGGGCCTGACGCAGCCCGGCATGACGGTCGTCTGCGGTGACAGCCACACGTCGACGCACGGCGCGTTCGGCGCGCTGGCGTTCGGCATCGGCACGTCCGAGGTGGAGCACGTGATGGCCACCCAGACGCTGCCGCTGCGGCCGTTCAAGACCATGGCCGTCACCGTCGACGGGGAGCTGAAGCCGGGCGTCACGGCCAAGGACATCATCCTCGCGGTGATCGCGGAGATCGGCACCGGTGGCGGCCAGGGCTACGTCCTGGAGTACCGGGGCGCCGCGATCGAGGCGCTGTCCATGGAAGCCCGCATGACCGTGTGCAACATGTCGATCGAAGCCGGTGCCCGCGCGGGCATGATCGCACCGGACCAGACGACGTTCGACTACCTCGAAGGCCGTCCGCACGCGCCGTCCGGCGCGGACTGGGACGCGGCCGTCGAGTACTGGAAGACGCTGCGCACCGACGACGACGCCGAGTTCGACGCCGAGGTCCGCCTCGACGCCGACGAGCTGACGCCGTTCGTCACCTGGGGCACCAACCCCGGTCAGGGCCTGCCGCTGAGCGCCAGCGTGCCGGACCCCGAGGCCATCGGCGACGACAACGAGCGCGTGGCCGCCGAGAAGGCCCTGACGTACATGGGGCTGGAGCCGGGCACCCCGCTGCGCGACATCCGCGTCGACACCGTGTTCCTCGGCTCGTGCACCAACGGCCGCATCGAGGACCTGCGTGCCGCGGCGGACGTCCTGCGCGGCCACAAGGTCGCCGAGAACGTCCGGATGCTCGTGGTGCCCGGTTCCATGCGGGTGCGCGCGCAGGCCGAATCCGAGGGGCTGCACGAGGTGTTCCTGGAGGCCGGCGCCGAGTGGCGCCAGGCCGGCTGCTCGATGTGCCTCGGCATGAACCCGGACCAGTTGAAGCCGGGGGAGCGCAGCGCGTCGACCTCCAACCGAAACTTCGAGGGCAGGCAGGGCAAGGGTGGCCGCACCCACCTCGTCTCGCCACTCGTGGCCGCCGCCACCGCCGTGCGGGGCACGCTGTCGTCGCCCGCCGACCTGGTCTGAGGGAGTTCTACGAACATGGAAGCGTTCACCACGCACACCGGGGTCGGCGTTCCGCTGCGCAGGTCCAACGTGGACACCGACCAGATCATCCCGGCCGTCTACCTCAAGCGCGTCACCCGCACGGGCTTCGAGGACGGCCTGTTCGCCGCCTGGCGCGGTGACGGGCAGTTCGTGCTCAACCAGGAAGCGTTCCGCGCCGGCAGCGTGCTCGTCGCCGGGCCGGACTTCGGCACCGGGTCGTCCCGTGAGCACGCCGTGTGGGCGCTCATGGATTACGGCTTCCGGGTGGTCATCTCGTCCCGGTTCGCCGACATCTTCCGGGGCAACTCGGGCAAGCAGGGCCTCGTGGCCGCCGAGTGCTCGCAGTCCGATGTCGAATTGCTGTGGAAGCTGCTGGAGAACGACCCCGGCACCGAGGTCACCGTCGACCTGACGAAGAACACCGTTGTGGCCAAGGACTTCACCGCGCCCTTCACCGTCGACGAGTACACCCGTTGGCGGCTGCTGGAGGGATTGGACGACATCGCGCTGACCCTCCGGCACGCGGACGACATCACCGAGTTCGAGCAGCGCCGGCCGGGTTGGTTGCCCACTACCGAACCGATGCCCGCGAGCTGAGGCCGAAGGGGTCGGATTCCCCTCCGAACAGCGGGAATCCGGCCCCTTCGAACCCTCCGGGGCCGCCCGGGTGTCCCTCGACAGGTCGTAATTGCCCACGCCACAACGGAAAATCTGGCGTGGCGATTGGTATTTCCTTGCATATGGGCTTACCGTGGGCAATCAAGTCGGCCCGACTAGGGCCGTGAGCGTCCTGGGAGGGACTGACGGTGAACAAGGCCCAGCTCATCGAGGCGCTCGCCGAGCGCCTTGGCGACAAGAAGAACGCCGCTGCCGCAGTAGACGGCATCGTTGACGTCATCGTTCGCAGCGTCCACAAGGGCGAGAAGGTCAACATCACCGGTTTCGGTGTCTTCGAGAAGCGGGCCCGTGCGGCTCGCACCGCTCGCAACCCGCGCACCGGTGAGACCGTGAAGGTCAAGAAGACCAACGTTCCCGCGTTCCGCGCGGGTTCGACGTTCAAGGACGTCATCAGCGGCACGAAGAAGCTGCCGCGCGTCACGGCCGCGAAGCCCGCTGCCGGGACGGCGGCCAAGCCGGCCGCCGCCACGAAGGCTCCGGCCACCCGCAGCGCCACCGCGCGTACCACCACTGCGCGCGCGACGCGCAGCACCGGTACTGCCACGCGCGCCGCTGCGGCAGCCACGAAGGCTCCGGCGACCCGCCGGGCCGCCGCGGCTGCGAAGCCCGCCGCCACCAAGGCCGCGCCTGCGAAGAGCACCGCGACCAAGGCCACCGCAGCGAAGACCACTGCGGCGAAGGCGACGGCGGCCAAGCCGGCAGCCAAGAAGGCCACCACGGCCAAGGCAGCTGCTCCGGCGAAGGCCACCACGGCCGCAGCCGCCAAGCCCGCGGCGAAGAAGGCCCCGGCCAAGAAGAAGTGAAACCGGGCCGGGTGATCACCGGCCAGGCACGCAAGACACGCTCAGGGCCCGGTGCGGACGCGCACCGGGCCCTGAGCATTCCGTGAGTCCTACGCTCAGAACCACCGTGTCCTACGTTCAGGACGCCTGAGTTCAACGCTCAGAACACGCGTGCCGGGTGGGCAGCGGTCCGGTCCGGCCGAGCCAGGTATTCAGACCTCCAGACCTTCCTGCTCTTCGCGAGTTGTGCCTCCAGACCGCGATTCACGCACTCCTGTCCCGCTGCCGGGCCGCTGTTGGGGCACGGCTGCCGGAACACTTGCGCTGAGGCACTGCCGGCGGCATACGGCTGCTGTACACGTGCGTTGAGGCACGGCTGCTGGGGCACGGCTGCTGGGGCACACCGCTGCTGGAACACGCGCGTTGAGCACGGCTTCGGGAACACGTGCGTGAGGCGCTGCTGCGGGCATACGGCCGCTGGAAGACGTGCGCCGGGGTTCTGGCATTGGGCTGACCGGGATTGCGGCTGACGGGGATTTGGGGCGGCGGCATTGCGGCTCTCGGGCCCCGTACTCGGATGCGGCGAACCGGCCGACTCGGACCACCATTTCCGGCGGGCGAGTGGGCGCCTGTGGAGAACTCGCTGTGCCCGCTCGGACTCCTTCCGTGACCCGGCCGGCCCCGTTATCGGTGCCCGAGCGGACGCCCCGAAGTGCCCGAGCGGGAGGTCAGGGGGTGGGGGTGGGGAGGGACGTGGGGAAGTAGTGGGCCGACACCAGGCGTGGCCAGGACGTGTGCGAGTCCGATGTGGACCACCCCGGCTCGGGCCGCCGGAACGCCAGCAGCCACGCGCTGCCCTTCTTGCACGGCGTCCCGCTCAACGACAGACCGCCCAGGTCGGCGAGGGTGGACACCACGTCCGGGATGACGCCGCCCTGGCTGCAGACGACCGGCGTCCCCGCCCCGTCCGCGATCTCCAGCAGCCGCACCAACCCGGCCTCGCGGTCCGGCCAGTACCCCTCCTCGGACAGCCGGGGCTCCAACAGGACGCCCACGCCCAAGTCCGCCGCAACCCCCTGGACGGTCTCCACGCACCGAACCCGCGGTGCCGAGTGCACCCGCACCGGTTCCCACAGCGGCAGCATCGAACGCAACCCGCCCGCCTGCCGCCACCCCGCCGAGCTCAACGGCCGCAGGTCGTCATCTCCCCGCCAGTTGTCCCGCTTCCCCGCCTTCGCGTGCCGCACCAGCAACACCGTCGCCAGGTCCGCGGGCTCCGCCAGGAACGCCGCCAGCACCGCCCGGTCCTCGTCCCGCGTCACGAACGCGCCCGCCTCCGCGAACGGCACCCACCGCAGCTCATCCACCTCGTCGGACGGCACGAAAGCACCCGACCCGGCCTGGGCGCTGAAGTACTCCACCGCCTTCGGCCTGCCGAAAGCCCGGTACGACACCTGGCACAGGTACCGCCCCAGCACGGCGTGGAAGCCGGTCTCCTCCCGCACTTCCCGCACGGCCGCCGCGGGCACGGTCTCGCCCGCGTCCACCTTCCCCTTCGGCAGGGACCAGTCGTCGTAACGCGGCCGGTGCACGACCGCCACGGAACCATCGCGCCACAACACGGCGCCGGCAGCCCGGATCAACGACTCACCCCAACGCGCGGTGGTTGCGCAGCAACTCGGTCTGGTGGTCGCGCACCCTCGTGCCGTCCGCGGGCGACGCCTCCCACTCACCGTCCGAGCGCAGCACCCAGCACCGCGTCGTCGGCTCCAGCGCCGAATCCATCATCGCGTCCAGCTGCGCGGTGAGCTTCGGGTCCGTCACCCGCACCTGCACCTCCACCCGCCGGTCGAGGTTGCGGTGCATCATGTCCGCGCTGCCGATCCAGTGCTCGCCGCAGCCGACGAAGTGGAACACCCGCGAGTGCTCCAGGAAGCGCCCCAGGATCGACCGGACGTGGATGTTCTCCGACAGCCCCTTGATGCCGGGCTTCAGCGCGCACACCCCGCGCACCACCACGTCCACCCGGACACCCGCCTGCGACGCCCGGTACAGCGAGTCGATGACCTGCTCGTCCACCAGCGAGTTCACCTTGATGCGCACACCGGTGGGCGTACCGGCCCGCGCGTGCTCGATCTCGCGCTCGATCCGCTCCACGATGCCGCGCCGCACGCCGTACGGCGCGACCAGCAGGCTGCGGTAGTGGTCCTGCCGCGCGTACCCGGTGAGCACGTTGAACAGGTCGGTGAGGTCCGCGCCGATGGTCGGCTCGGCGGTGAGGATGCCGATGTCCTCGTACAGCCGCGCCGTCTTCGGGTTGTAGTTGCCGGTGCCGATGTGGCAGTACCGCTGGATCCGCGAGCCCTCCTGCCGCACCACCAGCGACGTCTTGCAGTGCGTCTTCAACCCCATCAGGCCGTAGACGACGTGCACGCCCGCCTTCTCCAGCTGCCGCGCCCACTTGATGTTCGCCTGCTCGTCGAACCGCGCCTTGATCTCCACCAGCGCCACAACCTGCTTGCCCGCCTCGGCCGCGTCGATCAGCGCGTCCACGATCGGGGAGTCACCCGATGTGCGGTACAGCGTCTGCTTGATGGCCAGCACCCGCGGGTCCGCCGCCGCCTGCTCGATGAACCGCTGCACGGAAGTGGAGAACGAGTCGTACGGGTGGTGCACCAGCACGTCACCCTCGCGCAGCGTGGCGAAGATGCTCTTCGGCGTCTCCCGCTCGCCGAACGCCGAGTGCGTCGCGGGCACGAACGGCGCGTCCTTCAGCTGCTTGCGGTCCACGCTGTAGAGCTGCCACAGGCACGACAGGTCGAGCAGACCGGGCACCTGGACGACGTCGTTCGGGTCGACTTCCAGCTCCCGCAGCAGCCGTTCCAGCATGTGCTCGGTCATGTCGTCGGCGATCTCCAGCCGCACGGGCGGCCCGAACCGCCGCCGCGCCAGCTCCCGCTCCAACGACTTGAGCAGGTCCTCGTCCTGGTCCTCCTCGACTTCGAGGTCGGCGTTGCGCGTCACCCGGAACGCGTGGCACTCGATGACCTGCATCCCCGCGAACAGCTCGCCCATGTGCGCGGTGATGAGGTCTTCCAACGGCAGGAACGTCGCCGTCGGGCTGCTCCGCTCCTTCTCCACGCGGACCAGGCGCGGGACGTTGTCCGGCACCTTGATGCGGGCGAACCGCTCCGCGCCGCCCTCCGGGTCGCGCACCGTCACGGCGAGGTTCAGCGACAGGCCGGAGATGTAGGGGAACGGGTGCGCGGCGTCCACGGCCAGCGGCGTGAGCACCGGGAACACCTGGTCGGTGAAGTAGTTGGACAGCCGCAGCTTCTCGAAGTCGGTCAACTGCGCCCAGTTGACGATGCTGATGGCGTGCTTCTCCAGCTCCGGCTGGATGTGGTCGAGGAACGCCCTGGCGTGCTGCTCGGTCAGCTCCTGGGTGCGCTTGGAGATGTTGGACAGCTGCTCGCGCGGGGTGAGCCCGTCCGCGCTGCGCACCGAGAGGCCGGTTTCGTCGCGGCGCTTCAGACCGGCGACGCGGACCATGTAGAACTCGTCCAGGTTCGACGCGAAGATGGCCAGGAACTTCGCCCGCTCCAGCAGGGGCTGCGAGGCGTCCTCGGCCAGTGCGAGCACCCTGGCGTTGAAGTCCAGCCACGACAGCTCCCGGTTGAAGTACCGGTCGTCGGGCAGGTCGGCCTGCGCCTCGGTGGCCGTGACGGCGGGCGGTGAGCTCGGGAACGACCGGGCCGGCGCCTCGGTCGGCTGGGGCGCCGCCGTGGTGCCGTTGCGCGTGCCACCGCGGCGGACGGCCGAGCGTGGTCGCGGTCGGGGGGTGCTCGCCGCGGGCGTGGCCCGTGGCGTCCTCGTCCGTCGCTTCGGCGCGGGCTGCTCGGGGCTGTTTTCCGTGCTCACGATGAGCATTGTTCCCCAGAAAGAGCGACTGCGCGCTGATCGGAGCCGACGACGTGGTGAACTCCGCGTCACACTGGCCGCAGCACGCCCCGCACGTGACCGGCGCCATCGCGCACAAGGGTGACCCTCTGTCCAGCACGCAGTGAACGCCAGCCACCGGCGGCGACGGCGTCGGCGGACACGTCCACCAGCACGCCGTCGTCGCGCAGCACGGTCGCCGAGCCGTCCTCACGGTGGGTGCTCACCGTCGCCTGCTCGGTCGGCTGCTCGCTCACGCGCCCAAGCTAGCCGACCGAACGGGTGACCACCTCACCACGGTCATCGGGTCGTGCAGTGGACTCCGTTGAGCTTGAAGACCGCCGGCGGCACGTTCGGGCCTTGGTAGGCGCCGACGAAGCCGACGTTCACGGTGGCTCCCGGCGCCAGCGCCCGGTTCTGCTCGGTGCCGTTCACGCGGACCGTCGCGCCTTCCTGCACCCACGTGGCGTTCCAGCCGCTGTTCACCTGCTGCCAGCCGGTGGGCCAGTCGAAGGCGAGCGACCAGCTGTCGACGGCGGCGTGGCCGGTGTTGGTGATGTCGACGCTGCCGACGAAGCCGTTGCCCCAGTCGTTGGCGTTGGTCAGCTTGACGGCGCAGGTGGACGCGGCCGGTGTCGCGGTGCTGAACGTGAGGGGCGGGGACGACCACGAGACCCGGCCCGCGCCGTCACGGGCGATGAGGTTGACCGTGTAGCGGGTGCTCGGGGTGAGGTTGTGGGCGGTGAACGTGGTGCCGGTGGTCTCGCCCCACTGCTCGCTGACGGTGCCGTTCTGGCGGTGGACCTCGTACTTGACGCCCCGGGCGGGAGCGGGCCAGGTGAGCGTCGCCTCCCGGTCGGTGACCGCGGTGGCGGTGGGGCGAGCGGGCGCGGCGGGGTCGGTGGACGGGGCGGCCGGGCGCAGGACCAGCGTGGTGAGGGAGTACGGCGGGAGCGTGACCGACGCGGCACTGCCCGTGGTGGTCGAGATGGCGGTGTCACCGTTGGCGAACGTCAGCACCTGAGCGTCGGCGGCGGGCGCGTAACCGGCGTAGTCGACGGTGATCGGCTTGGCCGCGTCCGGGTCCTGGTTGACCAGCAGCACGGCCAGGCCGCCGTCGGCGCGACGGGCCGCGTGGACCTTGACCAGCGGGTCGGACGTGCCGGCCACGACGAACCGGTCCCCGGCGCCGACGAACTCCGACACCATCGCGAGCCCGTGGAAGGTCGCGAACGGTGTGTTCAGCGGTGGTTCGCAGACCGTGCCGTCGGACAGGCAGCCAGCGCTGGAGAGCAGGCCGAAGTCCCGGAAATCGGGGTGGCCGCCGATCGTGGACGCGCTTTCGGGTCCGTTGTGGACGTTCCACCAGTCGACCGTGAAGACGCCGTTGGCCAGCAGGGTGGCGTACGCGTCGGCGGCGAAGAGGGCGCCGGGCTGGGTGTTGCGGCCGTACGAGGTGTTGATCTCGGTCAGCGCGATGCCTAGCTCCTTGCCCGCGTGGCGGGCGATCTGCTCGCGCGCCAGGCGGATCATGTCCGGCACGCGGTCGGTCTTGGCCAGCACCTCGGCGCCGGTCGCGCCGCTCGGGTACCAGTGCAGCACGACGAAGTCGACCTCGGGACCGGCGATCGACAGGACCACCTGGTTCCACGTGCCCGCGTCGCCGGCCGTGACGAGGCCGTCCGGCCAGTCGCCCGGCGTGGTCAGCACCGCGCCGACCTGGATCGTCGGGTCGACCGCCTTCATCGCGCGGGCGTACTCGGCGACGAGGGTCGCGTACCCGGCCGGGCTCTTGTCGGGGTGGTCGTCGGCTTCCCAGCCGGAGCCGTAGTGGCCGTTGCCGTAGAGCTCGTTGCCGATCTCCCAGTACTTGACGCCGTAGTCCTTCTCGACGTTGGCGTACCTGACCCAGTCGGCGGCTTCCCGCGGCGTGCCGGTGCCGTAGTTGGCGGTCACGATCGCCTGCCCGCCGGCCCGTCGGACACCGGCCATGAACTGGTCGAAGTCGGTGTTCGGCGCGACGTAGCCGCCGGGGGCGGTGTGGTCGCGCCAGTGGTAGATGTCGGAGTACGAGCCGCCGGGGTAGCGCATCGCCTGGACACCGGCGCCGCGCAGGAGGTCGGCGACCTCCGGCGTGCCGAGCTGGGCGTCCCAGATCGCGTGGTTGACGCCGATGGCCGCGTCGCCGACCGCTTCCAGGCCGGCGCGGGCGTTGACCGTGACGCGGACGGCCGCCGGGTCTTCCTGTGCCTGGAGGGTCGGGACGGCGCCCAGCGAGGAGGCGGCGAGAGCGAGAACGAGCAGGGCGGGGGTGCGCGATCTCATCGGCGGTGTCCTCTGCGACAGCGGTGTCTGGGAGCGCTCCCAGATTGAGGCCGCACCGGAGGGCTGTCAACCACGACCTTCGGCCACTCCGGTCAGCCGCACACCGGGACCAGGGCGGCGGCGGTGCGGGTGCCGAGGCCGAGGTCCGCCGCCAGTCGGAGGTCCTCCGCCGTGTCCACGTCGTGCCGCAGCGACGGCCAAGGCCCGAGGAGCGCCGTTGCGCCCGACGCCGCGTGAGCGCCCGCCGACGCGCCGCCGAAAGCCGGGGCCAGGTCGCCGCCGGGCTCGGACAGGAGCAACGTCGTGCCGGTGCCCTGCCGGTCCGGGCAGAACGCACGCCCCCGCGCAGCCGCCAACGCCGCCGCCAGCTCCGCGGTCCGCAGAGCCGGCAAGTCCGCCTGCAACGCACCCACCACCGACCCCGAGTCCCGCGACCGCAGCACGCCGAAACCGAACCGCAGGGCCTCGTTCAACCCCTCCGGCCCCGCCACCGACTCGACCCCCAACGCCCGCAGCTCCGCCACCACCGCCGGATCGGACGTGACTGTCAACACACCGCGCACCACCGGCAACGCGGCCGAAATCGTGTCCAACGCGAACGCGAGCGCCAGCGTCGGACGGTCGAGCCGGGCACCCACCAGGCGCGATTTGGCCCGGTCAAGCGTCTTGACCGGCACCACCAAGTCCACTTCGGCTCCCACCCCGCCATACTCCCCGATGCCGGCTGGACCTGGCCGGGCCTTCCGGGGAAGACTTCCAGGTCCACGACGAAGAGGGAGTGCACGTGGCCAAGGAGAAGGGCGGCTTCTGGGTCGGATTCGCGGCAGCGATCTTCTACCCCGCCACCGCGTTGATGGCGCGTCGGCGCTACGAGGGCGCGGAGCGGGTGCCGAGGACCGGCGGTGCGCTCATCGTGATGAACCACGTGTCCCACCTGGACCCCGTCTACGACGCCGTCTTCACCCGCAAGCAGGGCCGCGTGCCGCGCTTCCTCGCCAAGCACAGCCTCTGGAACGTCCCGGTCCTCGGCTCCGTCCTGCGGGGCGCCCGGCAGATCCCGGTCTACCGCGGTTCCGCCGACGCCCAGCAGAGCCTCCGCGCCGCGCACGACGCGCTGGAGGAAGGCCTGGTCGTGATCATCTACCCGGAGGGCACCATCACCCGCGACCCGGACGGCTGGCCGATGGCGTCGCGCACCGGTGTGGCCCGGCTCGCGCTGGAGCACGACGTGCCCGTCCTGCCCGCCGCCCGGTGGGGCACCCGCGAGCTCTACGACCACTACCGCAAGAAGTTCCGCCCGTTCCCCCGCAAGACGGTGGTGACGAAGGTGGGGCCGCCGGTCGACCTGGACGCCTACCGGTCCCAGCCGCAGAACATCGCGTTGCTGCGCGAGGTGACGGACGTGCTGATGAACGAGGTCAAGGACCTGCTCGCGGACATCCGCGACGAGCAGGCGCCCGACGGCTTCCACTCCTCCAAGAAGGCGTGACCGTGGACCGGGTCGCGGTGCTGGGCGCCGGGTCGTGGGGCACCGCTTTCGCCAAGGTGCTCGCCGATTCCGGCACGGACGTGGTGCTGTGGGCGCGGCGCGCGGAGGTCGCCGACGGCATCCGGGAGAACCGGGTCAACGCCGACTACCTGCCGGGTGTGGCGCTGCCCCCGAACCTGGACGCCACGGCCGACGCGGACAAGGCGTTGGCCGGCGCGCAGGCCGTGGTGCTGGCGGTGCCGAGCCAGACGTTGCGGGCGAACCTCACCGGCTGGCGGTCCTCGCTGCCCGCGGGCGCCACGCTGGTGAGCCTCGCCAAGGGCGTGGAACTGGGCACGTTGAAGCGGATGAGCGAGGTGATCCGCGACGTCGCCGGCGTGCCGGAGGACCAGGTCGCGGTGGTGTCCGGGCCGAACCTGGCCAAGGAGATCGCGGCCGAGCAGCCGACCGCGACGGTCATCGCGTGCACCGACCACGACCGCGCGGTCGACCTCCAGCACGCGTGCTCCAACTCCTACTTCCGGCCTTACACGAACGTGGACGTGGTGGGCTGCGAGCTGGGCGGCGCGTGCAAGAACGTCATCGCGCTGGCCTGCGGCATGGCGGCCGGCATGGGGTTCGGCGACAACACGATGGCCTCGATCATCACCCGCGGGCTCGCCGAGACGTCCCGCCTCGGCGCGGAACTCGGCGCGGACCCGTTGACGTTCGCCGGGTTGGCCGGCCTGGGCGACCTGGTGGCGACGTGCGCGTCCCCCTTGTCGCGCAACCGGTCGTTCGGGGAACGGCTGGGGCGCGGCGACTCCCTCGCCCAGGCGCAGGAAGCCGCGCACGGGCAGGTCGCCGAGGGCGTCAAGTCCTGCTCGTCGATCCGGGCGCTGGCCGCGCGGGTCGGGGTGGACATGCCGATCACCGACGGTGTGCACCAGGTGTGCCACGAAGGACTGGACCCGCGCGTGCTCACCGCGGCGCTGCTCGGCCGTGAACGAAAGGCAGAACGCCAATGACCTGGGGTGACGGCACGCGCGTCGTGCACTCGACACCGTCCGCGCCGGGAGAGCCGTTCCTGGCCGGGCCGGTGTTCGCGTCGGCCTACCACCTGGGCGGCGAGGACACGTACGGCCGGGCGCACAACCCGACGTGGCGCGCGTTGGAGACGGCGCTGGGCGGGTTGGACGGCGGCACGGCCGTGCTGTTCCCGTCCGGCATGGCGGCGATCTCGACGTTCCTGCGGGTGGTGCTCGAACCCGGTGACGTGGTGGTGGTGCCGGGTGACGGCTACTTCCTGACCCGAACGCTGATCGACGGGATGCCGGTGGAGGTGGTCGAGGTGCCGACCGCCGGGCCGTACCCGTCGTTCGACGGGGTGCGGCTCGTGCTGCTGGAGTCGCCGTCCAACCCGGGGCTGGACGTGTGCGACATCGCGGCGCTGGTCGAGGCCGCGCACGCGGCGGGCGCGCTGGTGGCCGTGGACAACACGACCGCGACGCCGCTCGGGCAGCAGCCGCTGCTCCTGGGCGCGGACGCGGTGGTGAGCAGCGACACGAAGGCCGTCGCCGGCCACAGCGACGTGCTGCTCGGCCACGTGTCCACTTCGGACCCGGCCCTGGCGGAACGGGTGCGCGCGGCGCGGACGACCGGCGGTGCGATCCCCGGCCCGTTCGAGGCGTGGCTGGCGCACCGCGGGCTCGGCACGCTCGACCTGCGGCTGAGCCGTCAGGCGGCGAACGCGGCGGCCCTGTACGACGTGCTGAAGGTGCACCCGGCGGTCACCGGGCTGCGGTGGCCGGGCGCGCCCGAGGACCCGGCGCACGTCGTCGCGGCGAAGCAGATGCGGCGGTTCGGCGGGGTGCTGACGTTCGAGCTGGCGGACGCGGACGCCGTGGCCGCGTTCCTGGAGCGGTCCCGGCTGGTGTTCGCGAGCACCAGCTTCGGCGGCCTGCACACCAGCCTGGACCGGCGCGCGCAGTGGGGTGACCCGGTGCCCGAGGGCCTGGCCCGGCTGTCCGCGGGCTGCGAGGACACCGCGGACCTGGTCGCGGACGTGCTCGGCGCCCTCTGATCTGCGCCCCATGATCGGGGTCCCGCCGGCTCTGGTCCCTCTGATCGGGTCCATTCCGTGGGATCCGGTTGCGCGGTGACGGGGGTGCTGCCACCCTCGTCACCATGTCTTTCCGCGCCATGATCGACGGGCGGGGTCACATCGACCTCAGCCTGGTCGCCAGCGCGCTCTGTCTCCCTCGGTGATCGTCTCGCGTCCGGCGAGCCCTTGAGGCTCGCACTCAGCCGAGCCCGAGAAGGAACCATGTTCGCCGTTCCGGAGAACACCATTGCCCTGCCCCAGTCGCACGCCGCGCCGCACCCCGTGCGGATCGCGCTCGACACGGCGGCACGACGTGAGCGCTGGGCCCACCTGCTCCGCTACGACCCCGACACCCGCTTCGCCGCGCTCGTGGAGAAGACCGACGTGCAGGAGGTGTGGCTGATGAGCTGGTTGCCCGGCCAGCACGCCGACCTGCACGACCACGGCGCGACGAGCGGTGCGTTCACCGTGGTCAGCGGCTCGTTGACGGAGGTCGTCACGCCCGGCCCGACCCAGGTGCTGCACCACCTCGTGGCCGGTCAGTCGCGGGCGTTCGGGCCGTCGTACGTGCACCAGGTGCGCAACGACGGCGCCGATCCCGCCGTCACGATCCACGTGTACCGCGACGGCGGGCGCACCATCCGGCCGCTGCGGTTCGACCCGGTGTCCGGGACTACCTCCGCGCTGTGACGTGCGGCGGCACGTCCCACTCGCCGACCAGCGACGGGTCCGGCTCGGGCTCGCCCCACACCGTGCGCAGCGGCAGCACGCCCGCCCACTTCTCGTTCGCGGCGATGTCCTCCGGCTCGTCGCCGGGCGGGCCGGTGCGGATCTTCACCGACGCCTCGGCGAGGTCGAGGGACAGCACGGAGGTCGCGGCGAGCTCCTTCGGCGTCGCCGGCCGGGCGTAGTCCCACGAGCCGGGCGCGAGGTGCTCGGTGATCGCGCGCAGGGCGTGCAGCTTGGTGTCGTCGTCGGTGACCGGGACGGCGGTGCCGTGGATGACGGCCGCGCGGTAGTTCATCGAGTTGTCGAACACCGAGCGGGCGTAGACGATCCCGTCCACGATCGTCACGCCGACGCAGACGGGCACGCCGGTCGCGGCTTCGCGGAGGCTGCGCGCGCCGGTCGAGCCGTGCAGGTAGAGGGTGTCGCCGTGGCGGCCGTACCCGGTGGGCAGCACGATGGGCGCGCCGTCCACGACCACGGCCAGGTGGCAGACGAGGGCGGCGTCGAGGACCGCGTGCAGCGCCTCTCGCTCGGTCACGGCACGCTTGCGCCCGCGCTTGATGGTGCTGCGGTCCGTCGGTGACAACGTCATGCGTTGACCCTCGTCGGTAAAGTGGCACTCTTCAAGTGCCAATTCTCGGCGTTTTGAGGAGGCCACTTTGTCGGAGACGGCGCTCGCGGTGGTGTTGGACCGCACGTCGGCCGAACCACTGGCCGTGCAGCTCGCGGACGCCCTGCGCGCGGCGGCGGCGGACGGGCGGCTGCGCAGCGGTGACCGGCTGCCCTCGACGCGGGCGTTGGCGGAACGGCTCGGGGTGAGCCGGACCGTGACGGCGGCGGCGTACGAGCAGCTGCACGCGGAGGGCTGGATCGCGGGGCGGCACGGGTCGGGGACGTACGTCACGACGACGCCGCCGGGTGCGCTGAAGTCGCGGACCCGGCGTGCCGCGGCGCCACCCGTTCCTGCGGACGTGGTCGACCTGGCGCCGGGTGCGCCCTGGGCGGAAGGGCTGGACCGGGCGGCGTGGCGGCGGGCCTGGCGTGCGGCGGCGGACGTGCAGCCGTTGTTCCGGCCGGCTCGGGGAGGGCTGCCGGAGTACCGGGCGGTGGTGGCGGAACACCTGTTGCGGCACCGGGGGTTGGCGGTGCGCGGCGGGTTGCGCGAGGAGCTGGTGCTGGCGACCGGGGGTACGACGGCGGCGTTGGTCGAGCTGGGCGCGGCGGTGCTGCGGCCCGGTGACGCGGTGGCGGTGGAGGAGCCGGGGTACCAGCGGGCGGTGTGGGCGTTGCGGGCCGCCGGGGTGCGGGTAGTGCAGGCGCCGGTGGACGCGGAGGGGTTGTTGGTGGAGGCCGTGCCGCCGGGCGTCCGCGGCGTGTACTGCTCACCCGCGCACCAGTACCCGATGGGTGGGCGGATGTCGGCCGCGCGGCGGGTGGCGTTGGTGGAGCGGGCGCGGGCGGAGGGGTGGCTGGTCGTCGAGGACGACTACGACGGAGAGCTGCGGTACGACGTCGCGCCGTTGCCGTTGCTGGCGGCTCTCGCGCCGGACGTGGTGGTGCACCTGGGCACCACGAGCAAGATCCTCACGCCGACGTTGGGCGCGGGGTGGATGGTCGCGCCCGAACCGATCACCGCCGAGGTCCTGGCGTACCGCGACCGGACCGGCACCAGCCCGTCCGCGGCGGGCCAGCGCGTCCTGGTGGAGCTGGCGCGCAACGGCGACCTGGGTCGGCACCTCCGCAAGCTCCGGCGTGAGCTGTCCGAACGCCGTGCGCTGCTGTCGGCCGCGTTCGCCGAGGCGGGGATTCCCGTGCTGGGGGACGACGCCGGCGCGCACATCGTCGTGCCGCTGCCGTCGGCGCAGGCGGAACGGGACGTGCTCACGGAGGCGCACGACCGCGGCCTGCGCCTGGACGGCCTGGCCCGTCACCACGCCGGCCGCCCGAAGGTCCACGGCGCCGCCATCGGCTACAGCGCCTGCTCCCGCGACCAGCTGACCGCCGCCCTGCCCGACCTGATCCGCATCCTGTCCGCGGCCACCCGGCCGTTCTGAACGTAGGACTCGGGTGTTCGGAACGTAGGACTCACGGGGTCTGGGGGTAGGACTCACGGGGGTGGGGGTTCGGGGCGGCGGGAGGGGTTAGGCCATCCGGGTAGGGTCCGAGCCATGACACAGCGCAAGACCAAGGTCGCCGTGGTGTTCGGCGGGCGCAGCAGCGAGCACATGGTCTCCTGCCTGTCCGCCGGCAGCGTCCTGCCGCACCTGGACCGGGGCCGGTTCGACGTCGTGCCGGTGGGCATCACCGAAGCGGGCGCGTGGGTGATCGGCGCCGACGACACCAAGGCGCTGGAGACGCGGGACCGGCAGCTGCCCACCGTCGACGCGCTGGTCCCCGTGTCCGGCAGCGAACTGGTGCCGGTCGCGCCGAACGACGTGCTGGCCGAGGTGGACGTGGTGTTCCCCGTCCTGCACGGCGCGTGGGGCGAGGACGGCACCATCCAGGGCCTGATGGAACTGGCGGACATCCCCTACGTGGGACCGGGCGTGCTCGCCAGCGCGGTCGCCATGGACAAGGAGTTCACCAAGCGCCTGCTCAAGGGCGTCGGCCTGCCCGTCGGCGAGTTCGTGGTGCTGCGGCGCGACCAGGACACGCTGACCGAGGCCGACCGGGAGCGGTTGGGGCTGCCCGTCTTCGTGAAGCCCGCGCGCGCCGGGTCGTCGGTGGGCATCTCGAAGGTCGTGGACTGGGCCCACCTGGACAGCGCGATCACCCTGGCCCGCAAGACCGACCCGAAGGTGATCATCGAGGCCGCCGTCTCCGGCCGCGAGGTCGAGTGCGGCGTGCTGGAGTTCCCGGACGGCCGGGTCGAGGCGTCGCTGCCCGCCGAGCTGCGCGTCGTCGGCGGCGCGGTCGACTGGTACGACTTCGACGCCAAGTACCTGGACGACGTCTGCGAGTTCGACATCCCGGCCAAGCTCGACGAGCACGTCAGCCGCGACCTGCGGGCGATGGCCGTCACCGCGTTCAACGCCCTGGACTGCCAGGGCCTGGCCCGGGTCGACTTCTTCGTCACCGACTACGACGAGCTCGTCGTCAACGAGGTCAACACGATGCCGGGCTTCACGCCCATCTCGATGTACCCGCGGATGTGGGCCGAGACGGGCCTCGACTACCCGACCCTGCTGACCACGCTGGTCGAGACCGCGATCGCCCGCGGCACCGGCCTGCGCTAGCCCGTGGTGTCCACGGGGCCCTTCGCGAGGGTGTCTCGGATCGTGGTCGAGATGTCCTGCAAGGGCCCCGTGCCCGCGTCCGACGGCACGGTCAGCGCCACGTACACCGGCCGGTCCACCACGTACCACGTGGACGCGGAACCCTCGGACAGCACCAGCCACGTCACGTCGGAGACGGTCCGCAGCTCGGAGGTCGGGTTGAGCGAGGCGGGCCGGTCGAGGCCGCACCGCAGCACGACGGGCTCGTGCTGGGTGTCACCCCACGCCAAGGCACCGGCGGGAGCGGGGGACGCCAACTCGCGGCGCGGCAACGTGACCCCGTTCGACACCAGCTGCATCGGCAGACCGCTCGCCAACGCCTTGCACTCGTCCGACTCGGCCTTCGGCGCGGGCACGGGCACCAGCGCGACGGGGCCGGAGTTGTCGGCGGACGGGCCGGCGGCTTCGTCCTTGCCGCCCGCGCCGAGGAAGAGGCCCACGGCCGCCACACCCGCCGCCAGCAGCGCCGGCAGGCCGAGGGCCACGGCGAGCAGCGGACGGGGGAGCAGCGAGGCGGGTTCCGGTTCCTGTGCCACCCGGTTATGACAACACGGGCCTACAAGTGCACGACAGGGCAGGTCAAGGTTCGCGTGATGCCCTCCACGTTCTGGATGCGGGCGACCACGAGCTGTCCGAGCTGGTCGACGGTGTCGGCCTCGGCGCGGACGATGACGTCGTACGGTCCGGTGACGTCTTCCGCGGTGGCCACCCCGGGGATGCCGGAAATCTCAGCCGCCACGGCGGCTGCCTTTCCGACCTCGGTCTGGATGAGGATGTATGCGTGCACCACGGCGTGCCCCTTCGTCGCGACAGGTTAGGTCGGGGTAGGAACGTGCACAGCAACGTACCCCAGTTGGGGTTCCGAATGCTCAGAACGGGAGGCAACCGTGCGTCCGGAGCCGCCGCGGAACGCGGACACGGTCGCTGAGGTGGGTGAGTTCGGTCTCATCCGCCGGGTGACGGCCGGTCGGACGCAGCCGCCCACGACCCTCCTGGGGCCGGGTGACGACGCGGCCGTGGTCGCGGCGCCGGACGGCCGCGTGGTGGTGTCCACCGACGTGCTCGTCGAAGGTGTCCACTTCAGACTCGACTGGTCCTCACCTGAGCAAGTGGGCCGCAAGGCGGCGGCCGTGAACCTGGCGGATGTCGCGGCCATGGGCGCGATGCCGACGGCTCTGCTGATTGGTTTGGCGTGCCCGGCCGACACCCAGTCCGCCGTGATCGAGGGCATCACCGCCGGTTTGTGGCAGGAGGCGGCGGTCGCGGGCGCCGGTGTGGTGGGCGGCGACATGGTGTCGTCCGCGACACTGGTGATCTCCGTTACCGCGATGGGTGACATGGGCGGTTTGGAGCCTGTCACCCGATCAGGTGCACAAGTGGGTGATGTCGTCGCGGTGTGCGGACGGCTCGGTTGGGCGGCCGGCGGACTGGCCGTGCTCCAGCGCGGTTTCCGGTCGCCGGTCGCGGTCGTCGGCGCCCAGCGGAACCCCGAACCGCCGTACGCCGCCGGGCCACAGGCCGCCGCGGCGGGCGCGACGGCGATGATCGACGTGTCGGACGGCCTGCTCGCGGACCTCGGGCACATCGCGGACGAGTCGGGCATCGGCATCGACATCCGCACCGAGCTGCTGGAGGTCCACCCGCGGCTGATCGACGTCGCGGCGGCGCTCGGCGCGGACGCCCGGCACTGGGCGCTGACCGGCGGCGAGGACCACGCGCTGGCGGCGACCTTCCCCGAGCCGGCGGCGGTGCCCGACGGGTGGCGCACCATCGGCACGGTCCGCCACGGCAGCGGCGTCACGGTGGACGGCCGGGCGTACGAGAAACCCCCTGGCTGGGAGCACTGGCGGTAGGTAACCTGGCGAGTGTGGAACTATTCACGCTTGCGTATGATCATCCAGACTCGGTGAAGCTGATCGCCGACCTCCAGCAGGTCTACGTGACCCGCTACGGCGACGGTGACGTCACGCCGGTCGACCCGGCCGAGTTCGCCCCTCCCCTGGGGCACTTCGCGGTCGGGTACGCGGACGGCGTCCCGGTGGCCTGCGGCGGGTGGCGCGCCCACGAGGAGGCGACCGACTCGCTGCGCCCCGGCGACGCCGAGATCAAGCGCATGTACGTGGTGGAGGCCCTGCGCGGGCGCGGGCTGTCGCGGGTCGTGCTGGCCTCGCTGGAGACGGCGGCGCGGGCGGCCGGGCGCAAGCGGATGGTGCTGGAGACCGGGTTGCGGCAGCCCGAGGCGATCCGGCTCTACGAGACCAGTGGATACGCGCGCATCGACAACTTCGGCGTCTACCGGCATCATCCGGAAAGCCTTTGCTTCGCGAAGGACCTCTGAAGGCCGGAAGGGACCGCGATGGCGATCTACGCGTTGGGCGACTACGAGCCGGTGATCCACCCGGACGCCTACGTGCACCCCGACGCGACGGTGATCGGCGACGTCCGGATCGGCGCGCACGCGTCCGTGTGGCCGCAGGCCGTGCTGCGCGGTGATTACGGGCGCATCGAGGTCGGCGCGCGGACGTCGATCCAGGACGGCAGCGTGCTGCACTGCACCGAGGTGCACCCGACGCTGATCGGCTCGGAGTGCGTCATCGGGCACAACGTGCACATCGAGGGCGCGACCATCGCGGACAAGTGCCTGATCGCCTCCGGGTCGGTGGTGCTCAACGGCGCCGTGGTGGAGACGGGCTCGATCGTCGGCGCCGGCGCGGTGGTGTCGTTCGAGGGTCACGTCCCGGCCCGGTCGATGGCGCTCGGCGTGCCCGCCCGCGTGCGCGAGGGCTACGTCGTGCCGGACGGCGCCTGGCAGTTCGCGGTCGACAAGTACGTGGCCAACATCTTGCTGTACCGCAAAGAACTGCGGCGGCTCGACTGAGATAGGTTTCCACCGTGGCACGTCCGCTTGAGGAAATCATGGAAGCCGGCTGGGCCGCGGCACTCGCGCCCGTCGCCGATCGGATCACCGCGATGGGCGAGTTCCTGCGGGCGGAGGTGGCCGCCGGGCGGACCTACCTGCCGGCCGGGGAGAACGTGCTGCGCGCGTTCCAGCAGCCGTTCCACGCCGTGCGCGTGCTGATCGTCGGCCAGGACCCGTACCCGACGCCGGGGCACGCCGTCGGCCTGAGCTTCTCGGTGTCGCCGGAGACGCGGCCGATCCCGAAGAGCCTGATCAACATCTACACCGAGTACGTGGCCGACCTGGGCCACCCGAAGCCGTCCAACGGCGACCTGACGCCGTGGACCGAGCAGGGCGTGCTGCTGCTGAACAGGGCGTTGACGGTGCAGCCGGGCAAGTCGAACTCGCACCGCAACAAGGGCTGGGAGCCGGTCACCGAGCAGGCGATCAAGGCGCTGGCCGAGCGGGACTCGCCGCTGGTCGCGATCCTGTGGGGCAGTCAGGCGCGTGCGCTCAAGCCGCTGCTGGGCGCGGACCGGTGCGTCGAGTCGGTCCACCCGAGCCCGCTGTCGGCGGCGGGTGGGTTCTTCGGCTCGCGGCCGTTCAGCAAGGCGAACGAGCTGCTCGTGCGGCAGGGCGCGGAACCGGTGGACTGGAAGCTGCCGTAGTCACTCCCGGTGACTCGATGCTGGTGTTTTTCGAGGCTTTCGTCACGGTTGGTGATCGAACTCGGTGAGGGCTGTCATCCCGGTCGGTAGTGCGCCCGTACCACGGGATGACGGCACTGCCGGCCGGCGGTTTCCGCTGCGACCTTCGACGGCATGACCTTCAAGAAAGCGCTCATCGCGCTCGTCGTCATGGCATCGGCACCGGTCTTCGCGGGGTCGGCGGTCGCCGAGCCGACACCCAGAGACCCCGTGCCCGTGACGGGGCTGTGGTGCGACGGCGACACCTACAAGTGCACTGCGGCGCTCGACTTCGGTGATGGCGGCTGGGTGGCCGACTGGAGCGCCGACGTCTACCACGAGGACCGCGCGCAGCAGCGGGACATGGTGCCGGTCACGCGCCTGCGTTGTGACGGCGACACCTACACCTGCACGGCGAACCTCCGCTTCGGCGACGGGCGGTGGGTCGCGAGCTGGAGCGTCGACGTCTACCGCACCGGGCGGGCGGTCCAGCTGGACCCGGTCGAGGTGACCGGCCTGTGGTGCGACGGCGACACGTACAAGTGCAAGGCGGCGCTGGACTTCGGCGACGGCGACTGGGTGGCCGACTGGAGCGCCGACATCTTCCACACCTGATCGGCTTCGACACCCGATCGGCGGCGACCCCGGCCCGTTACGCGACAAAAGGCCCCCGGGACGAATCCCGGGGGCCTTCCACCAAGCTCTCGGCGCGGGTCTCAGCCGCGCACCACCTTGCCCGCCTTCAGGCACGAGGTGCACACGTTCAGCCGCTGCCGCGTCGAAGAGGAAACCTTCGCGCGCACGGTCTGAATGTTCGGGTTCCACCGGCGGTTCGTCTTCCGGTGGGAGTGCGAGACAGAATGGCCGAAGCCCGGCCCCTTGCCACAGACGTCGCACACGGCAGCCACGTCAGCCACTCCTTAAGGTTCCTGATCGGTACTCACGCCCCGGCGGGCGCGCAAGCGTGCACAAGCCTCAGCCGGGCATGGCAACCCAGTCAGGGTAGCCGGTGGGCCGTTCTGCCTCAAAATCGGGTCGAATACCCTCGCCGCCATGCGGGCTCTCGATGCGGTCGCGGTGCGCAAGTGGGCGGACGCCTGTGTGCGGTCCCTGGACGCCAACCGGGAAGATCTGGACCGCATCAACGTGTTCCCGGTGCCGGACGGTGACACCGGGACGAACCTGCTCCAGACCATGCGGTCGGCGTTGGACGCGTTGTTGAGGACTCCGGTGGACACCGCCGGCGCCGCGCTGGCGGCGCTCGCACGGGGCGCGCTGGCGGGGGCGAGGGGCAACTCGGGGGTGATCCTGTCGCAGATCCTGCGCGGGTTGGCGGAGGCGGCCCAGGGCGCTTCCACGGCGTCCGGCGCGTCGTTGCGGCGGGCGCTGCTGCGGGCCGACGAACTGGCCACGGCGGCCGTGTCGGAGCCGGTGGCGGGCACCGTGCTGTCCGTGCTGCACGCGGTGGCGGAGGCGGCCAGGGACTGCGCGTCCGACGAGCTGGACGACGTGGTGACGGTGGCGGCGAAGGCCGGTGCGGAGGCGTTGGCGAACACACCCCGGCAGTTGGCCGTGCTGGCGCGGGCCGGCGTGGTCGACGCGGGCGGGCGGGGGCTGGTGGTGCTGCTGGACGCGCTGGCGGCGGTGATCACCGGACGGGTGGTCGACGACCCGCCGGCGCACGTCCCGGTGCCGCGCGACGCCCTCACCACCGCGCGTGAGGCCGGCTCGTCGGAGTTCGAGTACGAGGTCATGTACCTGCTGGACGACCTGCCGGACGGCTCGCCCGAGGTCGAGCGGCTGAAGGGCGAGCTGCAGCTGATCGGCGACTGCGTGGCCGTGGTCGGCGACGGCGCCGGGCTGTGGACCGTGCACGTGCACTGCAACGACATCGGCGCGGCGGTCGAGGCGGGCATCAGGGCTGGCCGGCCGCACCGGATCACGGTGGCGAGGTTCGCCGACCAGGTCGCCGCGCAGGCGCCCCGCTTCGTGCGCGACCGGGCGATCGTGGCGCTGGTCGACGGCGAGGGCGCGGCCGAGCTGTTCCGGTCCGAGGGCGCGGTGGTGTTCGAGCCCGGTGACGAGGTGACGGCGGCCGACCTGCTGGCCGTTGTGGTGAGCACGAGGGCCCGGCAGGTGACCGTGCTGCCCGGCGACCCGTCCTGGCGCGAACCGCTGGACGACGCCGCGGCGCAGGCCGTTGCCGCTGGTCAGGACGTTGTGGTCGTGCCGACGTTCTCGCCGGTGCAGGCGTTGGCGGCGTTGGCCGTGCACTCGCCGTCCCGGCGTGCCGGTGACGACGCGGTCGCCATGGCCGAGGCCGCGGCGGCGACCCGGCGCGGCGAGGTCGCGGTGTCCGGGCGCGAGGCGATCACGTGGGTCGGCCGGTGCGAGCCCGGAGACCTGCTCGGCATGCTCGACGGCGAGGTGGTGCTCATCGAACCCGGCGCGGCCGACGTCGGCGCGCTGGCGTGCCGGCTGGTCGACCGGATGCTCGCCAGCGGCGGCGAACTGGTCACCGTGCTGTTGGGGCGGGCCGCCCCGGACGGCGTCGAGCGGGTGCTGGAAGATCACCTCCGGGTCGCTCACCCCGAAGTGGAACTGGCCGCCTACCAGGGCGGACAGCGGGACGCGATCCTGGTTGTCGGTGTCGAGTAGTTGAATGGGCCGGGATGACGACCTTCGACGACAAGCTGGTGTCGGTGCTCGGCAAGAAGAGCGCCGACGCGCTGGAGGCCGGCCTCGGCCTGACCACGGTCGGTGAGCTGCTGCGCCACTACCCGCGCCGGTACGACGAGCGCGGGAAGCTGACCGAGATCGCCGGGCTGGAGCTCGGCGAGCACGTGACCGTGCAGGCGCGGGTGAAGAGCGCGCGGCAGCGGCGGATGAAGTCGCGCAGCGGTGAGCTGCTCGAAGCCGTGATCACGGACGGCACCAGCGACCTGCACCTGGTGTTCTTCGGGCGCGGCTCGCGGAAGGTCGAGCGCGAACTGCTGCCGGGGCGCGAGGCGATGTTCGCGGGCAAGGTCGGCATGTTCAACGGCAAGCTCCAGCTCGCCCACCCGGACTACCAGGTGCTCGACGGGGCGGACGTCGCGGCGGCGGACTTCGCGGGCGCGTTCATCCCGGTCTACCCGGCGGCGCAGGGCATCCAGTCGTGGAACGTGTCCAACTGCGTGGAGCAGGTGCTCGCGCTGTGGGACGGCGTGGACGAGGACCCGTTGCCGGAGTCGTTGCGCGCCGCCCGCGGGCTGATCCCGCTGGAGCAGGCGCTGCGGGACATCCACCGGCCGGACGGCTGGGCCGCGATCACGGTCGCCCAGCAGCGGTTGAAGTGGGACGAGGCGATGGCGGTGCAGCTGACGCTGGCGCAGCGCCGCCGGTCGGCCACGGCGCGCCCCGCGCCCGCGTGCCCGCCTCGGGCCGGTCTCGTGCGGGACGCGTTCGAAGCCAGGCTGCCGTTCGAGCTGACGGCGGGGCAGCGCGAGGTCGGCGACCAGATCGTCCACGACCTGTCCGGCGAGCACCCGATGAACCGGCTCCTGCAAGGGGAGGTGGGGTCGGGCAAGACGATCGTGGCGCTGCGGGCGATGTTGCAGGTCGTCGACGCCGGGCGGCAGGCGGCGATGCTCGCGCCGACGGAGGTGCTGGCGGCGCAGCACGCGCGGTCGTTGCGCGAGTTGCTGGGTGACCTAGGGCAGGCCGGTGAGCTGGGCGGTGCCGAGCACGCGACGAGGGTGACGCTGCTGACCGGGTCGATGGGCGCGGCGGCGCGGAAGCGGGCGATGCTGGAGATCGTGTCCGGTGAGGCCGGGATCGTGGTCGGCACGCACGCGTTGATCCAGGACAAGGTCGAGTTCGCCGACCTCGGGTTCGTCGTGGTCGACGAGCAGCACCGGTTCGGCGTCGAGCAGCGGGCCGCGTTGAGCGGGCGTGCCGGCGGGTCGACGCCGCACGTGCTGGTGATGACGGCCACGCCGATCCCGCGCACGGTGGCGATGACCGTGTACGGCGACCTGGAGGTGTCCGCGCTGCGCGAGCTGCCGCAGGGCCGGTCGCCGATCAGCACGTCCGTGGTGCCGGTCGCGGCGAAGCCGGGCTGGCTGGACCGGGCCTGGCAGCGGATCCACGAGGAGGTCCGCAAGGGCCACCAGGTGTACGTGGTGTGCCCGCGCATCGGGGACGGTGAGTCGGAGGACGACGCGGAGCCGCCGAAGGACGACCCGGGGAAGGACGGCGCGGCGGACCGCCGGCCGCCCCTGGCGGTGGTGGACGTGGCGAACCGGCTGGCCGAAGGGCCGTTGCGGGGGTTGCGGATCGACATCCTGCACGGGCGGATGGCGCCCGAGGACAAGGACGCCGTGATGCGGGCGTTCGCGGCGAACGAGGTGCAGGTGCTGGTCGCCACGACGGTGGTGGAGGTCGGCGTGAACGTGCCGAACGCCACCGTGATGGTGATCATGGACGCGGACCGGTTCGGGGTCAGCCAGCTGCACCAGCTGCGCGGTCGGGTCGGGCGGGGGAGCGCGCCCGGCCTTTGCCTGCTCGTGACGGAGATGCCGGACGGCACGTCCACGATGGAGCGGCTGCGGGCGGTGGAGTCCACTCTGGACGGGTTCGAGCTGGCGCAGCTCGACCTGGAGTTGCGGCGTGAGGGCGACATCCTCGGTGCGGCGCAGTCCGGGCGGCGGTCGGGGTTGAAGATGCTGTCGCTGCTGCGGGACGAGGACGTGATCGCGGAGGCCCGGGTGGTGGCGCAGGAGGTCGTGGAGGCCGATCCGGAGCTGGCCGCGCACCCCGGCCTGGCGGGGTTGGTGGCCGGGCTGCTGGACGACGAGCGGGCGGAGTACCTGGAGAAGGCCTGAGTCGGCCGTCCGCGGGAACGCCGTCAGGGCGCGCCGAGGCGGTCTGGGTAACCTGACTCGTGCGCCGTTTCCTGCTTGCCCTGGTCCCGCTGGCGCTGGTCGCCTGCACGGCCGGCCCGGCCGGTGATCCGGCTCCCACCACGTCTTCGCCGCCCAAGGGTGACCTGGCGGTGCTCGCCGAGAAGATCGGGCAGCGGCGGGCCGAGCTGGGCACCGCGACGTTCCACACCGAGGGTTTCGCGTCCGACGGGCAGGCCACCGAGGTGCGCAACGTGGTGGACGGCGTGGTCCGGCAGGACGCCGACGGGCTGACCGGGTCGATGACGATGGACGTGTCGACCGGCGGGCAGCCCAAGAAGATCGCGCTGGTCGTCGTCCGGGACGGCACGTACGTGCAGGTCGAGGGCGCGCCGATGCCGGCGGGCAAGAAGTGGGGCTTCTACCCGACGGCGGCGGGCGGCGAGGTGACGGCGTTGCTGCGCGGCTTCGGGCCCAGCGCCACCGTCGGCGCCGAGCTGGACTACGTGCAGCCGCGGGCCGCGTTGATCGTGGGCAAGAGGTCGGAGCAGGTGGATGGCGTGCCGGCGACCCGGTTCGACCTGGTGGTCGACCCGCTGAAGATGGCGAAGGTCATCGAGGACCAGGACACGCAGTTGCAGCACACGCAACTGGCCGAGTACGGGGTGAAGATCGCCGCGTCGGTGTGGGTGGACGACACCAGTGCGCCGGTCCGGGTCGAGTACCGGTTCGAGCTGGACGGCAAGGTGGTCAAGCAGTCCGCCACCCGGTTCCGCGACTGGGGCGAGCCGGTCCGGATCACCGTGCCGGACCAGGGCGAGGTCGTGCCGGCGGATCAGCTGCCCCAGTAGAGCGAGTGTCCCGGCAGGGCGGGTGTCCCAACAGGGCGGGTGTCCCGGCAGGGCGAGCCCTGGCTACTTCGGGCGCTTGGTCGACTTGGGGATGGGCAGCTGGGTGGTCGTCTGCTCGGACCGGTTCGCGGGTTCGACCTTGGTGGTCGTCACGGTCGGCGGGTCGATGCCCGCCGGGTTGGCGTCCGCCGGGGTGGTGTCCGCTGGCCCGGAGTCCGCTGGTCCGGTGTCCGCTGAAGCGGGAGCGGTCGGGTCGGCGTCCTTCGGGTCGGCGTCCTTCGGGTCGGAGTCGAAGTCCGACTCCTCGTCCAGCGGACCGAGGGTGGCGACCGCCTGGGACACCGCTTCCTGCGCCGCGGCGAACTGCACGCTCAACGCCTGGCGCACGCGCCGCAGCTCGGCCAGCCGCGCGTCCGCCGCCGTCGTGCGGCGGTCGGCGTAGGCGTCCGCCTCGGTGATCGTCCGCTCCGCGGCGGCCTTCGCCTCGGCCACCGACTGCTCGGCCTTGGCCAGCGCCTCGGCCTCCAGCTCGGCGATCTGCTTCGCCGACTCGGCGCGCAACTCCTCAGTCTCGGCGCGCGCGGCCTCGCGGAGCTTCACGGCCTCCGCCTTGGCCTCGACGACGTGCACTTCGTGCTCCTTGCGGAGCTTCGTGCGCAGCTCGTCGTACTCCTTGTCGAGGTCGTCGTGGTAGCCCTTGTACTTCTGCTCCAGCTCGACGCGCTTCGCCTCCAGCGCCGCCGTCCTCGTCTCGAAGTCCGCGGTCAGCCGCTCGTGGTCGGCGCGGACCTCGGCCAGCAGCGTCTCGTGCTCGGCGTTCAGCTTGGCCCGCAACTCCTCGTGCGACTTCTCCAGCTCGGCGCGGCGCTCCTCGTGCAGCCGCTCCAGCTCCTTCGCCCGCTGCTGGTGGGAGGCCTCCAGCTGACGGCGCCGCTCCTCGAGGTCGCCCATCGCCCGCTGGTGCATCGCCTTGCCCTCGGACGCGTCGCGCGCGGCCTCGGCGCGGGTGGCGTTCGCCTGGTCCAGGGCGGCCTTGCGGATGTCGGCGATCTCCTCCTCGGCCAGCGTCATCATCACCCGGACGCGATCGGTGACGTTCGAGGCGCTGGTCGGGCTGGTGGCCAGCTTGCTCAGCTGGGACTTCACCTTGTCCAGTTCGGCGCGCGTGGTGCCGAGGAGCTTGCTCAGTTCCGCGACCTGGGCCGACGCCGCCTCCCGCGCCCGGTTCGAGTGCTTGAGGTCGAATTCGAGTCGCGTCACCCGCTCGTTCACCTGGCGCTGGTTGTACCCGCGCAGAACGACGTCGAAATGGGTGCGGGCAGCAGGCTGCCCAGTCCCTTCAGCCCCGGCCATGGGCCAACCCTACCGAGAAGTCGCCTGCGGTAGTCACCCGATGCAGCGAACACACCGTAACGAGTCGGTCATCCAACGTGTGGGGTGAACGACGATCGGCGGGCGGTGAGGTACGGGGATGTGAAGCAGCGGCCCGTGTCGGGGGCTGCGCACGCCGGCCGGGCAAGGGAGAATCCCGGGGCATGTCCCCGGTCGCACCCGTCTTGCCGGGAGAGTTACCGATCACGATGACGTCCGTCACGTGAGATGGAACTCCCGAGGGGCGGGAAGCGCACGGTAACGTGCCTTGATTCCTCGAGTCCTGCCACGGCGGTGCCAGTAAGGCGCTGCCGGGCAGGGCTCGCCGAGTAACCGGGAGGGAACGCCGCATGTTCCGCAAGGTTCTTGTCGCCAACCGCGGCGAGATCGCGATCCGGGCCTTTCGCGCCGCCTACGAACTGGGCGCCGGCACGGTTGCCGTCTTCCCCCACGAGGACCGCAACTCCCTGCACAGGCTGAAGGCCGACGAGTCGTACGAGATCGGTGAGCCCGGCCACCCCGTCCGGGCCTACCTGTCCGTCGCCGAGATCATCAAAGCGGCCCGGAAGGCGGGCGCCGACGCGGTCTACCCCGGCTACGGCTTCCTGTCGGAGAACCCCGAGCTGGCCAAGGCCTGCGCCGAAGCGGGCATCACGTTCGTCGGCCCGCCCTCGGACGTGCTCGAACTGACCGGCAACAAGGCCCGCGCCATCGCCGCGGCCCGTGAAGCCGGCCTGCCGGTGCTCAGGTCCAGCGAGCCGTCCAGCGATATCGACGCCCTGCTCCAGGCCGCCGACGACATCACGTTCCCCGTCTTCGTCAAGGCGGTCGCGGGCGGTGGCGGTCGCGGTATGCGGCGCGTCGAGGAGCGCAGCGCGCTGCGCGAGGCCCTGGAAGCCGCGTCGCGCGAGGCCGAATCCGCGTTCGGCGACCCGACGGTGTTCCTCGAGCAGGCCGTGATCGAGCCGCGGCACATCGAGGTGCAGATCCTCGCCGACGGCGAGGGCAACGTGATGCACCTGTTCGAGCGGGACTGCTCGGTGCAGCGCCGGCACCAGAAGGTCATCGAGATCGCGCCCGCGCCGAACCTCGACCCGGAACTGCGCGAGCGGATGTGCAACGACGCGGTCAAGTTCGCCCGGCACATCGGCTACCGCAACGCGGGCACCGTCGAGTTCCTGCTCGACCCCCGCGGCAACTACGTCTTCATCGAGATGAACCCGCGCATCCAGGTCGAGCACACCGTCACCGAAGAGGTGACGGACGTGGACCTCGTGCAGTCGCAGATGCGCATCGCGGGCGGCGAGTCCCTGGACGACCTCGGCCTGAGCCAGGACACCGTGCAGCTGCGCGGCGCGGCCCTCCAGTGCCGCATCACGACCGAGGACCCGGCGAACGGTTTCCGCCCGGACATCGGCATGATCAGCGCCTACCGCTCGCCCGGCGGCTCCGGCATCCGGCTCGACGGCGGCACCACCGGCGCGGGCACGGCGATCGGCGCGCACTTCGACTCGATGCTGGTCAAGCTGACCTGCCGAGGCCGGACGTTCTCCGCCGCGGTCGCCCGCGCCCGTCGCGCGGTGGCCGAGTTCCGCATCCGCGGCGTGTCCACGAACATCCCGTTCCTCCAGGCGGTGCTGGACGACCCGGACTTCTACGAGGGCCGCGTCACCACCTCGTTCATCGAGAAGCGCCCGCACCTGCTGACCGCCCGGCACTCCGCCGACCGCGGCACGCGCATGCTCACCTACCTGGCCGACGTGACGGTGAACAAGCCCAACGGGCCGCGTCCGTCCGTCGTGGACCCGAAGGTGAAGCTGCCGGCGGTCGACCTGAACGCCGAGCCGCAGCCCGGGTCGAGGCAGAAGCTGATCGAGCTGGGTCCGGAGGGCTTCGCCCGGTGGCTGCGGGAGAGCAAGGCGCTGGCCGTCACGGACACCACGTTCCGGGACGCGCACCAGTCGTTGCTGGCCACGCGGGTGCGCACCAAGGACCTGCTCGCCATCGCGCCGCACGTGGCCCGCATGGCGCCGCAGTTGCTGTCGTTGGAGGCGTGGGGCGGTGCCACGTACGACGTGGCGCTGCGCTTCCTCGCCGAAGACCCGTGGGAGCGGCTCGCCGCGCTGCGCGAGGCCGTTCCCAACATCACGCTCCAGATGTTGCTGCGCGGTCGCAACACGGTCGGGTACACGCCCTACCCCGAGGCTGTGACCAGCGCGTTCGTCGAAGAGGCGACGAAGACCGGTATCGACATCTTCCGGATCTTCGACGCGCTCAACGACGTGGAGCAGATGCGCCCGGCGATCGAGGCCGTCCGGGAGACCGGCACGGCGGTGGCGGAGGTGTGCCTCTGCTACACGTCGGACCTGTCGAACCCGGACGAGCGGCTCTACACGCTCGACTACTACCTGAAGCTGGCCGAGCAGATCGTCGGCGCGGGTGCGCACGTGCTCGCGGTGAAGGACATGGCGGGTCTGCTGCGGCCTCCGGCGGCGGCGCGGCTGGTGAGCGCGTTGCGCAAGGAGTTCGACCTGCCGGTGCACCTGCACACCCACGACACGGCGGGTGGGCAGCTGGCGACGTACCTCGCGGCGATCCAGGCCGGCGTGGACGCGGTGGACGGCGCGGTGGCGTCGATGGCGGGCACCACGTCGCAGCCGCCGCTGTCGGCGATCGTGGCGGCGACCGACTACACCGACCGCGCCACCGGGCTGGACCTGCGGGCGGTCTGCGACCTGGAGCCGTACTGGGAGTCGGTGCGGAAGGTGTACGCGCCGTTCGAGTCCGGGATTCCCGGGCCGACCGGGCGGGTGTACTCGCACGAGATCCCCGGCGGGCAGCTGTCGAACCTGCGCACCCAGGCGGTCGCGCTCGGGCTCGGGCAGAAGTTCGAGGAGATCGAGGCCATGTACGCGGCGGCCGACCGGATGCTCGGGCGGCTGGTGAAGGTGACGCCCTCGTCCAAGGTCGTCGGCGACCTGGCGCTGCACCTCGTCGGGGCGGGGGTCTCGCCGTCCGACTTCGAGGCCGATCCCGGGAGGTTCGACATCCCGGCTTCGGTGATCGGGTTCCTGCACGGTGAGCTGGGCGACCCGCCCGGTGGGTGGCCGGAGCCGTTCCGGAGCAAGGCGTTGCAGGGGCGTGCGGCGCCCAAGGGCGTCGCGGAGCTGGACGACGCGGACCTGAAGGGGTTGGAGGACGACCGGCGGGCGACGTTGAACCGGCTGTTGTTCCCCGCGCCGACCAGGGAGTTCCAGGCGCACCGCGATGCCTACGGGGACACGAGTGTGCTGGGCAGCAAGGACTTCTTCTACGGGTTGAAGCCCGGTGAGGAGTACCAGGTCGACCTCGAACCCGGCGTGCGGCTGCTGATCGGGCTCGAAGCGATCGGCGAGGCGGACGAGCGCGGCATCCGGACCGTGATGGCCACGTTGAACGGGCAGCTGCGGCCCATCCAGGTGCGGGACCGGTCGATCGCGGCCGAGGTGCCGGTGGCGGAGAAGGCGGACCGGACCAACCCGGGTCACGTCGCGGCGCCGTTCGCCGGGGTGGTCACGCCCAGCGTGGCCGAGGACGACGTGGTCGAGGTCGGTCAGACGATCGCGACCATCGAGGCGATGAAGATGGAGGCCGCTATCACGGCGCCCAAGGCTGGGCGGGTCAAGCGGCTGGCTGTGCGGGGTGTGGCGCAGGTCGAGGGTGGGGATCTGCTGGTGGTGTTGGAGTGAGAGTGGGGCTGGAGGGGGGCGTGGTTC
The DNA here is from genome assembly GCF_000716595.1 of Saccharothrix sp. NRRL B-16314. Lineage (GTDB taxonomy): Bacteria > Actinomycetota > Actinomycetes > Mycobacteriales > Pseudonocardiaceae > Actinosynnema. The sequence continues at coordinate 163,281 of NZ_JNXC01000003.1, forward strand.
CTCGGTCCGGCTTGATGTGACACGGGGCCCTTACGGGCACCCCAGGCAGGCCGAAGCCGGGCAGGAATGGCGGGAAGAGCGTCCGCCAAGCCTGCCCGGCTTCGACCAGCCCATGGCACCCGAACCCATGTCAGATCAAGCCTCGTCGGTCACCGGCGGGTCCGCTGTGCGTGGGCGTGGTGGGAACAGGGGTGTTCGGTCGGTCGTTGGACGCTTCATGAACAAGGTGACCGCTGGACTGCTCGCTCTCACGGCCGGGGCCGTCGCCTGGGCGGCGCGTGACGTGCCCTCGGCGATGGGTGGGAAGCCCGGTGGTGCGCGGGTGCTGCGGTCGCCTCGGTACCGGGACGGGAAGTTCCACAACGATTCGCCGACCCGGACGATGCCGGAGGGCGCGGCCGGGACGTTCCGCGAGTTGTTGTTCGGGGGTCAGCAGAGGCACCCGGTGGGTTCGGTGCCGTTGGTGCCGCCGGTCGCGGGGACGCCGGACGGGCTGCACATCACCTGGTACGGGCACGCGTCGGCGCTGATCGAGATCGACGGCGCGCGCGTCCTGGTCGATCCGGTGTGGAGCGACCGGTGCTCACCGTCCCCAGTGGTCGGTCCTCGCCGGCTGCACCCGGTACCCCACCAGCTGGACGAGGTGGGGCAGGTCGACGCGGTGGTCATCTCGCACGACCACTACGACCACCTGGACCTGCCGACGGTGCGGGCGTTGACCCGGGACCAGGACGCGGTCTTCGTGGTTCCGCTGGGCATCGGCGCGCACCTGCGGCGGTGGAAGGTGCCCGAGCACCGGATCGTGGAGCTGGACTGGGACGAGTCGCACGAGGTGGCGGGCGTCACCCTCGTCGCGACCGCCGCGCAGCACTTCTCCGGTCGGGGCTTCAAGCGGGACAACACGCTGTGGGCGTCGTGGGTCGTGAAGGGGCCACGGCACCGGGTGTACTACAGCGGCGACACGGGCTACTTCGACGGCTACAAGCGGATCGGTGAGGAGCACGGGCCGTTCGACGCCTCCCTGATCCAGATCGGCGCGTACGGGCCGGGGTGGCCCGACATCCACATGACGCCGGAAGAAGGAGTGGCCGCGCACCGGGACGTCCAGGGCGGCCTGCTGATCCCGGTGCACTGGGCGACCTTCAACCTCGCGTTCCACGACTGGTCCGAGCCCGTGGACCGGGTGTGGCGGGAGGCCAAGGCGTCCGACGTCCCGCTCGCGGTGCCGCGGCCGGGTGAGCGGATCGACGTCGACCAGCCACCGGCGGTCGACGGGTGGTGGCAGGCGCTCGGGTGAGCCCCGGGCGGTGAGACGATGACCGGGTGACCAGGATCGTCGCGGGCGCCGCGGGTGGCCGGAAGCTGCAAGTGCCCCCACGCGGCACCCGTCCTACTTCCGACCGCGTGCGGGAGGCGTTGTTCAGCTCCCTCGAAGCGTGGGTCGACCTGGACGGCGCCACCGTGCTCGACCTCTACGCGGGGACGGGGGCGCTCGGGTTCGAGGCGCTGTCCCGGGGCGCGGCTCGGGCCACGTTCGTGGAGTCGGACAAGCGGGCTTCCGAAGTCTTGAAGGCGAACGCCCGGTCGGTCGCGCTGCCCGGAGCGACGGTCCTCAACCGCACTTCCGAGGCCGTCGTGGCCGTGGCGGCGGACGACCCGTGCGATGTGATCTTCGCCGATCCGCCCTACGCGGTGACCGACCGGCAGCTCGACCGGGTGCTCGAAGCGCTGGTCACCAACGGTTGGACGAAACCGGGCTCGCTGATCATCGTGGAACGGGACGCCCGGAGTCCCGAACCGACGTGGCCAAGTCCACTGGAATCCTTGCGCAGCAAGCGATATGGCGACACCGCGCTGCACTGGGCCGAACACGGTGACGCCTCCGGGTGATGCGGACCACGCACCTGAGTGGATGCGTCCGATCGGGTGCTACCGTCCGAAACCATGACGCGTGCCGTGTGCCCCGGCTCCTACGACCCGGCCACCAACGGACACCTGGACATCATCGGCAGAGCCTCGAAGCTCTTCGACGAGGTAGTCGTCGCCGTGATGATCAACAAGAACAAGAAGACGCTCTTCTCGGTCGAGGAGCGCACCGAGATGCTGCGCGACGTGACCGCGCAGTGGCCCAACGTGCGGGTCGACTCCTGGTACGGCCTGCTGGTCGACTACTGCCGCGAGAACGACATCCAGGTCAGCGTGAAGGGCCTGCGCGCGGTCAGCGACTACGACTACGAGCTGCAGATGGCGCAGATGAACTACCAGCTCACCGGGGTCGAGACGCTGTTCATGCCGACGAACCCCATCTACAGCTACCTGGCCAGCTCCCTGGTCAAGGACGTGGCCACGTACGGCGGCGACGTCACCAGCCTGCTGCCGCCGACCATCAAGGACCGGCTCATGGCCCGCCTCGCCGAGAGTCGCTGACCGGTCACACCGGGTTAACCGGTAACCCGTTCTTCTGTCACCCTGCGTGGTTACGTTCGAGAGCATGAGCGAGATCACATCGCGCACCGTGAAGGTGCTGCTCTCCCTGCTCCTGGTCCTCACGGGCGCTTCCACCACCTCCAGCCCGGCTCTCGCCGCCGAGTCGATCGGGGTGGCGCAGGCCGCCTGCGGCGACACGTCGGCCTTCCGCGAGGTCGCCCTGTCCAGCCTGCCGACCCAGGCGACCGACACCGTCCGCCTCGTCCAGCGCGGCGGGCCGTACCCGTATTCGCAGGACAACCAGACCTTCTACAACCGCGAGGGCATCCTCCCGGCCTGCTACACCGGCTACTACAAGGAGTACACGGTCAAGACGCCGGGCATCTCCACGCGCGGCGCGCGGCGGATCGTGACCGGCAACGCGCCCCCGAAGCTGTACTTCTACACGCCGGACCACTACGCGAGCTTCGTCCTCGTGGACATCACCCGGTAGTCGGACACGCCCTGCCGATCTCCCGGCGGCGACGAGATCGGCAGGGCACACTGGGACGGGTACTGCTGTGGGCGCGAGGAGTGAGACGTGTACCGGGTGTTCGAGGCCCTCGACGAGCTGGTCACGATCGTCGAGGAAGCGCGTGGCGTGCCGATGACCTCCGGGTGCGTCGTGCCGCGCGGTGACGTGCTCGAACTCCTCGACGACGTGCGCGACGCCATCCCGGCCGAGCTGGACGACGCCCAGGACGTGCTGGACCACCGCGACGAGCTGGTCGGCAAGGCCCAGCACGACGCGGACCAGGCCCTGAGCAAGGCCCGGTCCGACGCCGAGCGGATGGTCGCCGAGGCGCAGCACGAGGCCGAGCGGATGCTGTCCGAGGCGCGCGCGCGTGCCGAGCGGATGGTGGCCGAGGCCGAGGACCAGGCGCAGCGCACGGTCTCCGCGGGCCGGCAGGAGTACGAGGACCTGGTGGGCCGCGCCCACGCCGAGGCGGACCGCATGGTCCAGGCGGGCCGGGCCAACTACGAGCGCGCGATCGAGGAGGGCCGGGCGGAGCAGGTGCGCCTGGTCGACCGGACCGAGGTCGTGCAGGCCGCGCACGCCGAGTCCGCTCGCGTGCTGGAGGCCGCCCAGACGGAGGCCATCCGGCTGCGCGGCGAGTGCGACGCGTACGTGGACGGCAAGCTGGCCGACTTCGAGGACCTGCTCGCGCACACCCTGCGCAGCGTCGGGAAGGGCCGTTCGCACCTGCGCGGCCCGGCCGTCGCGAGCGCTGCCGCACCGTTCGACTACCGCGATTAGGACCAAGTGAGACCCGACCGAACTACGTTCCACCTGCCGATTTCACGTCGACGCCGGTTGTCCCGTACCCTTGACCGGCTGGTCGTGGTAAGTCCCCGATCGCACACCAAACATCATGTCTGAGCATCGTCACGCCTCCGCGCGTCCCACAGCGACCGGGCCCTGGGTCATCGACACCAGGGACCTCGGGCGTCGTGCGGGCTCCAGCCGCGGTCTGCGCAGGACGGTGCCCGCCGAAGGCCTCGGCCTCGCGGGCGTGATCGAGGTGCCGTCGGGTGGCAACGTCGAACTCGACCTCCTGCTGGAGTCGGTGGTCGAAGGCGTGCTCGTGACGGGCACGGCCGCGACGGAGGTCGAAGGGGAGTGCTCGCGCTGCCTGGAGCCGCTGTCGGAGCAGGTCGAGGTGGAGCTGACCGAGCTGTACGCGTACCCGGACAGCACCACCGACGAGACCACCGAAGAGGGCGAGGTCAGCCGTCTGCACGACGACCTCCTCGACCTCGAACCCGTGGTGCGCGACGCCATCGTGCTCGCGCTGCCGCAGGTGCCGCTCTGCTCGCCGGACTGCCTCGGGCTGTGCGTCGACTGCGGCGGCAAGCTGGCTGATCTCGGCCCCGATCACGGGCATGAGACGATTGACCCCCGTTGGGCCGCGTTGCAAGAGCGGTTCGACGGGAATCGTGACAATCCAGAGGAGAACTAGTCGTGGCCGTCCCGAAGCGGAAGATGTCGCGCTCGAACACGCGCTCGCGCCGCGCTCAGTGGAAGACCAGTGCCGTGCACCTGGTGGCTTGCCAGAACCGGGCCTGCCGCCAGCCGAAGCCGCAGCACATCGCCTGCCCGACCTGTGGCCAGTACGACGGCCGCCAGGTCGTCCAGCCGGCCTGATCACCCCTCTGGCGAAGGTAGCGGCGAATCGTGGGGGGTAGGTCGTCGCGCGGTCGGTCCGCCGACCGCGCCCCGTTGATCGAAGCGCTCGGCGTCCCCTTGGACGCCGAGCTGCTGACGCTCGCGCTCACACACCGGTCGTACGCGTACGAGAACGGCGGTCTGCCGCCGAACGAGCGACTGGAATTCCTCGGCGACGCGGTGCTCGGCCTCGTCGTCACCGACCACCTGTACCTGACCCACCCGGACCTGCCCGAGGGGCAGTTGGCCAAGCTCCGCGCGAGCGTGGTCAACATGCACGCCCTGGCCGGTGTGGCCCGTGGGTTGGGTGACGACGGGTTGGGCGGGCACCTCCTGCTCGGTCGTGGCGAGGAGCTGACCGGCGGCAGGGACAAGGCGAGCATCCTCGCGGACGGCCTCGAAGCCGTCATCGGCGCGGTGTACCTGCAATTCGGCATAGAGACCGCGCGTCAACTGGTCCACCACCTGTTCGACCCGCTGCTGGCGGAAGCGCCGCTGCGTGGCGCCGGGCTGGACTGGAAGACCAGTCTGCAAGAGCTGACCGCCTCGGCCGGCCTGGGCGTGCCCGAGTACCGGGTCGACGACCAGGGTCCTGACCACCGCAAGGAGTTCACCGCAACGGTGCACGTCGGTGGCCAGGCCTACGGCACCGGCGATGGGCGGACGAAGAAGGAAGCCGAGCAGAAGGCGGCCGAGGCCGCCTACCGGGTGCTGCACGAACGGGTACGCGCGGAGCAGGAGCTCAGCGCGTCCGGGAACGGCCACGCACCCGACTCGGCGGGCAACCAGACTTCACCCCAGGCTTTACCTCAGGCTTCACCTACTCAGGAAGACTGACGCCGAAATGTATGCCACGAACGTCCGGACGAACCGGCGCGCGCACCACGCGCGCTCGTCCCGCCCGCTGAACGCCAGCCGCAACGGCGGCATCCAGGGCCTGGTCCTCGTGCGCGACACCGCCCAGGCGGGCGGCTGGATGCTCAAGCCGACCAAGCCGCAGGCCGCCGCTTACGAGATGCTCGAAGAGCTGGAGCGCGCCGAGGTCGAGGCCGCCGAGCACGAGACCGAGGACTGATCACCCGGCCGTGCCCGAGTTGCCCGAGGTAGAAGTAGTCCGCCGAGGTCTGCACGAGCACGTGGCCGGAAGGACGGTCGCTTCGGTCGACGTCCTGCACCCGCGCGCAATCCGCCGCCACCTACCCGGTGCGGCGGATTTCGCCGTGCGCTTGACCGGTCAGCGCCTCGAAGCCGCCCGCCGGCGCGGCAAGTACCTGTGGATCGACCTCTCGGGTGGCGAAGCGGTGCTCGCGCACCTGGGTATGAGCGGCCAGATGCTGGTCCAGCCCGGGGACGCGCCGGACGAGAAGCACCTGCGGGTGCGGGTCCGGTTCACCGACGACGGCCCTGAACTGCGGTTCGTCGACCAGCGCACGTTCGGTGGCCTGGCGTTGGCCGACCTCGTGGAGGTCGACGGGACCTGGCTGCCGCAGCCGGTGGCGCACATCGCGCGTGATCCGATGGACCCGGTGTTCGACCCGGACGCGGCCGTGGCGGCGTTGCGGCGGCGGCGCACCGAGATCAAGCGTGCGCTGCTCGACCAGACGCTGGTGTCCGGCATCGGGAACATCTACGCGGACGAGGCGCTGTGGCGGGCCAGGCTGCACGGACTGCGTCCGGCGGACCGGCTGACCAGGCCCAAGGCCGCCGAGCTGCTGGAGCACGCCACCCAAGTGATGCACGAGGCGCTGGGGCAGGGCGGCACGTCGTTCGACGCGCTCTACGTCAACGTGAACGGCCAGTCGGGCTACTTCGACCGGGCGCTGGCCGTGTACGGGCAGGAGGACGAGCCGTGCCGGCGGTGCGGGACGCCGATCAGGCGCGAGCCCTTCATGAACCGCTCGTCGTACTCGTGCCCGCGCTGCCAACCGCGCCCCCGCCGAACTGATCGGGCAGCGGTGGCCGTGCGCGGCTGATCCGTCGCGGGGTGGGGTCACCGCGGCGCCGGGTCGGCGAGTCTGCGTAACAACGGGGTGGCGCATCTGAGCGCTTCCCGCTCCTCCGCGGACAGCCGGGAAAGCCTCTCCGACAACAACTCCGCCTCGCCGTGCGCCAATGATAGGACGGTGTCCCGCCCGAGGACGGTCAGCTCGACGATGGTGGCCCGCCCGTCGGCGGGATCGGATTCGCGGCGCACCAACCCACCGGATTCGAGGCCCGTGACCACCGTGGTCGCCGTCGGCTGCGAGCACAGCGCGCGCACCGCGATCTCGCCGATCCGCATCGGTCCCTTCGACGCGAGTTCCGCGAGCACCAGCAGTTGCGTGGGCTGGAGCCGCCGAACGGACGAGGACTGGCGCAGGCTCCGGATCAGCCGGTGCACGGCGACCACGAGTTGTAACGCGTCCTGATTGGTCAGGCTGGTGGTCATCAGACCTCCTCGTGGCTCACTGTGAGTGAGCAAGTGTCCGAATTCGGACGAGACATTCGCACTATCGCAGTACAGCTGTCCAGTGCATGGATTCATTCGCACCCGGATGTACTCACGCTTTCCGCATGGATGCGGAGAGGAGTCCGGCAGAACGGCTAAAAGGTGTTCGGCTGCGCGTCAAGGGAACGTCAGGAAGTTCGCCGAACGTAGTCGACCGCGGTGTCGCCGCCCGTTCCGGGCGTAGTGTCTCAGCGTGACAAAGGTGCTGGTGGTCGATGACGAGCCGCAGATCGTGCGGACGTTGCGGATCAACCTGTCGGCCCGCGGCTACTCGGTCCTGACCGCGCACGACGGCACGACGGCGCTCGAAGTGGCGGCCGAGGGCAAGCCGGACGTGGTCGTGCTCGACCTGGGCCTGCCCGACGTGGACGGCACCGCCGTGATCACGGGCCTGCGCGGCTGGACCACCGTGCCGATCATCGTGCTGTCCGCGCGGGTCGACTCCGCGGACAAGGTGCAGGCGCTGGACGCGGGCGCCGACGACTACGTGACGAAGCCGTTCGGGATGGACGAGCTGCTGGCCCGGCTGCGGGCCGCGGTGCGCCGCTCGGCGGTCGTGGAGGGTGAGGACGCGGTCGTGGAGACGGCGTCGTTCACCGTGGACCTGGCGGCGAAGAAGGTGCGGCGGGACGGCGCCGAGGTGCACCTGACGCCGACCGAGTGGGGCCTGCTGGAGATCCTGGCCCGCAACCGGGGCCGGCTGGTGGCGCAGAAGCAGCTGCTCCAGGACGTGTGGGGTCCGGCGTACGAGAAGGAGACCCACTACCTGCGGGTGTACCTGGCCCAGCTGCGGCGCAAGCTGGAGCCGGAGCCCGCGCATCCCCGGCACCTGGTGACCGAGCCGGGGATGGGCTACCGCTTCGAGCCGTGACGGTTCAGCCCGTCGGCAGGGTCGGGTGGCGCTCGAACACGAGCGTGGCGCGGCACACGAGTTCCTTGTAGAACGCCGCCTTCCGGCCGGTGAGGACGCTCTCCTTGGGGCTGTCGTCGGCGTTGACGAACTGGATCAGCCCGTCCCGGCGGCCCAGGCTGACGCACTGCTGGACGTACCGGAAGTCGATCGGGGCCGGCTGCTCGCCGTCGAGCCGCTTCGCCAGGCCCCGCAGGGCCTTCTGCGCCGTCGGCAGACCGGTCGCGCACGCCATCCGGAGTTCCAGCCCGTCCGACCGCTTGATCGCGGCGGCGTCGCCGATGCCCATGACGTCCGGGTGGGAGGTCGACGTGAGGGTCCGGTCCACCACCATCCGGCCGTGGTCGTCGACCGCGAACCCGGCCCGCGCCGCCAGGTCCGGCACGCGGAAGCCCGCCGTCCACACGACCGCGTCGGCGGCGATCCGCTCACCGCCGTCGAGCACCAAGCCGTCGGGGCGGACCTCACCGACGTTCGCGTGGTCGCGCACCCGGACGCCCAGCCGGTCGAACGTCCGGCGCAGGTGCTGCCTGCCCTTCTCCGAGAAGGACTGGCCGAGACCGCCCCCGGTGACCAGCAGGACGTCCAGGTCCGGGCGCGACTCGGCCAGTTCGGCGGCGGTCTCGATCCCGGTCAGCCCACCGCCGGTGACGGCGACCGTGCGCGCGTTCCCGAGGGCCGCGGCCAGCCGCTGGGCGTCTTCCAGGGTGGACACCGCGTGCGCGTGTTCGGCGGCGCCGGGGACGCCGTCCAGGTTCGCCTCGCTGCCGACGGCGTAGATCAGCCGGTCGTAGGACAGCATCCGGTCGGTGAGCTGGAGCTTGCGGGCGTCGGGGTCGATGTCGGTCACGCGGTCCACCACCAGCTCGACGCCGGTGCCCTTCACGAGGTCGGCGAGCGGCAGGTCGCGCAACGACTGCCCGGTGGCGAACTGGTGGAGCCTGATCCGCTCCACGAACCGGTCCCGCGCGTTGACCAGGGTGACGCGGGAATCGGTCCACTTCGCGGCCAGCTTGGCCGCGGCCAATCCCGCGTAACCCGCTCCGACCACCACGATGTGCTCTGTCATTGTTCCCGTCCTTTCGTCAAGGGGGGAGCGAGACGGAAGGCGTGGTGGTGACGGGATTAAGGTGTGAACCGTGTCACAAGTTTCGGTGGTCCACACCTGGCAGTTGCCCGAGTCCGCGATCGTCGCCGTCCGGAAACTGCTCGACGAGGCGTTCGACGGCGATTTCGGCGCGGAGGACTGGGAGCACACCCTCGGCGGCGTGCACGCCCTGGTCCGGGACGGCGACGAGCTGATCGGCCACGGCGCGGTCGTGCAGCGCCGGCTGCTGCACGCGGGCCGGGCGCTGCGGGCCGGTTACGTGGAGGGCGTCGCGGTGCGGGCGGACCGGCGCCGTCAGGGCGTCGGCGGGGTGGTGATGGCGGCCCTGGAGGACGTCGTGCGGGGCGCGTACGACATCGGCGCTCTCAGCGCGTCGGAGGACGCGTTGGAGTTCTACGCGGCGCGCGGGTGGCAGCGGTGGCGGGGCAGGACGTTCGCGCTGACGCCCGTCGGGACCGAGCGGACCGAGGAGGAGGACGACGGGGTGTTCGTCCTGCCGGTCGTGCCGCTCGACCTGACCGGGGACCTCACCTGCGACTGGCGTGACGGGGACCTCTGGTAGCGGGCACTACGGCCCGGTCGTCGTGGCCGTGGTGGTGACCGAGGAGGACTGGGACGTCGAGGGCGCGGAGGACGTCGGCGGGTTGCTCGACGGCTGGGAAGTGGACGTCCGGGTGGTCGGCTGAGGCCCCTCCGTCGTCGTCGTGGTCGACTCCGCCGTCGACCCGATCGGCTGCTCGGCCTCTTGCCCGCCCGGGTGCGGCTGCGGCTGGGGAGCCTGTTCCTCGTGCTTCGAGCCGGGTTGGGAGCGCTGCTTCGCGGCCACCTGGGTGGACACGGTGACCACCACCGTCGCGGTCCGGCCGTTCGGCAGCTGGGTCACCGACGTCGCCTGCTTCGCTTCGGTCCGGAGGTCCGGTGGACCGGGCGTCGGCTCGTTCGGGGCCAGCATCGACGCGAAGGCCGCGATCGCGGTGGCCACGACGACGCCGCCCGCGGCGAGCAGCACCAGCGACGGGAACTTCTGCTTCGGCGCCGCTTGGGGGTCTTCCTCGAACACACCATCTCCCTGTGGGAAACCCGGTTGGGATGGTCACGTGTTCGGGTTATCGGCCCGGCGGGCCGGACTCCTCAATCATTCGAACGGTCCTCCACCCGATGGTGTGGAGGACCGTTACCCGCTCCGGACGACCTCGTTACGCCCCGCTCGGCGGATCGGCCGGCACCGTGGTCGTCGTGGGCGGCGCCACCGTCGTGGTGGTGGTCGGTGGGGGCGTGGTCGTGGGGACCGTGGTCGTCGTGGTCGTCGTGTTCACGGGGGGCTTCGCGGTGGTCGTCGGCTGCGGCTGCGGCTGGGGGTCGTCCACCGTGGTGGTCGTGGTGGTGCCGTCCGGCCTGGTCACCGTGGTGATGCGGGTGCGGCGCGACGGAGTCGTGGTGGTCGTCTCGGTCGTCGTCGTGGTGGTCTCGGTCGTCGTGGTCGGGCTGATCGACGACAGCGAGGACGTGCGGGAGGGCGCGGTGGTGCTGCTGCGCGAGACGACGTCCTCGACGGGCAGTTGGCCCGCCGGCGACGCGTCCGTGCTCGCGCCCGCGAAGGACGCGACGGTCGCGAAGATCGTCGACACGGCGACACCGGACGCGGCCAGCAGCACGTGTGGCGACACGCGCGGTCGGGTGCGCTCGGGCTCCGGGGTCTCGTACAACGGTTCTCCCAATGTCGTGGCTTCTCTACCAGCCGAAGTTCTGGGTCCAGGTCCAGGCTCGGGTGTCCAGTCCCACGCCGATGGTGGTGAACCCGCAGTTCAGGATGTTGCGCCGGTGCCCGTCCGAGTTCATCCAGGAGTTCATGACCTGCTCGGCGGAGCGCTGCCCCTTGGCGATGTTCTCCCCGCCGGGGCTCGGGTAGCCCGCCGCGCGCATCCGCTCGGCGAAGTCCACGCCCTCGGGGGTGGTGTGCGAGAAGTAGCCGCGCTCGGCCATGTCGGTGCTGTGGCCCTGCGCCGCCTTGACGACCCGGTCGTCCACCTTCAGCGGCTTGCAGCCGGCCAGGTCGCGCGCCTCGTTCACCAGCGCCAGGACCTGCTGGGCCTGCGGCACGTCGGCGGGCGGCGGCGTCGTGGTGGGCTCGGGTGACGGCTCCGGCGTCGTGGTGGTCGTGGTTGGGGCCGTCGTGGTCGTGGTGGTCGGCTCGGCCGTCGTCGTCGAGGTGGTGGTCGCGGGCGGCGGCGGCGCCTGGGTGGTCGGCCGGACCTCCGGCTCACGGGTCGGGGCGGGCAGGCCGACACCGCCGGCGCCGATGTTGTCCGCACCCGTGCTCTGTGCTGCGCTTTCCCCGACGAACGGGGCGAGCCGGCCCGGGTCGGCGAAGGCGACGCCGGTCGCACCGGCCGCACCGAGGAGCAGGCCGACGAGTCCCCCGATCACCGATCGGTTACCGCGCCGTGCTGTCACGGTCGCGCACCGTACCACTAACGGGTGAAATGACAGGATGGCTGTTGTGGCTGGAGCAGAGCGAACCGTGCGCCTCACCGCTTGGGTGCGGGGTCACGTGCAGGGTGTCGGATTTCGGTGGTGGACCCGCGCACGGGCGCTTGAGCTGGGCCTTGTCGGTTCGGCGTCCAATCTCCGCGACGGCAGGGTCGAGGTGAACGCGGAGGGTGCGGAAGCGGCGTGCCGGGAATTGCTGGTTGCACTCCGTTCGGGCGATACCCCCGGCCGGGTGGACTCGATCGTGGAACGTTGGTCGGAGGCCCGCGGCGGGCTGAACGGTTTCGTCGAACGTTGAACGCCGAACGGCCCGGTGGCGTACTACTTCGATGTGGACCGTGGCGAAGATGTCGTCAGGCAGCTGTACGGCCGTTGGCGCGGCCCGCTGCACGGCTACGTCCTGCGTCTGGTCGGCGGTGACCACCAGCACGCCGAGGACGTGGTCCAGGAGACGCTGCTGCGCGCCTGGCGGCACGCCGACGAGCTGACACCCGCCGACGCGGGGCCGTGGCTCTACACGGTGGCCAGGAACCTGGTCATCTCCGGCTTCCGCAAGCGCGGCGGGCGCAACTCGGAGGTGCCGATCGAGCCCGGTGACCTGCCGCCGGTCGCGGACGAGGTGGACCACGTCCTGCAGAGCTGGCAGGTCGCCGAGGCCCTGCGCGCCCTGAGCGCCGACCACCGCAACGTGGTCGTCGAGCTGTACTACCGGCGGCGTTCGGTCGCCGAGGCGGCCACGGTGCTCGGCATCCCGCCCGGCACGGTCAAGTCGCGCTGCTTCTACGCCCTGCGCGCGTTGCGCGACGCGCTGGAGGAGCGGGGGGTCACGGAGTCATGAGCTGCGCCCAGACCGTCGCGCTCGGCGCGTACCTGCTCGGCTCCCTCGACCCGGCGGAGCGGTCGTCGTTCGAGCGGCACGTGCGGGGCTGTTCCACCTGCCGCCGGGAGATGGTGCGGCTCGCGCCGCTGCCGGGGCTGCTCAGCCAGGTCCAGCTGTCGGACCTGGAACTGCCGTTCGAGGACCCGGGGCTTGAACCGGACCTGTGGCCGTTGCCGGTGGCGGCGGAACCCGAGCCGCCGGCACCGCGCAAGCGGCGGTTGTCGCTGCTGGTCGGCGCGGCGGTCCTGGCGGTGCTCGTCACCCTGGCCGCGGTGCTGGTGCCGCGGTTGACCGGCGACGACGGTCCCGCCACCGTGACGTGGCACGCGACCGACGGCACCTCCGGCGTGGTGGCCAGCGCGGACCTCGTCGGCAAGTCCTGGGGCACCGAGCTGTGGATGAAGATCGAGAACATGCCCGAGGGCGTGCGGTGCATGCTGGTCGTGCACGACCGCGCCGGGCGCACCGAGATCGGCGGCTGGTGGAGCACCGACCACGCGCCGGACGAGCGCATCCCCGGCTCGACCTCGTTCCCGGTGGACCGGATCGAACGGCTCGACCTGGTCGTCGACAAGCAGGTGCTGGTCTCGGTTCGGCCGTGATCCCGCTGGTCAGCGTGCCTACGACGTCTCAGGCGCCCGCACGGGTACGCTGCCCCGCGTGCACCTCAAGAGCCTGACGCTGAAGGGCTTCAAGTCCTTCGCCTCGGCTACCACGCTGCGCTTCGAGCCCGGCATCACGTGCGTCGTCGGACCGAACGGGTCCGGCAAGTCGAACGTGCTCGACGCGCTGCGCTGGGTGATGGGCACGCAGGGCGCGAAGGACCTGCGCGGCGGCAAGATGGAGGACGTCATCTTCGCCGGCACGTCCGGCCGCGCACCGCTTGGCCGCGCCGAGGTGACGCTGACCATCGACAACTCCGACGGCGCGCTGCCGATCGACTACGTCGAGGTGTCGATCACCCGCCGGATGTTCCGCGAGGGCGCCACCGAGTACGAGATCAACGGCAACTCGTGCCGGCTGATGGACATCCAGGAGCTGCTGAGCGACTCCGGCATCGGCCGCGAGATGCACGTGATCGTCGGCCAGGGCCAGCTCGCCGCGATCCTGGAGTCGAAGCCCGAGGAGCGGCGCGCGTTCGTCGAGGAGGCCGCGGGCGTCCTCAAGCACCGCAAGCGCAAGGAGAAGGCGCTGCGGAAGCTGGAGGCGATGCAGGCGAACCTGACCCGCCTCACCGACCTCACCGCCGAGCTGCGCCGCCAGCTCAAGCCGCTGGGCAAGCAGGCCGAGATCGCCCGCCGCGCCCAGACCGTGCAGTCCGAGCTGCGCGACTCGCGGATGCGGCTGCTGGCCGACGACCTGGTGACGCAGCGCGAGTCGCTGGCCCGCGAGGAGCAGGACGAGGCCGCCGCCCGCGCCCGCCGGGCCGAGGTGGAGAAGTCGCTCCAGCTGGCGCAGGTGCAGCAGAACGAGCTGGAGGACCAGGTCGCGGCGGACGCGCCGAAGCTCCAGCAGGCACAGGACACCTGGTACCGGCTGTCGGCGTTGGAGGAGCGGCTGCGCGGCACGGTCCGGTTGGCGGTGGAGCGGGAGCGGCACCTGTCGGCGGCCGTCGACGCGCCGCGCGGCGGGCGTGACCCGGACGAGCTGGAGGCCGAGGCCGAGCAGACCGCCGTGCTGGAGCAGGAACTCCAGGACGCCGTGACGGAGGCGCGGGTCGGGCTGGCCGAGGCCGTGGAGATGCGGGCCGAGCTGGAGCGGATGGTGTCCGCGGCGGAGAAGGCGCACCTGGCCGCCGTGCGGGCGATCGCGGACCGGCGCGAGGGCCTGGCCCGGCTGTCCGGTCAGGTGGAGGCGCTGAGGTCGAAGACGAGCGCGACCGCCGAGGAGATCGAGCGCATGTCGACCGCGCTCGCCGAGGCGGTCGAGCGGTCCGAGGTCGTGCAGCTGGAGCTGGCCGAGGCCCGGGAGACGACCGGGACCGAGGACGAGGACGACATCGGGCTGGACGAGCGGCACCGGCTGGCCGTCGAGGCGGACGACGTGGCACGTCGCCGGGTCGAGGAGCTGGTCAAGGCCGAGCGGGCGGCCGAGCGGGACATCGCGTCGTGGAAGGCGCGGGTGGACGCGCTGTCGCTGGGGCTGACCCGCAAGGACGGCGCGGGCGCGTTGCTGGCGTCCCGGTTGCCGGGGTTGCTCGGGTCGGTCGCGGCGCTGCTGACCGTGGAACCGGGTGCGGAGGTCGCGCTGGCGGCGGCGCTCGGGCCGATCGCGGACGCGGTCGCGGTGGCGTCCGGTGCGGACGCGGTGGCGGCGCTGGAGTTGTTGAAGGAGCAGGACACCGGTCGGGCCGGGGTGCTGGTGGGCGGTGCGGCGGTGGGCGTCGACCGGTCCGGCTGGCCCGCGTTGCCCGACGGCGCGCGGTGGGCGGTCGACCAGGTGCAGGCGCCCGAGCCGCTGCGGCCCGCGCTGCACCGGGCGTTGGACCAGGTCGCGGTGGTGGACTCGCTGGTCACCGCGCAGGCGCTGGTCGGCTCGCACCCGTCGGTCCGCGCGGTCACGCGGGACGGCGACGTGCTGGGGGCGGACTGGGCCGTCGGCGGGTCCGGGCGCAGCCAGAGCGTCATCGAGGTGCAGGCCGCGGTGGACGAGGCTTCGGAGAAGCTGGCGCTCGCGGAGCGCGCGCTGGAGCAGTCTGTTGCCGCTCTTGAGGGCGCACGGGCCGAGCAGCAGTCGCGCCGTGCCGAGGTCACCGCGGTGAAGGACCAGCTCAACGAGGCCAAGGTGCGGCGGGCGCGGTCGTCGGAGCGGCTGAACCGGCTGGCTTCGGCGGTGCGCTCGGCCGAGGCCGAGGTGGAACGCGTGCGGGTGCAGCGGGAGAAGGTCGAGACCGCCCGCGAGGAGAACCTGCTCAAGCTCGCCGAGCTGGAGGAACGGCTCCTGGTGGCGCAGGAGCAGCCGCTGGACGACGAGCCGGACACCTCCCACCGCGACGAGACGGCCGCCGAGCTGGCCGCCGCGCGTCAGGGCGAGGTGGACGCCCGGCTGGCGCTGCGGACCGCCGAGGAACGCGCCCGTGCGTTGCAGGGCAAGGCGGAGGGCCTGCGGCGGGCGGCGCGGGCGGAACGCGAGGCGCGGGAACGTGCCCAACGCGCGCACGCGGCGCGGGCACGGGGCGCGGTGGTGGCGAAGGCCGTGGTGCGCGGCGGCGAGGTCGCGCTGGAGAAGATCGCCGCCTCACTCACCCGTGCCGCCGGTGAACGCGACACCGCGCAGGAACGGCGGACGCAGCGCGAGGCGTACCTGGCCCAGATCCGCAACCTCGTCCGCGAGATGTCCGGCGAGCTGGAGAAGCTGACCGACGCCGTGCACCGCGACGAGGTGCTGCGGGCCGAGCAGCGGATGCGGATCGAGCAGCTGGAGACCAAGGTCGCCGAGGAGTTCGGCATCGGCCTTGAGGACCTGGTCGCCGAGTACGGGCCGGACGTGTTCATCCCGCCGTCGCAGCAGGAGGTCGCCGAGTACGAGGCGGCGAAGGAGCGCGGCGAGGCCGTGACGGCGCCGCAGCCGATCCCGTACGACCGGGACACCCAGGCGCGGCGGGCGAAGCGGGCCGAGCGGGACCTGTCGCTGCTGGGCAAGGTGAACCCGTTGGCGCTGGAGGAGTTCGCGGCGTTGGAGGAGCGGTACAAGTTCCTGTCCAACCAGCTGGAGGACATCAAGGCGACGCGGCGTGACCTGCTGACGGTGGTGAAGGACGTCGACGACAAGATCCTGGAGGTCTTCACGTCGGCCTACGAGGACGTCGCGCGCGAGTTCGAGATCGTGTTCAAGGTGCTGTTCCCGGGCGGCGAAGGTCGGCTGGTGCTGACCGAGCCGGGCGACATGCTGACGACCGGCATCGAACTCGAAGCCCGGCCGCCGGGGAAGAAGGTCAAGCGGCTGTCGTTGTTGTCCGGTGGGGAGAAGTCGCTGGCGGCGGTGGCCATGCTGGTGGCGATCTTCCGGGCGCGGCCGTCGCCGTTCTACGTGATGGACGAGGTCGAGGCGGCCCTGGACGACACCAACCTGCACCGGTTGATCGGGTTGTTCGAGCAGCTGCGGGAGCACTCGCAGCTGCTGATCATCACGCACCAGAAGCCGACGATGGAGATCGCGGACGCGCTGTACGGCGTGTCGATGCGGGGTGACGGCATCAGCCAGGTGATCTCGCAGCGGTTGCGCGGCGAGGACAAGCCGAAGCGCGCCAAGGTGGCCGCCGCTGTTCTCGCGGGGAAGATCGCACCGAACCCCACCGACCCCACCCCGACCGCGCCGATCCCGGCCGCCGAACCCGCCTCTGCCTCCCCGATCCCGGCCGCCGAACCTGTCTCTGCCGCGCCGATTGCGGCTGCCGAACCTAGCTCTGCGGCCCCGATCCCGGCCGCTGAAGCCGCCCCGGCCGCTGAACCCGGCTCTGCCGTGCCGATCCCGGCCGCTGAGCCCGCCCCGGCTGCCGAACCCGGCTCTGCGGCCCCGATCCCGGCCGCTGAAGCCGCACCGGCCGCTGAGCCCGCCCCTGCCGTGCCGAATCCGGCCGCTGAGCCCGCCCCGGCCGTTGAAGCCGCCCCGGCTGCCGAGCCTAGCTCTGCCGCGCCGAATCCGGCTGCTGAAGCCGCCCCTGCCGCGTCGAACCTGGCCGCTGAGCCCGCCCCGGCCGCCGCCGATCCCGGCCCTGCCGCGCCGAACCCGGCCCCCGAAACCACTCCGTAGCGCGGGACCGGCCGTCCCCATGCCGGTCGCACCTCATGCCAGCGGACCCATGTCGGTCACCCTTGTGCCCGCACGAACGGGCCGGCTACCGTGATCATCGTGACGGATTTCAAGCTCCCGCTCTACGGAGCCGACACCGAACGCGGCGACCTCGCTCCCTGAGTCGCCCTCCCGCCCCACCGCGCGTTCACCCCGTCACCTTCTCCTCCAGGGAGCCCTCCCATGCCCGGCGCAAGCCTGCCCGCGTTCATCCGTGCCCTGCCCAAGGCGGAGCTGCACGTCCACCTCGTCGGTTCCGCCGGCGTCGACACCGTCCTCGAGCTCGCCCGCCGCCACCCGGACGCGGGCGTCCCGACCGATCGCGCCGAGCTGGAGCGGTTCTACGCCTTCCGGGACTTCGACCACTTCCTCGTCGTGTTCTGGGCGGTGCAGTCGATGCTCAAGGGCAGCGACGACATCCGGACCCTGGTCACCGGCCTGGCCGCCGAGCTGGCCCGCCAGAACGTCCGCTACGCCGAGGTCACCGTCACCCCGTACAACCACCTGCTCGACGGGATGTCCGGCGACGACTTGCTGACCGGTCTGGCCGAGGGCCGCGCCCTCGCGTTCGCCGAGCACGGCGTCGAGTTGGCGTGGTGCTTCGACATCCCGGGCGAGAAGGGCGTGGTCGCGGGACGGGAGACGCTGGTCTTCGCCCTGAGCAACCGCCCGGACGGCCTGGTGTCGTTCGGGCTCGGCGGACCCGAGGTGGGTGTCGGCCGCGCGCAGTTCGAACCGTTCTTCACCGCCGCCAGGGAAGCGGGCCTGCACAGCGTGCCGCACGCCGGCGAGACGTCGGGGGCAGCGACCATCTGGTCGGCGCTGCACGACCTGGGCGCGGAGCGCATCGGCCACGGCACCAGCTGCACGACCGATCCGCGGCTGCTCGCGCACCTGGCCGAGCACCGCATCCCGGTGGAGGTGTGCCCCACCTCCAACGTCCGCACCCGCCAGGTCGAGTCCATCGCCGCGCACCCGGTCCGCCGGATGCTCGACCACGGCCTGGTGGTCACCCTCAACACCGACGACCCGCCGATGTTCGGCGCCACGCTCGAAGGCGAGTACCTGGCCGTCGCCGAGACCCTGGGACTGCTGCCCGCCGAAGTCGCACGGCTGGCCGCGAACTCGATCGAGGCGTCGTTCCTGGCACCCGCGCGCAAGGCCGAACTGCTCGCCGGGATCGATGCCGTGACCGGCCGGGGACTACCGGGCGTCTAGCTGCTTCGCCTCTTCGGGCGTGGGTGCGGTGCCGCCGAGGTGCGCGGGCTGCCACCACTGGCCTTCGCCCGGGTCCGCGTAACGGGCCTGGGCGGAGTCCAGCAGCTCCTGCATCCGCTCGCGCAGCGCCGCGTCGGTGGTCGGCTCCACCGGCTCACCGACGATGATCGTGATCGGCACGTGCCGCTGCGTCAGCGACTTCGGCCTGCCCTTCGTCCACAGCCGCTGAGTGCCCCACACGGCAGTCGGCAGCAGCGGCACGCCGGCCTCCGCCGCCAACCTGACCGCGCCGCTCTTCACCTCCTTGACGGTGAACGACCGGCTGATGGTGGCCTCCGGGAAGATCCCGACGACCTCACCGGCCCGCAGCGCGTCCAACGCCTGCTGGTACGACGCCTGCCCGGCGGCCCGGTCCACCGGGATGTGGTGCATCCCGCGCATCAGCGGGCCGGACACTCGGTGCTTGAACACCTCGTGCTTGGCCATGAACCGGACCATCCGGCGCGCGGGCTGCGCGCCGTAGCCGGCGAAGATGAAGTCCAGGTACGAAACGTGGTTCGAGGCCAGCACGGCCCCGCCGGTGGCCGGCACGTGGTCCGCGCCCTCCACGGTGATCCGCATGTCGAGCACGCGGAACATCAGCTTGGCCGCGGCGATCACCGGCGGGTACACGCGATCTGGCATGCCCCCAGCGTACGTTACTCGTCAGTAGTGCGATCGTGTTCGCGCACGACCCTTGGCACGCCCGCCAAATCCTCCTCGTTGCAGAGCAACTTGAGGGCGTAATACGGCGAGCCCTTGGTGTCGTCGTAGTCCAGGTGGACCGCGATCACGTCGACCGCCTCACCGAGCCAGTCCTGCGTCTGCCTCAGCCAGGAGGCCGCGCGCTCCAACGCGTTAGGCAGGTCGTCATCGCGGAATTCGACCGGCCGGTAGGGGACCTCCTGCACGGTGTCCCGCTGGTTGGCAGGCATCGGTAGGTCTACCGCCACCCCGCTGTCGTTGAGTTCGAGTTGGATCGTTTCCTCGCTCACGGTCTTAGGGTTCCCCACAGCGAAACGCGCGGCAATAGATGTCGGTCATCGGTGACGTCGTGTCGGCGTGTCGATACGCGGTCCCGGCCGTCGCGCCCGGCGTTCGCGAGGCCGCCGAACGACGCCCGGTCAGACCGTGACCGGCAGCTCGGCAAGGCCGCTGACCAGCACTTTCCGCCACGCCAGCTCCTCGACCGGCCGGGCCGCGCGCAGCCCCGGGAACCGCCGCGCCAACACCGCCAGCGCCTCCTGGAGCTCGATCCGGGCCAATTGCGCGCCGAGGCAGAAATGAGGACCCGCGCCGAGCGCCAGGTGCTGGTTGGGCGTTCGGCCGAGGTCGAGCCGGTCCGGTGCGGCGAACGCGCGCGGGTCGCGGTTGGCCGAGCCGATGGCGGCCATCACGCCCTCCCCCGCGCGGATCACCACGCCGGCGATCTCCACGTCCTCCGCCGCCACCCGCAGCTGGCCCACCTCGCTCAGCCTGGTGAACCGCATCAGCTCCTCCACCGCGCTCGGCACCACCGACGGGTCGCGCACCAGCCGTTCCCACTGCGACCGCTCCCGCAGCAGGGTCGCGACGAAGCTGGTGATCTGGTTGGCCGACGTCTCGTGCCCCGCCACCAGCAGGTTCAACGCGAACGCCACCAGTTCGTCGTGCGTCAACGGCGTCGTGCACAGCTCGTCCAGCAGGTCGTCGGACCGCACGTCCCGCCGCTTCGCCGCGACCAGCGCGCCCATGTACTCCAGCAGGCTCGCCATCGCCGCCTCGACCCGCGGCTGCTCCGACATCTCCAGGCTGTACGCGAGCTCGACCCACACCCGGAACCGCTCCCGGTCCTCGTACGGCACGCCGAGCAGCGTGCAGATGACCTGGATCGGCAACGGCAGCGCGTACACCTGCCGCAGGTCCGCGCCGTCCACCACGTCGTCCGCCAGCTGTTCGCACAGCTCGCGCACCCACGGCCGGGTCTGCTCGATCCGCCGGTGCGAGAACGCGCCGGACACCAGCTTGCGCAGCCGGGTGTGCTCGGGCGGGTCCGTGGTCGGCAGGGTGCCGGGCAGCGGCCGGGACACGCCGACGCGCGGCGCTCCCGCCGCCACCACACCCGCGCGGGAGAACCGCGGGTCGGCCAGTACCAGCTTCACGTCGTCGTAGCGGGTCACCAGCCACACCAGCGCGCCCGCGAGGGTGCGGACCCGGACCACCGGCGCCTCCTCCCGCAACCGCGCCCACGTGGGTGACGGGTCGAAGGCGAAGGCGTCGGCGAAGGGGATGTCGAGGACGTCGTCCGTCATGACCTCGACGCTAGGAGCCCAGGGGAGCGCAGTGCCAGCGCCATCCGGTGCGCTTCGGCAGGTCGTCGAGGGCGATGCGGCCGTTGGCCCACAGCAGGGTCCGGAACGGGTCGCGGTCGGTCGGCGCGTCGGGGAACATCCGGGCCAGCACCTTCCGCGTGAGCTCCGGCGGCGGCGCGAGCTCCAGCCCGAGAGCGCGTGCCGCGTCGTGGGTGTGCACCAGCATCTCGTCGCACCCCATACCCGCGAACCCGGCCGGGTCCGCCAGGCCCCAGGGGTGCCATCCGAGCTCGTCCGCCGGTGCCGCGTCGACCACCGCTGCCAGCACCGACGCGAACGCCCGCACCGTCCGCACCAGGTCGGCGGGCGACGAGTCCGGCCGCACCACGACGTCGGCCGTGCTCAGCTCGACCGGCCCGGCCGTGATGTCCGTCGCGTACCAGAGCAGGCAGTCCGCGACGTGCGCGACGGTCTTCGCCGCCGTCCAGTCCATGCCCGGCACGACCACCGTCCAGTCCCGGTCCACCACCTCCCCGAGGAACGCCCCGCACAGCTCGGCGACCTCCGTCACGTCCCGCCCCACCAGCATCGAAAACTCCCTCGCGTTCGTCGGACCTCGCGGGTGACCATTCCAGCCATGTACGACATCCGTCCCGCCGCCCAGGACGACCTGGACGCCGTTCTCGCGTTGGTCCTCCGGTTGCAGGCCGACGACGCGCACCACATCGGCTACCTCGGCGAGACGCTCGGCGAGGTAGCCGCGGAGCTGGCCGAGTTCGAACCCGACTGGGCCTCGTGCACCGTGGTCGCCACCGACGACTCCGGCTGGGTGTGCGGTGCGCTCAGCGTCGAGGTCGACGCCGAGTCCGGCCGCGCCTACCTGCACGGGCCGTTCGTCGACGTGCCGGTCAACCACCCGGCGGGCAGCCGGATCTGGGACCAGACCGCCGACGCGCTCTACGCCCGGGCCGAACCGCTGCTGGACGGCATCGCCGATCGGGAGCTGCTGGGCCACACCGGGCACCGGCAGCTGGCCTCGTTCGCCGAACGCCACGGCTTCTCGGCCGCCCGCGCGTGCGGCATCCACGTCCTGGGTGGCGACGGGCTGCGCGCCCTGCTGCTGCGCGAGGCGAGCTGTCCGCGCACCGGACCGGCCCGGGAGATGCGCGTGCTGCCGACCGACGCGGCCGTGCACGAGGCGGTGGCCGTGCTGCACGAGCGGTGCTTCCCCAAGACCTACCTGTCCGGCCGCCGGCTCGTGGACGGCAGCCGTTCGCACACCGTGGTCGTCGCGATGGACGGCGACCGGGTCCTCGGCTACGCCTCCGGCAAGGCCGAACCGGGCGAGTTCTACCTCGATTTCGTGGCCGTGGAACCGGACGTGCGCGGGCAGGGCGTCGGCGCGGCGCTCGTCACCGAGCTGGTCTGGAAGCTCGCCGAGAAGTCCGGCGCACGACCGCAGGCCGCCGCCGCGATACTCGACGGGAACCGGTCCTCGCAGCGATTGTTCGAACGGCTCGGATTTCGGCTCCACCTCGAACTCGTCGCCTACCGAATCGGTAAAGCGGCCTGATTGATCGTTTTCCAGGCGTGTTCCGCCCGGTGTCCCCCAAATGTCGTAGAAACGCTCTTGTGCGCTTACCGATTCCCTCGGTGAAGGCCATCTGCGCAGGTCAGATGGTCTCTACCAATCGAGGGAAAGCAGGCTGACGCATGCGCAGATCAATTCGTGGGGTATTCGCCGGATCTCTGGCGGTGGCACTCGCCTTTTCCGGCGCGTTGGTCGCCGGTGCGGAATCCCAGGACACCGAAGATCGGCTTCCTGGGGACGTGCTGGCCGCGATGCAGCGCGATCTCGGGCTCAACGCGGAACAGGCGAACAGACGCGCGGTCCAGCAGGAAGCGGCCGACCGCCTCGACGACGTGCTCAAGGCGCGACTGGGCGCGGCGTTCGGCGGCGCCTGGTTCGACGGGGCTTCGGGCAAGCTCGTGGTCGGCGTCACCGACGCCGGCCGGGCGGACGCCGTGACCGCCGCGGGTGCGCAGTCACGCGTGGTCAAGCACAGCGAGAACGACCTCGAAGCCGTCAAGGCCGAACTGGACGCGCTCGCCGGCGGGCGGGGCGACGCCCAGCGCAAGGCCGCTCCGGGCCGGGCCGACAAGGCGGCCGTGGAAGGTCTCACCAGCTGGTCGGTCGACCCCGTGACGAACACGGTCACCGTCACCGCGCTCAAGGGGGCCAAGGGCCTGGCGACCCTGGCCAAGTACGGCGATGCCGTGCGGGTCGAGACCACCGCGACCGAGCCGCAGACCACCGCGTTCCTCGACGGTGGCGACGACCTCAACTACCCGAACGGCGGCTGCTCGGCGGGCTTCAACATGCGCAACACCACCACCGGTGTGCGGTACGTGCTGACCGCGGGCCACTGCGGCGCGGCCGGCTCCGTCGTGCGCGGCCAGGGCAACGTGGTGATCGGCTCGGTGCAGGCCGCGTTCTTCCCGACCTACGACGACGGGCTGGTCCGCGTCACCAACACGGGCGCGTGGACGCAGGGGCCGTGGGTGGACGTGAACCCGCCCAACGGCGGCATCGTGGTCGTGAGCGGGTACAGCGACTCCCCGGTCGGGACCGCGATCTGCAAGTCCGGTCGGACCACCAAGCTGACCTGCGGCACCATCACCGCGAAGCGGCAGACCGTCACGTACACCGGCGGCCTGACGGTGTACGACCTGACCCGGCACAACGCGTGCGTCGAGCCGGGCGACTCGGGCGGCTCGAACTACCGCAACGCGGGCACCCGCACCGCCGAGGGCGTGACCAGCGGCGCGCAGCTGTACAACGTGGGCGGCAGGGCCCGCTGCGGCCAGGTCGTCGGCGTGGCGAACGTGTCCTGGTACTACCCGGCCGCGCTCAGCGTGCCGTACTACCAGGGCGCCTACGGTGCCACGCTCTGGTGACGCCGTGACGTGACGGGTGGCCGGCCGGCGCGGGAGACGCGCCGGCCGGCCACCTGGCTCACGCGGCCTTGGCGGCCACCGCCTCGTCGACGTCCGGCGGCTGGTAGCCCTTGTGCCGCAACGACATCAGGCCACCGACGATCAACGTCACCAGCACGCCGAGCGGCGTGTACCACGGGTAGGCCAGCGAGACGATCTTCTGGGCGGGCGCGGCCGGCGAGAAGTCGATCTGTAGCGCCGCCTCCGGCCCGACGAACTTCACGCCGAGGATCACGAACGCCATCACCACCACGGTCACGCCGAACGCCACGATCGCGTCGAGCTGCTTGGCCTTGCGGAACAGCAGCCCGAGCAGGAACGCGCCGAGCAGCGCGCCGTACGTGAACCCGGCGATCGACAGGCCCTGCTCCACGATCGGGTTGCCGCGGCGGGTCAGCGTGGCGAACAGGCCGGCGCACACGATCAGCAGGCCGGCCCAGACCACGGTCCAGATCCGACCCTGGCGGAACACCTCGGCCTCGGTCATCGGCCGCCGCACGACCTTCTGCACGATGTCCGTCACGGTCGAGGAGGCCAGCGCGCCGAGCGACGACGACAGCGCCGCCGCCAGGATGCCCGCGAGCACGAACCCGGACAGGCCGGACGGCATGTCGTTGACGATGAAGTTCGCGAACAGCTCGTCGTTGTTGTTGAGCCCGAGGTCCTTGACCGGGTTGGCGGCCTTGTAGAACGCCCACAGCATCACGCCGATGAAGAGGAACAGCAGGAACTGGAGGAACACGACGACGCCGCTGGCGATCAGCGCCTTCTGCGCCGCCCGCACGTCCTTGGTGGCCATCAGCCGCTGCACGATCAGCTGGTCCGCGCCGTGCGACGCCATGGACAGCACCGCACCGCCGATGAACGCCGTGACGATCGCGTACGGCGAGGTGAACGGGCTCGCGGCGAAGTCGAGGACCTGGAACTTGCCCGCGTCGGCCGCCGCGGCGAACCACCCGTCGGGCAGCCTCCCGCTCAGCACCGTGATCACCACGAACGCGCCGAGGACGTACCAGAGCATCTGGATCGCGTCGACCCACACCACGGCCCGCACGCCGCCGAGGAAGCTGTAGACGACCATCGCGATGCCCAGCACCGCCACGATCACCCAGTACGACACGTCCACGCCGTACGCGACGAGCACGACCTTGATCGGGATGGCGGTGGCGAACAGCCGCAGGCCGTCCGCGAGCAGCCGGGTGATCAGGAACGTCATCGACGCGGTGCTCTGGATCCTGCTGCCGAACCGCTTGCCGAGGAAGCCGTACGCGGTGATCAGCTCGCCCGCGATGTACTTCGGCAGCAGGACGAACGACACCACGATCCGGCCGATCAGGTAGCCCACGGACAGAGACAGGAACGTCATCGGGCCCAGGTAGGCGACCGTCGGCACGCTCAGCACGGTGAGCGTGGACGTCTCGGCCGACACGACCGAGACGCACACCACCCACCACGAGATGCGGCGTTCGCTGACGAAGTAGTCGGTGGCGGAGCGCTGCCGCCCCGCGATCCACACGCCCAGCAGCGGCATGCCCACCAGGAACAGCACGATGATGCCGACATCAAGTGCGCGCATGGTCTCCTCCATCCGACTGCCGCGCTCGGCGGCGGATCGTCAATCCCGTCACGGCAGTGATCACGGGCTCCGGTAGGCGCAGCGGGCCGCGGCCGGGGGTGATCGACCCCAGCGGGCGCGGACCGGCGGCGCCGGTGGCGGACGGCACGTTGGCGGGCAGCCCGTGCCAGGTCAGGAAACCCAGCAGGGCGGCGAGGTAGGCCTCTTTGCCCGCCGCGGGCAGTCCCAGTTCGTCGCTCGTCCGAAGGTCGACGAGCCGACCCAGCGACTCGACGAGCACGGGGTTGCTCATACCGCCGCCGGAGCCGATGACGGTGCCTTCGCACTCGGCGGCGATCGTGCGCGCGGTGAGTTCGGTCAGCGTGGCCAGGAAGTCCTCGGCGGGCATGGTCAGCCCTTCCGAGACCCGGTCGAGGTACGCGCGGTTGAAGTGCTCCTTGCCGGTGGACTTGGGCGCGGGCCGGGCGTAGTACGGGTCGGCCAGCAGGCGGTCGAGCAGTTCGGCGTGCACCTCGCCGCGGCGCGCGTACTCGCCGTCGGTGTCCCGGGTGCGCAGGCCGCCGGACAGGACGGTCATCGCCGCGTCCATCAGCGCGTTGCCCGGTCCGGTGTCGTAGGCGATCACCCCGTCGGGTGAGACCTTGGTGATGTTGGCGATGCCGCCGATGTTGAGCGCGGTGGCCGTCCCGCCCTCGGCTTCGGCCAACCCTGCCAGCCACAGGGCGTCCAACGTGCTCGCCAGCGGGGCGCCGTGGCCGCCCGCGGCGACGTCGCGGACCCGCAGGTCGGCCACCACCGGCAGTCCGGTGGCTTCGGCTATCCACGCGGGCTGGCCGAGCTGGAGCGTGCCGAGGCAGCGGCCGTCCTCGACCCAGTGGTGCACGGTCTGGCCCAGTGACGACACGAGGTCGCCCTGGTAGCGCGCGGCGACTTCGGCGAACGCCTGGCCCAGCTTCGTGTCGAGCGCGCACAGGTCGGCGGCGCTGGTCGGGGGCCTGCGCAGCTCTTCGGGGAACGGGTGCTCGTCGTGCTCGACAGGGGTGAGCACGACGGTCCGGCCGTCCAGGGACAGCTCTGCGACGGCTACGTCGATGGCGTCCATCGACGTGCCCGAGATGAGCCCGATCACCTTCACGCCCTGTGGTCTATTCCACACCGACCGCTGACGCAAGAGCCTTCGTGGGAAAGTTGCCGGAAATCAACCTGGTTCGTTGATCGCCAACATGCGGTGACGTGCGAGGATGGCGCCGTGTCCACCACGTCCCTGATCTGGATCATCGTCGTCGTCGTGGCGCTGCTCGCGGTCGCCCTCGTGACGGGCGTCGTGCTGGCGCGGCGCCGGCGGATCAGCCTCATCGAGCGCGAGCCGGAGCAGCCGACCAAGGGCGGCTACCAGGCCGGTGGCGCGATCACGTTCAACGCGCCCGCGCCGCCGGTGACCAAACCCGCCGAACCCGTCGCGGAGCCCGTCCGGGAGCCCGTCCGGGAGCCCGTCAAGCCCGCACCGCCTGCCGCCGGCGCCACGTCCGCCGACGTGGTCGAGCCCGTCCGGCACCCGGTGGCCGACCGCACCGAGGTCGACGGCCAGCCGGGGGTCGGCGACGACGCGGCCGTGCCACGTGACTCGGTCAAGCGCGGGTTCGTCGAGGTCGACCTGCCCGAAGCGGCGTCCGAAATCGAGGAGATCGAGCCGACGTCCGGTCGGTTGGAGCGGCTGCGCGGTCGGCTGTCGCGGTCCCGGTCGACGTTCGGGCAGGGGCTGCTCGGGCTGCTGGGCGCGGGTGACCTGGACGAGGACTCGTGGACCGACGTCGAGGACACGCTGCTGATGGCGGACCTGGGCGCGGCGATCACGGACCAGATCGTGACGGCGCTGCGGGAGCAGATCGTGGCGCGCGGCGTGCGCACGTCCGACGACGCCCGCGCGTTGCTGCGGGACGTGCTGGTCGACGCCCTGCACCCCGAGATGGGCCGCGCGGTGAACGCCCTGCCGCACTCGGTGGACGGCTCCGGCGTCAAGCCCGCCGTGGTGCTGGTGGTCGGCGTGAACGGCGTCGGCAAGACCACGACGACCGGCAAGCTGGCCCGCGTGCTGGTGGCCGACGGTCGGACCGTGCTGCTGGGCGCGGCGGACACCTTCCGCGCCGCCGCCGCGGACCAGTTGGAGACGTGGGGCTCACGTGTGGGCGCGTCGACCGTCCGGGGCGCCGAGGGCGCGGACCCGGCTTCGGTGGCGTTCGAGGCGGTGAAGCAGGGCGTCGAGGCGTCCGTGGACACCGTGCTGATCGACACGGCGGGCCGGCTGCACACCAAGACCGGGCTGATGGACGAGCTGGGCAAGGTCAAGCGGGTGGTGGAGAAGCAGGCGGAGGTGGACGAGGTGCTGCTCGTCCTGGACGCCACCACCGGCCAGAACGGCCTGACCCAGGCGCGGGTGTTCGCCGAGGTCGTCAACGTGACCGGCATCGTGCTGACCAAGCTCGACGGGACGGCCAAGGGCGGCATCGTGTTCCAGGTGCAGCGCGAGCTGGGCGTCCCGGTCAAGCTCGTCGGCCTGGGCGAGGGCGCCGACCACCTGGCCCCGTTCGAGCCCGCCGCCTTCGTGGACGCCCTCCTCGACTAACCGAGAGTCCTACGTCCAGACCGCGTGAGTCCTACGTTCAGGCCGCGTGAGTCCTACGTTCGGAACCCCCGAATTCAACGCTCAGAACACGGAGCCGTCGACGTCGGGCGTTCTGAGCGTTGAACTCATAGGTCCTGAACGTAGGACTCACGGGTTCTGAACGTAGGACTCACGGGGTTGTGGGGTGGGTGGACTGGGCGGAGAGGCGGTTGGCGACGGCCAGGACCGCGGGGATGATCCGGGCCAAGGACTCCTTGGTCAGGCGGCTGTCGGGGCCGGAGACCGAGACGGCGGCGAGGGTCGGTGCGCCGTGCAGGGGCACCGCGACGCACCGGACGCCCAGCTCCTGCTCGCTCTCGTCCAGCGCGTAGCCCTGCGCCGCGATCCGGTCCAGCGACGCCACCAGCTCCTCCGCGTCGGTGATGGTGTTCGGCGTGTACGCGGGCAGGCCGGTGCGGGCCAGGAGGGCACGCACCTCGTCACGCGGCAGCTGGGACAGCATCGCCTTGCCCACGCCCGTGCCGTGCGGCAGCAGGCGGCGGCCCACCTCGGTGAACATCCGCATCGAGTGCCGTGACGGCACCTGCGCCACGTACACCACCTCGTCACCGTCCAGCACGGCCAGGTTCGCGGTCTCCTCCACCTGGTCCACCAGCTGCGCCAGGAACGGCCGCGCCCACGTGCCGAACTGCCGCGACGCGCTCTCGCCCAACCGGATCAGCCGCGACCCGAGCGTGTACCGCCGGTTGCTGTTCTGCCGCACGTACCCCAGCGTGACGAGGGTGCGGATGAGCCGGTGGATGGTCGGCAGCGGCAGGCCGGAGGTGGCGGCGAGCTCGGACAGGCTCGCCTCGCCCCCCGCGTCGGCCAGGCGTTCCAGCAGGTCGAAGGCACGTTGCAGCGACTGGACGCCACCCGTGGACGCTCGTGCCACCGAGGATCACTCCTTCATTGCCGTTCCGCCTTGTGAAAACTATAGTCCGCGAAGTAGAAACCGACTCGGAATCGAGGTGGGGCTCCCATGTCCGGTGTTCGCGTCCTCGGGGGCGAAGTGGAGCGCGGGGACGACATCCTCACGCCGGACGCGCTGGAGTTCGTCGCCGGACTGCACCGCGACTTCGCCGCCACCCGGGACGAGCTGATCGCCCGCCGCTCCGAACGCCGACCGCTCGGGTTCCTGCCCGAAACGCAGGCCGTTCGCGACGGTGACTGGAAGGTCGCCGAAGCGCCGGAGCCGCTGCGCGACCGACGGGTCGAGATCACCGGCCCGACCGAGCGGAAGATGACCGTCAACGCCCTGAACTCCGGCGCGAAGGTGTGGCTGGCCGACTTGGAGGACGCCAACACGCCGCACTGGCACAACGTCGTCTCCGGCCAGGTCAACCTCTACGACGCGGCCCGCGGCACGATCGAGCACACCTCCCCGGAGGGCAAGCACTACGCCCTGCGCGACGACGTGGCCCGGCCGACGATCGTGGTCCGGCCGCGCGGCTGGCACCTGCCCGAGCGGCACGTCGAGATCGACGGCGAGCCCGCCGTCGGGGCGCTGGTCGACTTCGGCCTGCACTTCTTCCACAACGCAGAGCTGGGCAAGCCCTACTACTACCTGCCGAAGATGGAGAGCCACCTCGAAGCCCGGCTCTGGAACGACGTCTTCACCGCCGCCCAGCAACGGCTCGGCGTCCCGCACGGCACGATCCGCGCGACCGTGCTGATCGAGACCATCCCCGCCGCGTTCGAGATGGACGAGATCCTCTACGAGCTGCGCGACCACGCGTCCGGCCTGAACGCGGGCCGCTGGGACTACCTGTTCAGCACCATCAAGTACTTCCGCGACGCTGGGCCGGACTTCGTGCTGCCGGACCGCAACAGCATCACGATGACCGTGCCGTTCATGCGCGCCTACACCGAGCTGCTCGTGCGCACGTGCCACAAGCGCGGTGCGTTCGCGATGGGCGGCATGGCGGCGTTCATCCCGAACCGGCGCGATCCGGAGGTCACCGCGCAGGCGCTGGCGAAGGTGCGCGCGGACAAGGACCGCGAGGCGGGCGACGGCTTCGACGGCTCGTGGGTGGCGCACCCCGACCTGGTGCCGGTGTGCCAAGAGATCTTCGACGCGAAGCTGGCGGGCAAGCCCAACCAGCTCGACGTGTTGCGGCCCGAGGTGTCCGTGACCGCCGAGCAGCTGCTGGACTTCAAGTCGGCCGGCGGCGGCGCGACCCGCGCGGGCGTGGAGTCCGCCGTGGACGTCGGCGTGCGGTACCTGCTGTCGTGGTTGGGCGGCAACGGCGCGGCGGCCATCCACAACCTGATGGAGGACGCGGCCACCGCCGAGATCTCCCGCTCGCAGCTGTGGCAGTGGGTGCACAACGACGTCGTGCTGGACGACGGCACGCCGGTCACCGCCGAGCTGGTGCGCACCGTGCTGGCGGCGACCAGGGACGAGCTCGAAGGCGAGCACCTCGACCTGGCCGTCGAGCTGTTCGAGCGGGTCGCGCTGGCCGACGAGTTCGTGGACTTCCTGACCCTCCCCGCCTACGAACGGATCGGCTGACGTGCCGCGCACGTCGTTGTCGGCGGACGCCGTGCGGGCGGTCACCGCGCGGCTGTCCGATGTGGAGCTCCGCGCGCCGACGGGCAGGCAGCCGGTGCACACCTGCTACGTTCCCGCCGACCGCGTGACCCCGTCGACGCCCGGTGACTGGGGTGCGCAAGCGCTTGCGGCATTGGACGAGCACGCGCCGGACGGCTTGGCGGACGTGCTCGACCTGCCACCGGGGTCGGCTGAGGCCGTCCACACGAGGGTGCGGGCGAAGCTGGCCGCCGAACCGGTGGAAGACCTGCGGATCGACTTCGAGGACGGCTACGGCGTCCGCTCCGACGCGGAGGAGGACGCCGACGCCGAGCGCACCGCGGCGGTGGTGCGGGAGTGGCTGCGCGACGGGGTGGCGCCGCTCCGGTTCGGGCTGCGGATGAAGTCGTTCGACACCAGGGCTTCGCGCGAACGGGGCATCCGGACGCTGGACGTGTTCCTCACCGCGTTGGGCGAGGCGCCCGAGGCCTTCGTGATCACGTTCCCGAAGGTCACGTCGGTGGCACAGGTCGAGGTCTTCGGCGACGTGCTGGACCTGTTCGGGCTTCCGCTGAGGTTCGAGATCCAGGTCGAGACGACGCAGTCGGTCGTGGACCCGCAGGGCCGGCTGGCCATCCCGACGTTCATCGAAGCCGGTCGCGGGCGCGTCAGCGGCCTGCACTTCGGCACGTACGACTACACGGCGGGCTGCGGTCTCGGCGCGGCCCACCAGCATTTGGCGCACGGCGCGTGCGACTTCGCCCGAAACGTCATGCAGGTGTCCGCGGCGGGCACCGGGGTCGCCCTGTCCGACGGCTCGACCAACGTGCTGCCGGTGGGCGACAACGTCCACGAGGGCTGGCGCACGCACTACCGGCTGGTGCGGCGGTCGTTGGCGCACGGCTTCTACCAGGGCTGGGATTTGCACCCGGCGCAGCTCGTGACCAGGTACGCCGCCGTGCACGCGTTCTACCTCGAAGGCGTGGCGGCGGACGCCCGCCGGTTGAAGGCGTACGTGGAGCACGCCGGCGGCGCGATCCTGGACGAGCCCGCGACCGCGCAGGCGTTGTCCACCTCGTTCATCCGCGCCCTGGACTGCGGTGCCCTGGAGGAGGACGAGATCCACCGTGCGACCGGACTCACCGTGACGGATCTCCAGGCGCTGGCTCGGAGGGCGTAACCGCAGCATCGCTTGATCGGGTGATTCTCGATCCGGCGAAAGGCCGATCCGCGCGGCACCGGCCAGGGTGTGGGCATGACCATGCGGGCCGGGTTGTGGACCGGGCTGCCGGACTTGGAGCGGGCCGAGTTCCGCTACCAGGTGGTGGCGTGCGCGGCGGATGTCGACGTGCTCATCGACGCGCTGGCGCGGCCCGAGTGCAACGACGGCATGGTGGAGCACTTCGGCCGCCCGGTGGACGCGGAAGGCGAGAGCGACCACAACCTGGTGCTCGCCGTCCGCGGCCCGTGGGGCTACCTCAACTACGTCGACAACGAGTTCAACGGCTGGCCGAAGGGCGATCCGGACGCGCCGTACGTGGACGAGACGTACACGGACTTCCCGCCGGGAGTCGGCCTGCCGCTGACGACGTACCGCTCGGTGCTGCTGGAGTTCATGGCCACCGCGTCCCGGCCGACCGTCGTCGACTGGTACGCGGAAGCCGACCTGTTCCACTCCTGGCGGATGCAGCGGATGGCCCTGCGCAAGGACTGACCTGGGCAAGGACCGATCAGAACGTGGGCAGCGTGTACCAGGCGGACCCGGCGTCCTCGGCGTCGTCACGCAGCACGGACCCCTCGATGAGCCCGTACGGCCGGTCGGCCGCGTAGAACACCTCGTTGTCGTTCTCCAGCCCGAACGCGGACAGGTCGACCGCGAAGTGGTGCTTGTTCGGCATCGACAGCCGCACCTCGGCCACCTCGGGCCGCTCCCGCAACACCGCCTCGCCCATCGCGTACAAAGTCTGCTGCAACGACAGGCTGTGCTTCGCCGCGAACGTGGCCAGCAGCAGCCGCCGGATCTCGGTGAAGCTGGAAGCCCAGTCGACCTCCTCGCCCTCGTAACGCCAGCGCGCCGTCACCGACGTGGCCAGGATCCGGTCGTACGCCTCTTTCAACGTCGTGTACCGGTCCTGCGGGAAGCCGTGGAACTCCGACCCGGTCGACTTCAGCACGACCATGTCCCGCACACCGGACACGACCCACGCGCGGTCACGCTCGACGGTCACGGCGGTGGTCCGCTTCTCGTTGGTGCCTTGCACGAACGAGTGGTCGTTGCCCTCGATCCGCTCCCACGCGTGCTCGTCGATCAGCACCCGCGCGCCGCTGATCGCCTCCTGGGACGAGACGAAGTGCCGTCCCAGCCGCAGCGCGAAGTCCTCGATCTCGCCGACCGGCGACTCCTTGGCGAAGGCGTACACGGTGTTCTTCTGCGTGTCGGTCGCGAGCACCTTGGCGTTGTCGCCGGTCAGGTGCGTGTCCGCCAGGTCGCCGCGCAGGGAGGTGCCGACGGTGAGGTCCTTGATCGTGTGCACGGCACCGTCGCGGGTCACCGTGACGAGCCGGTTCTCCGCTTTCCCGTACTGGTTGGGCCCCAGGACGATGGCCATCGGTCAGCTCCCTCGGTAGGTGGTGAAGGCGAACGGGCTCAACAGGATCGGCACGTGGAGGTGCGCCGGCCCGTCGTCCGCGACCCGGAACGCGATGGTGATCTCCGGGTAGAACGGCGTGTCGACCGCGAACACCAGCCGGTGCACGCCCGCCGCCAGGTCCGCGTCGAACCGGAGTCGGCCGTCGTCGTCGGTCACGCCTTCGGTCAGCACCGCCCCGTCGCGTTCCAGCCGCACCGGCACGCCCACCTTGGGGCGGCCCGCCTCGGCGTCGAGCACGTGCGTGGAGAGCGTCGTCATGCCAGCACCTTCCGCAGCCGCAGGGCAGCGATCTTCGCCAGTTCCCGCCTCACCACGCGGAGTTCGGCGTCCGGCGGGTTGTCCATCCGCGCCGCGAGGTCGGCCAGCACCTGCTCACCGGTCAGCCCGGTCGCGCACACGAGGTAGATGTGCCCGAAACGGTCCTCGTACGCGGAGTTGGCGGCCCGCAGGCGGTCCGAGAGCGACGCGGTGACGCCTGATTGCTCGGCGGCCGACCACTTCGCCGACGCACCACCCGCGTCGGACTTCTCACCGATGCGCGGGTGCCCCGAGATGGCGGTGCGGACTTCGTCGTCGGTCAGGTCGGCGTGCCGGTCCGACGCGGCGAGCAGCGCGTCCACGTCGGCGTACGGGCGGCCGGCCAGCAGCGCGTCGACCCAGCGCGGCACCGCGAGGCAGTCGGTGAGCAGGGGGCGGAGTCGGCCCGGAGGCGCGGAGTTGAACCCTTCCAGATCGGGCACCGAGGCTCCCTTTTCTGTATCGCGGAATCCCATTTCCGCAAAGAGGGACGGTACGAGCGCCCTCCGAGCGTGTCAACCAGTCTTGCGCCGTCACCGAGGACGTGCCTGTCCTCCGTCCGCGAGCGCGAACCCCTGCCGTGGCACGAGGGACCGAACCCCCGACCTCCGGCCGGTCGCATCGCGGTCGGCCGGGTGCCAGAGTGAGGCCCATGGACCTGGTGCTCCGCGCGGCCCGAGTGATCACCCCCGACGGTGAGCGCCGTGCCGACGTCGGCGTCGAGGACGGCCGGATCGTCGCGGTGGCCGAGCACCTGGACGGCGACGCGGTGGTCGAACTCGCGGACGACGAAGTCCTCCTCCCCGGCCTGGTCGACACGCACGTCCACGTGAACGACCCCGGCCGCAGCGACTGGGAGGGCTTCGACACGGCGACCAGGGCGGCGGCGGCCGGTGGCGTGACCACGATCGTCGACATGCCGCTGAACAGCCTGCCGCCGACGACCACCGTCGCCGCCCTGAAGGCCAAGCAGGAGTCGGCCCGCGACAAGGCGCACGTGGACGTCGGGTTCTGGGGCGGCATCGTGCCGACCAACCTGGACGACCTCGCGGACCTGCACGACGCGGGCGTGTTCGGCTTCAAGTGCTTCCTGATCCACTCCGGCGTCGACGAGTTCCCGCACGTCACCGACGACCAGCTGCGGGCCGCCCTGACCGGACTCCGGTCGCGGGACGCCCTCACGATCGTGCACGCCGAGGACCCGCACGACGTCACCGAACCCGGCCCCGGCTACCGGGGTTTCCTGGACTCCCGGCCGCACCGGGCCGAGTCGCACGCCGTCGCCACCGTCGTGGGCCTGGCCGAGGAGACCGGGGCCAGGCTGCACGTCCTGCACCTGTCCAGCGGCGAGGCCGTGAGCCGGGTCCGGGCCGCGAAGGAACGCGGGCTGCGGCTCACCGCCGAGACGTGCCCGCACTACCTGACGTTCGTCGCGGAGGAGATCGGCGACGCGGCGACGGAGTTCAAGTGCTGCCCGCCGATCCGTGACGCGGCCAACCGCGAACAGCTCTGGCAGGCCCTGCGCGACGACGTGGTCGACCTCGTCGTCACGGACCACTCGCCGTGCACGCCCGACCTGAAACAGGGCGACTTCGCCACCGCGTGGGGCGGTATCGCGAGCCTGCAACTGGGCCTGCCGGCCGTGTGGACCCAGGCACGGCAACGCGGCCACGCGCTGACCGACGTGGTCCGGTGGATGGCCACCAACCCCGCCGACCTGGTCGGGCTGGGCGCCAAGGGCCGCATCGCACCCGGTGCGGACGCCGACTTCTGCGTGTTCGCGCCGGACGACGCGTTCGTGGTGGACCGCGCCAGGCTGCGCCACCGCAACCCCGTCACGCCGTACCACGGCCGTCCGCTGGCGGGCGTCGTGCGGCAGACCTGGCTGCGCGGTCAGCCGGTGGGCGACCGACCGCGCGGGCTTTTGCTGACGCGCTCCTGACCCGCTCACCGCCCAGCCGAGAACCCGAGTGAGGAGCCGCATGAGCGAAGCGCCCGACTGGACCCGACTCCCGGACCTGGCCTGCCGTGCCGCGGGCGGCAGCGTGGTGTGGGCCAACGACGAGTTGTTCGCCGAACGCGAGAACCTGATCCGCAAGCCCGAGCCGGAGTACCGGACCTACACGTTCGGGCACAAGGGCCAGGTCTACGACGGGTGGGAGACGCGCCGCCGGCGTGAGCAGGGGGAGGACCGGGCGGTCGTCCGCCTCGGCCTGCCGGGCGTGATCCGGGGCGTCGTGGTCGACACCGCGTTCTTCAAGGGCAACTACCCGCCGTTCGCGTCGGTCGAGGCGACCGCCGCCAAGGGCTACCCCGGCCCCGACGAGCTGACCGACTGGGAGACCGTGGTTCCCAGGTCACCGCTCGGCGGCGACCGGAAGCACTACTTCGAGGTGTCCGCGGAACGCCGGTACACGCACGTCCGGCTGACCATCTACCCGGACGGCGGCGTGGCGAGGCTGCGCGTGTTCGGCCGGCCGGTGGTCGACCCGGACCTGATCGTCGCCGACGCGCTCGACCTGGCCGCGTCGGAGAACGGCGCGGCGGTCACCGGGTGCAGCGACATGTTCTACGGCTCGCCCGCCAACCTCATCGCCCCGGGCCAGGCCACCGTGATGGGCGAGGGCTGGGAGACCGCGCGGCGGCGCGACGACGGGAACGACTGGGTGGAGGTCGAACTGGCCGCGCCGGGCGTCATCCGGCTCGCCGAGCTCGACACGAGCCACTTCAAGGGAAACGCGCCCGGCTGGGCGTCGGTCCGGGGCAGGAACGCGAGCACCGGCGCGGAGTTCGACGTGCTGCCCCGGACGCGCCTCCAGCCGGACACCCGTCACCGGTTCCGGATCGACCAGGACGCCGAAGCGACCCACGCGCGGCTCGACATCTACCCGGACGGCGGGATGGCACGACTGCGGCTGTTCGGTGGCTTGACCCCGAATGGCCTCAGGGTGATCACCCAGCGCTATCAGCATTTCTCGTGATGTACACGAAATGCTGTCAGCCCATGGGTTGATTACGGGGAAGACTTCAGTCGGTTGTGGCGTGTTCGGCCGCCCTGGAAGCCTGCGATAACCCGATTGGGTGAACAGGAACTAGGGAGGAACCTGTGCGACCGATCATCCGGGCGCTCGGCGGTGTGGCCACCGCCCTCGCGCTCGTCACGGGGACGACGTCATTCGCCACGGCCGAAACGGAACCACAAGGCGCGACAGGGATCGACTGGCAGCCATGCCCCGAACTGGCCGAGGTCGAGTGCGGCACGTTGCGCCTGCCCGTCGACTGGGCGAACCCGAGCGGTGAGAAGTTCGACCTCGCCGTGGCCCGCCGCAAGGCGACCGACCCGGCCAAGCGGGTCGGCATCATGGTGATCAACCCCGGCGGCCCCGGCGGCTCGGGCGTCGACTTCGCCCTCGGCGCGAACGGCTACTTCAGCCAGGAGGTGCAGGAGCGCTTCGACATCATCGGGTTCGACCCGCGCGGTGTCGCCCGCAGCGCGCCGGTGCGGTGCTCCCGCGAAGTGCTGGAAAAGCAGCCGTCGATGTACCCGACGAGCCCGCAGGAGTTCGAGGCGCTCGGCGCCTACAACCGCGAGCTGGCCGCCGACTGCCGCGAGCACACCGGCCCGATCTACGACCACGCCGACACCGGCGCGGTGATCCAGGACATCGACGCGCTGCGCCGGGCGCTCGGCGAGCAGAAGATCAACTACTTCGGCGTCTCGTACGGCACGCTGATCGGCCAGCAGTACGCCGAGCGGTACGGCCGGAACATCCGCGCCATGGTGATCGACTCGAACATGGACCACAGCCTCGGCACGTGGCGGTTCAACGAGACCGAGGCCGCGACCGCCGAGTCCTCGTTCGAGGAGTTCGTGAAGTGGTGCGACCGCACCGAGTCGTGCGCCCTGCACGGCCGGGAGGTCGCGAAGTTCTGGGACAACCTGCTCGACCGGGCCGACCGCGGCGAGATCGTCGACCCCGCGAACCCCGAGTACGAGGTGACCGCCGACGACATCATCGGCGTCGCGTTCAGCGCGTTCTACGGTCCCCGGTGGGCGCAGTTGGCCGACTTCCTCGTCGCCTTGGACGAGGGGCCGGCGACGTCGTCCGCCTTCACCGCGCAGGTGGAGACGCTGCACAACCCGTTCCCGGCCGTGTTCTGCCAGGACTGGGCGATCCGGGTCGGCAGCCACCGCGAGTTCTCCGCCCTGGTGGACCGCTCCCGGCAGCTCGCGCCGCACATGCGCGGCTCGTCGCTCGGGCACCGGGCGACCGCGGGCTGCGTCGGCCTGCCGGAGAAGGTGAACAACCCGCAGCACCGGCTCAGGATCAAGGACGCGCCGAAGATCCTGATGACGAACGCCCTCTACGACCCGGCCACCGGGTACGAGTGGGCGGTCAACGCCCACCGGCAGAGCCGTGACACCACGGTCCTGCTGACCTACGAGGGCTGGGGCCACGGCGTCTACCGCCGCAGCGACTGCACCCGCGGCGCGACGGACGACTACCTGATCAACCTCAAGACCCCGCGTCCCGGCGCGCGGTGCGCCGCGGTCGAGCCGCCGCCGCAGTCGGTCGCGTCGCTGGACCTGGACGTGCCGACCGGCCCGAGCCCGGCCATCCCGGGCTGGCTCGGGTAGCGCGGACCCGACGAGCCGAGGCCGCCTCCACCCCCGGGTGGGGGCGGCCTCCGTCCACCGGCGGGTCCGGTGACCCACCGTCGCCGGGTCGTCCCGCCCGATCACACGAACCACCGCAAAGGCGAGACCGCCTCGCACGTTCCGTCACCGGAAATTCCACTGCCACCGGGACTGGTCGCAGGCGGAAGCACTTGCTTCAAGCGCGCGAAACCTGGCCGTAACACCAGGGGCCGGACAGTTCACGCGCGCGAAACCTTCGGCGCAACCGCGCGAAACAGGACATCCCGATGCTCCCTGCAACCGACGTGCAGTGGAGGTCGACGTGGATACAGGGGACACCGCCTGGGTGCTCACCAGTGCCGCACTGGTGCTGTTGATGACGCCGGGACTTGCCTTCTTCTACGGGGGCATGGTCCGGTCGAAGAGTGTGCTCAACATGATGATGATGAGCCTGGGCGCAATCGCCGTGGTCGGTGTGCTCTGGGTGCTGGTCGGCTATTCCATGGCGTTCGGCGGTGACGTCGGCGCGGGTCTGCTCGGCAAGCCGTTCGAGTTCTTCGGCCTGGACGGGCTGCTCGGCAAGGAATCCCTGGCCGGGACGATCCCGAGCACCGTTTTCGTCGCCTTCCAGGCGATGTTCGCCATCATCACGGTGGCGCTGATCTCCGGCGCGATCGCCGACCGGGCGCGCTTCGGGCCGTGGCTGCTGTTCGCCGGCCTGTGGTCGGTGCTCGTGTACTTCCCGGTCGCGCACTGGGTGTTCGACTTCGACGGCAAGGACGCCGACGGCAACGTCGTCGACCCGGGCGGCTGGATCGCCAACGACCTGCTGGCGATCGACTTCGCCGGCGGCACCGCGGTCCACATCAACGCCGGTGCGGCCGGCCTCGCCCTGGCGCTCGTCCTCGGCAAGCGCGTCGGCTGGCCGAAGGACCGGATGAAGCCGCACAGCCTGCCGCTGGTCGTGCTCGGCGCCGGTCTGCTGTGGTTCGGCTGGTTCGGCTTCAACGCGGGCTCCGCCCTCGGCGCGAACGGCACCGCCGGCGTCACGCTCGTCAACACGCTCGTCGCCACCTGCGCCGCGATGCTCGGCTGGCTGGTCGTGGAACGCGTCCGCGACGGCAACGCCACCACGCTCGGCGCCGCGTCCGGCGTCGTCGCGGGCCTCGTCGCCATCACCCCCGCCTGCTCCTCGGTCACCCCGCTCGGCGCCATCGCGATCGGCGCGATCACCGGCGCCCTGTGCGCCCTGGCGGTCAGCCTCAAGTACCGCTTCGGCTTCGACGACTCGCTCGACGTGGTCGGCGTGCACCTGGTCGGCGGTCTCTCCGGCACCATCCTGATCGGCTTCTTCGCCAGCGCCGACGCCCCGGCGGGCATCAACGGCCTCTTCTACGGTGGCGGCGTGGACCAGCTGTGGCGGCAGGCCGTGGGCGCGCTCGCCGTGCTCGCTTACTCGTTCGTGCTCAGCCTGGTCCTGGGTTACCTGGTCAAGCTCACCGTCGGCTTCCGCGTCGACGAGGAGTCCGAGGTGGGCGGCATCGACGAGGCCGAGCACGCGGAGACCGCGTACGAGTTCGGCAGCGGCCTCGGCACCCGTGGCGGCAGCAAGCCCAGTGTCGCCGCCGGCGCCACTGCGGTCCTCGAGGGGAGCAACAAGTCATGAAGCTGGTCACCGCGATCATCAAGCCGTTCACCCTCGACGACGTGAAGGCGTCCCTGGAGCAGCTCGGCGTGCTCGGCATGACCGTCAGCGAGGTTCAGGGCTACGGCAGGCAGAAGGGCCACACCGAGGTCTACCGCGGCGCCGAGTACGCCGTCGACTTCGTGCCGAAGCTGCGGATCGAGGTGCTGGTGGACGACGCCGCCGTGGAGAAGACCCTCGACGCCGTCGTGGAAGCCGCCCGCACCGGCAAGATCGGCGACGGGAAGGTCTGGGTCACCCCGGTCGACACCGTCATCCGCGTCCGGACCGGTGAGCGCGGCTCGGATGCCCTATAGGGCTCCGCGGTAGGGATGGGGGACGGCCGTATGGAGAACGCCGAGACGGCCGTCGTCACGGCTGACGACCTGGTGCGAGCACGCGATCGGCTGCTCGCGCCAGGTCGGCGCCGTTTGACGGGGGAGTCGCTGCGCGAGGCGCTGGTGGACCTGCACGAGTTCTGGCTCACCGCGCACGCCGCGCAAGCAGGCGTCGGTGGACCGGGCGGCGGGGTCGCGCTGGTCGCCGTGGGGGGTTTGGGCAGGCGCGAGCTGGTGCCCTATTCCGATCTGGACCTGCTCCTGGTGCACAACGGGCACAAGGGCGTGGACCAGATCGCCGAGAAGCTCTGGTACCCGCTGTGGAACTCCGGCATCGGCCTGGACCACTCGGTGCGCACGGTCGGCGAGGCGCTGCGCGTCGCCGCCGGTGACCTGCGCACCGCGTTGGGGCTGCTGGACATCCGCCACATCGCGGGCGACCAGGTGATCAGCGGGCGGTTGGCGGACAGCGCGCGTCAGGCGTGGCGCACGGGGGTCCGCACGCGGCTGGACGAGATGTCCGAGTCGGCGTCGCGGCGGTGGGCGCGCAGCGGCGAGATCGCGCACCGCGTCGAGCCGGACCTGAAGCACGGCCGTGGCGGGCTGCGGGACGTCACGCTGCTGGACGCGTTGAGCGCGGCGCAGCTGACCGACCGGCCGTCCGCCGAGGTCAACGAGGCACGCAAGCTGCTGCTGGACGTGCGCACCGAGCTGCGGCGGGTGGCGGGGAGGCCGCGGGACGTGCTCCGCGCGCAGGACGGCGACGAGGTCGCCGCCGCGTTGGGCCTCCAGGACCGCTTCATGCTGGCCCGCGCGATGTCGTCGGCGGCACGCACGATCGTGTACGCCGTGGACGTGGCGATGCGCACAGCGCGCGCTGCCGTGCCCAAGCGCGGGCTGGGGGTGTTCGCCCGTTCCCCGCTCAGGCGCGCACCGGCGAGACGACCGCTGGACGAAGGCGTGGTGCTGCACGGGTCCGAAGTGGCGTTGGCCCGTGACGCCGTGCCGAGCCGCGATCCGGCCCTGCTGCTGCGCGTCGCCACGGCCGCCGCCCGCAGCAAGCACCCGATCGCCGCGGGCACGTTGGCCAAGCTCGCCGACTCCGCGCCCGAACTGCGCCAGCCGTGGCCGAGGGAGGCGCGGGAAGAGCTGCTGGCCCTGCTGGGCAGCGGCACGGGCCTGATCGACGTGGTCGAGGCGCTGGACCGCACCGGCCTGTGGGGCAGGCTCTTCCCGGAGTGGGGAGCGGTGCGGGACCTGCCGCCCCGTGACGCCGCGCACACGTGGACCGTGGACCGCCACCTGGTGCAGGCCACCGCGCACGCGGCCCGCCTGGTGACCAGGGTGTCCCGGCCCGACCTGCTCCTGCTGGGCACGCTGGTGCACGACATCGGCAAGGGCAGGCAGGCGGACCACTCCGAGGTGGGGGCCGCGCTCACCACCCAGATCGCCGAACGGCTCGGCCTGTGGCCGCAGGACGTCGTCACACTCACCGCCCTGGTGCGCCACCACCTCCTGCTGCCGCACACGGCCACGCGCCGCGACGTGGAGGACGAGGCCACCGTGCGCCGCGTGGTGGACACGCTGGGCGGCGACCCGGTGCTGCTGGAACTGCTCTACGCGCTGGCCGAGGCGGACGCGGTGGCGACCGGTCCCGGCGTCTGGTCGGACTGGAAGGCGTCGCTGATCAGCGACCTGGTGGCGCGCTGCCGGACGGCGATGGCGGGCGACCCGCTGCCCAAGCCGGAGCCGTTGGACCAGCGCCAGCAGGACCTCGCCCAGGCCGTGCTGGCCAGCGGCAGGCCGGACGTGCTGATCGACCCGGCCGACCACGCGGCCACCGTCACGGTCGTCGCGCCGGACCGTCCGGGCCTGCTCTCCCGTGCTGCCGGCGTGCTGGCGCTCAACTCCCTCGAAGTGCACGCCGCGACCCTCCGCTCCCACAGCGACCCGTCGCTCGGCGCGGCGGCCGTCGACGTGTTCACGGTGTCGCCGAGGTTCGGTTCCCTGCCGGACGTGACCCTGTTGCGCGAACAACTCACCAGGGCCGTGGACGGCACCCTCGCGCTGGCCGACAAGCTCGCCGCGAAGGAACGCGACTACGGCGGCCCGCCGACCGACCCGCCACCGCCGAAGGTGCTCTGGTTCGACGACGAGTCGTCCGGCGCGGTGGTGCTCGAACTGCGCGCGGCCGACCGGATCGGACTGCTGCACCGGGTCGCGGACGCGTTGGAGCAGTCCGGTGTGGACATCGTGTGGGCGCGAGTGTCCACATTGGGCTCGACGGTCGTCGACTCGTTCGCCGTCACCGTGCCGGAGGGCGTGGACGCCGCCCGGCGCCGCAAGATCGAACAGGCGGTCCTGCACGCCGCGGGGTGAAGCCCGCGGAGCGGTTGCGTAGCTCTACGCACAACCCACCACGGGTGCTCACGCTGACGTCGGACCCCCGTGCCGGGGCAGACTTCCCGGCATGGCGCGGGGGGCCGGTCCGCCCGACCAGGGTGGGGCGGGGGGTGACGCCACCACGTGCCCGGAGGCGGCCCGTCGAGGGGTTGGGCCGCCTCCGGGCACCTGGGAACTCGTGGTTGTCCGGAACGTCTCTTTAGTATGGACGTGATGACCGCTGTCGCCGTGAGGCCGCGCTCGCTGATCGTGCTGGCCGGACTGCCGGGAGCGGGTAAGTCCACGCTGCTCGCTGCCGCCGACACGGGTGGAGCGCCCGCCGTCGTGTTGGACTCCGACCAGGTGCGGACCAGGTTGCGCGCCCTCGTCCCGAAGACCGTGCCGTACCGCCTCTACCGACCGCTGGTGCACCTCGTGCACCGCGCCCGCATCCTCTGGTTCGCGCTCACCGCGGCCGGCCTCTTGCTGGTGCACGAGCCGTCGACCCGACCGACCACCCGCGCCGGACTGGTCGCCGTCGGCGTGCTCACCAACCGGCCCAGGCACTTCCTGTGGCTCGACGCCAGCCCGGAGGAGGCGTTGTCCGGGCAGGTCAAGCGGGGCAGGCTGATCCGCTCCCGGTCGTTCACCCGGCACGTCCGCCGCGCGGCCAGGCTGCGTTCCCGCTTCGCCGCCGGTGCGCCACCGCGCGGCTGGCAGGGCCTGACCCTGCTGACCCGCCGGGACCACCTGCGGCTGTCGGTGACGCCGGCGTGAACGGCTACCCTGGAAACGAGGAAACCACCGACGACGTGCGAGGTCTGGCGGCAACGTGTTCAACACCCTTTCCGACCGGCTCACCTCGGTCCTGCAGAACCTGCGGGGCAAGGGGCGGCTCACCGAGGCCGACATCGACGCGACCGCGCGCGAGATCCGGGTCGCGCTGCTGGAGGCCGACGTCGCGCTGCCCGTGGTGCGGACGTTCATCGCGAAGGTCAAGGAGCGCGCCAAGGGCGCCGAGGTCAGCCAGGCCCTGAACCCGGCCCAGCAGGTCGTCAAGATCGTCAACGAGGAGCTCGTCGGCATCCTCGGCGGGGAGACCCGCAGGCTGAACCTGGCCAAGAACCCGCCGACCGTGATCATGCTCGCGGGTCTGCAGGGCGCCGGCAAGACGACCCTGGCGGGCAAGCTCGCCAAGTGGCTCAAGGGCCAGGGGCACACCCCGATGCTGGTGGCCTGCGACCTCCAGCGGCCCAACGCGGTGACCCAGCTCCAGGTGGTCGGCCAGCGCGCGGGCGTGCCCGTGTTCGCCCCCGAGCCGGGCAACGGCGTCGGCGACCCGGTCGACGTGGCCCGCAAGGGCATCGAGGAGGCCAAGCGGGCCCAGCACGACGTCGTGCTGGTCGACACCGCGGGCCGCCTCGGCGTCGACGAGGAGATGATGCGGCAGGCCTTCGACATCAGGACTGCCATCAGCC
The DNA here is from genome assembly GCF_000716595.1 of Saccharothrix sp. NRRL B-16314. Taxonomy (GTDB): domain Bacteria; phylum Actinomycetota; class Actinomycetes; order Mycobacteriales; family Pseudonocardiaceae; genus Actinosynnema. Next base: position 207,366 of record NZ_JNXC01000003.1, read on the forward strand.
CCGACGAAGTGCTGTTCGTGGTCGACGCGATGATCGGCCAGGACGCGGTCAACACCGCGACCGCGTTCGCCGACGGCGTCGGCTTCACCGGCGTGGTGCTCACCAAGCTGGACGGCGACGCCCGCGGTGGCGCGGCGCTCAGCGTCCGCGAGGTCACCGGGCAGCCGATCCTGTTCGCCTCGAACGGGGAGAAGCTGGAGGACTTCGACGTCTTCCACCCGGACCGGATGGCGAGCCGCATCCTGGGCATGGGCGACATGCTCACCCTGATCGAGCAGGCGGAACAGGCGTTCGACGCGGACCAGGCCGAGGCCGCCGCGGTCAAGATGGGCTCCGGCCAGCTGACGCTGGAGGACTTCCTGGAGCAGATGCTCGCCCTGCGCAAGATGGGGCCGATCGCGAACCTGCTCGGCATGCTGCCCGGCGCGGGTCAGATGAAGGACCAGCTGGCCGGGCTGGACGAGAAGCACCTCGACCGGGTCCAGGCCATCATCCGCGGCATGACCCCGGCCGAGCGGGACGACCCGAAGATCATCAACGCGTCCCGGCGGCTGCGCATCGCGAACGGCTCGGGCGTCCGGGTCGCCGATGTGAACGACCTGGTCAACCGCTTCTTCGAAGCCCGCAAGATGATGAGCCAGATGGCCGGCCGGTTCGGCCTGCCGGGTGCGGGCGGCAAGAACAACCGCAAGGGCAAGGGCGGTAAGAAGGGGAAGAAGGGCAAGGGCCGCGGCCCGACGCCGCCGAAGATGCGCGGCGGGTTCCCCGGCATGCTCCCCGGCGGTATGCCGGGCATGCCCGGAATGCCCCCGCAGGGCGGCGCGAACGAGCTCCCGCCCGGTCTCGGCGGTCTCGACCAGCTGCCACCCGGTTTCGACCCGTCGAAGCTGAAGTTCGGCAAGTGACCGGCCTGCACCTGCGGGGCGTGGTCCTCCCCGAGGGCGACGGCCCGCAGGATTTGTGGGTGGTGAACGGCCGGATCCGCACCGGGCCCGTCCCGGGCGCCACCACCGTGGTCGACGGCGGCTACCTCGTGCCCGGCCTGGTGGACGCGCACTGCCACGTCGGTCTGGGTGCCAAGGGCGCGGTGGACCTGCCCGAGGCCGTCGACCAGGCGTTGGCGGACCGGGAGGCGGGCACGCTGCTCATCCGGGACTGCGGTTCGCCGCTGGACACCCGGCCGTTGCAGGAGCGGCTGGACCTGCCCCGCATCATCCGCGCGGGCAGGCACCTGGCCCGGCCCAAGCGGTACCTCAAGTACATCGGCGTGGAGGTCGAGGACCCGGCCGACCTGCCGTCCGCGGTGGCCGAGCAGGTCGCCGAGGGTGACGGCTGGGTCAAGCTCGTCGGTGACTGGATCGACCGGGACACCGGCGACCTGGCGCCCCTGTGGAGCCAGGACGTCCTCACCGAGGCGATCAAGGTCGCGCACGAGAACAAGGCCAGGGTCACCGCGCACGTGTTCGGTGAAGAGGCCCTGCCCGCCCTGCTCGACGCGGGCATCGACTGCATCGAGCACGGCTCCGGCCTGACCGACGACACCATCGCCCGGATGGCCCGCCACGGCACCGCGCTGGTGCCGACCCTGATCAACGTCGAGAACTTCCCGGCCATCGCGGCCGGCGCGGACCGGTACCCGGCCTACCAGCGGCACATGCGGGACTTGTACGCGCGGAACACCGACACGGTCGCCAAGGCGATCGAGGCGGGCGTTCCGGTGTACGCGGGCACCGACGCGGGCGGCGGTATCAAGCACGGTCGGATCGTGGACGAGATCCAGGCCCTGAACCGGGTGGGCATGACCCCCACCCAAGCCCTCGCCGCCGCCTCGTGGGCCGCGCGCGAATGGCTGGGGTTCCCGTCGCTGACGGAGGGCGCGGCGGCCGACGTCGTGGTCTACGACACCGACCCGCGAACCGACCTCGACGCCCTGCGCCACCCGAAGCTGGTCATGCTGCGCGGCCGAATCCACAACTGACCCCGACACCCGCGCCGGCCCGACACCCGCGCCGTCCCGACACCGCGACCGACCCGCCATTGTGGCTGGCCCGGCACCCGCGCTGGCCCGACACCCGCGCTGGCCCGACACCGCGACCGGCCTGGCACCGCGGCCGGACGCGACATCGTGGCTGGCCTGACATCGTGGCCGGTCCGACATCGCGGCCGACCCGACATCGCGGCTGGCCCGACATCGCGAACGACCCGGCACCGCGGCCGGCCACCGACAATCCGGCCAGAGGGCGTTCCGGGCGCAATTCTTCCCGCGTCCGGTGACAGTGCTGCCGCCGTCAGGGTGATCTTGAACGACCTCGTGCGGTACCCCCACCCCCCGGACCACTACGTTCGGACGAGTGGAGGAACAGCAGGACCAGGACACCGGCAGGGCGCACTGGGGTTTCCTGGCGTTCTTCACCGGCCTCGCGGGCTACCACGTCGCGACCCTCGTCTTCACCGCGGCGACCGCCGACCGCTTCGCCGAAGTGGACATCACCGATCCGCCCGTCCTCGGCCCGCTGCTGCTCCTCGTCTTCCTGCCGAACGTCCTCCTCGGCCTCGGCCCCGTGGTCGTCTCCTGGCGCATGGGCAACGGACCCGGCCGGGACTTCGGCCTCGTCCCCACCTGGCGCGACGTCAAGGTCGGCCTGGCCGCGGGCGGCGTGGCGCTGTTGGCCGCCTGGCTCGTCGGCGCGCTGCTGCTGCGCTTCAACCCGGACCAGTCCAGCTCCCTGGAGCAGATCGAAGCGCTTTCCGGTGGCCGCACGGTCTGGCTGGCCGCCGCGGCGCTCTTCGTCCTCATCGGCGCCCCGCTGACCGAGGAGATCCTCACCAGGGGCGCGCTGTGGCAGGCCCTGGCCCACTACAAGATCCCCAGGTTGGCGATCCTCGCGCTCACCGCCCTCATCTTCGCGTTCCTGCACGAGGAGAGCTGGCGCATGATCGGCTTGTTCGCACAGGGCCTCGCCATCGGCGCGGCCCGCATGATCACCGGCCGGGTGGCCGCCAGCGTCGTCGCCCACGCGGCGAACAACCTGCTGCCCGCCGTCTACCTGTACACCGGCTGATTAGGGTGGATGGCTGTGACACCATCGGATGAACCTCCGACAGGCCTGATCGCCAGTGTCCGCGCGGTCGGCCGTGAGCCGGAACCGGCGCGGACCGGCCAGCGCTGGGGCTTCGGCGCGTTCCTGCTGGTCGAGGCGGTGTTCGTGCTCAGCGCCGTGTTCATCGGCGCCCTGGCCCGCACGTCGGGCACGGACCTCGGCCGTTCCGTGACGTTCATCCTGGTCGGCTCGATGGTGCCGACGGTGCTGGCCGCCTGCGTCGCGGTGACGATCACGTACCTGCGCGGCAACGGCCCGTTCCAGGACCTGCGGATGGCCTGGGACTGGGCGGACGTGAAGGTCGGCCTCAAGCTGGGCGCGCTAGGCCTGGTGCTCACCTACGTGGCCGCGGTGATCTGGTCGAAGGTGGTCGGCGACAAGAACGCCACCTCCGCCATCAGCGAACTGGTGGACGGCGCGGGCCTGCCCCTCACCGCCGCCATCGTGATGTTCCTCTACGTGTGCTTCCTCGGCCCGGTGTGCGAGGAGATCGTCTACCGCGGCCTGCTGTGGGGCGCGATCGAGCGGCAGCGCTGGAGCCGGTGGGCGGCGTTCGTGCTCACCACGCTGATCTTCGCGGCCAGCCACCTCGAACCCCTCCGGACGTCGCTGCTGATCGTGATCGCCCTGCCGATCGGCATCGCCCGCCTGATCACCCGCAGGCTCACCGCGAGCGTGGTCGCCCACGTGATCAACAACTTCCTGCCCGGCCTGACCCTGCTCCTCGTCTCGATCGGGGTGATGCCCACGTGATCGACCTCAACAGCGACCTCGGTGAAGGCTTCGGCATCTGGCGCCTGGGCGACGACGACGCCCTGCTGGGCATCGTGACCAGCGCGAACGTGGCCTGCGGCTTCCACGCCGGCGACCCGTCGACCATGCGCCGGGTCTGCCGGCAGGCCGCGAGCGCCGGCGTGGCCGTCGGCGCCCAGGTCTCCTACCGCGACCTGGCCGGCTTCGGTCGCCGGTTCATCGACGCCGATCCGGCCGAGCTGGCCGACGAAGTCCTGTACCAGGTCGGCGCGCTGGACGCCTGCGCCAGAGCCGCCGGCACCAAGGTCGAGTACGTGAAACCGCACGGCGCGCTCTACAACGCCACCGTCCACCACGACGCGCAGGCGAAGGCCGTGGTGGACGGCGTCAAGGCGTTCGGCGACCTGCCCGTCCTCGGCCTGCCCGGTTCCCGCCTCCTGCACCACGCCGAGCGGGCCGGCCTGCGCGCGGTCCGGGAGGCGTTCGCCGACCGCGCGTACACGCCGGAGGCCACGCTGGTGCCCCGCACTCAGCCGAACGCCGTCCTGACCAGCACGGACGCGGTGCTGGCCCAGGTTCTCAGGCTCGCCCGGGACGGTGAACTGGTGGCCATCGACGGCACCGTCCTGAAGACCCGGGTCGATTCCGTCTGCCTCCACGGCGACACACCGGGAGCCGTCGAGCACGCCCGGGAAGTCCGCGGAGCGCTGGAGCGGGAGGGCATCCCCGTGGCCCGATTCGTGCCGCGCTAGGAGCGTCTGGCAGAATGGTCGGTTGTCCGCCGAGGTCGGTCCCTCTCACCGTGCCGTGGCGCCCCAGACACTGGGCTTTCACCACCCGTGCCCCACTCGGGTGAGGACTGCCCGCACCTGAGCACATCGAGAGCACGAGGAGCACCCACACCCGTGGCCGTCAAGATCAAGCTTCAGCGGCTTGGCAAGATCCGTCAGCCGTACTACCGGATCGTCGTCGCCGATGCCCGCGTCCGCCGCAGCGGCAAGGCCATCGAGACGATCGGCAAGTACCACCCCAAGGAAGAGCCGTCGTTCATCGCGGTGGACAGCGACCGCGCGCAGTACTGGCTGGGTGTCGGCGCGCAGCCGACCGAGTCCGTGCAGCGGCTGCTGGAGATCACCGGTGACTGGCAGAAGTTCAAGGGCCTGCCGGGCGCCGAGGGCACGCTGAAGGTCAAGGAGCCGAAGACGAGCAAGGCGGAGCTGTTCGCCGCCGCGCTGGCCGCCGCCGGTGACGCGCCGTCGACCGACGCGACGACGCCGAAGAAGAAGTCGCAGAAGAGGGACGACGCCAAGAAGGCCGACGCCGAGCCCGCCGCCGAGGCAGCCAAGGACGAGGCGTGAGCTTGTTGGCTGACGCTCTCGAACACCTCGTTCGGGGCATCGTCGACCACCCGGACGACGTCCGGGTGAACCTGGTCACGACCCGACGCGGTCGCACGCTCGAGGTGCACGTCCACCCGGACGACCTCGGCAAGGTGATCGGCCGCAGCGGTCGCACCGCGACCGCCCTGCGCACCGTGATGGCCGGTATCGGTGGTCGTGGCGTGCGCGTCGACGTGGTCGACACCGATCGCTGACGCGCACATGGACGTTGTCGTCGGCCGAGTGGCCAAGGCGCACGGGATCAGCGGCGAGCTCGCCGTCGACGTGCGCACGGATTCGCCCGAGACCAGGTTCGCCCTGGGCTCGGTGCTGATCGCCAAACTGCGTGACGGCACCTCCCGCAACCTCACCGTCGCAGCCGCCCGGAACCACTCCGGGCGGCTGCTGGTGCGTTTCGAGGAAGTGCTGACCCGCGACGTGGCGGAGACGCTGCGCGGCACGGTGCTGCTGGGCCGCACCGAGGACCTGCCGCCGACCGGTGACCCGGACGAGTTCTACGACCACGAGCTCGAAGGGCTGTCGGCCGAACTGGCCGACGGCACCCGGATCGGCACGGTGCTGGAGATCGTGCACGGGCCGGGCGGCGAGCTGCTGGTCGTCAAGCGCGAGAACGGGGACGAAACCCTGGTGCCGTTCGTGCGCCAGATCGTGCCTGCGGTGGACATCGCCGGCAAGCGCGTGGTGATCGACCCGCCCGAGGGCCTGCTCGATGCGGATTGACGTCGTCACGATCTTCCCGGAGTACCTGGACCCGCTGCGCGCGGCCCTGCTCGGCAAGGCCATCGACAAGGGCCTGATCAGCGTGGGCGTGCACGACCTGCGTGGCTGGACGCACGACGTGCACAAGGCCGTCGACGACAGCCCGTACGGCGGCGGTCCGGGCATGGTGATGAAGCCCCAGGTCTGGGGTGACGCGCTGGACGAGGTCTGCACCCCGGCCACCCGCCTCGTCGTGCCCACGCCCGCCGGCCGGCCGTTCACCCAGCGGCTGGCGCACGAGTACGCCGCCGAGGAGCACCTGGTGTTCGCGTGCGGCCGGTACGAGGGCATCGACCAGCGGGTCGTGGACGACGCGTCCCGCCGGATGCGCGTGGACGAGGTCTCCATCGGCGACTACGTGCTCGTGGGCGGCGAGGTGGCCGTCCTCGTGGTGGTCGAGGCGGTCGTGCGGCTGCTGCCGGGCGTGCTGGGCAACCCCAAGTCGGCCGCCGAGGACTCGTTCTCCGACGGCCTGCTGGAAGGTCCCAGCTACACCCGCCCGGAGGTGTGGCGCGACCTCGCCGTGCCGGAGGTGCTGCGTTCCGGCAACCACAAGGCGATCGACCGCTGGCGCCGTGACCAGTCGCTGCGCCGCACCCGCGAACGCCGCCCCGAACTGCTCGACGCCCTGCCCGAGGGCGCGCTCGACAAGCACGACCGCAAGCTGTTGGACGAGCTGGGCTGACGGCCGGGCCGGGGGCGATTTCGTGCCGCCGACCCTCGTCTGGCACACTGGACAGGTTGCTGCACCCGGTTCAACTCATCCGGCGTGCGCCAGGCCCGCCCCCGTGCGCGTGTGTAACTTGAGATAGTCCGCGCCCTGGGGGAGTACGCAATACACGTGAGGACGAGGACGGACCACCGATGAACACCCTGGACGCTCTTGACGCCCAGTCGCTGCGCTCCGACATTCCCAGCTTCCGGCCGGGCGACACGCTGAAGGTCCACGTCCGGGTCATCGAGGGCTCCCGCGAGCGGGTCCAGGTGTTCCAGGGCGTCGTGATCCGCCGCCAGGGCGGCGGCATCCGCGAGACCTTCACCGTCCGCAAGGTCTCGTTCGGTGTCGGCGTCGAGCGCACCTTCCCGGTGCACTCCCCGAACATCGCCGAGATCGAGGTCGCGACCCGCGGCGCGGTCCGCCGGGCGAAGCTGTACTACCTCCGCGACCTGCGCGGCAAGGCCGCCAAGATCAAGGAGAAGCGCGAGGCTCGTCCGGCCTCCTGACGCCGGGCACACGCGGAAGCAGTAGCCTGCCCACGTGGCAGATCCCGTGCACCGCTCCGCTGACGAAGACGGTCAGGAACCCGCAGCCGAGTCCACTTCGGACCCGGCTGCGGGTGGCAAGACCACGAAGGACAAGAAGAAGCCCCCGCTCTGGCGCGAGCTGCTCGTGCTCGCCGCGACGGCCCTCGTCCTCACGATCCTGATCCAGACGTTCCTCGCGCGGGTGTACGTGATCCCGTCGCAGTCGATGGAGGAGACCCTCCACGGCTGCCCCGGTTGCAACAACGACCGGGTGCTGGTCGACAAGCTGGTCTACGACTTCGCCGACATCGAGCCGGGCGAGGTCGTGGTGTTCCGCGGCCCCGACACGTGGGGCAACAACGACTTCGACTCCGGTCGCTCCGACAACCCGATCGTGGCGGGTCTCCAGTCGGTGGCCTCGCTGATCGGCCTCGCGCCGCCGGACGAGCGCGACTTCGTCAAGCGGGTCATCGCGGTCGGTGGGCAGACCGTCGAGTGCTGCGACGAGCAGCACCGGGTGAAGGTCGACGGCAAGCCGCTGGACGAGCCGTACATCTACTGGCAGCCCGGCACGTCCCCGGAGAACCACGACCCGTTCGAGCCGGTCAAAGTTCCCGAAGGCCACCTCTGGGTGATGGGTGACAACCGCACGAACTCCACCGACTCGCGCAAGCAGGGCGGTGGCGGCGTGGCGGGCACCGTGCCGGAGGACAACGTCATCGGCAAGGCGCGGGTGATCGTGCTGCCGCCGTCGCGCTGGCAGGGCATCGGCGACCACAACGCGCAGGCCGTCGCTGTCGGCGCGCCCGCGTGGCAGTCAGGTGTCCCGGCGGGTGCCGGACTGGCGGCGGCGTGGCCCGTGCTGTTCTTCGGGCGGAAGCTGCGCAGGCGGTTGACCAGGGCCTCACAGGCCTCGTCGGTACGCTGACCGGGTGGTAGACGTCGCACCGTCCCGGGGCTCCTCAGACGAGGGGGACCCGGAGCACGAGGACAAGGTCGAGCAGTGGCGTGCCCGCGCGCGCAAAACGGCCAAGCGCAAGGGGTCGTTCTGGAAAGAGCTGCCGATCCTGGTCGGGGTCGCGGTGCTGCTCGCCGTGCTGATCCAGACCTTCCTGGCGAAGGTCTACATGATCCCGTCGGAGTCGATGGAGCAGACGCTGCACGGCTGCTCGAACGGCTGCTTCGGTGACCGGGTGCTGGTCGACAAGCTGACCTACGACTTCTCCGACCCCGAACCGGGTGACGTGATCGTCTTCCACGGCCCGGACACCTGGATCAACCAGGACTTCGTGTCCGCCGAGCCGACCAACCCGATCACGCGGGCGATCCAGGGCCTCGGTTCGCTGCTGGGGTTCCCCTCGGCGAACGAGGAGGACTTCGTCAAGCGGGTCGTCGCGGTCGGCGGGCAGACCGTGAAGTGCTGCGACGACCGGAACCGGGTGGTGGTCGACGGGAAGGCGCTGGACGAGCCGTACGTGTACTGGGCGCCGGGTCGCAGCACCGTGCAGGAGTCGTTCGCGGACCTCAAGGTCCCCGAGGGCTACCTGTTCGTGATGGGTGACAACCGGAACGACTCGTGCGACTCGCGGTGCCAGGGCGACGGCCGCGAGGGCGGTCTGGTGCCGGTGGACAACGTGGTGGGCAAGGCGCGGGCAATCGTGCTGCCGCCCGCCCGCTGGCAGGGCGTCGGCGATCACGACCCGCAGGCCGTGGCCATCGGGGCGCCCGCGTGGCAGGACGGGCTGCCGGCCGGCGCGGGGCTCGCGGCGGCGTGGCCGGTGCTGCTGCTCGGCAAGCGGGTAAGGGCGCGCTTCCGCAGCGGACGGCTGGGATAAAGTCGAAGGGTGATCCGCAAGCCGCCTCGCGTCCAGGTTCGGCAGACCGCGGGCATCTGGGCGTTCGAAGCCGCGTTGACCCGGCGCGGGTTCGGCCCGGTGGCCGGTGTGGACGAGGCCGGCCGCGGCGCCTGCGCGGGGCCGCTGGTCGTGGCGTCGTGCGTGCTCAAGGCGGGTGACGCGGCCAAGTTCGACGGGCTCACCGACTCGAAGCTGCTCACCGCCGCCGCGCGGGACCGCATGTACGACCTGGTGCTCAAGCGTGCGCTCGACTACGCGGTGATCGTGATCCCGGCCGCAGAGGTCGACCTGATGGGCGTGCACGTGGCGAACATCGAGGGCATGCGGCGTGCTGTCGCCCAATTGGGTGCACATCCCGGGTACGTCCTGACCGACGGCTTCCCGGTCCCGGGCCTCACCGCGCCCAACATGCCGGTGATCAAGGGCGACCGGGTGGCGGCGTGCGTCGCGGCGGCGTCCGTGCTGGCCAAGGTCACGCGGGACCGGATCATGACCACGCTGCACGGGGAACTGCCCGGCTACGGGTTCGACGAGCACAAGGGCTACAGCACCCCGGAGCACGCGGCGGCGCTGGCGGAACACGGCCCGAGTGCGCAACACCGCTGGTCGTATGCGAACGTGTCGGCCGCGGCGCTCCGGCACGGACTGGAAACGCCGCACCCGGTGGCGCGCGGCGTGGTTGCCGCCACCGTGGTCCAGAATGGGCCAACCCCGCAGACCAGCGGTGGCAGGCTCGCGACGAGGAGGGGCGCGGATTCGATGATTACCCGCGCGGAGGCGTAATGAGTGCAGAGGATCTCGAGAAGTACGAGACCGAGATGGAGTTGTCGCTGTACAAGGAGTACCGCGACATCGTCAGCCAGTTCTCGTTCGTCGTGGAGACCGAGCGGCGGTTCTACCTGGCCAACTCGGTGGACGTGCAGGTCCGCAACGCGGACGGCGAGGTCTACTTCGAGGTGCGGATGTCCGACGCGTGGGTGTGGGACATGTACCGCCCCGCCCGGTTCGTGAAGAACGTCCGGGTGATCACCTTCAAGGACGTCAACGTCGAGGAGCTGGACAAGCCCGACCTCAGGTTGCCCGAGGACGGTCCGTTCAACTCCTGATACCCGCCGAGTCGCAGGGGCCTGCCCACTGGGCGGGCCCCTTTGCGTCTTTCCCGGCCCATACCACCCCACTCTGACGAACCGTCCGGCTCTGTCCACAGCCGGCCGAGTTGTCCACAGTTGGCCGACTGCCCGTGGCCGACCCCTCCACCACCCCGGCAAGGTCGCATCAAGACCGATTCCGGAGGAGTGGGACATGAGCACGGCGACCGATCTGGGCAAGCGCGGCGAGGACGCGGCGTGCCGCTACCTGGAGCACCAGGGCCTGTCGATCCTGGCCCGCAACTGGCGGTGCGACGAGGGCGAGCTGGACGTGGTGGCGACGGACGGCGCACGGCTGGTGGTGGTCGAGGTGAAATGCCGTTCGGGCACCAGCCGGGGCACACCACTGGAGGCGGTGACGCCGGACAAGCTCGACCGGGTGCGGAAGTCGGCGCTGCGCTGGCTGAGCGCCCACCGGATCGGCCGGGTGGACGTCCGCTACGACGTGATCGCGATCGAGTGGCCGCCCGCGGGCCAAGTCCGCCTGCACCACCTGCGAGGTGTGTGATGGCGCTCGCGCGAACGTGGTCCGTCGCGCTGTCCGGCGTGGACGGCGTCCCGGTGGAGATCGAGGCCGATGTGGGCGTCGGGACCGTCAAGACGCAGCTCCTGGGGCTCCCCGACGCCGCACTGCACGAGTCGAAGGACCGGGTGAAGGCGGCGGTCCGGAACAGCGGCCACGACTGGCCGTCCCAGCGCGTGACCCTGGGCCTGTCCCCGGCCACCCTGCCGAAGAACGGCTCCGGGTACGACCTGGCCATCGCCTGCGTCGTCCTGGCAGCGGCCCAAGCGATCCCGGGGGACCGCCTGGCGGACACCGTCCTGCTGGGCGAACTGGCGCTGGACGGCCGGGTGCGCACCATCAGGGGCGTCCTGCCGGCCCTGATGGCGGCCAGGCGAGCGGGCCTGACCCAGGCGGTGGTGCCGGTGGCCGCACTGCACGAAGCGGCGTTGGTGGACGGCCTGACCGTCTACGGCGCCGCCACCCTGACCGACGTCCTGGAGTGGCTGGGCGGGCAGGAAACCCTGCACCACACCACTCCGCCGACCATCGCCGGACCACCGGACGGCCCGGACCTGGCCGACGTCGTGGGCCAGCCGGAAGCCAGGTGGGCCTTGGAGGTGGCCGCCGCCGGAGGTCACCACATTCTCCTCACCGGCCCGCCGGGCACCGGGAAGACGATGCTGGCCCAACGCCTGGCCGGCCTCCTCCCGCCGTTGTCGATGGAGGAGGCGCTGGGAGTCACGGCCGTGCACTCCATCGCCGGCCTGCTCACACCGGAGGCTCCGCTGGTCTCCGTGCCGCCGTTCGTCTCGCTGCACCACTCGACGTCGAGCGTCGCCCTGGTCGGTGGCGGTGCCGGCCTGGCCAAGCCCGGCGCGATGAGCCGCGCCCACCGAGGCGTGCTGTTCCTGGACGAGGCGCGCGAGTTCGGGCTCGGGAAGCTGGAGGCGCTGCGCACGGCGTTGGAGGAGGGCGAGGTCCGCCTGGCCAGGCGTGACGGCATCACGCGGTACCCGGCCCGGTTCCAGCTCGTGATGGCCACCAACCCGTGCCCGTGCGCGCCGCCGAAGGACATCGACTGCACCTGCCTCCCGGCGGCCAGGCGGCGGTACGAGACGAAGCTGTCCGGCCCGCTGCTGGACCGGGTCGACCTGAGGGTGGTGATGCGCCCGCTGACCGCGATGAGCCGCGAATTCGTCGCCGACCCGGAACCCACCGCGACCGTCCGCGAACGGGTGCACAAGGCCAGGACCAGGGCGGCGGAGCGCTGGGCCGAGCACGGCTGGTCCACCAACGCCGAAGTCCCCGGTCCGATGCTGCGGACGGAGTTCGCCCTTCCCCGCGAGACGACCGCGGTGCTGGACCGTGCGCTCACCAGGGGCGTGCTGACGGGTCGTGGGTCCGACCGTTGTCTTCGGGTCGCCTGGACGTTGGCCGACCTGGCGGAGGTCGACCAGCCGACGGCGGACCACGTGGCCGCCGCGCTGGAGTTCCGTGAGCGGAGGATGTCGTGAGCACCGATGAGGTCCGGCTGGCGCGGGCCTACCTGTCACGGGTGGCCGAGCCGCCGGCCGCGGCGCTGGTCGGGTTCATCGCCGAAGTGGGGCCGGTGCGGGCCGCGGAGCTGGTCCGCAGCGGGGACGTTTCCGGGGCGGTCGACCGTGAGACCTCTGCCCGGCGGGCCGTCGACCAGGCTGAACGGGACCTGGAGGTCGCGGCCGGGATCGGTGGGCGGCTGCTGGTCCCCGAGGACGACGAGTGGCCCCGGTGGCCGTTCAACGCGTTGTCCATCGCCGCGGCCAACGGGTTGCGGTGCGGGGTGGAGCCGGTGGCGTTGTGGGTGCGAGGGGAGTTCAGCCTCGCTTCGCTCACCGAACGGGCGGTGGCGGTGGTGGGCAGTCGGGCCTCGTCCGGGTACGGGCAGCACGTCGCCGGCGAATTCGGGTTCGGGTTGGCCGAGGCCGGTGTGACGGTGGTGTCCGGCGCTGCTTACGGCATCGACGGTGCGGCTCATCGCGGTGCCATGACAGCCGGTGGGTTGACGATCGCCGTGCTGGCCTGCGGGGTCGACGTCGCCTATCCCGCCGGTCACCGGGCCTTGCTGGAGCGCATTCCCAGCCAGGGCCTGTTGGTCAGCGAGTACCCGCCCGCGCACACACCGGCCCGGCACCGGTTCATCACCCGGAACCGGCTCATCGCGGCGCTCGCGGAAGGGACGGTCGTGGTCGAGGCGGGTCAGCGGAGCGGGGCCAAGAACACGGCTGCGTCCACGGCGGCGCTCGGGCGGGTGCTGATGGCGGTGCCGGGGCCGATCACCTCGGCCAGTTCGTCGGGCTGCCACGAGCTGCTGCGCTCGGGGAGCGCGTTGCCGGTCACCGGCGTGGCCGAGATCATCGAGTCGACCGGGCGGCTCGGTGTCGACCTCGTCGAGGCGAACCGGAAGCTGGATACGGGGCCGCCGCAGGGTGACGCGATGCGGGTGTTCGAAGCGTTGGGCCTCTCGTCCGGGCACAGCACGGACATGATCTCCGTGGAGTCCGGTGTGGAGCTGCAGCGGGTGCGGGCCTTGCTGCCACAACTGGAACTGGCCGGTCTCGCCGAACGGGTCGAAACAGGTTGGAAGCGCTCCCAGGTGGAGAGTTGGCGTGGCGATACTTGACCAAGAGCGCTTGAGGGCGGAGCGTCAGGGTCATGTCCCCGCCGCCGCCCGCTCGGACACGTCGTGTCGATCTCGTCCGCCTGCGCCGTGGGCTGCCCGGAGACGTGACGACAGCTCTGGACCGCTACGAACGCCACCTCGCCATGGAACGAGGGCTGTCCCCGCACACGGTTCGGGCTTACCTCGGCGACGTGGTCGCGTTGTTGGTCCACTTAGCCGGCGGAACGCCCGACGACGTCACCGTGGAAGCCATCGACCTGCCGGGTCTGCGGTCCTGGCTGGCTTCCCAGCACTCCGCCGGTTCGAGCCGGACGACGATGGCCCGGCGTGCCGCCGCCGCCCGCACGTTCACCGCCTGGGCGGCTCGGAACGGCCTGCTAGCCGCCGATCCGGGGCCCCGACTCGTCGCGCCCCGACCTCACCGGACCCTCCCCGCGGTGCTGCGTCCCGACCAGGCCGGCGCCGCGATGGCCGCTGCGGAACTGGGTGCGGAACAGGGCGATCCGGTTGCGCTCCGTGACCAAGCCGTGGTGGAGTTGCTGTACGCAACGGGCGTCCGGGTCGCCGAGTTGTGCGGTCTCGACCTCGACGACGTGGACTACTCCCAAAGGGTGATTCGGGTTCTGGGCAAGGGGAGTCGCGAACGCACCGTGCCGTTCGGCGTTCCGGCCGAACGCGCAGTACGGCGCTGGATGGAACACGGCCGATCAGCGCTGGTCAACGACCGTTCACAACGTGCACTGCTGATCGGTGCGAGAGGAGGCAGGCTCGACCCGCGTACCGCCAGGCGGGTTGTCCGCGATGTAGTGGGTGCGGTGCCCGGAACGGCCGGCACCGGACCCCACGGCCTACGCCACTCCGCGGCCACGCACCTGTTGGAAGGAGGAGCGGACCTGCGCACAGTCCAAGAGCTTCTTGGTCACGCTACGCTCGCAACGACTCAGCTCTACACACACGTCACCGTCGAACGGCTGAAGGCGATCCATGACCGAACCCACCCCCGCTCCTGACGTCGCAGGGGGAGGTTCGCGGACCGCAACCGTGACCTCTCCCTCCGCCGCGCACGTCGGGACCTCGTCGGCGGCGCGCACCCCGGCTGGGACGAACGGTCACCGCGTCGACGGCGAGCACCTCCGCGGTGAAGCCCCGCGTGGAGAGCAGCCACGCGACCGCCCCGCACATGCCGAGCCCGCACCCGCCGAGCCCGCACACGCCGAGCCGTCGCAGGCCGAGCCGTCGCACGACGAACCTCGACAGGACGAACCTCGACCTGACGTGCCCCGACGTGACGTGCCTCTGAACGGCGAGCCCCTGAACCTTCCGCCCCGCCCCGACGACCCTCTCGGCAACCCCGTCCTCGACCAGATCGCCGCCACCGACATCCCCGCCGACATCGCCGCCGACCTGCCCCGCAACGGGCACGCCATGGCGGTGGTCGTCGGGAGACCGGCGCACGGAGCGTCCGAGCGCACAGCCGATGACGTGGAAGCCGGGATCATCGCGCTGTGGAACACCTACGGCCGGTCGCGGCAGCAGGGTCTGCGGGACCGCCTCGTGCTGCACTACGCGCCGCTGGTGAAGTACGTCGCGGGCCGCGTCGGCACCGGCCTGCCCGCGCACGTCGACGTGGGCGACCTGATCCAGTCCGGCATCTTCGGCCTGGTCGACGCGATCGAGAAGTTCGAGCCCGAGCGAGGCCTGAAGTTCGAGACCTACGCGATGCAGCGCATCCGCGGCGCGATCCTCGACGACCTCCGCTCGCAGGACTGGGTGCCGCGCTCGGTTCGCAGCCGGGCGCGCGACGTGGAACGCGCCCTCGAACGCCTGGGTGCCAGACTCCAGCGCACCCCAACCGACCGCGAGCTCGCCGCCGAGCTGAAGATCGGCCTCGGTGAACTGCGGGAGCTCTACGCCCAGCTCCAGCTGACGAGCGTCGTGGCGCTGGACGAGCTGATCGCGGCGGGCCGCAGCACCGGTGGAGCCGGTGCGTCACTGGCCGAATCCCTGCCGGACGAGGGTGCGGAGGATCCGATCGCCACCCTCGTCGACTTGGACAGCCGCCGCCAGCTCGCCGACGCGATCGCCCAGCTCGCCGAGCGGGACCGGGTCGTGGTCACGCTGTACTACTTCGAGAACTTGACGTTGGCCGAGATCGGCAAGGTCCTGGGCGTGACCGAATCCCGGGTCTGCCAGCTCCACACCCGAGCAGTGCTGCGCCTGCGCACCAAGCTGAACGAACAGCTGGAGGCCTAGCCCCCGGCCGGTCACGGCAGGGGTCGGCTCAGCGAATCCCGCAGTTCAGCGAACCCGCGACGCGGCGAACCCCGCGAAGCCCTGCCCAACGAACCAACCCACCGCCCTCGCCCGGTGACCGGCTGGTCCAAGCGGTCAAGTGGACCAGGCCGAGTCGATCAGGCGGAGTCGATCAGACGAGTCGGTCGGGCCGGACGGGTCGGTGGTCGGGCAGCTCCGGGACTGGACAGACCCGGCGGTCAGACGACCGGGTGTGCCATGCGGCCAGGCAGTTTGGTGATCGGGTCGGGGCTGGTCGGTCCATCGGCGGTCGGAGGTCGCGCAACGGCCCACCGGGGTGAGCGAGTGACCAGCGCGCCAGGGACCGGGTGAGGTCAGGGACACGCGGGCGAGGACGGGCCAGGCCGGCGACGGCCGGGTGGGCCAGCGACGACCAGGCGGGGCAGCGGCGACCGGGTGCGCAGCGGCGACCGGGGTGGGGTAGCGGCGACCGGGTGGGCAGCGACGACCAGGCGGGGTAGCGGCGACCGGGTGGGCATCGACGACCAGGCGGGGCAGCGGCGATCGGGTGGGGTAGCGAGTCGGGCTGCCGAGTGAATTGGGTGCCGGATCGGCCGGCTGGACGAGGTCAACGACCTGGGTTGTCGGGTGACTGAGTAGCTGGGTGATGGCAGGTCAGCGCCGGTACCGGGTGGCCGGGGGTTGGGTGGCCGGGGGTTGGGTGGCCAAGCACGTCAGGTGACTGGGCGGTGGAGGCTGGGCGTGGACGCTGGACGGTGGAGTTAGTGGGTGGGGTGGGTGGTGTCGACTGCCGGCAGCAGGCGTACTGGGCCGGTGGATAGGAGGCGCAAGGGGTCCAGGTAGGTGCGGGTGGGTGCTGCTCGCAGTGCGCCCCAGTGGAGGCAGGCTTCTGCCGGGCATCCCTCGTGACCCGGGCGCAGCGTGCCGATCCGGTCGCCTCGCCGCACGGTCTGCCCTCGCCGCACTTCCACCTCGACCGGCTCGTACGTCGTCCGCAGACCTCCGGCGTGCAGCAGTGAGATCACCGGCCGATCCGCCACCGGACCCGCGTGCAGCACCACCGCGTCACCCGCAGCCTGAACCGTCGCGCCCGGTGGGGCGGCCAGGTCCACGCCACGGTGACCGGCGGCGTACTCGGTCGCCGGGGCCTCGAACGCCCGGACCACCTCGCGCGGTGGGGCCAAGGGCCAGGCGAACCGGGGCGCACGGGCGGACGCCGTCAGCGGCGCCAGGGGTACCGTCATGAACGTTGTCAAGGCCAGGACCAGCAGTGTTCGCATGGTGGGAGTCACGGGTCCAGCGTTCCTGTCCGGACCGGGGGCTACCAGTGGCTTCTCCGGAACTGTGGACA
This sequence comes from Saccharothrix sp. NRRL B-16314, assembly GCF_000716595.1. Classification (GTDB taxonomy): domain Bacteria; phylum Actinomycetota; class Actinomycetes; order Mycobacteriales; family Pseudonocardiaceae; genus Actinosynnema. The sequence goes on from NZ_JNXC01000003.1 coordinate 224,417, forward strand.
ACCGGTGGGGCTGTGGACAACTCGAGGGCCGGTTCGTTGATCCCGCCCTGACCGGCGTACACTCGGTCTGCGGCCCGTGTGAGTGCGGGACGACTTCGCGTGCCAGTGCAGACCCGACCCGTTCCCACGGCCGAGTCACGGCGTCCGGCGGTCCTGAGGCGACAACCCTCCGGTTCGGACGGCGGCACGGGCACCAGGGCGGCGGTCCGACCCGGCCCGTCGCAACGAACCGGAACGCGTGCCGGCCTCGACGTCGGCGCGCCTGATCGAAGAGGTGCGAACCCGGCCATGGCCGTCGTCACCATGAAGCAGCTGCTCGACAGCGGCGTGCACTTCGGGCACCAGACCCGCCGCTGGAACCCGAAGATGAAGCGCTACATCTTCACCGAGCGCAACGGCATCTACATCATCGACCTCCAGCAGACGCTGACCTACATCGACCGGGCTTACGAGTTCGTTCGGGAAACGGTCGCGCACGGCGGTTCGATCCTGTTCATCGGCACGAAGAAGCAGGCGCAGGAGGCCATCGCCAACGAGGCCCTCCGCGTCGGCATGCCCTTCGTGAACCAGCGCTGGCTGGGCGGCATGCTCACCAACTTCTCCACGGTGCACAAGCGCCTCCAGCGGCTCAAGGAACTCGAGTCGATGGAGCAGACCGGCGGTTTCCAGGGTTTCACCAAGAAGGAAATCCTGATGATGAACCGCGAGAAGGACAAGCTGGAGCGCACGCTCGGCGGTATCCGCGACATGTCCAAGGTGCCCAGCGCCGTGTGGATCGTGGACACCAAGAAGGAGCACATCGCCGTCGGCGAGGCGCGCAAGCTGAACATCCCGATCGTGGCGATCCTCGACACGAACTGCGACCCGGACGAGGTCGACTACCCGATCCCGGGTAACGACGACGCCATCCGGTCCGCCGCGCTGCTGACCAAGGTGGTGGCCGAGGCCGCCGCCGCCGGTCTGATGGCGCGCTCCGGCGCTCGCACCAAGGCCGTCGAGGGCGAGGACAAGCCCGAGCCCGGCCAGGACGAGCCGCTGGCCGAGTGGGAGCAGGAGCTGCTGGTCGGCGCGGACGCGCCCGCCGCTGCCGCCGCCCCCGAGGCGCCGGCTGCCGAGGCGCCCGCCGCCGAGGGCAGCGAGCCCGCGCAGTCCTGATCGACCGCGCGCCGCGCCCACCCGTGAACGGTGGGCGCGGCGCGCGCACAGCACCACCCCAGCGCCAAGCCACGTCGGCGAGCCGACTGACAGACTCAGCGGCGAAGTCGACGATCAGACCGCAGAAGGAACGGGAAATCGCACGATGGCGAACTACACCGCCGCTGACGTGAAGCGCCTCCGCGAGCTGACCGCCGCAGGCATGATGGACTGCAAGAAGGCGCTTGAGGAGACCGACGGCGACTTCGACAAGGCGATCGAGATCCTGCGCATCAAGGGTGCGAAGGACGTCGGCAAGCGCGCCGAGCGCACGACCTCCAACGGCCTCGTCGTTGCCGAGGACGGCGTGATGATCGAGCTGCGCTGCGAGACGGACTTCGTCGCCAAGAACGCGGACTTCCAGGAGCTGGCCTCCCGGATCGTCGCCGTCGCCAAGGCCACCCGCCCGGCCGACGTCGAGGTCCTGAAGGCCGCCGAGCTCGAGGGCAAGGCCATCGACGCGGTCGTGCAGGAGTTCTCCGCGAAGATCGGCGAGAAGCTGGAGCTGGCCAAGGTCGCCGTCTTCGACGGCACCGTGACCACCTACCTGCACCGCCGCGCCGCGGACCTGCCGCCGGCCGTCGGCGTCATGGTCGAGTACTCCGGCGACAACGAGGAAGCCGCCCGCGGCACCGCGATGCAGATCGCCGCGATGCGCCCGCGCTTCCTCACCCGCGACGAGGTGCCCGCCGACGTGGTGGCCAACGAGCGCCACATCGCCGAGGAGACCGCTCGCGAGGAGGGCAAGCCGGAAGCGGCGCTGTCCAAGATCGTCGAGGGTCGGGTGAACGGCTTCTTCAAGGACGTCGTGCTCCTGGAGCAGGCTTCCGTGACGGAGTCCAAGAAGACCGTCAAGGCCGTGCTGGACGAGGCCGGGGTCACCGTGACCCGCTTCGCCCGGTTCGAGGTCGGCCAGGCCTGATTCGCGTGAGGGCGGGGTTGCGCGCACACGTCGCGACCCCGCCCTTGCCGTGTCCAGAGGAGGACCTGTGAGCGCAGACGTAGAAGCCGCGAAAGCGGATCACGCCGAGGACGAGCCCGTGCACGGCTACCGCCGGGTGATGCTCAAGCTGGGCGGCGAGATGTTCGGCGGCGGCGGTGTCGGCGTCGACCCCGACGTGGTGCAGACCGTGTCGCGCCAGATCGCCGCGGTCGTCCGCACCGGGGTTCAGGTGGCGGTCGTCATCGGCGGCGGCAACTTCTTCCGCGGTGCCGAGTTGCAGCAGCGCGGCATGGACCGCAGCCGGGCCGACTACATGGGCATGCTCGGCACCGTGATGAACTGCCTCGCCTTGCAGGACTTCCTGGAACGTGAGCACGGCATCGAGACCCGCGTGCAGACGGCCATCACGATGGGCCAGATCGCCGAGTCCTACATCCCCCGCCGGGCCATGCGGCACCTCGACAAGGGGCGCGTGGTGATCTTCGGCGGCGGCGCCGGGATGCCGTACTTCTCCACGGACACCACGGCCGCGCAGCGCGCGCTGGAGATCGGCTGCGAGGTCGTCCTGATGGCCAAGGCCGTGGACGGCGTCTACACCGCGGACCCGAAGACCGACCCGGACGCGCTGATGTTCGACAACATCACCCACCGGGAAGTGCTCGAACGCGGCCTGAACGTCGCCGACGCGACCGCGTTCAGCCTGTGCATGGACAACAACATGCCGATCATGGTCTTCAACCTGCTCACCGAGGGGAACATCGCCCGCGCCGTCCGCGGTGAGAAGATCGGCACACTGGTGAGCACCCCCGGTGGTCGCCCGTCCTTCTAGACCTGCTGGGATTCGAGCCGAACTGCGCACACCAAGGGAGTCAGTCGTGATTGACGAGACCCTCCTCGACGCCGAGGAGAAGATGGAAAAAGCGGTGTCAGTGGCGAAGGAGGACCTGGCCGCGGTGCGCACCGGCCGTGCCAACCCCTCGATGTTCTCCCGCATCGTGGTCGAGTACTACGGTTCGCCGACCCCGCTGAACCAGCTCGCCAGCGTCGCCATCCCGGAGGCGCGCATGGCGGTGATCAAGCCCTACGACGCCACCCAGCTGAACGCGGTCGAGAAGGCCATCCGCGACTCGGACCTCGGCGTGAACCCGAGCAACGACGGCTCGATCATCCGCGTGGTGATCCCGCAGCTGTCCGAGGAACGCCGCCGCGAGATGGTGAAGGTCGCCAAGAGCAAGGGCGAGGACGCCAAGGTGTCCATCCGCAACATCCGCCGCAAGGCGAAGGAAGAGCTGGACCGCCTGGTGAAGGACGGCGAGGTCGGCGAGGACGACGGCTCCCGCGGCGAGAAGGAGCTGGAGAACGTCACCCACCGGTACGTGGCCCAGGTCGACGAGCTCGTCAAGCACAAGGAAGCCGAGCTGCTCGAGGTCTAGGTCGGTCACGTCGGTTCGGCGGGTCCGGGTCACCGGCCGCGCGCATTGCTCGGCCGGTCGTCGGCCGTGATGGGAGCACAACAGGTGTCAGGCGGCGGTGACCAGGACGCGCCGGAGAAGGGCGTGTCACGCGCGGGGCGCAACCTGCCCGCGGCCATCGCCGTGGGCGTCGGCTTGGGCGCGATCATCCTCATCGCGCTGTTCACGGTGCGAGAGCTGTTCGTCGGCGTCGTCGCCGCCGCGGTCGCGGTGTCCATGTACGAGCTGACCGGTGCGCTCAAGCGCAGCGCGGGCATCCGGGTGGCGCTGGTGCCCGTGCTGCTGGGCGGGCAGGCCGTGGTGTGGCTGGCCTGGCCGTACGGGCGCGACGGTGTGCTGAGCGCGTTCGTGCTGACCATCCTGGTGTGCCTGATCTGGCGGCTCAAGGACGGCTCGGACGGCTACCTGCGGGACGTCACCGCGTCCATCTTCACGGTCGCGTACGTGGCGGTGTTCGCGGCGTTCGCGGTCATGCTGGTCGTGCCGGACGACGGCGTGTTCCGCGTCCTGGCGTTCCTGATCGGCGTCGTGCTGTCCGACACCGGCGGCTACGTGGCCGGCGTGCTGTTCGGCAAGCACCCGATGGCCCCCACCATCAGCCCGAAGAAGTCCTGGGAGGGTTTCGCGGGTTCGATGGTGGCGGGCATGGTCGGTGGCGTGCTCACCGTCGGCGTGATGCTGGACGGCCAGTGGTGGCAGGGCGTGCTGTTCGGCGCCGCGCTGGTGGTCACCGCGACCACCGGTGACCTGGTCGAGTCGCTGATCAAGCGCGATCTCAAGATCAAGGACATGGGCACGCTGCTGCCCGGCCACGGCGGGCTGATGGACCGGATGGACTCGCTGCTGCCGTCGGCCGTGGTGGCCTGGCTGCTGCTGTACGTGTTCGTCTAGCGCGTGCTGCCGGTGTTCGTCTGATGCGCTAGTCGTCGTACGGGTCGTCCACGCGTGCGCCCGTGTCCTCGTCGGACAGCGGTGTGGTGCGGGACGGGTCGATCACCGAGAACACCGCGCCCGCGTGGTCGGCGACGACCGTGATCCGGCCGAACGGCGTGTCGTACGGCTCCACGGTGACCCGCCCGCCCAGTTCGAGCACCCGGGACGCGGCCGAGTCCGCCCCGATCTCGGGCGCGGCGGTGAAGTACACCATCCAGTGCGGCGCGGTGCCCGGTGCGAAGGCCCGGCCCATCCGCTGCCGGCCGAGCACGGTGTGGCCGTGGAGCCCCCAGATCGTGTAGTCGACCGTCTGGCCGTCACCGATCTGGGTGATTTCGTAGCCGCACAGCTCGCCGAAGAACTCGTCCGCCGCGTGCCCGTCACGGGTGTTCAGCTCGGCCCACGCGTACGCGCCGTGCCCGTCGGTGCCGAACACCCAGTCGGCCGGGACGTGCCGGAACCCGACCACCGCCCCGGTCGGGTCGGCGAGCAGGGTGACCAGGTCGGACGGTTCGCCGAGCACCGTGCCGCCCAGCGCGTGCGCCTTGTCCGCGGTGGCACGGGCGTGCGGCGTGTTCAGGTACAGCGTCCACGCGCTCGACTGGTCGGCGGCGACGATTCCGGCCACCGGCAGCCCGTCGACCAGCGCGATCGCGCCGCCCTCGACGTCGGAGAAGTACCAGCCGAAGAGGCCGCCGTAGAAGTCGGTCGCGGCCTGGAGGTCCGTGGTGGCGATGTCGACCCAGCACGGCGCACCGTGGTGCAACTCGGCCAACGCGGGAGAATTCGGGACGATCGACACCGTGTACCTCCTGCAAGCCGCGCCTATTCGATCACGCTACGGCTCTAGAGTCGTCCCGTGAAGGGATTCGTCCGCGCCGCGTTGGCCGCCGTCCGGCCGGTCGACGTCCTGCCGAGCCCGAACATCTGGCACTGGCCGGAGATCTACGAGGTCGAGAACCGGGCGCAGGACGCCGACGGCGCCATCTGGAACGCCCTGCGCGAGGAGTGCGAGTGGGCCGGGCGGGACGTGGTGGACGTCGGCTGCGGCGACGGGTTCCACCTGCCCGAGTTCGCCCGGACGGCGCGTTCGGTGACGGGCGTCGAGCCGCACCCGCCGCTGGTGCAGCGCGCTCGGGCGCGAGTGGCGGACGTGCCGAACGCCGAAGTGGTGGCCGGACCGGCGCAGCGGCTCCCGCTCGGGGACGCGAGCGCCGACCTGGTGCACGCGCGCACGGCGTACTTCTTCGGGCCCGGGTGCGAGCCGGGCATCCGGGAGGCGGATCGGGTGCTGCGGCCGGGCGGCACGCTGGCGATCGTGGACCTCGACGGGTTCGCCGAGCCGTACGGGCCGTGGCTGTGCGCCGACGAACCCCGCTACAACCCCGTGGTCGTGGAGCGCTTCTTCACCGCTGAAGGGTTCTCGTTGCGCCGCGTGCGCGCGCTGTGGCGGTTCGACCGCCGCGACGACTTGGAGGCCGTGCTGCGCATCGAGTTCTCGAAGGCGGTCGCGGAGCAGGCCATCGCCCGGATCGCCGGCCTGTCGTTCGAGGTCGGCTACCGCGTCCACGTGAGGCGCAAGCCGACCGGGATTGTGCTGCCATGAGAGCGCTCACCTAGGATTCGAGCTGTGGAGAACAGGAACGCGGGCAGGTTGGGTCGGCAGGTCGGCGTGGTCGGTCTGGGCTGCTGGCAGCTCGGTGCGGACTGGGGCCAGGTCGAGGAGTCCGACGCGCTGGCGGTGCTGCACGCCGCCGCGGACACCGGCGTGAACTTCTTCGACACCGCCGACGTGTACGGCGACGGTCGCAGCGAGACGCTGGTCGGCAAGTTCCTGCGCGAGCGCGGCGACGCCGGCATCACGGTGGCCACCAAGATGGGCCGCCGGGTCGAGCAGACGCCGGAGAACTACACCCGCGACAACTTCCTGGCCTGGAACGACCGGTCGCGCGCCAACCTCGGCGTCGACACGCTCGACCTGGTGCAGCTGCACTGCCCGCCGACCTCGGTCTACTCGACCGACGAGGTGTTCGACGCGCTGGACGAGATGGTGGAGGCCAAGCGGATCGCCGCGTACGGCGTGAGCGTGGAGACGGTCGAGGAGGCGCTGACCGCCATCGCCCGGCCGGGGGTGGCGAGCGTCCAGATCATCCTGAACGCGTTGCGGCTCAAGCCGCTGGAGCGGGTGCTGCCCGCGGCGGCGGAAGCGGACGTGGCGATCATCGCCCGCGTTCCGCTCGCCTCGGGGCTGCTGTCCGGCAAGTACACCGCGTCGACCACGTTCGGGGCCGACGACCACCGCAACTACAACCGCAACGGTGACGCGTTCGACGTCGGCGAGACGTTCTCCGGCGTGCCGTTCGAGGTCGGCCTGGAGGCGGTGGAGCGGCTGAAGGCCCTCGTGCCCGCCGGGGCGACCATGGCGCAGTTCGCGCTGCGGTGGATCGTGGACCAGCCGGGCGTCACCGTGGTCATCCCCGGCGCCCGCAACGCCGAGCAGGCTCGCGCCAACTCGGCCGCTGCGGACCTCGCGCCGTTGTCGGCCTCGGCTCAGGACGAGGTGCGCGCGGTGTACGACTCGCTGATCCGCCCGCTGGTCCACGACCGCTGGTAGTTCACCTGGTAGTTCACCGCTGCCGGTTCACCGCCGGTGGATCACTGCTGGTAGTTCATTGCTCGTAGTTCACTGCTGGTAGTTCACTCTTCCGGGTCGTCTTCCTCGACGTCGAGCTCGCCGAGGATGGCGTAGAGCTTGCGTCGGGCCTCGCTGAGGACCTCGACGGCCCGCGCCTGCTGCTCACGCGTGCCCGCGTGGGCCATCTGCTGCATCGCCGCACCGAGGTGGCGTGCCGCCGTGCGCAGTTTCGCGGCGTGCACGTCGAGGTCGTCGGTGACCTGCTGCCACGGCGGCACGCCCTGGAGCTTCGCCGCCTCCGACTGGCCGGTCTCGGTCAGCGTGAACAGCTTCTTGCCGCCCGCCTCGTCGGTCGACGCGACGAGGCCTTCGTCGGCGAGCATCTGCAAGGTCGGGTAGACCGATCCCGGGCTGGGCCGCCAGAGCCCGTCCGTGCGGCCGGAGATCTCCTGGATCATCTCGTAGCCGTGCATGGGGCGTTCGGCCAGCAGCGTGAGGACCGCCGCGCGGACGTTGCCCTTGCGCTGCCTGCCGCCCCTGCCCCGCCCCCGGCCGTGACCGGGGAACCCCGGCGGCTCGGGTGGCATCGGAGGACCGGGGAAGGGGCCGCCGCCTCGGCCGAAGCCGCCGCCGAAACCCCCGCCGAACCCGCGCCCCGGCTCACCGAAGCCGTGCCCGCGGTGGTGCCTGTGCCCGTGCGGGCCATGTCCGTCGAAGAACATCGCTGTACTCCCTCATCGATCGGTTGTGACGTGTCGACGATATATCGGAACGTATCGCGATGCAACGGTGATGTGCGGCGCGGTGGTGGCGGCGCACACTGGCGGCGTGGTCGGAGGTGGTCCGCGGCCGTGGGACACTGGACGGTGCTATGACTGCCCTCCCCCTTGTTTTCGACGCGCCCAAGCGCGGTCTGCCGCCGCGCCACCTCGCCGACCTCTCCGCCGACCAGCGTCGAGAGGCCGTCGCCGCGCTCGGTGAGAAGCCGTTCCGCGCCGCGCAGCTGTCGAACCACTACTTCGGCCGGCTGACCGTCGATCCGGACGCGATGACCGACATCCCGGCTGCCGCCCGTGACCGCCTGGTCGCCGACCTGATGCCGCCGTTGTGGACGGAGCTGCGCAGCGTCGAGGCCGATGCCGGCACGACGCGCAAGACGTTGCTGCGAGCGCGCGACGGGACGTTGGTCGAGAGCGTCCTGATGCGCTACCCCGACCGCGCGACCCTGTGCATCTCGTCGCAGGCGGGCTGCGGCATGGCGTGCCCGTTCTGCGCCACCGGCCAGGGCGGGCTGACCCGGAACCTGTCCACGGCGGAAATCGTGGACCAGGTGCGGCGTGGTGCGGCGGCCATGCGTGACGGCGAGCTGCCGGGCGGGCCGGGCCGGTTGTCGAACATCGTGTTCATGGGCATGGGCGAGCCGCTGGCGAACTACCGTCGCGTGGTCGACGCGGTGCACCGCATCTGCGACCCCGCGCCCGACGGGTTGGGGATCTCGCAGCGCTCGGTGACGGTGTCGACGGTCGGGCTGGTGCCGGCGATCCGGAAGCTGACCGAGGAGAACCTCCAGGTGCGGCTCGCGGTTTCGCTGCACACGCCGGACGACGAGTTGCGCGATACGCTCGTGCCGGTCAACACCAGGTGGAAGGTCTCCGAGGTCATGGAGGCCGCGCGGGGTTACGCGGACAAGACCGGTCGCCGGGTGTCGATCGAGTACGCCCTGATCCGCGACATCAACGACCAGCCGTGGCGCGCGGACATGCTGGGCAAGCTGCTGCGCCGGCACCTGGGCCGGCTCGTGCACGTCAACGTCATCCCGCTGAACCCGACGCCGGGTTCGAAGTGGGACGCGTCGCCGAAGCCCGTGGAACGCGAGTTCGTCCGCCGCGTCAACGACCAGGGCGTCGCCTGCACCGTCCGCGACACCCGAGGCCAGGAAATCGCCGCCGCCTGCGGTCAGCTCGCCGCCGAGGGCTGACGACTCACTCCCATTGACGACGCTCGAGCTGCCATGCACCCGCAGGTGCTTGCGGCTGCAGGAGTGGGCTGATGAAGGCATCGGCCAATGGGGTGACACCGTCGAGAGTGCGGTATTCGACGGGGAGTTCGCGAGCTTTGGCGGCTTCGGCACGATATCCCGCTGCCCAGGCCGGGTCGGGCACGGTGAAGGCACCCGGAATAATCAGGTGCGTACCAGCCGCCCGGCGTCGGTCCACTTCGGCATGCAGGGCTTCGTGGGCGGTCGCGCCGTTCAAAGCCGACTGATGTGCGATCAGGACCAGGTCGACCAGGTCCTTGAACCTGGTCGACGGCGCCAGTCGTTCGCCGTGGCGCTCGTACATCGCGGCGATCTTGTCTGCGACATGGTCCTCCAACGGCCACACGCGCACCGTCGGCCACGGGCCGGATTCCATCGCGAATGGCGACTCCAGTCGCTCTACCAGCAGTTCGCCCACGGGATGAAGCTCGGCCGACACGACGTCGACGCTGACGGTCGAGAGTTGCCTCAAACCGAACATGACCTTGAAGCGCACTTTGCGGGAGGGGCGGTTCGCCGCTGTTTCACGCGATGTGTCGTGGTGGTCGAACCGCAGGTGGTCGCCGAGGTCCGTTGCCGCTACGCGATCAACGCGGCTACGGAGCTGTCAACAGTGGCTTCGTCGACAGTCCGCAGCAGGTCGATGTCCGTGGAATACCGGGCCTGAGGCCAACGCACCACAAGGACTGGGCCTCCCTTGAGCACCCAGCCGTCGCCATCGGAGTGGAACACCCGGGCCAACAAACGGCGGTGGTAGTAGCGCTCCGGCAGCTCACCGGTGGGAATTCCGGTGAGTTTCGACATGTTGGCGGCGCGAGCCTTCAGTGAACTGGTGAAGGCTTGCGGGCTCAGCGGTGGCAGCATCGTGTCACGATTCGTCGTTCGGTTCGAATGGTGGTTCCTGGCCCGACTCACGCCGAAGCAGGCGTTGGGCGATCTCTGGTGAGATGCGCGAAAGCTGTCCCCAGGTCACAGGCATCTTCTCAAGGTTCGACCATGTGGACCTTCCCAGCTCTTGCCAGGAGGTCGGGACGCTGATGTCGCGGATCGACAGGCCGAGGTGACCGAGAAGGTGATCCAGGAGGTCCGAGCCGTTACCACGCTTGGCCCCGTAACTGTGCGCGTACTGCCCGATCTGATCGGGTAGGTCCTGGAGTCGAACCTGCCCTGCTTCGACGGCCTGCCGGATGATCGTCGCGATGTGGCTCGCATCGATGTGCCGGTGCAGGAGGTCGCGGATCGTGCGGCTCGGGGTGGTGAGCGGAAGACCGTCGAGGACGGTCACGTCGGAGTCCCTGAGATCCGCCCTGTGCAGTCGGACGCCCGGATCGCGCATCGTGCGCCTTCTCGGGACTGTCATCTCGACATGGGTGCCCGGCAGGTCGCCGAGGCCATGCAGTCGGGCGGCCGACTGGTGGGAAACCACCCCGCCATCCAGGTCCAGCTTAGGGCGCTCCCAGGCTGCCGTGGCCGGACGCAGACTCAGCCAGACTGCTTGCTCGGGCCGAGCGGGGGATGCGGTGGATGACGTCATCGCATGGACGCCGTGTCGTACGGGCTCGATCAGGTTGGCTGTCTTGAGTCGGTGCAGCGTGACGTCGTCGACTCCGACGAACAGCGCCTGTCTGGTGGTCACCATGCCCCACTGTCCGGCGGTGTACGCACCGAGCAGTTCGAGGGCCCGGACCGCATCCATGCAGCAAATCTCACATGCTGTGACAGCGTTCCTTACGTCCTGGATGTAAGGAACGCTGTGTCGTTGAAGCGCGTTCGTCCGGGGATTCTGGCGGGAGAATCGATCGAAGCCCTGGTGGGGCTAGCGGCGCCAGGAGGTGCGGCTGCGGACCTGGTCCCAGACCAGGAGGGCGGCCATGGTGATGCCGGTGATGATGACCCAGAGGTTCTCGGTCTGGCCGTGGTGGTTGCCGATCAGCAGGGAGAAGACACCCAGGGTCGACAGCCAGCCGGCGATCTTGATGCCCCTGGGGAACCCGCCGTGCCAGCCCCACTCGGCCGACGGCTCCTCGTGGGGGTCGACCGCCCGACGCTTGGCCAGTTCCGAGGACGAAGACACAGCCGCACGACCTTCCTGCCCGATCATGTTCACCTACGCCGGTCATCGTCGCACACGCGCGCGCGACCCCGGACGTGAGGTGCGCGGCACTCCGCCCGCGTCGACCTGCGTCAACTTTCGTCGGAAACGTTCGAGACCAACGAACGCGGCCGGCGACCAGGTGATTCTTTAACGTTGTCGCCCGTGACGTCTGTCGTTCAGCGGCTCCGGCCCGTCCTGCCGGACTTCCAGGAGGCGCCCGCCGCATTCCTGCGCACCCACGCCGAACGCCTCGGCCAGCTCACACCGTGGCGCGTGGGACGTGAGGTGCTGGCGGTCCTCGTCCTGCTCTGCCTCGACGTCTTCCCCGGCTGGTTCGTCGGCGACTGGAGCCTGTCCGGCTGGCTCCTGGTGGCCGTCGGCATCGGCTACGTGGCGCTCTACCTGGCCCGACTGCTGTTCCCGGCACTCGCCCTGCTGCTCGGCACGTGGGTCGTGTTCAGCTCGGAGCACGGCGGCATCGCGATGGTCATCATGCTCTCCTACGCCGCCGGCTACCGGATCGAACCGTGGCAGCGCGCGCTGCGCACCGCCGTCCTCGCGCTCGCCCTCCACATGATCGCTTGGGACGTGTCCAGCCCCGGCCTGTCCGGCCCGTTCGGTTCCTGGGTGATGCTCACCGTCTACGGCATGGTCATCGCCCTCCCGTTCCTGATCGGCCGGTACGCCGCCCAGCGCAACGCCCTGGTCGCGGCGCTCCAGGAGCGCGAGGAACGGGTCGAGCGCGAACGCCGGATGGTGTCGCGCCAGGTCCGGCTGCGCGAGCGCAACCGGATCGCCCAGGACATGCACGACAGCCTCGGCCACCGGCTCAGCCTCATCTCCGTGCACGCGGGCGCGTTGACGCTGGACACCGGCCTCGACGACCGCCAGCGCGAAGCGGTGCAGGTGTTGCGCAGCGCCGCCCTCACCGCGATGGAGGAGCTGCGCGGCGTGATCGGCGTGCTGCGGCGCGACGAGGAGCCTGAAGAGGACCAGGTGCGGCGGACCGTCGACGCCATCGACGAGCTGGTCGACGGCGCGCGCAGGGCGGGCGTGCGGGTGAGCCTGGTCCGCGGCGGCCAACCCGTTCCGCTGCCCGCGAAGGTCAGCCACGCCGCCTACCGGATCGCCCAGGAAGGCCTCACCAACGCCAACAAGCACGCGCCGGGCGCGAGCGTCCAGGTCACCGTCAAGTACGAGCCGGACGCCCTCGTGGTGGAGGTCCGCAACAACCCGCCGCGGGTCAAGCTGCCCAAGGGCTCCGGGTTCGGCCTGATCGGCCTCGGCGAACGGGTCCGGCTGGCGGGCGGCATGCTGCACGTCGGCGAGATGCCCACCGGCGGCTTCCGGATCGCCGCCGTGCTGCCGTACGAGGACACGGCGGCGGCGGGCGACGAGCCGTCCGACGACGAGCCGGACGTGGAGTCGACCGGGCGGGTCAAGCCCACCGGCATCCGCAAGTGGGCGGGTGTCGGCTCGATCCTGCTGGCCGGGATCGTCGTGGTCGTGGTCGTCGGCGGCTACACGTGGCTCGGGACGCAGCCCGTCACCAAAGTGGTGTCCGACGAGTTGTACGACTCGGTGTCGGTCGGGCAGTCGGAGGCAGAGGTGATGGCGGGGCTGCCGGGTGGCGCCGAGCCGCCGCTCGGTGACATCAGGTCCGACGCCGGACCGGAACCCGCGGGGTCGCGGTGCGAGTACCGCGTGGCCGACCGGCAGACCTACACGTCGCGGGCCACCAAGATCGTGCGGTTCTGCTTCAAGGACGGCAAGCTCGTCGAGAAGAACACCCACCTGCAGGGGATGTGAACGTGATCCGGGTCCTCATCGCCGACGACGAGCCGCTGATGCGCGCGGGAATCAAAGCCATCCTCGGCACCGCCGACGACATCGACCTGGTCGCCGAGGCCGGTGACGGGCGGGAGGCGGTGCGCATCGCCCTCGAACGGAGGGTGGACGTGGCCGTGCTCGACATCCGGATGCCGCGCCTGGACGGCCTCGCGGCGGCCCGTGAGCTGAAGTCCGTCGCGCCGTCGGTGCGGGTGGTGATGCTGACCACGTTCGGCGAGGACGACAACATCGTCCGGGCGCTGTCCGACGGCGCGGCCGGTTTCCTGCTCAAGGACTCGGCGCCCGAGGAACTGCTGCGAGCGGTGCGCGCCGTGCACGCGGGGGAGGCGTACCTGTCGCCGATGGTGACCAGCCGGGTGGTCGGGATGGTCGCCCAGGTGGGTCAACCGCGTCGCCAGGAGGCGATGCGCCAGGTCGAGGGGCTGACCGACCGGGAGGTCGAGGTGCTGGCGCTGCTCGGGCTCGGCATGTCGAACGCGGACGTCGGCCAGCGGCTGCACATGAGCGAGGCGACGGTGAAGACCTACGTGAGCCGGTTGCTGGCGAAGCTGGGGCTCACGAACCGGGTGCAGGCGGCCCTGCTGGCACGGGACGCCGGGCTCAACCCCCAGCCGTAGGGGTCTCAGCGTCCGTAGGGGTTCGCGTACAGGGGGCAGACAGGGGAGTGCCCCCACCGACGGATCGGCGGGGGCACTCCACGGAGTGGTTTCGGTGTGTAGGCGGAGTGTTATGCCCTGGCTCGGCTACCCGTCACCATGCGGTAGATGCCCAACACGATGAGCGAACCGAGGATGGCCAGCAACCAGGTGCCCAGGTCGAAGAACGTGCTGATGTCGGTGCCGAAGATCGCACGGCCGATGAACCCGCCGATGATGGCGCCGACAATGCCGAGCAGCATCGTGATGATGATGCCGCCGGGGTCCCGACCTGGCATGATGGCCTTGGCGATGGCACCCGCGATGAGGCCGAGGACGATCCAACCCAAGATGCCCACGGGGGCTCTCCTTCCTGATGGCCGCGACGGGCTGATCCGTCGTGGCGCTTGATCAGGGAGTGCCCACGAACGGGTGATACCACGCCTCCGTTACCGTTCCGTTATCGAAGTACCGCTGTGCGTGCTATCAGGTTGGTTCCGGAACAATGGGCGGTGATGAGCACACCACGCACGGTTCTGGTCCTCGGTTCCACGGGCTCCGTCGGCACCCAGGCACTCGACGTCATCGCCGCCAACCGCGACCGCTTCACCGTGGTCGGACTCGCCGCGGGCGGCGCTGATCCCGCGACCCTCGCCGCCCAGGCCGTCGAGTTCGGGGTCGAGGCCGTCGCCGTGGCCCGTGCCACCGCGGTCGAGGACGTGACGCTCGCCCTCTACGCCGAGGCGCAGCGGCGCGGCTACCCGCAGGGCGCGTTCAAGCTGCCGCGCATCCTGGCCGGGCCGACCGCGATGACCGACCTGGTCGACTCCACCCCGGCGGACGTGGTGCTCAACGGCATCACCGGGTCCATCGGACTGGCGCCGACGCTGCACGCCCTCAAGAGCGGCGCGACGCTCGCCCTGGCGAACAAGGAATCGCTGATCGCGGGCGGTCCGCTGGTGCTCAAGGCCGCCGCGCCCGGCCAGATCGTGCCGGTCGACTCCGAGCACTCGGCGCTCGCCCAGTGCCTGCGCGGCGGCCGGTCCGACGAGGTCGCCAAGCTCGTCCTGACGGCGTCCGGCGGCCCGTTCCGCGGTCGCACCCGCGCCGAACTCGCGGGCGTCACCGCGAGCGAGGCCATGGCGCACCCGACCTGGTCCATGGGCCCGGTCATCACCGTCAACTCGGCCAGCCTGGTCAACAAGGGCCTGGAGCTGATCGAGGCACGGCTGCTGTTCGACGTGCCCTACGACCGCATCGACGTGGTGGTGCACCCGCAGTCCATCGTGCACTCGATGGTCACGTTCACCGACGGCTCCACGCTCGCCCAGGCCAGCCCGCCGGACATGAAGCTGCCGATCGCGCTGGCCCTCGGCTGGCCCGACCGCATCCCCGGCGCCGCCGCCGCGTGTACTTTCGACGTGGCGACGGCGTGGACGTTCGAGCCGCTGGACGACGACACGTTCCCGGCGGTGCGACTCGCCCGGCAGGCCGGTTCCGGCGGGGGTTGCCTCCCGGCGGTGTACAACGCGGCGAACGAGGAAGCGGTCGCGGTCTTCCTCGACGGCGGCACGTCGTTCACCTCCATCGTGGACACTGTCGAGCGGGTGCTCCAGGAGGCGGGCGGCTGGGCGCGCGAGCCGGTCGACGTCGCCGAGGTGCTCGCGGCGGAGGATTGGGCCCGGGCGAGGGCGCGGGAACTCGTGTCCACTTCGGTGGGGTCTGGAAAGGACTGACGTGCTCGTTTTTCTGGGCATTCTGCTGTTCGCGCTGCTGATCGGCATCTCGATCGCGCTGCACGAGCTGGGTCACCTGGCGACCGCGAAGATGTTCGGGATGAAGGTGACCCGGTACTTCATCGGGTTCGGCCCGCGCATCTTCTCGTTCCGCCGGGGCGAGACCGAGTACGGCCTCAAGGCCATCCCGGCGGGCGGGTTCTGCGAGATCGTCGGCATGACCGCGCTGGACGAGGTCGCACCGGCGGACCAGCACCGCGCGTTCAACCGGCAGAAGACCTGGAAGCGCGTCGTCGTGCTGTCCGCGGGCTCCATCACCCACTTCATCGTCGGCTTCATCATCCTGTACTTCATGGCCTTCACCATGGGCATCCCGAACCTTCGGGACACCCCCATGGTCGCCGAGGTCACGCCGTGCGTGCAGAGCAGCACGGAAGCGGACTGCGCGCCCGGCGCGCCTTCACCGGCCAAGGACGCGGGCTTCCAGGCCGGCGACGAGATCGTGGCCGTGGCGGGCGCGGCGACCCCCACGTGGACCGACGTGCTGGAGAAGACCCGCCTGCGGTCCGGCACGACCGACTTCAAGGTGCTCCGCGACGGTGAGGAGATCACACTCACCGCGGACGTCGCGCGGGTCGACCGCGAGATGCGGCGCAAGGACGGCAGCACCTACAAGTCCGAGGTCGGCGCGATCGGGATCATCCACCAGCGCAACTTCGAGTACAACCCGCTGACCGCGATCGGCGGCGCCACCTCGTTCACCGGCACGATGTTCGAGAACACGTGGGAGGGCCTGCTCCGGTTCCCGCAGAAGATCCCCGCCGTGATCGAGGCGATCGGCGGCGGCGAGCGCGACATCGACAGCCCGGTGAGCGTGGTCGGCGCGAGCCGGCTCGGCGGCGAGGCGGTCGACCGCGGCCTGTGGCAGCTGTTCTGGTTGATGCTGGCGGGGCTGAACTTCTTCGTCGGTGTGTTCAACCTCCTGCCGCTGCTGCCGCTTGACGGTGGTCACATCGCCGTCAACCTGTACGAACGGGTGCGAAACTGGATCCGGAAGCTTCGCGGCCTGCCGGACGGCGCCCCGGTCAACTACCTGCGGCTGTTGCCGCTCACCTACTTCGTGATCTTCGTCGGCGGCTCGGTCACCTTGCTGACGATCACCGCGGACATCGTCAACCCCATCAAGCTCTTCCAGTGAGAGGTGCTAGTCCATGAGCAACGGCGTCATGCTCGGTATCCCGGCGATGCCGCCGCCGGTGTTGTCGGAACGGCGCAAGACCCGCCAGCTCATGGTGGGTTCGGTGGGTGTCGGCAGCGAGTTCCCGGTGTCGGTGCAGTCGATGACGACGACGGTGACCGCCGATGTGAACGCGACGCTGCAGCAGATCGCTGAGCTGACGGCGGCGGGCTGCGACATCGTGCGGGTGGCGTGCCCGTCGCAGGACGACGCGGACGCGTTGGCGCAGATCGCGCGGAAGTCGCAGATCCCGGTGATCGCGGACATCCACTTCCAGCCGAAGTACGTGTTCGCGGCGATCGAGGCCGGGTGCGCGGCGGTGCGGGTCAACCCGGGGAACATCAAGAAGTTCGACGACAAGGTGAAGGAGATCGCGGCGGCGGCCCGGGAGCACGGGACGCCGATCCGGATCGGGGTGAACGCGGGGTCGCTGGACCCGCGGTTGATGGAGAAGTACGGGAAGGCGACGCCCGAGGCGCTGGCGGAGTCGGCGCTGTGGGAGGCGTCGCTGTTCGCCGAGCACGACTTCCACGACCTGAAGATCTCGGTGAAGCACAACGACCCGGTGGTGATGGTTCGGGCCTACGAACTGCTCGCCGAGCAGTGCGACTACCCGCTGCACCTGGGCGTGACGGAGGCGGGTCCGGCGTTCCAGGGGACGATCAAGTCCGCGGTGGCGTTCGGCGCGTTGTTGCGGCAGGGCATCGGGGACACGATCCGGGTGTCGCTGTCGGCTCCTCCGGTGGAGGAGGTCAAGGTCGGCCACCAGATCCTCCAGTCGCTGAACCTGCGGCCCCGGAAGCTGGAGATCGTGTCGTGCCCGTCGTGCGGTCGCGCGCAGGTCGACGTGTACACGCTCGCGGAGCAGGTCACGGCCGGTCTGGAGGGCATGGAGGTGCCGCTGCGGGTCGCCGTGATGGGCTGCGTGGTGAACGGTCCAGGTGAGGCGCGCGAGGCGGACCTCGGCGTGGCGTCGGGCAACGGCAAGGGTCAGATCTTCGTGAAGGGCAAGGTCGTGAAGACCGTGCCCGAGCACCAGATCGTGGAGACCCTGATCGAGGAGGCCATGCGCATCGCCGAGGAGATGGGCGAGGCCGTCGAAGGCGGCGAACCGGTCGTGACGGTCGGCTGACCGGTCCGGCCGGACGGGCGGTGCGGGAGTCGGCTGAGCGGGTGGCGGACGCGCGGTCGACGCGGTCCATCTGGCAGGCTTGAGACGTGCTGAGGCTGGCTGGCGCACGCCTTCTCGACGAGCGGGACCTGACCGAGGTCCTGGCGGTGCTCGCGGCCGACCCGGTGGCGTCCTGCATGGTCGCCGCCCGGGTCGAGGTCGCGGGCCTGGACCCGTGGCGGCTGGGCGGCGAGGTGTGGGCGTACGACCACCGCTCGCTGCGCGGCGGCCGGGTCGACGCGCTCTGCTTCGCCGGCCCGAACCTCATCCCCCTCTGCGGTGACGCGCCCGCGCTGCGCAGCTTCGCGGACCGGGCCCGCCGCCGCGGCCGGATGTGCTCGTCGCTCGTCGGGCCCGCCGAGCAGGTGCTCGGGTTGTGGGAGGAGCTGGCACCGGACTGGGGCCCGGCCCGCGAGGTGCGCGCCGACCAGCCGTTGATGGCGATGGGCGGCAGCCCGTCGATCCCGATGGACCCGCTGGTCCGCCCGGTGCGGCCGGAGGAGTTGGACCGGTACCTGCCGGCGGCGATCGCCATGTTCATCGAGGAGGTCGGCGTCGACCCGTGCGCGGAGGACGGCGGCGTGTCGTACCGGGCGCGGGTGGCCGAGCTCATCGCGGGCGGGCGGGCGTTCGCCCGGTTCGAGGGCGGCGACGTGGTGTTCAAGGCCGAGATCGGCGCCATGTCGACGAAGGTCGGCCAGATCCAGGGCGTGTGGGTGCGGCCGGACCGGCGTGGCCGCGGCATCGGGACGGCGGGCACGGCGGCGGTGGCCGAACGCCTGGTCCGGGGGCTGGGGCGGACGGCTTCGCTGTACGTGAACTCGTACAACGACGTGGCGAAGGCGGCGTACCGCCGGATCGGGTTCGCCCAGGTCGGGCAGTACGCGACCGTGCTGTTCTGACCCGCTGCGGACGTGGTCCCTGTGGGCGTCACGGCCGATGCCACGGCGGGCGGCCCTCCTCGCGGGCGGTTGGAACGGGCATACTCGGCGCCGTGATCGCGCGCACGCCGGCTCTGCCTCGGTTCGCTCTGCTCGGGGTCGTCCTGCTGCTCGTCAGCGGCTGCGGCCTGTTCTCCTCCCGTCCCGGCCCCGACGAGGTGGCCAACGACTTCGTGGCCAAGCTCGCCGCCGGTGACGTCGACGGCGCCGCCGGTGCGACCGACGACCCGGCCGGCGCCAAGGAGGTGCTCGGCAAGTTCCGCGAGGAGTTGAAGCCCGTCGGGCTGAAGGCCGCGGTCCGGCAGATGCGCTCGTCCGGCGAGTCGTCCTCCGCCGGCGCGACCGTGCTGCTCGACTGGGACCTCGGGCACGACCACGCGTGGAGCTACGAGACCGAGTTCGACCTGCGCCGCGAGGAGGACGACTGGAAGGTGCACTGGGCGCCTTCGGTCGTGCACCCCAAGCTGGCCGCGCAGCAGACGCTGGGAGTCGCCGAGGTGCGGCCCGCGCTGGCACCGGTGCTGGACCGCGACGGTACGCCGCTGCTGTCGCCCGAGCAGGTCGTGTCGATCCTGCTCGACGCGAAGGAAGCCGGTGACGTGGGCGCGGTGGCCGGTGCGCTGGCCGCGGCCCTGACGCCGATCGACGCCGCCATCACCCAGCAGTCGATCGTGGACGGGGTGGCGAAGGTGCCCGCCGGGCAGGTGTACCAGGTGGCCGCGCTGCGCGACGCGGACTACCAGACCGTGAAGCCCGTGATCTACGAGTTGCCGGGGGTGCGGTTCACCAGCCGGACGAGCTTGCTCGCGCCGTCGCGCACGTTCGGGTCGCAGGTGCTGCCGGCGGTGCGCAAGGCGGTGGAGGAGGAGATCGCCGGACGGGCGGGAGTGCGCGTCTACACGGTCAACGCCGCAGGTGACGAGGTGGAGACCCTGCACGAGCAGCCGCCGGAGCCGGCTCAGGCGGTGGCGACGGCGTTGAGCCGGACCGCGCAGACGGCGGCCGAGGACGCGCTGGAGCCGGTGCCGCAGGCGGCGATGCTGGTGGCGATCCAGGCGTCGACCGGCGAGATCCTGGCCGTGGCGCAGAACGACCCGGCCGACGCCGAGGGCCCGGTGGCGCTGACCGGCCGTTACCCGCCGGGGTCGACGTTCAAGATCGTGACGGCGGCGGCGGCCTTGTCGTCCGGGCAGGCGACCGCGGACAGCCCGTTGCCGTGCCCCGGCAAGACGACCATCGACGGGCGCCGGATCGTCCCGAACGACCACGACTTCGACAAGGGCACGATCCCGCTGCACTCGGCGTTCGCGTTCTCGTGCAACACGACGTTCGCGCAGTTGGCGGCGGGGATGCCGGCGGACGCGCTGACCAAGGCGGCGGACTCGTTCGGGCTGGGCGTCGACTTCGAGATCCCGGCGATCACCACGGTCACCGGTTCCGCGCCGCCCGCCACCGACGTGGTGGAGCGGGCGGAGGACGGGTTCGGCCAGGGGAAGCTGGTGGCGAGCCCGTTCGGGATGGCAGTGGTGGCCGCGACGGTGGCGTCCGGCAAGGTGCCCGTCCCGACGTTGCTGAAGGGCCGGGAGACCAAGGCCGACCACACCCCGACCCCGCCCACCCCGGCCGTGCTCGAGCCGTTGCGGGCGATGATGCGCGAGGTGGTCGAGTCCGGCACCGCGCCGCAGCTGCGGCCGTACGGGGACGTGCGGGGGAAGACGGGGACGGCGCAGTTCGGGGACGGCACGAACTCGCACGGCTGGTTCGTCGGGTACCGGGGCGATGTGGCGTTCGCGACCCTGCTGCTGGGCACCAACAGCTCCGCTCCGGCGGTCGACGCGTCGGCCCGCTTCCTCGCCGCACTGGACTGAACGGCCCAACATCAATGTGATACCATGTTGCACATGGATCGGATCGGCCTGCGGGAACTCCGCCACCACCCGAGTGAGTACGTCCGGCGAGCCGAGGCCGGAGAACGGATCGCGGTCACCGACCACGGTCGGGTGGTCGCCGAGCTCGGTCCTCCGCGGGGCGAGACGTCGAGCCTGCGCGACCAGCTCATCGCCAACGGCGAACTGCTTCGCGGCCGAGGTGCGCGCCTGCCCGAGCCCTTGCCCGCCACGTCGGGCACGCCGATCTCGGCAGTGCTGCGCCAGATGCGTGAAGACGAGCGCTGGTGATCTACCTCGACACGTCGGCGCTGGCCAAGCTCGTGCACGCGGAAGCCGAGACGGCCGCGCTCCGCGACTGGCTGGGTGACCGGGCGGGCATCAGGTTGGTCAGCAGCTCCCTGGCGCGGGTCGAACTGGTCCGCGCCGTCCGGGCCGAAGGCGACACCTCGATCCGGCAGGCCGCGTTGATCCTGGTCGAGCTCGACCAGATGCACATGACCATGGACCTGCTCGACGCGGCGGGCGCGCTGCCGCTCCCGCTCAAGTCGCTGGACGCGATCCACCTCGTGTCGGCGCTGCGGCTGCGGGGTGACCTGGACGCGTTCGTCGCCTACGACAAGCGACTCCTGGCCGCCGCCGACGACATGGGGCTGCCGATCGCCTCACCCGGAGCGGCCTGACCGACCGCGTAGGGGACAGGCGGCGCATGCGGTGTCACGCTGAGCCGTAACCTGGGGGGCATGTCCGTGCGTGCCGTCCTCCAGCCAGGTGTTCAGTCCCCGCGCCGTCCGGTGCCCGCCCAGATCGTGCGGCCCGAGTACGTCGATCGGCCCGAACCCCAGCGCAACACCGATCCCTGGGTACAGCCGCCCGAGGTGATCGACGCCATGCGGGTCGCGGGGCGGCTGGCGGCGCAGGCGTTGCAGGAAGCGGGCAAGGTCATCGTGCCGGGGGTCACCACCGACGAGATCGACGCGGTCGCGCACGAGTTCCTGTGCGACAACGGAGCCTACCCGTCCACGCTCGGCTACCGCGGTTTCCCCAAGTCCTGCTGCACCTCGCTGAACGAGGTCATCTGCCACGGCATCCCCGACTCGACCGTGGTCGAGGACGGTGACATCGTCAACGTCGACGTCACCGCCTACATCGGCGGCGTGCACGGCGACACGAACGCGACGTTCCTCGCCGGCGACGTGAGCGAGGAGGCCCGCCTCCTGGTCGAACGCACGCACGAGGCCACCATGCGCGCCATCAAGGCCGTCAAGCCGGGCCGCCAGCTGAACGTCGTCGGCCGCGTCATCGAGTCCTACGCCAACCGCTTCGGCTACGGCGTGGTGCGCGACTTCACCGGCCACGGCATCGGCCGCACCTTCCACAGCGGCCTGGTCGTGCTGCACTACGACGCGCCGCACGTGCCCACGGTCATCGAGACGGGCATGACGTTCACCATCGAGCCGATGATCACCCTCGGCGGCATCGAGCACGACCTCTGGGACGACAGCTGGACGGTCACCACCCGCGACAAGAGCTGGACCGCCCAGTTCGAGCACACGATCGTGGTCACCGACGACGGCGCCGAGATCCTCACCGTCTGCTGATCAGCGGCACGAGCGCGGTGGCCACCTCGTCGGGCGACGTCACCGCCCCGAGGTGGTGGCTGTCCAGCTCCACCACCGGCCAGCCCAGCTCACGCGCCGCCGCGGCGGCCTTGGCGTAGGCGGGGCTGAGCTGCACGTACGAGCACGGCCCGGTCCACGCCACGGTGGGCCGGGGCTCCTTCAGGAACGCCAGCGGCACCTCGGGCGCCTCGGCCTCGATCTCCTCCAGCACCCGCACGTCCGGCACCATCGCGGACAGCGCCTCGGGCGCGAACCACAGGTCCCAGCGCGGCATCAGGCCGTCCCGCGAGATGGCCTTGAGGTGCGCCATCCGCTCGGCCGGCGCGTCGTCCCGCCAGCTCCGGCCCGGCGTCGGCAGGTCGGCGTCGAGGAACACCAGCCCGCGCACGGGCGTCTCCAGCGCGTCGGCGAACGCGGGCAGCAGCGGACCGGCGCCGCTGTGCCCGACGAGGACCAGCTCGCCCTCCACCAGCGCGTCCTCGACGGCGTCCGCGAACGCGCCGATCAGCCGCTGGTGGACGGGCGCGGCGTTGACCGTGACCCGCAGGTCGAGCGACACCACCGGGTGGCCGAGTGCGGCGAGCGCCCCGGCGAGCGGGCGCAGGCTCGCCGGCCCGAGGTAGGGGCTGTGCACCAGGACTGCGGTGGCGGGGGCGTCGACCATGGTGTGGATGATGTCAGCCGGGACCGACAAAGTCCGGCAGTCGGGTCGGTCGAGTGTGAGGGGGCCGTGGTGCGGGGTGCGTTGCTCGTCGCGGGTACGACGTCGGACGCGGGGAAGAGCGTGCTGACCGCCGGTCTGTGCCGGTGGCTCACCCGGCGCGGGGTGCGGACGGCTCCGTTCAAGGCGCAGAACATGTCCAACAACTCGGTCGTGACGCGGGACGGCGGCGAGATCGGCCGCGCGCAGGCGCTCCAGGCCGCCGCGTGCGGGTTGGAGCCGAGCGTGCGGTTCAACCCGGTGCTGCTCAAGCCCGGCGGCGACCGCAGTTCGCAGGTCGTGGTGCTGGGCCGGGCCGTGGGCGAGGTGTCCGCGCTGTCCTACCGCGAGCGCAAGGCCGAGCTGCTCACCACCGTTCTCTCCACTTTGGACAGTCTGCGGGACGACTACGAGGTGGTGGTCTGCGAGGGCGCGGGGTCGCCGGCCGAGATCAACCTCAGGGCGAACGACATCGCGAACATGGGGCTGGCGCGGGCGGCGAACCTGCCGGTGATCGTGGTCGGCGACATCGACCGCGGCGGGGTGTTCGCGCACCTCTTCGGCACGCTGGCGCTGCTCGACCCGGCGGACCAGGCGCTGGTCGGCGGGTTCGTGGTGAACAAGTTCCGCGGTGACCCGGCGTTGCTGGAACCCGGCCTGCGGCAGCTCCGGGCGCTCACCGGGCGCCCGGTGCTCGGTGTGCTGCCGTGGCGGGAAGACCTGTGGCTGGACGCGGAGGACTCGTTGTCCTACGCGGCGGACGGCGTGATCGGTCGGCCGGAGCCACCGCGCGGCGACCAGTGGCTGCGGGTGGCCGTGGTGCGGCTGCCGCGGATCTCCAACGCCACCGACGTGGAGGCGTTGGCCTGCGAGCCCGGTGTGTCGGTGCGGTTCGTCACCGAGCCGTCCCGGTTGGCCGACGCGGACCTGGTGGTCGTGCCGGGTTCGAAGGCCACCGTCGACGACCTGCGCTGGCTGCGCGCCACGGGGCTCGCCGACGCGATCGCCGCGCACGACGGACCGGTGCTCGGCATCTGCGGTGGGTTCCAGATGCTCGGCCGGACCATCGAGGACGAGGTCGAGTCGCGCGCGGGCGCCGTGGACGGCTTGGGCCTGCTCGACGTGGACGTGCGGTTCCGGCCCGACAAGACCTTGCGGCAGCCGCACGGCGACGCGTTGGGCGAGTCCGTCACGGGCTACGAGATCCACCACGGCGTGGTCACCCGCAACGCCGAGCAGGGCTTGGTGACCCTGCCGGACGGCACGCCGGAAGGCGCCCTGCGCGGCCGTGTCGCCGGGACGCACTGGCACGGGTTGCTGGAGAACGACGCGTTCCGCCGGACGTTCCTGCGCTGGGCCGCCGGCCACGCGGGCCGGGACGGCTTCACCCCCGCACCGGACACGGACTTCGCCGGACGGCGGACCGCTCAGCTCGACCTCCTCGGTGACCTGGTCGCGGACCACCTGGACACCGACGCGGCGTGGGCGTTGCTGGAGAAGGGCGCTCCGCCGGGACTTCCGGTGATCCCTCCCGCCGGTGCGCCGCCGATCACGTGACGGCCTGCACCGCGGTGCGCGCGACCGGCAAGTCGCGCGAGGGTGCCACCGGTGGGCGGGGCCGTGTGGGCGATCCGGTGCTCGAAAGACGGTGCGGCTGCCCGGCCGGCAAGCCGGGTCGACCACCCGCGTCGTTTCATCGAGGACCGTGCGGACGCATCCGGGCGGTGAGTGGATCGTCGGAGGCCACAGCGGACGTCAGAGGTCCGAGTGGGCGTTGGACTTCGGTCTGCGGATGGACGTCAGAACCCGGCCTCGCAGCGGGGGGACAGGTGCAGTCGAGCTAGCACGTCACACCTCCGCTCACGGGTAGTCACACACTGAAGGTACCGGCGGCCACCCGGGGGATACGTCGCCCGTTCGGGGCATCACCGGTCATCGATCGGCTACCAGCACGGCCCACTCCGGCTCGGCGGCCTGCTCCACCCACCCCGCCGGCCACTTCCGCCGCACGTCCCGCGTGCGGGTGCGCGCGCCGGCGAGGGCAGCTGCCGTGTGCACGCCGAAGTCCGTCCCGCCCTCGAAAACCGCGCCCCGGAACACCGAGTCGCCGAACCGGACCCGCCGGAAGTCCGCCAGGTCGCGGAAGCACGTCTCCCGGAAGTCCGCGGTCCCGGTGAACTCCGTGCCGCGGAACGCCGCCGAGCCGACGAACGCGCTGCCCGCGAACGACGCCGACCGGACCCGCGCGTGGGTCAGGGTCAGCTTCACCAGCGTGGCGTTGGACAGGTCGAGCCCGATGTCGGCCCAGAACGCGTCGGGCCGGTCCGGCCGCAAGTGGGTGGCCAGCAGCCCGGCGGCGGTCTGCCGCACTTCCAGCTCCTGGTAGCGGTCCGCGTCGCGCGGCCCGACCCGTGCCCTGGCCCGCACCTCCGGCGGCGGGGTGAACGGCATCCGCAGGTACGCGCAGACCAGGTTGACGATCGTCTGCCGGTGCGCCGGGTTGTCCTGCGCCAGCCGCTCCAGCGCGTACAGCCCGGCCAGCCGCACTGGCGCCTTGTCGCTGCCCAACTGGTCGGCGGCCTTGCCGTACAGCTCGGTGACCCGGCGTTCGGTCGCGTCGTGGTCCTTCTGCACGAGGTCCAGCTCGGTGTACCGCTGGCGGCGCGCGGTGAGGAGCAACGCCGCCGCGCCGCCGGTGCCGAGCACGATGCCGGAGGCGGTGCGGACCACGTCCAGCCGCACACCGTCGCGCGGTTCGCCGGACCCGAGCGTGATCAGCAGGAGCACCACGGAGGTCGCCGCCACGACCGCCAACCCGATCGCCCAGAGCACGATGGTCCTGACCGACAGCACTCGGTGCTCCACGACCCACAGCTCATCGGACCGCCGCCGGGGCGTCAATCACCGAGGTGGGCGGTACCTGATCGGGCCGCTCGCGCCGCTTCACGGTGGTCGCGGCCATGCCGACGATCACGAGGGCGGCGGCGCCGAGGCGGATCGGGGTGACGGTCTCGTCCAACAGCAGCCAACCGGACAGCATCCCGGCCACCGGCACCAGCAACGCGAACGGGACGACGGCGCTCGCCTCGTAGGTCCGCAGCAGCAGGTTCCACAGCCCGAACCCGAGCAGCGTCGACACCCAGGCGATGAACAGGATCGAGCCGACACCCGTCCACGTCAGCCCGCGCAACGCCGCCAGGTCGGCGGCCGGTCCCTCGAACACCAGTGACAGCGCGAACAGCGGCAGCACGGCCACCGCGCTGACCCACACGATGAAGTTGAGCGGGTCCGGCGGCCGGGCGTACCGGGTGGCCACGTTCGCCAGGCCCCACGCCACCGCGCCGAGCACCACCAGCAGGAACGCCGAGAGGGGGCTGCTCACGCCGTAGTCGAACGCGATCACCACGATGCCCGCCGCCGCCACGCCCATCCCGATCAGCTGCACCGGCCGCGGCCGTTCGCGCAGCAGCACGGCCGCGAACAGCACCGTGAAGAACACCTGGCTCTGCAGCACCAGTGACGACAGACCCGCGGGCATCCCGGCGGCCATTCCGACGAACAACAACCCGAACTTGGCCACGCCGAGCGCCAGGGCGACCGCGACGACCCACTTCCACGCCACCTTGGGCCGTCCGACGAACCACAGCGCGGGCACGGCGGCGGCCAGGAACCGCAGCCCGGTGAAGAACAGCGGCGGGAAGTCGCGCAGGCCCACCTTGATGACGACGAAGTTGACGCCCCAGATGGTGGCGACGAGCACCGCGATCGCGACGTGGCGTGGTTTCACACCTCCGAGTCTCAGCGCCCAGATCGTTTAGCACTAGCGAAGATTGCTGAAGCTTTCAGTTTAGAATCGCTACATGTTGGATCTCGGACGCCTGCGCGCCCTGCACGCGGTCGCACGGCACGGCTCGGTCGGCGCGGCGGCCACGGCGCTGGGCTACACGCCGTCGGCGGTGTCGCAGCAGATCGCCAAGCTGGAGCGTGAGACCCGCACCACGCTGCTGGAACGCCGCGGGCGCGGGGTCGTGCTGACCGACGCGGCCCACCTGCTGGCCTCCACCGCGGGCCAGGTGCTGGCGCTGGTCGAGCACGCCGAGGTCGCGTTGGAGGAGCAGCGCGGCGCGGCCGTCGGCGAACTGCGCGTCGGCGCGTTCGCCACCGCCACGCGAGGTCTGATGCCCGCCACGCTCGTCCGCCTCGCCGAGCACCACCCGCAGCTCGACGTGCGGCTGGTGGAGCTGGACCCGCCCGACTGCCTGGAGCTGGTGGCACGCGGTGAGCTGGACCTGGCCGTCACGCACGACTGGGTCAACGCGCCGCTGGCCGTGCCGGAACCGGTGTCCCGGGTGCGGCTGGGCGAGGACGTCGCGGACGTGCTGCTGCCGGTCGACCACCCGTTGGCGCAGCGGGAGTCCGTCGTGCCGGACGACCTGGCCGGCGAGCGGTGGATCTGCCAGCCCGAGGGCACCATCTGCCACGACTGGCTGGTGAACACGTTCCGCGGCGCCGGCATGGAACCCGACCTGGCGTACCGGATCGCCGAGTACGAGACGCAGTTGGCGTTGCTGGCCAAGGGGATCGGCGTGGCGCTGCTGCCCAGGCTCGGCCGCGGCGCGCTGCCGGACTCGGTGCGCGCGGTGCCGTTCCGGCCGACGCCGACCCGTCGGGTGTTCGCGGTGTGGCGGACGCAGGCCACCCGCCGTCCCGCCGTCACCGCCACGCTCACGGCGTTGCAGGCCTGCTGGGACCTGCGCGAGACGGCCTGAGGGCTCAGTCCGTGTGACGCTCCAGCAGGTCCTCCAGGAAGGCGCCCGCTTCGGCGGCGGCACGGGCCGGGTCGCGGTCGCGCACGGCGTCGAGCAGGCCGGTGTGCGAGACGTGGTCGTCCTCGTGGTCGGTGTCCACGGTGGCCGTGATGCTCGCCCGGACCGCCTCGGTGAGCCCCTGGTACAGCTCGGCCAGCAGGGTGTTGTGCGAGCACTGGACGAGCATCACGTGGAAGGCGGCGTCCCGTTCGACCAGCCGGCTCCAGTCCTTGGCGGCCAGCGCTTCGTCCCGTTCGGCGAGGAGCACCTCGAGTCTGCGCAGCTCGTCGTCCGTGCGGTGGGTCGCGGCGAGCCGGGCGCCCTCGACCTCCAGCGTCCGGCGGACCTGGAGGACTTCCCGCAGCTCGCTGCCGCACATCCGGCGGACCGCGCCGGACAGCTCACTGGTGGCGCGGACGAACGTGCCGTCGCCTTGGCGCACTTCGAGCAGGCCGGCGTGGGACAGCGCGCGCACCGCCTCCCGCACGGTGTTGCGGCCCACACCCAGCGCGGTGACCAGCTCGGGTTCCGGTGGGATCCGGCGGCCGACGGGCCATTCACCGGCGGCGATCGCAGCCCGCATCTGGTCGATCACCTGGTCGACGAGTCCGGCCCGCCGAGTAGTGGCCAACGGCACAGCATCATCCTTTCATCCGGACATCCCATGTCTGAGACAGTAGTCGGGTGGCAACCCAGCAGACCAAGTCAGACCGGTCACCTTCGACTGACCACATTGCCACTGATCGTGGTGCCACCGCGACGATCGAGGCGCATCGTGGCGGTACCGCGACCGGTGCGGTGCGTCGGAATCGCCAAGTTGCCCTGGTCGGCAGCACCCTGCTGGCGATCGGCGTAGCCCTGGCCGCGGCCAACCTCCGCCCCGCCGTCACGAGCCTCGCCGCCGTGCTGGGCGACGTGCGCGCGTCCCTGGGCGTCTCGACGGCGTGGACGAGCCTGCTGACGGCCGTGCCGACGGTGTGCTTCGGGATCGCGGCGTTCCTCGCGCCGTGGCTGGGGCGGCGGTTGGGCATGGCGCGCGCGGTGGCGTTGTCGTTGCTGGTGCTGACCGTCGGCCTGGTGCTGCGGGTCGTGGACGGACCGGTGGCGGTGCTCGGCGGCACGTTCATCGCGTGCGCGGGCATCGCGGTGTGCAACGTGCTGATCCCGGTGGTCGTGAAGGAATCGTTCCCCGGCCGGGTCGGGCTGGTGACGGGCGTCTACACGGCGGCCCTCGCCGCGGGCGCGGCTCTCGGCGCGGCGTTCACGCCCGGTCTGGAATCCACCTTCGGCTCGTGGCGACTGGCCGTCGGCGCCTGGGCGTTCCTGTCGCTGGCGGCGCTGGTGGTGTGGTCGGCCGCAGCCCGACACGGCTTCTCCGCCCGTCCGACCGCACACCGTCCCGTGGCGGTCCGGTCGCTCTTCCGCAGCCCGCTGGCATGGGTGATCACGGTGTTCTTCGGCTTGCAGTCGCTGCTCGCCTACACCGTGATGGGCTGGCTGCCGCAGATCCTCGGTGACGCGGGCGTGGACCGGACGACCGCCGGCCTGCTCCTCGCGATCACGATGGTGCTCGGTGTCCCGGTGAGCCTGATCGTCCCGCCGCTCGCGGCACGGCGTCCCGGCCAGTCCGGTCTGGTGCTGGCCCTGGGTGTGCCGGCGATCCTCGGGGTGCTCGGCCTGGCCCTCGCACCCGCCGCCGCGCCCGGCCTGTGGGTGGTCCTGGTCGGCCTGGGCATGGGCATGTTCCCGCTGGCACTGGTGATGATCTCGCTGCGCACGACGTCCGGCGCGGACACCGCCCGGCTGTCCGCGATGGCGCAGAGCATCGGCTACCTGATCTCGGCCACCGGGCCGTTCGCGTTCGGCGTGCTGCGCGGTGCGACGGGCACGTGGACTCTGTCGATGCTCGTCCTGGCCGCCCTGCTGGCCGTCCTGACCACCCTCGGCTGGATCGCCGGCCGCCCCCGCACGGTGTAGCTGATAACACCTCACGAGTTCGCTGCGATGTGCCGGTTACAGACCTGAACGGGAGATCCCGGCCGCACGAGGGGTACGGCCGGGCCTCCCGTCCACTCAGTGCCGGCTCAGCCGTTCAGCGGCAGGTTGAGCAGGGCGTTCTCGATCACCTCGGGCATGGCCGGGTGGATCCAGTACTGGCCGCGCGCCATCGACTTCGCGTCCAGGCCGAAGCTCATGGCCTGGATCACCGGCTGGATCACGCTCGACGCCTGCGGCCCGATGACGTGCGCGCCGAGGATCAACCCGGTGTCGGGGTCGGCCAGGACCTTCGCGAAGCCCGTGGTGTCCTCCATCGCCCAGCCGTACGCGATGGACGCGTAGGCCTGCGCCGCCGCCACGTACCGCACCCCGCGCTCGACGGCCTGCTCCTCGGTCAACCCGACCGACGCCACCTGCGGCGACGAGAAGACCGCGGCGGGCACGAAGCGGTGGTCCGAGGCGATCGGCTCGTCCGGGTGCAGCAGGTTGTGCTGCACGACCCGCGCCTCGTGGTTGGCCACGTGCTTGAGCTGGTACTCCGAGCTGACGTCACCCATCGCGTACACGCCCTCGACGGACGTCCGCTGGTACTCGTCCACGGCGATCCGGCCGTCCGGGTGCACCGCCACACCGGCGGCGGGCAGGTCCAGCAGGTCCGAGTTCGGCGTCCGGCCGACCGCGACGAGCAGTTCCTCGGACTCCACGACCTCCGCGCCGTTCGGCCCCTCCAGGTGCAGCCGCACCACGCCGTCCGCGCGCTCGGCCCGCACCGCCTTGCGCTTGAGCCGCACGTCCCACTTCTCGGACGCGACCTGCGTGAACCGGGCGGCGACCTCCCGGTCCTCGTGCCGCAGCAGCAGGTCGGACCGCGCGATCAGGGTCACCGCGACCCCGAACGACGAGAACACGTGCGCGAACTCGGCCGCCACGAACCCGCTGCCCAGGATGGTCATCCGGGCGGGCAGGGCGTCGAGGCGCATGATCGTGTCGCTGGTGTGGTAGCCGACCTCGTCGAGGTCCGCCACGTCCGGCACGGTCGGGCGGCTGCCCGCGGCCAGCACGAACCGGTCGCCGGTGATCACCTCGCCGGTGCCGGTGTCCAGGGTCTTCGGGCCGGTGAACCGGGCCGTGCCCGCGAACACGGTGACGTTCGCGTTCTCCTCGGCCCGCCAGCGGCGCCCGCCCTCGGAGATGGGGTCGATGCGCCCGAAGATCCGGTCGCGCACGTCCGTCCACCGGACGCCGTCGAGGTGCGCGTCCACGCCGAGCCGCGCGCCCGAGCCGGGTGCGGCGGCGACGTCCGCGGTGTGCACGAACATCTTGGTGGGGATGCACCCGACGTTCAGGCACGTGCCGCCGAACACGCCTTTCTCGACGATCGCGATGTTCCAGCCGGCGAACCGCTCGTCCGCGATGGAGTTGCCGGAACCGGTGCCGATGATGACCAGGTCGAAGTGCCTCACGTCGTGCTGCAACCCACGACGTGAGGCGATCATTCCCGAACCGCGCGTCCGGTCAGTGCGCGTACGTCGGCACCAGGACGGCGCGGGCCAGCGTGTGGAACGCCAGGTTGAAGCCGACCACGGCCGGTGACGAGTCTCCGTCCACGTCCAGCGCCTCCACGTCCACCGCGTGCACCACGAAGCAGTACCGGTGCACCTGGTCGCCGGGCGGCGGCGCGGCACCGCCGAACGCCCGCGTGCCGAAGTCGTTGCGGACGTGGAACGCGCCGTCGGGCAGCGTGTCGTCGGAGGCGCCCGCGCCGGTGTCCAGCGAGGTCACCGACGCCGGGATGTTCACCGCGACCCAGTGCCAGAAGCCGGACGGGATCGGCGCGTCGGGGTCGAAGCACGTCACGACGAAGCTCTTCGTCCCGTCCGGGAACCCGGTCCAGCTCAGTTGGGGCGAGGTGTTGCCGCCCTCGAACACGTGTGCCTGCGCCAGCGCCTGGCCATCGGCCACGTCGGTCGAGTCGACCGTGAACGACGCCACCCGGGGCAGCAGCGAGTAGGGGTCGGGAGCGGTGGGGCGCTCGAGGCTCATCAGGTCCTCCACTCGTGATCTTGCGGGACCCGCAGGACCTTATCGCCGGCACTTCCGGGCCGCAGGGCAACCAGAGTGATCCGCGTGGCGTCTCATGCCCCGTGAACGTCACCCGATCGGGTGACAAAGTTCGAGGGGACACGGATGAGACCCAGGGCGATGGCGATGGCGTTGGCAGCGGTCGTCGCGGTGGCGTGCGCACCACAGCCGGAAGCACGGCCGCCGGCGACGACGACCACCACGACAACGGCGACGACCACCACCACGACCACACCGCCGACGGCCTTGCCGGGTCCGGGCGGCACCACGGTCCCCGTCTTCCAGCCGCCGTACGCCTTCGGGACACCCCAACAGCACGTGCCGCCGACCGTCGACGGGCTGGTGCCGGTGGTCCGCCGGATCGAGACCGACCGGCCGTACGTGTTCATCACCGTCGACGACGGCGCGGTCCGCCACCCCGCCGCGCTGGAGCTGATGCGCAAGAGCGGCGTCGAGCCGACGCTCTTCCTCAACTCCAAGCACGTCGACGGCCACGCCGACTACTTCAAGACCTTCCAGGGCGCCGCACGGGTGCACGCGCACACCGCGACCCACCCCGACCTCACCGGCACCTCGTACGACTTCCAGCGCGGGGAGATCTGCGGCAACGCCGACCTGCTCCGCGGGCAGCTGGGCGCGCAGCCGAAGCTGTTCCGCCCGCCGTTCGGGAACTTCGACCACACCACCCGCCGGGCCGCCGCCGACTGCGGGTTCACCGCGCTGGTCATGTGGACCGCGGCCGTCAACGACGGTGTCGTGCAGTTCCAGGCGGGCGGCCGGCTGAACCCCGGCGACATCGTGCTGATGCACTTCCGGACCACGTTCGTGGAGGACTTCCTCGCCTTCCTCGAACGCTGCAAGCTCGACGGCGTCACCCCCGTCGTGCTGGAGGACTTCCTGGCGGACCGCGACGCCATCGCGTGACACCTCCTTGCCGCGCCGTGAAGTCGTGGTGAACGTCCGGTGATCGCCCGGTCCGCGGTCGGTCCGCCGACCGAGAATTCGGTGTGCAGGTGCTGCGTTCCGCGTTGGACTTCCTGGGTGGACCGGGCCCGGTGCTGCTCGCGATCGGCTTGCTGTTCGCCGCTCCGGTCATCGACCGGCTCTTCGTGCGCCGCAAGAGGCTCGGGTTCCGCGTGCTCTACAACTCCAAGATCGGTCTCGGGCCGGAACAGCTGCACGACGGCACCGACCCGAACTCGCCGCAGCTGCGCGAGCTGGTGCGGGTGCTGGACCGGATGAGCATCGTCGTGGTCCGGGTGCGCAACACGGGCACCTACGACATCGACGGCGGCGACTTCGCCCAACCGCTGACGTTCACCTTCGGCGACCGGATCGTGTGGAACGCCAGGGTGTCCGAGGCGGGGTCGGACGAGCTGAAGGACGAGGTCCGGCGCAGCCTCCAGTTCTTCGGCACCGGTCCCGACCCCCGGGAAGCCGACTCCAAGGAGTCCTCGCGGGCGTCGCTGCCGACGGTGCGGGCGCGGATGGCGCAGCGGGTGGCCCGGTGGGGTGGGCTGGCGGTGGCCGCGGACCCGCCGGGCGAGCCGGTGTGGCACGGGGTGCGGCTGGAGAACCTCACGGTGCGGCGCAAGCAGAAGTTCAAGCTGCTGGTGGTGCTGCGCGAGCCGGACGGCAACCCGACGGGCGAGCTCGGCAAGGACGTGAAGATCGTCGGCGACCTCGCCGGCGCGGGCATCGTGCACGACGAGCGCCCGGAACGGCTGCTCACCCTGCCCCGGCTCACCGGTGGCCTGGCCGCGCTGCTCGCGGCCGTCCTGGTGCTGGTGCTGGCGCTGCCGCCGGATTCGAACGACGCGACGGTGGCGTGCGCGTCGGGCACGTTGCGGGTGGAGGGGTCGAGCGTGTTCATGCCGACCATGGCCGCCATCGCCGACCAGTACGAGCAGGCGTGCCCCGGCGCGACCGTCACCACGTCCGCGACCGGCAGCATCCAGGGCGTGCGCGAGGTCGTCGGTGGCGAAGAGGGCCTGGTGGCGCTGTCCGACGGCAAGCAGGCCGTGGAGGGCGTCTTCACGCAGCAGCTCGCGATCGTGGTCTACCACGTGGTGGTGCACGGCTCGGTCGGGCTGGACACCATCACGGTGGAGCAGCTGCGCGCCATCTACGCGGGCGCCTACACGGACTGGAGCCAGCTGCGCGGCGGTGCGCCGTTGCCCATCCGGATCGTCGGCCGGGGCGGTGAGTCGGGGACGCGGGAGCTGTTCGAGCAGCGGGTCCTGGGTACGAGCGAGAGCGCGTTGTCCTCCAACGACTGCCGGGCGAAGGACCGCGCGCCGGACGCGCCGGTGATCCGGTGCGAGCGGGATGAGAACGCCGACGTGGTGCGGGAGATCGGGGCGGTGGAGGGCGCGATCGGGTACGCCGACGCGCCGTCCGTGGCGGAGGCCCGCAAGACGAACGCGCTGACCGCGTTGTCGTTGGACGGCAAGGTGTTCGACGCGGCGGTGGGCGTGGAGGCGGGCTACCCGTTCTGGACGGTGGAGTACCTGTACGCGCGGTCGGAGCCGGCCGCGGACTCGCCGGCGGGCCGGTTCCTCAAGTACGCGCGGGAGCACGACGGCGCGCGGGTGCGGATGAAGGACGCCGGGTACCTGCCCTGCATGACCGCAGACGGCGCGCCGCTGGACCTGTGCAACCTGCGTTAACGGGGTAAGAGCACGGTGATCTGGAAGCCCCGGGTGCCTTCGTGGGTGACGATGGCCTGGCACAGCGCCGGCCCGGTGTTCGCGCGCCACTCCTCGACGACCTGCCCGTAGCGGCGGCCCATGGCGTGCGTGAGGCGGCCGACGGGTCGCCCGCCCACCAGCACTTCGAGGGTGTGCTCACCCTGGTGGGTGCCCTTGGTGATCACGCAGTCCCGGAGTTCGGCCACGACGTCCGTCGGCGGCGTGGGCGCGAGCAGGGCCAGCACGTCCTGGTACCGCTCCTCGCCGGTCACGGTGACCGAGTGCTCCGCGGGCAACGTCCCGGGTCCGGCCGCGGCCTCCACGAGGGGCTTCTTGTGCTGCTTGACCAAGCCGAACGCCACCAGCACGACCAGGACGCCGCCCACGACGAACCCGGCGGTTCCCAAGGCGATGGTGAGGATCAGCCCCACGACCCCGACCAGCAGGACGACGGACTCCGGCGACGGTTCGGCGCGTTGTGACTTCACTGGGTGGTTCCCTGCGGTCCGGCGGCTCATGGTCCCCCTGTCGGCCCGCCGGGCGGATCCGTTTCCGACGTCGCCCGATCGGCGCAACGGCGAAACCCCGGCCGACACGTGGTCGACCGGGGTTGCACCGGGAACGCACCGGGACCGTCAGGCGGCCACCGCGGCGGTCGCCCCGGCCGGTTCCAACGCCAGGTCCAGCACCTCGCGCACGTCGCCGACCAAATGCACGGTCAGCTCCGCCAGCACCGACTCCGGCACCTCGTCCAGGTCGGGCTCGTTGCGCTGCGGCAGCAGCACGGTGGTGATGCCCGCACGGTGCGCGGCCAGCAGCTTCTGCTTGACCCCGCCGATCGGCAGCACCCGCCCGGTCAGCGACACCTCGCCGGTCATCGCCACGTCCGCCCGCACCGGGCGCCCGGACAGCAGCGACGCCAACGCCGTCGTCATCGTCACGCCCGCCGACGGCCCGTCCTTCGGCACCGCGCCCGCCGGCACGTGGATGTGCACCCCGCGCTCCGCCAACGCCTCGGCGCGGGCGTCGTTCGACCGCAGGTACGACAACGCGATCTGCGCCGACTCCTTCATCACGTCACCGAGCTGACCGGTCAGCGTGACGCCGGCCGCACCCGTGCCCGACGACGCCAGCGACGCCTCGACGAACAGCACGTCACCGCCCGCGCCGGTGACCGCGAGGCCCGTCGCCACACCGGGCACCGCCGTCCGCTCGGCCGATTCCGGCGTGTGCTTGGGCGATCCCAGGTAGCCGCGCAGGTCGGGCACGTCCACCGTCACCGGCAGCTCGGCCTCGTCCAGCGCGACGCGTGCCGTGACCTTCCGCAGGATTCGCGCCAGCGAGCGCTCCAACTGCCGCACGCCCGCCTCACGCGTGTACTCGCCCGCCAGCTTCCGCAGCGACTCCTCGGTCACCGTGACGTCGTCGGACGTGAGCCCCGCCCGCTCGACCTGCCGCGGCAGCAGGTGGTCGCGGCCGATGACGACCTTCTCGTCCTCGGTGTAACCGTCCAGCCGCACCAGTTCCATCCGGTCGAGCAGCGGGCCGGGGATGGACTCCAGCACGTTGGCCGTGGCCAGGAACACCACGTCCGACAGGTCCAGCTCGACCTCCAGGTAGTGGTCGCGGAACGTGTGGTTCTGCGCCGGGTCGAGCACCTCCAGCAGTGCCGCGGTCGGGTCGCCCCGGTAGTCCGCGCCGACCTTGTCGATCTCGTCCAGCAGCACGACCGGGTTCATCGAACCGGCCTCGGAGATCGCCCGTACGATCCGGCCCGGCAACGCGCCGACGTACGTGCGCCGGTGGCCGCGGATCTCCGCCTCGTCCCGCACACCGCCCAGCGCGACCCGGACGAACTTGCGGCCCATGGCCCGCGCGACCGACTCGCCCAGCGACGTCTTGCCCACGCCGGGCGGCCCGACCAGCGCGAGCACCGCGCCGGAACGCCGTCCGCCCACGACACCCAGGCCGCGGTCTTCCCGCCGGCGCCGCACCGCCAGGTACTCGGTGATGCGCTCCTTCACGTCGTCCAGCCCGGCGTGGTCGGCGTCCAGCACGGCCCGCGCGCCCGCGATGTCGTACGACTCCTCGGTGCGCTCGTTCCACGGCAGCTCCAGCACCGTGTCCAGCCACGTCCTGATCCAGCCGACCTCGGGCGACTGCTCGGACGTCCGCTCCAGCTTGTCGACCTCGGCCAGCGCCGCCTTGCGCACGTTGTCCGGCAGGTCCGCGCCCTCGACCCGGGCCCGGTAGTCCTGCTCCTCGGTGGCGGGCTTGCCGTCCAGCTCGGCCAGTTCCTTGCGGATCGCGGCCAGCTGTTGGCGCAGCAGGAACTCCCGCTGCTGCTTCTCCACGCCTTCCTTGACGTCCTTGCGGATCGTCTCGGCCACGTCCAGCTCGGTCAGGTGCTCGCGGCCCCACTCCAGCAGCTTCTCCAGCCGCTCCGCGACGTCGCTGGTCTCCAGCAGCCAGACCTTCCGGGTGTCGTCCAGGTACGAGGCGTACCCGGCGAGGTCGGCCAGCGCGGACGGGTCGTCCACCTGCTGCACCGAGTCGACCACCTGCCACGCGCCGCGCTGCTGGAGGATCGTGGTGACCAGCGCCCGGTACTCGCGGGCCAGCTCGCGGGTGCGGTCGTCCACCGGCGGCTCGTCGGCCACCGTCGCCTCCACCCACAGCGCCGCGCCCGGCCCGGTCGTGCCGGTGCCGATGCGGACCCGGTCCGTGCCGCGCACGACGGCCGCGCGCTCGCCGCCGGAGAGCCGGCCGACCTGC
Organism: Saccharothrix sp. NRRL B-16314; assembly: GCF_000716595.1. Taxonomy (GTDB): domain Bacteria; phylum Actinomycetota; class Actinomycetes; order Mycobacteriales; family Pseudonocardiaceae; genus Actinosynnema. Next base: position 261,859 of record NZ_JNXC01000003.1, read on the forward strand.
TCGATCACCGCCAGCGTGCCGACCTTCGCGTACTTGCCGTCGAGCCTGGGCACCAGCAGCACCTGCGACCGGCCGCCTGTTGCCTCACCGCCTGTTGCCTCACTTCCGGCTGCCTCACCGGCGGCCGTCGCGGCCTCGATCGCGGCGCGGGCCTCGGCGGTGGCGTCCGAGCCGCTGAGGCGGATCGGCACGACCATGCCCGGCAGCACGACCACGTCGTCCAGCGGCAGCACCGGCAGCGCCAACGTCTCGCCCATGATCCCTCCAAAGTTGAGTCTGACTGGCTCAACCAAGGTGAGCGCGGGATTGTTTCCGGCTGGTGTTCGCCCTGAGCGAGCACCCCGGTCGCAGTCCGTCCCGAAAGTCCGTGGACCGGTTGCGCCGCGTGTACACGCAGACGAAGGCCGAGGCGTTCGCCCTGTTCCAGGAGATGTACGCCCAGCAGCCGGAGAAGGCGGAGCTCGCCAGGGTGGAGATCATGCAGGCGGTGGCGCAGGTGCTGCCGGAGGAGGGCGTGGACGCGACTGCGCTGGCCGCAGACTTCCGCACCCTCTACCCGAACGCCAAGAAGGTCGAGGCGTTCGTCCTGCCGGCGGCCGAGCCGGGCGCGGAGGAGTGCCCGGCGGACGGCGAGTGGCCGACCGGCTGACGCTCCTGGCAGGGTTGCGCCGGGTGGGCGCGAGCGTCCATTCGGGGGTTGTGCCGGGTCGGCCCCACCGGAACGATCACGCAGTCGACTGACGAGGAGATGTGTGCGCATGGAGCAGGCGAGCTGGGTTCCGTCATCCGTGGACCTGGACCGGCCGAGCGCGGCCCGGATGTACGACTACTTCCTGGGCGGGTCGCACAACTTCGCGGTGGACCGCGAGGCGGCCAAGTCGGTCGAGCAGATCTTCCCCGGCATGTCCGGTGCCGCGCGGGCCAACCGCTCGTTCCTCCGCCGGGCCGTGCGGTACCTGCTGTCCCAGGGCATCGACCAGTTCCTGGACCTCGGATCGGGCATCCCGACCGTCGGCAACGTGCACGAGATCGCCCAGCAGTCCAACCCGGACGCGCGGGTCGTGTACGCCGACGTCGAGCCCGTCGCGGTCGCCCACAGCACCGCCCTGCTCGCGGACAACCCGCTCGCCGTGGCCATCCAGGGCGACCTCCGCGACCCGGACTCGGTGCTGGGCAGCGAAGAGGTCCGCGCGATGCTCGACTTCGACCGGCCCATCGGCCTGCTGATGGTCGCCGTGCTGCACTTCGTGCCGGACTCGGACGAGCCGCACCAGGCCATCGCCCGGTACCGCGACGCGCTCGCGCCGGGCAGTTTCGTGGCCATCTCGCACGGCAGCTGGGACGGCGTGACGCAGGAGGAGCAGCGGAGCGGCGAGAAGGTCAACGCCATCTACAGCCGCACCGACAGCCCGCTGGTGCTGCGCTCGGGTGAGGAGGTCGCCGCCTTCTTCACCGGCCTGGACGTCGTGGAGCCCGGTGTCGTGCCGCTGTCGGACTGGCGGCGTGACTCGGACGACGCCTTCATCAACGCGTACGCCGGGGTGGGTCGCAAGCCGTAGCACCCGACGGTGCCTGTGCGACCGTCATTCCGGTGGGGTCAGGCGCAGGTCGGGGTCGACGGGTGGTTCGCCGTCGAACGGGTCGCGGGGGATCGCGTCGAGCGCGTCCAGCGTGAGCCCGATCTCGCGCGCGTTCGGGTCGGTGTCCGGCGGTGTGGTGAACCAGCCGTGCAGGTCCTCGGGGATGCGGTAGCGGGCGGTCAGGTCGCGGTAGAGGTCGGCGCGTTCGCCGGACTGCTCGGCGAGCTGCCGGTACTCCCGCATGGCCAGCCGCATCCTGATCCAGCGGTAGCGGTCGGTCTTGGTGGCGTCGTCCTCGGTAAACCGGGTGCGCAGCAGCCGTCCCGCCTTCGCGCCCCGCTCGGCCAGCGCGAGGATCGTCTCCGGGCGCATGAACAGGTTCGTGCCGCCTTCCAGCGCGCCGACGCGGACGTGCGCGATCCGGCCGCGGTAGCCGGGGAGGGCGGACTGCGTGGTGTCGCGCCAGCCCAGCATGGTGTCGAGGATCGCCGTGGCGAAGTGCCGGACCAGCCCGATGCCGCGCCACGGCGTGCCGCTGGTGGACGCGTCCTGCTCGGGCAGCCACACGTCCTGCTCGTCGCCCGGCGGGTAGGACTGGAGGCTCAGCCCGAACGTCGGCCAGCGGGGGAGCAGGTTGTCGAAGAAGTGGATCGGGAAGTTGCTGGTGATGCCGCCGTCGGAGAACCAGTGCACGCGCGGCTCCGGTTCGGCGCGCACCAGCGGGACCGCCGCGATCAGGCCGGGCAGCGGCATGCTCATCCGCACGGCCAGCGCGACCGGCAGGTCCCGCGGCAGCACGTTGACGGTGTCGGCGGGGTGCAGCGGGCAGCGGTGGTCGGTGGCTTCGGTGCCCAGCTTGGCCACGATCCGTTGCGGTAGAACGGTTTCCAGGCAGGTGGGGCAGAACAGCCACGCGGCGGGCGGGTCGGTGAACGGCAGTCGGTAGGGGCGGCCCTCGGACAGGTCGGTGGTCATCAGCACGAGGTTCGTGGTCAGGTCGGCGAACGTGAGGTCCGCCGTGCCGGACAGGTCGTCCAGCCGTTCCGCGACCCAGTCGCTCAACGGCGGCACACCGGTCGACTCGGGCACGCCGCAGCGGCGGTCCCAGAAGTTGGGCTTGAAGGTTCCCGTGCCGGGGACCAGTCCGAAGTGGATGGTCGTGGCCATGCGGTCGAGGAACCGCTTCGCGCTCAAGCCGTACGTGACCACGACGGCGCTGACGAACGCGAACCCGAGCACCAGCCACCACACCGCGGCGGTGGCCGCGCTCGCCAGGCTCGGCGCCGTCCACCGGGTGCCGAGGGCGACCGGGATCAGCGGGAGGACGAGGAGCAGCGCGGTGCCGATGCGCCGCAGCCACGCGTCCCGGCCCTTCGGGAGGATTCTCAACACGATCGAGGCCACGGCGATCAGGACGACGACCGTGAGCCCGACCAGTGCCCACGTCGGCGTCGAACCCCACTCGATCGCGTGGAACCAGAGTGTCGGCCCGGTCAGCCACAACGCCAGGGCTAAGCCGAGGAAGAGGCGCGCACGCCACCCGATCGCGCTGATCAGGGCGAGGAGCATGCAGGTCAGCGCACTCCGACCGGTCGAGTCGCGGCGCTGCATCGAGGCCGCCACGATCCGGTACAGCTTGCGGGTGTGCTCGCTGGGTTGGAAGAGCTGCGCCATCCGCCAGCCGGGCGCGGCGAACCAGTCGACGACCTCCTTGAGCTTCCGGAACCCGCCCTGGTCGCGCCCCTTCTCGGCGGCGGCCGTGAACGCGGCCCCGATGGCGCCCGCCGAAGCCCCGCCCAACGAGCGGAAGCGGTAGTGCTCGGCCAACTCCACAACGGCCCACGGGTACACGACGCCGCTCGTCGCCCCGCCCCGCATCGTCAGGTCGCAGTACCGGTTGAAGTCCTCGGCCATGGCGAACCTCCCGGCCTCCATGGTCTCGCCGTGACGGGCGCATGGCTCTAGACCAATCGGTTGTTCACCGAGGATTCGTGCCGGCGACGGCGGCGAGAGAGCCGCGCCGAGAACCGCAGCGACTCGCCGGCCGACGTGGTCGGCGAGACCAGTCCGCGCCGACACCGGCCGGATCGGCGGAATCGATCAGAGCCGTGTCGCGTGCGCTTGAGGTGTGACGAGCCGGCTCTGGACTTCGTGCCGTCTGGGTCGGGGCCGTCGAGCGGGACTGGGCGACAGTCGGGTCGCAGCCGGGATCACAGTTGGGTCTGGGCGATCCGCTCGATGTCGGCGGGCGTGCCGGACATGATCGTGCGGACGTGTTCGGTGAGCAGTTCGACCGGCCAGTCCCACCACTTGGCGCGCAGCAAGCGGGCAACGTCCTCGTCGGGGTAGCGCTGCTTCACCGGCTTGGCGGGGTTGCCCCCGACCACCGTGTAAGGCTGCACGTCGGACGTCACGACGGCGCCGGTGGCGATGATCGCGCCGTCCCCGATCGTCACACCGGGCATCACGAGCGCGTTGTAGCCGAACCACACGTCGTTGCCGACGACTGTGTCACCGCGCGTCTCCATGCCGGTCATCAGGTCCATGGTCTTCTCGGCCCACGCGCCGCCGAAGATCGTGAACGGAAACGTCGACACGCCGATGTTGAGGTGGTTCGCGCCGGCCATGATGAACCTCGTGCCGGTCGCCAACGCGCAGAACCTGCCGATGATCAGCTTCTCCGCGCCGTACCCGTAGAGCACGTTGCGCGTCTCGAACTCCAGCGCGTGCTCCGGGTCGTCGTAGTACGTGTACTCGCCGACCTCGATCGTCGGCGACGTCACCAACGGCTTGAGCTGGACGACGCGGTCGGCGTGCGGCAGCGGGTGGAGGACGGACGGGTCGGGGATCAACAGCAGGGCTCCTAACGCGATTGGTGTTGCGTTAGGGTGGCACGAACGCCACCACTAACGCAACTGGAGTCGCATTTGACCTCGAGACCTGGCGGTCGTTCGGCCCGCGTCCGCGAAGCCGTGCTCGACGCCGTGCACGCAGAACTGGTCCACCGGGGCTACCTGGGCCTGACCGTCGAGAACGTCGCCGACCGCGCGGGCGTCCACAAGACCACCGTGTACCGCCGCTGGGGCACCGTGGACGTCCTGATCGCCGACGCCCTCGACCACACGCGGGAGACGGACTGGCCGGTGCCCGACACCGGCACGATCGAGGGCGACCTGACCGCCATCGCCACCGAGATCGCCGACACCTTCATCGACCCCGAACGCCGACGGGTACCGGTGGCGATCGTCGTCGCCGCCCTCCAGTCCACCCGCGCGATGGAGGCGAAACAGGCCTTCTACGCCGCCCGCCACGCCGAAGCCGCGAAGGTCGTGACCAGGGCGGTGGAACGCGGCGAGCTCCCACCCCGGACCGACCCGCTCGAACTGGTCCGCCTCACCTGCGCGCCGCTCTACTACCGGATCTTCATCTCCGGCGAACCCGTGGACCGCGCCACCGCCGAACGCGCCGCCGAAGCCGCCCTGGCCGCTGCCCGAGCCGGCCTCCTCTGACGGAACTGCACAGCCAGGAGGGCTCTACAGCTCGTACCAGTGCAGGATCTCCGGGTCCAGGACCCGCGCCGCGAGGCCGATCCGACGCGCCGTCTCGGCCAACTCGGCCGCCGCCGCCGGGTTACCCCGCGTCGGCAACGCCGGGTCGTCCAGCTGCGTCACCATGTCGTCGTGGTGGCTGGGCACGAGCAGTTTGGGCCGGGTCGCCCGCAACGCCCGCGCGGTGTAGTCGTAAACGTTTGCGTGGCCGCTCATGCCGAGCACCAGGACGTCCGGCCGCAGCCCCGCGATCTCGCGTTCGACGTAGTTCGCCGTGCCCGACATGAACAGGACCGAGAAGGTCCCCACCGTGACCAGGTACGCCAGCGAGCCGCCCTCCACCAGGTCGCTGATCGTGGCCGGCGGCGACGGCGGCGCGGTCAGGCTGCCGGGGGCGAAGTACCCGTACGAGCCGAACTGGCTGTGCAGGCTGCGGAACACCTGCACGGTGAACCCGTGGAAGTCCAGGTGCTCCCCACCGGACGCCACGACCACGTTGTCCGGCGGCACGCCCTGCGCCGTCAGCAGGTGCCGGTGCGTCTCGGTGCCGATCACCCGCGATCCGTGCTTCTCGACCACGTACGGGATCTCCAGCAGGTGGTCGTAGTGCCCGTGCGTGGCCAGCACCAACTCCGGCCGCGCGCCCAAGTGCCGGTACACCAACTCCTTCCGCACCGCCAGCGGGTAGTCGGCGATGAACTTCCCCGCCTCGTCGAACACCGGCAGCCGGCTCAGGTACGGGTCGATCAGCACCCGCCGCCCGGCGAACAGCAGCTCCCACCCCGCGACACCCAGCCAGCGCAGGCTCACCCCACTGCGCCCCGACGCGAACGCCGGCACCCCCGGCAGCCCCGCGCCCGCCACCGCGACGGCCGCCGAACCCATCAACACCTGTCGTCTGCTCACGCACATGCCACCAACAAGACCAGCGGCCCGCCACACGTGTCCAAGTCCGATATCAGCCTGTCTGCGATAGCGGAACAGCTATCATCGCTGCTCGTGGACCTGTTGCGGCACCTGCGCTACTTCCTGGCGGTGGCCGAGGAGCTGCACTTCGGGCGTGCCGCGGCCCGGTTGCACATGTCCCAGCCGCCGCTGTCGCAGAGCATCCAACGCCTGGAACGCGAGCTCGGCGTGCGGCTGTTCGACCGGGACGCCCGGCACGTCGCGCTCACCGACGCCGGCCGGCAGATCCTCACCGAGGCCCGTGGCCTGCTGGCGGGTGAGGACCGGCTGCGCGCGTCGGCCGGCCGGTTCCGCAACGGCGAAGCGGGGTCGCTGCGCGCGGGCGTGCCACCGGACCTGGGTGGACGGGCGGTGGCCGCGTTGCTGCCCGCGTTCCGCCGCCGCAGCCCCGTGGAGCTGAAGTTGAAGGAGATCGGTACCGCCGAGCAGCTGCGCGCCCTCGCCGACCGGAGCCTCGACGTCGGCGTGCTGCGGTTCCCGTTCGACGTGTCGTGGCTCGGCCTCGGACCGGTGCTGACCAGCCCGCTCGGCGTCCTGCTGCCCCGCGACCACCCGCTGGCCGCCGCCCCGGACGTCCGACTGGCCGACCTGAACGGCCTGGCGCTGGTCCTGTTCCCGCGCGCCACCGCCCCCGCGTTGCACGACGAGGTGCTGACCACGTGCGCCCGGCACGGCTACACGCCCGCCGACGTGCACCAGGCGGGCAACCCGGAGTTCGCGCTGGGCTTGGTGCTGGCGGGCGGCGCGGTGGCGTTGCACGACGGTGTCGCACCGCCCGTGGACGCGGCGTGGCGGCCTTTGCGCGGCACCCCGCTGCTGTGGCGGACGTCCGCCGCGTGGCCGCGTGGACGGCAGACACCGGCGGTGACCGCGTTCGCCGACGCCGTCACGGAAGTCCTCACCGCACAAGGGATGCGGCACGCCGAGGGCACGTTGCCGCGCTACCCGCGCCCGGCCGCGGAGTACCTGGCATGACCGCCTCACGAGCCGCCGCCAAGGTGCGCGCCTTGTTCGCCGACGCCGGGGTCACCGGCCGCCTGCACGCCGTCGACCTCGACCACCCCGACCGCGAGGTGTCCGTGGGCGCGGACGACCCCGTGGTGCTGGCGAGCGTGTTCAAGGTCCCGCTGGTCGTCGCGCTGCACCACAGCGGCCTCGACCTGACCCGCCGCGTCACCCTCGACCACGACCGCAGCACCGGCCCGACCGGCGTCGGAGGGATGCTCGACCCGGTCACGATGTCGTTGCGCGACCTGGCCTACCTCGCCCTCACCGTGTCCGACAACGCCGCCGCGGACGCCCTGGTCGACCTGATCGGCCTGGACGAGGTCGACCGCACCGTCCGCGAGCTGCACCTGGGCAGGACCGTCGTGGTGCACCGGGCCCGGGACTTCGCCCGCACCATGGCCGAGGACGCCGCACCCGACGAGTTGCCGCGCGCGTTGGCGGACCCCGTTGTGCTGTCACGGCTCCGCGCCCTCGACCCGGCCCAGACGAACCGCGGCACACCGCGTGACCTGACGACGCTGCTGCGGCACGTGTGGCAGCACGACCAGTGCGCGCCGATCCGGCGGATCATGGCGTTGCAGGTGTGGCCGCACCGGCTGGCGTCCGGTTTCCCCTTCGACGACGTGCGGGTGGCGGGCAAGACCGGCACCCTGCCGACGGTGCGGAACGAGATCGGCGTGGTCGAGTACCCGGACGGCGGGCGCTACGCGGTGGCGGTGTTCACCCGCAGCGCGAGCACCGCGTTCACGCTGCCGGCGGCGGACGCGGTCGTCGGCACGGCGGCCCGGCTGGCCGTCGAACACCTCCGCTGACCACCCGGCGCACGACGCAATTGCCTCGCGCCGGAGCCGCCCCACGACCTACGTTCGCGGCCATGACGTCACACGAAGCCTCCCTGACCGGGTTGGTGATCCGGCCGGAGACGGCTGACGATCACCGGGACGTGCACGAGGTCCACACCCGCGCCTTCGGTGACAGTGATCGAATCCCCGGGCTCGTGCAGGCACTGCGCGTCGCGGAGGCCGCATTGGCGCCGATGTCCTTCGTCGCCGGCGTCGACGGCCGGGTCGTCGGGCACGTGCTGCTGAGCGCGGCGCGGTTGGACGCCCCGCGCCGGATCGTGGACGTCCTGTCGCTGTCACCGCTGGGCGTGGTCCCGGAGTTCCAGGGTCAGGGCATCGGCACGCAGCTCATCGCGCACGCCCTCGACGCGGCCGACCGCCAAGGCGTTCCGTTGGTGTTCCTGGAGGGTTCGCCGCACTACTACGGCACGCGCGGCTTCGAGGGCGCCGGCGCGCTGGGCTTCCGCTCACCGTCGCTGCGCATCCCTGAAGCCGCGTTCCAGGTCGCCCGGTTGTCCGCCCACGAGCCCTGGATGACGGGCACCTTCGTCTACTCGGAGGTGTTCTGGGCCTTCGACTGCGTCGGCCTGCGCGACCCCGAGGACTGAGTTCGCGTCCGACCGGCCACCAGCGGTTCAGAGCTGGTCGAGGAATTCGTCCACCTCGGCCAACGCCCGCCGCCGCACCGGCTCCGCGGACAGGAACAGGTCGTGCATCCCGCCGTCGACCGACACGATCGTCACCCGGCTCCCGATCCGCGGCCCCCACCGCACCATGTGCTCCACGTCCAGCACCGTGTCCGCCGTCATCGTCTCCGGCGTCCACCGCTTCGCGTGCAACAGGCTGCGCTCGGAACGGAGCAGCAGCACGGGCACCCGGACGTCCAGCCCGCGGTGGACCTGCGCGTGGGCGCGGCGGATCGCGCGCAGCCACCCGGCGTGGATGGGGAACGCCTCGATCGGCTTCCACGACGTGTCGAAGTCCCACTCGCCGTGGTGGTCGCGGTGGATGCTCTCGCCGTACACCGGGCCCATGCCGGGCTTCAGCACGAGCCGCGGCGCGAACCGGCCGACACCCCGGATCAACGCCGTGCCCACCGTCCGCAGCAGCCAAGGCTCGGCCAGGTCGAGCCAGGGGCTGTTGAGCACCAACGCGTCCAGCACGTCGTCCGAGCGCCGTTCGTGCGCCCACAGGCTCGTGATCAGCCCACCGGTGGAGTGCCCCGACACCACGAGGTGGCGGTGGCCGTCCTCCTCGCGGATCACCCGCACCGCCGCGTCGATCTCCTCGAAGTGCTCGGCCAGGTCGGTCACGTAGTTCGCCACTTGACCGGGCCGCAGCGACCGCCCGTACGCCCGCAGGTCGATGGCGTAGAAGTCGAAGCCGCGCGCGGTGAAGTGCTCGGCGACGTGGCGCTGGAAGAAGTAGTCCGCGAAACCGTGCACGTACAGCACCGCGCCTCTGACCGCGGGCTGCGCGCGCCGGCGGACCAGGGTGGCGGTCGTGTCGCCGCCCAGGGGCAGGGTGCGGGTTTCGTAGTCGCCGCCGAGCACGTCTGCGTTCACCGGGCCAGTGTGCACGCCGATTCGTCCGATCGGGGAGAGGCAGCCGGCGGGTCGTGGCACTGTGGAGTGATGAGCAGCGAGGAGATCGAACGGTCGACCGCTCGGGTCCGCTTCCCCGGTATCAGCCCGAGGGCGTACGAGCACCCGGTCGACAGGGGGGCGTTGGCGGTCTTGCGCGCGGTGCCGGGCATCGGCCCGGTGTTGCAGGCGGTGGCGGGCGCGTTCACCGAACGCGGTGAGCGCCTGGGTTACCTGGCGTCGAGCGTCAGGGTTGGTCCGAAGCAGTACCCGGAGCTGGACCGGCTCCGGCTCGAAGCGGCGGCGACGCTGGACGTCGACCCGGTGCCGGAGCTGTTCGTCAAGCGCGACCCGGTGCCGAACGCGATGACGCTCGGCATCGACAAGCCGTTCATCGTGCTCACCACGGGCCTGGTCGAGCTGCTGGACGCGGACGGCCTGCGGTTCGCGATCGGGCACGAGATGGGCCACGTGCTGTCCGGCCACGCGCTGTACCAGACGATCCTGCAGCGGCTGATGCAGTTGCAGTACGGCCTGGGCTGGATGCCGGTCGGCTACTGGGCGATCCGCGCGGTCATCGCGGCGCTGTGCGAGTGGTACCGCAAGACGGAGCTGACGTGCGACCGCGCCGGCCTGCTGTGCGTGCAGGACCCGGCCGCCGCGCTGCGCGTGCACGTGGCCATGGCGGGCGGCATGGACCTCAGCCAGGTGGACACCACCGAGTTCCTCAAGCAGGCCAAGGAGTACGAGCAGGTCGAGGACGTGCGGGACAGCGTGCTCAAGCTCATCCGGACGTGGCCGCTGACCCACCCGCTCGCGGTGGTGCGCGCGGCCGAGTTGCAGCGGTGGGCGGCGGGCGAGGAGTACCGCGCGATCCTGACGGGCGAGTACGCGAGGCGCGAGGACGACCGGCCGACGAGCACGTTCACCGAGGACATCAAGTCGGCGGCCCGGTCCTACAAGGATTCGGCCGCCCAGTCCGAGGACCCGCTGATGAAGGTGTTCAACGAGTTCGGCGACGTGCTGTCGGGCGCGGCGGACAAGGTGCGCAGCAAGTTCACCGGGGCGGGCTAGGCCTGTTGGCCCAGCGGAATCGTCCGTTCTGGTTAACCTCCTCCTGACGCCTTTGATCAGGAGGAGGGGCGATGCGGCTTGCCGCGTTGGTGATGATGTTGTTGATGGCTCTCACGGGTACCGCCACGGCGGAGGGCACCGTGGACAGCCGAGTGGTGGACAGCCGTGTGGTGAACGACCGCGTGGTCGGTGGTGAGCGGGTGTCCATCCAGGAGCACCCGTGGGTGGTGTACCTGACGGACTCCGGTGGGCTCCAGTTCTGCGGCGGCACGCTGGTCGCGCCGACCAAGGTGGTGACCGCGGCCCACTGCGCGGTCGGCCGGACGTTGAGGAACACGCGGGTCGTGGTGGGCCGCGAGGACAAGAGCAGCAACCAGGGCCGGGTCGTCCGGCTGACCGACATCTGGGTGCACTCGGACTACCTGACGGCGGACCAGGGCGCGGACGTCGCGGTGCTCACGTTGCGCGAGGCGATGGGCGAACGGCCGCTGCCGCTCGCGGGTCCGCAGGACGAAGGGCTCTACGCGCCGGGCACGGCCGGTCGGGTGCTCGGCTGGGGTCGGACGAGCGAGCAGGGTCCGGCGTCCCGCTACCTGTTGGGCGCCACCGTGCCGGTGATGGCGGACGCCGAGTGCGCGCGGGCGTACCTCCAGTACGACGCGGCCGAGATGACGTGCGCGGGCTACCCGGAGGGCGGCGTGGACACGTGCCAGGGCGACTCGGGCGGCCCGTTGGTGGCCGGCGGCAAGCTGATCGGCGTCACCTCTTGGGGTGAAGGCTGTGCCCGGCCGGACAAGCCGGGCATCTACAGCAAGATCGCCGCTTACGCGGACGTGATCACCGAGCAGTTGGCCGCCTGACGGACCGGGCAGGCGTGCGGACCCTCGGGCCTCGGGGGCCCGCACGCCCGGTCTCGGCGCCGACGGTCGAGGTGTCGGCGTGGGTCGGCGTGGTCAGAGCACCAGGCCGACCGACATGGTCAGGAACACCGCCGCGCACACCGCGTCCAGTGCGGTGGTCACGCCGGGGCGGCGCAGTGATCCGGCGACGCGCGCCGCGGCCACCACGATCGTCAGCTCCCACAGCGCGGCCAGCCCGAGGAACACGGCGGCGAGCATCCCGAGCTGGTACGTCGGGTCGCCGCCGCCGATGAACTGCGGCAGGAACGCCAGCGAGAACAGCAGCATCTTCGGGTTGGTGATGTTGGTCAGGAACCCCTGCCGGAACGGTCGGGGCGGCACCTCGACGGCCACGCCGGTCGAGCGCCGCAGCAGCCCGCGGGTGATCGACACCGCCAGGTAGAGCAGGTACGCCGCGCCGATCCAGCGCAGCCCGGTCAGCACCGCGGGGTAGCGGGCGATCACCACGCCGAGGCCGGAGATCACCAGCGCGACCTGGATGAAGGCCGCGGTGTGGATGCCGGCCAGCGCGAGCAGCCCGGACCGGGTGCCCGACCTCATCGAGGTGCGCAGCAGGAGGAAGGCGTCCACGCCCGGCGTCAGCACGACCACCGCGCAGGCGATCAGGAACGCCGGCAGCTGGGTGAAGTCCAGGTGCATTGGAAACCTCCCTCATGTTCCGGACAGATCGCCGTGATCCAGCCCACAAACCGTGAAATCTTCGGTCGCAACGCATCCTAACAACAGATTTTCCGGTTTTCATACCCGACTGTCGGATCGGGGAGCGCTCCGCTACGTTCGGTGCCGCTTCAGCCACTCGCCGTAGAGAGGTGCTCCATGCGCATCAGCGCGCCGGTCTTCGCGGTTCTCGTGCTGGTCCTGTCCGCACTGCCCGCGGACGCGATCGTCGGCGGGCGGGAGGCGCCGCCCGAACCGTGGGCGGTGGCGCTGTTCGACGCGGCGGGCAACTTCTTCTGCGGCGGCGCGCTGATCGGCCCGGACAAGGTCGTCACCGCCGCGCACTGCGTGGTCGAGCAGACCGCCATCGGCCCTCGTGACCGCCTGCCGGCCGACGTGACCGCCGTCGCCGGCCGCGCCGACCTGGACAGCCGCGCCGGTCGCGCGGCCAGGGTCGCCGCCGTCTGGCGGCACCCCGAGTTCACCGAGGTGTCCGCCGGCCACGACGTGGCCACGCTCACCCTCGCCGACCCGCTGCCGTACCGGCCGATCCCGATCGCGGACGCCGCGCCGGGACCGGCGACCGTCTACGGCTGGGGCCGGACGGGTGAGCTGGAGGCGCCGAGCCGGAAGCTGCACGAGGTCGACGTGCCGATCCGCGCCGACGCCGAGTGCGCCGCGGACGTCCCCGACTACCGGCCGGGCGGGATGCTCTGCGCGGGCTACCCGGAGGGCGGCAAGGACGCCTGCGCGGGCGACTCCGGCGGCCCGCTCACGGTCGGCGGCGAACTCGTCGGCGTCGTCTCCTACGGCCGCGGCTGCGCCCGCCCCGACCAGCCCGGCGTCTACACCCGACTGAGCCGGTACCTCGACCGGATCTGAGACTGTGGTACCACAGTCCGATGCGCTCACACCCGTACCCGGCGACGCTGCGCCGGCAGTGGTCGGCCGACCTGACGCCCGCGCAGCTGTACGCCGTGCTCAAGCTGCGCGTCGAGGTGTTCGTGGTGGAGCAGAGCTGCGCCTACCCGGAGCTGGACGGCCGTGACCTCGAGCCGGGCACCCGGCACTTCTGGCTGGAGCCGGAGGGGTCAACAGGGCCGGAGGCGTACTTGCGGCTGCTGGCGGAACCCGATGGCGGCTACCGCATCGGCCGGGTCTGCACGGCCCGCTCCGCGCGGGGCCGCGGCTACAGCCGTCGGCTGATGGAAGCGGCGCTGGCCGAGGTGGGGCGGGCGGAGTGCGTGCTGGACGCGCAGACCTACGTGGCCGACTTCTACGCCTCGTTCGGCTTCGAGCCGCAGGGCGCGGAGTTCATGGACGACGGGATACCGCACCTGCGGATGCGCCGGTCTCCGTGATCACCCGCACGGCGCGCTCGATCTCGCCGTCGGACAGGTCGGCGCGCGCGGTGAGCCGCAGCCGGGAGATCCGGTCGGGCACCGAAGGCGGCCGGAAGCAGCCGACGACCACGCCCTGGGCGCGGCACGCCTCGGCCCAGTCGAACGCCGCCTCGGGTGAGGGCGCCTGGATCGACACGACGGCCGCGGTCGGCGTGCTGACCGCGAAACCCTTGTCCTTCAACCGGAACGCGAGGTCCTGCGCGACCTCCAGCGCCCGCGCGGGCCGGTCCGGCTCCTCCCGCAGAATCCGCAACGCGGCCAGCGACGCCGCCACGCTCGCCGGTGCGAGCCCCGTGTCGAAGATGAACGTGCGCGCGGTGTCGACCAGGTGCCTGATCACCCGGCCCGACCCGAGCACCGCGCCGCCCTGCGCGCCCAGCGACTTGGACAGCGTCACGGTGGTCACCACGTCGGGCGCCTTGGCCAGGCCCGCCGCGTGCACCGCGCCGCGCCCTCCGTCGCCCACGACACCGAGGCCGTGCGCGTCGTCCACGACCAGCGCCGAGTCGTGCTCCCGGCACGCGGCGGCGAGTTCGGCGAGGGGCGCGAGGTCGCCGTCGACGGAGAACACCGAGTCGGTCACCACCAGCGCCCGCCGCTTGCCGCGGGTCGACAGGGCGTGCGCCACCTGCGGGACATCGCAGTGCCCGGCGACGACCACGTCGGCCTTGGACAGCTTCGTGCCGTCGATCAGGGAGGCGTGGATGTGCTGGTCGGCGACGATCGCGGTGCCCGGTCCGGACAACGCGGTCAACGCGGCCAGGTTCGCCAGGTAGCCGGACGAGAACACCAGCGCCGACTGCGTGCCGCAGAAGTTCGCCAGCTCGTACTCCAGCTCGGTGTGCAGCTCGGTGGAGCCGGTGACCAGCCGCGATCCGGTGGAGCCCGCGCCCCAGCGCAGCGTGGCCGCGGCGGCGGCGCCGGTCACCCGCTTGTCGCGGGCCAGGCCGAGGTAGTCGTTCGACGCCAGGTCGAGGTCGGTCGAGTCGGCCGGACGGGGCCGGACCCGGCGGGCCAGACCGGCTTTCGCGCGGGCTTCGGCACGCGTGTCGATCCAGTCGAACACCGACTCACCTGTGCGCACACTCACGCCGGCAGTGTCGCATCCGGCGGCTAACGTGCCGGCGTGGACCTCTTCCAGGCCGGGCCGGCCGACCTGCGCTCGCTGCGGGACAGCGCGCCGGTCCACCGCGACGAGCGCACCGGGTTGTGGCTGGTCAGCCGCTACGACGACGTTCGTGCGGTGCTGGCCGACCCGGACCGGTTCCACCCGGACAACGCGTTGACCGCGGTGACCCCGATCCCGCGCCCGGTGCTGCGGGTGCTCGCCCGCGCCGGGTTCTCGCTGCCGCCGACGCTGGCCAACAACGGCACCGACACCCACGGCGACCTGCGGCGGCTGGTCGCCCGTTTCCTGACCCCCGCGCGGGTCGCCGCGATGGAGCCGCGGATCGCGCGGCTCACCGCGGAGCGGCTCGGCCGGCTGACCGGCGGCGGCGAGGTCGACCTGCACCCGGTGCTGGCCCGCGACCTGCCGGCGATCGTGCTGATGGAGGTCATGGGCATCGACGACGTGGACGTGGACGCGCTCAAGGCGTGGAGCACGGCGTCGTTGGAGCTGTTCTGGGGTGACGTGACGGTGGAGCGGCAGTACGAGCTGGCGAAGCCCACCGCCGCGTTCCACCAGTGGCTGACCTCGCGGATCAAGGCCGCCGACCCGGCCGGCGACGACCTGTTCGGCGCGCTGCGGGCTGCGGGCGTGCCGATCCGGGACGCGGCCGGGCTCTGCTACTTCCTGCTGATCGCGGGCCAGGAGACGACGACCCAGCTGCTGAGCGCGGCGTTCCACGCGGTGCTGGGGCACGGCGACCTGTGGTCGCGGCTGGACGAGCCCGGCATGGCCGCCGCGTGCGTGGAGGAAGTACTGCGGCGGGACGCGCCGGTGAACACGTGGCGGCGCATCGCGGCCGAGCCGGTCACCCTCTCCGGCGTCGACGTCCCGGCGGGCGCGCCCTTGCTGCTGATGCTCGCGGGCAGCGGTTCGGACCCGGAGGTCTTCCCGGAGCCCGAGCGGTTCTGCCCGGCCCGGTCGAACGCCCGCAAGCACCTGGCGTTCGGCTACGGCAGGCACTTCTGCCTCGGCGCGGGCCTCGCCCGGCTGGAGGCGGAGGTCGTGCTGCGGGAGACCGCACGCCGGTTCCCGGGTCTCCGGCTCGCTTCGGCCGAACCCCCGCCGATGCTGGGACTGCTGTCGTTCCGCGCTCCGTTGAGTGTGAACGTGCTGCTGGGGGACGCGGGCGGGCCGGGTGTGACGTCGCTCGCGCCCGGCATCGCGCTCCGGGACTTGGAGCACGCCGGTCGAAGTGCGACGATGCCCAGGCTGTAGAGGGGGTGCGCGAGGAAGCCGGTGCGAATCCGGCACGGTCCCGCCACTGTGACCGGGCCTTGGGATCCGGGAGTCAGGAACTCGACCCCCGACTCATCGACCGGACACGGGCGTGGACACCCGAGGAAGGACATCGCCGCATGGGCGCGCGTTTCCCCTTTTCCGCTGTCGTCGGACATGACGACCTCCGCACGGCTCTGCTGCTCAACGCCGTGCACCCCGGTATCGGCGGGGTGCTCGTCAGAGGTGAGAAGGGGACCGCGAAGTCGACCGTGGTCCGCGCGCTCGCCGCTTTGCTCCCCGAATTGGACGTGGTGCCGGGCTGCCGGTTCGGCTGTGATCCGGACGTGCCGACCGACTGCCCGGACGGGCCGCACGGCCACGGTTCGGAACGCCGACCGGCCAAGCTGGTGGAACTGCCCGTCGGCGCGACCGAGGACAGGTTGATCGGCTCGCTCGACCTGGAACGCGCGCTGACCGAGGGTGTCCGCGCCTACCAGCCGGGTCTGCTGGCCGCCGCGCACCGGGGCGTCCTGTACGTGGACGAGGTCAACCTGCTGCACGACCACCTCGTCGACCTGCTGCTCGACGCCGCCGCCATGGGCCGTGCTCACGTCGAGCGCGAAGGCGTGTCCGTGTCGCACGCCGCGTCGTTCCTCCTCGTGGGCACCATGAACCCGGAAGAGGGCGAGCTGCGCCCGCAGCTGCTGGACCGCTTCGGCCTCACGGTCGCGGTCCGCGCCTCCCGGGACGTGCCGACCCGGGCCGAGGTCGTCCGCCGGCGGTTGGCGTACGAGGCCGACCCCGAGGGCTTCGCCGCCCGCTGGGCCGAGGAGGACGCGGACCTCGCGCGGCGGATCGTCGCCGCACGTGACCGGCTGAAGGGCGTCACGCTGCCGGACTCCGAGCTGCGCCGCATCGCCGGGATCTGCGCCGCGTTCGAGGTGGACGGGATGCGCGCGGACCTGGTGGTCGCCCGCACCGCCACCGCGCACGCCGCGTGGCGGGGTGCCGCCGAGGTGGCCGAGGAGGACGTGGAGGCGGCCGTCCGGCTGGCGTTGCCGCACCGCAAGCGCCGCGACCCGTTCGACGAGCCGGGCCTGGAGGAGGAGCAGCTGAACGACGCCCTCCAGCAGGGCGCGGACGCCGCCGAAGAGCCGGCCGAGGAGCCGGAGGAAGGCCCCGAGGACCCGGACGACGACGGTGGCGGCTCGTCGCTGCCCGGTGAGCCGCCGGAGTCCACTTCGGATGGTCAGAACCCCGAATCGGCCGAACGGTCGCACGCTCCCGCGCCCGCGTTCCGCGCCCGGTTGTTGCAGGTCCCGGGGGTGGGCGAGGGTGCGCCGGGCAAGCGCTCACGCGCCCGTGCCCGCACCGGCCGGGTGGTCCGATCATCCACTGTGGACGGTTCCGGGCTGCACCTGCTCGGCACGCTCGCCGCGGCGGCGCCCCACCAGGCCGCCCGTGGCCGCAGCGGTCCCGGCCTCGAACTGCGCGGCGCCGACCTGCGGTTGTCGGTGCGCGAGGGCAAAGAGGGCAACCTCGTGCTGTTCGTGGTCGACGCGTCCGGCTCGATGGCCGCCCGGCAGCGGATGTCGGCGGTGACCGGCGCGGTGATCTCGCTGCTCCGCGACGCCTACCAGCGGCGGGACAAGGTCGGCGTGGTGACGTTCCGGGGCCGTGAAGCCCACGTCGCCCTGCCGCCGACGAACTCGGTGGACGCGGCGGCGGCCCGGCTGCGCGACCTGCGCACCGGCGGCCGGACCCCGTTGGCCGACGGCCTGCTCCGCGCCCGCCGCGTGCTGGAGACCGAACGAGTCCGCGATCCCCGCCGCCGTGCGCTGCTGGTGCTGCTCACGGACGGCCGTGCCACGGCAACAGGCGCCGGCGGCGACCCGATGCGCGACGCGTTGCGCGCGGCCGGGTTGCTGGCGGCGGACCGGGTGGCGTCCGTCGTGGTCGACTGCGAGCACGGCCCGATCCGGCTCGGCCTGGCCGCACGGGTGGCCGGCGCGCTGGAGGCGGCGTGCCTGCGCTTGGAAGAACTGTCCGCAGATCAGGTCGCCGGCGTCGTGCGCGCCGCCCGAGCCGCGTAGGAGTCGGAATGCCACAGGGACAACCGTCCGTCGTGCCGAACGACGGCCTCAGCACCCGCCAGCGCCGCAACCGGCCGCTGACCGTGGTGCACACCGGCGAGATGAAGGGCAAGTCCACCGCCGCCTTCGGGCTCGCGCTGCGCGGGTGGAACCAGGGCTGGTCCATCGGCGTCTTCCAGTTCGTGAAGTCGGCGAAGTGGAAGGTCGGCGAGGAGTCGGCGTTCCGCGCGCTCGGCCGGCTGCACGAGGAGACCGGCGAAGGCGGCCCGGTCGAGTGGCACAAGATGGGCGAGGGCTGGTCCTGGACCCGCAAGCAGGGCACCGAGGACGACCACGCCGCCGCCGCCCGCGAGGGCTGGCAGGAGATCGCCCGACGCCTGGCCGCCGAGCAGCACGGCATGTACGTGCTGGACGAGTTCACCTACCCGCTGCACTGGGGCTGGGTGGACGTGGACGAGGTGGTCGAGACCCTGCGGAACCGGCCCGGTCACCAGCACGTCGTCATCACCGGCCGGCACGCGCCGGCCAAGCTCACCGAGGCCGCCGACCTGGTGGTGGAGATGACCAAGGTGAAGCACCCGATGGACGCGGGCCAGAAGGGGCAGAAGGGGATCGAGTGGTGAACCGGCTGGTGGTCGCCGCGCCCGCGTCGGGCAGCGGCAAGACCACCGTGGCCACCGGCCTGATGGCGGCGCTGCGCCGGGCGGGCGACAAGGTCGCCCCGTTCAAGGTCGGCCCCGACTACATCGACCCCGGCTACCACTCGGTGGCCACCGGCAGGCCGGGTCGCAACCTCGACCCGGTCATGGTCGGCGAGCACCGGGTGGCGTCGCTGTTCGCGCACGGCGCGCGCGGCTGCGACCTGGCCGTGGTGGAAGGCGTGATGGGCCTGTTCGACGGGCGGGTGGACACCGAGGGCATCGGGTCCACCGCGCACGTCGCCAAGCTGCTGTCCGCGCCGGTGCTGTTCGTCGTCGACGCCCGCGGCCAGAGCCGCAGCCTGGCCGCCCTGCTGCACGGGTTCCGCGGCTACGACCCGACCGTGCGGCTCGGCGGCGTGGTGCTGAACCAGGTCGGTTCGGCCCGGCACGAGCAGGTGCTGCGCGGCGCGTGCGCCGAGGTCGGGCTGGAAGTGCTCGGCGTGCTGCCGCGCGACCCGAAGTTCGCGCTGCCGTCCCGGCACCTCGGGCTGGTCACCGCGGCCGAGCACGGGCCGGCCGCCACCGCCGCCGTCGACGCCATCGCCGACGCGGTCGCCCAGCACGTCGACCTGGACGCCGTGCGCCGGCTCGCGGCCGAGGTGCCCGCGATGGCCGTGCCGACGTGGGACCCGCACGCCGAGGTGGACGTGGTCCCGGGCTCGCCGACGATCGCCGTCGCGGGCGGGGCCGCGTTCACGTTCGGCTACTCCGAGCAGGTGGAGTTGCTGGCGGCGGCGGGCGCGGACGTCGTCGTGGTCGACCCGCTGCGCGACGAGACCCTGCCCGACGGCACCGCCGGCCTCGTGCTGCCCGGCGGTTTCCCCGAGCAGCACGCCGCCGAGCTGTCCGGGAACGAGAAGCTGCGCGCCGCCGTCACCGCCCTGGCCCGCGCGGGCGCACCCGTGCACGCCGAGTGCGGTGGCCTGCTGTACCTGGCGAAGTCGCTCGACGGCGTGCCGATGTGCGGCGTGATCGACGCGGACGGCGCGATGACGTCCCGCCTCACGCTCGGCTACCGCGACGCGGTCGCACCGCAGGACTCCGTGCTGGCCCGCGCGGGCTCCCGGATCACCGGGCACGAGTTCCACCGCACCGCGTTGAGCGTCCCGCACGGCGCGCGTCCGGCCTGGCAGTGGCGCGGCCACGACCTGCGCCCGGTGACCGAGGGATTCGTGGTCGGCCGGGTGCACGCGTCGTACCTGCACACCCATCCGGCGTCGTCACCGGAGGCCGTGACCCGCTTCGTGCGGGCCTGCGCGACCGAGTCGGTGCGCTTCGAGGCCACTCGATAGCGGATCGTGCTCGCGCGGTACGGTCCTTGCCCACCAAGCCGAACACGTCGTGGGGAGCAGTTGTGATGACTGGTCGGGTCTCCTTCGTGGGCGCCGGTCCCGGCGCCGCCGATCTCATCACCGTCCGCGGCGCGAAGCGGATAGCCGAGGCCGACGTCGTCCTGTGGTCGCCCGGTGTCGTCGAGGTCGAGTGCGTGCGCGAGCACGCCCGCCCGGACGCCGAGCTGGTCGACTTCTCCCGGGTGACCGAGTCCGACGTGGCCGAGGTGTACCGGCGGGCGTCGGCGGGCAAGCTCAAGGTCGTGCGGCTGCACGCGGGCGATCCGGCGCTGTGGGGCGGCCTGCGCGACCAGCAGGACGCGTGCCGCCGGCTCGGCCTGGAGACCGACGTGGTGCCCGGCGTGTCCCAGATCTCCGCCGCGGCGGCGTCCGTCGGCCGTGAGCTGACCACTTCGGACATCGCCCAGTCGCTGCTGCTGGCCGGCCCGGAGAGCGCCGAGCACATCAGGGAGTTCGCCGCGCACGGCACCACGATGGCGATCTCCGCGTCCGGTGCGCGGACCGGCCTGCTGGTCGAGCGGCTGCGCGCGGGTGGCTACGCCGACGACACGCCGGTCGTGGTGGCGTACAAGGTTTCCCTGCCGGACGAGACGGTCGCGCAGACCACGCTCGGCGAGCTGGAGGCGTGCGTCAAGGAGCACAAGCTCTACCGCACCACGCTGTTCCTGGTCGGCAAGGTGCTGGCGCAGTCCGCGCCCCGCCGCCGTTCCGCGGTGGTGGAGGGTGACGAGCCGGTGCGCCGGTTGCGGCCGTCGAAGTGGTCCAAGCGGATCCGGCCGGTCGCCGACGTCCCGCCACTGCTGGAGGTCCAGCCCTCTCCGGAGAACCCGCCGCTGCCGGCCGTCCAGCCGTCGGCGGAGAACCGGCCCGACCCGGAGTCGCCCTCCGCGGCGGCGTGGTCGGCGGTGCACGACTGGCAGGAGACGGCGCGGACCAAGCGTTCCGGGCAGTCGAAGGCGAAGCCCGAGCCGGTTCGCGAGCCGGTGCTCGAACTGGTCGTGGACCTGCCGGAGCCCGCCGAACCCTCCGACAACGCGGGAACCGGGCCTGCCGGAACCGATCCGGTGTCCGGTGGACCCGCGGCACCGGAGGCGAAGCCGAAGCCCAAGCCGGTGGTCGCCGCCGCGGCGAAGCCGACGCCGCCCACCGTCCGGGCGAGCACGACGCCGCGCAAGCCGACCGGGTCGCGGACGAAGAAGAACAGGCGCGCCAACTGACATGGACGTCGTAGCGCTGCACCGGTTCGTCACCGGAGCCGGTCGTTCCTGGGCCGAGGTGACCGCGGTGGACGCCGGGGCGGTGGGACCCGGGCACGCGCTGAACGTGTGCCGCGCGCGGCCCGCGGTCGTGGTGTCCGGCGCCGACCCGGCCGAGCTGGCCCGGGGGTTGGCCGGGTGGCGGCGCACCCTCGTGGTCCAGTCGGCCGCCGGTGTGTCCACTGTGGACCCGGCGGACGCGGTGGCGCGGTCGTGGTCCGAGCCGGGTGCGATCCTGTGCCTGGCGGAACAGGACTTCGCGCCCGAGGGCGAGGGCTGGGCGTTGCCGGACGACCGTTTCGCGCAACGCGAGGGCATGATCGCGGTGGCCGAGGTGCGGGCGCTGGTGCTGGCCCGGCTCGCCCCGCGCCCCGGTGTGCTGATCTGGGACGTCGGCGCGGGTCCGGGTGCCATCGGCGTCGAGTGCGCGCGGCTGGGCGCGGCGGTCGTCGCGGTGGAACGCGACCCGGTGCAGTGCGTGCGGATCATCGCCAACGCTTCCGCGCACGGCGTGGACGTGCGGGTGGTCGAGGCGGACCTGGCCGACGCGGGGGAGCTGCCCCGGCCGGACGCGGTGTTCGTCGGCGGCGGTGGCGCGGACGTCGTGCGCCGGTGCGTGCGGTCGGGCGCGCGGCGGATCGTGGTGGCGACACCGGACCTGGACCGCGTGCTGCCCGCGCGGGACGCGTTGCTGGAGGCCGGTTACGAGGTCGAGGGCAGCCAGCTGACCGCCGCCCGGTTGACCGGTGGCACGTTGTCGGCCACCAACCCGGTGACCGTGCTGAGCGGAAGGAAGAAAGCTTGATCGGGGTGTTCGCCGCCGGCGGGCGTGGGCGGCGGGCCGCGGTCGAGCTGGCCGGGTTCCTCGGGCCGGACGCGGTGGTGCCGGACGGCCCGGTCGGCCCCGCGCTGCGCACGTTGTGGCCGCGGCTGGGGTCGGCGGTGTTCTTCCTCGGCACGGAGGCGACCGTCCGGCTCGTCGCGCCGCTGCTGCGCGACGAGCGGTCCGACCCGGGCGTGGTGTGCGTGGACGGCGGGTTCGCCGTGGCCCTGCTGGGCGGCGCGGACGCGGTGGCGGAACGGGTCGCGGACGTGCTGGGCGTGCAGCCGGTGACGACGTCCGCGTCGGCGGACTCCCCGCTGGACGAGCTGGTGGAGCTGCTGGACGCCACCGTGGACGGCGACCTCGCCGGGTGCGGCGCGGCGGTGCGGGCCGGCGAGCAGGTGGTGCTGGCCAATCCGCTCGGCTTCCCGCTGCCCGCCCTGCCCGACAACGTGATCGCCAAGGAAGCCGGTGGGCACGAGTCCGACTGGACGGTGCTGGTGGACGACCGCGTGCCCAGGGGGCCGCAGCCGGAGCGCTTGGTGCGGATCGTGCCGCGCACGCTCGTCGTCGGCGTCGGTTCGAGCACGGGGGTGACCGCGTCGGCGGTGTCGGCGGCCCTGGCGCAGCTGGAGGAGCAGCGCGGGCTGGACCTGCGGGCCGTGCGGGCGTTCGCCACGCTGGACCGGAAGGTCGCCGAACCGGGTATCGCGGACGCCTTGGAGGACTGGGGTTTCTGGCACGACTCGACCACCGCGCCGCTGCTCGCCTACCCGGGCGAGGAGCTGGCGGTGATCCCGGTGCCGAACCCGGCGGAACTCGCGATCGGCATCCCGAGCGTGGCCGAGGCGTCGGCGTTGCGCGGCGCGGTGCAGCTGTCCGCCGGCGGCCGGGTGGAGATCGCGGCCGAGAAGGTGAAGGGCGAAGGGGTGACGGTCGCCGCCGCACGCGTGCTGCCGCGCGGCCGGTTGGCGCTGGTGGGCCTGGGACCGGGCGACGCGGACGAACGCACACCGCGCGCCGAGGCCGAGCTGCGGCGGGCGTCGGTCGTGGTGGGCAGCGCCGACTGCGTGGCGCAGGTGCGGCACCTGCTGAGGCCCGGCACGCGGGTGCGGACGGACGGCGCGGTGCGGTTGGCCGAGGCGGGAGCGGCGGTGGCGTTCGTGGACGCGGGCGCCGGACCGGTTGTTGCCGGGCCGATTCACGCCGATGTCATTCGCGTGACAGGCGTCACTCGTCAACTGTGAAGTCGTCCGGAGCCTTCGAAAGGCCCTTGTCGGGTTCGCCGTCTTGGTCCTAGCTGGGAGTGTGCGCCGCGACACGGCGCATCCCTGCCCTGGAAGGACTGACATGGCGAAAACCCTGCATCGCCTGATCACCTCGTTGGCCGCGGCCGTGGCCGCGATCGCCCTGATGACCGTCGCGCCCGCATCGGCCGACACCTCCGACACCGGTGTGTCGCCGTACATCGTCGGCGGCTCCCGCGTGTCCACCAGCACCTACCCGTGGGTCGTGTACCTGGCCACCAGCACCGGCGGCCAGTTCTGCGGCGGCACGCTCGTCCGGGCCAACAAGGTCGTCACCGCCGCGCACTGCGTGAGCGGGCGCAGCGCGTCGAGCACCCGCGTGGTGCACGGCCGTGACGACAAGCAGAGCACGGCGGGTCGCGTCGTCACGGTGAGCGCCATCTGGGTGCACCCGAGCTACCGGACCGCGAGCTCCGGCTACGACGTCGCGGTGCTGACCCTCGGCAGCAGCATCAGCTCCACCTACCTGCCGCTGGCCACCCCGTCCGACACGGCCCTGTACGCGGCCGGCACGAGCGCCCGGATCTACGGCTGGGGCACCACCTGCTCCGGCTGCTCGGCGTCCCGCTACCTGCTCGGCGCGACCGTGCCGCTGACGTCCGACTCCACCTGCAAGACGGCGTACTCGAACTACAGCCCCACCTCGATGGTGTGCGCCGGCTACCCGAACGGCGGCACGGACACCTGCCAGGGTGACTCGGGCGGCCCGCTGGTCGCGGGCGGCAAGCTGATCGGCGCGACCTCGTTCGGCCGGGGCTGCGCGCTCGCCGGCTACCCCGGTGTGTACGCGCGGATCTCCTCGTACTACTCCGCGATCACCGCGCAGCTGTAACCCGCGGCGGACGTGCCCACGACCGGGTGTTCTCCGGCCGTGGGCACGTCCGGCGAGGCGGGCGTAGCGTCGTCGGCATGGCTGACCTGCCTGAGCTGGAGCCGGTGCCGGAGGACTGGGAACGGGCGTTGGCGGTGGTCGCGCACCCCGACGACCTGGAGTACGGGGCGTCCGGCGCGATCGCCCGCTGGACGGCGCAGGGCAAGCACGTCGCGTACCTGCTCGCCAGCCGGGGCGAGGCGGGGATCGACACCCTGCCGCCGGAGCAGGCGGGGCCGTTGCGGGAGCGGGAGCAGACCGCCAGTGCCGCCGTCGTCGGCGTGGACGTGGTCGAGTTCCTGGACCACCCCGACGGGATGATCGAGTACGGCCTGCCGCTGCGCCGCGACATCGCCGCCGCGATCCGCCGGCACCGCCCCGAGGTGGTGATCACCGGGAACCACCACGAGACGTTCCCCGGCGGGTTCCTCAACATGGCCGACCACCGCGCCGTCGGCCGGGCCGCCGTCGACGCGGTCCGGGACGCCGCCAACCGGTGGGTGTTCCGCGATCTGGACCTGGAGCCGTGGAGCGGTGTGCGGTTCGTCGCAGTCAACGCCTCACCGCACGGCGGGCACGCGGTCGACGTGACCGACACGTTCGACCTGGGAGTCGCGTCGCTGCGGGAGCACAAGGCGTACCTGGCGGCGTTGAGCGGCGACATGGCGAGGCCGGAGGTGTTCCTGCGCCAGGCGGCCGAGCAGGCGGGCGCGCGGTTCGGCGGCAGGCTCGCCGTCGGGTTCGAGGTTCTCGTGATGTGAGCACCCGGGTTGGACAGGACATGTCCGGTGTGGATGCTTCTACCCATGCACGGTGAACAGCACTACCTCGTTGGCCTCGACCTGACCGGTCGGCGGGTCGTCGTCGTCGGCGGCGGAACGGTCGCGCAGCGCAGGCTGCCCAGGCTGGTCGCGGCGGGCGCGAGGGTGGAGGTGATCTCGCCCGAGGTGACCCCGGCGGTCCAGGGCATCGTCGACGGCGGCGAGGCGACGTGGCAGGCCCGCGAGTACGCCGACGGCGACCTCGACGGCGCCTGGTACGTGCTGGCCTGCACGTCCTCGCCCGAAGTGAACGCCAGGATCACCGCGGACGCCGAAGAGCGCCGCGTGTTCTGCGTGCGCGCCGACGTGGCCGTGAAGGGCACCGCCGTGACGCCCGCGGTCGGCGCGCACGACGGCCTGCTGCTCGGTGTCCTCGCCGGCGGGCAGCACCGCCGGTCCGCGAGCGTCCGGGACGGCCTGCTGTCCGCGCTGCGCGACGGCTCCATCGCCGACCACCACGACCAGCCGGCGGGCGTCGCCCTCGTCGGCGGCGGCCCCGGTGACCCGGACCTGATCACCGTGCGCGGTCGCCGGCTGCTGGCCAGGGCGGACGTCGTGGTCGCCGACCGGCTCGCGCCGCGCGAACTGCTGGACGAGCTGCCGCCGCACGTCGAGGTCGTGGACGCGGCGAAGATCCCGTACGGGCGGGCCGCGACCCAGGACTTCATCAACACGACGCTGGTCGAGAACGCCAAGGCCGGGAAGTTCGTGGTCCGCCTCAAGGGCGGTGACCCGTACGTGTTCGGCCGTGGCTTCGAAGAGCTGATCGCGTGCGCCGAAGCGGGCGTGCCGGTCACCGTCGTGCCTGGCGTGACGAGCGCGTTCGGCGTGCCGGCGCTGGCGGACGTGCCGGTCACGCACCGCGGTGTGGCGCACGAGGTGGTGGTCGTGTCCGGCCACGTCGCGCCGGACGACCCGCGATCACTGGTCGACTGGTCGGCGTTGGCCCGGCTCAGCGGCACGATCGTGATCCTCATGGGCGTGGAGCGGGCGGCGGCGTTCGCGGACGCGCTGATGGCGGGCCGGCCGGGTGACACCCCGGTGTCGGTGATCCAGGAGGGCACCACGCGGACGCAGAAGGTCGTCCGGTCCACACTGGACTCGTTGGCCGCGGACATCGTCGAGCACGGCATCCGCCCGCCCGCGATCATCGTTGCGGGACCGGTTGCCGGACTGGCGAAGGAACTCCCGTTCCACTCCTGACCGCCCAGGCCGCCCCGGCGGCGACGACCGCGACCAGCCCGGCGAGGGCTGCGAGCGTCGTGCCGCCGGGGTGGACCAGCGACTCGCCGCGCAACGCCTGCCAGGTGAGCAGCGCGAGCAACCCGAGGTAGCCGAACGCGGCCACGACGACCAGCCGGGTGCGGACCCGTTCCGCGAGGCCGAGCGCGGCCAGACCAAGCGCCAGCAGGATCATCACCTGGAGCCCGTGCATCCCCACGAAGTGCGGCACCCGCAGGTCGCCGCCGGTGGTGCTCCACCCGACGAGGGGCAGCCCCGGGCCGCCGTCCGGCACGCCGACGCTGTGCCCGGAGGCCAGCTCGACCGACCGGCCGCCCGAGTCCACCGCGGTGATCTCCTTGTCGCTCTGGAAGACCATCAGGTAGCCGGTGAACATGCCGAGGATCGCCAGGTAGAGCTCGCCGCGCACGGCCCAGCGCACGTCCGGCAGCCCGAAGCGCTGGAACGACAGGACCAGCGCCAGCGCGATGTTGGCCAGGAACATCACCGGGATGGCGACGGCGAAGGTGGCCTGCACGAACTGGTTCAGCGGCTCGTCGGACCTGTTGTAGTGGGTGAACATGCCCCGGCCGGCCTGGATCGCGATCAGCCCGACCTCCATGAACATGATCGCCGCGATCGCGGTGCCGAAGCCCGACGTCCACCGCCGTCCCCGGTGCGGCAGGGACAGCATCCACGACAGGGTCGCCGAGTAGACCGCCAGCGACACCGCGAACTTGAACGGCTTCGCCCACACCGGCGCGCCTTGCAGCACCCGCCCGTCGACCAGCAGCGCCACCGCGCACCCCACCGCGCCCACCGCCATCACCACGGCCAACCAGAGGGTCGGCCGGTGCCACGTCTTCGTCATGGGACAAGCCTCGACCGGCGAGCCGCCGTGATCACTGGTGCGCGCACGACAACCCGAGGTGGGGCAGGCCACCCCTCCCGGGTGGGACAATGCCCTCGCGGCGGCCCGCGACGGCGGGCGGTGCGGAACGGGGTACGCGTGGCGGTGTGGGTTCGGCTGGCCGGGGTGGGACTGGCCAAGGTCAGGTTCGCCTACTCCGCGGTGTTCGAGACGGTCATGGCGGTCGACGGCCTGCGCACCCCCGGCGCGCACGCCGTGCACCTGCCGTGGGTGCGGTGGGCGCGGGAGCGGGTCGACGGGATCACCGGACTCGACACGCTGCTGGCCCGGCTGGAGGGTCCGACGAAACCGGCCGACCTGATGCCCGTGCCGGATGTGCGGATGCCCGACCTGGAAGCGGAACTGCGTGGCGTCGGGCGGCCGGAAGCCGACGTCATCCGGCGCTGCCACGACGTGCTCATCGCACCGCACTGGAAGCGCATCACCGCGGTGCTGGAGGCGGACATCGCGGCACGGGCGGCGACGCTGGCCGACAAGGGCGTCGAGGCGGTGTTCCACGACCTGCACCCCGAGGTCACGTGGGCCGACGGCGAACTCGTCCTGCACCGCAAGCCCGAGCACCGGGTGGACCTCGCCGAGCACGGTCTCGTGCTGTGCCCCAGCGTGTTCTGCTGGCCGAAGGCGTGGATCGCACTCGACCCCGTCGGCCAGGGCGTGCTCCGCTACCCGGCGCGCGGGATCGGGACGCTGTGGGAGGAACGGGGGACGCCGGACGACCTGGCCGCCCTGATCGGCCGCACCCGCGCGCACCTGCTGACGTTGCTCGAAGCGCCGAAGAGCACGGCGGACCTGGCGGTGGCGCTCGGCGTCACGGCGGGGGCGGTCTCGCAGCACATCGGCGTGCTGCGGGCGGCCCGGCTGGTGACGACGCGGCGCGAAGGACGGCACGTCCTGCACATGCGCACCACGCGCGGACACCCTCATGAGCTGAAGTAATGGGTGTCGGAGAGAAGATGCATTGGATTTATGGAGGCCGGTCGAGCACCGTGAACCGGTGAGCAATTCAGTGCGAAACACCCGTGTTGTCGTCATCGGTGGCTCTCACCTGGGACGTCACCTGTCCGAAAGCCTGACGGCGCGGGGCGCGGACGTCATCACTGCCAGCCCCAGGCACGGCGAGCACATCGACCTCGCCGACGAGTCCAGCATCAAGAGGTTCGCCGAGGCGGCAGGGGAGATCGACCACGTCGTCTCCACCGCGGCCATGCCCGCCAACGGCCCGTTGGACGACCTCGACGCGGAAGGCATCCGCAGGGCGTTCGACGCGAAGGTCGTCGGCCCGCTGCTGCTCGCCAAGCACCTCCGCGTCACCCGGTCGTTCACGTTCTTCTCCGGTGTCGCGGCCTGGCGACCGCAGCGGCACCGGACCGTCATGGCCACCACCAACGGCGCGGTGAAGTTCCTGGTGGAGGCGCTGGCGGTCGAGCTGGCGCCGGTCAGGGTCAATGCGGTCGCGCCGGGCATCGTGGACTCGGGCGTCTGGCCGGCCGACTTCCTGTCCACCACCGCCGACCGCAACCTGACCCGCAACGTCGGTCGACCGGAGGACATCGCTCAGGCCGTCCTGTACGCGGTGACCAACCCGTACGTCACCGGCACCGTGCTGCACGTGGACGGAGGCGGGCGGCTCGCCGGCTGAGGACGGTGCGGGCTCGAGCAGCCGGACCGGTTCGGTGACTGACGGGTGGCCCGAGCCGGGGTCGCGTTGATCTGGCCGCGTCGATTCGGGCCGAGTCGGGCCGAGCCGGGCCGAGCCGGGCCGGGCCGAGCCGAGCCGAGTCGGGCGGGCCGACCGAGCCGGGCCGAGCCGGGCCGAGCCGCGTCGGGCCGCGTCGAATCGGGCCGCGTCGATCCGGACCGCGTCGAGTCCTCCGAAACGACAAAGCAGGGGTCCCCGCCAAGGGGGCCCCTGCTTTTATCCTGCCAGAACGGTCCGACAATTCCGGGCCGTCGAGCCCGCGGACCAGTGCTGTGAAGCCGTGCTGTGAAGCCGTGCTGAAACTAGTGAGCCACCCGGCGAGGACGACCCGTCGACGAACCGCCGCGCCCGCGCTCACCGTCGAAACGGCCACCGCGGAAACCGCCGCCACCCGCACCGCCACTGCGACGCGGACCGCCGCCACCGCTACCGCCGCGACGGGCGCGCACGGGAACCTCGGGCTCGACCACGGGAATGCCGCTGGGCACCCGCGCACCGGTGATGCGGATCAGGTCCTCGTCACCGGGACGGACCTTGGTCGACGTCGGGCGGACGCCCGCCCGCGCGGTCAGGCCCTGCACGGTGCGCCGCTGGTCGTGCGTGACCAGCGTGACGACCGTCCCGGACTGCCCGGCACGCGCCGTGCGACCGGCGCGGTGCAGGTAGTCCTTCGGGTCGGCCGGCGGGTCGACGTGCACGACGAGGCTCACGTCGTCCACGTGGATGCCGCGCGCCGCCACGTCCGTGGCGATCAGCACCGGCATCGAGCCCTCGCGGAACTGGCCGAGCACCCGCGTACGCGCGCTCTGCGCCTTGCCGCCGTGCAACGCACCCGCGTGCACGCCCATCGACCGCAGCTTCTTGGCCAACCTGTCCACGTGGTGCTTGGTGCGCACGAACATGATCGTGCGGCCCTCGCGCGCGGCGACTTCGGTGACGACGTTCTGCTTGTCCTCGGCGGACACGAACAGCAGGTGGTGCTCCATCGTGGTGACGCTGCCCGTGGGCGGCGAGACCGAGTGGACCACCGGGTTGTGCAGGTACTGGCGGACCAGCTTGTCCACGTCGCCGTCGAGCGTCGCGGAGAACAGCAGCCGCTGCCCGTCCTGCGGGGTGAGGTCGAGGATGGCCCGGACCTGGGGCATGAAGCCCATGTCCGCCATCTGGTCGGCCTCGTCCAGCGCGGTGAACATGATCTCGGACAGGTCGGCGGTGCCCTGCCGGACGTGGTCCGACAACCGGCCGGGGGTTGCGATCAGCAGGTCGACACCACGGCGCAGCGCGTCGATCTGACGCGGGAACGACGTGCCGCCGACGACCGTGCGGCACCAGAGGCCGAGCGAGCGGGCGAACGGGTTCAGCGCTTCCTCGACCTGCATCGCCAACTCGCGGGTCGGCACGAGCACGAGGGCGCGCGGCTTCAACGGCTTGGCCCGGCCGCCCGCGAGACGGGACAGCAGCGCCAAGCCGAACGCCAGCGTCTTGCCGGAGCCGGTCTGGCCGCGGCCGAGGACGTCGCGACCCGCCATCGCGTCGGGCAGCGTCGCCGCCTGGATCGGGAAGGGTTCGGTGATGCCGGCCTGGGTGAGCGCGCCGAGCAGCTCGTCGGACAGGCCCAGTTCGGCGAACGAGGGCAGCGGGCCCTCGGGCATCGTGCTCTCGACGTGATCGGGAATGGTGGTCGCCTGCTCCACGGTGGAAGCGGGACGACGGTTGCCCTGGCCAGGGCGCCTGGTGCTGCGGGAATTGCGGAACTGCGGGCGCTCGGAACGGCCTTGGGACATTGTCGGCAAAACAAACCTCCGGGACACGGCACGTCTCGGAGATTGCTCTGCTTCAGCAGGCGCGATCGCGGGGACGGGCCCGGCGCGCGGTCGCGCCGATAGTGGTTGGGACGCACCACCGGCCACTCTGGCGGCCTGGGGCGCTCGTCGGCGCCACCGGGCGGTGCACCGCTCAGTCTAGCCGATCACGAGACGGTGTCGGGCACCCTGGCGGTGTTCTCGCGCACACGCATGGCCAGACGGGCTATCCCGTGCGCGCTGACGACGATCACCGGGAACCACAAAAGCGCACG
Source organism: Saccharothrix sp. NRRL B-16314 (assembly GCF_000716595.1). Classification (GTDB taxonomy): domain Bacteria; phylum Actinomycetota; class Actinomycetes; order Mycobacteriales; family Pseudonocardiaceae; genus Actinosynnema. Next base: position 292,981 of record NZ_JNXC01000003.1, read on the forward strand.
TGAGGAGGGCTTTGCCGATACGCCCGCACGGCTGAGCCGGCGGAACGCCCAGAGGCTGAACGGGGCCACCACCGTCGGCGCGGTGAGCACGCCGGGTGTGTAGCTGCGGAAAACCGCGCTGCTCGCCACGTGCGTGACGGCGTGCAGCCCGAAACCCGCGAGCACCGACTGGAAGAACCGCGACCGGCCGCCGGTGCGCGCGCCGTCCGCCGCCGCTGCCGCGACGACGACCCCGACCACCCCGATGGCGATGGCCGCCTCCGGTGTCGTGGTCGTCGGCACGTGCCGGTGCCGCCGCGTCCACCGGGCCATCGTCACCAGCTCTTCCAGGTCGTGCACGACCCACGCGGCGAGCAGGCCCCAGGTGACCTTCTTGCTGACCATGGCACTTACGTTACATGATGTAACGCATGTCTGGACGGCCGCGGAGCACCCACATCGACCGAGCGCTGACCGAAGCCGCGCTCGAACTGCTGGAGGAAGTCGGCTTCGACGCGTTGACGCTCGACGCGGTCGCCGCCCGCGCCGGCGTGAGCCGACCCGCCCTGTACCGGCGGTGGTCGACCAAGCTCCACCTCGTCGCGCACGTCCTGCTGGCCGACGTCATCCCGATGGCCGACCCGGACACCGGCAGCGCGCGCGAAGACCTGCTCCGACTCGCGAACGCCCTCGTGGACGGGCTGTCGTGGGTGGTGCTCGCGGTGCACGCCGAGGCGCGACGGGTGCCCGGCCTGGTCGACGGGTTCCTCGCCGACCGGCACGCCTTGATCGACGGGATCGTGCGCCGTGGCGTGGCACGCGGCGAGCTCCGGGCCGATGTCGACCCGGAGCTCGTGCGCGACCTGCTGTTCGGACCCCTCGTCTACCACTGGCTCGCGACCGACCGGCCGCGGTCGCCGGACACCGTCTTCGACGTCGTCTGGCCCCTGTTCGGCGACGGTTCCGGTGACGGCTCCGGGGTCAGCGGAGCCCTGCGAGGTCCAGCAGCATCTCGGTGATCTCCCGCGGCTCAGCCAGTTCCGGGGCCAGGCCGCGCGCGGTGAACCAGTCGGCGACGTTGCGCACGTCCCGCTCCAGGAACTCGGGCCCGCGCGGGTTCGCCACCAGGTCCACCACCTGCGGCAGGTCGATCACGACCAGCCGCCCTTCGTGCACCATCAGGTTGAACGCCGACAGGTCGCCGTGCCCCAGCCCCACGGACGCCATCAGGCTCAACGCGTCCACAAGCTGCCGCCACAACCCCTCCAGCTCGTCCGGTTCCGGACGCAACTGCGCCAACCTCGGCGCCGCCGAACCGTCCGTGCCGACGAACTCCAACAGCAACTCGGTGCCGTCGCGCTGCACCGGGTACGGCACCGGGGCGCCCAACTGCCAGAGCGTCGTCAACGCGGCGAACTCGGCGACCGCCCACCGCTCGGCGATGAGGTTCCGGCCGAAGGCGCTGCGGTTCGCCATCGCGCGCATCTCCCGGGACCGGCGCATCCGCCGGCCTTCGAGGTAACCCGCGTCCCGGTGGAACAGCCGGTGGTCGTTGCTGCGGTACCGCTTCGCCGCCATCACGCAGGAACGGTCGGTGCCGGGCATGACGCGTTCCACCAGGAAGACGTCCGCCTCCTTGCCGGTCTTCACGATGCCCAGTTCACGGTCCACCGCGGACAGTTCGGTGATCAGCCACGACGGATGTGGTTTCGGCCCCTGGTCGGCATCGCCCCAGGTGGACCACCGGTCGCCGTCGGGCGGGACGTCCGCGGCGACCGAGTCGTCCCGCATCTGGGTGAGACGGTCCTTGGCCTCTTCGGTGAGCCGGCCGCGACGGGTCGGCTCGACTCCGCCGTCGGGGCGCGCCGAAGCCTTCTTGGCCTTCTTGACCTGCCACCGGAGGTCGTCGGCGTGGTCGAACTCGGATTCGAAATCTGCGTACTGCTCGTGCTCTCGCACTGGATGTGCTCCAGGTGAAGGGGAGTGATCGCCCCACCCGGCGCGGTGTGGTCCTCCGCGTCAGGAGTGCGGGGCGAGCGGACGGGTCGGTGCCACGTCCCGGACAGCTGTCGCCATCTGGCACCTCCTCGACTCCGCCGTGGTCTCCACCACCGGCGCTCTGCGCGTACCGGAGCAGACTGCCGCGCCCCGCGGTCTCAGGGCAACCGATTTATCCCGCCGTTCCTCCTGCCGCTCACGGCCTCTGCTCCACGCGGTAGCTGCCGCGCTGGCCGAGCCAGGCGGCGGCCAGTCCGCCGATCACCAGCGAGTCGTGCCGCAGCACGCGTTCGTCGTGCCACTGGGAGGCGTGCCGCGCGGTGGCCAGCATCCTGGTCCGGGCCTCGGCGCTGAACTCGACCAACGCCGCCACCGCTTCCTCGACCTCGTCCTCCGGGAGCGGCTGGGGCGTCGGGTCGACCGGGAGGGTGAGCACGGTGTCCGCGAACGTCGCCGAAGTGCCGAGGTCGCGGGCGAGTTGGTGTTCCACGGACTCGGCGTTCACCTGGCGCTGCCGCCACTTCCGGTCGGTCAGGGCGAGGCGCAGGCCGAGCAGACGGGCGAGGCAGAGCCCGGACCACACGCGCTTCAGCGCCTCTGGCGCGTCGAGGGCGTCGGTGCGGAGATCTGCGGTGATTCCCCTGAGCAACGAGGGGACGACCGGTTCGGCGGGCGGGTCGCCGAGTGTGCCGCCTGGTGTGTCGAGGCTCACCCGATCATTCTGGCACTATCGTCACAAAGAGGTAAAAGCCGGCTGCACTCTGTCACGCATTTGGCGGGCAACGGTGGGCGAAGGACCTTCGGTAATCCTTTGGTGACAAACCGACCACGGTCGTGAAGTGGTGCCGTAGCAACGCGGCCGTGCCGAAGCCGCAGCGGTGGGCCACGTCCTCCACGGTGAGCTGTGTTTCCTCCAGGAGTTGGCGGGCGCGCAGGACGCGTTGGCCGGTGAGCCAGCGGTGCGGGGTCGTGCCGGTCTCGGCGGCGAACCGGCGGGCGAACGTCCGTTCCGACATGTTGGCCTGGTCGGCGAGGCTGGCGATGGTGTGCTCGTCGTCGAGCCGGTCCTGGAGCCAGGCGAGCACCGGCTGGAGGCTGTCCGCCTGGTGCGGCGGGGTGGGCAGTTCGATGAACTGCCGCTGGCCGCCGTCGCGTTGGGGTGCGACGACCATGCGGCGGGCGATGGCGGCGGTCACGACGGCGCCGAGTTCGCGGCGGACGACGTGCAGGCACGCGTCGATGCCCGCCGCCGTGCCGGCGCTCGTGACGATGTCGCCGTCGTCCACGAACAGGACGTCGGGGTCGATCTTGGCGTGGGGGAAGCGTTCGGCGAGCTCGGCGACGTGCCGCCAGTGGGTGGTGCAGCGGCGGTCGTCGAGCAGGCCGGCCGCGCCGAGGATGAACGCGCCGCTGCACACCGACAGCAACGTGCTGCCGCGGCGGTTGGCTTCGCGGAGCGCTTCGACCACGGCGGGCGGGTATTCGTCGCGGATGGTCGCGGCGGGGACGGCGATCAGGTCGGCTTGATCGAGCGCGTCGAGGCCGTGGTTCGGGGTGAGGGAGGCGCCGACGCCGGTGCTGACCGGTTCGCCGGGGTGCTCGCCGCAGACCCGGAAGTCGAAGGGCGGCACGCCTTCGTCGGTGCGGTCGATGCCGAAGACTTCGCAGACCACGCCGAACTCGAACGGCGCGAGCCCGTCGATGACGACGGCGGCAACGGTGCGGAGCATGCCCTCACCGTACTTGGCAGGATATTGATGCACAACGGCACAACTGCCAATTGTGGCAGTTTCTTGTGCACCGCATGGTTAGTGCCATGACTTCGATCCTGTTCGCGCTGACCGCAGTGGCACTGGTCGTCTACGGCTTGGAACGCAACCACCACCGCCAGGTCCGCCAGGGCAACCGACTGGGGAACCGCCTGGCCGGCAGCTCCGACGTCGAAGACCGAGACCTCTCCCGGCTTCAGGCGGACCTACGCGCCACCACAACCCACCCCGCCCGCACCCGGCAGCCCCAGCCCCGCTCGGCCCATTCCCAGCCCGCCCAGGCTCGTCCGGCCCAGTCCCGGCCCACCCAGTCCCACCTGGCCCAGCCGTGCCCCGCCGGATCGGACGTCACCCGCGCCGTCCCGTCGGTCCCCGCCCGATCCGTACCGGCCCGGTCCCGCCGCACCCCGACCGGCATCGCACCCGACCTCGTCCCCGCCCCGGCCGGCATCGCCCTCGAACCCGCACCGGCCGACCTCGTCCCCGACCTCGCCCCGCCCGGTGCCGTTCCCGACCAGCCGGTCAGTCCCCGACGATCAGATCAGCCGTGCCTGTCCCGGTGAGCTCGACCCTCAGCCCGGCCCGGCCCGCAACCTTGATCAACCCCTTCAGGTCACCCGGCTCGGCCCGCGACTGGACGATCACCCGGGCCAGCCGCCCCTTGTGCGCCTTGTTGAAGTGGCTGACCGCGTTCCGCCGCCCCTTCGCATCCTCGGTGACCACGCGCACCACCGCGGCACCGGGGATGCGGGCGAGCGACGTGTACGGACTCGACCGCAGGTCCACGACGAACTCGTCGGCCGCCGCCAGCACCGGCTCCAGCACCGGCCGCCACAGCGCGCCGAGCGGCCCGATCGAGGGCAGCACGCTCCCGCCCGACAGCCGGTAAGCCGGGATCGGGTCCCCACCGCCGACGACGCCGAACAACGCCGACGCCACCGCGAGCCGCGCGAACGCCCGGGACTTCTCGGTCTTGGTGAGCGACCCGAGGGCGAGCGCGTCGTAGAGCACCCCCGTGTACCGCGCGAGCGCGGGCAGGGTGGGCGAACGGCGGATCTCCGCGTTGCGCTCCACCTCACCGGCCTGGCGCTCGGACAGGCCGAGCGCGGCGAGGCTCGCGGGAACGTCTGCGGCGAGGTCGACCAGGGCGTCGACCAGCTTGCCCCGCACGGGGGTGAGCTCGGTGTGCGAGAGCAGGTCGAGGTCCAAGGGCGCACCGGAGCCGCCGAGGGCTTTGGTCTCCGACGGGGGGAGCAGTACCAACACGACTGGTCACCCTAGGCGCTCCCGCCCTCCCGGCCACCGCCGCGTCAGCCCCGCCACCGCCGCGTCAGCCCCGCCACCGCCGCGTCAGCCCCGCCACCGCCGCGTCAGCCCCGCCACCGCCGCGTCAGCCCGGCTGGCCGACGCAGAACTGGTTGCCGTCCGGGTCGGCGAGGACGGTCCACGTCAGACCGGGGACGGTGTGTTCCGCGACTTCCGTCGCGCCCAGGCCCGCCAATCGGGTGACTTCGGCCGCGCGGTCCTCCACGTGGGCGTCGAAGTGCACGCGGTTCTTGCCCGGTGTCGGGTCGTCGACCCGCTGCAACCCCAGCTGCAGGCCGCTCGCACCACCGGCCGGAGCGAGCATCAGGAACTCACCCCAGTCGTGTTGGACGGACGTACCCAGCGCCTTCGTCCAGAACTCGGCCAGCCGGTGGGGGTCCGTCGTGTCGATGGTGATCATCCCGATCTCGAACGTCATACCGCCGCACGCTAGACCGGCCCACCGACAATTCCGGCCGACGGACGCGGCCGACCGGGCCACCGCGCAGACCACCGCGCAGACCACCGCGCAGACCACCGCGCAGACCACCGCGCAGACCACCGCGCAGACCACCGCGCAGACCACCGCGCAGACTGATCAGGGCTGGTTCACTACCCTTTCCGGACAACCCGCCCACGAGGAGCACCCACCGTGATCACGAGGATGTCGTCGCTGTTCCTGCGCACCCTGCGCGAGGACCCGGCCGACGCCGAAGTACCCAGCCACAAGCTGTTGGTCCGCGCCGGTTACGTGCGCCGCGTCGCGCCGGGCGGTTACTCGTGGCTGCCGTTGGGTCTGCGGGTGCTGCGCAACATCGAGCAGGTCGTGCGCGAGGAGATGGACGCGTTCGGCGCCCAGGAGATCCAGTTCCCCGCGCTGCTGCCGAAGGAGCCCTACGAGGCGACCAACCGGTGGACCGAGTACGGCCCCAACCTCTTCCGCCTCAAGGACCGCAAGGGCGCCGACTACCTGCTCGGTCCCACGCACGAGGAGCTGTTCGCGCTCACCGTGAAGGGCGAGTACTCGTCGTACAAGGACTACCCGGTCACGCTCTACCAGATCCAGACCAAGTACCGCGACGAGGCGCGCCCCCGCGCGGGCATCCTGCGCGGCCGTGAGTTCCTGATGAAGGACTCGTACTCGTTCGACCTCGCCGACGAGGGCCTGGCCGAGTCCTACCGGCAGCACCGCGACGCCTACATCCGGATCTTCGACCGGCTCGGCCTGGAGTACGTCATCGTCTCCGCCACGTCCGGCGCGATGGGCGGCTCGGCGTCGGAGGAGTTCCTGGCGGTCGCGCCGACCGGTGAGGACACCTTCGTCCGGAGCACGGAGTCCGACTACGCGGCGAACGTGGAGGCGGTCACTACGCCCGCGCCCGCCGAGCTGGACCCGGCCACGCAGCCCGAGGCGCAAGTCCACCACACGCCGAACACGCCGACCATCGAGTCCCTGGTCACCTTCCTCAACGCCAACACCGACCGCACCTTCACCGCCGCGGACACCCTCAAGAACGTCCTGGTGAAGACGAGGAAGCCCGGTGACAAGGAGTGGGCGCTCCTCGCCATCGGCCTGCCCGGCGACCGCGAGGTCGACCTGAAGCGGCTGGAGGCGGCGGTCGAGCCGGCCGAGGTCGCGATGCTGGAGGAGGCGGACTTCGCCCGCAACTCCTTCCTGGTCAAGGGCTACATCGGCCCGGCGGCGCTCCAGGCCAACGGCGTCCGGTACCTGGCCGACCCGCGCGTCGTGCGCGGCACGGCGTGGGTGACCGGCGCGGACAAGGCCGACCACCACGTGGTGGACCTCGTCGCCGGCCGTGACTTCACGCCCGACGGCACGATCGACGTGGCGGAGGTCCGCGAGGGCGACCCGTCACCCGACGGCAAGGGCGTGCTGGTCGCCGCGCGCGGCATCGAGATCGGGCACATCTTCCAGTTGGGCCGCAAGTACGCGGACGCGTTCTCGCTGGACGCGCTCGGCCCGGACAGCAAGCCGGTCCGGATCACCATGGGCTCGTACGGCATCGGCGTGTCCCGCCTGGTCGCCGCGATCGCCGAGCAGAGCCACGACGACCGCGGCCTGATCTGGCCCCGCAACGTGGCGCCGGCGGACGTGCACGTGGTCGTGGCGGGCAAGGACGAGACGCTGCTCGCGGGCGGGTCGAAGCTCGCGGAGGAGCTGTCGGCGGCGGGCGTGAAGGTGCTGCTGGACGACCGCAAGGCGAGCCCCGGCGTGAAGTTCGCGGACGCCGAGCTGATCGGCGTGCCCACCATCCTCGTCGTGGGCCGCGGCCTGGTGAACGGCCTGGTCGAGGTCAAGGACCGCCGCACGGGCGAGCGGACCGAGGTGCCGGTCGGCGACGCCGTTCAGCACCTGCTCGACCTGATCAGGGGCTGAGCACGGCGGCCAGCACGGCTGCCGTGTCGGAGAGGTCGGTGAGCACGACGTGCGCGCCGGCCTCTCGCAGTTCCGCGCTGCTGCTGCGGCCCGTCGCCACCCCGATGGCGACGGCGCCGTGGTGCAGTGCGGCGTCGACGTCGTGGGGCGTGTCGCCGATGACCACCGAGCGGAACTCGCGGGTGTGCTTGGCGGAGGCCAGGCGCACCGCCTCCAGCACCAGCGCGGGCCGGTGCTCGGACACCGAGCCGTAGCCGCCGATCTCGAAGTCCACGTGCTCGTCCAGCCCGAACGCCGCCAGCTTGTACCGGGCGATCTCGACCAGGTTCCCGGTCACCAGCGACTGCACGACGTTTTCCTGCGCCGCCAACGCCGTCAGCGCCGCCGAAGCGCCCGGCAGCGCGTGCCCGTGCGACGGCAGCAGGTGGCGTTCCCGCGCGGCCACGTCGATCAGCTCCGCGTGCAGCCGGGCCACCAGTTCCTCGGTCGGGTCGAGGTCGTGCGACGTCAGCATCTCCAGCGTGATGGCGCGCTCGGTGCGGCCACCGAAGCTCGGCAGGTGCACGAGGTCGAGGCCCGCCGCCGCGCGCAACGCGGTGCGGTACCACTCGCGACCGAGCCCCTTCGCGTCGATCAGGGTCAGGTCGATGTCCCACAGCACCAACGTGTTCACGACGGCCGCACGCTCTCCAGGATTCGCTTCACGTCGTCGTCGGACGGCCCCTCGGCCACGTGCGACCCGCCTTCGGCGACGTTCAGCACGAACACCGACGTCTTCTTCCCGTGGCGCAACGCCACCGCGCTGACCGTGGCCTTGGGCGCGTAGCAGGCGCTGGCGGACTTCGGCGTCACCGAGACGCTGACCCGCACCGCGTCGGGCTCCGCGGTGTCCCCGGCCTCGACGCGTGGTTCGGCGATCTCGGGCGGCGCGCCGTTGACGGTGTACCCGCCGGCCGCGATCCGGTTCACCAGGTCGGTGGCGACCTTCTCCAGGTCGTCGTCGGCGACCGTGCCGGCCAACGCCTGTGCCTGGATCATGCTGCGCCCCTGGCACTGGAACGGCCGCGACACGTACGACGTGGACATCCGCACCGGCCCGGAGGTGCCGCCGCCGGTGGACTCCCACGACGGCGGCAGCTCGTACGCGAGGCCCGACTGCGAGTCCTCCACCGGCTGCCACTCGGGCTCGGACGACGTGGTCGTCGTCGGCGCGGACCCCGAGGTCGTGGGCACGGCCTCGTCCCCGGAGCGCATCACCAGGAAAGCCGTCACGCCGCCGCCGAGGGCGAGCACCCCGACCACGGCCAGCGCGATCCACAACGGCGCGCGGCTCGGTGGCTTCGGCGGCGGTTGCTGCTCGTAGAAGCCCAGGCCGGAGTAGCTCACGGGCTCAGCCCCGGCTCAGCGCCCGGACGGAGTCGACCATCGTCTGCAGGTCGGCCTCCGTCGGGGGCTTGGGCTCGGCGGGACCGCCTTCGAGGTCGCCGTTGGACATGAACACGTGGAAACCCTTGTCGCCGCGCAGCACCAGCACCTTCACCATGCCCTTGGTGGCCAGGCACTTGTCGCCGGACGTGGTGATGGTGGCGTCGACCTGGACGCCCTCGATGTCGGCCGGCTTGTTGGGCACCTTCACCGGCTTCGGCTCGCTCAGCTTGACGTCGAACTGGGGCGCCGACTCGTAGAACTGGGTGCCGAGCTTCTGGGCGAAGTCCTTGGCCACCGCGGCCAGGTCGGTCTGCGCCACCACGACGCCGCCCGCGCCGCCGCGGGTGAAGCCCCGGCCCTCGCAGTCGTAGGCGCCGATGACGGTAAGACCGGTCAGCTTCACGTCCGTCATCCCCTCGACCTCGGCGTGGCCGTTCGCGGGGGTCCAGCCCTTGGGCACGTCGTAGCTGTACGACAGGCCCGGGACGGGCAGGCAGTTCCAGCCGGGCTTGACGGGCTCGCAGGTGCTGTTCGGCTCGCTCGGCGTGGTCGACTTCGTGGTGCTCTTCGCAGTGGTCTTCGGGGTGGTGGTCGTCGTGGGCGCGCTGCTGCTCGTGCTCTGGGCGATCGGCTTCTGATCGTCCGGCCGGGTCACCACGTACGTCGTCACGCCGGCGCCGACGAGCACGACGACGACCGCGCCGATCACCAGCCACAGCTTCGTCTTGTCCTTCTTCGGCGGGGGCTGGTCACCGCCGGAGAACACGCCGAGCCCGCCGTAAGAACCGCCGTAACCCTGCTGCGGGTAGCCCTGCTGCGCATAGCCGTGGTCCTGCGGGCCCCAGTCGCCCTGGCCGGGCCGGTCGCCCCAGCCGGACTGGCCGTCACCTGGGTAAGTCACGGCGAAACCGTACCGTGCCGGTTCCGCTTCCCGGACCTCTCCGAGTAATTCAGCACGCGTTGACTTCCGTCGCGCTCCCGGCGTAGCGTCAAATTCAACATCTGATGAACTACTGAGGAGGACGACCATGGCCGCACTGCACGACCGGCCGCCGGCGGTCATCGCTGTGGCCGCCGCTGTCGTGGGCGCGTTGATCGCGCTCGTGCTGGGTTTCGTGACGTTCGGCGTCCAGGCGACGGCCCACCCGGAAGCGGTGCCACTCGCGGTCGCCGTCGGCCCCGACGCGCCACCGCAGCTGCGCGGCGTCGCCGACAAGCTGGCCGGTGCGGGCGCGGCGGAGGTCACGTGGCGCGTGACCACGCCCGAGGAAGCGCGGAGCCTGCTGTCCCGCCAAGAGGTCTACGGCGTGCTCGAACTGGCGCCCGACGGCATGACGGCGGTGCTGTCCGGCGCGGTGAACCCGTCCGGCACGCAGGTCGCCCAGCAGGTGCTCGCCGGCGTCGCGCAAGGAGCCGGGGTGCAGGCGAAAGTCGTCATGCTGAACCCGGCCTCGGCCGCCGGCCGGACCGCGCCGCAGGCCGCGAGCGCGTTGCTGTGGATCACGGGCCTCGTCGCCGGTGCGGTGTTCACGGTGCTGGCGCGCAGGCCGAACGCGGTCGGCAGGCTGGTCGGCGCCGCGACGGCGACCGTGCTGGGCGTCGCGGTCGTGGCGGGCTTCTTCGCGCTGTGGGACTCGGCGCTGCCGCTCGGCTGGGACGTGCTCGGCTACCTCGCCCTGTTCGGTGGGGCGTTCGCCCTGGTCCAGGGCGCGCTGCTGCGGCTGCTCGGCATCCGGGCGATGGCCGTGCTGGGGCCGATGTACCTGATCGCGCCCGCCGTCGCGGGGCAGGTGCCGGAACTGCTCGACCCCGTCTACCGCGCGCTGCTCTGGTCCTGGACGCCGTTCCGGTTCTCCGCCGAGGGCCTGCGCGCGCTGCTGAACGGCGGGTCGCCGGAAGGAGCCCAGGTGTGGGTGTTCGTCGGCATGGCCGCCGTCGGCCTGGCCGTGCTGCTGCTACCCGGCAAGAAAGGACAGCCGGACCTTGCGGACGGGGTTGTCGACGTTGGTGTCCACCAGGCAGACCGACTGCCAGGTGCCCAGCGCCAGCACACCGCCTAGCACCGGGATCGTCGCGTACGGCGGCACCAGCGCGGGGAGCACGTGGTCACGGCCGTGACCGGGCGTCCCGTGCCGGTGCCGCCACCGGCCGTCGGCGGGCAGCAGCTTGCGCAGCGCGGCCAGCAGGTCGTCGTCGCTGCCCGCGCCGGTCTCCAGCACCGCCAGGCCCGCGGTGGCGTGCGGCACCCAGACGTGCAGCAGCCCGTCGCCCTCCACGTCGGCCAGGAACTCCTCGCACGCGCGGGTCAGGTCGTGCACGACCTCCGCCGACCCGGTGCGGATCTCGATCTCTTCACTGCGCATGACCTCAGAGCTTACGAACGACGCCCGCCGACCACCCGCAATTGCGGTGCGCCGCCGCGACCCGATCAGGCAGGATGCGGCCCGTGATCCACACCGCGATCGTCACGGGCGCCAACCAGGGCATCGGCGCCGCGACCGCCAAGGCCCTCGCCGCGCAGGGCGTCAACGTCCTCATCACGTTCCTGCGCTTCGTGCCCACGTCGGACCCGAGCCTGCCGCCGGAGTACTTCACCGCCCGCGAGTCCGGCGCGGAGGACGTGGTCGCCGCCATCGCCGAGGCGGGCGGCAAGGCGCACGCGGTCGAGGTCGACCTCACCGACCCGATGGCGCCCACCGCGCTGTTCGACACCGCCGAACAGGTCTTCGGGCCGGTGGACATCCTGGTCAACAACGCGTCCAGCTGGGTGCAGGACACGTTCCTCGCCGCCGAGTCCGACCAGTTCGGGCGGGTGCTGCGGGCGGTGACGCCGCAGACGTTCGACGCGCAGTTCGCGGTGGACGCCCGTGCCGGCGCGCTGCTCATCGCCGAGTTCGCCCGGCGGCACATCGCGCGCGGCGGGAACTGGGGCCGCATCGTCGGCCTCACCTCGGGCGGTCCGCTCGGCTTCCCCAGCGAGGTGACCTACGGCGCGGCCAAGGCGGCGCTGGACAACTACGCCATGTCCGCGGCGGCCGAGCTGTGGCCGCACGGCATCACGTCGAACGTGGTCAAGCCGGGCGTCACCGACACCGGCTGGGTCAACGACGCCGTCCGCGCGCAGCACGACGTGTCGCAGCCGGAGGACGTCGCCGGCGTGGTGGCGTTCCTGTGCTCCGACGCGGCGGCCAAGATCACCAGGAACGTGATCAACCTGCACTGATCGGTTTCACGGTGGACGCGGAGGCGCGAGAGCCCTTGTGATGGCCACATGCGCTCAGCCTTCGGCACGACCTTCGACGTCCCCCTCGGCTACCTGAACACCGCCAGCGTCGGCATCCCGCCCGCACCCGCGGCTTCGGCCGTGTCGGACGCCGTGCGGCGGTGGTCGACCGGCCTGGACGGCCCCACCTCGGTCGACCCGAACGTCGCCGCGGCGCGCACCGCGTTCGGGCAGCTCGTGGGCGTGCCCGTGGACCGCGTGGCGATGGGCGCCTCGGGTTCCCAGCTCGTGGCCCTGGTCGCGGCCGGGCTGCCCGCCGGTTCGTCCGTGCTGGTGGCGCGCGGCGAGTTCACCAGCCTGACGTTCCCGTTCGCGGCTCGTGGGCTGCGGGTCACCGAAGTCGATCTCGACGAGCTCGTGGCCGAAGCGGGCTCGCACGACCTCGTCGCGGTGAGCGTCGTGCAGTCCGCGGACGGGCGGATCGTCGACCTGGAAGGGCTGCGCGCGACCGGCGTGCCGGTGCTCCTGGACGCGTCGCAGGCGGTCGGCTGGCTGCCGCTCGACCTGGGCTGGGCGGACTGGGTGGTGGCCGTCGGCTACAAGTTCCTGATGGCGCCGCGGGGGTGCGCGTGGCTCGCGTGCTCGGCGTCGGCGCTGGAGCGGACGGTGCCCGCGGCGGCGAACTGGTACGCCGGTGACGACCGCTGGACCACGGTGTACGGGCTGCCGCTGAGGCTCGCGCCGGACGCCCGGCGGCTCGACATCTCACCCGGCTGGCTGGCCCAGGCCGGTGCCGCGGCGTCGCTGACGTACCTCGCGTCGCTCGACCTGTCGGCCGTCCGGGACCACAACGTGGCGCTCGCCGACACGCTCCTGGCCGGCCTCGGGCTGCCCGCGCGCGGGTCCGCCATCGTCTCGCTGGACCTGCCGTCGGCGGGGGAGCGGCTGACCGAAGCCGGAGTGCGGTCCAGCCTGCGCGCCGGACGGGTCCGGCTGGCGTTTCACCTGTACAACGCGGTGCCCGATGTCGATCTGGTGCTCAGCGCGCTCGGCTAGACCCGCTTCCGTTACCGTGAGTTCCGTGTCGGTTCCTCCCGAATCACCCCAAGAGGTGACGCAGCGGATCCCGCCCATCCGGACGTCGGACACGGCGCCGCTGTGGCGGTCGGAGATCGGTCGGCTGGACTCGCTGCTGAGCTCCCCGCCGCCAGGACCTCCCGCGCCGGGTCCGTCGCGTCGCGGGCTGGTGCTCAAGGGGCTGGGGCTGCTCGGCGTGGCGGTGGTGTCCGGGCTGGTCTGGCTGGTCGTGATGCCGAAGAACGAGCAGACCGGCACGCCGACCCCGACGTCCGCCCCGGCGGGCGAGTTCACCTTCGTCAAGTCGCCGGACATACCGGAACCGCTCAAGGACAGCAACTGCGCGCCGCATGCGTACGGGCAGACCAAGGCGTTCCTGACCACCACGCCGTGCCAGCAGCTCACTCGCGGCCTGTACACGACCACCACCCCGGACGGGGTGAAGGTCTACACGTCCGTGTCGGTGGTGCGGATGAAGACCTTGGCGGACGCCGCCAAGCTCAAGGACCTGACCACCCGTGACGGCACCGGCAACGTCAACGACCTGGTCAAGGACGGCGCGGTGAAGGTGCCGAACATGACCACGCTGGGCAAGGGCGGTTTCGCGGCGGAGCAGAAGGACCTCGACGTGATCATCATCGAGTCGGACTCCGCCGTCCACGGCCCCGACGAGACCAGGCACAACCAGCTGATGAAGCAAATCAGCAACGACGCCATGCGCCTCGTTGTCGACCTGACCCGGTAGGCCCCGGCGACCTCAGCCGACGCCGGCGCCCGGGAACGGGATCGACGCCGGTGTCAGCCCGGCCGCCTTGCGCCACCGCGTCGCCCGCACCGCCGACACGGTCAACGCGTCCAGCGCCGACTTCCGCAGCGCACCGTCCTCCGTCCGCTCCAGCACACCGCGCCAGGCCACGCACGCGTCCGTCTCCACCGAGACCAGCGCCGCGATCGCCGCCGCCGCGCTGTCCACCGGCTGCGGCGCGAGGTAGGCCGCCGCCGGTGGTTGCGGCGTGGCGCCGGCGTCCCGCAGCCACCGCTCCGTCACGTCCCGCCGCGCCCGGTGCGCGTTCGCGCCGTCGGCCACCTCCGCCACCTGCTGCGGCACCGCGATGAACGCGCTGACCAGCCCGTACGTCCACACCGCCGCGTGCTCGGCACGCAGCGCCCCCTGCATCGCGTCCACGCTCATGACAACGCCTCCACCAGGCTCGCGCACCCGGCCGCCACCGAGGCGAGCAATCCCACCCGGTACGGCTGCGCGGACGCCACCAGGTCGCCCGCCTGCTTCTGCGCCGCCTGCAACGCCGGCACCAGCGCCTCCCGCGACGCGCCCGGCGGCGGCGCCACCGAAGTCGGCGTCGCCGGCGGAACCGACGACCCCGGCACCCGCGGCGTCGCCCGGTCCACCTCCGCCTGGAGCCGCGCGGCGTGCTCGGACCGCGCCGCGGCCGTCTCCGGCGCGCCCGCCGCGGTCGCCAGCGCGGCGTCCGACAGCGCCGTCTTCACGAGCTCCGACAGCGGGTCCGGAGGAGGTGGCGGGGGTGGGGGTGTGGTGCACGCGACTGCCAGCGGCGCCGTGGCCGCCGCCAGCAGCACTCCGCGCCTGCTGAACGCCGTTCTTCCGATCACGTGTACCGATCCTGCCAGAGCCGCGCCCTCGCCCGTGGCACGTGGGACCGCGCCGAACGAGATAGTCTGAGCGACCACGGCCGGCGAAGTGCAGCGTCGGTCGGGGTTGCCGTGCCCTCTGCACTCGAAGAGACTTTGGAGTCACCACGTGTCCAGCCCGCCGCGCGGAGAACTCGCCGCGCAGCTAGCACCCGTCGTGCGGGAAGTGGTCGAGGCCCTCGGCTTCGACCTCGAGCTGCTCGACGTGAACCAGGCTGGGCGTCGCAGGCTGGTCAAGGTGGTCGTGGACGGCGACGACGGGATCACGTCGGACGAGCTGGCGGTCGCCGGCCGAGCCGTGTCCGCCGCGCTCGACGCCCACGAGCACCTGATCGCGGGGTCGTACACGCTCGAGGTCACCTCGCCCGGCGCGGACCGCCCGCTGACCAGGCCGCGCCACTGGAAGCGCAACCGACTTCGCCTCGTGAAGGTCAAGCAGCCGGATCAGGTCGAGTGGTTCGGCCGGGTCGGCGAGGCCGACGACACCGGCGTCGTGCTGCTGGTCAAGGGCGAGCTGCGCCGCGTCGAGTACAAGACGATCGAGCGCGCCGTCGTCGAAGTCGAGTTCAAGCAGCCGCCGGTCGAAGAGCTCGCGCTCCTCGAGGGCAAGCACCTGAAGGAGGAGTCGGAGTGAACGTCGACATCGCCGCTCTCAGGGCGATCGAACGGGACAAGGACATCCCCTTCGACACGGTTCTCGAAGCGATCGAGACCGCCCTGCTGACCGCCTACAAGCACACCGAGGGCCACCACTCGCACTCGCGGGTGGAGATCGACCGCAAAACCGGCATGGTGCGCGTGCTCGCGCAGGACCTGAACCCGGACGGCTCGGTGCTGGAGGAGTGGGACGACACCCCCGAGGGGTTCGGCCGCATCGCCGCCACCACCGCCCGCCAGGTCATCCTCCAGCGCCTGCGCGACGCCGAGCACGAGCGCACGTTCGGCGAGTTCTCCGCCAAGGAGGGCGAGATCATCGGCGGCGTGGTGCAGCGTGACGCCCGCGCCAACGCCCGCGGCATGGTCGTGGTGCAGATCGGTGACACCGAGGGCGTGCTGCCGCCCGCCGAGCAGGTGCCCGGCGAGTCGTACGAGCACGGCTCTCGGCTCAAGTGCTACGTCGTCGGTGTGTCCCGCGGCACCCGCGGCCCGCAGATCACGCTGTCGCGCACCCACCCGAACCTGGTGCGCAGGCTGTTCGCCCTCGAGGTGCCCGAGATCGCCGACGGCACCGTCGAGATCCCCGCAGTGGCACGTGAGGCAGGTCACCGTTCGAAGATCGCGGTCCGCACGACGGTGCCCGGCGTCAACGCCAAGGGCGCGTGCATCGGCCCGATGGGCGCCCGCGTCCGGAACGTGATGAGCGAGCTGGCCGGCGAGAAGATCGATATCATCGACCACTCGGACGACCCGGCCACGTTCGTCGGGAATGCCTTGTCACCGGCGAAGGTTGTCTCCGTCAGGGTGCTCGACGAGCGCGCCAAGACGGCCCGGGTCGTGGTGCCGGACTTCCAGCTCTCCCTCGCCATCGGCAAGGAGGGCCAGAACGCCCGGCTCGCCGCCCGGCTCACCGGATGGCGCATCGACATCCGCAGTGACGCGGAGGCCGGCGGGTCCGCTCCGGCGGGCGCGGCGACATCCGGTTCAGCCGACTAGGCAACAGGGGATAGACTTCTCAGTGGTTCAACGTCGGGGATCGGAATTCGCGCACATCGGCCCGGTTCGTACGTGCATAGGGTGCCGTGCTCGGACGTTGCCCTCCGAGCTGCTACGCGTGGTGGTCGTGGACGGGGCTGTGGTCCCGGACACGCGTCGACGGTTGCCCGGTAGGGGAGCATGGCTGCACCCCGATCCGGACTGCCTCCGCAACGCCGAGAAGCGACGGGCGTTCCCCAGGGCCTTCAAGGTCCAGGGGGCGCTCGACGTGGAAGGTGTGCGCGGTCACCTCGCGCAGTGTGGGAAGGAGGTCGCGGGATCGCCCCGTGACCAGCAGGAAGCAAGGAAGCAGGTCGACCCGTCATGAGTCAGCCGTGAAGCTGAAGACATGAACGCGCGACGTTAAGACGAGGTCGACGGGACTTGCCCGCCGGCCTCCCTCACAGAGGAGTGCAGTGGCAGGTAAGGCCCGCGTGCACGAGCTCGCCAAAGAGCTCGGTGTCACGAGTAAAGAACTGCTGACCAAGCTCGCCGATCAGGGCGAATACGTGAAGTCCGCGTCCAGCACCGTCGAGGCCCCCGTGGCCCGGCGGCTTCGTGACGCTTACGCCAAGAACGAGGGCAAGGCCAAGCCGTCGGGCGCCCGCCCGGCCGCGCCGAAGCCCGCGGCCTCGGCGGAGACCAAGAGCGAGTCGACGACCCCGCGCCCGCCGGCCCCCGCCGGCAAGCCGGGTCCGCGTCCCGTGCCCGGCCCGAAGCCGATGGCCCCGAAGCCGCCGGCGCCGAAGCCCGTCGCCACGCCGGAACCGGCCGCACCGGCCGCTGCCCCTCAGCAGCAGCCGCAGGCGCCCGCCCCGGCCGCCGCGTCGGCTCCGACCCCGGCTCCCGTTCCGGCCGTCGTGCCTCAGCAGCAGCCGCAGCAGGCGCCCCCGCAGGCGCCGAAGACGGGCGGCCCGCGTCCCGGCCCTCGCGTGGCCCCGCCGCCGCAGCAGCAGCCCGCGGCAGCTCAGACCCCCCCGTCCGTGGTCCCGCCGCGCCCGCAGTCTCCCAAGCCTGCCGGTCCGCGGCCCCCGCGTCCGGGCAACAACCCCTTCGGTGTCGGCGGTGGCGCTCCCGCGCCGCGTCCGCAGGCGCCGCGTCCGGCCACGCCCGGCGGCGGCGAGCGCCCGGCCGGTCCCAAGCCCGGTGACTCGCGTCCGGCCGGCCCCCGTCCGGGTGGCTCCGGTGGCGGTCCCGGCGGCCCGCGTCCCAACCCCGGCAACATGCCGCCCCGGCCGAACCCGGGCATGATGCCCGGTCGTCCCGCGCCCCGCCCCGGTGGCGGCGGCGGTGGCGGTCGTGGCCCCGGCGGTCCCGGTGGCGGCGGCGGTGGCCGCGGTCCCGGTGGCGGTGGCGGCGGCGGTCGTCCCGGTGGCGGCGGTGGCGGTGGCGGCGGCTTCCGTCCCGGCGGTGGCGGCGGCGGCGCTGGTGGCGGCTTCCGTCCTGGTGGCGGCGGTGGCGGTGGCGGTGGCTTCCGTCCCGGCGGCGCCGGTGGCGGCGGCGGTGGCGCACCGGCCGGTGGTGGCGGCGGTTTCCGCGGTCGTCCCGGTGGCGGTGGCGGTCCCGGTGGACGCGGCGGTGCCGCGGGCGCCTTCGGCCGTCCCGGTGGTCCGGCGCGTCGTGGCCGCAAGTCGAAGCGGCAGAAGCGCCAGGAGTACATGGACAACATGCAGGCGCCTTCGGTCGGTGGCGTCCGCCTGCCCAAGGGCAACGGCGAGACGATCCGCCTGCCGCGCGGCGCTTCGCTGACCGACTTCGCCGACAAGATCAACGCCAACCCGGCCTCGCTGGTGCAGGTGCTGTTCCACCTCGGCGAGATGGTCACCGCGACGCAGTCGGTGTCCGACGAGATCCTGGAGCTCCTGGGCTCCGAGATGAACTACAACGTGCAGGTCGTGTCCCCCGAGGAGGAGGACCGCGAGCTGCTGGAGACGTTCGACATCACCTACGGCGAGGACGCCGGTGACGAGGACGACCTGCAGATCCGGCCGCCGGTCGTGACCGTCATGGGTCACGTCGACCACGGTAAGACGCGACTGCTGGACACCATCCGCACCGCGAAGGTGGCCGAGGGCGAAGCGGGTGGCATCACCCAGCACATCGGCGCCTACCAGGTGAACACGGAGCTCGAAGGCAACGAGCGCCTGATCACCTTCATCGACACCCCGGGTCACGAGGCGTTCACCGCCATGCGTGCTCGTGGTGCGAACTCGACCGACATCGCGGTCATCGTGGTGGCGGCCGACGACGGCGTGATGCCGCAGACGGTGGAAGCGATCAACCACGCCCAGGCGGCCAACGCGCCGATCGTGGTCGCGGTGAACAAGATCGACAAGGAGGGGGCCAACCCCGCCAAGATCCGCCAGCAGCTCACCGAGTACGGGCTGGTCGCCGAGGAGTACGGCGGCGAGACCATGTTCGTCGACATCTCGGCGAAGCAGGGCATCAACATCGACGGCCTGCTGGAAGCGATCCTGCTGACCGCCGACGCGTCGCTCGACCTGCGGGCCAACCCGAACATGGAGGCCCAGGGCGTCGCGATCGAGGCTCACCTGGACCGCGGTCGCGGCCCGGTGGCCACGGTCCTGGTGCAGCGCGGTTCGCTCCGCGTCGGCGACTCGATCGTCGCCGGTGACGCGTACGGCCGCGTCCGCCGCATGGTGGACGAGCACGGCGCGGACATCACGGTGGCGACCCCGTCGCGCCCGGTGCAGGTCATCGGCCTCACCTCGGTGCCCGGCGCGGGTGACAGCTTCCTGGTGGTCGACGAGGACCGGGTGGCACGGCAGATCGCCGAGCGCCGCCAGGCCCGCAGCCGCAACGCCGCGAACGCGGCCAAGCGGAAGCGCGTCAGCCTGGAGGACCTCGACGCCGCGCTGAAGGAGACGAGCGCCCTCACCTTGATCATCAAGGGTGACAACTCGGGTACCGTCGAGGCCCTGGAAGACGCCCTGATGAAGATCGAGGTCGGTGACGACGTCGAGCTGCGGGTCATCCACCGCGGCGTCGGTGGCATCACCGAAGGCGACATCAACCTCGCCGTCGCGGGTAGCGCCATCGTCCTGGGCTTCAACGTCCGGGCCGAGGGCAAGGCGACCGAACTCGCGAACCGCGAGGGCGTCGACGTCCGCTACTACACGGTGATCTACCAGGCGATCGACGAGATCGAGCAGGCCCTCAAGGGCATGCTCAAGCCGGAGTACGAAGAGGTCCAGCTGGGCCGCGCGGAGGTCCGCGAGGTCTTCAAGTCCTCCAAGGTCGGCACGATCGCCGGTTGCCTCGTGATGTCGGGCGAGATCCGCCGCAACGCGCGGGCACGTCTGCTGCGCGACAACAACGTCATCCAGGAGAACCTGCCGGTCAGCTCGCTGCGGCGGTTCAAGGACGACGCGACCGAGGTCCGCGAGGGCTTCGAGTGCGGTCTGACGCTCGGCAACTACGGCGACCTGAAGGTCGGCGACATCATCGAGACGTTCGAGATGCGCGAGAAGCCGCGCGCCTGATCGTCTTCAGCCAGGTGCGGGGCCGTCCTGGTGGCGGCCCCGCACCCTCGGACCCGTGGTGATCACCTGTGTTCGTAGGTTCCCTTGAGCTGGACGTGCTGCTCGGAGACGTCCACTCGTTGAAGCAGAAGCGGTCGGTGGTGCGGCCCGTCGTGGCCGAGTTGCGGCGCAGGTTCGAGGTGTCCGTCGCGGAGGCGGGCCACCTGGAGCTGCACCGCCGCGCCCTGATCGGGGTGGCGGTCGTAGCGGCCGACGCCGAGCATGTGAGGGACGTCATGGCCGCCTGCGAGCGGCTGGTGGCCGGACGGCCCGAACTGGAACTTCTCTCCGCCCGCCACAGGCTGGTCGGGCCGGAGGACGACTAGCAACTGACGACAGGAGGGGAGCGCCGTGGCCGACCAGGCACGGGCTCGCAAGCTCGCCAAGCGGATCTCGCAGATCGTGGCTTCCGCGTTGGAGCACGAGGTGAAGGACCCGCGGCTGGCCCGCGTGACCATCACCGACACGAGGGTGACCGGCGACCTGCACGACGCGACGGTCTACTACACCGTGCTCGGCGAGAAGCTCGACTCCGAGCCGGACCTCGCGGGCGCCGCGGCGGCGTTGGAGAGCGCCAAGGGCGTGCTGCGCACGATGGTCGGCCAGCAGACCGGTGTCCGGTTCACGCCGACCCTGGCGTTCGTCACCGACAACGTGCCGCAGGAGGCGCGTCGGATGGACGAACTGCTGGCCAAGGCCCGTGAGTTGGACGCCGAGGTGGCGCGGATCGCGCACGGCGCGGAGCCGGCGGGCGAGCCGGACCCGTACAAGGCGCCGCGCGAACCCGAGGACGCGGACTAGCGCCCGAGCCGATCGGGGCCGGGGCCGACTAGCGTTCTGGTCGTGCACAACGACCCGAGTTCGTCCGACGACTTGGCCGCCGACCTCGCCGAGGCCGCCCACGTCCTGTCCGCCGCCGCCGACGTCACGTTGTTGGCGCACGTGAACCCCGACGCGGACGCGTTGGGCAGTGCGCTGGCGCTGGGGTTGGCCCTGCACCGCCGCGGGGCGGTGGTCCGGGTGTCGTTCGGCGCGCCGGACGAGGTGCCGGAGACATTGCGGAGCCTGGACGTGGCGGGCCTGCTGGTGCCCGCGTCCGAGGTGCCCGCCGCGCCGCCCGTGCTGGTGGCATTGGACACGGGCAGTGTCGGGCGGCTGGGGCCGTTGGCCGATCGGGTGTCCACCGCCGGTGTGGTCGTGGTGTTGGACCATCACGTGTCGAACCCCCGGTTCGGGCACGTGAACGTGGTGGACGACCGGGCCGAGGCGACCGCGATCGTGGTGCTGCGGCTGCTGGACGAGCTGGGCGTCGAGCTGGACGAGCCGGTGGCGCGGTGCGTGTACGCGGGTCTGGTGACGGACACGCGGTCGTTCCGGCACGCGTCGGCGGCGACGCACGAGGTGGCGGCCCGGCTGCTGGCGGCCGGCGTGGACGGCGAGGCGGTGGCCCGCCCGTTGATGGACTCTCACCCGTTCGGGTATCTCGGCATGTTGGCGAAGGTGCTCGGCCGGGCGTGCCTGGAGCCCGAGGCCGCGGGTGGGCTGGGCTTCGTGCACGCCGTGGTGACGTTGGAGGACGCCTCCGGGCTGCGGCCCGAGGAGGTCGAGAGCGTGGTCGACCTGGTGCGCACCACGGCCGAGGCGGAGGTGGCGGCGGTGCTCAAGGAGCTGCGGCCGTCGTCGTGGTCGGTGTCGTTGCGGGCGGTGAGCCGGGTGGACGTGCGCGAGGTGGCGCAGCTGCTCGGCGGCGGCGGTCACCGCATGGCCGCCGGTTTCACCGCGAGCGGCCCGGTCGACAAGGTGCTGGCCGACCTGCGTGCCGCCCTGGAGACCGTGACCGCGTCGTTCTGAGCGTTGAACTCGGCTGTTCCGAACGTAGGACTCACGGGTTCCGAACGTAGGACTCACGCGAGAGTCCTACGTTCGGGACGGGTGAGTTGCGCATTGAGGGGTTCAGGTGGAGGAGCGGGTACCGGCGCGGCGGGTGTTCGGGTTGGCGGCGCCGGCGCTGGTGGTGCTGGCCGCCGAGCCGCTGTACGTGCTGGTGGACACGGCCGTGGTGGGCCACCTCGGCGGGTTGCCGTTGGCCGGGCTCGCCCTGGGCGGCGTGCTGTTCACCCAGGTCGCGACGCAGCTGACATTTCTGTCTTACGGCACCACGGCGCGCACCGCACGGCTGTTCGGCGCGGGACGCCGGGGGGAAGCCGTGGAGGAGGGCGTGCAGGCCACCTGGCTGGCGCTGGCCGTCGGTGCGGTGGTGATCCTGCTCGGGCAACTGCTGGCCGGACCCGCCACCCGGCTGATGGCCGGTGAGGGCGCGGTCGCGGACAACGCCGTCGCCTGGCTGCGGATCGCCCTGTTCGGCGCGCCGTTCGTGCTGGTCACGATGGCCGGCAACGGCTGGATGCGCGGTGTTCAGGACACCCGCCGGCCGCTCTGGTACGTGCTCGTCGGCAACGGCATCTCGGCCGTCCTCTGCCCGATCCTGGTCCACGGCGTGCACTGGGGCCTGGAGGGCTCGGCCATCGCCAACGTGGTCGCGCAGGTGCTGTCGGCCGGGTTGTTCATCAAGGCGCTCCGCACCGAGCGGGTGAGCCTGCGGCCGGACCGGCACCGGATGCGCGCGCAGCTGGGCCTCGGCCGTGACCTGGTGCTGCGCAGCCTCGCGTTCCAGGCCTGCTTCCTGTCCTCCGCCTCCGTGGCCGCGCGCACGTCGATCGGCGCGGTCGGTGCGCACCAGGTCGTGTTGCAGCTCTGGACGTTCCTCGCGCTCCTGCTGGACTCGCTCGCCATCGCCGCCCAGTCGATCATCGGCGCGGCGCTCGGCGCGGAACGACGTGAGCAGGCCCGTCGGTTCGCGTGGCAGGTCACCGGGTACGGGCTGTGGTTCGGCGTGCTGCTCGGCGTGATCTTCGCGGCGCTGTCGGGCCCGCTGCCCCACCTGTTCACCGCGGACCGGGCCGTGCTGGACGAGATCCCGCACGCCTGGTGGTTCTTCGTGGCGTTGCAGCCGATCGCGGGCGTGGTGTTCGCGCTGGACGGGGTGCTGCTCGGCGCTGGTGACGCGAAGTTCCTCCGCACCGCGACGCTGATCTCGGCGGCGTTCGGGTTCCTGCCGCTGGTGTGGGCGTCCTACGCGTTCGGCTGGGGGCTGGTCGGCATCTGGAGCGGGCTCTCCGCGTTCATGGTGTTGCGGCTGGTCCTGGTGCTGCTGCGGACCCGGTCCGGCGAGTGGGCCAGGGTCGGCGCGGTGTGGTGAGCGGCACCCGGGGAATCGTTAACAATAGGCAACTGTTTCTCGATACTGGGAGTGCCGCCGCACGGAAGACCTAGGAGAACCGCCTTGCCGGTCGATCGCGCCACCAAGCAAGCGTGGCTGATCTGGTCAACCGCCGTCGCCGTCTACGTCGCCGCCCTGTTCCACCGGACCTCGCTCGGCGTGGCCAGCCTGGAGGCGGGCGACCGCTTCTCCGTCGGACCGGCCGCGCTCGGCACGTTCACCGTGCTCCAGATCGGCCTCTACGCGCTGATGCAGATCCCCACCGGCCTGCTGGTGGACCGCTTCGGCCCGCGCCGCGTGCTGACCGCCGCCGCCCTGCTCATGGGCACCGGCCAGGTCATGTTCGCGCTCGCCGAGTCCTACCCCGTAGGCCTGGCCGCACGCGCGGTGCTCGGCATCGGCGACGCCATGACGTGGGTCAGCGTGCTGCGCCTGGCCGCCGCCCACTTCCCGCCACGCCGGTTCACCCTGGTGATGACGCTGTCGGCCGCGCTGGGCGGCGCGGGCAACATGATCGCCACGGTGCCGTTGACGCTGCTGCTGGACAACGTCGGCTGGACGGTGACGTTCCTGATCGCGGGCTTCGGCACGGCGCTGTACTCGGCGGTGATCGCGTGGCGGGTCCGCGAGGTGCCGGACGGCGTGCCCCAACCGGTGGTCGAACCGGTGCCGCTGCGGGCGGTGGGCGCGAAGGTCGAGGACGCGTGGCGCGAGCCGAGCACCCGGCTCGGGTTCTGGGTGCACTTCACGTCGATGTCCGCGCCCGCGATGCTCGGCCTGCTGTGGGGGTTCCCGTACCTGGTCGAGGCGCAGGGCCTGTCGAGCACGTCGGCGTCCGCCGTGCTGAGCACGCTGGTGCTGGTGGGGATCGTGGCCGGTCCGGTGCTGGGCACGGTGATCGGCGCCCGGCCGGTGTGGCGGATGCCGATCGTCGGCACGTACCTGGGCGTGGCCATGCTGTGCTGGGCGGTCTTGTTGGGCTGGCCGGGCGGTGTGCTGCCGACGCCCGTGCTGTACGTCCTGTTCGCGTTGCTGGCCGTGGGCAACCCGGTGTCCGGCGTGGCGTTCGCGCTGGTGCGCGACTACAACCCGCTGCACCGGGTGAGCACGGCCACCGGCGTGGCCAACGTCGGCGGGTTCGCCGCGATCACGTTCACCGCGCTCGTCGTGGGCGTCGTGCTGGACGTCGTCGAGTCGTTCGTGCCCGCGCCGCAGGCGTACCGGCTCGCGTTCCTGTCCGTGGTCGCGGTGCTGCTGGTCGGCGCGTGGCGCACGATCGTGTGGTGGCGTCGTGCGCGGGCCGCGGTGTTCGCCGCCGAGGACCGGGGCGAGGCCGTGCCGGTGCGGTTGCGCCGCCGCCGTTGGGACGTGTTCGCGGAGGCCTAGGTCGCCGAGGCCTAGGATGCCCGGCTGTGTCCGCAACTTCTCCCGCACGTCCCGCCAAGCCGACCGTTCCCCCGGGTCTCGTCGTGATCGACAAGCCCGACGGCATGACCTCGCACGACGTGGTGGCCAGGGTCCGCCGCATCCTCGGCACCCGCAAGGTCGGGCACGCGGGCACGCTCGACCCGATGGCGACCGGCGTGCTGGTGCTCGGCATCGAGCGGGCCACGAAGCTCCTGGGCCACCTCGCGCTGGACAGCAAGGCGTACCTGTCGACCATCCGGCTCGGCTCGTCCACCACGACCGACGACGCCGAGGGCGAGGTGCTGTCGACGGCCGACGCGTCCGACGTGGCCGAGGACGCGATCCGCGCCGGTGTGGCGAAGCTGACCGGCGCGATCGAGCAGGTGCCCAGCGCGGTGAGCGCGGTGAAGATCGACGGCAAGCGCGCGTACGCCAGGGTCCGGGCCGGTGAGGTCGTGGACATCCCGGCGCGCCCGGTGACCGTGCACCGCTTCGACGTGCTGTCGGTCCGCCGCGAGGGCGACGCCACCGAGCTCGACGTGATGGTCGAGTGCTCCTCGGGGACGTACGTGCGCGCGCTGGCCCGCGACCTGGGCGCGGACCTCGGAGTCGGCGGCCACCTGGCGGCCCTGCGCCGCACCCGCGTCGGACCGTTCGACCTGCGCGTGGCGAAGACCCTGGAGCAGCTGGAGGCCGCGCCCGGCCTGTCGCTGGACCTCGACGCCGCCGTGTCCACCGCCTTCCCCCGCCGTGAGATCGCGCCGCGCGAGGCGGTCGCCCTGTCGCACGGGCAGCGCTTGGCCGCGGGCGGGCTGGACGGCACGTACGGCGTCTTCGGCCCGGACGGCCACGTGGTGGCGCTGGCCAAGGACGAGGGTCCGATCGCCAAGCCGTTGGTGGTACTGACCCCCGCCGGATAAGCCCTACGGTGGACGCATGGCGGGATGGGTGTGGCCGGCCGCGGCCGGCGTGGTGACCTCGGCCACGGGGGTGGCGATCAACCTGGCCACGGACGTCGGCGCGAGTCCGTGGGCCTGGGTCGCGGTCGCCGTCCTCACCGCGGTGGGTGTGGTCGTCGCCCTCCGCCTGCGACCTGCCACGTCGCAGGCGCCGACCGACGCTGTGCACAACAACACGACCGTGAACAACAGCATCACCGGCGGCGTGAGCGGCGACGTGGTGCAGACCGTGCAGTCCGGTCCGGCCGGTCCCATCACACTCGACGCCCAGGCTGGTCGGGACGCACGGCGCGACCCGTAGGCTTGCCCGCGTGCAACGCTGGCGAGGGCTGGAACACCTACCGGGCGGCTGGGGCCGCTGCGTCGTGACCATCGGTGTGTTCGACGGTGTGCACCGCGGGCACCAGGCTTTGATCAACCGGGCGGTCCGGCTGGCCGACGACCGCGGCGTGCCGAGCGTCCTGATCACCTTCGACCCGCACCCGTCCGAGGTGGTCCGCCCTGGCAGCCACCCGGCGCAGCTGACCAGCCTGCACCGGCGGGCCGAACTGGTCGAGGGCCTTGGCGTCGACGTCTTCTGCGTGATCCCGTTCACCGCGGAGGTCGCGCGCACGCCCGCCGACGAGTTCGCGCACGAGGTGCTGGTCGACCGGCTGCACGTGGCGGCCGTGGTGGTGGGGGAGAACTTCACGTTCGGCCACAAGGCGGCGGGCAACGTCGAGCTGCTCCGCGCGCTGGGCAAGCGGTTCGGCTTCGTGACCGAGGGGGCGGATCTGGTGACCGACGACGGGGTGACGTACTCGTCCACGTACATCCGGGCGTGCATCGACGCGGGCGACGTGTCGGCGGCGGCGCACGCGCTCGGCCGGCCGCACCGGCTGGAGGGCATCGTGGTGCGCGGCGACGGGCGAGGCAAGGAACTGGGCTTCCCCACGGCCAACCTGTCCACCCCGCGGTTCGCCGCCGTGCCCGCGGACGGCGTGTACGCGTGCTGGTTCGTGCACAGCTCCGGCCGCCGCCTCAAGGCCGCGGTGAGCGTCGGCACCAACCCGACGTTCTCCGGCCGGGAACGGCGGGTCGAGGCGTTCGTGCTGGACGTGGACGAGGACTTCTACGGCCAGCGCGTGGCGCTCGACTTCGTTGACCGGCTGCGGGACATGGAGAAGTTCGACGGCGTCGAGCCGCTGCTGGAGCAGATGCACCGGGACGTGGCCGTTACCCGCGAACTCCTGGCGGACGCGGGCGAAGCCTGACGAGTGGACCAGGTGGGTGGAACCGCCCGTGCGACACCGGGCGACCTGGCAGTATGCCTTTCACGTCGGTCGGGCCAGGGGAGAGGCGAAGGTGGAGGACCACAACATCGTCCAGCGCAATCTCGCGTTGCAGCGGGAGTGGTACGGCGAACCCCTGGGCGACCGGGTGCGCCGGTTGGTGGTCGCGTTCGGGGTCTCCCAGGCGCAGCTCGCGGAGGTGCTCGGGATCAGCGCCCCCATGCTGAGCCAGGTGATGAGCGGGCGCCGGGCCAAGATCGGCAACCCCTCCGTGCTGGCCCGGATGATCATGCTGGAGCGCAAGGTCCTCACCCCCGACGTGGCCAGCGGCGCCCCCGAGGCGTTGCAGCGCGCGCTGGACGACGTGCGGCTGTCGAAACCGACCGTGAGCCGCGAGTCACTGCCCGTCAACGGCGTGGACGACGAGGCCGTGGTGTTCCCCTTCCTGCGCCGCCTGGCCGACCGCCGCGAGCTGTCGCAGGCCGCCGACGTGCTGGGCGAGGACTTCCCGGCGCTGGCGGAGCTGCTGCGCCGCGCCGGCAAGGGCCGCGAAGCCTGAGCGCCGGCAGCACGGGCGGGGCGTGCCGGTGAACCTGTTCTCCGCGATCTTCCCGCCCGACGACGTCGTCGAGGAGCTGCACGACGCGCTCCGCCCGTTCCGCTCGGCGTACCCGCGGCTTCGCTGGCTGCACCCGACCCGCTGGCACGTCACCGTCCGGTTCTTCGGCGGCACCGAGCCCGTCGACCCGCTCGGCGGCCTGGACCGGGTGGCCGCGCCCGTCCTGCGGCTGCGCGGCAGCGGCACGTTCCGGCAGGTGCTGTGGATCGGCGTGGACGGTGCGCTGGCCGAGCTGGGTGAGGCGGCCCACGTGCCACCGGACTGGCACCCGCACCTGACGGTCGCCCGCGGCGTCGTGCTGCCGCACGTCGAGTTCACCGGTCGTGAGTGGACGGCGACCGAGGTCGCGCTGGTCGCCAGCCGTCCGGTCGAGGGCTACGCGGTGCTCGACCGAGTGCCCTTGAGCACGTCAAACGCGTAGGGTGCGACCACTGCTGGTAACCTCGACAGTTGGGTCTGGCTGCGGTCCGTGGCGGCCTGTACCGACTACCCCGCTCGTGCGGGGCCGCACGGCACTCACCAGTACAAGGAGTAACAAGCACGTGGCACTGACCACCGAGCAGAAGAAGACCATCCTCACCGAGTACGGCGTCCACGACACGGACACCGGTTCGGCCGAGGCCCAGGTCGCGCTGCTGAGCAAGCGCATCGCCGACCTGACCGAGCACCTGAAGATGCACAAGCACGACCACCACTCGCGTCGCGGGCTGCTCCTGCTGGTCGGCCGTCGCCGCCGGCTGCTGAACTACCTCGCGAAGGTGGACATCCAGCGCTACCGCGCCCTCATCGGGCGGCTCGGCCTGCGCAGGTGATGCGTGCCGAGGGGGAGTGACCACCGCGGTCGCTCCCCCTCGGTGTAGTTGACGACAAAGACGAGGGAAGCACGCGCGGCGCACGGGACGACAGTTCGCCGGTCCTCGGTAGTGGCCCCCTGGTAGACGAAACCCAGGGGACTTCGATCGAAGACCGGCCTCGTCCGAACCGCGATCCCGCGCCCTGAGCGCGATGTGACCCGCATGACGAGGAGTACCCATATGACGGACATCGAGGTCCACGAGACTTCAGCCGTGATCGACAACGGTCGGTTCGGCACGCGCACCATCCGCTTCGAGACCGGTCGCCTGGCCCGCCAGGCGGCGGGCTCGGTCGTCGCCTACCTGGACGACGAGACGATGCTGCTGTCGGCGACGACGGCGTCGAAGCACCCCAAGGAGCACTTCGACTTCTTCCCCCTCACGGTGGACGTCGAGGAGCGCATGTACGCGGCGGGCCGCATCCCCGGCTCGTTCTTCCGCCGCGAAGGCCGCCCGTCGACCGACGCGATCCTGACCTGCCGCCTCATCGACCGGCCGCTGCGCCCGTCCTTCGTGGACGGTCTGCGCAACGAGATCCAGGTCGTCATCACGGTGATGAGCCTGAACCCGCAGGACCTGTACGACGTGGTGGCGATCAACGCCGCGTCCGCGTCCACGCAGCTCGCGGGCCTGCCGTTCTCCGGCCCCATCGGCGGCGTCCGGGTGGCGCTCATCGAGGGCCAGTGGGTGGCGTTCCCGACCCACGAGCAGCTGGAGAAGGCCGTCTTCGACATGGTCGTCGCCGGCCGTGTCGTCGGTGACGACGTCGCGATCATGATGGTCGAGGCCGAGGCCACCGAGAAGGTCATCGACCTGATCGGCGAGGGCGCCACGGCGCCCACCGAAGAGGTTGTTGCGGCCGGCCTGGAGGCGTCCAAGCCGTTCATCAAGGCGCTGTGCGACGCGCAGGCCCAGCTGGCGCAGGTCGCCGCGAAGGCCACCGGCGACTTCCCGACGTACCCGGCCTACCAGGCCGACGCCTTCGAGGCCGTCGAGCAGGCCGCGGCCGGCGAGCTGGGTCAGGCGATGACCATCGGCGGCAAGCAGGAGCGCGAGTCCCGCATCGACGAGATCAAGGCGTCGGTGCTGGAGAAGCTGGCCGAGCAGTTCGAGGGTCGCGAGAAGGAGGTCGGCGCGGCGTTCCGCTCGCTGACCAAGAAGCTCGTCCGCCAGCGCATCCTGCGCGACAAGGTGCGCATCGACGGCCGCGGCCTCACCGAGATCCGGTCGCTGTCGGCCGAGGTCGAGCTGATCCCACGGGCGCACGGCTCGGCGCTGTTCGAGCGCGGCGAGACCCAGATCCTGGGTGTCACCACGCTGAACATGCTGCGCATGGAACAGCAGATCGACTCGCTGTCCCCGGAGACGCACAAGCGCTACCTGCACCACTACAACTTCCCGCCGTTCTCCACCGGTGAGACCGGCCGCGTGGGCTCGCCCAAGCGCCGCGAGATCGGCCACGGCGCGCTGGCCGAGCGGGCGCTGATGCCCGTGCTGCCCAAGCGCGAGGAGTTCCCCTACGCGATCCGCCAGGTGTCCGAGGCGCTGAGCTCCAACGGCTCGACGTCCATGGGCTCGGTCTGCGCGTCCACGATGTCGCTGCTCAACGCCGGCGTGCCGCTGAAGGCGCCGGTCTCGGGCATCGCCATGGGCCTGGTGTCCGACGAGGTCGACGGCAAGACGGAGTACGTCGCGCTGACCGACATCCTCGGCGCCGAGGACGCGTTCGGCGACATGGACTTCAAGGTCGCCGGCACCAAGGAGTTCGTCACCGCGCTCCAGCTCGACACCAAGCTGGACGGCATCCCGTCCGAGGTCCTGGGCGCTGCCCTCGGCCAGGCGCGGGACGCGCGGCTGACCATCCTGGAGGTCATGGCCGAGGCCATCGACAGCCCGGACGAGATGAGCCCGTTCGCGCCGCGCGTGACGTCGGTCAAGATCCCGACCGACAAGATCGGCGAGGTCATCGGCCCGAAGGGCAAGATGATCAACTCGATCACCGAGCAGACCGGTGCCGACATCTCCATCGAGGACGACGGCACGATCTACGTCGGCGCAGCGGACGGCCCGTCGGCCGACGCCGCGATCGACATGATCAACGCGATCGCGAACCCGCAGCTGCCGAAGGTCGGCGAGCGCTTCCTGGGCACCGTGGTGAAGACCGCGGCGTTCGGCGCGTTCGTGTCCCTGCTCCCGGGCAAGGACGGCCTGATCCACATCTCCAAGCTGGGCAACGGCAAGCGGATCAACAAGGTCGAGGACGTCGTCAACGTCGGCGACAAGCTCCGCGTCGAGATCGCGGACATCGACCAGCGCGGCAAGATCAGCCTCGTGCTGGTGAACGAGGAGGCGGAGCAGGCCCCGGCCGGCGACGCCCCCGCGCAGGACACCGCACCCGCCGAGGCCGAGGCCAACGCGCAGTGACGACTGGCGTCAACGGGACGGCCGCGAGTGCTTCGAGCACTCGCGGCCGTCCGCTTACGCGGAGGCTCGGGCACCTCCAGAAGCCCGGCAGCACGGTGTCGCTGGAACGCGGTGACGCGGGCGTCGCCGTGCGCCGCAGCCTGCTGCCGTCCGGCCTGCGGGTCATCACCGAGCGCATCCCCGGCGTGCGGTCCGCGTCGGTCGGCCTGTGGGTGCAGGTCGGGTCGCGCGACGAGCGGACCGAGGTCGCGGGCGCCGCGCACTACCTGGAACACCTGCTGTTCAAGGGCACCGCGAACCGCACCGCGGCGGCGATCGCCGAGGAGATCGACGCGGTCGGCGGCGAGCTGAACGCGTTCACCGCCAAGGAGCACACCTGCTACTACGCGCACGTCCTCGACGAGGACCTGCCGCTGGCGATGGACCTGGTGTGCGACGTGGTGTTCGACGCGCTGTGCGAGCCGCGCGACTTCGAGACCGAGCGCGGCGTGGTGCTCGAAGAGATCGCGATGCGCGACGACGACCCGGAAGACCTGCTGCACGACGCGTTCCTCGACGCCCTGATGGGCGAGCACGTGCTGGGGCGCCCGGTGCTGGGCACCGAGCAGTCCATCGGGGACATGGAGCGAGACGCGCTGTTCGGCTTCTACAAGAGGCGCTACACGCTGCCGCGGATGGTGCTCGCGGTGGCGGGCAACATCGACCACGCGCAGGTGATGCGCTTGGTGCGCAAGCAGATCGGCGACCGGCTGGACCGCGTGGGCACGCCCGTCGCGCCGCGCGCCGGTCGGGCTCGCATCCCGGGCTCGCGCGACCTGGTGCTGCACACCGACGACACCGAGCAGGCGCACCTGATGCTGGGCGTGCGCGGGCTGGACCGGCACGACGAGCGCCGGTTCGCGTTGAACGTGCTGAACGCGGCCCTGGGCGGCGGCATGAGCTCGCGGCTGTTCCAGGAGGTCCGGGAACGGCGTGGGCTGGCGTACCAGGTGTACTCGTCGGTCGGCCTCTACGCGGACGCGGGCACGCTGTCGGTGTACGCGGGCTGCCAGCCGGACCGGCTCGGCGACGTGGCCGGTGTGATCCGCGACGTGCTGTCCACAGTGGCCCGTGACGGGCTGGGCGACGCGGAGGTGGCCCGCGGCAAGGGCCAGCTGCGCGGCGGGCTCGTGCTGGGCCTCGAGGACACCAGTTCGCGGATGTCGCGCATCGGCAAGGGCGAGTTGAACTACGGCGACTACCTGTCCGTGGAGCAGACCCTGGCGCGCATCGACGAGGTCACGCCGGAGGAGGTCGCGACGGTGGCGCGGGACTTGCTCCGACGCCCCGTGGCCGCCGCCGTGGTCGGCCCTTACGCTCACGCCGACGATCTGCCGTCCCAGGTGCACGAGGTGATCTCTTGACTGCCCAGCCGACTCCGGCCGAACCACTCCGCGTAGGCGTCATCGGCGCCAGGGGCCGCATGGGCGCCGAGGTGTGCCGTGCGGTCGAGGCCGCGCCGGACATGGAAGTCGTCGCGATGGTCGACGCGGGCGACTGGCTGTTCAACCTGGCCGACTCCGGCGCCGAGGTCGTGGTCGACTTCACCAGCCCCGAAGTGGTCATGGACAACATCCGGTTCTGCGTGGACAACGACATCCACGCCGTCGTCGGCACCTCCGGGTTCGACGCGCAGCGGCTGGGCAAGGTCGCGGAGTGGCTGGAGCCGAAGCCGGAGCTGGGCGTGCTGATCGCGCCGAACTTCGCCATCGGCGCGGTGCTGTCCATGAGGTTCGCCGAGCTGGCCGCCCGGTACTACGAGTCGGTCGAGGTCATCGAGCTGCACCACCCGCGCAAGGTGGACGCGCCCTCGGGCACCGCCGCGCACACCGCCCGGCTCATCTCCCAGGCGCGCGAGGCGGCGGGCCTCGGTGCCATGCCGGACGCGACGACCCAGGAGGCGCCGGGCGCGCGTGGGACGCTCGTGGGCGACGTGCGAGTGCACTCGCTGCGGGTCGCCGGGCTGATCGCGCACCAGGAGGTCGTGTTCGGCACGGAGGGCGAGACGCTGACGCTGCGGCACGACTCGTTGGACCGCAAGTCGTTCATGCCGGGCGTGCTGCTGGCCGTGCGGTCGATCGGTGAGCACCCCGGCCTGTCCGTCGGTCTCGACAAGTACATGGACCTCTGAGTCCGGTGCGGACCCGCACGGTCGCGTTCCTGATCACCGCCGCGCTGGCGGTGTACTTCGTGCTGCTCGGCGGTCGGGCCGTGGTGCTGATGGGCACCGGCGACCCGGTCGGCATCGGCCTCGGCATCGGGGTGCTGCTGCTGCCGCTGATCGGCGCGTGGATCGCGTGGACGAACCTGAAGTTCGGTTTCACCACCGAGCGGATGGCGCGGCAGCTCGACGCGGAAGGTGCCCTGCCGGACACCTCCGCGCTGCCGCGCCGCCCGTCCGGGCGGGTGGACCGGGAGGCCGCCGACGCGTGGTTCGAGGAGCGCCGGGCCGACGTGGAGTCGCGGCCGGAGGACTGGCGGGCGTGGTTCCTGCTGGCCCAGGCGTACGACCTGGCCGGCGACCGGGGCCGGGCGCGCGACACCATGCGGAAGGCCATCGACCTGCACGGCGGAGCCTCAGGTCGAGCCTGAACCCCTGTCGGGGTGTGCGTCACACAACCGGGTGGTTCGAGGTGCGGCCGTCCGGGCGACCGGGTAGCCGGTTGGGCATGGATCGTGCAGCGGTGGACCGCCTTTACGACTGTGACGTGCTCGACCGGCACGGCCGGCCCATCGGACCGGTCGCCGAACTGTGGCTGGCCAACGGCCGTCCGCTGTGGGCCGCGGTCCGCAGAGACGGCGGGGTCGCGCTGGTGCCCATCCGCGGCGCCCAGGTGCGCGACCGGCGGCTCGTCGTGCCGGTGGACCGGCGTGAGGTCGACGACGCGCCGAGGGTCGGCGGGCCGGAGCTGTCCGAGGCGGAGCAGGTCCAGCTGCACGACCACTACGGGCTGAGGGTTCCGGAGCAGCGCCTGGTGCGGCACGAGCGCGGCGACCCGCCCACCGGCGGCAAGTCCACCGGTGCAAAGTCGACGAATGCCAAGTCCACCGGTGCCAAGTCCGGTGGGGTCAGTTCAGCCACCAGCCGGCCACAGCGGCAGGCGACGCGGCCAGCACGCTGAACCGGGCGAACCGGCCCACCATGCCGGTGGAGATGAACAGCCAGGACGACATGCCCGCCAGCCCCGCCAGCACGGTGGTGAACATGAACGGCGGCAGGCCGACGACCGAGCTGACCGCGTGCGTGCCGAACATCCAGTGCGGGTGCCGCTGACAGCGCAGGCGGACCCACTCCATCCGGGCCTTCCACTTCTGCCGCCGCGGCGACAGCGGCACGTCCGGCTTCTCCTTGCGCTTCAGGAACGCCGGTAGGTGCAGCGAACCGCGTGCGGCGAGGAAGTACAGCATCTTGCCCAGCACCTGGCCCACGGCCACCGCGAGGCCGATCCACCACCACGAGATGCCCGGCTGCTGGGTCACCAGCCCGATCACGAAGATCTCGATGCTGATCAACGGCAGCATCGCGGAGCCGAACGCGACGCCGAACGTGAGGCACAACCACCCGAGCACCCGGCAGAGGCTACCCGTGCGGTCATGGCTCCAGTAGTAGTGCCAGCCCCCCGGTCACCCTGATTTCGCGCAACGGTCGCCCGCCGGCGTCCAGGGTGCGCACCGTGCCGTCCGGCTCCCACCCGGCCTTGCCGTAGAAGCCGATCGAGGCCTTGTCCGCCTCCGGCACCCACGCGACGCCCCTCGTCGCGCCCGCTTCACGCAGGTGTTCGGCAGCCGTGGCGAGCAGCCTCCCGCCGTGGCCGCGCCGTCCCCAGCGCGGCTCCACGAGCACGCTGACCAGCGCGGTCGTCCCGGCGTCCGGGGGCAGCGAGCCGTCCGCGCGGGCCACTTCGTCCTCGGGGGCCTGCCCGGCGACGCAGAACCCGACCGTCCACCCGCCCTCGACGGCGACGAACACCTGACCGCGCCCGACCGGCTCGGACCACGCCACGGCGGTCTCGTCGACGTCGATCGCCTGGAGGACTTCGGTGGGCACGAGGTCCTCGTAGGCGGTCCGCCAGGTGTCTCGGTGGATGCGGGCGATCTCCGCCACGTCGTCGGTTTGCGCGGTGCGCACTGTGGCGTCGGCCATGTCCGAACCCTATCGGCGGAAATCCGCGTGATTCGCGGGGTGTCGCGTGACAGCGTCTGCGACGTGCGTTGGGCAGCGTTGGGCGTCGTGTACGTGGTGTGGGGTTCCACCTATCTGGCCATCCGGTTCAGCATCGAGTCGATGCCGCCGCTGCTCTCGGGCGGATCCCGGTTCCTGGTCGCCGGTGCGGTGCTGGCGCTGCTGGTGGCGTGGCGGGGCAGCCTGCGGATGACGCGGCGGCAGTTCGGCTCGGCGGTGCTGCTGGGTCTGCTGCTGCCGGCCTGGGGCAACGGGCTGGTGGTGCTGGCCGAGCAGTCGGTGGCGTCCGGGCTGGCGGCGCTGCTGGTGGCGTCCGTGCCGCTGCACGTCGTGCTGATGCGGAGGTTCACCGGGGAGCGCCCGCCGGGGGTGACGTACGCGGGCGTCACCGTGGGGCTCGTCGGGTTGGCCGTGCTGGTGCTGGACGACGTGGGCGACTCGTCGTGGTGGGGGCCGTGGGTGGTGCTGCTGGCGGCGTTCGGGTGGGCGCTCGGGTCGTTCCTGAGTTCCAGGCTGGACACGCCCGCGAACCCGTTCGCGCTGTCGGCGGTGGAGATGCTGGCCGGTGGGGCGGCGCTGACGGTGGTCGGCCTGGTCGCCGGTGAGCGGGTGTCGTTCGACGCGATCACGACGTCGTCGTGGGTGGCGTGGGGGTACCTGGTGGTGTTCGGGTCGCTGCTGGCGTTCAGCTCGTACGTGTACGTGCTGGGGCAGCTGCCGGTGTCGACCGTGGCGACCTACGCGTACGTGAACCCGGTGATCGCGGTGGTGCTCGGCGTGTGGCTGGCGGGCGAGCGGTTCGGGGTGTTGCAGCTGTTCGGAGGCCTGCTGGTGGTGCTGGCGGTGGTCCTGGTCGTGCAGGCGGAGCGGAAATGTCGTACCTGAGTGGGAGTATCCCGCCGTGCAGAAGATGAGCGCAGACGTCGCCCGGCGCATGGCACTCGGCGCCCAGGGTTTCACCGATCCCCGGCCCGCCGCCGCGCCCACCCGCAGACACCTCCAGAAGGTGCTGTCCCGGGTGCGGCTGTTGCAGCTGGACTCGGTGAACGTGGCCGTCCGCGCGCACTACATGCCGTTGTTCAGCAGGTTGGGCGCGTACTCGCCGTCGTTGCTGGACGAAGCGGCTTGGTCGCACAGCGCGCGTCGGCCGCGCCTGCTGGTGGAGTCGTGGGCGCACGAGGCGAGCCTGGTGCCGGTGGAGGACTGGCCGTTGTTCCACTCGGGGGCCAAGCGTGACGGCTGGTGGAAGAACTACAGCGCGATGGCCGAGCGCTCGCCGCAGCTCGTGGACGACATCCTGGCGGTGGTGAAGGAGCTGGGGCCGGTCGGTGCCGGTGCGATCGAGAAGGCGCTGGCCGGTGGCGGGCCGAGGGCCAAGGAGCAGTGGGGCTGGAACTGGTCCGAGGTCAAGAAGGTGTGCGAGTACCTGTTCGGCTCGGGCGTGCTGACGACGGGGTCGCGGCGGAGCTTCGAGCGGCTGTACGACCTGAGCGAGCGCGTGCTGCCGCCGGAGGTGCTGGCCCGGCGGATGTCGATCTCGGCGGAGGAGGGCTCACGGGAGCTGGTGGCCCGTGCGGCGACGGCCCTGGGCGTCGCGACGGAGCCGGACCTGCGCGACTACTACCGCCTCCAGCCGGGGCGCAGTCGGCAGGCCGTGGCGGAACTGGTCGAAGAGGGGGTGCTGGAGCCGGTCGAGGTGCAGGGCTGGGGCGCGCCCGCGTACCGGCACGTCGAGGCCCGCGTGCCGCGCCGGATCACCGGGCGGGCGCTGCTGTGCCCGTTCGACCCGCTGATCTGGGAGCGGGCCCGGACGGAGCGGATCTTCGACTTCTTCTACCGGATCGAGATCTACGTGCCGGCGCCGAAGCGGGTGCACGGCTACTACGTGTTCCCGTTCCTGCTGGACGGCGAGCTGGTGGGGCGGGTCGACCTGAAGGCGGACCGCGCCGCGGGCGTGCTCCGAGTGCAGGGCGCGTACTCCGAGCCGACCGCGGATGTCGGCCGGGTGGCGGTGGAACTGGCCGCCGAGCTGCGCCACATGGCGGACTGGCTGGAGCTGGACACCGTGGAGGTAGTACCCCGCGGCGACCTCGCGCCCACGCTCAAGGCGGTGGTGGGCTGAGGGGGTGGTCGGTCGAACGCGCCGGCAGCCCGCCGAGGGCCGGTGGCCTGCCGAGGGTGGTGGCCGGCCGAGGGTGGTGAGCTGGCCGAGGGCGGTGGCCTGCCGAACGTGCGGGCCTGCCGAACGGCCTGGACTGGCTGAACACGCTGGCTGTCCGAGGGGTGAGCTGGCCGCCGAGGGACGGTCGGTTGACGCGCGGGGCGTGTGGAGGCCGTTGGTCGGCTGAGGCGGCGGGCTGGCTCAACGCGGTCGCCGGGCGAGGGTGCCGGCTGGGCGGAGGCTGGTGGCCGGCTGAATGCGCGGGTTGGCGGAGTGCGCCGGTCGGCTGAAAGGGCTCGCTGAAGGCGGTAGCCGGCTGGGGGCAGTGAGGTGCGGCAGTCCCCGCCGACCGGGGGCGAGGGCCGGCCGAACGGCCTGGGCTGGCTGAGGGCGGTGGCTGACTGAGGGCCGGTGGCCGGCCGAGGGCGGTGCCCGGTCGAACGCGGGCCGGCTGAAGGCGGTGGCTGGCTGAGGGCGGTGGCCGGCTGGAGGCGGTCGTCCGCTGAGATGCGTCGCGCGCGGGTCAGGGCGCGCACGCTGCGGCTGGCTGAGGGTGCTGGCCGGCCGAACGCGCGGGGCTGGCTGAGGGCGGTGGGGGCGGCTGTGGGGCGGGGAAGCCGCGGCGTGTGCATCGGGGGTGCGTACGCCGCGGCCGGTCTCAGCTGGTCGCCGTGGTCACCAAGGCGCTGCCGCTGCCCGTCCGCCCCGTGATGAACAGGGACGCCTCGCCCTCCGGCGGCGTGTCCGACACGGCCAGGTCGCTGCGCGCCGACCCGGAGCTGGACACCAGGTCGACCTGCGCCGCCACCCCCGGCCGCACGCCCACTCGCACGTCACCCGAGCCGGTACCCATCTGGATCTTCCCGGACGCCGCGTCGGCGACCGTGACGTCACCGCTGCCCGTCCGCACCTGCACGTCGTTCTGCACAGCCCCGAGCCACACGTGCCCGGTGCCGGTGTAGAGCACGGTGTTCCCACCGACCGACGACACCTCGATGTCGCCACTGCCGGTCTTCGCCCGCAGCCCACCCAGCATCGGCCCGAGCCGCAGCTTGCCGGAACCCGAGTTGACCTGCGACGACGCGTCCGCCCGGTCCACCGTGACGTCACCCGTGCCGGTCTGGATGTCCAACCGCCCGGCGGCACCCGTCACGGTCACGTCCGCCGCTCCCGCCTTGGCGATGACGTGCGATCCGATCGGCGCGCGCACGGTGACGCCCAACGGCACCGCGCGCAACGGCAGCGCCTTGGACGACTGCACCTTCAACCGGCTGCCGGACATCTCCAGCCGGGCGTCCCGCACGGCCTCCGACGCTCCGGCCGGCTGCGAGCCCCCGTTGCCGAACTGGTCGTTCACCCAGGTCAGCAGTCCGGACAGCCCGGCCGTCCACGACTCGCCCTGCGACGGGTCGTGCTTCACCTCGACGTGCACCCCCGGCTCGTCCACCAGGTGCACCCGCACCCGGCCGGCGAGCAGCGCCACGTCGATCTCCACGACGCCGTCGACCTCGAAGCTCTGCTGACGCACCACGTCCGATTCCATGATCCCCCCTCAGCCCTGGACCCAGCCGCGGACGCGGGACGACGAGCCGCCGTCCCCGTGGTCCTTCGGCGGACCCCAGTGCTTGTGGCCGCCACCGTGGCCGCCCCGACGTCCGCCGACCGCGCCCTGCACGGCCTGCGCCACGAATGTGTTCAGCGACATGCCCTGTGCCGCGGCGGCCTGTTCCGCCTTGGCCTTCAGCTCGTCCAGCAGCCGCAGCGTGACGCGCGTGGCGTCACCGGCGGAGGGCCGGGGAACTTCCTGCGGCTCGGGTTCGTGTTCTTCCCGAGCGGCCGTGCCGGTGACGACCACCTGCACGTCCCGTCCGTCCAACCGCACGTCGACGACGGGGCCGTCGAGGGCCGCGGTGACCTCCGCGGCCAGGTCGGACAGTGCGTTCATGAGCGCGAGCCGCGCGGCGGGCTCCAGGGCTGCGGACAGCAGGGCCGCGGTGCGCCGGGTGTTGTCGTCCCCGGCGGACGCGGCGGTCGCGAGGTCCTCGCGCAGTGCTGCGATGTACGGCGACAGATCCATGACACCACCATGACGTCAAAACTGACATCAGTCAAGGAGTGTCTGACGTCGCCCGTGGCGGCACGCCGACGGCCGCACGCCGGCACACCGATGGCCGCACGGCGGGCGCGGGTGACTTCGGTCAGGGGGCGCTCGTAGCTTCGGTTAGGGTTCGGGCCATGGCTGAGACGGTGGCGCCTAAGGTGCAGTTGATCGCGAAGACGGAGTTCTTCCCCCCGGACGGCGTCCCGTGGTCCACCGACGCCGACGGTGGCGAGGCGCTCGCCGAGTTCGCGGGACGCGCCTGCTACCAGTCGTGGACCAAGCCGAACCCGGCCACCGCCACGAACGCCGGCTACATCAAGCACATCATCGAGGTCGGCCACCTCTCGGTGCTGGAGCACGGCTCGGTCACCTTCTACATGACCGGCATCTCCCGCTCCCTGACGCACGAGCTGATCCGGCACCGCCACTTCTCGTACTCGCAGCTGTCCCAGCGGTACGTGCCCGAGCGCAACGCCGCCATGGTCGAGCCGGACGTCATCGCGAACGACCCGGAGCTGCACGAGAAGTTCCTCGCCGCCGCGCAGGCGAGCGTCGACGCCTACAACGAGCTGCTGAAGGGCCTGGAGGAGAAGTTCTCCGACGTCCCCAGCGCCACGCTCCGGCGCAAGCAGGCCCGCCAGGCGGCCCGCGCGATCCTGCCCAACGCCACCGAGACCCGCATCGTGGTGACCGGCAACTACCGCGCGTGGCGGCACTTCATCGCCATGCGCGCCACCGAGCACGCCGACGTGGAGATCCGCGCCCTGGCCGTGGAGTGCCTGCGCCAGCTCCAGAAGGCGGCGGCCAACGTGTTCGCCGACTTCGCCATCTCCACCCTGTCCGACGGCACCGAGGTCGCCTCCAGCCCGCTGGTCACCGAAGGCTGACGACCGGTGAAGCGGCTGATCGTCGACGTCCGGCCGGGTGAGTACACGGTCGCCCGGCTGGCCGCGGACGCGCCGGTCCCGACCGGTCTGCTCGACGCGCCGGGCCTCGTGTCGGTGACCAGGACGCCCGACGAGCTGTCCATCGTGTGCCCGAGCGAGGTGGCGCCGCGGGCGGTGACCGCTCAGCCCGGTTGGCGGTTGCTGACCGTGCGCGGTCCGCTGGAGTTCACCCTGACGGGGATCATGGCGGCGTTGTCGGGTGAACTGGCGGCGGCGGGGGTGAGCCTGTTCGCCGTGTCCACTTACGACACGGACCACCTGCTGGTGAAGGCGGGCGACCTGGCCCGCGCGGTGCAGGCCCTGCGCGCGTCCGGTCACGAAGTCACGAAACCGTGAAACCGGGCCGGGCTTCGCGAGGTCTGAAGTAGCGTCCGCCCGGTCCGCGGTCGGGTTTCGAGGAGTGACGGTGACTGGTCCCCAAGGTGTGAGCGCCCAACCCCGCGTCATCGCGGGCAGGTACACCCTGCTCGCCGAGCTCGGACGCGGTGGCATGGGCGTCGTGTGGCGCGCCCAGGACAACGTGATCGGTCGCCACGTCGCGATCAAGGAGCTGCACCTGCCCGACGGCATCGCGCCCGAGGAGCGCCGGGTGCTGGAGGAGCGGGTCCTCCGCGAGGCGCGCACGGCGGGCCGGCTGAACGACCCGGGTGTCGTCACCGTCTTCGACGTGGTCGCCGAGAACGGCATGAACTACATCGTGATGGAGCTGGTCGAGGCGGCCACGCTCTCCACGCTCATCAACGCGCACGGCCCGATGCCGCAGGACCGGGTCGTCTCGATGGCCACCCAGGCGCTGTCCGCTTTGGACTCCGCGCACCAGGCGGGCATCGTGCACCGGGACGTCAAGCCCGGCAACCTGATGATCACGCCCGCGGGTCGGGTGAAGCTGACCGACTTCGGCATCGCCCAGGCCGTCGACGACCCGCGGCTGACCACGGCCGGCAGCCTCATCGGCTCGCCCGCCTACATGTCGCCGGAACGCATCCACGGCCACGAGGCCTCGCCCGCGTCCGACCTGTGGGCGCTGGGCGCGACGCTCTGCTACGCCGTCGAGGGCGTCAACCCGTACGAGCGCTCGTCCACCGCGTCCACCCTGCACGCGATCATGAACGAGGTGCCGCGGCTGACCAGGGCGCACGGCGCGCTCGGCGCGGTGATCACGGGCCTGCTGATGCCCGACCCGAACGCCCGGCTGTCCGGCCCGCAGGCACGCGCCATGCTGGAGCGCGCCGCCGCCCAGCCGACGCCGCCGACGGGTTTCGGCGCGCCGCCGAACTCGACCATGCACTACACCGCGCCGACCGCCGTGCGGAAGCCGTGGTTGAAGAACGCGCTGATCGCCGGCGGTGCCCTGGCCGCGGTCGCGCTGCTGGTCGCGGGCGTGTTCCTGGGCCGCTGGATGTTCACCGACTCGCCGCCCGCCGCGATGGCCGAGACCATCACCTACGGTTCCGACGGCACGATGACCGCGAGCCAGTTCGAGCTGCGCGACGGGCAGTGCGGCGACAACTTCGTCGAGCAGAACGTCACGGTGAACTCCACCACTTGCGAGGACAAGCACCGGGTCGAGGTCTACGCCGTCGGCTCGCCGTTCGGCTCGTCGGACAAGCGCGCCTACCCCGAGGGCGAGTGGATGCGGGAGTACGCGGAGCGCTTCTGCACGCTGCACTTCATGTCCGACCGCGTCCCGGTGGAGGACAAGGCCGACAAGTTCCGCTACGTCGCCGTGGTGCCGACGGGGAAGCAGTGGAAGGCGGACCCCAGCGATTCGGACGACAAGG
The DNA here is from genome assembly GCF_000716595.1 of Saccharothrix sp. NRRL B-16314. Taxonomy (GTDB): domain Bacteria; phylum Actinomycetota; class Actinomycetes; order Mycobacteriales; family Pseudonocardiaceae; genus Actinosynnema. The sequence continues at coordinate 335,089 of NZ_JNXC01000003.1, forward strand.
GCAGCCGCGAGGTGTTCTGCGTGCTGTGGAACGCGGACAAGACCGAACTGTCCGAACAGGTGTACGCAGAGTAGGCCCGCTGTAGGTGCTGTCGTCGCAGCTTGCGGAGGGTGACGCGGTAGATTTCCGGCTATGACCGGAAGTCCTACCGCCTCGCCCGGCCGACCCTTCGGCCGCGTGCTCACCGCCATGGTCACCCCGTTCGACGCCCGCGGGGCGGTGGACCTGGACAAGGCGCAACAGCTCGCCGAGCACCTCGTCGGGCTGGGCAACGACGGTCTCGTGCTCAACGGCACCACCGGCGAGAGCCCCACCACGAGCGACGCCGAGAAGGCCGACCTCATCCGCGCCGTGGTCGAGGCGGTCGGCGACCGCGTGACCGTGGTGAGCGGCGCCGGCACGTACGACACCGCGCACAGCGTGCACTTGGCCAAGGAGGCCGAGGCGGCGGGCGCGCACGGCCTGCTGCTGGTCACGCCGTACTACTCGCGGCCGACCCAGGAGGGCGTGTACGCGCACTTCACCACCATCGCCGACCAGGTCGGCGTGCCGGTGATGCTGTACGACATCCCGCCGCGGACCGTCATCCCCATCGACGTGGAGACCCTGCTGCGGCTCGCCGAGCACCCCCGGATCGTGGCCGTGAAGGACGCCAAGGGCGATTTGCTCGCGGGCAGCAAGGTCATCGCCGGCACCGACCTGGCCTACTACTCCGGTGACGACCCGCTGAACCTGCCCTGGCTGTCGGTCGGCGCGGTCGGCTTCGTCAGCGTCATCTCGCACTTCGCCGCGGACCGGCTGCGCGACATGCTCGTCGCCCACGAGTCCGGTGACGCCGCCGGCGCGACCGCGATCCACCACTCGCTGCTGCCGCTGCTGCGGCCCTTCAGCCGGATGCCCGGCGTCACCTACGCGAAGACCGCGCTGCGTGTGCGCGGACTCGACGTGGGCGACCCGAGGCTGCCGCTGGTACCCGCTTCAACCGAGGACATCGAGGCCGTCGAGGCCGAATTGGGAGTCAACGCGTGATCAACCCGAACTCACCCCCGCCCGCACTGCCAGACGGAGCCCTTCGCCTCGTCGCACTGGGCGGGATTGGCGAGATCGGCCGCAACATGACGGTGTTCGAGCACGCCGGCCGGCTGCTCGTCGTGGACTGCGGCGTGCTGTTCCCCGAGGACGACCAGCCGGGCGTCGACCTGATCCTGCCGGACTTCCGGGCCATCGAGGACCGGCTGGACGACATCGAGGCCGTGGTCCTGACGCACGGCCACGAGGACCACATCGGCGCGGTGCCGTTCCTGCTCAAGCTGCGCCCCGACGTGCCCGTGGTCGGATCGAGGCTCACCCTGGCGCTGCTCGCGGCCAAGTGCCGGGAACACCGCCAGACGCCGCGGCTGGTGGAGATCGGCGACGGCGAGCGGCGCTCGTTCGGGCCGTACGACCTGGAGTTCTTCCCGGTCAACCACTCCATCCCGGACGCCGTCGCGGTCGCCATCCGCACGTCCGCCGGCCTGGTGCTGCACACCGGCGACATCAAGCTCGACCAGCTGCCGCTCGACGGCAGGCTGACCGACCTGGCCGGGTTCTCCCGGCTCGGCGACGAGGGAGTCGACCTGTTCCTGGTCGACTCGACCAACGCCGAGGTGCCCGGGTTCGTGGTGCCGGAGCGCGAGATCGGGCCGGTGCTGGAGAACGTCATCCGCAAGGCCAACCAGCGCGTGATCGTGGCGTGCTTCGCCTCGCACGTGCACCGCGTGCAGCAGGTGCTGGACGTGGCGGTGCAGTACAATCGGCGGGTCGCGCTGGTCGGCCGGTCGATGGTGCGCAACATGGGCATCGCGTCCGAGCTGGGCTACCTGCGGGTGCCGGAGGGCCTGTTCGTCGACCTCAACGAGGCCATGGACATGCCCGAGGACCGGGTGCTGTTCGTGTCCACCGGGTCGCAGGGCGAGCCGCTGTCGGCGCTGTCCCGGATGGCGCGCGGCGAGCACCGGCAGATCTCGATCAAGGCCGGCGACACGATCGTGCTGGCGTCGTCGCTGATCCCGGGCAACGAGAACGCGGTGTTCGGCGTGGTCAACGGCCTGGCGCGGCTCGGTGCGACGGTCGTGCACCAGGGCAACGCCAAGGTGCACGTGTCCGGCCACTCTCCGGCCGGCGAGCTGCTGTTCCTGTACAACGCGGTGCGGCCGTCGAACGTCATGCCGGTGCACGGCGAGTGGCGGCACCTGCGGGCGAACGCGGCACTGGCCGTGGCGACCGGGGTGGACGAGGAGCGGGTGGTCATCGCCGAGGACGGCGTGGTGGTCGACCTGGTCGACGGCAAGGCCGCGATCAGCGGCAAGGTCGAGGTCGGGCACGTCTACGTGGACGGGCTTTCCGTCGGCGACGTCGGCGAGTCGACCCTGTCCGACCGGCTGGTGCTCGGCGAGGGCGGGTTCATCGCGATCACCGTCGCCGTGGACTCCACCAACGGCCGCGCGGTGGCGCCGCCGACCGTGTCCGGGCGCGGGTTCTCCGACGACCCGAAAGCCCTGGACCAGGCCATCTCCCTGGTGGAGATGGAGCTGTCCCGCACGGAGGCCGAGGGGATCACCGACTCGCACCGCATCGCGCAGGCCGTGCGCCGCGTGGTGGGCCGCTGGGTCGCCGAGACCTACCGCCGCCGTCCGATGATCGTGCCGACCATCATCCCGGTGAACTGACGCGGGACGAGCCGAGCCGGCACCGGACCCCGGTGCCGGCTCGTCCGTCGGTGGAGCGCTACTCCGGCCGCCAGGGGCTCTTGCCCGTCGTGGGCCGGGTCGGGTCGTGGAACTTCGGCAGGTCCGGCTCGCCGATCCGCAACGGCACCAGGCCCGTCGTGATCGCGCGCATGATCCGCTCGTGCGCCCGCCGCGCGTCACCCGGCTTGCCGTCCTCCAGCCCCGACAGGTCCACGGGCTTGCCGAAGTGCACCTTGAACGTCGGCCGCCGCCGCATCCCGCGCAGGTACGACGTGAGGTACGGCTTGACGTCCTCCCACCCGTCGACGTGGGTGTTGCCCCAGTACACGGCCTCGTGCGCACCCCACTGGCTGACCGGGACCACCGGGATGCCGCCGCTGAGCGCCAACCTGGCCGCACCGGTCTTGCCCCGCTCCGGCCACAGCCCGGGATCGAGGCTCACCCGGCCCTCCGGGTACAGCGCGATCGGGTCGCCGCCGCGGCGCAGGGCCTCGACGGTGCGGTGGTAGGCGTCGCCGACGTCCGCCGCCGCCCGGTCCACCCGCAGGTGGCCGGAGCCGCGCAGCAGGGGACCGAGGACCGGTGCGTCGAGCAGACCGCCCGCGAGCAGGAAGCGCGGCGCGACACCGATCCGGCGGCACGCCGCGATCAGCACGAACGGGTCGAGGTTGCCGATGTGGTTGGACGCGAGCAGCAGGGGACGTCCCCTGAGGTCCGCCGGGATGTCGCCGGTGACTTCGAGTCGTCCGCTGAGGCCGACGACCCCTTGGTCGACTGCGGTCAGCACGCGCCACAGCAGTGGTGTGGGCACAGCGCGAAAGGCTACGGCGTGTCGAGGTGTCGGCGCACCGCATTCCGGGCAACTATGGAGGACCGGCAGCGCACGTCACGTCGAGCGTGACCGTTGGGGCTGGTGGGGCTCGAGGGACTACCGTATGCACATGGCCGGCCGACCTGGGACCACGCGCAAGGGCTCGACCCGCACCACCGGATCCGGGGCGAAGTCCGGGTCCGGCGCGTCCCGTCCAGCCGCCAAGCGGGCACCGGCCAAACGGGCACCGGCCAAGCGTGCGCCCGCCAAGCGCCCGCCGGCGAAGCGTTCGGCGGCGAAGAAGTCCTCCGGTTCCGTCGGCAAGGTGTGGGGCGTGCTCGGCCGCGGTGTCGGCTCGGTGGTCCGCGCGGTGGGCCGTGGCAAGGAACTCGATCCCGCGCACCGCCGTGACGGCCTGGCGCTGGTGCTGATCGCGCTGGCCGTGATCACCGCCGCGGGTGTGTGGTGGCAGGCGGGCGGACCGGTCGGCCAGTGGGTCGACGTCGCCGTGCGCAGCTCCGTCGGCGGTCCCGCGGTGATCCTGCCGGTGGTGCTGCTGGCGATCGGCGTGACGCTCATGCGCACCGACCCGAACACCGAAGCCCGGCCGCGCCTCGTGATCGGCGCGATCCTCGTCACCGTCGGCTTCCTCGGCATGTTCCACCTCGTCGGCGGCCTGCCGATGGACCCGATCGCCCGCCGCGACGCCGGTGGCGCCCTCGGCTACCTCGCCGGCGGTTTCCTCGCGCAGGGCCTCACCCCGTGGGTCGCCGGACCGCTGCTGGTGCTGATCTTCGGCTACGGCGTGCTGCTGCTGGTGCACGTGCCGATCCGCGAGGTGCCCGCGCGACTCGGCGGCTTGCTGCACCGCAAGCCGGAACCCGCCGACGGCTTCGAGGACGACGAGCCGGAACCGGAGCCCGACGAGAAGCCGGTCAAGCTGCGCCGCCCGTCCCGCAGCCGCCGCCAGGCCGTCGCCGTCCCCGACGAGCAGCCCGAGCTGCCGCTGGACGAAGAGCCGCCCCTGCCGTCCCCGCCGCCCGCGAAGCCCGCGCCCAAGCCGAAGGCCACCCCGGACAGCACGAAGACGGCCGCGCTCGCCGTGCGCGCGGTGGAGGGCGACTACCGGCTGCCGCCGCCCACCATCCTCAAGGACGGCGACGCGCCGAAGGCCCGCAGCAAGGCCAACGACCTGATGATCGAGGCCATCACCGGCGTGCTCGACCAGTTCTCCATCGACGCGCAGGTCACCGGCTTCACCCGCGGCCCGACGGTCACCCGGTACGAGGTGGAGCTCGGGCCGGGCGTGAAGGTCGAGAAGATCACCGCGCTGACCAAGAACATCGCCTACGCGGTGGCCACCGACAACGTCCGGCTGCTCGCCCCGATCCCCGGCAAGTCCGCGGTCGGCATCGAGGTCCCCAACAGCGACCGCGAGATGGTGCGGCTCGGCGACGTGCTGCGCTCGCCGTCCACGGTCAACGACAACCACCCGATGGTGATCGGGCTGGGCAAGGACATCGAGGGCCACTTCGTCACCGCGAACCTGACCAAGATGCCGCACCTGCTGGTCGCGGGCTCCACCGGTTCCGGCAAGTCCAGCTTCGTGAACTCGATGCTGGTGTCGCTGCTGGCGCGGGCCACGCCGGAGGAGGTGCGGATGATCCTCATCGACCCGAAGATGGTCGAGCTGACGCCGTACGAGGGCATCCCGCACCTGATCACGCCCATCATCACCCAGCCGAAGAAGGCCGCCGCCGCGCTGGCCTGGCTGGTAGAGGAGATGGAGCAGCGCTACCAGGACATGCAGGTCAACCGGGTCCGGCACATCGACGACTTCAACCGCAAGGTCAAGTCGGGTGAGATCGCCGCGCCACCGGGCAGCGAACGCGTCTACCGGCCGTACCCGTACATCATGGCGATCGTGGACGAGCTGGCCGACCTGATGATGACCGCGCCGCGCGACGTCGAGGACGCGATCGTCCGGATCACGCAGAAGGCGCGTGCGGCGGGCATCCACCTGGTGCTGGCGACGCAGCGGCCGTCGGTGGACGTGGTGACCGGTCTGATCAAGACCAACGTGCCGTCACGGCTGGCGTTCGCCACGTCGTCGCTGACCGACTCGCGGGTCATCCTGGACCAGCCGGGCGCGGAGAAGCTGATCGGCATGGGCGACGGCCTGTACCTGCCGATGGGCGCCTCGAAGCCGGTGCGCGTGCAGGGCGCGTACGTCGGGGACGACGAGATCTCCGAGATCGTCGACTTCGCCAAGACCCAGGCGCAGCCCGAGTACACGGACGGCGTCACGGCGGCGAAGGCGAGCGAGAAGAAGGACATCGACGCCGACATCGGTGACGACCTGGAACTGCTGATCCAGGCGGCGGAGCTGATCGTCACGTCCCAGTTCGGCTCGACGTCGATGCTGCAGCGCAAGCTGCGCGTGGGCTTCGCCAAGGCGGGACGGCTGATGGACCTGCTGGAGACGCGCGGCGTCGTCGGCCCGTCGGAGGGCTCGAAGGCCCGCGACGTGCTGATCAAACCGGACGAGCTGGACTCACTCGTCTACCTGATCCGCGGCGGTTCGGGGCCCGACGACGCAGACGAGGACTGATCCGCCCGTCGAAATCGTCCCCCCGCCGGAAATGGCGGCGGGGGAACGTTCACGACGGCGTCAGCTGGCGCCGAACTGGCGCACCGCGCTGTAGTAGGCGTCCGCGGTCCGGTTGCAGGACCAGTTGCCCGCGCACTGGTGGTACATGTCCGACTTGAAGTTGTTGTCGATCCGCAGCCGGGTCGTCTCGTTGAACCGGCCCTGCCGCTTGTAGTTGCGGTAGCCGAAGTCGTGCCGGTGGCAGGCCGGCAGGAACTGGAAGCCGAACGGGTTGTCCGGCGACCAGGAACAGCCGTCCGACGACCAGTCGAGCTGGGTGCTGTACGGCCGCTGCGTGCGGATGGACGAGAACTGCGCAAGGGACTTGTTGAACATGTAGTCGTCGGTCACCGCCGGAGCGTTGATGGCGGCCTGACCGACACCGGCGCCCACCAGCAGGGCGAGTGAGGCGACCAAGACTGCGAACGTGTTGCGCAGGGATTTCGCGAGCACTGTGCTTCCCCTCGGTTCAAAGGTTTGAGGGTTTGTACCGGTCGCTGATCAACGGGCACCAGCCCCGATCGGCTCACTCCGTCTCAATTACGGGTGAACTCCCGGCCGCGGGCGATCACGGCGGCCGACCGGACCGGCTGGTTCCGCAATTCGGGCGGTGCCAACACTTCAGCGCCCGCCGCGGGGATGCCGTCGAGGTGCGGCAAGGCCGTTCGGAGGCGCGATGACTGGGCCGCTGAGCCTGCTCCGACTGGGCCGAACCACCTTCCGCGTTGGGCTTTTCCGGCCAACGTCGATTGGTCTGCCGGTACGAGTGCCGGTGACAGCGCGGGTTCGGCGTCTGCGGGTTGGACTTCGCGCAGCCGTAGCCAGTCGCGGCCGTGACCGGGTGCGGCAGTGGTCAGGTCGCGCGCCGGCGGTAGTACTCCGACACCCACGGCCCGATCAGGCACACCGCCAGCGCGTACGCGAACACCACCGGCCACACCAGCACGCCGAGCCAGGACGACGCGGACCGCACCAGCAGGTACTCGGCGACGAACAGCAGCACCCAGAACACCAGCCGCTTCACCCCGGACCGCAACGGGTGCCGGTCGATCGACCGGTCGTACCGGTACCCCGCCCACAGCCCGACCACCGCGCCGATGGCCGCGATCACGTCACGCTCCGGTGCGCCGGCACGAGGGCGGTCATCCGGCCGTCTCGTCGTGGTCGTCGCCCCGGTCGAGGAACCGCAGGATCGTCGGCTCGTCGGGGATCCCGTCGTCCTCCTCGGTGTCGATGAGGCGTTCGGCGATGGGCACCGGTTCTTCGACCCAGGCGGGCTTGAAGTCGTCGCTGGGCAGCAGTTGGTGGCGGCGGGCGAACTCCTCGGCCGCGTCCCGGATCGACTCGCGCAACGTGCCGATCACGACGGTCTCGGCGGTGTAGGTCAGCTCCACGAGGAGTGCGCGCATGCGGTCGAGCTGGTCGTCCTGGTCCGCGTTCTCGGCCAGCTGCGGCCACAGGTGGCGCTCGAACACCTCGACGAAGTCGGCCGCGATGCCGTCGGTGGCCGTGCGCAGGTTCGCGAACTTGTCCAGCACGACGTCGCTGGGGACGCTCAGCGCGGCGAGCCGGTTGCCCGAGTCCAGCGCCCAGCGGCGGACGTGAGGCCAGCCGCGTCGCCACCGGACCAGGCCCAGGTGCACGGCGCGGCGCAGGACGCGGGGGCGGATGTCGCCCATCGGGACCAGGCGGCTGATGTCGCGGACCTTGATCCGGACCCAGTCGTCGGGGCCTTCCGCCTCACCGAGGCCCAGCACCGCCGCGACGCTCGCGCCCTTCTCGCGCGCCTTCACCAGTTCGGCGATCGCGGGCAGCGAGAAGCCGCGCGACTGGAGGCGTTGGACGAGGGTGAGGCGTTCCAGGTGGGAGGCGTTGTAGTAGGCGACCCGGCCCTGCCTGCGGGGTGGGTGCAGCACGCCCTTGGTCTGGTACATGCGGATGGTGCTGCCCGGTAGACCGACCCGGACCGCCAGCTCGTCGACCGTCCACTGCTCCACGGCGCCGATCTTGGTGGGTCGGCGTTGGTCGAGTCAAGACTCTTCGAGTGTTTGCTCGAAGAGTTACAGGTGCAGGAGCATCCGGGAGTTGCCCAGGGTGTTGGGCTTCACGTACGAGAGGTCCAGGAACTCGGCCACGCCCTCGTCGGCCGACCGCATGATCTCCTCGTAGACCTCCGGCGACACCGGCGTGCCGTCGATCTCCACGAAGCCGTGCTTGCCGAAGAAGGCCGTCTCGAAGGTGAGGACGAACAGGCGTTCCAGCTGGAGCTCGCGGGCGGTCTCGATGAGCCGGTGCACGATCCGGTGGCCGACCCCGCGCCCCAACGCCACCGGCGCCACCGCGACCGTGCGGATCTCGGCCAGGTCCTCCCACAGCACGTGCAGGGCGCCGCACCCGAGGACCACGCCGTCCTCCTCGGCGACCCAGAACTCCTGGATGTCCTCGAACAGCGTCACCAGCGGCTTGGCCAGCAGCACCTTGCCCGCGTACGCGTCGATGAGGGCTTTCATCGCCCGCACGTCGCCGGTGCGGGCGCGACGCACGTTGATCGGGTCGTTCACGGTGCAAACGTAACCTTCGGGTGCCACGGACTCCTACTCGGCGTTCGACGTGGTGAAATATCTCCTGTCCACCCGCTTGGGCCGCCTTTGTGCGGTTTACTGGCACGGAACGGGCTGGAACTTCACTGTCGGAGGTGTCGGGTGCTCCGGAGCTTCAGGATGGGCAACCACCGGTCGTTCCGCGACGAGCAGGAGCTCTTGCTCATGCCCGTGTACGTGAAGGACCGCGAGGTGCTGCCGGTCGCGGCGGTCTACGGCGCCAACGCGTCGGGCAAGTCGAACCTCCTGGACGGCCTGAAGTTCATGGCCGACGCGGTCCGGGACTCGTTCGCCCAGTGGCGACCGGGCGGCGGGGTGCCGCGCAGGCCGTTCAAGCTCGACCCGACCACCCGCGACAGGCCGTCCGTTTTCGTGGTCGACCTGGTGCTGGGCGGCGTCCGGTACACGTACGGGTTCGAAGTCGACGACCGGCACGTGCTCGCCGAGTGGTTGTACAGCTATCCCGAGAAGCGGAAGAGAGTGCTTTTCGACCGTTCAGGGGACAGCGTGAAATTCGGCACGACCGTGGCCGATGTCGGCGCCAAGGTGGAAGTCCTCGAATCGCTGCTCAGATCGGACTCCTTGTTCCTCAGCCTGGCCGGTCGGTCGAACCTGGCCGTGCTCCAGCCGGTGTACCGGTGGTTCGTGGACCAGTTGGTCTTCCGGCTTTCCGATGACGACTCGGCGAATCTGGAGGCCAGGATCGCCGACTTCATGCTGGCGAACCCGGGTCTGCGGGATCGCGTGGTCGGGCTGTTGGGCGCCGCCGATCTGGGTATAACCGATATCGCGGTCGTCGTCGATCCCGCCACGGACGACGGCGTGGAGATTCGCGCAGCGGAGGACGTGGTCGTGAAGGCCAGGGCTTCACTCCGGTTGGCGGAAGCCGACCTGGAGGAGGTCGAAGCGGAGATGAAGAGGATCGGCAAGGGGTCGGGTCTCGCTGCGCGGCGGAGGATGTTGCGAGGGCGTGTGGACGCCGCGGCACGTGATTACGGTGAAGCGCACCGGAACATCCGGCGCACGCTGGCGGCAGCCGACCGTGCTCGCAGGGAGATCCAGTTGGCGCACGGGGTCATCGGTGAGCCGTTCCGGCTTGACGACGAGTCGGCGGGCACGCTCTCGTGGCTCTCCCTGCTGCCGACAGTGCTGACCGTGCTCGACGAAGGCGGTGTGCTGGTCATCGATGAGATCGATGCCAGCCTGCACTCCCTGCTGTCGGCGCGTCTGGTGGCCCTGTTCAACGATCGGGAAGTGAACGCGGCCGGGGGCCAGTTGATCTTCACGACGCACGATGCGACGTTGCTGAACCCGCCGCTGGCGGACGAAGTGCTGGACCGTGACGAGGTGTGGTTCGTCGAGAAGAGTCCGGCCGGCGTGAGCACGCTCTACCCGCTCACCGATTTCAAACCGCGTCGGGAGGACAACCTGGAGCGGCGCTATCTCGCGGGCCAGTACGGCGGCGTGCCGAACGTGTACGGGGAATTGTTCGCGGAAGCCGTGCGAGGTGGCGGCATTGACGGCGAGGCGTGAGAACTCGCAGCGCCGTTCGAGGGGGACGCGCGCTCCGCGCCGGAGCAACTTGCTGGTGGTCAGTGGCGGCGAGAAGACCGAGAGCCAGTACTTCTCCGGCCTCCGCCTGACCCGGCGGGTGCCCATCACGGTGAAGTACAAGGTCGATGCGCCGCACAACCTGGTCGGGTACGCCGCCAGGTTGCGCGACCAGTACCGCGAGGAATTCGAGGCGGTGTGGTGTGTCGTCGACGTCGACGAGTTCGACATACCGGCCGCCGTGCGACTGGCAGACAGGCTGCAGGTGAACCTCGCGGTGTCGAACCCGTGTTTCGAGGTATGGCTGCTCCTGCACTTCGCGGACCACCGCGCGCACGTCACCGACTACCGAGCCGCACGTGACCTGCTGGCCCGGCACGTTCCCGGTTACGACAAGAAACTGGACTTCGCCGCCTTCGACCCGCGCGTGGAGGACGCCATGGCGCGTGCCGCGCTGCTGGGTCCGGGTAATCCGTCAACCGGTGTCGGCCGACTCGTCGGAGCAGTGCTCCGCCGCTGACCGCACCGGGCCGGACGGCGACGGCCTCCGCGCCGGTTACCCTGAGCACCGTGTCTTCCCCCACCACGTCCAAGCGCGTCGCCATGCTGACCCTCGGGTGCGCCCGCAACGAAGTCGACTCCGAAGAGCTGGCCGGCCGCCTCACCGCCGGCGGCTGGGAGCTGGTCGACGACGAGGCCGACGTGGTCGTGGTGAACACCTGCGGCTTCGTGGAGTCCGCGAAGAAGGACTCCGTGGACACGCTCCTCGCCGCCGCGGACAGCGGCGCGAAGGTGGTCGCGGTCGGGTGCATGGCCGAGCGGTACGGCGCGGAGCTCGCCGACAGCCTGCCCGAGGCGAACGCCGTGCTCGGCTTCGACCACTACACCGACCTCGCCGACCGGCTGGACGACGTCCTCGCAGGTCAGAGCATCGAGTCCCACAAGCCGGTCGACCGGCGCACGCTGCTCCCGCTCACCCCCGTGCAACGCCAGAAGGCCGCCGAGGACGTCCAGGTGCCCGGTCACGGCTGGGGCCCGCGCGTCCTGCGCACCCGCCTGACCGACACCCCCGTCGCCCCGCTGAAGATCGCCTCCGGCTGCGACCGCCGCTGCTCGTTCTGCGCGATCCCGTCGTTCCGCGGCGCCTTCGTGTCCCGTCACCCGGACGAGGTGGTGGCCGAGGCGGTGTGGCTGGCCGAGCAGGGCGTCCGCGAGGTCTTCCTGGTCTCGGAGAACTCCACCTCCTACGCCAAGGACCTGCCGCGCGAGCTGGGCGGCCTCGAGCAGCTGCTGGAGCGGCTGGCGGCGGTGCCCGGCATCGACCGGGTCCGGGTGTCGTACCTCCAGCCGGCCGAGACGAAGCCCACCCTGGTCAAGGCCATCGCCACCACCGAGGGCGTGGCCGACTACTTCGACATGTCCTTCCAGCACTCCAGCGAGGCCGTCCTCCGCCGGATGCGCCGGTTCGGGTCGACCGAGTCGTTCCTCGGCCTGGTCGAGCAGATCCGCTCGCTCGCGCCGCGCGCCGGCATCCGCAGCAACGTCATCGTCGGCTTCCCCGGTGAGACCGAGGAGGACGTGGCCGAGCTGGAGCGCTTCCTCACCGCCGCCCGGCTGGACGCGGTCGGCGTGTTCGGCTACTCCGACGAGGACGGCACCGAGGCCGAGAACCTGCCGGACAAGCTGGACGCCGACACCGTCGCCGAGCGCGTCGCCCGCATCTCGAACCTGGTCGAGGAGCTGATCTCGCAGCGCGCGGAGGACCGCGTGGGCGAGGAGGTCGTCGTCCTGGTCGAGACCGAGGAGGACGACGAGAACGACTGCCTCGGCCGGGCCGCCCACCAGGCGCCCGAGGTCGACGGCGAGTGCGTGGTCACGAACGCCGACGGCCTGAAGGTCGGCGACCTGGTCCGCTGCCGGGTGGACGCGTCCGAGGGCGTCGACCTGGTCGTCACAGCGATCGAGGTGCTGCCGAGGTGACCGAGCCCGCGCGCGTGCCGGTGCTGAACATCGCCAACGTGCTGACGATGTCCCGGCTGGTGCTCGTGCCGGTGTTCCTCTACTTCCTCTTCGCCGAGGACGGCCACCAGTCCTGGTGGCGGCTGTGGGCGTTCGGCGTGTTCGCCCTCGCGTCGGTCACCGACCACGTGGACGGCAACCTGGCCCGCAAGCACGGCCTGATCACCGACTTCGGCAAGATCGCCGACCCGATCGCGGACAAGGCGCTGACCGGCGCCGCGCTGGTCGGGCTGAGCCTGCTGGGCGAGCTGCCGTGGTGGGTGACGATCGTCATCGCGGTGCGCGAGGTCGGCGTGACGCTGCTGCGCTTCTGGGTCATCCGGCACGGCGTGATCCCGGCCAGCCGCGGCGGTAAGGCCAAGACGCTCGTGCAGATCGTCGCCATCGGCCTGTACATCCTGCCGCTGCCGGCGTGGCTGGACGTGGTCGCGGTGGTCACCATGGGCGCGGCCGTCGTGCTGACCGTCGTCACCGGCGTCGACTACGTGGTCCGCGCCATCCGGCTGCGGGCCAGGGGCAAGCGGGCGGTGGCCGGGGCGTGAGCGCGGAGGACGTCGTCCGGGCGCTCCTGGCGCGCGGCGAGACGGTCGCCACCGCCGAATCACTCACGGCGGGCATGGTGACGGTCGAGCTGACGTCCGTGCCCGGCTCCAGCGCCGTGGTGCGCGGCGGGCTCGTGGTCTACGCGACCGACCTCAAGCACGCGCTCGCGGGCGTGGACGGCGCGCTGCTGGCCGAACACGGCGCGGTGCACCCCGAGGTGGCCAGGCAGCTCGCCGAGGGCGCACGGGAGCGCTGCGGGGCGACGTGGGGTCTCGGGCTCACGGGAGTGGCCGGTCCGGACCCCCAGGACGGGGTCGCGCCGGGCACCGTCCACATCGGTTTGTCCGGTTCATCCGGTTCTTGGGTGGAATCGCTCACTCTCGGTGGTGACCGCCGAGAAGTCCGCGAAAGATCCGCGGCGGCGGCCCTCGACCTGCTGCTGGCCACCCTGAAGATCCCCGTCGAGTGACGTGAACAGGGCGTTTCCCGTCACACCCGGCTGCGCTCGCGGGAACTTACCCGCGAGTTCACTCGTTCGCCCTTGGCGGACGTGTCCGGAAGTCACTGCCCGTCGACGGAACGGGTCGGTAACGTGGTGGCACGGCCGGCCGGAAGGAGGCGCGCGATGACCGTGCTGCTACGCGAGGCGATCGGTGATCGGCTCCGCCATGCCCGCACCACCCAACGCCGCACGCTGCGCGAGGTCTCCAGGACCGCCCGCGTCAGCCTGGGGTACCTCTCCGAGGTGGAGCGTGGCCGCAAGGAGGCGTCCAGCGAGCTGTTGGCCGCGATCTGCGAAGCGTTGGACCTGCCCCTGTCGGAGCTGCTGCACCTGGTCGCCTCGGACATCGGCGCGATCCAGCAGCCGGTGCCCACCCCTGCCGAGCTCGCGGAGCGGGCCGTTCCCGCGCCGGCGGGCCTGGAGGGCGGCACGATGGTGCCGGCGGTAATCGGCAACGACCTGTCCGACTTGCGGCTCCAGCCCGTGCTCACGCACCGGCTGTCCACCTCGATCAGCAAGCCGCGCAACGCGGTGGTGGCGGCGTAACCGCAGCGCACCCGTGGAAAGCCGAGCCGGTCCGACCGGCTCGGCTTTCGGCGTTCCCCGGCAGCCGTTCCCCGGCACGCGTGCAACGACTTGGCATCCGCGGCCGGGGTCGCCGCGTCGGCCGGAAGGCGGACGGGCAGGATGACCATGCCGACGAAAGTCAGGGGGTGACTCAGGGTGAACCCGGATATCTCCCCAGGTCGGTGGAAGCAGCGCGGGACAACTGACACGATGGAACCAACACCGGCACCGGGTCGTTGCCAATCACGAGCGCGAGCCAGGGAAGTGCGGAGAAGGCAGGCGTAGGAGATGGCCAACCCTTTCGTGAAGGCATGGAAGTACTTCATGGCGGCGTTCTCGTCCAAGATCGACGAGCACGCCGACCCGAAGGTGCAGATCCAGCAGGCCATCGAGGAGGCCCAGCGCCAGCACCAGGCGTTGTCCCAGCAGGCCGCCGCGGTGATCGGCAACCAGCGCCAGCTCGAGATGAAGCTCAACCGCCAGCTGGGTGAGGTGGAAAAGCTTCAGGCCTCCGCACGCCAGGCGCTCGTGCTCGCCGACGAGGCGCGCGGCAAGGGCGACGAGGCGCGGGCGACGCAGTTCGAGACCGCGGCGCAGGGCTTCGCCACCCAGCTGGTCACCGCCGAGCAGAGCATCGAGGACCTGAAGACGCTGCACGACCAGGCGTTGCAGGCGGCGACGCAGGCGAAGCAGGCCGTCGAGCGCAACGCGATGGTGCTCCAGACCAAGCTCGCCGAGCGCACCAAGCTGCTCAGCCAGCTGGAGCAGGCGAAGATGCAGGAGCAGGTCTCCCACTCGCTGCGCCAGATGACCGAGCTGGCCGCGCCGGGCAACACGCCGTCGCTCGAGGAGGTCCGCGACAAGATCGAGAAGCGGTACACCACCGCCCTCGGGTCCGCGGAGCTGGCGCAGAACTCGGTGCAGGGCCGGATGCTGGAGGTCCAGCAGTCGACCACCGAGATGGCGGGCCACTCCCGGTTGGAGCAGATCCGTGCGTCGATGGCGGGCGGCAAGGTCGCCGGCGAGGTGACGAGCGGTCAGCCGGCGAGCGCGAGCGCGAGCATCCAGCAGGAGATCCAGCAGCGGGTGCAGCAGACGCAGGCGCAGCCGACCCAGCAGATGCAGCAGAACCCGCCGGCGAGCCAGGGCTGAGAGGGTGGCGTCCGCGATGGATCCCCGGCGGAAGGTGGCCGGTGAGATCGCCAAGGTCATCGGCGGTCAGTTGCAGGGGCAGATCCTCCAGGGGCAACTCGCGGACCAGGTGAAACGGCGGTACGCCGCCTGGAACGACCCGCGCGCGAAGCTCGATCGGCAGTACCGCCGGTCGAGCCGCGTGCTCACCTTCTGGCTGATCGTGCTGGCCCTCCTCGCGGTGGTCGGCACGCTCACCATCGCCGGTGTGCTGGCCGAGGGCGTCGGGATCGGCGCGGCCCTCGGCTTCGCCGGCACGTCGGTGCTGGCGGTGCGCACGAAGTTGAAGCTGGGGCGCATCGACGCCGAGCGCAAGCAGTTGGCGGCGGCTCCGGCGCCCGTGCCGCTGCCCGCCCGTTCCTCGGCGGCCCGTCAGCCGATGGAACGGCTGGAGGACGCCGAGGACACGTTGCGGGAGCTGCTGCGCCAGCTCGACTCGGACGCGCTGACGTCCGTGCCGACCGACTCGGTCGAGCAGGCCCGCGCCACCGGGGCCGAGGCCGCGTCCGCGATCCGGGCCGTGTCGCACCAGTTGCAGGCGGTGGAACGGGCCCGTGACACGGCGCCGCCGCTGGACCGCGCACCGCTCGTGGAGGGCGTGAGAAGGCTGCGCGCCCAGCTGGACGAGGGTGTGGACGGCTACTGCGGGCTCGTCGCCGCAGCCGGCCGGGTGCTCGCCGAGAGCACCGCGTCCGACCCGCGGCAGGTGCTGGACGACGCGGCGGACCACCTCGCCGGGCTGGCGTCCGCGCTGCGCGAGCTGTCCCGCTGAACGGCGGCACGGGTCCATCTGCACGAACCCCGATTACCTCACGTTGCGTAGCGGAGTTCCGCTGACTCGATCGTGGTGCTGGCGTACGTTGCTGCGATCGTGTGATTATCAGACCGTTACATAGCCGCAGCCACTACTTGGCGTGGCAGGATCCCTTGGTCGGACAGCGTGGTCCGTCCTGGTCGCCGGGGAGGTCATTGAGTGGCGTTGTGGACCGTGCACGGTGATGGCCGCCCGATCGACGGTGACGCCATCGCGCCGCAGGAGCGGCCCAGTTGGCCGCGCACCATCGGTTTCGGCGCCCAGCACCTCGTCGCGATGGCAGGCGCCACGATCCTCGTTCCCGCCACCACCGGTCTCCCGGTCAGCACCACGCTGCTGTTCTCCGGCGTCGGCACCCTGCTGTTCCTGCTGATCACCCGCAACCGGGTGCCGAGCTACCTCGGTGCGTCGTTCGCGTTCATCGCGCCGCTGTCCGCCGCGCGTGACGAGGGCATCGCCGCGCAGCTCGGGGGAGTGCTGGCCGCCGGGCTGCTGGTGATCATCATCGGGGTCGCGGTGAAGGCGCTGGGCGTGCGGCTGCTGGAGGCCGTGATGCCGCCGGTGGTGACCGGCGCGGTGGTCGTGCTGATCGGCCTCAACCTGTCCCACCGGGCCACCGACTCGTTCGCCGAGCAACCGCTGCCCGCCGCGGTGACGATGGGCATCATCCTGCTGTGCGGCGTGCTCGGCCGCGGTTCGCTCTTCCGGTTCTCGGTGCTCATCGGCGTGGTCGTCGGCTGGGTGCTCGGCCTCTCGCTCGGCCTGGTCGACCTGGACGCGGTCGGCGCGGCGGCATGGTTCGGGCTGCCCGAGTTCCACGCGCCGGAACTGCGCCCGTCGGTCACGCTGCTGGTGCTGCCGGTGGTGATCGTGCTGGTCGCGGAGAATGTCGGCCACGTCAAGGCGGTCGGCGCGCTGACCGGCCGCAACCTCGACGGCAACGTCGGCGACTCGATCATCGCCAACGGGGTGTCCACCGCGCTGGCGGGCCTCGGCGGCGGCACGGGCACGTCGACGTACTCCGAGAACATCGGCGTGATGGGCGTGACCAAGGTCTTCTCCACCGCCGCCTACGCGGTGACGGGTGTGGCGGCGGTGGTCATGTCGTTCTCGCCGAAGGTGACGGCGGTGCTCGCGACCATCCCGGCGGGCGTGGTCGGCGGTGCGACGCTGGTGCTGTTCGGCCTGATCAGCCTGGTCGGCGTGCGGGTGTGGATGGACAACCGGGTCGACCTCGCCAACCCCGGCAACGCGCTGGTCGGCGGCGCGGCCCTGGTCGCCGGGGTGGGCGACCTGACGCTCCAGGTGGGCGACATGGAGCTGGGCGGCCTGGTGTGGGGCTCGCTGCTCGTCGTGATCCTGCACCCCGTGCTGCGCTCGCTGCGCGCCGCCCGCCGGTCCTGATCGGCCTGATCAGGCGCACGCCTTGTTGATGCGGTAGATCAGCCCGGGGCCCTCGTAGATGAACGCGGTGTAGATCTGGAGCAGGCTGGCGCCCGCGTCGAGCATGCGCTTGGCGTCGTCCACGCTCGCGATGCCGCCCACGCCGATGATCGGCAGCCGGCCGTCGGTCTCCTTGCTGACGAACCGCACCACCTCGCGGGCGCGTTCGGTCAGCGGCTTGCCGCTCAGCCCACCCGCCTCCTCGGCCAGGTGCCGGTCGGCCGGCGCCAGACCGTCCCGCGACAGCGTGGTGTTGGTCGCGATCAGGCCGCTGACCTCGTGCGCGTCGCACACCTCCAGCAGCTCGGCGATGGCCTCGTCGGTCAGGTCGGGCGCGATCTTGACCAGGATCGGCTTGCGCGGTGCCGACCCGGCCAGCTCGTCCGCGGTGGTGTTGAGGGCGGACAGCAGCTCCGTCAACGCGGTCCGGTCCTGGAGGCTGCGCAGACCCGGCGTGTTGGGCGAGCTGATGTTGATCGCGAAGTAGTCGCCGTGCCGGTACAGCGCGCGCAGGGACGTCCGGTAGTCCTCCACCGCGTCCTCGACCGGCGTCACCTTGGACTTGCCCAGGCTGATGCCCAGCGGCACGGGCAGCGGGCCGAGGCGGTCCAGCCGGTTGGCCAGCTCCTGCGCGCCGTCGTTGTTGAAGCCCATCCGGTTGATGATCGCTTCGCTCTCGCGCAGCCGGAACAGGCGTGGCTGGGGGTTGCCCGGCTGCGGGTGCCTGGTGACCGTGCCGACCTCGACGAACCCGAACCCGAGCGCGGGCCACGCGGGCAGCGCCCGGCCGTTCTTGTCCAGACCGGCGGCCAGCCCGACCGGGCCCGGGAACCGCACGCCGAACACCGTGCGCTCCGCAGCCGACTGCCGCGGCACGATCTTCGCCGCCGGGCTCACCAGCTCCAGCAGGCCGAGCGTGGTCTCGTGGACCCGCTCCGCGTCCCCACCGTGCATCCGGAACAACGCCTTGCGCACCACGCTCTTGTAGACCACGTAGCAACCCTAAGCGATTGGTCCTGGCTGGCAGCGCGGGCACCAGTACACCGGCCGTTCCAGCACACCCGCACCCTGCCCGCCGACCTTGATCCTGGTCCCGCAGCGCAGGCACGGCTTGCCACCCCGCTCGAACACCCAGTGCTGCCGCCCACGCCCCATCAGCCCGGTCGTGCTCTGCTCCGGGTGCCAGGCGTTGGCGAGCAGCAGCTTGCGCGCCAACCGCACCACCTCCGCCGGCTCCACCGCCGACACCGGGCTCCACGGCGACACACCCAGCAGGAAGCACACCTCGGCCTTGTACATGTTGCCCACGCCCGCCATCACGCGCTGGTCGAGCAGCGCCAAGCCCAGTTCGCGGTCCGGGTCCGCCGTCAGCCTGGCGACCGCCTCGGCGGCACGCCCGTCGTCCCAGTCGCCCAGCAGGTCCGGCCCCAGGTGCCCGACGAGCCGCGCCTCCTGGCCGGTCGGCAGCAGTTCGAGGTCGTGCAGCGCGAACCCCACCGCGACCCGGTCGGGCACCTCCAGCACCGCCCGCACCTGGTGACCTGGCCGCTGCCAGCGCTCACCGGGCCGGTAGAGGTGCCACGAGCCGTCCATCCGGAAGTGGCTGTGCAGGCTCAGGTCGCCGGAGAACCGGGTGAACAGGTGCTTGCCGACCGAGCGCACCTCCAGCACGTCCCGGCCGCTCAGGTCGGCCGTGGCCCACTTCGGGTGGCGCAACTCGCCGCGCAGCAGCCGGCGGCCGGCCAACGCCTCGTTCAGGCGGTGCCCGGCCAGGAAGACCGTGTCACCCTCGGGCACCGCTGTCGAAAGCCATCTTGAGGCCGAACCCGACCAGCACGGACGCGGTCAGCCGCTCGGTCCACCGACGCACGGCGGGTTTCGCCAGCACGACCGCCGCCCGCCCCGCGAGCCACACGACGACGATCTGCCAGACCTGGCCGACGGTCACGTGCACGCCGACCAGCAGCGCGCCCCACCCGGCCGACGCCTGGTCGGACGGCAGGAACTGGGGGAGCAGGCTCAGGTAGAAGACGCCGATCTTGGGGTTGAGCAGGTTCGTCACGAACCCGACCCGCAACGCCTGCACGGGCGTGATCGACGGTGCGTCCGTCGGCTGGTCGTCCCGGACGCCGCGCCACGACTTCCACAGCGCCGAACCGCCGAGCCACAACAGGTAAGCCGCACCCGCGTAGCGCACCACGTCGTAGGCGAACTTGGACGCCACCAGCAGCGCGGTCAGGCCGACGATGCTCGCCGCGCCCCACACCAGGCAACCGAGGGTGGTGCCGAACCCGCCGACGAGCCCGGCCTTGCGCCCGCCACCCAGCACCATGCGCAACAACATCATGGTGTCCAGGCCCGGCGTGATCGTCAGCAGCACCGCCGCGACGGTGAACGCCAGGAGTGCCGTGGTGCTCACGCGTCCACCGCTTCCTCGATCTCCTCGTCGTCGAAGTCGTGGTGCACGGCCCTGCGTCTGCTCCGGCTGATCCGCAGGATCCGCGCCAGCACCAGGTTGAACGCCAGCGCCACTTCGCGCGCGCCAGGCGTGCCCCATTCGTGGATCGGCATGCACGCGCCCTGCGCCTGCTGCACCGCCAGCCGGTCCGGCAGCGCCACCGGCATCACCAGCGGCCCGAAGATGTCACGCAGCTCGTCGATGCGGAACTGGTGCTCGTGCGACCTCGGCCGCACCCGGTTCACCACCACGCCCAGCGGTTGCAGCTCCTCGTTGTGCTCGCGCTCGGCCTGCACCGCCTCGAACGCCCGCTGCACGCCCGCCACCGCGAACATCGTCGGCTCCGTCACCAGCAGCGCCCGATCGGCCGCGACCAGCGCGGACCTGGTCAGCTGACCCAGTGAGGGCGGGCAGTCCAGCAGCACCAGCTGGTAGGGCTCCTCGTCGTCCCGGAGCAGCCGCAGCGCCTCGCGCAGCCGGCCGAGCCTGGTCTCACCGGGGTCGGGGTGGTTCAGCGACTCCGCGTCCTCCGAGCCGGCCAGCACGTCCACGCCGTCGCCCCACGCGCTGGGCGCGATCGCCTTGCGCAGCGTGTCGTCACTCGGATCCTGGAGGACGTCGTAGACACTGGCCTCGGTGTCGTCGGGTTCCAGCGTCGAGGTGGCGTTGCACTGCGGATCAAGGTCGATGACCAGCGTCCGGATACCGCGCCGCAGCGCGGCCGACGCCAGGCCGAGCGCGACCGTCGTCTTACCAACGCCACCCTTGAGGCTGAGCACCGCCACCGTATGCACGTTGTGCAGCCTACGGCCCTTACGCTCTACGTCCATGCGACCGGACGCCGTACACAGGGTGCTCGACGCCGAGCTGACCGCCGCGCGGGACCGCAGGGGCGGTGAACCGCCGCGGGTGCTCGACGTGGGCGGTGGCAGCGGCGTGTGGGCCGTGCCGCTGGCGGTGGCCGGGTGCACGGTGACGGTCGTCGACCCGAGCCCGGACGCGCTGGCCACGCTGCACCGCCGTGCCGCGGACGAGGGCGTGCTGGACCGCGTCACCGCGGTTCAGGGCGACACCGACGCGCTGGACCGGGACGGCTCGGCGGACCTGGTGCTCGGGCACGGGCTGCTGGAGGTCGTGGACGACGCCGGTGTGGCGCTGGCCGCGCTGGCCGCCGCCGCCGCTCCAGGTGGCGCGGTGTCCGTGCTGGTGGCGAACCGGTACGCGGCCGTGCTGCACCGCGCGATCGCCGGCCGGCTGGTCGACGCCCGGCGGCTGCTGGACGACGAGTCCGGTCAGCTCGTCGGCACCCGCGACCCGCTGCTGCGCCGGTTCGACGTGGTCGGGCTGGAGGCGATGGTGCTGGCGGCGGGCCTGAAGGTGGAGCTGGTCCAGGGCCACGGCGTGGTGTCCGACCTGGTGCCGGGCGCGGTGCTGGAGGCCAACCCGGGTGCGGCCGAGGCGCTGGCGGAGCTGGAGCTGGCCGCGGCGGCCCACCCGCCGTTGCGGGACGTCGCCGCCCGCCTGCACGTGCTGGCGCGGAAGCCGGCGTGACTTCGGTTACCCGCCGCAAACTTTAGGCCCGCCCTTCACCCTTTCGCGTTCTAAACGCGTCCATTCGGACCAATTTCTTGTGACCGGCGTCATCCTCGTGAGGGAGCGACGTCGCGTTGGCATGTGCCCCCGATGGTCGTCCAGCGCGCGGACGCCGAGGAGCTGGCGATGGCAACTGTGTTGGGCGGGTCCGCATCGGTCGGATCCGCATTGGTCGGGTCTGGGTTGGTCGGGTCCGGGTTGGCGGGACTACGCGATCACGCCGGGAGGGCGGTGATGCCCGTGCGGGTCGGGAGCGCCCGATCCGCCGCTCCGGCCCGCCCGGACGACGGACCGGAGGCGTTCGTCGAAGCGGCGGTCCGGGGTGACCGTCGGGCGGTCGAGGAGCTGCTGGCCGTGATCCGGCCGGTGATCGTGCGGTACTGCCGGGTCAGGGTGGGTCGCGGCGACCGGTCGTCGGCGTCGGCCGAGGACGTGGCGCAGGAGGTGTGCCTCGCGGTGCTGAAGGCGTTGCCGGGCTACCGCGAGCAGGGCCGCCCGTTCATGGCGTTCGTGTACGGGATCGCCGCGCACAAGGTCGCCGACGCGCACCGCGCCTCCGCCCGCAACCGGGCCGAGTCCGTGCCCGAGCTGCCGGACGGGCCGGGCGCGGAACCCGGCCCCGAGCAGCGGACGCTGCAGGGCGAGCTGTCCGAGCGGATGGGTCGCCTGCTGGGCGTCCTGCCGGACCGGCAGCGCGAGATCCTGGTGCTGCGGGTCGTCCTCGGCATGTCCGCCGAGGAGACCGCCGACATCGTCGGCTCCACGCCCGGCGCCGTCCGGGTGGCCCAGCACCGCGCGTTGACCCGGCTGCGCAAGGCGTTGGACGAAGCGCAGCAGTCCTAGCCGGTGCCCGGTGGTCAGTGCCGCCAGCGGGTCTGCGCGGCGATCTCGTCCGGTGAGCAGTCGGCGAACCGGGTGATCTCGCCGCGCCGCACGTCCGCGATGGTCTCGGCGAACTCCACGCCGAACGCCTCGGCCAGCACCTCGTCCGCCTCGAACGCCACCACGGCGTCCTCCAGGCACGTGGGCAGGCGCTTCGCGTCGGCGAGCACCGCCGGGTCCACCCCGACCGGCTCGGGCAGCCGCGCACCGTCGACGATCCCGGCGAGGCCCGCCGCCATCGTGGCCGCCACCACGAGGTACGGGTTCGCCGACAGGTCGTAGCACTTGACCTCCAGGTCACGGCCCGCGACCAGGCGCAACGCCGCTTCCCGGTTCTCCAGGCCCCACACCGCGAACGCGCCCGCCCAGACCTGCGGCACCAGCCGGAGGTAGCTGGCCACCGACGGGGCGCCGATCGCGCACAGCGCGGGCACCCGCTCCAGCACACCCGCCGCGAACGCCTCCGCTTCGTCGGTCAGCCCGAACCAGCCCTCACCGCCGCCGAACAGGTTCCGGCCGTCGCGCCACAGGCTCAGGTGCACGTGACCGCCGTTGCCGACGCCGTCGGCGACGACCTTCGGCGAGAACGACGCGCGCAGGCCGTGCCGGTGGGTGATCGCCCGGATCGTCTCGCGCACCAGCACCGACGTGTCGGCCGCGTGCACCGGGTCCTCCGGCGTGGTGGACAGCTCGAACTGGCCGGGCGCGTACTCCGGGTGGAACTGGAGCACTTCGACGTCCTGCTCGTACAGCGCGGACAGCAGGTCCGCGCCGTAGTCGGACAGCTCGACCTGCCGGGCGTGGCCGTACGCGGGACCGGTGGCGGCGGGCCGGAAGTCGTCCGTGCCGCCCTGCCCGACGACCCACTCGACCTCGAAGCCCGCCTGCACCTCGTAGCCGTGCACGGTCAGGCGGTCGGTGACGGCACGCGCCAGCCCGCGTTCGTCCTGCGGGTGCGGCTCGCCCTGCTGGTCGAAGCGGTCGGCCGGCGCCCACGCCCAGCCGGGCTGGCCCGCCAGCACCGTCAGCCGGTCCAGGTCGGGGCGCAGCCGCAGGTCGCCGACCGGTCCGCCCGCGTGCCGCCCGGTGATGATCGTGTCGTCCAGCAGGAACACGTCGAACACGGGAGACGCGCCCACGCCGTCGGCGGCGGCTCTGGGCAGGCCCGCGACCGGGACCGACTTCACCCTCGTGATGCCGCTGTGGTCCACCCACGTGAGCGCGATCGCGACCACGTCCTGCTCCAGCAGGTCGTCCACCAGTTCGGCGGCCAGCGCACGCCGGTGCTCCCGCTCGGCTGTGTCCATCTGGCGTGGTTACACCAGGTCTCTAGTCTTCAACAAGTGGAACCACTGCTGCCCTGCGTGGCGTCGTTGCGACTCGTGGACCACCACTGCCACGGGGTGCTGAGGGCCGATGTGGACCGGGACGGGTTCGAGTCGATGCTGACCGAGGCGGCGTCGGTGTCGCCGCTGGGGACGTCCCTGTTCGACTCGTCGCTGGGGCTCGCGGTGCGGCGCTGGTGTGCGCCTTTGCTGGATCTGCCGGTGCTGGCGCCGGCCGACGAGTACCTGGCGCGGCGGCTGTCGCTGGGTGCGGCGGAGGCGAACCGGACGTTCCTCGTGGCGTCGGAGATCTCGATGTTCCTGGTGGACGGCGGGCTGTCGCCGGAGCGGTTGGCAGGGCCGTCCGTCTTCACCCATTCCAGTGAACTTCCCGTGCTGCGGCTGGAGCGGCTGGCCGAGGAGCTCGTGGCGCGAGGCGCCGCCGGTTTCCCGGACCGGGTGCGTGCCGCCCTGGCGTCGTCGAACGCGGTGGCGGCGAAGTCGATCGCGGCCTACCGGGTGGGGCTGGCGCTGGACCCGGAGCGGCCCGCGGACGCCTCGGTGGTGGCGGCGGCCGACCGGTGGCTGAAGTCCGGGTCGTCCCGGTGCGCGGACGACGTGGTCACCCGGTTCCTGGTCTGGGAGGCGCTGGAACGCGGGCTGCCGGTGCAGTTCCACGTCGGCTACGGGGACGCGGACCTGTCGCTGCGCGACTGCGACCCGCTGCTGCTGACGGACCTGCTGCGGGCGACCGCCGGGCTCGGCGTGCCGGTGGTGCTGCTGCACAACTACCCGTTCCACCGCAACGCCGGGTACCTGGCGCAGGTCTTCCCGCACGTGTTCGTCGACGTCGGGTTGGCCACGCACGCGGCGGCGCACCAGGCGAGCCGGGTGCTGGCCGAGGCGCTGGAGATCGTGCCGTTCGGGAAGTTCCTGTTCTCCACCGACGCGTACGGACTGGCCGAGCTGTACTACCTGGGTGCGCTGTTCTTCCGCCGTGCGCTGTCCGACTTCCTCTCGCACGGGCTGCGGGCGCATGCTTTCGCCCTGGCGGACGCGGAGCGCGTCGCCAACCTGATCGGGTGGCGGAACGCGCACCGGGTCTACCGGCTGACGTAAAGTGTCGAACACTTGTTCGGTTCCTGGTGGAGGTGGTCGTGGGCCGTAGCGCGAACCTGCCGCGCGGTCTCGTCGACCGCTTCCTCGTGCGCGGCGACACCTGGCCGGACGACACCGGCTGCTCGATGCTGCACGTCGACATGGACGCCTTCTACGCGTCGGTCGAGATCCGCGACCAGCCGGAACTGGCGGGCAAGCCCGTGGTCGTCGGCGGCACGGCGAACCGGGGCGTGGTCGCGGCGGCGAACTACGTGGCCCGCGAGTTCGGCGTCCGGTCCGCCATGCCGATCGCGCACGCCCGCAGGCTCGCGCCGCACGCGGTGTTCGTCGCCCCGAACTTCGCCCGCTACCAGGAGGTTTCGCGCGGGGTCATGACGATCTTCCGCGACATCACGCCGCTGGTGGAGCCGTTGAGCCTGGACGAGGCGTTCCTCGACGTGAGCGGTGCGCTGAAGCGGATGCGGTCGAGCCCGGCGCAGATCGCGGCGGTGATCAGGGCGCAGGTGGAGGAGGCGCACGGCATCACGTGCTCGGTGGGCGTGGCGCCGACGAAGTTCCTGGCCAAGCTGGCGTCGGGGATGTGCAAACCGGACGGCGCCATGGTCGTGCCGCGCACCGAGGTGCTGTCGTTCCTGCACCCGCTGCCGGTGTCGGCGCTGTGGGGCGTGGGGCAGCGGACGGCCGAGCAGCTGGACCGGGTGGGGCTGGAGACGGTGGCCGACGTCGCCGCGACCCCGTTGCCGCGGCTGCGGAAGGTGCTCGGGGTGGCGTTGGCGGAGCACCTGCACGCGTTGGCGCAGGGTCACGACGACCGGCCGGTGGTGCCGTCCACGCGGGAGAAGTCGATCGGGGCCGAGGAGACGTTCGAGGTCGACCACTTCGACCGGGAGCTGCTGCGGCGGGAGTTGCTGCGGCTGGCGGAGCGCTCGACGGCGACCCTGCGGTCGCGGGGGCTGCGCGGCCGGACGGTGTCGATCAAGGTGCGGTTCGCCGACTTCACCACGATCACCAGGTCGAAGACGTTGCGGGTGGCGACGGACGTGACGCACGAGGTGTACCGGACGGCGTCGACGCTCCTGGACGAGCAGGTGCCGGCGGGGGCGGTGCGGCTGATCGGGGTGCGGATCGAGCAGCTGGTGGAGGGCGACGGCGGCGAGCAGCTGATGTTCGACGCGCCCGAGCGCGGGTGGCGTGAGGCGGAGCAGGCGGCGGACCAGGCCCGGTCGAAGTTCGGCCGCGCGGCGATCCGCCCGGCCTCCCTGCTGGCCCAGGCCCCGGCCCGCTCAGGCCTGAACGAACCCAAGCCGGACCGATCGGACCCCGGTCCGGTGGCTTGACGGGTTCGGGGTTCCGCCGCCCGGCACGCCGTTCGGGTGGTGGCCGGCCTGATCCACACCGCGCGGGTCGATCACCCGGCACAGTGGGACCGTGGACCGGTTCTGGGGCCTGCTCAGCCCGGCCGAGCACGACGTGCTCGCCGTGGCGGGGGTCGAGCGCGACTACCCGCCGGGCTCTTCGGTCTGCCACGAGGGCGAGGTCACGGGGCACGTGCTGGTCGTGCGCCGAGGCCTGCTCCGGGTCACCGCGACCACCGCGAACGGCACCGAGAAGGTGCTCGCCGTGCGTGGTCCGGGCGACCTCGTCGGTGAGCGCTCGGCGGTCGACGGCCTGCCGCGCTCGGCGACCGTCCAGGCCCTCGGCGCGGTGCGGGCGCTGGTGCTGTCCGCCGCGTCGTTCGCCTCGCTGTGCCAGCGCCACCCGGGCATCGCGTGGGCCGTGCTGATCGTCGTCATCGCCCGGCAGCGCGACACGGACCGCCAGCGGGTGCAGATCAGCGGCACGGCCACCCAGCGCGTCGCCGCCGTCCTGATCGACATGGCCCTGCGACGCGGGATCGCCGACCAGGGCGCCATCGCGCTGAGCCAGGAGGAACTGGCCGGGATCGCGGGCACTTCCCGGGAATCCCTCGTGCGGGTGCTGCGCACGCTGCGCGAGGAGGGCATTATCGGCACCGGGCGGCGGAAGATCGACATCCATCACGTGGGCCGGCTCTACGACTTCACCAACTGATTTCCCCCAGTGCGTCATCTGACGCGGAACTCGACTGCCACACCTCGTACAAAGGTGACATCAGTCGAGATCAGAGGGGGAGTCATGAACCACAACGAGGAGCAGGCCAAGGCCCGCCGCCAGTTCACCGAACGCCTCGCCTGCACGCTCGTCTTCACCGTCGTCCAGCTGTGGGCCGCCGTGGTGATCATCGTCAAGGCCGATGTCGACGGCGTGGTCGCGCTCGCCGTCGCGTTCGTGCTCGCCGGCGGTCTGATCGCGGTGCACGACGCCTGGCGCGACGTCCGCTCCGTCCGGCGTGAGCTGGACGTCGAGATCCGCGAAGACCTCGTGCGCCTCTGAAGCCAAGCGGCGGCCAACGAGGGGTGGCTGCCGTTTTCCGAGGCCTTCCGCAGACGGTCGGGTCTGCGGAAGGCCTCACTTCTTTTCCGGCCTGTCCGTCCGGCTGATCCCTGCGGCCTGTTCTTGCGGCCTGTTCTCACGGAGTTGTCCACAGCCCACGGAGTTGTCCACAGTTCGCGATCTCCACGTCGACCAACCTCGCCGGACCGCCCATCGTGGAACCCATGCGAACCTCGAACCGCACCACCATCGACCTCGACGCCCTGGGTGGCCTCTTCCCCGGCCGCGTCGCCACCGCCTCGGAGCTGCTCGGCCTCGGCCTGCCCAGCGGGGAGCTCGGTGTCCGCTGTCGGCCGCGCGGCCCGTGGCAGCACCTCCTACCGGGCATCCTGCTCCTGGCCCGGACACCGCCTACCCGTGCGCAGCTGGTGCGGGCGGCTCTCCGGTACGGCGGTCCGCGCACGATGCTCACGGGTGTGGACGCGCTCCAGCTGCACGGCATGCGGGCGTTGCCGGCCACCGGTCCGGTGCAGATCCTCGTCGACCGCCCGGTCGAGCCGGCCGCCAAGGTCCGCGTCACGCGCGTCCGCCGCTTACCCGAGCCCGTCCTGCGCAAGGGCTTCCTGACCGCCCCGCTCGCCAGAGCCGCGGTCGACGCCGCCGGAGCCCTGTGCCTGCGTGACGACATCCGGATCGTGCTGACCGAGGTGGTCCGCCACGGCGGGGTCCCGGTGGCCGATCTCAGACCGTGGCTGTCCCGTGGTTCGGACCACGTCCGGCAGGTCCTGGCCGAACTGGCGGACGGCGTCCGCTCGGTCCCGCAGGCCTGGGCGAGGGCCGTGCTGGACGACCTGGCGTTGCCGAGCCCGCGCTGGGACGTCCCGGTGCGCACCGCCGAGGGCCGCCTGCTGGGCATCGCCGACGCCTGGTGGGACGACCTTGCCCTGGCGTGGCAGTTCAGCACCCCGAGGTCCCGGGCGGACCTCCTCGCCGCGGCCGGTGTGATCGTCCTCCACACACCGCCCGCTCGACTGCGCCGGCTACCGGCGGCCGTGGCGCAAGACCTGCTGCGCGCCGCCACCCGAGCCGGCCGGCGACCCCGACCGACGATCAAGGCAGGCGGTGCGGCCGGCGGCACCACGACCGGAAAGGAGTCGATCACCCTCCACCGGTGACGCTCCGCGCACGAAGTGAGCCGTTCCGCAAACGGAGGTGCCGGGCGGGCTTCGTATTGCCGAAGTCGGTCGCCCGATGAGGCGTGTGCGGGGCGGCCCCGAGGGTGCGGAGGTTGTGATCTCCGTCTCGGTCGGCGGTGCGGGATTACGACGATCAGGCCTGTGCGCTGGTCGGATAGGCCGGAAAGCGGGCGGTACCGGGCCGATTCGGGTACTGGCGGACGTGCTCTGACCGCAGTCCGGCGGTCCCGACCGGCCGTTGCGCCTCGCATCGGAGTGAACAACCGGGCACGCTGGGCACTTGACAGCCGAACGGAAGGCGGGTTGCGCGACCTCACGGTGGTCTGACCGTTGACCCGTGAGGATGATGGTGACAGAACGAACCGCTTAGGGGCACGGACTGGGTAGTCGGGGAGCCTCCCGAATCGTATCCTGGTTGTGACGCCCCCTGGGCGGGGCGTCCGCCGGGACCGGCGGCAACCGTGAACACCCGGCGCCCGCGACCGCTGTGCCGGAGGAGGAGCCATGCCACTCTCCGAGCACGAGCAGCGACTGCTCGACCAGATCGAGCGCGCGCTCTACGCCGAGGACCCGAAGTTCGCATCCACAGTGCGCGGCGCCAAGCTGCGTAAGCCGTCCCGACGGCGTCGTATCCAGGGCATCGCGTTGTTCGCCGTGGGTGTGGCCCTGCTCGTTACGGGTGTGATGTTGCCGAAGCTCGCTGGTATCCCGGTGGTGAGCGTGGTCGGCTTCCTGTTGATGTTCTTCGGCGTGCTGCTCACCGTGACGACATTGCGTCGTGGTGACCAGGGTGCCGAGGAACCCAGCGAAGAGGGAAGCCGGCCCAGCCGCAGCTCGTTCTCACAGAAGATGGAAGAACGTTTCCGTCGCCGTTTCGAGGACGAGTAGTCCGCGCGACAGCCCGACCGAACAACGCACACGGCCCGCCCCGCAACCACCGGGGCGGGCCGTGCGTTTCGTGCCAGGCGCAACAACCCAGCCTCCCCGGCCAAACCACTCCGCGAGCCCAGCCCCGCGAGCCCAGCCCCGCGAGCCCAGCCCTGTCAGCCCCGTCTATCCGGGCCAGTCCTGCGAACCGGGTCTATCCGGCCGAGTCCTGCGAGCCCAGTCCCGCGGAGCGCGGTCTACCCAGCACAGTCCTGCAAGCCCAGCTCTTCGAGCCCGGTCTCGCCGGCCCGGTCTTGCGGTCGCCCGGTATTGCCAGCACGGGTATCGCCGGCCCGGTCTTGCTGACAGGGATTCTCCGGCTGGCCCCTGCTACGTGACCCCTGCTGCGTGATTCTTGCGGTTTGACTCCGGCGGGCCTACGAGCGTCGGGACGCAATCTCGCGGGCTGACTTCCGCCAGCCCAGCCCGATGGTCGCAGTGTTGCCGGCCGGTCCTGCTGGCCCAATCCCTGCTGGCCCAATCTCAGCTGGCCCAATCTCAGCTGGCCCGGTCCCTGCTGGCCCCAATCCCAGCTGGCCCGGTCCCTGCTGGCCAGCCTTGTCGGCCCGATCCGGCGAGCCCGGTCCTGCGGCGCTGATTCTGTGAGGCCCGTTTCTGCCGGCCTGGACCTCCGGGCGGCCCGGGTCCTGCGCCCCAGTCCCTGCGAACCCAGTCCCTGCTGCCCCACAGGACCGGACTGGCGGGCCGAGTCCGGTGGGCCGGCCGAACGGGGACCTGTCCTTCCGGCCCTCAGCCCGGCCCCCAGCCCGGCGCTCGGCCGGCCCCCGGCTCAGTCCTGTGGGTCGGAGTCGGTCGGGGCCTTCGGCTGGAGCACCGACCGGGGCAGGAACTTCGCCTTCAGGGCCAGCGGCGCGTTGCGGCTCAGGCTCTGCCGCACGCTGTCCACCGCGCCGGGCAGTGACGGGTCCGCCGCCGCCTGCGTGCTGTACCAGGACCGCTCCACCGCACCCACGACCGCCCGCAGCCCGTCCCGGCCCTGTTCGTCCAAGTTGTGCACCCGCACCAACCGTCGAGCGGCCACCCGCACGGTCTCGGTGTCCGGCACGCGGGTACCCCGGTCCACGGACTCCGCGACCAGCTCCTGCCACGCCGCACCCGCCGCGTCCGGTCCCAACCCGGCCACCGCCCGCAGCCGCTCCCGCCGCCGCCACACCCGCACGCCCGACGGCGCGGCTGCCGCCGCCAACAACGCCAGCACCACGGCCAACGGCCACGACACCAACGCCACGAGCAGCACCGACACCAGCACCCACGCCGCCACCGCCGTCACCAACGCCGCACGCCGCACCCACGGCGCCTGCCTCAGCCACACCGCCTGCCCCGGCAACACCTGCTGATCCGGCCGTGCCTGCCCGTTCTTCTTCGGCGACCCGCCGAACAGCACCGGCGCCGTCACCAGCAGCGCTACCAGGAACGCCACGATCAACGTCGCCAGGTGCCACGTCGGCGTCGGCTCGTCGACCTGCCCCGTCCCGTCCTGCCCCTGCGCACCCGGCACGGCCGACGCGGAGCTGCTGGTGCCCGGCGCCGCCGTGGTGGTCGTGGTCGTCGTCGCGCCCGCGGTGGAGCCGTCTTCCTCGTCGTCGGCGCTCATGCCGGAGATGTACGGCGGCGTCACGCCCCGCCCGTCGGACAGCGGCGTCGGGTCGAAGACCATCCAGCCGTAACCGGGGAAGTAGATCTCCACCCACGCGTGCGCGTCCTGCGAGGTGATCGTCTGGTAGTCCCCGGTGGGGAACCCGGCGGTGAAGCCGAGCGCCACCCGCGAGGCCATGCCGACCGACCGCGCCATGATCGCCATGGCCGACGCGTACTGCTCGCAGAACCCCTTCTTGCCCGCGAGCACGAAGTCCGCCAACGCGTCCGCGGACGTGTCCGTGTTCGACGTCTGCGTCGTGTAGGTGAAGCCCTGCGTGCCGTCGGTGAAGTACCGGTACAGCGCGGTCGCCTGGTCGAACTGGTTGTCGTGCCCCGACACGATCCGCCGCGCGAGGTCCGCCACCCGGCTTTCGACACCGGGCGCTTCCAGGTACTCCGCCTCGACGTCCACCTGGCCGCTCGTCCGCCGCAGCTTGTCGGCCGACGGCGTCTCCAACACCGTCTGCAGCGTGTACTCGCCGGACTTGCGGGCCCGGACGCTGTAGACCATGCCGCGCACCGGGTCGTACCGCCAGTTGTCGTCGACCTCCTGGATGCCGCGCGGCCGGCCGTAGACCGGCAGCCAGTTGTCCACCCAGTTCACCGGCTCGATCTTGACGTCGACGACCTCGCCGCCACCCTGGTCGCCCGGCTGCACGGGCAGCGCGCCGTCCGCGGCCACGCCCTCCGGCAGGTTCCCGCCGAGCTGCCAGCCCTTGTCCGGCACGTACTCGCGCAGCGTCATCGCGCGCAGGTACGCCGAGGTCGGCAGGTCGCGCACCCGGAACAGCTCACGCGGCGCGCCCTGGTTGAGCATGCCCCGCAGCTCGGTCATCGGGTCGATGCCCAGCCCGCCGGAGCCGCCGCCGATCTGGTCGCCGCTGCCGGGCAGCCGCCCGACCGTCCCGACGAACGCCAGGCTCGCCCCCGCCACCAGCGCGATCACCACGGCCAGCGCGGCCACCCCGGTCGCCGCGGGCGCCGATCCGCTCTGCCCACCACCGGGCAGCTTCCCGCGCCACGCCTCGTGCCGGTGTTGCCCGTCGACGGCCAGCAGCAGCGCGAACGCCCCCGCGCCGAACACGAACGTCCACACCGGCAGCATCTCGTCGGCCAACGACGCGGGCACCGCGAACACGCACAGCAGCACCAGGCCCGACGCGGCGGGCGCCTTCGCGCCGACCGCCAGGAGGTCCACCACGATCGCGACCAGCCCGATCGCCACCATCACCAGGCAGCGCATGGCCTCGCTGTCCGGCACCGGCGGCACACCGGTCTGCACCTCGGCCATCGCCTCGCCGAGCTTCGCCACCAGGTCCGACAGCGACTGCGGCCCCGGCAGCACGACCAGCACCCCGCTGCGGGTGAAGATCGTCACCAGCACGGACGTCAGCGCCAGCAGCTGACCGAGAACCACCACCGGCAGGGGCATCCTGGCCGACCGCAGCAGCACTCCCGTGCCGCCGATCACCGTGATCGCCACCGCCAGGTACACCAGCCACAGCCCGCCGGCGATCACGCCCGACAGCGCCGTCGCGGCGCACAGTGTGGCCAGGCCGGCCACCGCCGGCGTCACGTTCACCACCCAGCCGCCGTCCCGCGGAGCAGCCGTTCTGCCGGTCACCTAGCCCACCTCCGTGCGCACCACGGGGCCGCGGCTGCCCGCGCTGTGGCACAACTGCTGCCAGACCTGGTCCATCGGCGTCGCGGGCCGCGCCACGACCACGCCCCACCCCGCGCCGCTCAGCAACCGCTGGGCGTCGGCGGGGTCGGGCGCCGGGTCCTCCGACGCGGACGCCCACGCCCGGACGTCCATCACCACCGCGAGACTCCGCACCCCGCGCGGACGGTTGCGCACCAGCGCCTCGACCACGGCCGGCGTGCAGGCGCCCAGGACCGCGATGACCTCCTGGCCCGCGCCGGGGTCGAGACCGGCGGCCGGTTCACGGCGGTGCGACGGCGCCAGCGCGGCCAGCGCGTCCAGCACCACCGAGTCGCTGTACCCGCCGTCGACCTGCCCGCCCGCGAGCACCCGGCCGTCGTCGCCGACCAGCCGCACCTGGTGGCCGTACCGGTGCAGGTGCACGCAGATCGACGCGGCCAGCGACACCGCCCACTCCAGGCTCGCGCCGGGACCACTGCCCCGGTGCGCGATCAGCCGGTGGTCCAGCAGCACCGTCGTCCCGCCGCGCCACGGCCGTTCCTCGACGCGCACCATCAGCTCGTCCCGGCGCGCGGTCGAGCGCCAGTGGACCTTCCGCAGGTCGTCGCCGTGCCGGTACGGGCGCACCACCGCGTCGTCCTCGCCCTGCCCGGCGCGCAGCCGGATCGAGCCGTCGTCGCCCGAGCCCATGCCCGAACCGCTCGGCAGACCGGTCAGCTGCGCCACTTGCGGCACCACGACGAGCCGGCTGCGGCCCGCCATCTCGCGGTCGAACTCCGCCAGGCCGAACGGATCGGTGATCCGGGCCATCAGCGGACCGACCTGCTGCACGCCGCGCATCACCGGCTTGAGCGGGTACCGCAGCACGGTCACGATGTTGCGCGGCAGCCGTTCCACGACGAACCGCGGGCGCGCTCCCAGCGCGTACGGCACCGCGTCCTCCAGCAGCAGCCCGCCGGTCGGCAGCCGCCCGGCGCTGCGCAGCTCCACGCGCACGTCCGTGGCCGAACCCACCTGGACGCGGCTCGGGTGCATCATGCGGTTCGCGTGCAGACCGATCCGGGCCCGCTGCGCCAGCCACGCCGCCAGCAGCGGCAGCGCGACCACGAACGCCGACACGCGCAGGAGGTCGCGCTCGTTCAGCACGACCGCGCACAAACCGGCCGCGAACCCCGCGGCCAGCAGGCACCGGCCCCGGGTGGTCAGCCCGGACAGGGCTCCGCGCATGTCAGCGGTGGTTGTTCGGGTTGACGCTGTGCAGGAACTGCCCGGTCGGGTCCAGCGCCGCGTGCGGCACCGGCACCCGCTGGACCAGGTTGCGCACGAGGTCTGCGGGCGATCTGCGGGCGGCCTGCGCCTCCGCGGTCAGCACCAGGCGGTGCGCGAGCACCGGCACGGCCACCGCGTGGACGTCGTCCGGCACCACGAAGTCGCGACCCGCCAACGCGGCCTGCGCCCTCGCCGCGCGCACCAGGTGCAGCGTGGCCCGCGGTGACGCGCCCAGCCGCAACTCCGGCAGCCGACGGGTGGCGCCGACGAGTTCCACCGCGTACCGGCGGATCTCCGGCGACAGGTGCACCCGGCGGACCACGTGCACCAGCTTCAGCACCGTCGCCGCGTCGGACACCGGGCGCAGGTCGGACATCGGGTCGTGGCCCGCGTGCTCGTCCACCATCGCCAGCTCGGCCGCCGGGTCCGGGTACCCGATGGAGACCCGCGACGTGAACCGGTCGCGCTGGGCCTCGGGGAGGGCGTAGGTGCCCTCCATCTCGATCGGGTTCTGGGTGGCGATCACCATGAACGGCGCGCCGAGCGGGTAGGTCTGCCCGTCGACGGTCACCTGGTGCTCTTCCATGCACTCCAGCAGCGCCGACTGGGTCTTCGGCGACGCGCGGTTGATCTCGTCGCCCACCACGATGTTCGCGAACACCGGGCCGGGGCGGAACTCGAAGTCGTTGTCCTGCCGGTTGTAGATCGACACACCGGTGATGTCGCTGGGCAGCAGGTCGGGGGTGAACTGGATGCGGCTCACCGTGCAGTCGATCGACCGGGCCAGCGCCTTGGCCAGCGACGTCTTGCCGACGCCCGGCACGTCCTCGACCAGCAGGTGGCCCTCGGCCAGCAGCGTGACGAGCGCGACCCGGACCACGTCCGGCTTGCCGACGATGACCTTCTCGACGTTCGCGGCGATCCGCCCGACCACGGCGTGCAGCTCGGCGAGCGCTTCCTCGGGCCTGCCCGGCACGGTGCTGCTGTTGACAGCGTTGACGTGCTGGTTGTTGTTCACGAGATCGGCCGAGGGCGCGCCACTGCCTCCGTAGGAGTGTTCTGGCAGCGCGGCTGGCTGTGTACTCGGAGTCACTCGACCTCCTGGAGCAGGGCGCGGCCCTACCGCGACCGGTTCGCGGTGGCGGCGAGCGTTTCACGCAGTGTGTCAAACCAGGGCAAAGCGCCCCACAGCCATTGAACAGTTTCGTGCGCACGGATTCCACGGCCCGAGGTCCAGGCCGGTTCACCCCCACTCCACCACCATTCCCCACCGGTGCGTCGGCTGAACCGGTTTTGCCCGATTTCGCTGCGCCATCCGAGTGGAGTTCAGGCGTGATCGGCTCACCCGCGGCGGTGGTCGCGGCCGGCGTCCCCCACCACGCTCCACCCTGGCCATCTTCGCTCTACCTGCGTAAACGTCGGACGCCTCGGCGTGCAACCACCCGTTTCAGCGTTGACTGTGGTGAAAAGTGGGGTACTGTGGCGGCCGGTGGGGCAGACGGGGGCTCCACTGCCGGTCGGAAGTCTGTTCCGGCATCGGGAGGTGGCTGCCGTGTTCCTGGGCACTCACTACCCGAGGCTGGACGACAAGGGCCGACTGACGCTGCCTGCGAAGTTCCGGGACGCGCTAGCGGGGGGTCTCATGGTCACCAAGGGCCAGGACCACTGCCTCTACGTGTTCCCTCGGGCCGAGTTCGAACAGATGGCGCGCAAGGTCGCGGACGCTCCTTTCACCAACGAGGCGGTCCGCGCCTACCAGCGCTACCTGTTCGCGGGGACCGACGAGCAGCGGCCGGACGGCCAGGGCCGGGTGTCCATCGCACCGGAGCTGCGCCGCTACGCGGGGCTGACCAAGGAGTGCGTGGTCATCGGCGCGATCAACCGGCTGGAGATCTGGGACGCGCAGGCGTGGCAGAGCTACCTCGACGAGCACGAGGACAGCTATGCGACGGCTCGCGAGGAGGTGCTGCCCGGCGTCTTCTAGACCGGTTCTACCGGCCGTTGTTTCGAGGTTTCGGGTGCCGTGAGGCCTCGGTCCGCTCGGCTTTCGGCCCTGGCGCACCTTCCCCGGCGCCAGGTCCGACGGGCGGGCGGGGACCTGACGACACCCGAACTTTTCGTTGTGTGAGGGGGGACCATCCAGGGAGGGGACATGGTGGAGCCAGCGCGGCACGTGCCGGTGCTGCTCGGCCGCGTCCTCGAACTGCTGGCCCCGGCGTTGGCCGATCGGGACGCGGTGTTCGTGGACTGCACGCTCGGCCTGGGCGGGCATTCGGAGGCGGTCCTCCAGGCGCACCCGCGGGTGCGCCTGATCGGGCTGGACCGCGATCCGCAGGCGATCGAGCTGTCGCGGCGGCGGCTGGCCCCGTTCGGTGATCGCGTGGAGTTCGTGCAGACCACGTACGACGGGATCGCGGACGCGGTCGGCGGCACGAAGGTCGACGGGATCCTGATGGACCTGGGCGTGTCCTCGTTGCAGCTGGACGCCGAGGAGCGCGGGTTCGCGTACTCCAAGGACTCGCCGCTGGACATGCGGATGAGCGCGGGCACCGGGATGACGGCGGCCGACGTGCTGAACACGTACCCGGTCGACGAGCTGACCAGGATTTTGCGCGACTACGGCGAGGAGCGGTTCGCCCGCAAGATCGCCGGCGCGGTGGCGCGGGAACGCGAGCGCGAGCCGTTCACGGACAGCGGGCGGCTGGTGGAGCTGCTCTACGACGTGGTGCCGGCGGCGACCCGGAGGACGGGCGGCCACCCGGCGAAGCGGACGTTCCAGGCGTTGCGCATCGAGGTGAACCAGGAGCTGGAGTCGCTGCGGCTGGCGCTGCCCGCCGCGTTGTCGGTGCTGGCCGTCGGCGGGCGGATCGTCGTGGAGTCCTACCAGTCGCTGGAGGACCGGATGGTCAAGCGGGCGTTCACCGCGCTGGCCACGTCCACGTCGCCGCAGGACCTGCCGGTCGAGCTGCCCGGCCACGGGCCGCAGCTGCGGCTGGTGACCAGGGGCGCCGAGCAGGCCAACGAGCAGGAGATCGAGGACAACCCCAGGGCCGCCTCGGTGAGGCTGAGGGCGGCGGAACGCATCCGGGAGGCGACATGACCGCACCGGCACGGACCGGCGGGGGCGTGCCGTCCCGGGCCCGGGACGCGAAGCCCCGTGAGCGCGCGCTGAAGGCCGTGCCGGCGGAACGCCGTCGGTCGGCCGCGGTGGAACGCGCCTACGCGCGGCGGGCGCAGCGCGGTTCGGCGTCGCGCGGCCCAGCGGTGACGCGTCAGCCCGTGGTGGCGCCCAAGGCGCCGTTCGTGGTGATGGTGATGGTCGTGCTCGGCGTCGGCATCGCGGCGATCATGTGGCTGTCCACCCAGGCGACGGCGGACTCGTACCGGCTGCAGGACGCGCGGGCCGAGGAGACCAGGCTCGCCCGGCAGGTCGAGCAGCTGCGGCAGGAGGTCGCGTTGGCCGAGTCGCCGCTGAACCTGGCCGAGGCCGCGGCGAAGCTGGGGATGCTCCCGGCGGGCGACCCGGCGCGGCTGCGCAAGCTGCCGGACGGGACGGTCGAGGTGTACGGCAAGCCGTCCGCGGTCCAGCCCCCGCCGCCGCCCGTGACGTCGACGCCGGCCCCGCCTCCGGCCGGGACACCTGCCCAGAACCCGCCGGCGCAAGACCAGCCTGCACAGAACCCGCCGACGCAGAACCCGCCGGCTCAGAACGAGCCGACGCAGAACCCGCCGGCTCAGAACCAGCAGGTCCAGAACCCGCCGGCCCAGACGACCCAGCCGGACCAGCAGCAGCAGACACCGCCCGCCGGCCAGGCCACCCAGCCCGCGGCGGGTGCGGAACAGTCGGTACCAGGAGGTCGGTGATGCCGGGGCCAAGCCGAGGCAGGCCCGTGCGCCGCCCGTTGTCCGTCCGGGGGCCCGCCCCCAAACGACGGCGCGGCAACAGCCGGGTCCGCCTCACGGTCGGCCGGCTGCTCCTGGTGGGCGCCCTGGTCGCCGCGGGCATCAAGCTCGTGCACGTGCAGGGCTTCCAGGCCGAGGCGCTGTCCGCGCAGGCCGAGCAGCAGCGCGCCACGCCGATCGACATCCCGGCCGAGCGCGGCTCGATCCTCGACCGCAACGGCAAGCAGTTGGCGTTCAGCGTCGAGGCGCGGGCGCTCTACGCCGTGCCCCAGCTGATGCGCCGGACGTGGGCCAAGGAGCTCGAGGCCAAGCCGAACATCGGCAGCTTCGAGGACCGGATCGCGGCCATCGCGGAGTTCATCGAGCAGACGCTGGGCCCCGAGGTCAACGGGCAGAAGTCCGACCGGGACACGATGCTCGCCAAGCTGTCGAAGGACACCACGTACGTCGAGCTGGTCGACAACGTCGACCCGGGCAAGGCCGCCGTGATCACGGAGAAGTACGCCGACATCGGCTCCGAGTACCGGGCCGTGCGGGTGTACCCGAACGGCGAGCTGGCCTCGAACATCATCGGCGCGGCGAACTGGCGCAGGGACGAGGAACCACCCGCCACGCACGGCCTGCTGGGGTTGGAGATCGCGCAGGACAACCTGCTCGCCGGCAGCAACGGGCGCCGGGTCGTGGACACCATGCAGGGCAACGACGACGTCGTCATCCCCGGGCCGGGGCGGTCGCGCGAGCTGGCCGCCGCCACACCGGGCAAGAGCCTCGAGCTGACGTTGGACGTGGACACCCAGTACGCCTTGCAGGGCATGGTGAAGGAGTACACGGCCAGGACGGCGGCGCGCAGCGGGTCCGCGGTGGTGCTCGACACCCGGACCGGCGAGATCCTGGCGATGGCCAACGACAAGACGTTCGACCCGTACGACTTCGGCAAGGCCTCCGAGGACCAGTTGCGCAACATCGCGGTCACGTCGGTGTTCGAGCCGGGTTCGGTGAACAAGATCGTGACGGCCGCGACGGCCATCGAGGACGGCGTCTTCCAACCGGACAGCGTGCTCCAGGTGGACGGCAGCATCAAGGTCGCCGACCGGGTGGTCGGGGACGCGTGGGACCACGGTCGGCTGGACATGACGTTCACCGGCGTGTTCGCGAAGTCCTCCAACGTCGGCACGCTGATGACGGCGCAGAAGATCGGGCCGGACCGGTACTACGACATGCTGCGGAAGTTCGGGCTCGGCGAGCGGACCCAGTCCGGGCTGCCCGGCGAGGAACCGGGTTTCGTGCCGCCGCTCAACCAGTGGTCCGGGTCGACGTTCGGCAACCTGCCGATCGGGCAGGGCCTGAGCATGACGCTGCTCCAGATGACCGGGATGTACCAGGCGATCGCGAACGACGGTGTGCGCATCCCGCCGCGCATCGTGCGGGCCGAGGTGTCGGCCGACGGCGGGCGCAAGGAGATGGGTCCGCCGCAGAGCGAGCGGGTCGTGTCGCCGCAGACGGCGAAGACGGTGCGGGAGATGTTCCGGGCGGTGGTGCAGAACGCGCCGGGGCAGACCGGCACCGGGCCGTCGGCGGCGCTGCCGGGCTACCAGATCACCGGCAAGACGGGGACGGCGCAGCAGATCGACGCCAAGTGCGGCTGCTACAGCAACTCGCAGCACTGGATCACGTTCGCCGGCATCCTGCCCGCCGACAACCCGAGGTTCGTCGTCGGCATCATGATGGACAACCCGACCGTGGGCCCGCAGTCCGCCGCGCCGCTGTTCCACGACATCGCGTCGTACCTGTCGCAGCGCTACCAGGTGCCGTTGTCCGCGGAGCAGAGCCCGATCGTGCCGCTGGTGCTCTGACCGGCGCCGGTCACGGCACCACAGTGCTCCACGCGCCTTCCGGGTGGTCTTCGCTGAGGGCCTGACCCGAGGCGCTGTTCCAGCTCGACGTGACCCCGAAGGTGACCGCCGCCCCCACCGCTGTCACCCCGTTCCGCTGGAGGTCGGCCGCCGGATCGTCCGGCCGGCTGAACAGCCCACCGGCCGACGCCACGTTCCGGCGTGCGAAACCGAGGGCGCCGGGGTGCACGTCGGTGGGGTAGAAGCGCGCTTCACCGTGCATGGTGAACCTGCCTCGCGTGCTGTCCTCGACCTGGTCGCCGGCCGGGATCAGCGACGTGAGGGCGAACGTGTCCAGGCTCCCGTCCTGGCCGAAGCCGCCCTTCGGGCCGACCGTCCACAGCTCCCAGTAAGCGGTGTCGCCGGCGTTGACGGTCGCATTGGGGTCCTTGACGTAGTCGTCCAACGCGCTGCCCGAGAGCGGTGTCCAGACGCCGTCCCCGTCGTGCTTCTCCACGTCGAACCTGCGGGTCACCCGCTGGATGATCACGCCCCGCACCGGGTTGGCCACTTTCCACCGGCGACGGCGCGCGAAGTTGCCGCACAGCCCCTCATCGCCTTCCGCTTCGACCGTGGCGGTCAGCACGGGATCAGGCGCGGCGACCTGGGCGGGCGTGGCGGCGCCTGACACCTCGGCGTTCTCGGCGGCCTTGGCGGCGCTGCGGGTGTTGGGCGCTCGTTGCACCACCGGATTCCGGTGCACGGCCTCGGCGCGCCGTTCGCCGGCCAGCATGGTCGTGACCGCCTGGTTGCCCACGCTGCGTTGCAACGCCATGACCGCGTCCACGCCGTGCGCAGGCTCCCGCGCGGACCGCAGCTCCGTCGAGTCGGCCCGTGCCCCGGTGGCCCGCCGTTCCCGGTCCGCGTCTCGCTGCTGCCCTGGTGCCCGCATCGGCCCTCCAGTCCGACTTCCGGAAGACTGCCACCGTACGGACGTGCGTCCGGCGGCAACGAGGCCCGCCAGGGCACGCCAAGGGCAGACGTGTTGCCCCTGGGACCACGACATCCGGCCGTGCCGACCGGGGAAGGGCGAGAGGCTGTGACGAACCCCCAGCACCGGTCCGGAGTGGACGTGCCGGGTGACCACTCTCCGTACGCCGGTAGCCTTCCGCGCGTGCCTGCCAAGCTCGAGGGCAAGGTCGCGACCGCTCCGCCTCGCCCTTCCCGCACCCAGCCCGTCGCCGTGTCCGAACTCGCCACGACGGTCGACGCGCACCTCACCGCACCCGACCGGGCACATGTCCAGGTCGGCGGCGTGACGCTGCGCGCTCAGCACGTCCGACCGGGAGACCTCTTCGCCGCGCTGCCGGGCACACGCGTGCACGGAGCCGACTTCGCCGCCCAAGCCGTGGAGAACGGCGCGGTGGCGGTGCTGACCGACGCGCGCGGCGCGGAGAAGGTCGACGGGGTGCCCGTGCTGGTGCACCCGGACCCCCGCGCCGTGCTCGGACACCTCGCCTCCCGCGTCTACGGCCACCCGTCGACCAGGCTGAACGTGTGGGGCGTGACCGGGACGTCCGGCAAGACCACCACCAGCTACATGATCGACTCGGCGCTCCGCGCGGCCGGTCGCGCCACCGGGCTCATCGGCACGGTCGAGACGCGCGTCGCCGATCGCCGCCTCGACAGCGCCCTCACCACGCCCGAGGCCCCTGACCTGCAAGCCCTGCTGGCCGTGATGCTGGAATGCGGCACCACAGACGTCACCATGGAGGTCTCCAGCCACGCGCTGCGCCTCGGCCGGGTGGGTGGCGTCGGATTCTCCGTCGGCGCGTTCACCAACCTCTCCCAGGACCACCTGGACTTCCACCCCGACATGGAGGACTACTTCCGGACCAAGGCCGAGCTGTTCGACGGCCGGGCCCGCACCGAGGTGGTCTGCGTGGACGGCGAGTGGGGTCCCCGGCTGGTCACGGGCGACACCGTGACGGTCGCCACGACGAAACCGGCCGACTGGACGTCCTCCGACGTCACCGTGTCGGCGACCGGTGAGCAGGGGTTCACCGCGCACGGCCCGGACGGCGTCACGATCGACGTCGAGCTCAGCCTCCCCGGTGACTTCAACGTCGCCAACGCCCTCCTCGCCATCGCCTGCCTGCACTCGCAGGGCGTCCCGACCGGCGCCATCCGCGAAGGCCTGAAGAACGTCCAGGTCCCCGGCCGGATGCAGCGCGTCGACGAAGGCCAGGACTTCACCGCCGTCGTCGACTACTCGCACAAGCCCGCCGCCGTCGCGCTCGCCCTCCAGGCGGTCCGCGCCCGCGCCACCGGCCGGATCATCACCGTCCTGGGCTGCGGCGGTGACCGCGACACGGCCAAGCGGCCCCTCATGGGCGAGGAAGCGGCCCGGCGCAGCGACGTCCTGGTCGTCACCGACGACAACCCGCGCAGCGAGGACCCGGCGGACATCCGGTCGGCCATGCTGCGCGGCGCGCTGGCCGTGCCGGACGGCGAACGCGGCGAGGTCGTGGAGATCGGCGACCGCCGCGCCGCCATCGAGCACGCCGTGTCCCTCGCCCGCACCGGCGACGTCGTCGTGATCGCGGGCAAGGGCCACGAGACCGGCCAGGAGGTCGCGGGCGTCGTGCACCCGTTCTCCGACGTGGACGCACTGACGAACGCGATCCGGGGAGCCGTCAAGTGATCCAGCTGAGCCTCGCCGAGATCGCCGAGGCGGTCGGCGGCAAGCTGCACAACGCCACCGGCGCCGAGGTGGTCACCGGCACCGTCGAGTTCGACACCCGCAAGATCACGGCCGGCGGCCTGTTCGTGGCGCTGCCCGGTGAACGGGTCGACGGCCACGACTTCGCCGCCCAGGCCGTCGGGCAGGGTGCGGTCGGCGTCCTGGCGGGCCGTGAGGTCGACGCGCCCGCCGTCATCGCGCCGCCCGTCGAGCAGTCCTCGGGCAAGGCCTACGTGCTGTCCGGCGACACGGACGGCGCGGGCGCGGCGGTGCTCGCGGCACTGGCCAGGCTCGCCCGCCACGTCACCGACCGGCTCGAGAACCTGACCGTGATCGGCGTGACCGGCTCGTCCGGCAAGACGTCGACCAAGGACCTCATCGCCCAGGTCCTGGCGCCGCTCGGCCCGACCATCGCGCCGCCCGGGTCGTTCAACAACGAACTCGGCCACCCGTGGACGGCCCTGCGCGCCGACGAGACCACCCGGTTCCTGGTGCTGGAGCTCAGCGCCCGCGGCGTCGGGCACATCGCCGAGCTGTGCCGGGTCGCCCCGCCGCGCGTCGGCGCCGTGCTGAACGTCGGCAGCGCCCACGTCGGCGAGTTCGGCTCACGGGAGGGCATCGCCCAGGCCAAGGGCGAGCTGGTCGAGGCGCTGCCGGAGGACGGCATCGCGATCCTGAACGCCGACGACCCGCTCGTCGCGGGCATGGCCGGGCGCACGAAGGCCAGGGTCGTGCTGACCGGCGAGAACCCGAACGCCCACGTCCGCGCGACGGACGTCGAGCTGGACGAGCAGGCCCGCGCCCGCTTCACGCTGGTCACGCCCGTCGGCGAGGCGACCGTCCGACTCGCCGTCCACGGGCCGCACCAGGTCGGCAACGCCCTCACCGCCGCCGCGATCGCCCTCGAACTCGGCGCGACGCCGGAGCAGATCGCGCAGAGCCTCGGGAACGCCGAACGGGTCTCCGCGCATCGCATGGCGGTCTCCGAACGTCCTGACGGTGTGACGATCGTCAACGACGCGTACAACGCGAACCCGGAATCGGTGCGCGCGGCCCTGAAGTCGCTCGCCACCATCTCCAGGGCCACCACGCCCGCCCGCCGGAGCTGGGCGGTGCTGGGCCCGATGGCCGAACTCGGT
Organism: Saccharothrix sp. NRRL B-16314; assembly: GCF_000716595.1. Classification (GTDB taxonomy): domain Bacteria; phylum Actinomycetota; class Actinomycetes; order Mycobacteriales; family Pseudonocardiaceae; genus Actinosynnema. The sequence continues at coordinate 378,629 of NZ_JNXC01000003.1, forward strand.
GCGGACTCGATCCGCGCGCACGACGAGATCGGACGGCTCGCGGTCCGCTTGGACATCAACAAGCTGGTCGTGGTCGGTCAGGACGCCCGCGCGATGCAGCAAGGGGCGCACCTGGAAGGATCATGGGGAGAAGAAGCGATTTTGGTGCCCGACGTGACGGCGGCCGTCGAGCTGCTGCGCGACCAGGTGCGGCCCGGTGACGTCGTCCTGGTGAAGGCATCCAACTCATACGGCCTGTGGCGGGTTGCCGAGGCTCTCCTGGAGGCGGTCAGCAAGTGAAGAGCATCCTCATCGCGGCGGCCATCGCGCTGATCGCGTCGATCATGCTGACGCCGTACCTGATCAAAGTCTTCTCCCGTCAGGGTTTCGGCCAGGAGATCCGCGAAGAAGGCCCGCAGAGCCACAAGACCAAGCGCGGCACGCCCACCATGGGTGGCGTCGCGATCCTGGTCGCGATGTGGGCCGGCTACCTGGGCTCGCACCTGGTGAACTCGATGTCGGCGTCCGCGCAGGAGCAGACGCCGAGCGCGTCCGGCCTGCTGGTGCTGATGCTGACCACGTCGCTCGGCCTGGTCGGCTTCCTGGACGACTTCATCAAGATCCGCAAGCAGCGCAACCTCGGCCTGAACAAGACCGCGAAGCTGGTCGGCCAGTTCCTCGCCACCATCGTCTTCGCGATCCTGGTCATGCAGTTCCCCAACAAGGACGGGTTGACGCCCGCGTCGGTGAACCTGTCGTTCGTGCGCGACATCGCCGTGGTGTCGTTCGGCGTCGTGGGTTTCGTGGTGTTCTGCTACGCCGCGATCAGCGCCTGGTCGAACGCCGTGAACCTGACCGACGGCTTGGACGGTCTGGCCGGCGGCACGTCCGCGATGGTGCTCGGCACCTACGTGGTGATCAGCTTCTGGCAGTTCCGCTACAACTGCTCCAACCTGCTCGTGGCCGGCTGCTACGACGTGCGCGACCCGCTGGACCTGGCCGTGGTCGCCGCCGCCGCGATGGCCGGCTGCATCGGCTTCCTGTGGTGGAACGCCGCGCCCGCCAAGATCTTCATGGGTGACACGGGTTCGCTCGCGCTGGGCGGTCTCGTGGCCGGTCTCGCCATCACCACCCGCACCGAGCTGCTGATGGTCGTCATCGGCGGTCTGTTCGTGGTCGAGGCGCTGTCGGTGGTGCTCCAGGTCGCGGTCTTCCGCACGTCACGGCGGCGGCTGTTCCGGATGGCGCCGTTCCACCACCACTTCGAACTCGCCGGGTGGGCCGAAACCACGGTCATCATCAGGTTCTGGCTGCTCGCGGGCATGTGCTGCATGCTCGGGCTCGGCCTGTTCTACAGCGAGTGGCTGACCGCGGTCGAGAGCTGACCATGGGATTCCTCGCAGGTCGTCACGTCCTGGTCGCCGGCGCGGGCGTCACCGGCCGGTCCGCGGCGGAGGCGTTGCTGGCGGCGGACGCCGTGGTCACCGTGACCGACGGTTCGGCCGACAACCTCGCCGCGCTGGAACAGCTGCTGCCCGGCGTGACGCTGGTGCGCGGGTTGGCCGTGCCCCCTCCGGGGACCGACCTGGTCGTGACCAGCCCGGGGTGGCGCCCGTCCAGCCCGTTGCTGGTCGCGGCTGCCGCGGCCGGTGTCGAGGTGATCGGCGAGGTCGAGCTGGCCTGGCGGATGGGCCTCGAACTGGCCGACCCGCCGACGTGGCTCGCGGTGACCGGGACGAACGGCAAGACGACGACCGTCGGGATGCTGGAGTCGATCCTGCGCGCGGCGGGGCTCGACGCGGTCGCGTGCGGCAACGTGGGGTTGCCGGTGGTGGACGCGTTGCTGGCCGGGCGTCGGGTGCTGGCGGTGGAGCTGTCGAGCTTCCAGCTGCACTGGTCGCCGTCCGTGCGGCCGTTCGCCGGGGTGCTGCTGAACCTGGCCGAGGACCACCTGGACTGGCACGGGACGTTCGAGGCGTACGCGGCGGCGAAGGCCGGGGTGCTGACCGGTGAGGTCGGGATCGGCGGGGTGGACGACCCGGTGGTGGCGCGGCTCCTGACGCGGTCGCCCGCGCGGGCGCACGTCGGGTTCACCCTGGGGTCGCCGGAGGAAGGGCAGCTCGGGGTCCACGACGGGCAGTTGGTGGACCGGGCGTTCGGGGCTTCGGACACGGTGTTGCTGCCGGCGGCGGACGTCCGTCCCGGTGGGCCTCCTGGGATCGCCGACGCGTTGGCGGCGGCGGCCCTGGCCCGCGCGCACGGCGTTCCGGCTTCGGCGGTGGCGCGGGGGTTGCGCGGGTTCCGGCCGGGGGCGCACCGGGCGGTGCTGGTGGCGACGGTCGGCGGGGTGTCGTACGTCAACGACTCGAAGGCCACCAACCCCCATGCGGCGGCGGCGTCGTTGCGGTCGCACGAGAGCGTGGTGTGGGTGGCCGGCGGGTTGCTCAAGGGTGCGTCGGTGGACGAGTTGGTGTGCTCGGAAGGGCACCGGCTGCGCGGGGCGGTGTTGATCGGGACGGACCGCGAGGTGATCGCTTCGGCGTTGGCCAGGCACGCGCCGTCAGTGCCGGTGGCCGTGCTGGAAGGCGCTGACGCTGCCGACATGGAGAACGCGGTGCGCGCCGCTCGGTCCATGGCGCAGCCGGGGGATGCGGTCGTGCTGGCGCCGGCGGCGGCGTCGATGGACATGTTCAGCGACTACGCCCATCGCGGGCAGGCGTTCACCGGGGCCGTGCTGAAGCTGACCGAACAGGGCTGAACCGGTTCAACGGGACCGCTGGCCGAGGTCCGGGTAGATGCTGGTCGGGTCTTTCAGGTACGTGTGGGCGGCGTCGATCACCGGGCAGGGCCACGGGGTGCGGGTGAACCGGCCGTCGGTCCACGTCGGTGCGCAGCCGAGGCAGAGGCCGAGGATGTCGGCCTGGTGATTGCCCAGCGTGCCGCGCAGGGCCGCGATCAGACGGGGGACTTCGGTCCGTGCCACGGCGAGGACGGTTTCGTCGGCCTCGTGCGCGTCGGTCAACTCCTCGACCGCGTCGAGGTAGCCGAGCATGTCCTGGTCCAACAGGGAGAAGGCACGAGACAGCGCGTCGGAGATCATGGGGCATAAGGTGCTCCAAGCCGCCCCGATCTGCAATATCTCGCATAGGCATATCGCAAACTTCACCCGTTCGATAAGGCATATTGCCGATACAGTCGGATCATGACGCAAGGCGACACCGGTCCGGGTATCCGGCGGCGACTGCTGGCCAAGGCGCTGATCCAACTCCGCGAGCAGGCCGGCAAGAGCTTCGACGACGTGGTCGAGGCGCTGGCCTTCTCGAAGTCCAAGATCAGCCGCATCGAGGCCGGTGGCACCGGTGTGTCCATAGTGGACACCAGGGCGCTCGGCCAACTGTACGGCGCGGACGCCGACACCCTCGCTTGGCTGGAGCGACTCGCGCGGATTGCGAAGCAGCGCGGGCGCTGGCACGCCTTCGGGGACGGGTTGGTCGACTGGTTCTCGGATTTCGTGGTGCTGGAGTCCGAGGCCACGATGGTCAACACCTTCGAGATCGACCTCATCCCAGGCTTGTTCCAGACCGAGGAATACGCCGCGATGGTGCTGCGGGCCTACTCGCCCGATGTCCCGGACGAAGTGGTCCAGCGGAAGGTCGCCCTGCGGCAGACCCGCCAGCGCAGGGTCACCGATGGCTCGTTGTCGGTGTGGGCGATCGTGGATGAGGCCGCCCTACGCCGCACCACCGGCGACCGCGAAGTGGACCGACGGCAGTTGGAGCAGCTTCTCGCGGTGTCGCTGATGACCAACGTCGTCGTGCAGGTGCTCCCGTTCCAGAAGGGGCTGCACATGGCGATGGGTACCGCCTTCTCGCTGCTGCGGTTCCAGGGCTACCCGAGCATCGTCTACGTGGACAACCTGACCGGCGGCGTCTATCTGGACGAGGTTTCGGACCTGGAGCGGTATAGCCTGGTGTTGGATCACCTCCGGGCCACCGCTCTCGACGTGCGGGAGTCGGCCGAGTTCATCAAGAGGATGATCGCCGGTCTCTAGCTCGTCCTGGGAGCGCATGATGTGGTCGGAGTGGCGCAAGAGCAGCCGGAGCAACGGTGCCGGGGGCAACTGCGTGGAGGTCGCCTCGTCGGTCGACGCGTTCCGGGTCCGTGACAGCAAGAACGCGGCCGGCCCGACCCTGACCTTCACCGACCGCTCGATGGCCGCGTTCCTGACCACCGCCAAGCGGAGCGCTTTCGACCACGCCTGATCCGGTGGTGCGGGATGATGGCCCCCGAATCACATCCGGGGGTTGAGCGATGACGATCATGGCCACGTGGACCGACTTCGTACCGGGCACGGAGTGGGAGCGCGCGACGCACGAAGTCGAACTCGGGTCACGGGCCGACGTCCGGGAGTTCGTGGACCTCCTGGCCAGACCGGACACCAGCGAAGCAGTCCTCATGCACACCGAGCGCCCGCTCCTGACCAACGGGTTCACCGGCGAAGTGGGCAGTGATCACCACGTCGTCGTCGGTTTCTTCCAGGGCTTCGGCTACGTGGAGTTCACCGACTCCGATCAGGTCAGCCGGATCGTCGGCGAACCGTCGTCCCCGGCGTGGCGCACCACGGCGGGTGACCACTTCCTCCCCGGCACCGGCGTTGCGCCCGCCACGCTGATCGATCTGATCGACCAGTTCCGGACCACCGCCACCCGTCCCACCATCGTCCAGTGGCGGCCCGCTTCGGCCGGGTAGCCTGGCGTGATCATGGTCGCGATGGGCGACACGCGGCGGATTGTCGGCTTTCGCCGCCCGCAGGGGGAGACGATGGGCGCATGACTGCGGTGGACCGTACTCCGGTGGAGCGACCGCCCGGAGCGCGGCGGCGTACCGGGCGCGCGAGGCGTGCCGTCACGGTGCGGACGTCGTTGACCGCCTGGCTCGGTCGGCCGTTGGCGGATTTCCACCTGCTGCTCGCCATCTTCGGCATGTTGACCGTGCTCGGCCTGATCATGGTCCTGTCCGCGTCCGCACCGGACGCCGCGGCAGCCGGTGAGTCCGCCTACAGCGTCTTCAAGAAGCAACTGCTGTACGTGTGCGTGGGCGCGGTGGTGTTCCTCGTCGTCCTGCGCATCCCGCTGCGCACGATCCGGCACGTCAGCACGATGGCGATGCTCGTCTGCGTGATCCTGCTGGTCCTGGTCCTCACTCCACTCGGGACGATGGACTACGGCGCGCAGTCGTGGTTCAAGGTGGGACCGGTCTCGTTCCAGCCGATCGAGCCGGCGAAGCTGGCGCTGGCGCTGTGGGGCGCGCACGTCCTCGTCACCAAGCGCGCGCTGCTCGACCAGTACCGGCACCTCCTCGTCCCGGTCGTGCCGGTGGCGATGCTGGTGTTCGCGCTGGTGATGCTGCAACCCGACCTGGGCGGCACGATCACGCTCGGTGTCGTGCTGATCAGCCTGCTGTGGTTCGTCGGCGCGCCGATGCGGATCTTCGGCGTCATCGCGGTCGCCGCGGTGACGAGCGCGGTGGTGCTGGCGCTCGGCGCGGCCTACCGGCTGGAACGGGTGGAGACCTTCCTCAACCCGGAGGCGGACCCGCAGGGCAACGGGCTCCAGGCGTTGCAGGCGCTCTACGCGTTGGCCGAGGGCGGGTTCCTCGGCAAGGGGCTCACCAACGGCAGCTCGAAGTGGCGCTACCTCCCGAACGTGCACAGCGACTTCATCTTCGCCGTCATCGGCGAGGAACTCGGCTTCATCGGCTGCCTGCTGGTGCTCGGCCTGTTCGGGCTGCTGGCGGTCGTCGGCCTGCGGATCGCCGCGCGCAACACCGACCCGTGGATCCGGATGGTGTCCGCGACGCTGACCGTGTGGCTGGTCGCGCAGGCCGCGATCAACATCGGCTACGTGGTCCAGTTGCTGCCCGTCACCGGCATCACGTTGCCGATGATCTCCTCCGGCGGCACGTCCGTCGTCACCACGATGCTCGTGTTCGGCATCCTGGCCAACTGCGCGCGCCACGAACCGGAAGCGGTCTCGGCGTTGCGCAAGCTCGGCCCTGGCAGGGTCGGTGGCGCGCTGAAGCTGCCCGCGCCGGAGGCGTACAAGCCGCCACCGAAGCGCCGTCCCTCACGGCCGTCCACGCCGCCGCGCGGTCGCAAGGCCGCGCCGCCGCCCGTGGACGAGAGGCGGATGGCCGGTCGTCACGCTCCGCCGTCGGAGTACCGTCGTCGCGAATCCCGAAAGGCCGGCCAGGACCGGGACGTGCGGTCCAGGCGCCGTGACGGGCGCTAGCCGTCCGCGACGCGGTTCGCGGAGCGGTTCACCGATACGAGGAGGAAGTGCGTGACCAGGGTTCCCCAGCAGGTCGGACCGTGTGTGGTGGTCGCCGGGGGCGGCACCGCCGGGCACATCGAGCCCGCCCTGGCCCTGGCCGACGCGGTCATGCGGCTGCGGCCCGACGCGCGCGTGGTCGCGCTGGGCACCGAGCGCGGTCTGGAGAGCAGACTCGTGCCGGCCCGCGGCTACCCGCTGGAGCTGATCCCGCCGGTGCCGATGCCGCGCAAGCCGACGCCCGACCTGCTCAAGCTGCCGCTGCGGGTGCGTGCCGCGGTCCGCGACACGCGTGCGGTGCTGGAACGGGTCGGCGCGGACGTCGTGGTCGGCTTCGGCGGCTACGTCGCGCTGCCCGCGTACCTCGCCGCCCGCGGTCGGGTGCCGATCGTGGTGCACGAGGCCAACGCCAAGGCCGGTCTCGCGAACAAGGTCGGCGCGAAGTTCGCCGAACGGGTCGCCGCCGCCGTGCCCGACTCGGGCCTGACCGACGCGGAGATCATCGGCATCCCGCTGCGCTACTCGATCACCTCGCTCGACCGCGCCGCGCTGCGCGCGCAGGCCCGCGCCCACTTCGGGCTGCACCCGACCGCGCCGACGCTGCTGGTGTTCGGCGGCTCGCAGGGCGCCCGTTCGATCAACAACGCGGTCTCCGGCGCGGCCTCGGCGTTCGCGCAGGCCGGGATCGCCGTGCTGCACGCCCACGGCCCCAAGAACACGGTGGCGGTCCAGTCGGTGCCCGGTGCGCCGCCGTACGTGCCGGTGCCGTACCTGGAGCGGATGGACCTCGCCTACGCGGCGGCGGACGCCGTGCTGTGCCGGTCCGGCGCGATGACGGTGGCCGAGGTGTCCGCGGTCGGCCTGCCGGCGGTGTTCGTGCCGCTGCCGCACGGCAACGGCGAGCAGGCGCTCAACGCGGGCACCGTGGTGTCCGCCGGCGGTGGCATCCTGGTGCCGGACGACCAGTTGACGCCCGAGTGGGTCTCGGCGAACGTGGTGCCGCTCGTCGCCGACCGGAACCGGCTGGCCGCGATGACCGCCGCGACGCTGCGCACCGGCCACCGTGAAGCCGACGAGGTACTGGCCCGCATCGTGCTCGAGGTGGTCAAGAAGTGAGCGACGTCCTGGACCGGGTGCACCTGGTCGGCATCGGCGGTGCCGGTATGAGCGGCATCGCGCGCATCCTCCTGGCGCGCGGCGCGCAGGTGTCCGGCTCGGACGCCAAGGACTCCCGCACCGTGCTCGCGCTGCGGGCGCAGGGCGCGGAGATCGCGGTCGGCCACGCCGGCGCGAACCTCGACCAGCTGCCCGCCGGCCCCACCGCGGTCGTGGTGTCCACCGCGATCCGCGAGGACAACGCCGAGCTGGTCGAAGCCCGCGCGCGCGGTGTGGTCGTGCTGCGGCGTGCCGAAGCGCTGGCCGCGCTGATGCTGGACCACCGGGTGGCCTGCGTCGCCGGCACGCACGGCAAGACGTCCACGACGTCGATGCTCACGGTCGCTCTGCAACATTGCAGGATGGACCCGTCCTTCGCGATCGGCGGTGACCTCAACGAGTCCGGCGCCAACGCCCACCAGGGCACCGGCGGCGTGTTCGTCGCCGAGGCCGACGAGAGCGACGGCTCGTTCCTCTTCTTCTCGCCGTCGGTCGCGGTCGTGACCAACGTCGAGGCGGACCACCTGGACCACCACGGCACCGTCGAGGCGTACGTGGCGGTGTTCGACTCGTTCCTGGAGCGGATCAAGCCGGACGGCGTGCTCGTCGCGTGCGCGGACGACCAGGGCGCGGCGGCGCTGGCCGAACGGGCCGCGAAGCTCGGCATCCGGGTCCGCCTGTACGGCCGCTCCGCTTCCGGCCCCGGCTCGGCCCGGCTGCTCGACTACCGGCCCGAGGACGGCGGCAGCCTGGTCAAGGTCGAACTGGACGGCGACGAGGTGCTGGACGTGCGGGTTTCCGTGCCCGGCGAGCACATGGCGGGCAACGCGCTCGCCGCCCTGGTCGCCGCGCTGGAACTGGGCGCGGACCGGGAGGGCGTGCTGGCCGGCCTGGCCGCGTTCGGCGGCGTGCGCCGGCGGTTCGAGTACAAGGGGCAGGCCGCGGGCGTGCGGGTGTACGACGACTACGCCCACCACCCGACCGAGGTGTCCGCCCAGATCGCCGCCGCCCGGCCGGTCGCCGGTGACGGCAAGCTGGTCGTGGTCTTCCAGCCGCACCTGTACTCGCGGACCAGGCTGTTCGCGGAGGAGTTCGCCGCGGCCCTCGGCCTGGCCGACGCCGTCGTGGTGCTCGACGTCTACGGCGCGCGCGAGCAGCCGGAGCCCGGTGTCACCGGCGCGCTGGTGTCCGGCCTGGTGTCGCTGGACGTCGGCAAGGTGTTCTACGAGCCGTCGTTCGACCGGGTGCCCGCGCTCGTCAAGAGCCTGGTCGGCGAGGGCGACCTGGTCGTCACCATGGGCGCGGGCGACGTCACGATGCTCGGCCCGGAGATCGTCGGGGAGCTTGATCGGACATGAGTACGACGGCGTCGCGTCGCCGCCCGGCCACCGCCTCCGGCCCGGACTCCCGCTCGGCGCCGCGTCGACGCGCGCCGCGCGGCAGGCCACGCCGTCCGGTGCGGCGGCCGTACCAGCGCGCGGTGATGCGGCGCCGGCTCATCGCGATCCTGATCATGGTCACGGTGACGGCGGTCGTCGGCACGGTCTGGTTCACGCCCGTGCTCGGCGTCCGCGCGGTCGAGGTGCGCGGCGCGGTCAACCTGACCGCGGACGAGGTCCGCGAGGCCGCCGCGGTCGAGGCGGGCACGCCACTGGTGCGGGTGGACGTCCACGCCGTCGACGCCAGGGTCCGCGAACTGCCCCGGGTCGCCGGGGTGCACGTCGAACGGCTGCCGCCCGGCACCCTGCGGCTCACCGTGGACGAGCGCGAACCGGTCGGCGTGATCAACTCGCCGGACGGCGCGCACCTCGTGGACGCGACCGCCAAGGACTACGCCACCGTGACCGGACCGCCGTCCGGGCTGCCGGAGCTGAGGGTGGGGCCGGACGCGCTCGCCGCCGCGATCGGCGTGATCACGCAGCTGCCCGAGGCGTTGCGCCGTGAAGTGCTGATCGTGACCGCGGACACGCCGTCGGACGTCAGGGTGACGTTGAGCGCCGGTCGGGAGGCCCGCTGGGGTTCGTCCGCCGACACCCCGCGCAAGGCCGCCGTGCTGGAAGTCCTGATGACCCGGAAGGGTTCCGTGTTCGACGTGTCCAGCCCGGAACTGCCGACGGTGTCCTGAGATCGGTGTGGTGAATCCCGCCACACCGGTCCACGGTGGAAGTCGATCGCTCCGCCCGCGCCCGGCGGTGATACTTCGCGGATGACGCAGACGCCGGTGGACAACCGGATCGAACTTCCTTTCACCGGCGACGAACGCACCCTGCTGTGCGGATTCCTGGACTACCTGCGCGGCACGATCGAGCTGAAGTGCGCCGGTCTGAGCGACGAGGACGCCCGGCGATCCCTGCTCCCGTCGCAGCTCAACACCGCTGCGGGCATCGTCAAGCACCTGCGCTGGGTCGAGCACTTCTGGTTCGACGTCGCCCTCGCCGGACGGCCCAGCGCGGCCCCGTACACCCGGGAGGATCCGGACGCGGACTGGCGCGTCGAGCCGGGTGAGACGATCTCACTATTGATCGACGACTACGCTGCGCAGTGCACGGCGAGTCGCGAACTCGTCGCGGGCCTCGACCTCGACCACGAGGTGGCGTTCCGCGGCGACAAGGTGCTTTCCGTGCGCTGGGTGCTGATCCACATGATCGAGGAAACGGGTCGGCACGCGGGGCACCTGGACGTGGTGCGGGAACTGCTCGACGGGGTGACCGGAGAGTAGAGACCGCTCACCCGGTCAGGACACAACACGGCGTGGCTGCTGGACCGAGGCATTCCCGATGCATAACGTCCAGCAGGAACATACGGGGTTGACATAACTCTGAACCTCTGGTTGAGAGTTTCAATCCGGGTGGAGATCCGTCCGGGCTGTGACACCGGTGGTCATCCACTCCAGCACATGAGCACGGACACGATCAGGAAGGCGGACCGATGACGCCCCCGCACAACTACCTCGCGGTGATAAAGGTCGTCGGCATCGGCGGTGGCGGTGTCAACGCCGTCAACCGCATGATCGAGGTCGGGCTCAAGGGTGTCGAGTTCATCGCGGTGAACACCGACGCCCAGGCGCTGCTCATGTCGGATGCCGACGTGAAGCTCGACATCGGCCGCGAACTCACCCGCGGCCTGGGAGCCGGCGCCAATCCCGAAGTCGGCCACAAGGCCGCCGAAGACCACCGCGAGGAGATCGAGGAAGTCCTCAAGGGCGCGGACATGGTGTTCGTGACCGCCGGCGAGGGCGGCGGCACGGGCACCGGTGGCGCGCCCGTGGTGGCCTCGATCGCCCGCAAGCTCGGCGCGCTGACCATCGGTGTGGTCACGCGACCGTTCTCGTTCGAGGGCAAGCGCCGCGCCAAGCAGGCCGAAGACGGAATACAGGCCCTGCGCAACGAGTGCGACACCCTCATCGTGATCCCCAACGACCGGCTGCTCCAGCTCGGCGACATCGGCGTCTCGCTGATGGACGCGTTCCGCTCGGCGGACGAGGTGCTGCTGTCCGGTGTCCAGGGCATCACCGACCTGATCACCACCCCCGGTCTGATCAACCTCGACTTCGCCGACGTCAAGTCGGTCATGTCCGGCGCGGGCAGTGCCCTGATGGGCATCGGCTCGGCGCGTGGCGAGGGGAGAGCTGTCCAAGCCGCCCAGAAGGCGATTAACTCGCCGCTGCTGGAAGCGTCGATGGAGGGTGCGCACGGCGTGCTGCTCTCGATCGCCGGTGGCAGCGACCTCGGGCTGTTCGAGATCAACGAGTCGGCTTCGCTGGTGCAGGAAGCCGCGCACCCCGACGCGAACATCATCTTCGGCACGGTCATCGACGACTCGCTCGGTGACGAGGTCCGTGTGACGGTGATCGCGGCGGGTTTTGACAGTGGCGGGCCGACGCACAAGAAGCTGGAGCCACAGGCTCTGTCCAGCCCGCCGCGAGGCACCCCGGTGGCAACCGCCACCGCGGGTCAGGTCAACCACACCCAGCCGGAGCAACACCAACAGCTGCAACCCGTGCAGCACCAGCACCAGCAGCCGCACCAACAGCCCGTGTCGCAGCAGGTGTCGCAGCACGTGGACCAGCAGCCCCCGGTCGTGCCGCCCCGTCCTGTCGTGCCGCAGCAGCAGCCCGGCCAGGGCAACGGCCAGTCCCCGTACGGGACGCCGCAGCCGACCATGCCGAGGTCGCTGACGCCGGGGCTGCAGGGGAACACCGGCGGCACGTTGCCGAGCCGGGCCGTTCCGGTGACCGACGACCCCGACGACGAGGTCGACGTGCCCCCGTTCATGCGCCGCTAACCACCCGCGTGAGTCCTACGTTCAGAACACCCGAGTCCTACGTTCAGAACACCCGAGTCCTACGTTCCGAACCCCCGAGTTCAACGTTCAGAACACGGGCGGCCGTCCAGAGCCGTCCTGAGCGTTGAACTCGGGGTACGCGAACGTAGGACTCACGCGTTCTGAACGTAGGACTCGCGTGTTCTGAACGTAGGACTCACGCGTTCTGGGTGTAGGACTCACTGGGGTGCGGGGTCTGGGAAGCTTGGGGTGTGCGCATCCGTCGTGTCGTGACCACCCGTGAAGGTGGCGTGTCCAAGCCGCCGTACGACTCCTTCAACCTCGGCGACCACGTCGGTGACGACCCGGCCGCCGTCACGGCCAACCGGGAGCGGCTGGCCGAGGGCATCGGGCTCGGACCGGAACGCCTGGTGTGGATGGAACAGGTGCACGGGCGGACCGTCGCCGTGGTCGACGGACCCGTCGACGAGCCGCTGGAGGCCACCGACGCCGTCGTCACCGCCCGCGAACGGCTGGCGCTGGTGGTGCTGACCGCGGACTGCGTGCCGGTGCTGCTCGGCGACCCCGAGGCGGGCGTGATCGGCGCCGTCCACGCCGGACGCGTCGGCGCACGTGTCGGCGTCGTCCCGTCGACCCTGGACCGCATGGTCGAGCTGGGTGCCCGGAAGGACCGGATCGAGGTGCTGCTCGGCCCGTCCGTCTGCGGCCAGTGCTACGAGGTGCCCGCCGCGATGCGCGCCGACGTCGACAAGCACCTGCCCGGCAGCGCGTCGAAGACCAGGTCCGGCAAACCCGCGCTGGACCTGCGGGCCGGTCTCTGGCAGCAACTCGCGGACGCGGGCGTCGGCAGGCTCGGCCTGGACCCGCGGTGCACGTTCGAGGAGAAGTCGTTGTTCAGCCACCGCCGCACTCCGGGGACGGGGCGGCTCGCGGGCGTCATCTGGATGGAACCGTGAACCGGCGCGAAGAGCTGGCCCTGTCGCTGGCCGAGGTCAGGGAGCGGATCGCCGCGGCGTGCGCGGCGGCCGGCCGCTCGCCGGACGAGGTGGACCTGCTGGCCGTCACGAAGACGTTCCCGGCCGAGGACGTGGCGATCCTGAGCGACCTCGGGCTGACCGACTTCGCCGAGAACCGCGACCAGGAGGCCAACCGCAAGACGGCCGAGTTCGCGGGGCTGCGGCCGGGCGCGCCCGCGAAGTGGCACATGGTCGGCTCGCTCCAGCGGAACAAGGCGAAGTCCGTCCTCCGCTGGGCGCACCGGATCGACACGGTCGACTCGGTCCGGCTCGCCGACGCCATCGCCAAGGCCGCGGTCGAGCCGGTGGAGGTGCTGATCCAGGTCAGCATCGACGGCGACGAGGCCCGCGGCGGTCACCCGATCGGTGACCTTCCGCGACTGGCCGATCACATAGCACTATCGAGTGAACTTCTCCTGCGGGGTGTGATGACCGTCGCACCCCTTGGGATGTCTCCAGAGGTGGCGTTTGCCTCTCTATATGAAGCGGTAACCCGCTTGCGGGACGATCATCCCGATGCCACCGTGATCTCGGCGGGGATGAGCGGTGACCTTGAGGACGCCATCGCGCGGGGATCCACCTGCGTGCGTGTCGGAACAGCGTTGCTGGGCAGCCGGAGGCTAGCCTCGCCGTAACTGTCCGGAACCTCTGGGACGGCCGCGACGTCCTTCGGGTAGGGATCTCGGCGGAGGAAGGGCTCAAGCCATGAGCGGGTTTCACAAGCTGAAGGCCTACTTCGGGATGGTTCCCGCCGAGTACGCCGACGACCCTGCCGCCTACGAGGAGGACCGCCGCTACGCGGACTACCGGCCCGAGTACACGGATTCGGAGGAGTACGAGCCCTACCCCGAGCAGCGGACCGCACGTCGTCGTTCCTTCAACGGCTACCGCGCCGAGCTGGACGAGGCGGACGACTTCGAGCCGGAGCGCGGCGCTCGTCCACGGCGTTCGTGGAGCCCCGAGACGCAGGGCGCGCTGGCCGTCGAACCGCAGCGTGAGCCCGTCGGCAGGCTGCGACCCGCGGCCGACCCGCCGAGCCACCCGCTGGGCCGCATCACCACGCTGCACCCGCGCAGCTACAACGAGGCGCGGACCATCGGCGAGCACTACCGCGACGGCACGCCGGTGATCATGAACCTCACCGACATGGACGACGCGGACGCCAAGCGGCTGGTCGACTTCGCCGCGGGGCTCGCGTTCGCCCTGCGAGGTTCAATCGACAAGGTGACGAACAAGGTGTTCCTTCTCTCACCGCCGAACATCGACGTGACGGCTGAGGACCGGAGGCGCCTCGCGGAGGGCGGGTTCCTCAACCAGCCCTGAGTGATGGCACAGTTGACGCTGTGGATGCCCTCTGGCTCGTGGTCTACTACGTGTTGTTCTCGTTCTGGCTGCTGCTCACGGCGCGTGTCGTCGTGGAACTCGTTCGTAGTTTCGCCAGAGGATGGCGGCCTGCGGGCGGTGTCGCGGTGGCGCTTGAGACCGTCTACACCGTGACCGATCCCCCGGTCCGGCTGCTGCGTCGGATCATCCCGACGGTGCGGATCGGGGGCATCGGACTGGACTTGTCCATTATTGTGCTGTTGCTGGTCGTTATCATTCTGATGCGAGTAGCCGATCCCAGGTGAGGGGACCAGGGATGTCCACAGCCCAGGAGTGCGTGAGGTGATCTGATGCCGTTGACCCCCGCGGACGTGCACAACGTCGCGTTCAGCAAGCCGCCGATTGGCAAGCGGGGCTACAACGAGGACGAGGTGGACGCGTTCCTCGACCTGGTTGAAGGCGAGCTCGCTCGCCTGATCGAGGAGAACAACGACCTGCGCCAGCAGGTCGAGCAGCTCGACCAGCAGGTCGAGACCGCGCGTGCCGACCTCGAAGACGCCCGGGCGAAGGTTGCCGCGGGTGTCGGCCCGAGCCGTGTCGTCGACGAGCCGCGCAGGCTCGCCCCGGTGCCGCCCCCTTCGGCGCTGGAGCAGACCGCTCCCGGTGGCGGCGGCGGTGGTGGCGACCACCACGTGCAGGCCGCCAAGGTCCTGGGCCTGGCCCAGGAGATGGCCGACCGGCTCACCGGTGAGGCCAAGGCCGAGGCCGACGGGATGCTGTCGGAGGCGCGGACCAAGTCCGAGCAGCTGTTGTCCGAGGCGCGGTCCAAGGCCGACACGATGGTCAACGAGGCGCGCACGCGTGCCGAGACCATGCTCAACGACGCGCGAACCCGCGCCGAGACGCTGGAGCGGCAGGCCCGCGAGAAGGCCAGCGCGCTCGACCGCGACGCGCAGCGCAAGCACGCCGAGGTGATGGGCAACATCACCCAGGAGAAGAACACGCTCGAGAAGCAGATCGACAAGCTTCAGACGTTCGAGCGCGAGTACCGCACCCGGCTCAAGACGATGCTCGAGTCGTCGCTGCGCGACCTCCAGGACCGGGGTCCTGCCGCGCCGTCCGACGGGCGTCAGCAGGGTGGCTACTCCTTCGGGGCACGCGCCGAGGCCGGCTGATCGGCGTTGCTGATCTAGTCTGCTGGACGTGCTCTACATAGTCCTGCTGTTGGTGCTGGCAGCCCTGGGGTTGCTCGTGCCCGCGCTGACCAGCGCCCAGACCTATTGGGCGTGGTTGTCCGTGGGTGCGAGCGGGGCCGCTGCGGTGGTCCTCGTGCTCGACTGGTGGCTTCGTCACCGGTCGGGCGCCCCGGCTGCCGGCACCGGCACTGTTGATCATCAGGTTACCGTTGGTGATCATCAGGGCGGGACGGGGGTCGAAGACGCTCCGGGGCCACCTGACCAGGCAGAAGTCGAGCCTGGCGAGGAGGACACGGACGCCGGCGACGCCCTCGTCGTGAGCGAGCTCACCCACGAGGTGCGGGTGCTGGACGAACGTCCCCGCTACCACCTCGCCGCGTGCCCTTGGCTAGCGTCACGGGCGTCTCTGGGCCTGCCGGTCAACGAGGCCCGCCAGCTCGGCTTCACGCCGTGCGCGGTGTGCCGCCCGGACTCCAGCCTCGCGGCCGAGAAGCGGGCCGACGCCGAGCGCCCCACCCCCTGACCCCCGCGTGCCCTTCGCACGGGTACCGCTCGTCTCGGGGAAAAGCGGTTTGCGTGCTTCGGCTACCCTGGGAGGTAGCAAGGCGTTGATCCGGCCATCACCGGGGAGCCTCCGGAAGAACGGGCGCGAGCCCTAGTAGAACCGGACGGGAGCGGCCCGTCACAGCCGTAGAAGAGAGGCCAGTGCCTTCGCGCCCTGGCAAGCGGGGTGGTACCGCGGTGCGCCGTGACCGGCGTGTCGTCCCCGTGAGCCGGTTGGACGCACGCGAGGAGCAGCACGATGGCCTACCCGAAGGCAGGCGAGGGTTCCGTTCCCTCCCAGCCGTCCTTCCCCGCCCTCGAAGAGGGTGTCCTCGACTTCTGGAAGTCCGACCGGACGTTCCAGGCGTCCATCGACGCCCGCCCCGCCGGGGACAACGGGGCCAACGAGTTCGTCTTCTACGACGGCCCCCCGTTCGCCAACGGCCTGCCGCACTACGGCCACCTGCTCACCGGCTACGTCAAGGACGTCGTCCCGCGCTACCAGACCATGCGCGGCAAGCACGTCGAGCGCCGGTTCGGCTGGGACACCCACGGCCTGCCCGCCGAGGTCGAGGCGGAGAAGCAGCTCGGGTTCTCGTCGAAGAGCGAGATCGAGGCGTTCGGCATCGAGAAGTTCAACGAGGCCTGCCGCACGTCGGTGCTCCGGTACACCGACCAGTGGCGCGACTACGTGACCCGGCAGGCCCGCTGGGTCGACTTCGACAACGACTACAAGACCCTCGACCTGGACTACATGGAAAGCGTCATGTGGGCCTTCAAGACCCTGTGGGACAAGGGTCTGGTCTACGAGGGCTTCCGGGTGCTCTGGTACTGCTGGCGCTGCGAGACGCCGCTGTCCAACACCGAGACCAAGATGGACGACACGTACCGGGACCGGCAGGACCCGGCGGTGACGGTCGGCCTGCGGCTGGAGACCGGCGAGCTGGCCCTGGTGTGGACGACGACGCCGTGGACGCTGCCGTCGAACCTGGCCGCCGCCGTGCACCCGGACGTGGACTACGTGACGGTCGAGGCGAACGGCGAGCGCTACCTGCTCGCCGAGGCCCGCGTGCCCGCGTACGCCCGTGAGCTGGGCGAGGAGCCGCCGGTCGTGGCCCGCTGCAAGGGCGCCGACCTGGTGGGCCGGAGGTACGCGCCGCCGTTCGACTTCTTCGTCGGCCGGGAGAACGCGCACCAGGTGCTGGCCGCCGACTACGTCACCACCGAGGACGGCACGGGCATGGTGCACATCGCCCCCGCCTTCGGTGAGGA
This sequence comes from Saccharothrix sp. NRRL B-16314, assembly GCF_000716595.1. Classification (GTDB taxonomy): domain Bacteria; phylum Actinomycetota; class Actinomycetes; order Mycobacteriales; family Pseudonocardiaceae; genus Actinosynnema. Next base: position 395,726 of record NZ_JNXC01000003.1, read on the forward strand.
GGACAAGCTCGTCACCGACGCGGCCGGCATCGAGGTCGTCGTGCCGGTGGACGCGCACGGCCGGTTCACCGTCGAGGTGCCGCCGTACGAGGGGTTGCAGGTCTTCGAGGCCAACAAGCCGATCATCCGCGACCTGAAGGAAGCGGGTCTGCTGCTGCGCCACGAGACCTACGACCACCCGTACCCGCACTGCTGGCGGTGCGACAACGCGCTGATCCAGCGCGCGGTGTCGTCGTGGTTCGTCGCGGTGTCGCGGTTCAAGGACCGGATGGTCGAGCTGAACCAGCAGATCAACTGGGTGCCCGAGCACATCAAGGACGGCCAGTTCGGCAAGTGGCTGGAGAACGCCCGCGACTGGAACATCTCCCGCAACCGGTTCTGGGGCTCGCCGATCCCGGTGTGGGTGTCGGACGACCCGGAGTACCCGAGGGTGGACGTCTACGGCTCGCTGGACGAGCTGGAGCGCGACTTCGGCGTGCGCCCGACGGACCTGCACCGGCCCACGATCGACGACCTGACCCGGCCCAACCCGGACGACCCGACCGGGAAGTCCGTGATGAGGCGCGTGCCCGAGGTGCTGGACTGCTGGTTCGAGTCCGGCTCGATGTCGTTCGCCCAGGTGCACTACCCGTTCGAGAACTCCGAGTGGTTCGAGGACCACTACCCGGGTGACTTCATCGTCGAGTACAACGGCCAGACGCGCGGCTGGTTCTACACCATGCACGTGCTGGCCACGGCGTTGTTCGACCGGCCCGCGTTCCGCAACTGCGTGGCGCACGGGATCGTGCTGGGCGACGACGGGCAGAAGATGTCCAAGTCGCGCCAGAACTACCCGGACGTCAACGAGGTGTTCCACCGCGACGGCTCGGACGCCATGCGCTGGTTCCTGATGGCGTCGCCGATCCTGCGCGGCGGCGACCTGGTGGTGACCGAGCGCGGCATCCGCGACGCGGTGCGGCAGGCCGTGCTGCCGTTGTGGAACTCCTGGTACTTCCTGGCCCTGTACGCCAACGCGGACGGGGTCGAGGGGAAGTGGCGGACGGACTCGGGGCACGTGCTGGACCGGTACGTGCTGGCGAAGACGCACGACCTGGTCGCGGGCGTGACCGCGCAGCTGGACGAGTACGACATCTCGGGCGCGTGCGCGTCGATCCGGGAGTTCCTGGAGGTGCTGACCAACTGGTACGTGCGCCGGTCGCGGGACCGGTTCTGGTCGGGCGACCAGGACGCGATCGACACGCTGCACACCGTGCTGGAGGTCGTGTGCCGGGTGGCCGCGCCGTTGCTGCCGCTGACCACCGAGTCGGTGTGGCGCGGGCTGACCGGTGACCGGTCGGTGCACCTGGCGGACTACCCGTCGGCGGCGGACCTGCCCGCGGACGCCGCCCTGGTGGACGCGATGGACAAGGTGCGGCAGGTGGCGTCCACGGCGTTGTCGCTGCGGAAGTCGAACAGGCTGCGGGTGCGGCTGCCGCTGGCGAAGCTGGTGATCGCTTCCGCGGACGTGGCGCAGCTGGAGGCGTTCGCCGAGGTGCTGCGGGACGAGGTGAACGTCAAGGAGGTCGAGCTGACCACCGACGTGGACGCGCACGGCCACTTCGAGCTGGCGGTCAACGCGCGTGCCGCCGGGCCGCGGCTCGGGCCTGAGGTGCAGAAGGTCATCAAGGCCGTGAAGGCCGGTGACTGGCGGGAAGTGGACGGTCGCGTCGTGGCGGCCGGGATCGAGCTGTTCCCGGAGGAGTACGAGCAGCGACTGGTGGCCACGGACAGGGGTGCGACGGCGGCGCTGCCGAACGGCGGCGGGCTGGTCGTGCTGGACACCGTGGTGACGGAGGAGCTGGCGGCCGAGGGCATCGCCCGTGACCTGGTGCGCGTGGTGCAGCAGGCGCGCAAGGACGCCGGGTTGGACGTGTCCGACCGGATCGCCTTGACGTTGCAGCTGCCGCCGGCCGTCGACGCGGCGGTGCGGCAGTTCGAGGTGTTCGTGAAGGAGGAGACCTTGACCGGGTCGGTCGAGTACGGCGAGGTCACCGAGGGCTCGGACGGCGTCGTCGGTGAAGGTCGGCAGGTCCGGGTGGCGGTCGCCCGGGTCTGACGCAGCCGTGGCACGTGAAGGGGGACCGGGAGCTTTTGCCCGGTCCCCCTTCACGTTGCGCGCGTCCGGGTGCCGGTGTCCGGGGTGGACGCCGGTCAAGCGGGTTGCTTGACGCTCCGCTTGGCCGCTGCGTACATCATCCGGACCCAGGGGGACCACCGGGCCCGGTGCACGGGCGGGTGGCCGAGGGCGTTGGCGGCTTTGTCGAACAGGTCCTCGATGAGCGCGTCGTGCAGCCACCGCACGGCCAGCGGCCAGCCGAGTCGCATCAGGCCACGCGTCCGTCCGGTCAGGACGTGCCGGAGCCCGCCCGGCACGGCTTCCAGCGTGTGCGTCCCTACCAGCCCGAAGCCGGGCCCGAAGGTGAACTCGACGCGCCGACCGGGGACGTAGTCGGTGCAGCTGTAGCGGACGAACCCGTGGCCGCCCTTCGCGCCGACGCCCAGCGGCCGGTCGAGGACCAGCGGCGGCCAGGCGGAGGGCCACAGCTCCACCACCTCGTCGATCACGCCCGCGCTGTCGGGGATCTGCCGGACGTGCACGTTCTCGATCATCGCAACCTCCATACGCCACCGTATGTTCGGTGACCGTACGGTAGCGTATGGAGCCGTGGCAAGGCGGACGCAGGACGACTGGACCGGGGTGGCCCTCAGGGCGCTCGCCGAGGGCGGGGTGGCGGCCGTCGCGGTGGAACCCCTCGCGGCGCGGCTCGGCGCGACCAAGGGCAGCGCCTACTGGCACTTCCCCAACCGGGAGGCCCTGCTCAGAGCCACCCTCGAACGCTGGGAGCGCAAGCGCACCGAGGCCGTGATCGAGATCGTCGAATCGGTGTCGAACCCGCTGGAGAAGCTGCGGCTGCTGTTCGGCAGGGTGCTGGAGAACGTCGAGGACAGCGCGGTCGAGCTGGCCCTGCTCGCGGCCAAGGACGACCCGGTCGTGGCACCCGTGCTGCGCCGCGTCACCGACCGGCGCATCGGCTACCTGGAAGACCTTTTCGGTGAACTCGGCTTCACCGTCGAGCAGGCCCGCCAGCGGTCCGTCCTCGCCTACTCGGTCTACCTCGGGCAGGCACAGCTGCTGTCGTCCGCGCCGGACCTGGTCAAGGCGCGGCGGGCGCTGGTGGAGGAGACGCTGACCGTCATGACCCACCGTGCCTGATGTGTTCCGGTTCACGATCCGGGTGAAGCCGGGTGCGAAGCGCGAGGCCGTCGGCGGCCGGTGGGGTGACGACGCGCTCGTCGTCGCGGTCGCCGCACCCGCCGTGGAGGGCAAGGCGAACGAGGCCGTGCGGAAGGCGCTGGCGAAGGCGTTCGGCGTGCGGAAGCAGGACGTGGACGTGGTCGCGGGCGAGCGGGGCCGGGACAAGGTCGTCCAGGTCGATCACGCACCGACCGGCGCCGCCGAGCTGTTGGCCCGACTGCTCGACCGCTAGCCGCGATCTTCGGCCGGTGGCGCTCCGCTCTGTTCCGGATTCGTCCATCCCGGTGTCACCAGGGAGAATGACCCGACGGGTGACAACAGCGGTGACGACGGCGTGGAGGTCGAGTGGGCGGTGTGACGGGCTTCCTCGGCATCGCCGCCGCGGTTCTGCTGCTCTCGGTCATCGCGGTCAGGGTGTCGATCCGGCTCGGCTTGCCGTCGCTGCTGCTCTACCTGGGCATCGGCGTGCTGCTCGGCGAGGCCGTCGTCGGCATCCAGTTCGAGGACGCCGACCTGACCCGGTCGCTGGGCACGGCCGCGCTCGTGCTGATCCTCACCGAGGGTGGTCTCACCAGCCGGTGGAGTGAGGTGCGGCCCGCGCTTGGCCTGGGCATCGCGCTGTCCACGGTGTCCGTCGGCGTGAGCATCGCGGTGACCGGGTTCGCCCTGCACTTCCTGCTGGACATGGACTGGCGCACCGCGTTGCTGTGGGGCGCGGTGCTGTCGTCCACCGACGCCGCGGCCGTGTTCAGCGTGCTGCGCGGGGTGGGCGTGGGCAAGCGGCTCATCGGCCCGCTGGAGCTGGAGTCCGGCATCAACGACGCGCCGGTGTACATCGCCGTCGTGCTGCTGGCCGCACCCGAACCCATCACGTGGACCGCGCCGCTGCTGATGGCCTACGAACTCGTCGCGGGCGCGGTGATCGGCATCGTGCTCGGCTGGCTGGGCGGCGTCGGCCTGCGCCGCGCCGCCCTGCCCGCCACCGGCCTGTACCCGCTGGCGACGGTCGCCGTGTGCCTGCTCGCCTACACCGTCGGCGACGTCGCGCACGCGTCCGGCTTCCTCGCCGTCTACATCGCCGCGCTGGTGCTCGGCAACGCGCGGCTGCCGCACCGGGCGGACACCCTGTCGTTCGCCGAAGGGCTCGGTTGGATCGCGCAGATCGGCCTGTTCGTGCTGCTCGGCCTGTACGCGTCGCCCGGCAGGCTGCTCGACGCGCTGGTGCCCGCCCTGGTCGCGGGCGCTGTGCTGGTGCTGCTGGCCCGACCGCTGTCGGTGCTCTGCGCGGCGCTGCCGTTCCGGGTGCCCTGGCGGGAACAGGTGTTCATCTCGTGGTCCGGGCTGCGCGGCGCGGTGCCGATCGTGTTCGCGCTGATCCCGCTGATCCAGGGCGTGCCGGGCGCGCAACAGCTGGTCGACGCGGTGTTCGTGCTGGTGGTGGTGCTGACCGTGGTGCAGGGCACGACCCTGCCGTGGCTCGCCAAGTGGCTGAAGCTGGTCAAGTCCGGTGAGGCGCAGGAGGTCCAGGTCGACTCGTCGGCGTTGGACGAGCTGGGCGCGGAACTCCTCCAGGTGCGCATCCAGCGCGGCTCCAAGCTGCACGGCGTCTACCTGTCGGAACTGCGGCTGCCGCCGGGGTCGTCGGTGAGCCTCGTGGTGCGCGACAACGACGGCTTCACGCCGCAGCCCACGACGCGGTTGCAGGAGCACGACCAGCTGCTGGTCGTGTGCACGGAGGCCATGCGCACGGCGACCGAGCAGCGCATCCGGGCCGTTGACCGGGCCGGCCGGTTCGCCCGGTGGAAGGGCGACGTCGGCCTGCCGTGACCGGGTCTCCCAGGATGTGAACGCGCTCGACGTGAGCGCGCGCACTGCGTTACCTTCGACGTGAAGGTCATGAGTGCCAGCGACAAGCCCGGGCTTGCTGGCCGGCAACCCTCCTCCGCGGTGGGGTGCCCCCGGTGAGGACCTGGCCTGGCGCGCAGGGCGCCCGGCAAGCGCGGGCTCCCTCTCGGACGGGGTCCCGGACCCCCGGAGGGCGTCATGACCGTCGCAGTTCCCCGAATCACCGCCTCCGCACTCCCGAGCGTCGTCGGTTCCACCTTGCGCGTGCCGCTGGTGACCGGTGAACGCGTCGAGTACGCGAACCTCGACCACGCGGCCAGCGCGCCGTGCCTGGAGCAGGTCCGTGACGCCGTGGACGAGCTGCTGCCCTGGTACGCCAGCGTGCACCGGGGCGCGGGCTTCGCCTCCCAGGTCAGCACCAAGGTCTACGAGCAGGCACGGACGTCCGTCCGCCGCTTCCTCGGCACCCGCGACACCGATGCCGTCGTGTTCACCCGCAACACCACCGACGCGCTGAACCTGCTGGCCAGGAGCCTGCCGAAGCACACCGCCGTGATCCTGTTCGACACCGAGCACCACGCGGCGCTGCTGCCGTGGCGCGGCCCGAACGTGCGCCGCCTGCGCACCCCCGACTCGCCCGCCGCGGCGGTGTCGGAGCTGGACCGGGCGTTGCGCGAGGCGCCGGTCGGCCCGCGCCTGGTCGTGGTGACCGGCGCGTCCAACGTCACCGGCGAGGTGTGGCCCGTCACGGAGCTGGCGCGGGTGGCCCGTCGGCACGGCGCCCGGATCGCCCTGGACGCCGCCCAGCTCGCACCGCACCGGCAGGTCGACGTGCGCGTGCTCGACGTCGACTACACGGTGTTGTCCGGGCACAAGGTCTACGCGCCGTTCGGCGCGGGCGTGCTGGTCGGCCGGTCCGACTGGTTGCAGGCCGCCGAGCCGTACTTGGTGGGCGGCGGCGCGACGAGTCGCGTCACGGACCACGGCGACCGGCTGGGCGTGGCCTGGTCCGCGGTGCCCGAGCGGCACGAGGCCGGCACGCCGAACGTGGTGGGCGTGCACGCCCTGGCCGTGGCCTGTGACGTGCTGGGTCGGCACTGGGAGCAGACCGCCGAGCACGAGCGCGCGCTCCTGGCCCGGCTCCGCGAAGGACTCGCGACCGTTCCCGGGGTGCACGAGCTGGCGCTCTTCGGGGCCGGGCACGACCGGGTGGGTGTGGTGAGCTTCACCGTCGGCGGTCAGGACGTCGGCTACCTCGCCGCCGCGCTGTCCGCCGAGCACGGCATCGGTGTGCGTGACGGCGCGTTCTGCGCTCACGTCGCCGTGGACCGTCTTGCGCACGGCGAGCGCGCGCTGCGGGCGTCCATCGGCCTGGGCACGACCGAAGAGCACGTGGACCGTTTCGTGGCCGCGCTGCGCACGCTCGTCACCGAGGGCTCGCGGTGGGAGTACGAACTCCGCGACGGCCGCTGGGCACCGCTGAACGACGAGCGCGCGCTCCCGCCGTTCCTGCTCTGACCTGCATGCTGGACAATGGCCCGGTGAGCACCGATCCCAACACCGAGCCGGACACACCGGACCAGCCGGACGCACCGCTGCCCAGGCGCCGGGTCCTCCTGCTGGCCGTCATCGCACCGCTCGTGTTGGCCGTCGACCTGGTCACCAAGATCATCGCGGTGGAGCACCTGGAAGGGCGCGAGCCGGTCGAGCTGCTCGGCGGCCTCATCTACCTGCCGCTGATCCGCAACACCGGTGCCGCGTTCGGCCTGGCCGAGGGCTGGACGGTGATCCTCGCGCTGATCGCGTTCGGCGTGGTCGGGTTCATCCTGTGGATCGCGCGCCGGCTGCGGTCGGTCGGCTGGGCCATCGGGCTCGGCCTGGTCCTCGGCGGCGCGATGGGCAACCTTGTGGACCGCGTCTTCCGCGGCCCCGGCCCGATGCGCGGCGGCGTCGTCGACTTCATCTCGGTGCTCGACCCGTGGGGGAACTTCTTCCCGGTGTTCAACGTGGCGGACTCCGCCATCTGCGTGGGCGGCGGCGTGATCGTGCTCATGGCGCTGCTCCAACGTGACTACGACGGCACCCGCGTGGAGAAGCCCGCGGCCAAGAAGGCGGGCGCATGAGCGACTACCGGACCCTTCCCGTTCCGGACGGTCTGGACGGGATGAGGGTCGACGCCGGCCTGGCCAAGCTCCTCGGCCTGTCCCGCACGGTGGTGGCCGCGCTGACCGAGTCGGGCGACGTCGTGCTGGACGGTCGGCCCGCGGGCAAGTCGGACCGGCTGATGGCGGGCTCGGTGCTGGAGGTCACCCTCCCCGAGCCCGAGCGGCCGATGCAGGTGCAGGCCGTGCCCGTCGAAGGTCTGGAGATCCTGCACCAGGACGACGACGTGATCGTGGTGGACAAGCCGGTCGGCGTCGCCGTGCACCCCAGCCCCGGCTGGACCGGTCCGACGGTGGTGGGCGGCCTCGCCGCGGCCGGCATCAGGATCGCCACGTCGGGCGCGGCCGAACGCCAGGGCGTCGTGCACCGGCTGGACGTCGGCACGACCGGCGTCATGGTGGTGGCGAAGAGCGAGCACGCCTACTCGGCGTTGAAGCACGCGTTCAAGGAACGCACCGTCGACAAGCTGTACCACGCGCTCGTGCAGGGGCACCCGGACCCGATCAAGGGCACCATCGACGCGCCGATCGACCGGCACCCGAAGCACGACTACAAGTTCGCCGTGATGGCCAACGGCAAACCCAGCATCACGCACTACGAGGTGGTGGAGGCCTTCCGGGCCGCGTCACTGCTCGACGTGCACCTGGAAACCGGCCGCACGCACCAGATCCGGGTGCACTTCTCCGCGCTGCGGCACCCGTGCGTCGGCGACCTGACCTACGGCGCCGACCCGTCGCTGGCCAAGCGGCTCGGCGTCACCCGGCAGTGGCTGCACGCCCGGACACTCGGCTTCCACCACCCTGCCGACGGCCAGTGGGTTTCGTACACCAGCGAGTACCCGGCCGACCTCGCCGACGCGCTGGAACTGTTGCGGGCAGAGGGTTACTGACGTTCCCGACGGGCCGCGCGGGACGAAAGTCTTGCGCTCGGCGGGTGACGTCGGACATATCGCTTTCCTCAGGTCGTTTGTCTTGCGAAGCTTTTGACAGATGAGGCCTGGGGGGAGTGCGGTAATGGACAACAGGACCCGATTGGTCGCGCTGCTGGGGTCCCTGTGCCTGCTCGGGCCGCTGTCGGTGGACATGTACCTGCCGGGGTTCCCGGCCATCGCGGCCGAGTTCGGTGCGGTCGAGACCCAGATCCAGCTGTCGCTGACCACGTTCATCCTCGGTCTGTCGGCCGGCCAGCTCGTGGTCGGTCCGCTGTCCGACTCGTGGGGCAGGCGTCGGCCGCTGCTGGTCGGGATCGGCAGCTACGTCGTGATCTCGCTCTTCTGCGCGGTCGCGCCGAGTGCGCTCGCGTTCGCCGGACTGCGCCTGCTGCAGGGGCTGGGCGTGGCGGCCGGATTCGTGGTCGCGATGGCGGTCGCGCGGGACCGGTTCGAAGGCCTGGCGATGGCGCGGTTCATGTCGCTGATGATGTTGGTGAACAGCCTGGGCCCGGTGTTGGCGCCGGTGCTCGGCGGGCAGCTGCTGAGGTTCACGTCGTGGCGCGGCACGTTCGTCGTGCTCGGTGTGTTCGGGTTGATCCTGCTGATCGCGCTGGCCACGGGGTTGCCGGAGACGTTGCCGCCGAGCAAGCGCCGCCCGGCGAACCTGCTGCTCACGGTGAAGGTGTTCGGCGGTCTGCTCGCCGACCGGAAGTTCCTGGGCTACGCGCTGGCGTCGGCGCTGGCCCTCGGCTCGCTGTTCGCGTACGTGGCCGGCGGGTCGTTCATCCTGCAGAACGTGTACGGGCTGACGCCGCAGCAGTTCAGCCTGGTGTTCGCGCTGAACTCGGTGGCGATCCTGGTGGCGGGGCTGCTCAACACCGCCCTGACCGGCCGCGTCATGCCGCGTCCGCTGCTCAAGATCGGCCTGGCGGGCAGTGCGGTGGGCGGGGTCGGCCTGCTCGTCGGCGGCGTGGCGGGTGGCGGCCTGGCGACGTTCCTGCCGCCGTTGTTCCTGCTGACGATGAGCGTCGGCCTGCTCATGCCGAACGCGTCCACGCTGGCGATGTCCCGGCACCCGGAGGCGGCGGGCAGCGCGTCGGCCGTCCTGGGCGTGACCACGTTCCTGGTCGGTGGGCTGATGGCTCCGCTGGTCGGCGCGGGCGGCTCGGCGAGCGTGCTGCCCATGGTGACGGTGATGGCGTCCGCCACCGTGCTGGCCGTGATCCTGTTCGCCACCCTGACCAGGGGCGACGTGGGCATCACCCGCGACCCCACCCCCACCCCGCGTGAGTCCTACGTCCAGAACGCGTGAGTCCTACGTTCGGAACCCCCGAGTTCAACGCTCAGAACACGCCCGCCCGTCCTGAGCGTTGAATTCAGGGGTTCTGAACGTAGGACTCACGGGGCGTGAACGTAGGACTCACGGGTTAGTCGTCGATGGTCCAGACCAGGGTGTTGAGGTCGGTCTCGGGGCGGGAGCTCCAGCGAACGGAGAACACCACGGTGTCCTCCGGCAGCACGTAGACCGTGTGGCCGCCGGCGGTCTCGCCCGGCTGGATGCCGATCTTGTGCGGCGGACGGGAGGAGAGCGACACCGGCGCCTTGGCGACCGTCTCGCCCTTGTTCGTCATCAGCACCAGGTACATGTCGGGCAGCGAGTTGAACGGCACCTGCCCGACGTTCGCCAGCTCCGTGTGCACGACCACGGCCCGCTCACCGACCGCCAGCTTGTAACCGGCCGCCGTGAACAGGAAGTCGGCCGGGTCGACCACCTCGACCAGCTGGATGGTCAACCGGGCGCCCTCCAGGCCCTCGGTCTCCAACGTCGTGCCGATCTTGCCGGTGCGCGACCGCGGCGCGGGCGCCTGGTCACCGCGAGCCCAACCGGACGTGCCGGGCACGCCCCACGTGCTCATCGGCTCCGACACGGGCACCGGTCCCGACCCGCCGTGCTGCGCCGGGAACGGCGCGCTGGGCGGCCCCTGCGGACCGGGGTGGCCGGGGTACGAGCCGGACGGCGTCCCGTGCACCGTGCCGGGCGCGGGCGGGTACGGGCCGCTCGGCGTGCCGCGGACGGCCTGCCCGCCGGGCCCCGAGTAGCTGCCCCACGCCACGCTGTTCGCCAAGGCCTTGCGGATGCCGTTCGGGTCGCACTCCACGCCGACCAGCAGCGGCAGCCCGCTGCCGGACAGGGTGATCAGCCTGGCGGCGGCCTCCCGCGGGTCCATGCCCAGCCGCGCGGCCACCTCGTGCACGGCGGCACGGCCCATCTCGGCGATCATGGCCAGGAGACGGGCGTCGACGGGGTCCGGCGCTACCACACCGGGAACGCTACCCGGCTGGACGGATCTCCGTTCCATCGACCCGCCCGGCACGGTGAGGTGACGTGAGGGTTGCTCGCCGTCACCCGGGCGTGCCGCCATTCGTGTTTCCCGGCGGCGTTATAGGGTCGAGCGCGTCTTGCCCGAGCGCTTCGAGTCCCGGGCCCGCTGCGATCTTCAGGGGGGTTTGGGTGTCCGACTCGTTTGTGCACCTCCACGTGCACACCGAGTACTCGATGCTCGATGGCGCGGCCAAGCTGAAGGACATGTTCGCCGAGTGCGAGCGGATGGGCATGACGGCCGCCGCGATCACCGACCACGGCAACATGTACGGCGCCTACGACTTCTACCGGCAGGCGACGGCGGCCGGGATCAAGCCGGTGATCGGCATCGAGGCGTACCTGGCGCCGGAGTCGCGCTTCGACAAGAAGCGCGTGCTGTGGGGCGACCCCGGGCAGAAGTCCGACGACGTCTCCGCGAGCGGCGCGTACACCCACCAGACCATCTGGGCCCGGACGAACGAGGGCCTGCACAACCTGATGAAGGTCGCCAGCCGGGCCTCGACGGAGGGCCAGCTGGGCAAGTGGGCGCGGATGGACGCCGAGCTGATCGCCGAGCACTCGGCGGGGCTGATGGCGACCACCGGCTGCCCGTCCGGCGAGGTCCAGACCCGGCTGCGCCTCGGCCACGAGAAGGAGGCCCTGGAGTCCGCCGCGAAGTGGCGCGACATCTACGGCGCGGAGAACTTCTTCGTGGAGCTGATGGACCACGGCATCGAGATCGAGAGCCGGGTCCGCGGCGGCCTGATGGACATCGCGAAGAAGCTCAGCATCCCGTTCGTGGTGACCAACGACTCGCACTACACCTACGCCGAGGACCGCGAGGCGCACGAGGCGCTGCTGTGCGTGCAGACCGGCAAGACGCTCCAGGACCCGGGCCGGTTCAAGTTCGACGGCACGGGCTACTACCTGAAGTCGCCGGACGAGATGCGCGCGATCGACTCGTCGGACGCCTGGCAGGAGGGGTGCCGCAACACCCTGCTGGTGGCCGAGAAGGTCGACACGACCGGCATGTTCGCGTTCCAGAACCTGATGCCGCGCTACCCGACGCCGGACGGCAAGACCGAGGCCGACTACTTCCGGGACGAGGTCTGGGAGGGCATGCGCCGCCGGTTCCCGGAGGGCGTCGACGAGGTGCACCGCAAGCAGGTCGAGTTCGAGATCGACGTCATCCTCCAGATGGGCTTCCCGTCCTACTTCCTGGTGGTCGCCGACTTCATCAACTGGGCCAAGGCGAACGGCATCCGGGTCGGCCCCGGCCGAGGTTCCGCCGCGGGCGCGCTGATCGCGTACGCGATGGGCATCACGGACCTCGACCCGCTGGCCCACGGCCTGATCTTCGAGCGGTTCCTGAACCCGGACCGGGTCAGCCCGCCCGACATCGACATCGACTTCGACGAGCGCCGGCGCGGTGACGTGATCCGGTACGTCACCGAGAAGTGGGGCGCCGACAAGGTCGCCCAGGTCATCACGTTCGGCACGATCAAGGCGAAGGCGGCGATCAAGGACTCGGCCCGCGTGCTGTACGGGCAGCCGGGCTACGCGGTCGCGGACCGGATCTCCAAGGCCATGCCACCCGCCGTGATGGGCAAGGACATCCCGCTGGCGGGCGTCTTCGACCCGCAGCACAAGCGGTACTCGGAGGCCGCCGAGGTGCGCGCCCTCTACGACACGGACCCGCAGGTCAAGGAGATCATCGACACCGGCCGCGGGCTGGAGGGCCTGATCCGCAACGCGGGCGTGCACGCCTGCGCGGTGATCATGTCCGCGGAGCCGCTGACGGACCACATCCCGGTCTGGAAGCGCCCGCAGGACGGGTCGATCATCACCCAGTTCGACTACCCGACGTGCGAGACGCTCGGCCTGCTGAAGATGGACTTCCTCGGCCTGAGCAACCTGACCACGATCGACGACGCGCTGAAGAACATCGCGCTCAACGGCAAGGGCGACGTGGACATCACCACCGTCGCCCTCGACGACCGGAAGACGTACGAGCTGCTGGGCCGCGGCGACACGCTGGGCGTGTTCCAGCTCGACGGCGGCGCCCTGCGCGACCTGCTGCGGCTCATGCGCCCGGACAACTTCGAGGACGTCTCGGCGGTCATCGCGCTGTACCGGCCGGGTCCGATGGGCGCGAACTCGCACACGAACTACGCGCTGCGCAAGAACAAGCAGCAGGAGATCACGCCGATCCACAAGGAGCTCGAGGAGCCGCTGGCCGAGATCCTGGACACGACCTACGGGTTGATCGTGTACCAGGAGCAGGTCATGGCGATCGCGCGGAAGGTGGCGGGCTACACGCTGGCCCAAGCGGACCTGCTCCGCCGCGCGATGGGCAAGAAGAAGAAGGAGATCCTCGACAAGGAGTACGAGGGTTTCGAGGCGGGCATGCGCGACAACGGCTACTCGCCCGAGGCGATCAAGACGCTGTGGGACATCCTCGTCCCGTTCGCCGACTACGCGTTCAACAAGGCGCACTCCGCCGCGTACGGCCTGATCGCGTACTGGACCGCGTACCTCAAGGCGAACTACCCCGGCGAGTACATGGCAGCGCTGCTGACCACGAACTCGGACAACAAGGACAAGTCGGCCGTCTACCTGGCCGAGTGCCGCCGGATGGGCATCACCGTGCTGCCGCCGGACGTCAACGAGTCCGAACGCGAGTTCGTCGCGGTCGGCAACGACATCCGGTTCGGCCTCGGCGCGATCCGCAACGTCGGCGCGAACGTGGTCGACGCGATCATCCGGACCCGCAAGGAGAAGGGGAAGTTCGCCGACTTCTCCGACTTTCTGCGCAAGGTCGACGTGCAGGCGTGCAACAAGAAGGTCGTCGAATCGCTGATCAAGGCGGGCGCGTTCGACTCGCTCGGCCACCCGCGCAAGGGCCTGCACATGGTCCACGTCGAGGCGGTCGACGCGATCATGCTGACCAAGAAGGAAGAGGCGCGCGGCCAGTTCGACCTGTTCGGCGACGGCGGCGGTGACGACGGCGCGAGCGTGTTCGACGTCAAGATCCCGGACGAGCACTGGGAGGCCAAGCACCAGCTCACGCTGGAGCGGGAGATGCTGGGCCTGTACGTGTCCGGCCACCCGCTCAACGGCGTCGAGCAGCTGCTGGGGTCCTATTCGGACACTTCGATCCCGCGCATCCTGGAAGGCGACGTGCCGGACGGCACGCAGGTCACGCTGGGCGGCATCCTCGCCTCGGTCACCCGCCGGGTGAACAAGAACGGCGAGCCGTGGGCCTCCGCGCAGCTGGAGGACCTGGCCGGTGGCATCGAGGTGCTGTTCTTCCCCAAGAGCTACATGGTGCACGGCATGTCGGTGGCCGAGGACGCGATCGTGCTGGTCAAGGCGCGCGTGGCGAAGCGCGAGGACCGGATCTCGCTGATCGCCAACGACCTGGTCGTGCCGGACCTGACCGAACTGGGCGCGCAGGCGTTGAAGCTGAAGGTGGCGGCGTCGCGCTGCGACCCGAAGCTGGTGACGTCGTTGAAGGAAGTGCTGTCCGCGCATCCCGGTACGACCGAGGTGCACCTGAACCTCGTCATCAACAGCAGCCGGAACACGTTGCTGAAGCTGGACGACGCGCTCCGGGTGACGCCAACGCCGTCCCTGATGGGTGACCTGAAGGCGCTGCTGGGACCGGGGTGCTTGGGTTGATCGGGTGACATAGGTCCCATCCGGGGACACGAGGGAGTCTCGAATCGTTGAGTGAACAGGGTTAACTCAACCGAGGAGGAGATCCCCGTGGGGGAGAAGATCGCCGGACTCGACGTGCTCGGACCCGAGTACTTCACCGATCCGCACGCCTACCACACCCGGATGCGCGCGCAGGCGGCGGCGACCGAGGTGGTGCTGCCGGGCGGCACGAAGGCATGGCTCGTCACGCGGTACGAGGACGCCCGGCAGGCGCTCGCCGACCAGCGGTTCAGCAAGGACTACCGGGCGTTCCCGGGCATCATGCAGCGCAACCAGGTCGACGGCGAGGAGGCGGGGGAGTTCGACTCGTCCCTGATGCAGCACATGCTGAACATGGACCCGCCGGACCACACCCGGCTGCGCAAGCTCGTCACCAAGGCGTTCACCGCGCGGCGGATCGAGCAGTTGCGGTCCCGCGTGCAGGAGATCACCGACGGCCTGCTGGACGAGATGGCGGCCAAGGCGGCGACCACCGATTCTGCGACCATCAATTCCGGGATGGACCTCGTCGACGCGCTGTCGTTCCCGCTGCCCATCACGGTGATCTGCGAGATGCTCGACGTGCCGCTGGACGCGCGCGACGAATTCCGGGTGTGGTCGAACACCCTGGTCCTCGGCGGCCCGGACGCGGAGGCCGTGCAGGCGGCGGCGGGTCGGATGGCGGACTACCTGACCCGGCTCGTCGACCACAAGCGGGCGAACCCGGGTGACGACTTCTTCTCTGAGCTGGTGCACGCCGAAGAGGGAGGCGAGCGGCTTGACCAGCTGGAACTGATCTCCATGGCGTTCCTGCTGCTGGTCGCCGGGCACGAGACGACGGTCAACCTGATCACCAACGGCGTGCACCTCCTGCTCCGCCACCCCGACCAGGCGGACAGGCTGCGCGCGGACCGGTCGTTGCTGCCGGGCGCGGTGGAGGAGTTCCTGCGCTACGAGAGCCCGGTCAACCACGCGACCATCCGCGTCACCGTCGAGGACGTCGAGGTGGGCGACGTGGTCATCCCGAAGAACAGCGTGGTGGTCGTGTCGCTGAACGGCGCCAACCGCGACGGGGACCGGTTCCCCGACGCGGACCGGTTCGACATCACCCGGCCCGCCGGCGGGCACCTGGCGTTCGGCCACGGCGTGCACTACTGCCTGGGCGCGCCGCTGGCCCGGATGGAGGGCGAGATCGCGATCGGGTCGCTGCTCGACCGGTTCGACTTCGCCCTGGCGGCCGACCCGGAGTCGCTGCGGTGGCGGCAGGGCACGCTCATGCGCGGGCTCGAGTCGCTGCCGGTTAGCCTGACGCCCCGTGGACCGCGATGAGCTGCTGAAGCTGGACCAGGCGCACGTCTGGCACCCGTACGGCCCGATGCCGGGCACCCTGGAGCCGCTGGTCGTCTCGTCGGCTTCAGGGGTCCGGCTGAGGCTGGACGACGGCCGCGAGCTGGTCGACGGCATGTCGTCCTGGTGGGCCGCGATCCACGGCTACCGGCACCCGGTCCTGGACGAGGCGGTGCGCGACCAGCTCGGCCGGATGAGCCACGTCATGTTCGGCGGCCTCACCCACGAGCCCGCGGTGGCGCTGTCGGCCCGGCTGGTGGAGATCACGCCGGAGCCGTTGCAGCACGTGTTCCTGTGCGACTCCGGCTCGGTGTCGGTCGAGGTCGCGATCAAGATGGCGTTGCAGTACTGGCGCTCGCAGGGGCGGCCGGAGAAGCGGCGGCTGCTGACCTGGCGCGGCGGGTACCACGGCGACACGTTCCAGCCGATGGCGGTGTGCGACCCGGAGGGCGGGATGCACTCGCTGTGGCGGGGCGTGCTGCCGGACCAGGTCTTCGCGTCCGCGCCGCCGCGCGACCTGGAGACCGCGTACGTCCAGGAGCTGGCCGACCTGATCGAGGCGCACGCCGGTGAGCTGGCCGCCGTGATCGTGGAGCCGGTCGTGCAGGGCGCCGGCGGGATGCGGTTCCACGACCCGCGCTACCTGCACGTGCTGCGCGAGCTGGCGCTGGCGCACGACGTGCTGCTGATCTTCGACGAGATCGCCACCGGCTTCGGCCGCACCGGTGAGCTGTTCGCCGCCGACCACGCCGGGATCAGCCCGGACATCATGTGCCTCGGCAAGGCCCTGACCGGCGGTTACCTGTCGATGGCGGCGACCCTGTGCACGTCGCGCGTGGCGGACGGGATCTCGCGCGGCGAGGTGCCGGTGCTGGCGCACGGGCCGACGTTCATGGGCAACCCGCTGGCGTCGGCGGTCGCGCTGGCGTCCACCGACCTGCTGCTGTCGCAGGACTGGCGGGGATCGGTGCGGCGGATCGAGGACGGGCTCAAGTCCGGGCTCGCGGAGGCGCCCGGTGACGTGCGGGTGCTCGGCGCGATCGGCGTCGTGCAGCTCGACCACCCCGTGGACATGGCCGCCGCCACGGCCGCTGCCGTCGACCACGGTGTGTGGCTCCGGCCGTTCCGGGACCTGATCTACACCATGCCGCCGTTCATCAGCACCGACGACGACGTGGCCGCGATCAGCGCCGCCGTCGTCGCCGCGGCGCGGGCGTCACATGCGCAGCAGGGTTGAGCCCCACACCAGCAGCAGGGTCGCGTAACCCACGAGGATCCAGCCGACGGCCTGGTTGCTGGGCTCTTCCTTGTACCCGAACAGCTTGTTGACCAGCAGCCACCAGCCCACCGCGACCACGCCGAACGCCACCGGGGACAGGACCATGCCGTAGGCGCCCGCGTACACGCCCGCCCAGAAGTCGACCGGCAGCCGGATGCTGTCGGCGTAGCCGGTCGGGAACAGCAGCAGCGCCACCCCCGTCCACACCCAGGCCACCACCAGGAGCCGTTTCGTGGTCGCCGGCTTCGCGGTGTCCTGGTTGAGGGCGTACACACCCCACGCCATGGCCGCGCCGCCGCCGAACAGCCAGCCGGTCACCGTCGACACGACCGGCACCCGACCGACCAGCGCGCCCAACGCGGGGAACACGGCGCCCCACAGGAGGAAGTGGCCGCCCACCAGCGCCGCGATGGCGCCCAGGACGATCAGGGTCTGGGTGCCGCCGTTCTGCCGCTGGTACCAGTTCGGGTTCGCCTTGGCAGCCTTCTTCGCCGCGCGACGGGCCTTGTCGCGCTTGGCCTTCGCGGCTTGCCGGCGCTTGTCGTCGACTGCCTTGCCCACGGTCACCGCTCCACGGCGGCGGCGAGTTCGGTGTTGGTCGGTTCGATGAGCACCCGGCCGTCCGGCAGCACGACCACCGGGATGTTCTTGCGCCCGCCGGCGATCTCGATCGCCCGATCGCGGGCCGCGTCGTCGTGTTCGACGTCGACCTCGGTGAACGGCACTTCGTGCTCCCGCAGCCACGCCTTGGCCCGTCGGCAGTCACCGCACCAGTCCGCACCGTAGAGAACGATCTCACTCATGAGTGTGACTTTAGAACGCGGCCGGCCGCGACTCTACGTGAACGCCTAGGCTCGGTGCCCGTGAGCGTCCTCGTGATCACCGGCACGGGCACCGAGGTCGGCAAGACGGTGGTCGTCGCCGCCTTGGCGGCACTGGCCGTCGCCGAAGGCCGACGGGTCGCCGTGCTCAAGCCCGCGCAGACCGGCGTCGCCGACGGCGAACCGGGCGACCTCGCCGAGGTGGTCCGCCTCGCGGGCCCGGTCACCACCCGTGAGCTGCGCCGATACCCCGAGCCGCTGGCGCCGGCCACGGCCGCGCGCCGGTCCGGCCTGCGCACCGTGCACCCCAGCGAGATCGCCTCGGCGGCCGTGGCGCTGGACGCGACGCACGACCTCGTGCTGGTCGAGGGCGCGGGCGGGCTGCTGGTGCGGTTCGACGACGCGGGCTCCACCATCGCCGACGCGGCGTGGGCGCTCAACGCACCCGTGCTGATCGTCGCCCACCCCGGCCTGGGCACGCTGAACATGACCGCGCTGACCGCGGAAGCCCTGCTCAGGCGTGGGCTGGAGTCCGTGGGCGTGGTGGTCGGCCGCTGGCCCGCCGCACCCGACCTCGCCACCCGCACCAACCTCGTCGACCTGCCCGAAGCCGCGGGCGCGCCACTGCTCGGCGTGCTGCCCGACGGCGCGGCGGCGCTGGACCGCGCCGAGTTCACCGGGATGGCCCGGGACGCCCTGTCACCGTGGTTCGGCGGCGACTTCGACCCGGAGAAGTTCGCCGCGCCGCACACCTGCTGACCGAATCCAGTGATGCACATCGCTGGGACCGGCGCAGCGCCGTGCGGCAGACTGCACGGCGGACCACCGCCGGAGTTCCCGAGGAGAAGTCGTGACCGCAGCACCCGAACAGGTCGATGTCCTCAGCGTTGCCCGTGAGCAGGTGCTGGAGCAGGGCGTCGGGCTGTCCGAGGAGCAGGTGCTCGAAGTCCTCCAGCTGCCCGACGAGCGCATCCCCGACCTGCTGGAGATCGCGCACGCGGTGCGCATGCGCTGGTGCGGCCCCGAGGTCGAGGTCGAGGGCATCGTGTCGCTGAAGACCGGCGGCTGCCCCGAGGACTGCCACTTCTGCTCCCAGTCCGGGCAGTTCCCCTCGCCGGTGCGCTCGGCGTGGCTGGACATCCCCGGCCTGGTGAAGGCCGCCAGGCAGACCGCCGACACCGGCGCGACCGAGTTCTGCATCGTCGCCGCCGTGCGCGGGCCGGACAAGCGGCTGCTGTCGCAGGTGCGCGACGGCATCAAGGCCATCCGTGAGGACGGCAACGACATCCAGATCGCGTGCTCGCTCGGCATGCTCACCCAGGAGCAGGTGGACGAGCTGGTGGCGATGGGCGTCCACCGCTACAACCACAACCTGGAGACGGCCCGCTCGCACTTCCCCAACGTGGTCACCACGCACTCGTGGGAAGAGCGGTGGGACACGCTGAAGATGATCCGCGAAGCCGGCATGGAGGTCTGCTGCGGCGGCATCATCGGCATGGGCGAGACGCTGGCGCAGCGCGCCGAGTTCGCCGTGCAGCTGGCCGCGCTGGAGCCGGACGAGGTGCCGCTGAACTTCCTCATCCCGAACCCCGGCACCCCCTACGAGAACTACCCGGTCGTGGAGGGTCCTGACGCTCTGCGCGCGGTCGGCGCGTTCCGGCTGGCCCTGCCGCGGACGATCCTGCGCTTCGCCGGCGGCCGTGAGCTGACGTTCGGCGACCTCGGCGCCAAGCAGGGCATGCTCGGCGGCGTCAACGCGATCATCGTCGGCAACTACCTGACCAACCTCGGCCGCCCGGCGCAGCAGGACCTCGACATGCTGGGCGAGCTGTCCATGCCGATCAAGGAACTGAGCAAGACGCTGTGACGTACTGCGGATACTGCGGCAAGGACCTCGCCGCGACGGACCACTCGGCGTGCGCCTCGCGGCTCGGCGTGATCGACCCGCCGCGGTTCTGCGGCGAGTGCGCGCGCCGGATGGTGGTGCAGGTGACGCCCGCCGGGTGGACCGCCGCGTGCAGCCGTCACGGGGAGATCGCCTCCGCGCGGTAACCTGCCCTGCATCTGGTCACGTGTGCAGGGAGGTCGTCGGGTGGCGGAGCAACCGGTGGACGAACGGGCCACGCCCGTCCGGGTGCCACCCGCGCCGGCGTTCGAGTATTACTACGTGGTGCAGCGCCCGCGGGTCGTGGTGAAGCGCGACCTGCTGCCGTCGTTCTCCGTGCTGTCCGCGATCGCGCTGCTCGGGCTGCCCGCGGGGTGGTTGTGGGCGTGGCTCGCGCCGCCCCAGAACGTCGTCGTGCAGCAGGACGCGTCGATGGTGCCGGTGACCGGCGAGAGCTACCACCGGCTCGACGGGCTGATGCTGTTCGTGCTGTTCGGGCTGGCCATCGGGCTGGTCACCGGCATCGCGGTGTGGCTGCTGCGGGAACGGCGCGGGCCGGTGGTGATGCTCGCGGCCACGCTCGGCTCGGTCGTGGCGGCCTACCTGGCCCAGCTCACCGGCATCGGGACGGCCGCCGACGACTACGCCGTCGGCGCCGCGCCCGAGGTCGGTGACGTGATCGCCTTGGCCCCGGTGCTGGAGACGTGGTGGGGCGTGCTGGCGTGGCCCTTGGGCACGGCGCTGGCGTACGGCTGCCTGGCCGCGTGGAACGGTCTGGACGACCTCGGCCGTCGGCTCGGCTAGGTCTCGTACTCGGTGTCGGGCACGTCGGTGACGAACATGTGCCCCGGCGCGTGGGTGATCGCGAACGGCGGTTGCGACGCCATCACCGCGGCCTGCGGTGTCACGCCGCACGCCCAGAAGACCGGCACGTCGCCCTCGTGCGGGTCGGTGCGGTCGCCGAAGTCGGGCCGGTCCAGGTCCCCGATGCCGAGCGCCGCCGGGTCGCCGGCGTGGACGGGTGCGCCGTGGACCGCGGGCATGCGGGCGGTGATGTCGTGCGCCGTGCCGACGAGGTCGGCCGGTACGTAGCGCATCGACACCACCATCGGGCCGTGCAGGCGGCCGGCCGGGCGGCACGCGACGTCCGTGACGTACATCGGGACGTTCCGCCGCTGCTCGACGTGCCGGAGCGGGACGCCCGCCCGCTTCAGCGCGGACTCGAACGTGAAGCTGCACCCGATCAGGAACGCGACCAGGTCGTCCCGCCAGTGGGCGGTGGCGTCGGCCGGTTCACCGGTCAGCTCGCCGTGCTCCCAGATCCGGTAGCGGGGCAGGTCGCGGCGCAGGTCGGCGTCGCGGGCCAGGACCGTGGTGGTGCCGCCCGCGTCGGTGACGTCGAGGACGGGGCACGGTCCGGGGTTGCGCTGGGCGAACAGCAGCACGTCGTAGGCCCAGTCCTGCGGCACGGCGATGAGGTTGGCCTGGGCGTAGCCGTCCGCCAGCCCGGTCGTCGGGCCGCGGTGGTGCCGGCGCACCTCTTGCGGTGTCATGGTCATGTCAGTTCGGCGCCCTTCGTCTCGGGGAGTCCGAGGAGCGCCAGCACGGCGATGCCGTACGCGACCGCGCCGAAGACCATCGCGCCGCCGACGCCCATGCCCTCCGCCAGGAATCCCACCAGGGCCGGGAACAGCGCGCCGACCGCGCGGCCGAAGTTGTAGGTGAAGCCCTGGCCGGTGCCGCGCAGCTCGGTCGGGTAGAGCTCGGCGAGGAAGGCCCCGAAGCCGCTGAAGATCGCCGACGTGGTGAAGCCGAGCGGGAACGTGACCAGCAGGACCAACCAGTTCGCGCCCGCCGGTATCTGGGTGAACAGGACGAGGAGGATCCCGCTGAGCACGGCGAACAGGGTGAACGTGCGCTTGCGGCCGAGCCGGTCGGTCAGGTAGCCGCCGGTGACGTACCCGGCGAACGCGCCGCTGATGAGCAGGGCCAGGTACCCACCGGTGCCGACGACGCTCAGCCCGCGTTCGGTCTTGAGGAACGTCGGCACCCAGCTCGCCAGCGTGTAGTAGCCGCCTTGGACGCCGGTGGCGAGGAGCGCGGCGAACAGCGTGGTCCGGCCGAGTTCGCCGCGGAAGACCGCCTTGACGCTGCCCTTGCGCGGGCTGGTCTTCAGCGCCGTCTCGGCCTTCGGCGCGTCCTGGACGTTGCGGCGGATGTAGAAGACGAGGACGGCGGGGATCGCGCCGGTCCAGAACAGCACGCGCCAGCTGATGTCCTGGGGCAGGAAGCTGAACACGGCGGTGTAGACGATCACGCTCAGGCCCCAGCCGACGGCCCACGAGCTCTGGATGAACGCGACCGTCCGGCCGCGGTACCGGGGTTGGCAGTACTCGGCGACGAGGATCGCGCCGGCCGCCCACTCGCCGCCGAAGCCGAGGCCCTGGAGGGCGCGGAACACCAGCAGCGTCTCGTAGCTGGTGGCGAAGCCGCACAGGACGGTGAAGACGGCGTAGGTGACGACGGTGATCATGAGGGTGCGGACCCGGCCGATGCGGTCGGCGAAGATGCCCGCGATCACGCCGCCGAGGGCGGAGACGACGAGGGTGACGGTGTTCAGCAGGCCGGCTTGGCCTTGGGTGATGCCGAAGTAGGCGGTGATGGCGAACAGGCCAAGGGGGAGGACCTGGAAGTCGTAGGCGTCCAGGCCGAAGCCGCCGAACGCGCCGACGAACGCCCGCTTGCCGTTGCGGCCCAGCGCGTGGAACCAGGCGAACGGGCCTCGGACTTCCTCGGTGTCGATGTCCGTGGTGCTCATCTCGGGGATCACCTCGCAGCCGTGAGGGTGTGCCGCCCCTCAAGCTAGAGGATTGTTGAACAATCCCACTAGAGAGCAAGAGGGCGAACCGACAACCTCCCGTGAGTCGTCCACTCAGGCCACCCGTGTCCTACGTTCAGGACCCCCGAGTTCAACGCTCAGTACACCTGGGCGCAGCGCACGGACACCTGGGCGCAGCGCACGGACACCTGGGCGCAGCGCACGGACACCTGGGCGCAGCGCACGGACACCTGGGCGCAGCGCACGAACACCTGGGCTCGGCGCTCGGTAACCCCCGGCTCAGCGCTCGGTACATCCCGGGCTCGGCGTTCAGGCCCCCGCGGGCAACGCTCAGGAGTCGGCGTTGGCCTTCCGCCGGTCGAACTCCGGGTAGAACTTGCGCATCAGCGCGAACGTCTCGGCGAAGTCGAGTTGGCCCGACGTGGGCTGGTGGCCGATGAACGTATAAGTCAGCCGCGAGCCGAGGGCGGGGAAGAAGATTCGTGACGCGGTACCGGTCGCGCCCATTGCGATGACGATCATTTCGGTATCGTCGCCGGCGTTCAGCAAAAGGGATGCCAGGGTCTTCACATCGGCAGCCGACGTTGCCATCGTGGAGATTTTGACGATATCCGCACCGGCGGCTCGGGCGTCCCGGACAATGGCTTCGAGCGAGTCGATGTCGGGCGTGCGGTCGAAATTGTGGTACGACACGATCGACAACGCGTCATGCGCCCGCGCGGCACTGATCACGTCGGCCAGCACGCCACCCGACGACAGCTCGACGTCCACCGCGTCCACCAGCGGCGCGACGGCGCGGAACAGGTCGAGGCGCTCCTCCTCGGTGCCGCCCCAGCCACCGCCCTCGGCGGCCGAGCGCACGGTCGCCAGCACCGGCAGCCCCCGGAACGCGTGCACCTTTTCCAGCACGTGCCCGACATCGGTCCGCGAGAACCGGTCGATGCGCAATTCCGCCACGTCGACACCGGAAGCCAGCGCTTCCCGCGCCGCCCGCTCGCAGTCCTTGTCGTCGAAGCTCACCGCGACCAGGGGCACACCGCCGTCGACCAGCGCACGCATGGTATTCATTCGCGGGATCCTACACCGGCTCGCGGAACGGCCAGTGCGGTCAGTTGTGATGAGGCAGGTGGCCCAATTCGGACAACGGCGCGGGCACGGCGCTGAGCGCGTCGAGAATGCCCGCCTCGCGGTGCAGCACTTTCCGCACGAGCCGCAGTCGACGCGCCGGTGACGTCTCCTCCAGCAGCCGCTGCCGGTCCTCCAACGTCAGCAGGCAGTCACCCGCCAACGCGTACGCCAGGTCGGCCAACGCCGTGTCGGCGGCCGGCGGCCGGCGCGTCACGCTCTCGAACGCCACCTCCCGGTACCGCCCGTGCGCCGCCCGCGCGCTTTCCGCCAGCAGCGGCAGCACGGCTTCGACCTCCGGCGGCGCTTCCGTGTCCGGCAGCCACCGCACCGTCGCCACCAGGTACGGCGCGCTGTCCTCGTCCACGTCCAGCAGCCGGAACCGCCGACCGCCGACGGTGGTCAGGTCGTACCGGCCGTCGGGCAGTCGCCGCGCCTCCTGGAGCACGGCCGTGCACCCGACGTCGCACAGCGCCTCGACGTTCTCCGCGCCGACCTCCCACCCCTGCTTGATCGACACGACGCCGAACGTCCGCTCCGGCACCGCGCCCGTCACCAGGTCGACGGTCATCTGCCGGTAGCGGGGCTCGAACACGTGCAGCGGCAGGGACGCCCCGGGCATCAGCACGGTGCCCAGCGGGAACAAGGGGAGCGTCGTCGTCACGGACCCAAGCTACGGGTGGAAGGTGGCCGCAGCACGGCGAAGGGATCGGTGATCCGCATCTCCCCCGACGCGAACCGGAACAGCGCCGCCGGCCGACCACCGGACGGTCCGGGCTGCACGGTCCCGCCCGTCGGCTCCAGCAACCCCCGCCGGGACAGCACGCGCTGCAGGTTGGTCGCCGACACCTTGTACCCCAGCGCCGCGGAGTACAGCGAGCGCAACGCGGAGATGGTGAACTCCGGCGGCGCCAACGCGAAGCCGAGGTTCGTGTACGACAGCTTCGACGCCAGCCGGCTCCGGGCACGGCGGCAGATCGCCTGGTGGTCGAACGCCGTCGCGGGCAGCGCGTCCACCGGGTGCCACGCCGTGTCGGACGGCACCACCGGGTCGATGTGGGACGGCACCAAGCCGAGGAACGCGGTCGCCACGACCCGAGGGCCGGGCACCCGCGCGGGGTTGCTGAACACGGCCAGCTGCTCGACGTGTGACAGTTGTCGCACGTCGACTTTCTCCGCCAGCTGACGCCGGATCGACGTCTCCACGTCCTCGTACTCGCCCAGTCCGCCTCCGGGCAGTGACCAGCGGTGAGCGTGCGGCTCCCGTGCGCGCTCCCACAGCATGACCTGGAGTGATCCGGCTCTCACCTGGAGCACCGCGGCCAGTACTTCATGTCCCGCCAGTCCCACTCGGCTGATACTATCGGCCACGTTTTCGACCGATAGGCGAAAACCTGGCTCAAGGGAGGAACCATGGTCGCTACCGCCTACGTGGAGCGAACCTCCGACGGCGCCTACGACGGCATCGCGCCGGACGCCGCGTGGCGCGACGAGGTGCTGGAACTGGCGCGGGAGCGGGACGCGGTCATCCTGGCGCACAACTACCAGCTCCCCGAGATCCAGGACATCGCGCACCACACCGGTGACTCGCTGGCGCTGAGCCGCATCGCCGCTGCGAGCGACGCGTCGACCATCGTGTTCTGCGGTGTGCACTTCATGGCCGAGACGGCGAAGATCCTCGCGCCGCACAAGACGGTCCTGATCCCGGACGAGCGGGCGGGCTGCTCGCTGGCCGACTCGATCACGGGCGAGCAGCTGCGCGCGTGGAAGGCCGAGCACCCCGGCGCGGTGGTCGTCTCGTACGTCAACACGACGGCCGAGGTGAAGGCGGAGACGGACATCTGCTGCACCTCGTCCAACGCGGTCGACGTGGTGAAGTCGATCCCGGCGGATCGTGAGGTGCTGTTCCTGCCCGACCAGTACCTCGGCCAGCACGTGAAGCGCGAGACCGGCCGGGAGAACCTGCACATCTGGGCGGGCGAGTGCCACGTCCACGCGGGCATCAACGGTCCGGAGCTGGCGGCGCGCGCGGCGGCGAACCCGGAGGCGGACCTGTTCATCCACCCCGAGTGCGGCTGCGCCACGTCGGCGCTCTACCTGGCGGGCGAGGGCATCGTGCCCAGCGACAAGGTGAAGATCCTCTCGACCGGCGACATGATCACGGCCGCCCGGCGGACCAGCGCGAAGTCGGTGTTGGTGGCGACCGAGATCGGCATGCTGCACCAGCTGCGGCGGGCCGCGCCGGAGATCGACTTCCGGGCGGTGAACGACCGGGCGTCGTGCCGCTACATGAAGATGATCACCCCGGCGGCTCTGCTGCGCGGGCTGCGCGAGAACAAGGACGAGGTGCACGTCGACCCGGAGACCGCCGAGCGGGCCAGGGGCGCGGTGCAGCGCATGATCGAGATCGGGCAGCCCGGCGGCGGCGAATGAGCAACCCGCTGTGGGAGGCCAGGGCCGACCTGGTCGTGGTCGGCACCGGAGTGGCCGGCCTGACGGCGGCGCTGCGCGCCCGTGAGCTGGGGCTCCGGGTCCTGGTGCTGACCAAGGCGTCGGGCGAGGACGGCAACACCCGCTGGGCGCAGGGCGGTGTGGCCGTCGTGCTGCCCGGCGAGCACGACGAGGGCGACTCCGTGGACGCGCACGTGCGCGACACGCTGGTGGCCGGCGCGGGGCTGTGCGACGAGGCCGCCGTGCGGGCGATCATCGAGGGCGGACCGGCGGCGGTGGCCAGGCTGCGCGAGCGCGGCGCGGTGTTCGACGCCGCGCCGACCGGTGGGCTGGCCCGCACGCGGGAGGGCGGGCACAGCGCGTTCCGGGTGGTGCACGCGGGCGGTGACGCGACCGGCGCGGAGGTGGAGCGGGCGCTGCTGGCGGCGGCGTCCGACGGGCGGGTGCCGGTGCTGGAGCAGCACGTCGCCGTGGACGCGATCCGGACGCCGCTCGGCCAGGTCTGCGGGCTGCTCGTGCTGGACGGCAACGGCGTGCCCGGTGTGCTCAGCGCGCCCGCGGTGCTGCTGGCCAGCGGCGGCCTCGGCCAGCTCTACCAGGCCACGTCCAACCCGGAGGTGGCCACCGGTGACGGCCTGGCGCTCGCGTTGCGCGCGGGCGCGGTCGCGGCGGACGTCGAGTTCGTCCAGTTCCACCCGACCGTCCTCTACACCGGTCGCGGCGCGCGTGGCCGGTGCCCGCTGGTGACGGAGGCGGTGCGCGGCGAGGGCGCGGTGCTGGTCGACGCGCTCGGCGCGCGGGTCATGCGCGGCGTGCACCCGCAGGAGGACCTGGCGCCCCGGGACGTGGTCGCGGCGGCGATCACCCGGCACATGGCGGCCGGACCCGGCGGCGTGGACGACCACGTGTTCCTCGACGCCACGGGCATCTCCGACTTCGCGCGCCGGTTCCCGACCGTGCACGCGGCCTGCCTCCAGGCGGGCGTCGACCCGGCGCGCGAGCCGATCCCGGTGGCGCCCGCGGCGCACTTCGCGTGCGGCGGCGTGGTGTCCGATGTGGACGGACGAACGGGCGTGACCGGCCTGTACGCGGCGGGCGAGGTGGCCCGGACCGGGCTGCACGGCGCGAACCGGCTGGCGTCCAACAGCCTCCTGGAAGGCCTGGTCGTCGGCACGCGCGCGGCCGAGGCGGTCGCGGCGGACCTGGCGCTCAACGTGCTGGCCCGCTGCTCGGCCGCGGTCACCGCGGAGCTGCCGACGGCGCCGGTCGCGGCCCGGGACTCGTTGCAGCGGGTCATGTCCCGGTACGCGGCGATCGGCCGTGACGCCGAGGGCCTGGCCGTGGTCGGCTCGGTGCTCGACCTGTCCACTGCGGACCGCGTGCTGGACACCAGGGAACTGGTGGAGGACGCGGCGCTCACCGTGGCCGCGCGGGCGTTGATCGCGGCGGCGGCGGAACGCGAGGAGTCGCGCGGCTGCCACGTCCGCACCGATTTCACCGAGCGGGACGAGGTGCGCTGGCAGCGCAGCCAGGTCGTCCGGCTCAACCCGTCCGGCCAGCCGGTGCTGGCCGACCCGGTGGTCGAGATGGGAGTTGCTTGACAACCTCCCCTCCTCGACGGGAGGGGATTTCCGTCGGGCTCCCGCCCGGCAGTTCCTGCTTCTTCTCCCCGGGAAGGGAGGTTTCGCCGGATGCCTCGCCGACTAGCGTCGGGTCGGTCTTACTCCGGCTCCACAGGCTGTGACCACCTGCCCGGCGGCCAGGATGTTGCGCGCGGCGTCGACGTCGCGGTCGTGCGAAGCCCCGCAGCCGGGGCAGGTCCACCTACGCACCCGCAGCGGCAGCGTGTCGAGCAGGTAGCCGCAGTCCGAGCAGGTCTTCGAGCTGGGCAACCACCGGTCGACCACGACCAGGTCGCGGCCGTACGGTACCGAAACGCCCGCTTCACCACTCTCGACGACATGCCACACACGAGCGCCCCAGCTGATCAGTCCCTGCCGATGCGGTCGAGAGCATCGGTTCTCTCCCCGGCGTGAACGCCGGGGTATCCACCAACAGGAGCCCGGATGACTGTCCGAGACGGACTCGACCTGGACGACGTGCGCCGCGTGATCGCGACGGCGCTCGAAGAGGACCTGCGGTACGGCGCGGACGCGACGACGGAGGCCACCGTGCCCGCCGACGCGGTCGCGGTGGCGGAGTTGACGCCGCGCGTGGCCGGTGTGCTCGCGGGCATCCCGGTGGCGCTGGAGGTGTTCCGCCAGGTCACCGACGTGGAGGTGCTGGAACGGCGGGAGGACGGCGACAAGGCCGTGCCCGGCGAGCCCGCCCTGGTCCTGCGCGGACCGGTGCGCGGCCTGCTCACCGCCGAGCGCACCGCGTTGAACCTGCTCTGCCACCTGTCCGGCGTGGCCACGCTGACCGACGCGTGGGTGGCCGAGCTCGCCGGCACCAAGGCGCGCGTGCGCGATTCCCGCAAGACCCTGCCGGGTCTGCGGCTCCTGGAGAAGTACGCGGTGCGGTGCGGCGGCGGCGTCAACCACCGGCTCGGCCTCGGCGACGCCGTCCTGATCAAGGACAACCACGTGCGTGCCGCGGGTTCCGTGCGTGCCGCGATGGCCGCCGTGCGAGCACACGCGCCGAACCTGCCGTGCGAGGTCGAGGTCGACTCGCTGGACCAGCTGGACGAGGCCGTGGCCGAAGGCGCGGAACTGGTGCTGCTGGACAACTTCACCGTCGCCGACTGCGCGGAGGCCGTCCGGCGCGCCGGCGGCGTCCGACTGGAGGCGTCCGGGGGACTGACCCTGGCCGTGGCCAGGGCCTACGCGGAGACCGGTGTCGACTACCTGGCCGTCGGCGGCCTCACGCACTCCGCCCCGGCACTGGACCTGGGGCTGGACCTGCGCTGAGCCGCCGACAGGGGGTCGGACGCACCCGCGCCCGGGGCACTGGGCGCGGGTACGCCCTGGTCAGGTGTCGCGCCGCCGGGTCTCGTCCCGCCGCATGGTCTCGTCGCGCCGCATGGGCTGGTCGTCCTGCTCCACGTCGACGCGTTCCTTGCGGACTTCGCCGCGGATGTGCTGCTGCTCGGTGACGGTCTCCTTGTCCAACCGGACCTTCTCCACCGGCCTGGTCCTCTTCTCCACCACCGGCTCCTGCCGGCGCAGCGTCACCTCGGCTTCCTCCTCGGTGAACGCCGTCCCGGTCGGCTCGCCGTCGACGGGTTCGCGCACCACGCGGACCTCTTCGTGCGAGACCGGCACGGTGATGTCCTTCTGCTCGGTCACCACGTGCTTGACCAGCCGGACCCGGCCGCCCTGCACCTCGCGGGTGCCGACTTCGAGTTCTTCCTCGTACCGGGTGACCGAGTCGCCGGTGCGGGCCTGGTGCTTGCCCCGCTGCGCCGCGGTCTTCTGGTCAGCGGCCCTCTGGTCAGCGGCCTTCTGACCGGCGGCGGTCTGCCCGACCGTCTGCCCGGTGCTCTGCGCGGTGGTCTGCTCGGGCATCCGACCGGTTCCGCGGCCGGTCATCGTCTGATCGCCCGGCATGCGCTGCCCGGCCTGCCCGGTGGTCGTGCGGCCTCCCGCCATGGGCGCCGTGTCGGCGCGGCCCCGGCCCGTGAGCCGGTCGTGCTCGCCGGTGCGGTGGGACGGGATCAAGCCGTAGTACTCGTACAGCTCGTCCTGCTGCCGGTCGGACATGTGCTGGTCCGACACGTCGATCCGGGGTGCGTCCTTCACCTGCTGCTTGTCGACGGGCACGGTGACGACGCCGTTGCCCATGGTCGCGTCCTGGATCGGCACGAACGACTCCTTGAGACCGAACAGGCCGGTGTGCACCGAGGCCCACATCGGCCGACCGTCGCGGTCGTCGAGCCAGACCTGTTTCACCGAGCCGATGCGCTCACCGTGCTCGTCGATCACTTCGCAGTCGTACAGGCGGTCCACTTCGGCCTGGTTGATCATGGCCAAGGTCCCCTTCGCGTGGGTTTTTACTTCCGCGTATGGGTTCCCGGTGACAAGGGACACCTATTCGGCTGCCACCCGAACGTGTGATGGGGGTATCCCCCGAAAGATATTCAGAGACGCCGGTTGCCCAGCACGGGCAAGATCCGCCGCGCGTCCGTGACACTCTGGGTGTCGATTTCGGCCAGGACCAGGCCCGGTTCGCCGGCCAGCCGCTCGACCACGACACCCAGGGGTGAGACCACCGCGCTGAAGCCGATGCCCGTCGGCGCGCCGCCGTGGTCGACGCCCGGGTCGGCCTGGCCGCACGCCAGCACCCACGACGTGCAGTCCAGCGCCCTGGCGCGCACCAGCAGCTCCCACTGCTCCCGCTTGCCCGGCCCGGCGCCCCACGACGCGCACAGCAGCACGGCCGTCGCGCCCCGGTCCGCCAGCGCCCGGAACAGCTCCGGGAACCGCACGTCGTAGCACGTGGCCAGGCCGAACGCGACGCCGTCGACCTCCACCACCACGGGCTCGGAGCCGGGCGCGACGGTGCGCGACTCGGCGAAGCCGAACGCGTCGAACAAGTGGATCTTGTCGTACCCCTGGTGCCGCCCGCCGCCGGTGACCAGCAGGGTGTTCGCTACCCGGCCGTCCGGCGCGGGGGTGAACATGCCCGCCACGACGACCACGCCGTGCTCTTCGGCGATGTCGCGCACCGCGCTCGCCCACGGCCCGTCCAACGGCTCGGCCACCGGACCGAGCGCCACCCCGAACCTGCACATCGTGGCCTCGGGGAACACCACCACCCGCGCACCGCCGGTCACCGCGCGTTTGGTCTCCGAACGCACCAGGTCGAGGTTCGCCGTCGGATCGGTGGAGGAGTTGATCTGACAGAGGGCGACACGCATGCCACCCACTCTAGGTAGTGTCGGGACTCGTGCGCCCCCTATTGCCCCTTGTCGTCACAGCCGTCCTTGCCGTCGCGGGGTGCACCGGTACGACGACATCGAACGCCGAGGGCACCGCGGACGGCAGCGCGCTCGTGCTGGCCGACCCGGTCGAGCCGACCACGCTGAACCCGCTGCTCGGCTACGGCCGCGAGGGCGTGTCCAAGCTGTACGACGGCCTGGTGGAGCACCGCGCGGACGGCTCGGTGCGACCCCAGCTGGCGGTCGACGCGCCGACGCCCGCCGCGGACGGGCTGAGCTGGACGGTCAAGCTGCGCGACGACGTCAAGTTCGCGGACGGCACGACGTTCGGCCCCGAGGACGTCGTGGCCACCTACCGCGCGCTGCTGGACCCGGCGTCCGGCTCGACCGAGCGCGCCGCGTACCCGGAGCTGACCGGCGTGACGCAGCTGGACGTGCGCACGGTGCGGTTCACGCTGGCCAGGCCGTGGGCGGCGTTCCCGCACATGCTCGTGCTCGGCATCCTGCCCAGCGAAGCGCTCGGCGTGCCGCTGCGCGACGTCCAGCCCGTCGGCACCGGCCCGTACCGGCTGGTGGACTGGCGCAAGGGCGAGCGGATGGTGCTGGAGGCCAACGCCTCGTACTTCGGCGGCGAGCCGCAGATCCGCAAGCTGACCGTGGTGTTCGTGCCGGACGACAACACCAGGGCCCAGCGCATGCAGGCCGGTGAGTTCGACGGCACGGTGCTGCCGCCTCGCCTGGCCGCGTCCTTCGGCACCGCGAACGGCATGCGGGTGGTCACCCACCGCAGCGCCGACCTGCGTGCCGTCACCCTGCCGACCGGCCCGGTCACGGGAGACGCCGCGATCCGGATGGCGTTGAACCACGCGGTCAACCGCAAGGGCATGGTCGACAACCTGCTGGGCGGCAAGGGCACGCCGGTGAGCACGCCGGTGCCGGACACGCTGCCGGAGTTCGTCGAGACCGCCGCGCGGTTCGAGCACGACAAGGCGCAGGCCGAGCTGCTGCTCGACCAGGCGGGCTGGGTGCGCGGCGCGGACGGCGTGCGCGCGCGGAACGGCGTGCCGGCCCGGTTCACCCTGATGTACCCGATCGGCGACGTGGTGCGCGCCGACCTGGCCACCGCGTTCGCCGCGGACGCCAAGGCGGTCGGTGTCGACGTGCAGCTGGCGGGCCTGAGCTGGGAGGCCGTCACGCCCCGGCTCGGCGCGGACGCGCTGCTGCACGGCGGCGGCACCCCGTTCGACCCGGACCTGATGACCTACGGGCCGCTGCACACCGGCAACCCGTGGGGCTACTCGAACCCGCAGGTCGACGCGGCCCTGGACACGGGGCGCTCGCAGCTGGACCCGGCCCAGCGGGCGGCGGCGTACAAGCAGTTCCAGCGGGCGTACGAGGCGGCTCCCGGCATGGTGGTGCTGGCTTCGGTGCGGCACACGTACGTGATGCGGGAGAACTGGATCGGCTACCAGGAGGTCGTGGACCCGTACGCCCACGGCGCGCTGTCCTGGGGCCCCTGGTGGAACCTGGAGAAGTGGACGCCCCGATGACGATCTTCCTCGACTCTGCCGGATCCTCGCTGCCGCCGGAGGAGGTGACGGACGAGGTCGTCGGTCACCTGCGCCGGGAAGCCGAGATCGGGGGCTACGTCGCCGCGCGGGAACGCCAGGACGACCTGGAAGCCGGGTACGGGGTGTTCGCCGAGCTGCTGGGCGCCGAACCGGACGAGGTCGCGTTCACCGACAGCGCCACCCGCGCCTGGCTGACCGCGTTCGACGCCGTGCCGCTGGCCGCCGGCGACCGGGTGCTGTACAGCGAGGCCGAGTACGCGGGCACCGCGATCCCCATCCTGCGCCGGACGCGCGAGGTGGGCGCGGTCGCCGAGGCGGTGCCGTCCGACTCGTCCGGGCAGATCGACGTCGGCGCGTTGAAGGAGATGCTGGACGAGCGGGTCAAGCTCGTGTCGCTGGTGCACGTGCCGACCAACAGCGGCCTGGTGAACCCGGCCCGCGAGGTCGCCGACGCGGCGCACGACGTGGGCGCGCTGGTGCTGCTGGACGCGTGCCAGTCCATCGGGCAGATGCCGGTGCGCGCGGACGAGCTGGGCGTCGACCTGATCAGCTGCACCGGTCGGAAGTGGCTGCGCGGCCCGCGTGGCACCGGTGCGCTGGTGGTGCGCCGTGAAGCGGCCCGGCGGATGCGGCCGAGGCTGGTCGACCTGCACAGCGCCGAGTGGGTCGGCCCGCACGACATCCGGCTGCGCGAGGACGCCAGGGTCTACGAGATCTGGGAGACGGACGTCGCCGCCCGGCTCGGCCTCATCGCCGCGGGCAGGTACGCGCTGGCCAAGGGCCTGGACGTGATCGAACGCGAGGTGGCCGACCGCGCGGGCCGGCTGCGCGCCGGGCTGGGCGCGCTGCCGGGCGTCACCGTGCGGGACGTGGGCGAGCGCATGTCGGGCATCGTCACGTTCACCGTGGACGGTCTCGGCGCGACCGAGGTGCGCGACCGCCTGGCGGCCGACGGCGTCACGGTCACCGTCAGCGTGGCGTCCTCCACCCTGTTGGACATGACCCGGCGCGGGCTGGACGAGGTGGTGCGGGCGTCGCCCCACTACTTCGTCCAGCCCGAGCAGGTGGATCAGGCCGTCGAGGCCGTCAGCAGGTGCGCCCGGTGATGCGCGGGACGCAGTCGGAGTAGTCCAGCAGCAGCTGGACCGCCGTGTCGTTGCGCGAGGTCTGCGCCGCGATCACGGTGTCGCGCGGGTAGAAGCCGCTGGTGCCGCTCGCCGACCTGGGGTACATCTCGAACGTGTAGCTCCAGATCTTGTGCGCGGCCCACATCCAGTCGTCCACGCTGCCGTCGGTGATGTACAGGTCGCTGGCCTGCTGCGGCGTGTACCCGTTCAGCGACGCCATCCGCCGGCCCATGGTCTGGAACACGTTGGCCTGGGTGGCGTCCAGGCCGGCGGCGGTGTCGGCGTACGTGTAGCCGTACGGCCAGAGGATCAGCTCCGAGTACGTGTGCCAGTCGATGTGCGACTTGATCTGCTGCACACCGCCGACCACGCGCGTGCCCACGAAGTCGCGCACCCTGGCCGTCTCCGGCGCGGAGAACGCGGACGTGCCGCGGTACGTGTCGCTGGACCCGCTGCCGCTGGAGCCGCCGCAGCAGCCCCACTGGTAGCCCCAGTTGCGGTTCGGGTCGGTGCCGACCGCGGTGGAGTTCGGCTGCCGGTTCTTCCGCCACGCGCGGAACGAGCCGGTCGCGATGTCGTACTCCGCGCCGTCCGGGTTGACGCTGGGGATGACCCAGATCTCCCGGCTGTCGACCGCGCTCCTGACCGCCGAGTCGGACGCGTAGTTGTCCGTGTACCGCTTGATGATGTGCAGGCACATCTCCACGGTCAGGTGCTCCCGCGCGTGCTGGTTGCAGGTGAACAGCACCTCGGGCTCGGCCTCGTCCGCGGCCGGGTTGTCGCTGATCTTGATCATCCACAGGTCCCGGTTCTGGTACGACTTGCCGATGCTGCGCATCGTGACCAGGTTCGGGTGGTCGCGGACGGTCTGGTTCAGCTCGGTGACCATCTCGGCGTAGTTGTGGTACCCGGCGTAGCCGGACGGGAAGTCCTGCGTGCCGACCTGCGGGTCGGTGAAGTCCGCCTTGCCGAGGCCCGCGAGCTGGGCGTCGGCGTCGCCGGTGTTCTTCATCGGCAGCCCGGTCGCGCGAAGCGCCCGTTGCTGCCGCGGTTCGGCGATGACGGTCAACCGGTCGCCGTCCTGGCCGAGGACGTCGACGCCGGTCCGCGCGACCTCCGTCCGCGCCTCGGGGGTGGTCGCGGTGATCTCGAAGACCGTCCGCTGGTTCTGCTCGGTCGCGGGCTGTGCCGACCCGGGGTGCACGGGGAGCACCAGGGTCACGCTCGCTACCAGTGCGGCGGCCACGAGGCCGCGGCGCTTGGTGAACATCAAGCCTCCATCATCAGCAGGGTTGCGACGGAGAGGTGCAGCACCGAAGGGTGCACACGCAGCGTGGCCCCGCGGTCACGGATCGAGGTAGCCCCCGTTTGTCGGGTTCGCCGCCACGGCCCGGGGTGACAGTTGACGGAATTCGGCACCGCTTACCCTTGGAGGCATGCTCAACCGCATCGACCTGCGAGGTCGGGTCCCGTCACCGGCAGAACTGCGTGCCGCGCTACCGCGCGCCGAGGTCGACGTGGACGCGGTGCTGCATCATGTCCGGCCTTTGGTGGACGACGTGCGCGAACGGGGCGTCGAAGCCGTGCTGGAGCACGGCGAGAAGTTCGACAAGGTCCGGCCCGCCTCGATCCGCGTGCCCGCGTCCGAGCTGGAGCGCGCGCTGTCCGAGCTGGACCCGGCCGTGCGCGCCGCGCTGGAGGAGTCCATCGCGCGCGCCCGCAAGGTCCACGCCGACCAGCGCCGGGTCGACACGACCACGCAGGTCGTGCCCGGCGGCACGGTGACCGAGCGCTGGGTGCCGGTGTCCCGCGTCGGCCTGTACGCGCCCGGCGGCCTGGCCGTCTACCCGTCCAGCGTGGTGATGAACGTGGTGCCGGCGCAGCTCGCGGGCGTCGAGTCGCTGGTGGTCTGCTCGCCGCCGCAGGCCGAGTTCGACGGCCTGCCCCACCCGACGATCATGGCCGCCGCCGCGCTGCTCGGCGTGACCGAGGTGTGGGCCGTCGGCGGTGCGCTCGCGGTCGCCCTGCTCGCCTACGGCGGCACGGACACCGACGGCGGCGCCCTGGACCCGGTCGACCTGGTCACCGGTCCCGGCAACATCTACCTGACCGCCGCCAAGCGCCTGCTGCGCGGCCTGATCGGCATCGACTCCGAGGCCGGGCCGACCGAGATCGCGATCCTGGCCGACGAGACGGCCGACCCGGTGCACGTGGCCGCCGACCTGATCAGCCAGGCCGAGCACGACACGCTGGCCGCGAGCGTGCTGGTCACCACGTCCGAGTCCCTCGCGGACGCCGTGGACACCGAGCTGGACCGCCAGACCGCCGCGACCAAGCACAGCGAACGGGTGCGGACGGCGTTGCGGGGCAGGCAGTCCGGCACCGTCCTCGTGTCCACTGTGGACGAAGGCCTGCGGGTGGTCGACGTGTACGCCGCCGAGCACCTGGAGATCCAGACCGCTTCGGCCCGCGAGGTCGCCGCCCGCGTGCGCGCGGCCGGTGCGATCTTCGTCGGGCCGCACTCGCCGGTGTCGCTGGGCGACTACTGCGCGGGCTCCAACCACGTGCTGCCGACCGGCGGCTGCGCGCGGCACTCGTCCGGGCTGTCGGTGCAGACGTTCCTGCGCGGCATCCACGTGATCGACTACAGCGAGGACGCGCTGCGCGAGGTCGCGTCGCACGTCGTGGCGCTGGCCGACGCCGAGGACCTGCCCGCGCACGGCCAGGCCGTCACGGCGAGGTTCCGCCGGTGAAGCCGATCGGATCGCGGGTGGAGCTGGTCGACCTCCCCCTGCGCGACGACCTGCGCGGCCGGACGCCCTACGGCGCGCCGCAGCTCGACGTGCCCGTGCGGCTGAACACGAACGAGAACCCCTACCCGCCCACGCCCGCCCTGGTGGCGGACGTGGTGCGGGAGGTGGCCGCCATCGCCGGCGAGCTGCACCGCTACCCGGACCGGGACGCGGTGGCGCTGCGCGAGGACCTGGCCGCGTACCTGGCGTCGTCCACTGGCGTGCCGCTGACCTCGGCGAACCTGTGGGCCGCCAACGGGTCGAACGAGGTGTTGCAGCAGATACTGCAGGCGTTCGGCGGCCACGGCCGGACGGCGCTGGGCTTCGAGCCGTCGTACTCGATGCACCCGATCATCGCGGCCGGCACCCGCACCGAGTGGGTGCCGACGCCCCGGCGCGCCGACTTCTCGCTGGACGTGGAGCGCGCGGCGGAGATCGTCGCCGCGCGCGCACCGGACGTGGTGTTCGTGACCAGCCCGAACAACCCGACCGGCCAGAGCCTGCCGGTGTCCGACCTGCGCGTGCTGATCGAGGCCTCGCCGGGGATGGTCGTGGTGGACGAGGCGTACGTCGAGTTCTCGTCGCGGGAGAGCGCGGTCGTGCTGCTCGACGACTACCCGGCCAAGCTGATCGTGAGCCGGACCATGAGCAAGGCGTTCGCGTTCGCCGGCGGCCGGCTGGGCTACCTCGCCGCCGCTCCCGCCGTGGTGGACGCGTTGCAGCTCGTGCGGCTGCCGTACCACCTGTCGGCGTTGACCCAGGCCGCCGCCAGGGCGTCGCTGCGGCACGCGTCCGAGACGCTGGGGTCGGTGGCGCTGCTCGCGGCCGAGCGCGACCGGGTGATGGACTCGTTGGCGGGACTCGGGTTCTCGGTGGTGCGCAGTGACGCGAACTTCGTCCTGTTCGGGTGGTTCGAGGACTCGCACGCCACGTGGCGGTCGTACCTGGAACGCGGTGTGCTGATCAGGGACGTCGGCATCGTCGGACATCTGCGGGTGACGGTCGGTACTCCGGAGGAGAACGACGCGTTCCTCGCGGCGAGCAAGGAGGTTGGCCGGTGAGCCGGGTCGGCAAGGTGGAGCGGACCACCAGGGAATCGTCGGTGTACGTCGAGATCGACCTCGACGGCACCGGGAAGGTCGAGATCGGCACGGGCGTGCCGTTCTACGACCACATGCTCACCGCGCTGGGCGTGCACGGGTCGTTCGACCTGGTCGTGCGGGCGACAGGTGACGTGGAGATCGACGCGCACCACACCGTGGAGGACGTGGCGATCGTGCTCGGCCAGGCGTTGCGGGAGGCGTTGGGGGACAAGGCGGGCATCCGCCGGTTCGGCGACGCGTGGATCCCGATGGACGAGACGCTGGCGCACGCGGCGGTGGACGTGTCGGGGCGGCCGTACTGCGTGCACGTGGGCGAGCCGGAGCAGTTCAACTCGTTCACGATCGGTGGGAACTACCCGTTCGTGCTGAACCGGCACGTGTTCGACTCGCTGGCGTTCCACGCGGGCATCGCGCTGCACGTCCGGGTGGAGTACGGCCGGGACCCGCACCACATCACCGAGGCGGAGTTCAAGGCGGTCGCCCGCGCCCTCCGCGCCGCCGTCGAACCCGACCCGCGCGTGGGGGGCGTCCCGTCCACCAAGGGCGTCCTCTAGTGCCCAAGGAATACGTGGTCATCGGCCTGCTGGCGGTGGCGGGCTTCCTGATCGGCGGCGTCTACAGCACCTGGAAGACCGCCCGCGGTCTGGCGGTCATCCTCCTGGTGCTGACCGTCGTCACCGCCGGCGCCGCCGTCACCTGGCTCCTCTGACCGCGTTCCGAGCGTTGAATTCGGGGGTCCGGAATGTAGGACTCACGTGACGCGAACGTAGGACTCACGCCAACCCGCGTGAGTCCTACGTTCCGGACCCGTGAGTCCTACATTCGGAACCCCCGAGTTCAACGCTCCGGTCGTGGCGGGTTTGGCTGTCTGCGTATGGTTGGTCACATGTCGTCACCGGGTGAGGCAACCATCACCGTCGGTCGTCCTCGGGAGCGCGCCGATGCCGCCCGCAACCGGGCCCGCGTGCTCGCCGCTGCGGAGGAGGTGTTCGAGGCCGCGGGTGGGGCCGTCGGCGTGACGATGGAGGACATCGCCAGGGCCGCCGGCGTGGGTCGGGCCACGCTCTACCGGCGCTACCCGGACACGACCTCGATCGCGCAGGCGCTGCTGGACGAGCACGAGCGCGAGATCCAGGACCGCATCCTCAGCGGGCCGCCGCCGCTGGGCCCGGGAGCACCGCCGGACGAGCGGCTGGCCGCGTTCTACCGGGCCATGGTCGGCCTGCTGGAACGGCACCTGCACCTGGTCCTCGGCGCGGAGACGGGCCGGGCGCGGTTCCGGGCCGGCGCCTACGGCTTCTGGCGGCGGCACGTGGCCGCGCTGGTCGACGGCGCCCCGACAGCCGTCGTCGACGCCCTGATGGCGCCGCTCGCCCCCGAGGTCTACCAGTACCAAAGACAGGTGCGCGGCCTCGGACCGGACGAGGTGGTCGCGGGCCTCGACTGGCTCACGAGACGTGTTCTCGCAGGTAACTAGCCGGCACGGCGGCAGTCAGCCACACGCCGTTCGCGCTCACCCGGAACACGTGGCCGTCCGCCGACATGGCCGCGGCGTCGACCACCAGCACCACCGGCTTCCCCCGGCGCGACCCGACCCGCACCGCCGTCTCGACGGTCGGGGACAGGTGCACGTCGTGCCGCGCCATCGGCCGCAGCCCGTCGCGGAAGATGTCGGGCAGGTACCGGCCGATCGTCCCGTGGTACAGCTCGGCGGGCGGCTCGGCCACCGGCAGGTCCAACGACACCGCCACGGTGTGCCCCTGACTGGCCCGGATGCGCTCGTCCTCGATCGCGAACCGCTGCTTGTCGTTGCCCTCCACCACCTCCAGCACCTGCTCCCTGGTCACGCCCAGGGCGCGCACGAAGTCGTCCAGGTCGACCCAGCCGGCCGCGTCGAGCGTCAGCCCGACCCTCTCCGGCGCGTGGCGCAGGGCCTTGGACATCCGCTTCGACAAGTGGACCATCTGCTTCTCTTGCACGACTCCCAGTGCAGCACGGCCGCACAACCAAATATCAGGTGCCGCCCTCCACGGCGGGCTTGAGCTTCGGCGCACCGGGACCGTCCACGGCCTGCTCGTCGTCGAGGTTGTGCAGCGAGCAGCTCCGCAGCGACAGGCAGCCGCACCCGATGCACGACGTCAGCCGGTCGCGCAGCCGCCGCAGCGCGTCGATCCGCGCGTCCAGCTCGACCTGCCAGTTGGCGGACAGCCTGCTCCAGTCGGACTTGGTCGGCGTGCGGTTGTCCGGCAGCGTCGCCAGCGCGTCGTGCACGTCCTCCAGCGACAACCCCACCCGCTGCGCCGTGCGGATGAACGCCAACCGCCGCAGCACGTGCCGCGGGTAGCGGCGCTGGTTGCCCGTGGTCCGCTCGGACGCGATCAGCCCCCGCTCCTCGTAGAACCTGAGCGCGGTGTGCGGCACGCCGCTGCGTTCGGCCACCTGACCGATGGTCAACATCTCCGGCAACTTGCTCACGTGCCCATCCTATGGGTTGACCTCGACCTAAGTCGAAGTTGTTTGGTGGACCCATGGCAGTCAAGAGCGAGTCGGGCTTCGCGGGCCTACCGGCGTTGTTCCGGCGGATGTCAGGCGACGAGAAGCACGAGTGGGCGGCGGAGTCCACGCTGGACGTGCTGTGGGTGCTCTACGACAGGGTGCTGGACGTGTCGCCGGACCGGGTGGACGACCCGGACCGGGACCGGTTCCTGCTGTCCAAGGGGCACGGCCCGATGGCGTACTACGCCGTGCTGGCCGCGAAGGGCTACCTCGAACCGTCCACACTGGACACCTGGACGACGTGGGACTCGCCGCTGGGTCAGCACCCGGACCGGGTCCTGGTCAACGGCGTGGAGATCAGCAGCGGGTCGCTGGGCCACGGTCTGCCGATCGCTGTCGGCACCGCCCTCGGGCTGCGCCTCCAGAGCCGGGCCGCGCGGACGTTCGTGCTGGTGGGGGACGCGGAGCTGGACGAGGGCAGCAACCACGAGGCGATCGCGCTGGCCGGCCGGCTCGGGCTGGACCGGCTCGTCGCGGTGGTGGTGGACAACGAGTCCGGCACGCACGGCTGGCCCGGCGGGGTGGCGAAGCGGTTCGAGGTCGAGGGCTGGCAGACGTCCACAGTGGACGGAAGGGACCACGGCGCGCTGCACCCGGCCCTCACGCAGGACCACGTGGGTCCGCTGGCGGTCGTGGCGAAGATCCGGAAGGGGGAGCGGTGATGTCGATGCGACAGGTGTTCGTGGACACCGTGGAGGACGTGATGCGGCACGACCCGCGGGTGGCGGTGGTGCTCGCGGAGATCTCGCGGGACGCGTTCACACCGCACGATCGGGTGATCAACGTCGGCATCCGCGAGCAGGCCCTGGTGGGCGTCGGCAGCGGCCTCGCGCTGAGCGGGCTGCGACCGGTGGTGCACACCTACGCGCCGTTCCTGGTCGAACGCCCCTTCGAGCAGATCAAGCTGGACTTCGGCCACCAGGACGTCGGCGGCGTGCTCGTCAGCATCGGCGGCTCCTACGACGACCCGGCGTGGGGGCGCACCCACCAGGCCCCCGGCGACGTGGCGCTGTTCGACACCCTGCCCGGCTGGACGGTGCGGGTGCCCGGCCACCCGGCCGAGGTCGGGCCGATCGTCCGGGACGCGCTGGCACGTGACGACCGGATCTACATCCGCCTGTCCCTGCGGGAGAACGCGTCGCCGCACCCGGTGGTCGAGGGGTTCACCGAGGTGCGGCGCGGCCGGCAGGGCGTGGTGGTGGCCGTGGGACCGATGCTGGACACGGTGTTGCAGGCCACCCGGGACGTGGACGTGACCGTCCTCTACGCGACCACCGTCCGGCCGTTCGACGCGGCCGGCCTCCAGGCGGCGGTGGGCCGGGCCGCTCAAGCCGACGTGCTGCTGGTCGAGCCCTACCTGGAGGGCACGTCCGCGCACCTGGCGGCGGAGGCGCTGGCCGACGTGCCGCACCGGCTGCGTTCCCTCGGCGTGCGGCGTGACGCCGAACTCCGCGCCTACGGCACCGCCGAGGACCACGATTCGGCGCACGACCTCGACGTGCTCGGCATCGCCGCGGCCGTGCGTCGGATGTTCGGTCACCCGGCGGCTGCGGCATGATCTCCGCCTGTGAGCGTGCCGAGAACCCTGATCTGGACACCCGCGCCGACGGCGGAGCTGCAGCTGAACCTGCACCGCGCGGAGGCGGGCCCGGCCGCCCTCGTCCCGGTGGCGTCCGGGACCGTGCTCCTGCCGCGCAGGAACATCGGGTTCGCCGACGCCGCGCGGCTCGCCGACCAGGTCCGGGACACGGGCGCGGCGGCGTTAGTGCTGCGCTGGATGCCGGGCGCCGAGGTGTGGACCGACGGTGAGCGGGCGGGCTCCACCGGCTCGGCCCGGCGGCTGGTCGGCCTGCTGCGCTGGTGGCGGCTGGACGCCCGCCCCCGCGCCGTCGACCTGCCCGCGGACGTCGCCGAGGTCCGGGCCCTGGTGGACGAGGGCCGCGCCGACACGTGGGTCACCGCGCTGCCGGACCGGGCCGGTCTGCCCATCAACACGGTCCTGCCGGTGGTCCCGGTGACCCAGGGCGGTTCACCGTTGGCCTAACCTGGTGACGTGCCACGAGTCGTTGTGCTGGACTACGGATTCGGCAACATCCGCTCCGCCGAGCGCGCGCTCCAGCGCGTCGGCGCCGACGTGGAGGTGACCGCCGACCATCGGGCCGCGCTCGACGCGGACGGCCTGGTGGTGCCCGGTGTCGGCGCGTTCGCCGCGTGCATGGCCGGCCTGGACGCCATCAAGGGCGGCAGGCTCATCGGCCAGCGCCTCGCCGGCGGA
Organism: Saccharothrix sp. NRRL B-16314; assembly: GCF_000716595.1. Classification (GTDB taxonomy): domain Bacteria; phylum Actinomycetota; class Actinomycetes; order Mycobacteriales; family Pseudonocardiaceae; genus Actinosynnema. The sequence continues at coordinate 438,071 of NZ_JNXC01000003.1, forward strand.
CGTCCGGTGCTCGGCATCTGCGTCGGCATGCAGATCCTGTTCGAGCGCGGCATCGAGCACGGCGTGCGCACCGAGGGCTGCGGCGAGTGGCCCGGCACGGTGGAGCGGCTGGAAGCGCCCGTCGTGCCGCACATGGGCTGGAACACGGTCCGCGCGCCCGAGGGCACCAAGCTGTTCGCGGGCCTCGACGCGGACACCCGCTACTACTTCGTGCACTCCTACGGCGTGCGCAAGTGGGAGCTGGACTCCTCGTCCGGCACGATCAAGGCGCCGCTGGTGACGTGGGCCGAGCACGGCGGCGACGAGTTCGTCGCGGCGGTGGAGAACGGGCCGCTGTGGGCGACCCAGTTCCACCCCGAGAAGTCCGGTGACGCGGGCGCGCAGCTGCTGGAGAACTGGCTGAAGAGCTTCGCCTAGCTTCAACTAGGCTGAACGCGTGACTTTCACGCTGCTCCCGGCTGTTGACGTGGCCGATGGCCTGGCCGTTCGCCTCGTCCAGGGCGAGGCCGGCACCGAGACCAACTACGGCGACCCGTTGGACGCCGCCCGCGCGTGGCAGCGCGACGGCGCCGAGTGGGTCCACCTGGTCGACCTCGACGCCGCGTTCGGCCGCGGCAGCAACCGCGAACTGCTGGCCCGCGTCGTCGGCGAGCTCGACGTCAAGGTCGAGCTGTCCGGCGGCATCCGCGACGACGCCTCGCTGGCCGCCGCGCTGGCCACCGGCTGCGCCAGGGTGAACCTGGGCACGGCCGCGCTGGAGGACCCGGTGTGGTGCGCGAAGGTCGTCGCCGAGCACGGCGAGAAGATCGCGGTCGGGCTGGACGTGCGGATCACCGACCAGGGCCACCGGGTGGCCGCGCGCGGCTGGACCAAGGACGGCGGCGACCTGTGGGAGGTGCTGGAGCGGCTGGACCGCGACGGCTGCGCCCGCTACGTGGTGACCGACGTCGGCAAGGACGGCACTCTCCAGGGCCCGAACGTGGACCTGCTGCGCGAGGTCTGCGCACGCACCGACGCGCCGGTGATCGCCTCCGGCGGGGTGTCCAGTGTGGACGACCTGGTCGCGCTGTCGAAGCTGTCCCGCGACGGCGTGGAAGGGGCGATCGTCGGCAAGGCGCTCTACGCGGGAGCGTTCACGCTCCCGGAGGCACTGGCCGCGGTGCGCGCCTGATCGCGTCGTCGATCTCCTTGACGATGTAGGCCTCCGCGGCCTCCCTGGTCACCCCCGTGTCGTCCAGGGCCTTGGCCGCGGTGCCACCGCCCTCGGCGAGCAGGCCGAGCAGCAGGTGCTCGGGACCGACGAAGGTGTGGCCGTGGCGCAGTGACGCCCGCACGGCCAGTTCCAGCGCCTTCTTGCAGCGCGTGGTGAACGGCTGCGGCTCGGGCCGCTGCCGGACCGTGCCGTCCAGCGCATTGAGCACGGCCAGCCGCGTGGTGCCCTCCGACGCCTCCAGCCTGGCGATCGTCTTCGCGGCCAGGCCACCCGACTCGTCCAGGAGACCGAGCAGCAGGTGCTCGGTGCCGATGTGCTCGCTGAACCGGGCGTGGTGCCGGGCCAGCACGACGACCCGGCGCGCGCGGTCGGTGTAGCGGTCGAAGCTCGGCTTCAGGTCCGGGGACTCCTTGGGCACGAACCGCTTCTGCGCGGCCTGCTTGGTGACGCCGAGGCTCTCGCCGATGTCGGTCCAGCTCGCGCCCGCGCGCCGCGCCTCGTCCACGAAGTGGCCGATGAGGTGGTCGCCCAGCTCGTCGAGCCGGCTGCTCAGCTCCACGGCCGCGGCGAGTCTGCCCAGCACGTCCGGGTGTTCCGACGCGACGGTGACGATGAGGTCCGTGAGCTGGACCGGCGGGGCTACCACCCGTCAACTGTAGGTTGACGAGTGGGACACGGTCAACTTCAGGTTGACGGCGTGATCTCGATGCCGATGCTGCCCTCGCGGCCCCGGCGGAGGCGGCTGCCGAGGAGCGTGAGCCTGCCCATCAGGCCGTACTTCTTCGCGATGAGGGACCGGACCCGGTCGCTCCCGGCCTGGTCGAGCAGTCGGGCGGTCGCCGGGACCTGCTCGCCGGTGGGCTTGCCCTTGATGTCGCACGGGCCGATGCGGACGTCTCCGGAGCGGCGGATCCGCTTGACCTTGCCCGTGTCGACGGCGGACCACGCGCACAGCGTGTCACCTTCGGAGGTCACCCACACGGGTGTCGGCACGGCGGCGCCGTTCTTGCGGTAGGTGGTCAGCAGGAGGTATTTGCCGGTTCCGAGATCCATACCGCGAGACGTTAGCCGGAACGCGGAAGAGCCCCGCTCCCACAAGTGGGAACGGGGCTCAGCCGGTAACGCTCAGGTCAGATGACCGTCACGTTGGTGGCCTGGGGGCCCTTGGCACCCTGGCCGACATCGAAGCTCACGCGCTGGTTCTCTTCCAGGCTGCGGTAGCCGCCGCTCTGGATCTCCGAGTAGTGGACGAACACGTCAGCGCCGCCATCCTCGGGGGAGATGAAGCCGAAGCCCTTCTCCGAGTTGAACCACTTCACGGTGCCCTGCGCCATGCTTTACTCCTCATACAGCTACCAACGGGGCGAACGCACCCGCTGCGGCCGGTCCAAACGCTGACCCTGAGGAATCACACGCTCAAACGCGTTTCGCGAGCGTGGATAAACACGAACACAAAACTTGCGACCTCCACAAGTGAACCACACTTTGGCCGCCGCGTCGCCCCCATCGCACGTGTCCAACGTCCCACACCCGAAAGTGGGACACCCCCGCCCCCGTGAGTCCTACGTCCAGAACGCGTGAGTCCTACGTTCACGACCCGCGAGTCCTACGTTCAGGACCCCCGAGTTCAACGCTCGGAACGGCGGACCACCCGTCCCTCCCGGCGACCCGCCCCACCTGGTCGGGCACCGCGAGTCGGCCGCTCAGGGCGTCCCCGTAGGCTTTTACCCATGTCAGTAGCGGTGCGCGTGATCCCCTGCCTCGACGTCGACCGGGGCCGGGTGGTGAAGGGCGTGAACTTCACCAACCTCGTCGACGCCGGCGACCCGGTCGAGCTGGCGCGGGCCTACGACGCGGAGGGTGCGGACGAGCTGACGTTCCTCGACGTGACGGCGTCGTCCAGCGACCGCGAGACCACGTTCGACGTGGTCAGGCGCACCGCGGAGCAGGTGTTCATCCCGCTCACGGTGGGCGGCGGCGTGCGCAGCGCCGACGACGTGGACAAGCTGCTGCGGTCGGGCGCGGACAAGGTGAGCGTCAACACGGCCGCGATCGCACGCCCCGAGCTGCTCGGCGAGCTGTCCCGCCGGTTCGGCGCCCAGTGCATCGTGCTGTCGGTCGACGCGCGACGCGTGCCGGAGGGCGAGGAGCCCACGCCCTCGGGGTTCGAGGTGACCACCCACGGCGGGCGCAAGGGCACCGGCATCGACGCGGTCGAGTGGGCCGCCCGTGGCCAGGAGCTCGGCGTCGGCGAGATCCTGCTGAACTCGATGGACGCGGACGGCACCAAGGCGGGCTTCGACCTGGAGCTGATCCGGCTGACCCGCAAGGTGGTCGACGTGCCGCTGATCGCGAGCGGCGGCGCGGGCGCGCTGGAGCACTTCCCGCCGGCCGTGGCCGAGGGCGCGGACGCCGTGCTCGCCGCCAGCGTCTTCCACTTCGGCACGCTGCGCATCGGCGACGTCAAGGGCAGCCTGCGCGACGCGGGCGTGGAGGTGCGCTGATGTTCGCCCCGCGCAACGCGCCCCCGGAGGTGGCCCTCGCGATCCTGATCGGCGCGGTGGGCGGCCTGGCGTTCATCCTCATGGGCCTGGTCCAGTGGCAGCTGGACGGCGACACGGGCTGGATCAAGTTCCCGGTGATCGTCGCGGTGCTCGAGCTGCTGGTGGTGTTCGGCCTGGTGGCAGGCCCGCGCGCGGCCCGGCTGACGGCCGCGTTCGTGTTCGGCCTGGTCGCGCTGGTCCACCTGCTCGCGGTCCTCAACCAGGGCGCGCTGTGGATCCGCGTGCTCTCCGGTCTCATCTCGGCGGCCCACGTCTTCGCCGTCGTGCTGCTCAACACCCGGCCCGCCCGGATCCACTTCATCGGAGGCAAGCGTTGACCAGCGCGCTCGACCCGTCCATCGCAGCACGGCTCAAGCGCACCGCCGACGGCCTGGTGTGCGCCGTGGCGCAGCGCCGGGGCACCGGGGAGGTGCTGATGGTCGCGTGGATGGACGACGAGGCCCTGCACCGCACGCTCACCACCCGCCGCGCCACGTACTACTCGCGCAGCCGTCAGCAGCTGTGGGTGAAGGGCGAGACGTCGGGGCACACGCAGCACGTGCACGAGGTGCGGCTGGACTGCGACGGCGACACCGTGCTGCTGCTCGTCGACCAGGTCGGCGCGGCCTGCCACACTGGCGACGCGTCGTGCTTCGACTCGACCGTGCTGCTCAGCCCAGATCCCCGGTGAGGTAGCGCTGGACGTTGGGCGCGATGGCCTTGACCAGCGTGTCCACGTCCGCCGACGCGAGCGGCTCGAACCGGACCACGTAGCGCACCATGCCCATGCCGACGATCTGGCTGGCCACGAGGGTCGCGCGCAGGTCGCGGTCGGGTGCGTCCAGGTGCGCCACGATCCGCCTCAGCAGGGTGTTCACGAAGAAACCGCGCAGCACGTCGGCGACCTGGCCGTGCGACGTCACGCTGCGCACCATGGCGGCGAACGGCCCGCCGCCGATCGGGTCCCAGACGGTGAGGAACGTGCGCACGATCCGTTCGCCGATCGCCTCGTCCGGACCGTCGAGCAGGTGCTCCACCAGCGTGTTCGGGTCGATCGGCAGTTGGAGCACCGCCTTGGCGAACAGGCCTTCCTTGCCGCCGAACCAGTGGTTGACCATCGCCGCGTCCACGCCCGCGCGGGCGGCGATGGACCGGACCGTCGCGCCCTCGTAGCCGCGTTCCACGAACACCTCGCGCGCGGCGGCCAGCAGCGCGGCCTTAGTGTCCTCGCCGCCCGCCCGCCGGCCCCGGCGCTTCGGTTCGGTGTGTTGCGAGCCTGGGTTCACGCCACCATGATGCGTGAGACCCGGAAGTTTTTCAACGTACGTTGAAATAGAGCCCTCGCACGGGTCCGGGCGCACGACCGGCACAATGTCGCCCATGGTGAGCGTCATCGGTGCAGGTGCGGGTCTGGGCGAGGTCAGCCCGACGCGCGAGGAGTTCCGCGAGCTCGCCGCCGAACGGCGGGTCGTCCCCGTGGTGCGGCGGCTGCTGGCGGACGCGGAGACGCCGGTCGGGCTGTACCGCAAGCTCGCGGCGGACCGGTCGGGCACGTTCCTGTTCGAGTCGGCCGAGAACGGCCGCTCCTGGTCGCGCTGGTCGTTCGTCGGCGCGCGCAGCGCGGGTGCCCTGACCGCGACCGGCGGCGAGGCGTTCTGGCAGGGTCCGCACCCGGTCGGTCTGCCCGAGGGCGGCGACCCGCTGGCCGCCCTGCGCGAGACGATCGAGGTGCTGCGCACCGACCCGCTGCCCGGCCTGCCGCCGCTGACCGGCGGCATGGTCGGCTACATCGGCTACGACGCGGTCCGCCGGCTCGAACGGCTGCCGTCGCTCACCGAGGACGACCTGAACGTGCCCGAGCTGGTCATGCTGCTGGCCACCGACCTGGCCGCGCTCGACCACCACGAGGGCACCGTCACGCTCATCGCCAACGCCATCAACTGGGACGATTCACCGGAACGGGTGGATGCGGCGTACGACGACGCCGTGGCCCGCCTCGACCGGATGACGCAGGACCTCCAGAGCCCCGCCCCGCCCTCGGCCGCCGTGTTCTCCCGGCCCAAGCCCGAGTTCGTCCGCCGCCGCACGCAGCAGGAGCACTGCGCGGCGGTGGAGAAGGCCAAGGAGGCCATCCGCGCCGGCGAGGCGTTCCAGGTCGTGCTGTCGCAGCGGTTCGAGATGCGCACCGACGCCGACGCGCTCGACATCTACCGCGTCCTGCGCACGTCCAACCCCAGCCCGTACATGTACCTGCTCCGCCTGGACGACTTCGACATCGTCGGGTGCAGCCCGGAGTCGCTGGTGACCGTGCGCGACGGCAAGGCCACCACTCACCCCATCGCGGGCACTCGCTGGAGGGGCGTTGACGAGGAGGAGGACGCCCTGCTGGAGAAGGACCTCCTGGCCGACCACAAGGAACGCGCCGAGCACCTGATGCTCGTCGACCTGGGCCGCAACGACCTGGGCCGGGTGTGCAAGCCCGGCTCGGTGACGGTGGTCGACTTCTTCAAGGTCGAGCGGTACAGCCACGTCATGCACATCGTGTCCACGGTCAGCGGCGAGCTGGCGGACGGGAGGACGGCGTTCGACGCGGTCGCGGCCTGCTTCCCCGCGGGCACCCTGTCCGGCGCGCCCAAGCCGCGCGCGATGGAGCTGATCGAGGAGCTGGAGCCCACCCGGCGCGGCCTGTACGGCGGCGTCGTCGGCTACCTGGACTTCGCCGGCGACGCCGACACCGCGATCGCCATCCGCACCGCCCTGGTGCGCGACGGCGTGGCGTACGTGCAGGCGGGCGGCGGCATCGTGGCCGACTCCGACCCGGTCGCCGAGGACAACGAGTGCCTGAACAAGGCGGGCGCGGTGCTGTCCGCCATCGCGACCGCGCAGACCATGGCGCCGGCGGTGGACCCGGCCCGTGTCTGACGTGCCGTCGCCCGAGGTGCCGGCGTCCGGCGCCCGGCGCGGCAGGCGTCCACTGTGGATCGTGGTGGCCCTGCTGCTGCTCGGCGCGGCGGCGTTGTGGGGCGCGTCCGGCATCACGTGGGACGCCTCGGCGGACCGGACCGGCGCGCAGGTCGTGCCCGCGCTGACACCGCTGGCGTTGCTGTGCCTGGCCGCCATCGCCGCCGCGGTGGCGCTGAGCGGCTGGGCGCGACGCGTGCTCGGCGTCGTCGTGGTCCTCGCGGGCGCCGCGGCGGCGTTCCAGGGGGTGGACGCCGACGGCCCGCCGGTCGGACGCGGCCTCGTGCTCGTCGGCGCGTTCCTCGTGGTCGCCGCCGGAGCGCTGCTCGTCGTGCGCGGCTCTGCCATGCCACGCCTCGGAGGCGGCTACCGGACACCCGGCGCGGCCAAGGCGAACGCCGATCCCGAGCGCGACCTGTGGAACGCGCTGGAACGCGGCGACGATCCCACGGACCGGGACTGACCACGCGCCGGGCGCCGACCGGACCACCGGTCCCGCACGTTTGCGCACGTCGGCTCGTGAGGACCCCGGCCAGCAGCGCGAACGGGCCCACCCGGTGGCCGGACGCCGTTCCCGGCGGGGTTAGCATCCTCGTGGCGGGAAGGGGAGCATGACGTGCGGGAGCTTGCGACTGAACCGGAAGGTCTGACGGAGTCGAGCGGGGTGCGCGGATGACCGTGCTCGAATCGATCGTGGAAGGCGTCCGCGAAGACCTCGCCACACGTGAGGCGGCACTGCCCTTCGACGTGCTCAGGGAGAAGGCGGCCAAGGTGCCGCCGCCCCAGGACGTGATGTCGATCCTGCGCTCACCGGGCGTCGGCGTGATCGCGGAGGTCAAGCGGCGCAGCCCGTCCAAGGGGCAGCTGGCCGACATCCCGGAGCCCGCGGACCTCGCCGTGCAGTACGAGCTGGGCGGCGCGCGGGCCATCAGCGTGCTGACCGAGGAGCGCCGGTTCGGCGGTTCCCTCGCGGACTTCGACGCGGTGCGTGCGGCGGTGGGTGTTCCCCTGCTGCGCAAGGACTTCATCGTCAGCCCCTACCAGGTGCACGAGGCACGCCTGCACGGCGCGGACCTGGTGCTGCTGATCGTGGCGGCGCTGGAGCAGAACGCCCTGGTCGCCCTGCTGGACCGGGTCGAGTCGCTGGGCATGACCGCCCTGGTCGAGGTGCACACGGCCGAGGAGGCCGACCGCGCGCTGGAGGCGGGGGCGAGCGTCATCGGCGTGAACGCCCGCAACCTGCACACCCTGGAAGTCGACAAGGACGTGTTCGGCCGCATCGCGCCGGGGCTGCCCTTCGACACCATCAAGATCGCGGAGTCCGGCGTGACCGGTCCGGGCGACCTGATGGCGTACGCGGGCGCGGGCGCCGACGCGGTGCTGGTGGGCGAGAGCCTGGTGACGAGCGGCGACCCCAAGGTCGCGGTGAACAAGCTGGTGACCGCGGGATCCCACCCCGCGTGCCCCCGGCCGAGCAGGTAGAGGGAGAGCGCATGTCGCGCGGCCAGTTGGCTCCGACACCCCACGACCCGGACGAGGGCGGCCACTTCGGGCGGTGGGGCGGCCGGTTCATGCCGGAGGCGCTCATCGGCGCTGTCGACGAACTCGCCGCGTTCTACGAGAAGGCGCGGGTCGACCCGGAGTTCCTGGACGAGTTCGCCCGGCTGCTGCGCGACTTCGCGGGCCGCCCGTCGCTGCTGACCGAGGCGCCCAAGTTCGGCGCGCACGCGGGCGGCGCACGGGTGTTCCTCAAGCGCGAGGACCTCAACCACACCGGCTCGCACAAGATCAACAACGTGCTGGGCCAGGCGCTGCTCACCAAGCGGATGGGCAAGAAGCGGGTCATCGCCGAGACCGGCGCCGGCCAGCACGGCGTCGCCACCGCCACCGCGTGCGCGCTGATGGGCCTCGACTGCGTCGTCTACATGGGCGAGGTCGACACCGAGCGGCAGTCGCTGAACGTCGCCCGCATGCGGCTCCTCGGCGCGCAGGTCATCCCCGTGAAGACCGGCTCGCGCACGCTCAAGGACGCCATCAACGAGGCGCTGCGCGACTGGGTCGCCAACGTCGACGACACCCACTACCTCCTCGGCACCGCGGCCGGACCGCACCCGTTCCCGGTGCTCGTGCGCGACTTCCACCGGATCATCGGCGTCGAAGCGCGCCAACAGATCCTGGAGAAGGCCGGTCGACTGCCCGACGTGGTCGCCGCGTGCGTCGGCGGCGGCTCCAACGCCATCGGCATCTTCCACGGGTTCATCGACGACCCGTCGGTCCGGCTCGTCGGCCTGGAACCCGGCGGCGACGGCATCGACACCGCCCGCCACGGCGCGACGCTGACCGCCGGCACGCCCGGGTCGCTGCACGGCGCGATGTCCTACGTGCTGCAGGACGAGGACGGGCAGATCGCCGAGGCGCACTCCATCTCGGCCGGCCTGGACTACCCCGGCGTCGGACCCGAGCACGCGCACCTGAAGGACATCGGTCGCGCCGAGTACCGGCCGGTGACCGACGCCCAGGCGATGGACGCGTTCGCGCTGCTGTCGCGGGAAGAGGGCATCATCCCCGCCGTCGAGTCGGCGCACGCCCTGGCCGGCGCGCTCGTGCTCGGACGTGAACTGGGGCCGGAAGGGCTGATCCTGGTCAACCTGTCCGGTCGCGGCGACAAGGACATGGACACCGCGATCAAGTGGTTCGGGCTGGGGGTGGAGTCGTGAGCGGGTTGGCTTCGGTCTTCTCGACTTGTCGGGCCGAGTCGCGGGCGGCCCTGATCGGGTACCTCCCGGCGGGCTACCCGTCGGTCGAGGGCTCGAAGGACGTGCTGAAGACGATGGTGTCGGCCGGGTGCGACCTGGTCGAGGTCGGCCTGCCGTTCTCCGACCCGGTCATGGACGGCGTCACCATCCAGCGCGCCGCCGAGCAGGCGCTGCGCGGCGGGTTCCGGGTGCGGGACCTGTTCGGCGTGGTCGAGTCGGTGGCGGCGGCCGGTGGGCGCGCGGTCGTGATGACGTACTGGAACCCGGTGCTCGCGTACGGGGTGGACCGGTTCGCGCGCGACCTGGCGGCGGCCGGCGGGCTGGGCGTGATCACGCCCGACCTGGTGCCCGACGAGGGCGCCGAGTGGATCGGGGCCACCGACGCGCACGACCTGGACCGGATCTTCCTGGTCGCGCCGTCGTCCAGCGGCGAGCGCATCGACTTGGCGGCGAAGTCCTCGCGCGGGTTCCTCTACGCCACGTCGGTGATGGGGGTGACCGGGGCGCGCGATGTCGTGTCGTCGGCCGCTCCGGCGCTGGTCAAGCGGGTGCGCGAGCACACGGACATGCCGATCGGCGTCGGGCTGGGCGTGCGGAACGGGGCGCAGGCGGCGGAGCTGGCGGCGTTCGCGGACGGCGTCATCGTCGGCTCGGCGTTCGTGTCCGCGGTGCAGGACGACACCGTGGCGGCGTTGACGGAGGACTTGGCCACCGGGGTGCGCCAAGTGGCGACGCCCGCCTAGCACGCACGTTCGAGTGAACTACGCCGTTCGGCGGCCTTGAGGCCCTGGAACTGTCGGTGCCCGTCGGCATGCTTGGGTTCGTGATCAAGCCCATTCATGACCCCGGTGCGACACTGGCGTGCGTCGGGCTGCCTCCGGAGGTGAAGACGCATGGCGCTGCCGGCGGACTACGAACACGAGGCCGGCCACCCCGCTCCGTGGTTCCAGCACCACGAGGGACCGTGGACCCTCGAAGAAGTCCTCGCGCTGCCCGACGACCCGTCGCAGCGGGTCGAACTGGTCGACGGGGCACTGCTGGTGAGCCCGCTCGGCACGGGGCGCCACCAACTGCTCGTCGGCGACTTCTACGCAGCGCTGCGGCAGGCGTGCCCGCCGGGTTACGAGGCGATGCCGGGCATCAACGTCGGTCTGTCAGGCGGCCGGCTGCTGATCCCGGATTTCACCGTCAACGCGGCCGGGTTCCGCGGCCTGCTGCTGCCGGTGCAGGACCTGCTGTTGGCGGGCGAAGTGCTCTCGCCGAGCACTCGTCTCCAGGACCTCGTCCTCAAGAAGAAGCTGTACGCCGAGGCAGGCGTGCCGTTCTACCTGGTCGTCGACCCGAAGGGTGGCGAGCCGGTGGCGACGCTGTTCGAGATCGACGGCATCGAGTACGTGGAGACCGCGCGCAGCGCGGGCGGCGTGCTGAAGCTCGAACGACCCTTCCCGGTAACAATCGAGCTGTCCCTCTAGGACGAACGGGCGCACCCACTACGGTGGTGGCCGTGGTGACGACTTACCTCGCGACGATCCCCAGCCCCGACCAGGGCGTGTGGCAACTGGGACCGATCCCGATCCGCGCCTACGCGCTGTGCATCATCCTCGGCATCATCCTGGCCATCTGGTGGGGTGAGCGCCGCTGGGTGGCCCGCGGTGGGCTGAAGGGCGACGTCACCGACATCGCCGTCTTCGCCGTCCCGTTCGGCCTGGTCGGCGGCCGGCTGTACCACGTGGCGACGGACTACCACAAGTACTTCGGCGAGGGCCGCAACCCGCTCGACGCGCTGGCCATCTGGAACGGCGGCCTGGGCATCTGGGGCGCCATCGCGCTGGGTGGCGTCGGCGCGTGGATCGCCTGCCGGCGCAGGGGCATCCCCCTGCCCGCGATGGCGGACGCCCTGGCGCCCGGCATCGTCACCGCGCAGGCCATCGGCCGCCTCGGCAACTACTTCAACCAGGAGCTGTACGGCGGTCCCACCACGCTGCCGTGGGGCCTGGAGATCTACGAGCGGGTCAACCCGGCCACCGGCTACAAGGACGAGCTGGCCGGCGTCGCGCTGGACCACACCCCGACCGAGATCGTGCACCCGACGTTCCTCTACGAACTGCTGTGGAACCTCGGCGTCGCGCTGCTGATCGTCTGGGCCGACCGGAAGTTCCGCCTGGGCCACGGCCGGGTGTTCGCGCTGTACGTCGCGGGCTACACGGCCGGCCGGTTCTGGATCGAGATCATGCGCGTCGACCCGGCCACCCAGGTGTTCGGGATGCGCATCAACGTGCTCGTGTCCGTCCTCGTGTTCATCGGCGCGGTCGTCTACTTCGTCCTGGCCGCGAAGCGAGGCGAACGCGAAGTCATCGTGCGCCGCGACCCCGATGACGAAACGGACGCCTCCGCTTCGGACGACGCCTCCGACCGGGAAGCCACGTCCGAGCAGACGGTGTCCGAGCAGACCGCTTCCGAGGAGACGGTGTCCGATGCGCCGGTGTCCGAAGGAGCCAGGGCACCCGAGGAAGCGACCGTCCCCGACACGAAGTCGACGCCCGACAAGCCCGCGGACACCGGCGACAAGCCGGGCCAGTAGGCGCGGATGCGCATCCTCGTCGTCGAAGACGACGACCGGGTCGCCCGTGGTCTGCTCACCGCGCTCCGGCACGCCGGCTACGAAGTCCACCGGGCGGGCACGGCCGCCGCGGCGCTGACCGCGCCACCGGCGGACGTCGTGCTGCTCGACCTCGGCCTGCCCGACGGCGACGGCCTCGACGTGCTGCGCGAACTCCGCCACCGCACCGGCACCGCCATCATCACCGTCACCGCGCGCGGCGAGGAACGCGAACGCGTCCTCGGGCTGCGACTCGGCGCGGACGACTACGTGGTGAAACCGTTCGGCACGGCTGAACTCCTCGCCCGGATAGAGGCGGTGCTCAGGCGCACCCGCGCCGCACGTGCCGCCGAACGGGAGCACCGGGTGACGCTCGGCCCGCTCACCCTGGACCCGGGCAGCAGGCAGGCCACCATCAACGGCGAACCGGTGACCCTGACCCGCAAGGAGTTCGACCTCCTCGCCCTCCTCGTGGGCCGGGCGGGCACCGTCGTCAGCCGCGACCTGATCGTCGACCAGGTGTGGCAGGCGCACTGGGAGGCGCCGTCGCGCACGCTCGACACCCACATCGCCGCCCTGCGCGGCAAGCTGGGCGACGCCCTGCGCATCGAGACGATCCGAGGTGTGGGCTACCGGGTGGCAGCCCACACCTGACTACGGATTCCGTTCCACCGGCAGCAGCCGGTCACCACGTGTGGGCGACGTCCACCACGACCCGTCCGGGCAGCGTGAAGACCCGGAACGGCAGCCGTGCCCGCACACCGAGCCCGACCGTGGACTGCCCCTCGAACGACCCGGCCCACGCGACCTGCCGGAACGTCGAGAACCCGGTGACGTTCACCAGCTCCGACGGGTTGGAGAAGCGGTAGGTCGGGTTGCCGTAATCGTCGTAAGCGGGCGAGTTCACGATGACCCGCAGCTTCGCGCCACCGCGCAGCGGCACCGGGAAGCCCGACCCGTCCTGCACGACCTCGGACACGTACTGCACGTTGTAGCCGTCGTTGGTGCCGATGAAGTCGAGCACCAGGCGGTCGTAGCACTCGTGTCTACCGGCTCTGATGTTCGTCAGGTGCCCGGTGTCCGTCGGGGACGCCACCTTGGGCAGCGAACCCCAGTAGACCGTCGGGCACCCGGACGTCGAGGCCGAGGCCGACAGCGGCGCGACCAGTACGATCGCGGCGACCGCGGCCAGGAACAGTGCGACCTTGCGTAGCATGCTCATTCCCCCGTTCTCACTCTCTCGTTGGCCGGAATGGCCGACTGTGATATGACGCACGTCACCCTGGGGAGGTTGTCTCCGCGTGCTGCGCCGCTTGCTCGTCCTCATCGTGCCGCTGCTCATCGCCCTCGTAGCGGCCCTCGGCGTGCCGCTCGCGTTCGCCGTCGTGCAGCGCGAGAGCCAGGAGACCTACCTCGACCGGCTGGGTGACGCGGGCCGGTTCGCGTCGCTGGCGGAGAACGCCCTGGCGTCGGGCCGGCTGACCGCGCTGCGCGAGGAATTGATCCGGTACGACCAGCTCTACGGCATCTCCACGGGTCTGGTCCGCACGGACGGGACGGTCGTGGAGGCCTCCCGCCAACCGTTCCCGCTGACCGACCCGCACGTGGAGGTCGGTCTCAAGGCGGCGTTCGGCGGGTACCGGGGTGAGACGGACCAGTCGGTGTGGCCGTGGGAGCGGGTGAACCTCGTCGTGGTCGAGCCGGTCGGACGGGACAGCGAGGTGGTGGCGGCGGTGGTGACCATCTCCCCGACCGACGGCCTGAGATCGGCGATCCTGCGCCAGTGGGGTCTGCTGGCGCTCATCGGCCTGGTGCCCATGCTGGGCGTGGTCGCGGTCGCGTGGCCGATGTCCCGCTGGGTCCTCCGGCCGGTCCGCAGGCTGGACGAGGCCACGGCGGCCGTGGCGGGCGGCCAGCTGGACGCCCGCGCGGACGAGCTGGGCGGCCCGCCCGAACTGCGCCGACTGGCCGCCAGCTTCAACGCGATGGTCGACGTGGTGGGCAGGGCGCTGCGCCGGCAACGCGCGTTCGTCTCGGACGCCTCCCACCAGCTCCGCAACCCCCTGGCCAGCCTCCGCCTGGCGGTGGACAACCTCGCCCCGCACGTCACCGACGACGCCGGTCGCGAGGCGCAGCGCATCGCGGTGGACGAGGCCGAGGAGATGGGCCGCGTCCTGGACACCCTCCTGGCCGCCACCCGCCTGGACAGCGCCTCCGCCGCCGAGCCGGTCGACGTGGACAGCCTCCTCGCCACCCACGTCCCGGGCTGGCGGGCGCTGGCGGGCGACATGAGCCTGGAGCTCGCCGTCCCACCCGGCCTGCGGGCACTGGAACCGCCCGGCGGCCTGGGCAGCGTGCTGGACGAACTGGTCGGCAACGCGATCCGCCTGTCCGGCGGCACCCGCGTCCGGGTGTGGGGGAGGGCCGCCGACGGGCGGGTCGAGCTGCACGTGACCGACGACGGGGCGGGGTTGACGGACCAGGAGCGCGTCGACGCCGTGCGGCGGTTCTGGCGTGCGCCGCGCCATCAGAACGTCGCCGGCACGGGTCTGGGGTTGGCGATCTGCGCCGAGCTGATCGGGTCGGCCGGGGGCGAGCTGGAACTGCTACCCGCCGAGCCGCACGGGCTGGACGCGGTGGTTCGCCTCAGCGCGTGAGCGCGGGTGACCGCTCCCGTGCGCTGGAACCCGCCGCATCGGTGGTCAGCGCTTGGTGGCTCGGAACCAGCGCTCGGCGCCCTTGTGCAGCGGCACGCGGCCGGTGGCGATGCCGGTTCGGACGTTGATCCGGCTCGCCTCCGGGTGCCCGGCCGCGATGCGCTCCGACTGGGTGAACACCGTCCGCGTCACCACCTCCACCACGTCCTCGGCCAGCGCCGTGCGCGCGAGCAGCAAGTTCGGCACGGCGAACGTGCGGCACGGGCCGAGGGTCCCGTACGTCGTGGCGGGGATGGTCGCGGGCACGTAGGGGCCGGAGTAGACGGCGGCCAGGCGGACCGCCTCGTCGGGCAGGTCCAGCAGCCGCAGCGGGAACTCGTCGAGGATGTCCGTGACCGCGGGTGTCGGGATGCCGGTGAGCGCGAGGATCGCGTCCAGCGAACCGGCCACCAGCTGCCGTGACGCCTCGGCGTGCGCCATCCGCCGGGCATCGACCTCGATACCCAGCAGCGACAGCAGGCGGGTGGCGGTGAACTCCGTCCCCGACTCGGTCGGTCCGAACGACACCGGCCGGCCCGCCAGGTCGGACAGCCGGCGCACCGGCGAGTCCGCGGGCACGACCACCTGCATGAAGCTGTCGTACAGCCGCCCCACCGCGCTGATGCCGGCCGGATCGTCCGCGCTCAGGAGCGCGTCACCCACCAGGGGGTCCAAAGAGGACAACCCGAGGTGGACTTCACCTGCCCGCAACAGCCGCACGTTCTCCACGGACGCCCCGGTCGAGCGGGACACCACCCGGGTCTCCGGCAGCTCGTCCGCCAGCGCCGACGCCAGCGCGCCACCGATCTCGCGGAACACGGCACCGTCCGGACCGGTCGCCAGGACCAGTTCCTCCAGGACCGGACCACCGCCCGACGTGCAACCGGCCGCGGCGCACGGCACGCCCGCCGCGAGGGCGGCCAGCAGCACGGAACGCCGGGAGGGCACGACGGCAGACTAACCCCGCCGGCCGCTGGGCAGAGCCCTGCCGGCCGCGTGAACGGAGCGTTACGTCAGAGGGACCTGAAGTTTCCGGCGAGCTCCTTGTCGCCATCCCGCCCTGTGCCCAGGATCACCAACCAACCCCCGATCCGGCAGGCATTGGTCCCCTTGGAGGACGACGTGGTCAGCGCGCCGACACGTGAGCGCAAACCGATCTACAAGCACCTCTACTTCTGGGTCCTGGTCTCGATCGTACTCGGCGTGATCGTCGGCTACGCGTTCCCGGCGCAGGCCTCCGGCATGAAGTGGTTGGCGGACTTCTTCATCGCGCTCGTCAAGGTCGTCATCGCACCGACCATCTTCTGCACGATCGTGGTCGGCATCGCCGGCCTGGGGAACCTCGCCAAGGCGGGCGGCCTGGCGCTGCGGACGATCCTCTACTTCACCGCGATGACGACGGCGGCCCTGGCCATCGGGCTCATCGTGGTCAACCTGGTCGCTCCCGGTCACCACGGCGCGTCGGTGCCGCTGAACGACGCCGCGGCGGAGAAGACGCTCGCCGACGCCGCGACCGCCGAGACGGGCGTGACCGGCTTCATCCTCAGCCTGGTGCCCAAGTCGTTCATCGGCGCGTTCACCGACGGCCAGCTCATCCAGGTCCTGGTGGTCGCGGTCCTGGTGGCGGTCGCCGTCGCGGGCATGGGCAAGCGCGGCGAGAAGGTGGTGGCGGCGCTCGACACCGTCGCCAAGGTCATGTTCGGCGTCATCAAGATCGTCATGTACGCGGCGCCGATCGGGGCGTTCGGCGGCATCGCCTACACGATCGGCAAGTTCGGCGGCTCGATCCTGGGCAAGCTGGCCTGGCTGATGGGCTCGTTCTACGCGACGTGCCTGCTGTTCATCCTGGTGGTGCTGGGCGGGGTGTCCCTGTACGCCGGGTTCTCGATCTTCAAGTTCCTCCGGTACATCAAGGACGAACTGCTGATCGTGCTCGGCACGTCGTCGTCCGAGACGGTGCTGCCGCGGATGCTGGTGAAGCTGGAGGCGGCGGGCGCGGACAAGTCGGTGGTCGGCCTCACCATCC
Organism: Saccharothrix sp. NRRL B-16314; assembly: GCF_000716595.1. GTDB lineage: Bacteria > Actinomycetota > Actinomycetes > Mycobacteriales > Pseudonocardiaceae > Actinosynnema. Next base: position 454,865 of record NZ_JNXC01000003.1, read on the forward strand.
CGACCGGCTACTCGTTCAACCTGGACGGCACCTGCATCTACCTGACCATGGGCGCGATCTTCATCGCCCAGGCGACGGGCACCGAGGTCGGCCTCGGCACCCAGATCGGCCTGCTGCTGTTCATGCTGCTGGCCAGCAAGGGCGCGGCGGGCGTGACGGGCGCGGGCCTGGTCACGCTGGCGGCCTCGCTGAGCGCGTTCGAGGCGAACAGCGCCATCCCGGCGGTCGGCATCGCGCTGATCGTGGGCATCGACCGGTTCATGTCCGAGGCGCGGGCGATCACGAACGTCATCGGCAACGGCGTGGGCACGCTCGTGGTGGCCCGCTGGCAGGGCCAGTTGGACCGCGACCGGCTGCGCGAGGTGATGGACAACCCGTCGCAGGTCGACGTGGACGCCCTGATGGAGCGTCAGCACAGCGACGACGAGGAGGCCGGCGACCGCGAAGCGGTGGGCGCCGGCGCGACCCGATAAGAGCCACCCGGCCGTGAGCCCCCGGACCCCGCCGCCCTCTCCCACAGGCAGGCGGCGGCGTCCGGGGGCTCACCTGCGCTTACGTGCCGCCTGGGCGCTGTACGCAAGCTCTCACCGACGCGCGCGGGCGGGGTCGCTCGGTTATGCTTAACAACGCGTAACAAGTCGGCCCGGTATCGCTCCGGCGGGCTGAATCGTTACGGCGCGGCGACCGAGATCACCCGTTGGATGGTGTGGTCCGGTTTCGCGACTGTTAAAGTCGCGTCAACACGCGGGCCATCGTCGTCCCGTGCCCAGCACCCGGATTCCAGGACCTGGACACGAGGACTCGTTCTTTCACCAAGGACGACGAAGGAGGTCTGCGCAGTGATCTTCTCCGCCATCCCGTCCCCGCAGGGGCTCTACGACCCCACCGCGGAACGTGACGCTTGCGGTGTGGCGATGGTCGCCGACATCAAGGGCCGGCGCTCGCACGACATCGTCGTCGACGCGCTCACCGCGCTGGCCAACCTCGAACACCGAGGCGCCGCGGGCGCCGAGCCGACCAGCGGTGACGGCGCCGGCATCCTGCTCCAGCTGCCGGACGCGTTCCTGCGGGACGTGCTGGACTTCGACCTGCCCGAGCCGGGCGCGTACGCGGCGGGCATCGCGTTCCTGCCCGCCGACGAGGGCGACCGCGCGAAGGCGGTCGAGCTGACCGAGCGGATCGCCGCCGAAGAGGGCCTGGCCGTCCTCGGCTGGCGCGACGTGCCGACCGACCCGGACCACGCGGGTGTCGGGCCGACCGCCCGCTCGGTGATGCCGCACTTCGCGATGCTGCTGCTCACCGGTGAGGCCGGCCGCCACGGCGTCGACCTGGACCGCCTCACGTTCGCCCTGCGCAAGCGGGTGGAGCACGAGACCGCGGCGGCGGACGTCGGCACGTACTTCCCGTCGCTGTCGGCCCGGACGATCGTCTACAAGGGCATGCTGACCACGGGCCAGCTGCCCGCGTTCTTCCCCGACCTGCGCGACGAGCGGCTGGCCAGCGCCATCGCCCTGGTCCACTCCCGGTTCTCCACGAACACGTTCCCGTCGTGGCCGCTGGCGCACCCGTTCCGGTACGTCGCCCACAACGGCGAGATCAACACCGTGCGCGGCAACCGGAACCGGATGCGGGCACGGGAGGCGCTGCTCGCGTCCGACCTCATCCCCGGCGACCTGGCCCGGCTGTTCCCGATCTGCCACCCGGAGGGCTCCGACTCGGCGAGCTTCGACGAGGTGCTGGAGCTGCTGCACCTGGGCGGCCGGAGCCTGCCGCACGCCGTGCTGATGATGATCCCGGAGGCGTGGGAGAACCACACCTCGATGGACCCGAAGCGCCGCGCGTTCTACGAGTTCCACGCCAGCCTGATGGAGCCGTGGGACGGTCCGGCCTGCGTCACGTTCACCGACGGCTCGCTGGTCGGCGCGGTGCTCGACCGCAACGGCCTGCGCCCGGCCCGCTGGTGGCAGACCGCCGACGGCCGCGTCGTGCTGGCGTCCGAGACCGGTGTGCTGGACGTCCCGCCGGAGCAGGTCGTGGCCAAGGGCCGCCTCCAGCCGGGGAAGATGTTCCTGGTCGACACGGTCGCGGGCCGCCTGGTCGACGACGACGAGGTCAAGGCCGCGCTGGCCGAGGAGAAGCCGTACGACGAGTGGCTGCACGCGGGCCTGTTGGACCTGGCCGACCTGGCCGACCGCGAGCACGTGGTGCAGACCCACGAGTCCGTGGTGCGGCGTCAGCTGACGTTCGGCTACACCGAGGAAGAGCTGCGGGTCCTGCTCGGCCCGATGTCCACGGCGGGCGCGGAGCCACTGGGCTCGATGGGCACGGACACGCCGGTGGCGGCGCTGTCGCAGCGCTCCCGCCTGCTCTACGACTACTTCGTGCAGAACTTCGCCCAGGTCACGAACCCGCCGCTGGACGCGATCCGCGAGGAGATCGTCACCAGCGTGTCCCGGGTGATGGGCCCGGAGCAGAACCTGCTGGAGCCCGGCCCGGTCAGCTGCCGGCACGTCAAGCTGACCTACCCGGTGATCGACAACGACGAGCTGGCCAAGCTCATCCACATCAACGACGACGGCGACCTGCCCGGCTTCGCCTGCACGGTCCTCAGTGGACTGTACGAAGTGGACGGCGGGGGCGAGGCGCTGGCGGCGGCGGTCGAACGGGTGCGCCGCGAGGCGTCCGAGGCGATCGCGAACGGCGCGCGCACGCTGGTGCTGTCGGACCGCGACTCGGACCACCGGATGGCGCCGATCCCGTCGCTGCTGCTCGTCTCCGCGGTGCACCACCACCTGGTGCGCACCAAGGAGCGGCTGCGCGTGGCGCTGGTCGTGGAGACCGGTGACGCCCGCGAGGTGCACCACATCGCCGCGCTGCTGAGCTACGGCGCCGCCGCGGTGAACCCGTACCTGGCGTTCGAGACGATCGAAGACATGATCAGCACCGGCGCGGTCACCGGCATCGAGGCGCGCAAGGCCGTCCGGAACTACGTGACGGCGCTGGTCAAGGGCACGTTGAAGATCATGTCCAAGATGGGCATCTCGACCGTCGGCGCGTACACGGCGGCGCAGGTGTTCGAGGCCGTCGGCCTGTCCTCGGACCTGCTGGACGAGTACTTCACCGGCACGGTGTCGAAGCTCGGCGGCGCGGGCCTGGACGTGCTGGCGGAGGAGGTGGCGCTGCGCCACCGCCGCGCCCACCCGGACAACCCGACCGACCGCGCGCACCGCCGGCTCGAGGTGGGCGGCGAGTACGCCTACCGCCGCGAGGGCGAGCTGCACCTGTTCACGCCCGAGACGGTGTTCCTGCTCCAGCACGCCACCAAGACCGGCAAGCAGGACGTGTACCGCCGCTACACCGACGAAGTCGAGCGGCTGTCCCGGACGGGCGGCACGCTGCGCGGGCTGTTCGCGTTCCAGACCGAGGGCCGCACGCCCATCCCGATCGACGAGGTCGAGCCGGTCTCCTCGATCGTCAAGCGGTTCAACACCGGCGCCATGTCGTACGGGTCGATCTCGGCGGAGGCGCACGAGACGCTGGCCATCGCGATGAACCGGCTGGGCGGCCGGTCCAACAGCGGTGAGGGCGGCGAGGACCGGGAGCGCCTGTACGACCCGGAGCGGCGCAGCGCGGTCAAGCAGGTCGCGTCCGGCCGGTTCGGCGTCACCAGCGAGTACCTGGTCAACGCCAGCGACATCCAGATCAAGATGGCGCAGGGCGCGAAGCCCGGCGAGGGCGGCCAGCTGCCCGGCTACAAGGTGTACCCGTGGATCGCGCGGACGCGGCACTCCACGCCCGGGGTCGGCCTCATCTCCCCGCCGCCGCACCACGACATCTACTCGATCGAAGACCTGGCGCAGCTGATCCACGACCTGAAGAACGCCAACGAGCAGGCCCGCGTGCACGTGAAGCTGGTCAGCGAGGTCGGCGTCGGCACGGTCGCGGCGGGCGTGGCGAAGGCGCACGCGGACGTGGTGCTGATCTCCGGCCACGACGGCGGCACCGGCGCGTCACCGCTGAACTCGCTCAAGCACGCGGGCACGCCGTGGGAGATCGGCCTCGCCGAGACCCAGCAGACGTTGCTGCTCAACGGTTTGCGCGACCGGATCACGGTGCAGGTGGACGGCGCGCTGCGCACCGGCCGCGACGTGGTGGTGGCCGCGCTGCTCGGCGCGGAGGAGTTCGGTTTCGCCACCGCGCCGCTGATCGTCGCGGGCTGCATCATGATGCGCGTCTGCCACCTGGACACCTGCCCGGTGGGCGTGGCGACGCAGAACCCGGAGCTGCGCAAGCGGTACACCGGGCAGGCGGACCACGTGGTGGCGTTCTTCGAGTTCGTCGCCCAGGAGGTCCGGGAACTGCTGGCGTCCCTGGGTTTCCGCACCATCGACGAGGCCGTCGGCCACGCCGAGCTGCTGAAGACCGACGAGGCCGTCGAGCACTGGAAGGCGGCCGGGCTCGACCTGTCGCCGGTGTTCGAGGTGCCCGAGACCCCGTACCGCACGGCCAAGCGCAAGGTCCGCGACCAGGACCACGGGTTGGCGCAGGCGTTGGACCGCACGCTGATCCAGCTCGCCGACGCCGCGCTGGAGGACGCCCGCCCGGTGCGGCTGGAACTGCCGCTGCGCAACGTCAACCGCACCGTCGGCACGCTCCTCGGCGCCGAGGTGACGCGCCGGTTCGGCGGTGACGGCCTGCCCGACGACACGATCCACGTGACGTTCACCGGGTCGGCCGGCCAGTCGCTCGGCGCGTTCGTGCCGCGCGGCGTCACGCTGGAGATGATCGGCGACGCCAACGACTACGTCGGCAAGGGCCTGTCCGGTGGTCGGATCGTGGTCCGACCGCACCCGGACGCGCCGTTCGCGGCCGAGCAGCAGGTCATCGCGGGCAACGTGATCGGCTACGGCGCCACGTCCGGCGAGATCTTCCTGCGCGGCCGGGTGGGCGAGCGGTTCTGCGTGCGGAACTCGGGTGCGCTGGCCGTCGCCGAGGGCGTCGGCGACCACGCGTTCGAGTACATGACCGGTGGCCGGGCAGTGGTGCTCGGACCGACCGGCCGCAACCTCGCCGCGGGCATGTCCGGCGGCGTGGCGTACGTGCTCGACCTCGACCCGGCGGCCGTCAACGCCGCCATGGTCGAGTTGCAGCGGCCCGGCGCGGAAGACCTGCGCTGGCTGCGCGAAGTGGTGGAGCGCCACCACCAGCTCACCGGTTCGGCGGTGGCCGCCTCGCTGCTCGGCGACTGGCCCCGGCGTTCCGCGTCGTTCACCAAGGTCATGCCCGGTGACTACCAGCGCGTGCTCGAAGCGATGAGGCTCGCCCGCGCGGAAGGCAGGGACGTCGACCAGGCGATCATGGAGGCCTCCCGTGGCTGACCCGTACGGTTTCCTCAAGCACACCCGTGCCGAGCCGAAGAAGCGGCCCGCCGCCGAACGGCTGTCCGACTGGAACGAGGTGTACCGCGACGTCCCGGCGGAGCAGCGTGACGCGGAGGTGCGCACGCAGGCCTCGCGGTGCATGGACTGCGGCATCCCGTTCTGCCACTCGGGGTCGGCCGGCTGCCCGCTGGGCAACCTGATCCCGGAGTGGAACGACCTGGTCCGCACGGGCGACTGGGGCCTGGCGTCGGACCGGTTGCACGCGACGAACAACTTCCCCGAGTTCACCGGGAAGCTGTGCCCCGCGCCGTGCGAGGCGGCGTGCGTGCTTGCGATCAGCAACGACTCGGGCGGCGCGGTCGCGATCAAGCGGGTCGAGGAGACCATCGCCGACGTGTCGTGGGAGCAGGGCCACGTGCGGCCCGCGCAGGCGCAGGTGGTGTCGGGCAAGCGGGTGGCGGTCGTCGGCTCCGGCCCGGCCGGGCTGGCGGCGGCGCAGCAGCTGACGCGGGCCGGGCACGAGGTCACCGTGTTCGAGCGGGACGACCGGCTCGGCGGGCTGCTCCGGTACGGCATCCCCGAGTTCAAGATGGAGAAGAAGGTCCTCGACCGGCGGCTCGCGCAGCTCCGCAAGGAGGGCACGAAGTTCGTCACCGGCTGCGAGGTCGGGGTGGACCTGACGGTGGAGGAGCTGCGGGCGCAGTTCGACGCCGTCGTGCTCGCGGTGGGCGCTCTGCGCGGCCGTGACGACACGACCACGCCGGGGCGCTCATTGCAGGGCATCCACCTGGCCATGGAGCACCTGGTGCCCGCGAACCGCGCGTGCGAGGGCGACGGCCCGCCCGCGATCGACGCGGCCGGCAAGCACGTCGTGATCATCGGCGGCGGCGACACCGGCGCCGACTGCTACGGCACGGCGTCCCGCCAGGGCGCGGCCTCGGTGCTGCAGCTCGACCAGTACCCGATGCCACCGTCCACTCGGGACGACGCGCGCTCGCCCTGGCCGCTGTGGCCGTGGATCCTCCGCACCTACCCGGCGCACGAGGAGGCAGGGGAGCGGAAGTTCGCGGTCGCGGTGGAGAAGTTCGTCGGCGACGAGGACGGGCACGTGCGGCAGATCCAGCTGCGCAAGGTGCGGGTGGAGAAGGACGCCACCGGCCGGCGCCAGGTGGTGCCGACATCCGAGGAGGTCGAGGTGCTGCCGGCGGACCTGGTGCTGCTGGCCATCGGCTTCGAGGGCGTCGAGCACATGCCGCTGCTGGACGGGCTGGGGATCCAGCTCACCTCGCGCGGCACGATCTCGTGCGGCTCCGACTGGCAGACGCAGTCGCCCGGCGTGTTCGTCTGCGGTGATGCCCACCGGGGCGCGTCCCTGGTCGTGTGGGCGATCGCCGAGGGCCGTTCGGTGGCCAACGCGGTGGACCGCTACCTGACCGGCTCGTCCGACCTGCCGTCCCCGGTGATCCCCAACATGCTCCCGCTCGCCGTGGTGTGATCCGCTGGATCGCCCAGGCCGCCCCGACAACGACGTCGGGGCGGCCTTCGCATCGGGCGTTCGCTAGCCGCCTTCCACATCACCCACCCAGGTGGGTTGCAGTGCGGGCATCTTGCCTCCGAGTGCCGCGTCGACCACTGCGGCGCTCGCCGGTTTCAGCTCGGATGAGCGGCGCACCTCCACCAACCGGTCGCGCAGCAGGGACGTCGACAACGCCGCCGCCGCGTGCTCCACGACCTTCGGCTTGCGGTCCGCGAGGCAGGTGGCCAGCGCGTCGGCCACCGACTCCACCGCTTCCGGTGCGACGGCACCGTCCCTGACCAGCCGGCGGACCGCTACGGCGGCCTCCGTGCGAACCCGCCAGTTCCGGTCTCGCAACGCCTCCACGACGAGCGGCACCGCAGCCGGGGCCGCCGTGTCCCCGAGCGCCAGCACCGCGTTGAACCGGCGGGTCGCCGACCAGCTCGTGAGGTCGTCGCGGTAGTGCTCGACCGGCGAAGCCCGTCGCAGCCGGGGTATCCCGTACGCCAGGCCCAGCGGGTTGCGGTAGGCCTGGCCGCGTACCCACTTGTCGACCTTGTCGGGGATCTCGGGCCGGGGCCCCGCGATGGCGTCGAACGCGTACGAGGGATCCCGGTCCGGGTTCCGCTCGGCCAGGACGCGACACAGCACGGACGCCACCGCGACCGGGCGGCCCTTGATCAGGGCCAGGACTTTGTCGTCGAGACCTTGCTCCTCACTGTCAATCAAAAATCGGATGTGGTCACGCCGATTCGGCGAATCCACGTCCACCACCGCCGCGAGAGCTGCATCGCCGGACATCGTCACCGGAGTCCTCACCGTCGGCCCAACAAACCTGTCAAACACCCGCCTGCCGCGAACACCAGCCTCATCTGCCACGGGGCTCGAGGTCCCGATCGCCATGCTGATGGCGTTCATGTCCTGCTTGCAGCGTATGACCCGATTGCTGAGGTAGACCTTCTGATACGTCCTCTGCACGAAGCTCTTGCCGCGACCCAGCCCGGCCTTGGCGCCGTGCCGGTGTCGATCGTCATCGTCGCGTCGCGTCGCGGACCTTGTAGGTCCAGGCGTGCGGGTCCCGCACGTCGACCTTCTCCCTCAGGGACTGGGTCAGCCGCGGGTCGCTGAAGCTGCCCACCAGCCCCACCAGCGTGCTCGCCAGGTGCCGGCCGAGGCCGTCGAACTGGAACGCGGTCCCGTGGTAGAGGTTCGCTCCGTAGATCTTGTCGACCGGCGCCAGCGTGCGGTTGTTCTTCACGTCGAACCGGGCGCCGACCACGGTGCGGCCGAACATCTGCGGGTAGTCGAACTTGAACAGGGTCCGCCACACCGTCTGGTTGTGCTGACCGGGTACACCCGCTTCTCGTCCCGCAGCCGGGCCTCGTCCACCGAGACCGTCAGCACCCAGCGGGAACCGCCGACGTGCTCCAGCCCGTAGACGCCGCCGGTGCGACCGGGCGGGGTGTCCTCCGTGCCCGCCGAGTCCCAGGTCAGCACCGGCGGGATCACCAGCTCGGCCTTGCCCCTGGCGTCGGCCAGCTGGACGCCCTCACCCACCAGCTTGGGGGTCGACCCGCCGGTGTCGACCGAGGCCGTCCCGACAACGACGTCGGGGCGGCCTTCTCGGTCATTCGACCCCGGTGGTGTTGCGATTGCGGGTGCGCACCCGAGTCGAGTCACCGACAGGGGCGCAGCTGGGCGAAGACGCGTTCCGGCAGTACGGGATCGAGTGCCGGTGAACGATAATGAAAGGGTTTCTTCCCGGTTGTCTCGTCAGTAAGGTGCCGTTCGTGACTGCCTTCGACTACGGGCGTTGGCTGACGTCGATGAACGACCTCGCGGCCCGGTTCGTCTCCGGCTTCGAAAAGAATTTCGGGTACCCGCCGGGCGGGAATGGGGTCACGCCCGTGTCCGGACCACTCTCGGGCGGGGTGGAGCAGTTGCCGGCTCCTCTCGTCCAGTTCTACCGGCACGTGGCGGAGGTGTCGCTGCCGGATGTCAGCATCGGCTACTTCGTTGCGATGGCGCGAGTCGCCGTCGACGGGCGTGACGGCCGACTTCCGGTCCGGATCGAAGGAGTCGAGAGCATCGACGTGGTGAGCTTCGGTTCGGACGGGGGCGGGTCGCACTTCGCGCTCGGGCTGCCCGATGGTGCGCCCGTGTACGGGCTGCCGCCGAGTGCGGTCGATCGCACGGGTGTGTACGACAACCACGATTCCCGCGTGCGGGTGGTGGCGGCGACGTTGCCGGACTTCCTCACCGGGTTGCACGACTTGCCGGCATCCGAAATTCGCCTGTGAGATCAGCGGGCCCGGTGGAGATCGACCGCCGGAATTTCCACGCCGCTTGGCCTGGCGGCATTGTGCGACCATCGGGTGGCAGGTGGTGGGCCGGTGGCCGCATTCGAGTCGGCGAGTGGCCGAACTTCGGCCTTTCTTGTATCGGATCGACGTTTCCCGCGACTTGAGCGAGGAAGAGTCCCGTCTCAGGCGAAAGGTATTCGCGGTGAACATGCAAAGATCTTCGAGACGTGTCGGCGTGGTGCTCGCGAGCGCGTTGCTGGCGACCCTCGGGCTGGTGTCGCCGGTGTCCGCGGGCGCGTCGAAGGGTGTGGAACTCGGCGCGAGCGACACCGAAGGCGTGACGACGTCGGCCACGCCGCTGCGGGGGACGCGGGGCGTGTCCAGCTACGAGGGCACCGGCGTGCCGAGCGACGTGACCGCGTACGGGGCACAGCGCGTGCCCGCCGGGCATCGGATCGAGGGCTACTCCTCGCCCACCGGCGACGACTTCGGCACCCAGTCGATCATCGGCGCGGACGGCCGCGTCCGGGTCGACCCGACGACAAGCTTCCCGGCCCGCGCCACGGTGCTCATCACCCGCACTGTGAGCGGTGTCGAGCGGCTGCACTGCACCGGCTGGATGTTCGGCGCGAGCCTCGTGCTCACGGCCGGGCACTGCGTGTTCAACCAGAGCACCGGCTGGTACACCGGCCAGCTCAGGTTCTACCCCGGCGCCAACGGGACCACCTACCCGTACGGCTCCTGCACCGCGGCGACCCTGCGGTCCAACACCGGCTGGACCGTCGACGGCAGCCCGGACGCCGACTACGGCGGCGCGAGCCTCAACTGCTCCATCGGCAACACCACCGGTTGGTACGGCGCGTACTGGACCACCGCGTCGCTCAACGGCACGTCCACCACGATCCAGGGCTACCCCGGCGACAAGTCCCAGCAGCAGTGGATCCACTCCGACCAGGTCCGCGCGAGCAACTCCCTGCGCCTGTACTACGACAACGACACGGTCGGCGGCAACAGCGGCAGCTCGGTGCACACGGTGCGCGCGGACGGGTCGTCCGGGTGCTCCGGCCGGTGCTCCCTCGCGTTCCACGCTTACGGTGTCGGATCGGGCACGCACAACAGCGGGCCTCGCATCACAGAGAGCCGGTTCAACCTGGTCATCGGCTGGCGCTGAGGTTCGGCGCCGGCGCCTGCCGGTCAGGCAACCGCGGACCCCGACCGTTCCGTCCTCGAAGTGACCGAGAGGAGCAGATCGTGCGACGTCCACTCCGCATGCGAGCGGTCCTGCTGATCGGCATGCTGGTGCTCGGGGCGTGCGGTCGGGAATCCGCCACGTCCGACCAGGACCCGCCGCCAACCCTGACGAACACCCAGGCCACCGTCACCGGCGTGGTCGTGGACGGCAGCGGCCGTCCCGTCGACGGAGCCCTGGTGCAACCGAAGTCGCTCGACTCACCACCGCTGCCCGTGCCGGAACTGGCGGTCCTGTCCGGACCGGACGGCCGTTACGAATGGCACCTGAACGCGGGACGCTACGAGTTCACCGCCACGAAGGACGACCGGACCGGGCCTCCGTCCGAGGTCACCGCGGCAGCCGGTGCGACCGAACAGGTGGAACTCCACCTGCCCTGACCGCACCCGCCGACGAGAGCCCCGACACGCGGACCGCGGTCGGGGCTCACCTCGTGGTCGCGCCGGAAGACGACCGGACCGCGATCACCACGCGATCACCACGCGGTCAGACCCCGGTCACCGCGCGCACCGACCGGATGCGACTCACCAGGAACTCGCGGTGCTCGCCGCGCGGGGCGCAGTTGGCCTTCAGGTTGCCCGCCGCGTGGTCCACGGGCGTGATCACGTGCTTCACCGTGCTGCGCGGCCCGTTCGCCACGGCGATCTCCACCGACGTCCGGCTCGCCAGCGCCTCCGCCAGCAGCACGACCTCCGAATCCCGCAGCACCAGCGACTGGTCCCGCAGCAGCCGCACCGTCCCGATCCGCTGCGGGTCCGCCGCGTGCACCACGAACCTCGGCCGTGGACGCTCCCGCTCGACCAGCGCCATCGCCAGCTTCGTCAGCTCCTGCCCCGTCAACGGCATCCGCCACGCGTCCTCGGTCACGCGCGGGGGCGGCGGCTCGACCCTGCGGCGGGCCACCCGCTCCACCACCGCGATGCCGTCCGGGGTCGACGTCGTCGGCGCGTAACCGGCCGCGCGCAGCAGCGCCAACGTCTCGGCGACCGGCAGCGAGGACGCCAGCACCGTCGGCCCCAGGTGCTGCAGCGACAGCTGCGCTAACAGCCGGTGCCCGGCGATCTCCCGCAACAGCACGGGATCCTCGGTGCGCACGCAGCACGCCACCGGCGTCACCGTGATCCGCCCGTGCTGCCGCGCGACCTCCCGCACCAGGTGCTCCAGCGTCGGCGGCACGCCGTGCTCCGCCACCGACGCCAACCGCGCCAGCAACGCGTCCGGCTCGTGCCCCGCGTCCAACGCCCGCCGCACGCTCGCCCCGCTGAACCGCCACCCGCCCGTCGCGCAGTCCGCCGCCTGGTCCAGCACCCCGCTCAGCCCGCGGGACGGCAACCCGGCGACCACCGCGGTCAGGTCGGGCCGCAGGTGCGCGGTCGTCGCGGCGGGCGGCACGAACCGGTCGGCCACCTCCGCCGTGGCACCCGCCAGCACCGCCCGGCCCAGCGCCGTCGACGCGCCCAGTGCCACCAGGCCCAGCGACTCGGCCTCCACCAGCGCCGCCTCGGTCGCCGCCCGGCCGTGCACTGCGGGCCGCGTCCACACCAGCTCCGCCACCACCTCGTGCCGGTGCTCGTACGCCTCGTCCTCACCCAGCCGCGCGTACCACTCCAGCACGCCCCGCCGCGTCCGGTCGCCGAACTCGGTCGAGGACGGTTCCGCCGTCGCCGCCCGCTGCTTCCCCGGCGTCCACGCCATCCGCGGCCACGCGTCGGCCAGCGTGGACAGCCGGCCCGCGGGCGACTCGTCCCGCCACGCGTCCGAGCCGACGGTCGGCGCCAACCGGCCGTCGTCCACCGCCAGCAACCGCGTCTCCAGCGCCAGCTCCACCCACAGCCGGGCCCGGACCTCCTCGGTCCGCAGCACGCCCGCGATCCGCCGCAGCTCCCGCAGCCCGACCCCGGTCCGGCACGCCACCTGCTCGACGTCACACAGCTCGACCAGCCGCGTCACGCCATCCACAGTGGACGTCGCGGGCGCGATCGCGGCCCGGTCGGCGAAACCCCGGTGCTGGGCCGCGCGGCGCGGCGTCCGCGGCGCGGGCGTGATCCGGCGCGGCGGCTCGTCCTCCAGCAGCCGCAGACCCGGCGAGCTGACCAGCTTCCCGCCCGCCGACCACAGCAACGCACGGGAGCGCAACTCGCCCAACGTCCGCTTCAGCTCCGCCCGCGAGGCCTTCCCGTTGCAGCGCAACCGTTCCGCCAGCGCGTCCGCGCAGGTCTCGTCGCCCATCCTCAGGGCGGTGTCCAGCACGTCACGGCACGCCTGGTCCAACCCGTCGACGGCGGACCGCAACGACGCCGCCGTGGCCAGCTCGTCCGCCAGCGCGCGCAGCGAGTGCGGCCGGCTGTCCGCGGCGTCCCCGCGCAGCGCCAACAGGTCCCGGATGTCCTGTGCGTCGAGCCCCCGCAACCAGCCGGCCAGCGCCGCTTTCCTACCCACCCGGCCGATTATGCACAGAACGTGACAGATCGGTCATGCATTGCGATAGGGCGTTCGAATGAGCCACCAACGGACGAACGTAAGCTTGGCGCCGTGGAATTCACCGGCTTTGGCGAACACGCCATCGACTTCTACGACGGCCTCCAGGTCGACAACTCGAAGGCGTACTGGGAGGACCACAAGCACGTCTACCAGGGTGACGTCCGCGCGCCCATGGAGGCGCTCCTCGCCGCGCTGGAACCCGAGTTCGGCCGGGGCAAGGTCTTCCGGCCCTATCGCGACGTGCGGTTCAGCAAGGACAAGACCCCTTACAAGGACCACTGCGGCGGCGTGGTCGAGCTGGGTCGCGGCGGCGGGGCGCACTACGTCCAGCTCGGCACCGAGGGCCTGTTCGTGGCCGGCGGGTCGTTCGCCATGGCGTCCGACCAGATCGCCCGCTACCGCGAATCCGTGACGGACGACGTGCGCGGGCGTGCGCTGGAGAAGCTGATCGCCGGGCTCACCCGCACCGGCTGGGAGCTGCGCGGCGACAAGCTGAAGCGGGCGCCGCGCGGCTTCGACCCCGAGCACCCCCGGATCGAGCTGCTCAAGCACAAGCGCCTCTACGTGGCGAAGGTGTGGCCGCCGGACGACGTGCTGCACGAGCCGGGGTGCCTCGACCGGGTCCGTGACGCATGGCGCGAGGTGACCCCGTTCGTCGACTGGTGCGCCGACCACATCGGGCTCACCGAGGTCGGCTTCCGCTGACGGGCGGTCCCGCCGTCCACCGCCTCGTGAGCAGGTAGCCGAATGCGATGCCGGCCACATCCACCAGTCCGTCCAGGACGTCGCCGCCGCGACCCAGCGCGGTGATGAGCCACTGCAACACTTCCGAGACCGCGGCGTAACCGATCAGCGCGCCGACCAGTGGTCCGCGCGGCAGCCTCCCGTACCGGCCGGTGGCCGTGAGCAGCGCGAACAGCAGGAAGTGCACCACCTTGTCGGTGCCGGGCGGAGCCGTCGGCACACCTGACGCGGGGGTGAACAACACGATGACGCTCAGCGACGCAGCGACCACGAACGGAAGGATTCTGACGCCCACCGGGCAGATTCTGCCGGTTTCGCGGACGTTACCCCCCGGTACATCCTGATCGGTCCAGTGACAGCGACTACTCTCCTGAGACGTGAGTCGACGCGCGAAGATCGTCTGTACGATGGGCCCCGCCACCGCGACCGAGGACAAGGTCAACGAGTTGGTGGCGGCCGGTATGGACGTTGCCCGGATGAACTTCAGCCACGGCAGCCATGCCGACCACAAGCAGGTCTACGAGCTCGTCCGCGCCGCGGCCGACGCCTCGGGCCGCGCGGTGGGCATCCTGGCCGACCTGCAAGGACCCAAGATCCGCCTGGGCCGGTTCGCCCACGGCCCGGTCGAGTGGCGCACCGGTGACATCGTCCGGGTGACGGTGGAGGAGGTCGAGGGCACCCACGACCGCGTCTCCACCACCTACAAGCAGCTGGCGCAGGACGCCAAGGTCGGCGACCGGCTGCTGGTGGACGACGGCAAGGTGGGCCTCGTCGTCACCGAGGTCGACGGACCGGACGTGGTCTGCGAGGTCACCGAGGGTGGCCCGGTCAGCAACAACAAGGGCCTCTCGCTGCCCGGCATGGACGTGTCCGTGCCGGCCATGTCCGAGAAGGACATCGAAGACCTGGAGTTCGCCCTCAACCTGGGCGTGGACTTCATCGCCCTCTCGTTCGTGCGCTCGCCCGCGGACATCGACCTGGTCCACCAGGTCATGGACCGCGTGGGCCACGGCCGCAAGCCGGTGATCGCCAAGATCGAGAAGCCGGAGGCGGTCGACAACCTCGAAGCGATCGTCCTCGCCTTCGACGGCGTCATGGTCGCCCGCGGCGACCTGGGCGTCGAGCTGCCGCTGGAGCACGTGCCGCTGGTGCAGAAGCGGGCCATCCAGATCGCCCGCGAGAACGCCAAGCCCGTCATCGTGGCGACCCAGATGCTCGACTCGATGATCACCAACTCCCGGCCGACCCGCGCCGAGACGTCGGACGTCGCGAACGCGGTGCTCGACGGCGCGGACGCGCTGATGCTGTCCGGTGAGACGTCGGTCGGCCGGTACGCCATCGAGTCGGTCAAGACGATGGGCCGCATCATCGAGGCCGTCGAGACCGAGTCCACCGTGGTCCCGCCGCTGACGCACGTCCCGCGCACCAAGCGCGGCGTGATCTCGTACGCGGCGCGGGACATCGGCGAGCGGCTGAACGCGAAGGCGCTGGTCGCCTTCACCCAGTCCGGTGACACGGTGCGGCGGCTCGCCCGCCTGCACACGCCGTTGCCGCTGCTGGCGTTCACGCCGGAGCCGAGCGTGCGCAGTCAGCTTTCTCTCACCTGGGGCACCGAGACGTTCATCGTGCCTAAGGTGGACTCGACGGACGAGATGGTCCGCCAGGTGGACCTGTCGATGATCGACATCGGCCGGTACCAGCCCGGCGACCTCGTCGTGGTCGTGGCAGGCTCGCCGCCTGGCACCATCGGCTCGACGAACCTCATCCGGGTGCACCGCCTGGGGGAGGACGACCACGCTTAGGAGTTGACGTGACCGAGGCTGCCCGCGCCGCGGCGTCCGCCGAGTTCTCGGACGTTCCACTGGACACCGACGGCGTGCCGCACGGGCAGCCCGTGCTCGACCGCCTCGTCGCGCTGCTCGACCTGGAGCGCATCGAGGAGAACATCTTCCGCGGGGTGTCGCCCGCCGAATCGCCCGTGCGGGTGTTCGGCGGGCAGGTCGCGGGTCAGGCCCTGGTCGCCGCCGGTCGGACCGTCCCACCGGAACGCCGGGTGCACTCGCTGCACTCGTACTTCATCCGCGGCGGAGACCCGAGCGTGCCGATCGTGTACGAGGTGGACCGCGTCCGGGATGGACGGTCCTTCACCACCCGCCGCGTGGTGGCGGTCCAGCACGGCAAGGCGATCTTCACGCTGTCGGCGTCGTTCCAGCTGGACGAGCCGGGCCTGGACCACCAGGAACCGATGCCCGACGTGCCGCCGGCGACCACGCTGCCCACGTACGCCGAGTCGGCGACCGGGTACCTGGAGAAGATCGGCATGGCGCGGCTGCCCCGGCCGATCGACATCCGGTACGTGACGGAGCCGCCGTGGCGGGCGCGCGAGGGCGGGCCGGCGGAGGCGCGCAGCCAGGTGTGGATGCGGGCGGACGGCAAGCTGCCGGACGACGACATGCTGCACGTGTGCGTGCTCGCGTACGCGTCGGACATGACGTTGCTCGACTCGGTGCTGGTCCGTCACGGCGTGTACTGGGGCACCGACAAGGTGCTGGGCGCCAGCCTCGACCACGCCATGTGGTTCCACCGCCGTTTCCGCGCGGACGAGTGGTTCCTCTACGACTGCGCGTCGCCGTCCGCTTCAGGCGCCCGAGGCCTCGCCACCGGCCGCTTCTACAGCCAGGACGGTCACCTGGTGGCTACCGTGGTGCAAGAGGGACTGCTCCGGGTCCTGTAGTCGATCGGCTACGCCGCGCAGTCGGTTGTCTTCGACCTCGACGCGCTGCTCCGCCGCTAAGCGGTCAGGGCGTCCCACAGCGCGCGGACGTGGCGTTCTTCGGTGGACTCGGCGCCGATGGCGATGCGGATCGCGAAGCGGCCGTCGACCGTGGTGTGGGTGATGAACGCTTCGCCGGCCGCGTTGACGCGGTCCATCGCGGCACGGGTGGGTTCGTCGCCGTCCCGGTGGGCGATGGTGAGCAGGGACAGCGAGCGCGGGGCGACGAGGGTCCAGTTGTCGTCCGCCGCCACCCACGATTCGAGGAGTTCCGCCAGCGCGACGTGGCCGCGCAGGTGCGCGCGCACGCCCTCCAGGCCGTACCAGCGCAGCACCGACCACAGCTTCAGCGCCCGGAAGCGCCGACCCAGCGGGATCTGCCAGTCCCGGTAGTCGACCACCGCGCCCGACTCCGTCGCGGTGTTGCGGAGGTACTCCGGGAGGATCGTCAGCGCGTCCACCAGCACGTCCGGGTGGGCGGTCCAGAACAGGGTCAGGTCGAACGCCGTCAGCATCCACTTGTGCGCGTTCGCCGTGAACGAGTCGGCGAGGTCCAGGCCGTCGAACAGGTGCCGGAACTCCGGGCACAGCGCCGCCGGGCCGGCCCACGCCGCGTCCACGTGCAACCAGATCCCGTGCTCGGCGCACAGCGAGGCGATCTCGCGCACCGGGTCCACCGCGCCCGTGCCCGTGGTGCCGATCGTCGCGCACACCATGACCGGTTTGCGGCCCGCCGCGACGTCGGACCTGATCCGCGACGCCAGGTCGTCCACCCGCATGGCCAGCGCGCCGTCGACCTCGATCGACCGGACGGCCTGCTCGCCGAGCCCGGCCATGCGGGCGGCGCGCTCGACGGACGAGTGGGTCTGCGACGACACGTACACCGTCTCGCTGCCGTCCACGCCGGTCTGCCGCCACTTGCCGCCGGACGTCCGGTGCAGCGCGGCGAGGAGCGCGACCAGGGCGGCCGACGACGCGGTGTCCTGGATGACGCCGCCGCCGAGGAACCGCCGGGGCAGGCCCATCGCGCCCACCAGCTCGTCCATGAGGTGCTGCTCGACCTCGGTGGCGGCGGGCGAGGTGGACCACAACATGCCCTGCACGCCCAGCCCCGACGAGAGCAGGTCGCCCAGCACCGACGGCAGGGACGCGTTCGCCGGGAAGTACGCGTAGAACCCGGGGTGCTGCCAGTGCGTGACACCGGGCAGCACCACGCGGTCCAGGTCGGCGAGCAGGGCGTCGAACCCCTCGCCCCGTTCGGGCAGCGCGCCCAGCTGTCCTCGCACCCAACCCGGCTCGACCTGCGACCGGACCGGGAAGTCCTCGATCCGCGCGCGGTAGTCGGCGATCCAGTCGACCACCTCGTGACCGATCCGGCGGAACTCGTCAGGGTCCATACCGCGGAAATCTAGACGGCGGGGCTAGACGCGCCGCCTGCGGTGGGTGGGGCGCCGGTCGTTCGGCGGGGTGAGGGCGCGCGTCTCGACGCGTTCCAGGACCACCGAGCTGGTCAGGTTCCGCACCTCCGTGCGCGACGCGATCTTGTCCATCAGGAACGCCTGCAGGTGCGTGCTGTCCGCCACCGCGATGTGCACCAGGAAGTCCGCCTGCCCGCTGACGTGGAACAGCGACCGCGTCTCCGGCTGCGCCATCACGAACCGCCGGAACCCCGCCACCACCGGCCTCGTGTGCGGCCGGACGTTCACCGAGATCACGGCCTCCAGCGGCAGCCCGGTGGTGCGCGGGTCGACCACGGCGTGGAAGCCGGTGATCACGCCGAGTTCGCGCAGCCTGCGCACCCGTTGCAGGCACGTGGACGGCGCGATGCCCACCTGCTCCGCGAGGGTCCGGTTCGGCAGCGTCGCGTCGTTCTGCAACGCCTCCAGGATCAGCCAGTCGACCGAATCCAGTTCGGCTGTCTCGTTCACAACCGAACACTGTAACCGTCAGGTGGAATACGCCCGAACGTGTGACCGAGGATTCGGGCGTGCACATCGCCTGGACCTCCTTCCTGCTCGCGCTCGTCGTCGTCACCGTCGTGCCCGGCCCCGACTTCGTGCTGATCACCGGGCACGCGGTGCGCGGCGTGCGGTACGGCGCGGTGACGGCGGCGGGCGTGGTGACCGGGCTGCTGGTGCACGCCGGCCTGGCAACCGTGGGGGTGTCGGCGCTGGTCGCGGCGGTGCCGGCGGCGTTGCTCGCGGTCAAGGCGGTGGGCGCGCTGTACCTGGCGTACCTGGGCGTGATGACGTTGCGGGCGGCGCGGGCCGGTGGGCCGATCACCAGGGCGCCGAAGTCGGACCGCTCGCTGTTCCTGCGCGGTGTGCTGTGCGACCTGCTCAACCCGAAGGTGATGCTGACGTTCCTCAGCCTCGTCCCGCAGGCGATGGACCCGGCCGCACCGCCCCTGCCGCAGGCGGCGTTGCTGTCGGCGGTCGCGGTGGGCGTGTTCGCGTGCTTCTGGGCCGTGGTGGTGCCGCTGGCGGGCCGGTTGGCGGTGCTGCTGGCACGGCCGAAGGTGCGGCCGGTGTTCGAGCGGCTGTGCGGCACCGCGTTGATCGGGATGGCCGCTTCGGTGCTCGCCGCGTAATTCTCGTTATCGTGTCGCCGTCCGACCGTCTCCGGTGGGTAGAGCCGATTCGGCCGAGAGGAGCGGTATGCGCACGCCAGGGGACGCCGAGGCGGTGACGGCGGCGCGGCGGGGTGAGCCGGGCGCGTTGGACGCGCTGGTGGCGGCCTACCTGCCGCTGGTCTACAACGTGGTGGGGCACGCCCTGTCCGGGCACCCCGACACGGACGACGTGGTCCAGGAGACCATGCTCCGGGCGTTGAACGGGCTGCCGAAGCTGCGTGAACCCGAGGCGTTCCGGTCGTGGCTGCTGGCCATCGCGCTGAACCAGGTGCGCGAGCACCACCGCAGCCGGTTGCCGCTCGCCGACGCGGAACCCGTCGACATCGCCGATCCGGGCGCGGACTTCGCCGACCTGGCCATCACCCGGCTCCAGCTCACCGGCCAGCGCCGCGAGGTCGTGGCGGCCACCCGCTGGATCGGCGACGACGACCGCGAGCTGCTGTCCCTGTGGTGGATGGAGCAGGTCGGCCGGATCACGCGGGCCGAGCTGGCGTCCGCGCTCGACCTGACGCCGCAGCACGCGGCCGTGCGGGTGCAGCGGATGAAGGCGCAGCTCGACGCGGCGCGGGTGGTCGTGCGGGTGCTCGCCATGCCGCGGTGCGGTGAGCTGGCGGTGGTGATGGGGGACTGGGACGGTCAGCCGAGCGCGTTGTGGCGCAAGCGGATCGTGCGGCACGCGCGGGAGTGCGCCCGGTGCGCGCGCGGGTTCGACGACTTGGCGGCGGTGGACGGGCTGCTGTCCCGGATCCCGCTCGTGCCGCTGCCGGCGGGGTTCGACCTGCTCGGCGCGGAAGCCGTGGAGCACGTGGTGGCCGAGCCCGTGGTGACCGAGCCCGTGGTAGCCGAGCCCGTGGTGGCCGTGGTGAAGAAGGGGGTCTGGGCGCACGCCGTGACCAAGCCGTTGATCGCGGCGGCGGCCGTGGCTGCGGTGGCGGGCGCGGTGGTGCTGTTGCCGGTGGAACGGCAGCCGGTGCCGGTCGCCGCGCCGATCAGCGTGACCACGACGACCACTGCCGTGGCACCCACGACCGTCGAGACCACGACGACCACCACCACCACCACTCAGCCGCCCGCGTCGACACCACTGCCGGCACCGGCTCTTGCTCCGGCACCCGCGCCGGTGACCAGGTCGATCAAGAAGGGCGTCAGCACCTGGCACTTCGACGGCGTGACGCGGGCGCTGTCGGAAGTCGGCGCGGGTTGGTTCTACAACTGGGCGCCCACGAGGGAGGACGTGCAGGCTCCCGGCGTGGAGTACGTGCCGATGATCTGGGGCGCGAAGACCATGACGCCCGGGAACCTGGCAGCGGTCAAGGGCCAGGGCACCACGCTGCTCGGCTTCAACGAACCCGACCTGCCCGAGCAGTCGAACATGACCGTGGACCAGGCGCTGGACCTGTGGCCGCAGCTGCAGGCGACGGGGATGCGGCTGGGCAGCCCGGCCGTCGCGCACAGCGGTGACAAGGCCGGTGGCTGGCTCGACCGGTTCATGGCCGGCGCGCGGGAACGCGGGCTCCGGGTCGACTTCATCACGCTGCACTGGTACGGCTCGGACTTCGGCCCGGCTGCTGTGGGTCACCTGAAGAACTACCTGGACGCCGTTCGAGCGCGCTACGACCTGCCGATCTGGCTGACCGAGTACTCGCTGATGGACTTCTCCGGCGGTGGGGTGCGGTATCCGGGCGAGCAGGAGCTGGCCGAGTTCGCGGGCGCGTCGTCTCGGATGCTGGAGGGTCTGTCCTATGTGGAGCGCTACGCGTGGTTCGCGCTTCCCGCGGACAAGCCGGGCACGGGGCTGTACCTGCCCGGCGGTGTGCCGAACCGGGCCGGCGAGGCCTATCGCGCCACCGGTTAGGTGAGCGCCCGCCACCGGTCGTGCGGTGGCGGGCGCTCCGCGGAACCCGACCCGCCGCCGGTCGTGCGGCGGCGGGTCGGGCCGTGGTCAGGCGAGCCGAGGTCAGGCGTCCGGGCGGTTGTCGAACAGCGGCTGCCACCGGCCGTCGAAACCGCCGTTGGCCGCCAACTGCCACCCCGGCGGCAGCCAAACGCCGACCTCGCGGCTCGTGCTGTCGTCGATCCCGCCGGAGTGCACGAAGTACTCGTGCTGCCGCCAGTACACGCCGTGCGACGCGAGGTCCCCGCTCACCGCGCCCCGGCTGCGGCCCGAGCTGTCCAAGCCCGTACCGGCGAACCCGCCGAAGTCGTCCGATCCCGAAGGCGTGTCCTCGTCCAGCTCCGCCGAGTACGCGCCGAAGAACCACGCCTTCGACAGGTAACCCTCACGCCCGTCGGTCAGGTCGGACGCCGCGTTGTCGCGCGACTGGTTGTAGAACCGCTGCACGCCCGTGCCGATGCCCAGCGCGGGCGTCTCGAACCGCACGTCCACCACGTCGGTCGCCAGCCAGTGCGCCTGCCACGCCGCCTGCGCCCAGTGCGTCGGCACGATGTCGGCCAGGTCCTGGAGCTCGTACGTCAGCCGCTTCACCCGCGGCCACGTGACCTTGGTGCCGTTGTCGACCCGGCTCGCCTGCACGGACGCGTTGGCGAACGTCAGCGGCACGGCGCCCAACGCCGCCACGGCACCCGCCGCGCCCTCCGGCACGAACGCGTAGTGCACGTTGCGCTTGTCGTCCGCGCCCGAGATGTTCACCTCCGCGTTCGCGGCCACCGCCATCCGCCCCGAGATGTACGCCCACGTGTTCGTCACGAACCGCAGCTCGTGCGCGTGCGGACCGGCGCTCGGCAGGTCGAAGTCGCTCTCGTCGGCCTGCCACAGCAGGAGGTGCTTCCCGGTGGAGGTCTGGAGGAAGTTGACGTCCTGGTCGTAGGACCGCCGCATGATGTGGTCCTTGTGGTGCGTCACGGTGGCGTTCGCGAACGACTCGCCCGCGCCGCCGGGGGTGCCGGTCACCCCGCGCACCACGATCTCCACCCGTTCCCAGTCGTGGATCTCGTCGCCGTCCTTGTCGGCCGCGTTGTAGACGTGGTACAGCAGCACCAACGACTTGCTGCCGTTCTCGGTGAACTCCAGCAGCGCGGTGTAGAGCGTGGGCCGGACCTTCCACCGCTCGTAACCCGCGGCACCGGCCACGTACTGGGGAACCTGGCGCCAGTTCGCGCGGTTGGTGGCGTAGACGCCGTCGCGGTCGAAGTCGAAGTTCGCGAGCCAGTCCCGGCCCTGCTTGCCGTCGTTCTCGTCACCCCGCTTGAGGATGACCGGTGCGTAGTGGTCGAGGTACGCCTGCCGCTGTGCGGCGGTGAGCGTCCAAGGGACTTGGGCCTGCGCGGCGGGCGCGGTCAGGCAGGCCGCCAGCACGGCCGCGACGAGCACGAGCAATCGGGTCATTCCCCCGACTCTCGACCCGTCGCGGCCGGCTGTCAGCGGGGTCGCGCCCCGCTGGAGCGGGACCCCGTAGCGGACGACAGCGGTCAGGCGATGGTCCACTTCTGGTTGGCCGCGCCGGTGCACGTCCAGATCTGGAGCCTGGTCCCGTCGGCGCTGGTGTTGCCGGTGACGTCCACGCACTTGCCGGTCGCGGGGTTCACCAGGTCGCGGCCCGAGGTGTGAGTCCACTGCTGGTTGGCGCCGCCCGCACAGCTCCACAGCTGGAGCTGTGCGCCGTCGGCGGTGCCGTGGTCCTTGATGTCGAGGCACTTGCCGAGCGCGCGCAGCGTGCCGTCACCGGGCCGCGACCACTGCTGCGCCGCGGTGCCGTTGCACGTGTACAGCTGCACCGCCGTGCCGTCGACGCTGCTCGCGCCCGCGATGTCGACGCACTTGCCGGCCAGGCCGGTGATCGCGCCGCCGCCCGTGCCGCCGCCGCTGCCGGGCGTGCCCTGCCAGGTGAACGTCGCCGTGGTGCGGGCGGGCAGGGTGTAGGTGAAGGACTGGTTGCCCCAGTTCACCCGGATCGACTGGGACGACGTGCCGCCGTTGTGCGCGATCAGGGCCTTGGAACCGTCAGGGTTGCGGTAGGCCACGTTCTGCACGGTGCCGTTCGCGGTGGAGTCGATCCGGTACGCGCCCGGCTTGACGAACTTCGTCAGGTGACCGGTGGTGTAGTACTCGACCGTGTAGTCGACCTGGCCGGCGCGCGAACCGCCCTCCTGGACGGTGATCAGCCCGGTGCACGTGCCGCAGCCACCGTTGTGCGGCCCCATGTTCTGGTTCAGCCCCAGGCTCCACTTCACCAGGCTGGAGCTCCAGTTGCGGGCGTAGTTGACGATGTCGGCCATGTCCTCGTTGTGCTGGTTCGAGATCCACGTGCCGCCGGAGTGCTCGGTGCTGAACTGCTTGACGCCCGGGTACTGGTTGCGCACCTGCGTGCCGACCGCCGGGTCGCCGAAGTAGCCGTGCCACGCGATGCCGCCGAACAGCGGGTCGTTGCGGACGCCCGCGTCACCGAGGATGGCCGCGCCGAAGTTGGCGTAGTCGCCGTAGTTCCAGTCGTGCACCAGCACCTTGGTGGTGATGCCCGCCGCGCGGAACGCCGGGTAGACGTGGTTCTTGGTGAACTCGACCAGCCCGGACGGGTTCCAGGCCATGCCGGGGTAGTTCATCGCGGTCGGGTTGGACGCCTGGCAGCAGTTCGGCTCGTTCTGCACGGACAGGTAGTCGATCGGCACGCCGGCCGCCTGGTAGCTCTGCACGTACTTGACCAGGTACTGGGCGTAGGTGGGGTAATGCTCCCACTTCAGCCAGCCCATCTGGTCCATCCGGCCGTTGTCCTTCATCCAGCCCGGCGCGCTCCACGGCACGCCCTTCACCCGCAGCTGCGGGTTGAGCTGCTTGGCCTGCTGCGTCAGCAGCCGCACGTTCGTGTCGTAGCCGTTCGCGCCCCAGTCGTTCAGGTCGCAGCACGTGTCGTCCAGCGAGACGTTGCCCGGCCGGGACAGGTCGGACGCGCCGATCGGGTTGCGCACGAACGACAGGCCGATGCCGTCGACCGGGTGGAACAGCTTGCGCATCACCGCGTCCCGGGTGGCCGCCGAGACGGGACCGCCGCGCAGCAGGTACGCGGTGGTGTCGGTGATCGACGCGCCGCCGCCCTCGAACTGCTGGTAGGTGGTGCCCTCGTTGACGGTGATGGTGTGGTTCGCGCTGCCGCCGTTCGTGCTGAAGGCTACGGACGGCTGCTGGGCGAGGCCGCGGGTGACGACCCGGCCGCCCGAGTCGGACGTGGTGGTCAGGTGGACGCTGACCGTCTCGCCCGCTGCGGCGGCGGGTGACGAGGCGGTGACGGCCGCCGCGAGTGTGATCACGGCTATACCGGTGCTGACGAACGCCCGACGGTGGGGAGAGGGCACCTCGGACTCCTTTCACGACGTTGTGCACAGGGTCATCGGCGGTGAAACAGAATGGAACATTTCTGGAACATCTGCGCACCTGAAGGAAACAATGGCGCAGTACCCGTGTCAAGGCCGCCGATCGTGCGCGGGAGAACCCGGTAAAGACCGTGAAAAGCAGCCGACTCAGCCGCGCGGAGCGGGCCCGGTGGACGCCCTGACCACCAGTTCCGTGGCCAGCTCGACGTGCAGCGCTTCCAGCTCGTGCCGGTCCAGCAGCCGCATCAGCAGCGTCACGGCCATCCGGCCCATCTCCTGCAACGGCTGCCGCACGGTGGTCAGTTCCGGTCGCGTGGCACGGCTGAGGTCCAGGTCGTCGAAACCGGCGACGGACAGGTCGCGCGGCACGTCCAGCCCGTGCTCCCGGGCCGCACGCAACGCGCCGACCGCCATCTTGTCGTTGAACGCGACCAGCGCCGTCGGCCGCTCCGCCAGGTCGAGCAGGTCGCGCGCGACCAGGTAGCCGTTCTCCGTGGTCGGCTCGTCCACGTGCCGCAGCAGCTCCGCCGACGGCAGCACGCCGACGTCCGACAACGCCGCCGCGTACCCGGCGAGCCTGCCGTCGCTCGCCAGCCAGTCACCCGGTCCGCCGATGATCCCGATCCGCCGGTGACCCAGCTCCACCAGGTGCGCCATCAGCCGCCGCGCGCCCGCGAAGTGCGCCGCGGACACCGAGGCCACGTCGCGCGGCAGCTCGGTGCGCGGGTCCACCACCACGAACGGGAACCGCAAGTCCCGCAACCGGACCAGCTCCTCGACCGGCTCCGGCGGCAGTATCAGGATCGCGCCGCCCACGTCGGACCGGGCGGCCAGACCGGGCAGCGCGGACGTGCGCTGCGCCGACGTGCCCGCGTTCAGCAGGACCTGCCGGTGGTGCAGGGACAACGTCTCGGCGACCGTGGACACGATCAGTCCGAAGTAGTCGGTGAGCAGGTACGGGCAGCGCACGTAGATCGGCCCGGAAGGCTTCGCGCCACGCGGCCTCGGCGCCTCCGCGCCCAGGTCGGCAACGGCCTTGAGCACCAGCTCGCGGGTGTGCGCGGCGACGTTGGCCTGGCCGTTCAGCACCCGGGAGACGGTCGCGATGGACAGCCCGGTCGCCCTCGCCACGTCCCGCACCGTCGCCCTGGCCATCCGCGCCCCCTGTTCCACGCCTGTTTCAGGATGTTACAGGCCTTCCGGACCGTCGGCCCGTCGATCCCACCCGTCGGATCGCACAGGTGCGCGCGGGCGCGGATTTCGGCAGGCTGTGCAGATGACCACCTCCGAGGCACCCGCGCGGATCGCCGTCACCGGGCTCGCCGTCATGGGCAGCAACCTGGCGCGCAACCTCGCCCGACACGGCTACCGCGTCGCCGTGCACAACCGCAGCAACGCCCGCACCAAGGCGCTCGTCGCCGAACACGGCCACGAAGGCGACTTCGTGCCGGCCGAGACGCTGGAAGAGCTCGTCGCGAGCCTCCAGACACCGCGCCAGATCATCATCATGGTCAAGGCGGGCGGACCGACCGACGCCGTCATCGACGAGCTCGTGCCCCTGCTGGAACAGGGCGACATGGTGATCGACGGCGGCAACGCGCACTACGCCGACACGCGCCGCCGCGAGGCCGCGTTGAAGGAGGTCGGGCTGCACTTCGTCGGCGCGGGCATCTCCGGTGGCGAGGAAGGCGCGCTGAACGGCCCGTCGATCATGCCGGGCGGGCCCAAGGAGTCCTACGCGCACCTCGGCCCGGTGCTGGAGGACATCGCGGCCAAGGTCGACGGGGTGCCGTGCTGCGTGCACGTGGGGCCGGACGGCGCCGGGCACTTCGTGAAGATGGTGCACAACGGCATCGAGTACGCCGACATGCAGCTCATCGCGGAGGCGTACGACCTGCTGCACCGGGTCGGCGGCATGTCGCCCGCCGACGTGGCCGAGGTGTTCCGCGGCTGGAACAGCGGCGACCTGGAGTCGTACCTCGTGGAGATCACCGCCGAGGTGCTGGGCCACGTGGACGCGGAGAGCGGCGCCGCGCTGGTCGACGTGATCGCGGACGAGGCCGAGCAGAAGGGCACCGGCCGCTGGACCGTGCAGGAGGCGCTGGAGCTCGGCGTGCCGGTGACGGGCATCGCGGAGGCCGTGTTCGCGCGGTCCCTGTCCGGGCGGGCGGGGCAGCGGGAGGCGGTGTGCGCCGCGTTCGGGCCGGCCGACGTCGTGGGCGGGACGGACGAGTCGCTGGTCGAGGACGTGCGGCAGGCGCTGTACGCGTCCAAGGTCGTCGCGTACGCCCAGGGCTTCGACCAGATGCGGGCGGCGAGCGCCGAGTACGGCTGGGACCTCGACCTCGGAGCGATGGCCACGATCTGGCGTGGCGGCTGCATCATCCGGGCCCGGTTCCTGGACCGGATCCGCGAGGCGTACGACAAGGCACCGGAGCTGCCGTCGCTGCTGGTGGACGACTACTTCCGCGACGCCGTGCGGTCGGCCGAGGCGGCGTGGCGGCGGGTCGTGGTGAAGGCCGTGACGGCGGGCGTCCCCGCGCCCGGTTTCGTGTCCGCGCTGGCGTACTACGACGGGCTGCGGTCCGAGCGCCTGCCCGCGTCCCTGATCCAGGGCCTGCGCGACTTCTTCGGCGCGCACACCTACCGCCGCACCGACCGCGAGGGCAGCTTCCACACCCTCTGGTCGGGTGACCGGTCGCAAGTGGACGCCTGACCGGATCTTCGACGGAGAACCCCGTCACGGCCGACTGCCGGCTGTGGCGGGGTTTTCCGCTGTCCGGGGCAAGAAGTCGTCACCTCGGGTGACGAGCACCGGGTTGATCAACACGTCCGGGTGGAACGGCTGTCAGATCGGCCGGAACCTCGTCATCATGGTGTGGACGCGACCTGTGCGACGCGGGCTGTGCCGACACGTCCCCTGTGCCGACACGGAGGTGCCACCGTGGCGACCCCTCACCACCGTGCCCATGGCCGCTGGCCCGCAGACGGCGGCTCGGCCGCCTGGGACGTCGACCTCGCGGTCGGGCCCGAGTGCCGGATCACCGGGCTCGGCGCCTGCCTGCCGCGCCTGTTGCTGCCGCCCTTAGCGCGGTCGTAGGCACCCCTCTCCGAACGACGACACCCCGCGCACCCGCGTGGGGCGATGACCCGTCGCTGCTCGAAAGGACCTGACATGAACCGTCCACGCCCCAACAAGTCCCACGCCGGCGAGCACACCACGGCCGGTCCTCCGGGCGGCCTCGCCGCCGTGCTCCGACACGACCTGCCCGCCTCCGTCGTGGTGTTCCTGATCGCCGTGCCGCTGTCGCTCGGCATCGCCGCCGCGACCGGTGCGCCGTTGATGGCCGGGTTGATCTCCGCGGTGGTCGGCGGGGTGGTGGCGGGGGCGTTGTCCGGGGCGCCGTTGCAGGTCAGCGGACCGGCGGCGGGCATGGTGGTGATCACCGCGGGCATCATCGCCGAGTACGGCTGGGCCGCCACGGCGGCCATCACGCTCGCCGCGGGCCTCGTGCAGATCGTGTTCGGGCTGAGCCGCGTCGGCCGGGTCGCGCTGTCCCTGTCGCCCGCCGTCGTGCACGGGATGCTCGCCGGCATCGGGCTGAGCATCGCGCTGGGCCAGGTCGCCGTCATCCTCGGCGGCACGGCGGCTACCTCCGTGGTCGACAACGTCACCGGGCTGTTCACCACCGACCTGCGGTGGTCCGCGCTGCTCGTCGGCGTGCTGACCGTGTCCGCGCTGCTGCTGTGGCCACGGGTGCCGCGAGCCGCGCTCGTGCCCGCGCCGCTGGTCGCGGTGCTGATCGCGACGCTCGCCGCGCTGAACCTCGACGTGGCCCGGGTCGACCTGCCCGGTGATCCGCTGGGCCAGGTGCTGCTGCCGCAGATGCCGTCCGGCAGCTTCGCCGGCATCGCGTTCGCGGTGCTGACGGTGGCCGTGGTGGCGAGCGTCGAGTCGTTGATGTCCGCCGTCGCGGTGGACAAGCTGCACGACGGGCCGCGTGCGGACCTCGACCGGGAGCTGATCGCCCAGGGCACCGCCAACGCGGTCGCCGGCGCGCTCGGCGGGCTGCCGGTGACCGGGGTGATCGCGCGCAGCTCGACCAACGTCGCGGCAGGCGCGCGCACCCGCGCGTCCGCCGTGCTGCACGGCCTGTGGATCGCGGTGTTCGTGCTCGCGCTCGGTTCGGTGCTGGAGCTCATCCCGATGGCCGCGCTGGCCGGTGTGCTACTGGTGATCGGCGTGCGGCTGGTGAGCCTCCGGCGGATGCGCGCCCTGTGGCGGCACGGCGAGTTCGTCGCGTACGCGGTCACGGTGGTCGGCGTCGTGCTGCTCGGGCTGGTGGAAGGCGTGCTGCTCGGAGTCGCGGTGGCGGCGCTGCGGTCGCTGCACCGGCTGACCCGCAGCTCGGTGCGCATCGAGCCCGAGGCGGACGGGTGGCGCGTGGTGATCCGCGGCTCGCTGGTGTTCCTCGGCGCCGGACGGCTGGTGCGCGGGCTGCGCGCCATCCCGTTGGGGCAGCGCGTGGTGCTGGAGCTGCACATCGACTTCCTCGACCACGGCGCGTACGAGGCGATCGACGACTGGCGCGTCGGCTACGAGCGGCTGGGCGGCCACGTCGAGGTGGACGAGGTGCACGACACGTGGTTCAGCAAGGCCACCAAGGGGATTCCGGCCCTGCGCAAGACACCGCTGTCGCCGTTGCCGAGGTGGTTCGCGCCGTGGTCGCACTGGCAGCGTCGGCACGCCCTCGCCGTGCCCCGGCAGCGCGTCGACGTCGACCCCATGATCCGCGGGATGCGCGAGTTCGAGCGCACCACCGCGCCGCTGGTCCGCCCGTTCCTGTCGGAGCTGGCCGCGCGCGGCCAACGACCGCGGCAGCTGTTCATCACGTGCGCCGACTCCCGCGTGGTGCCCAACCTGATCACCACCAGCGGGCCGGGCGACCTGTTCTGCGTGCGCAACATCGGCAACCTGGTGCCGATGGACGGCGACGACTCGGTCGGCGCGGCGATCGAGTACGCGGTGGAGGTGCTGAACGTCGGGACGATCGCGGTGTGCGGGCACTCGGACTGCGGCGCGATGAAGGCCGTGGTGCACGGTTCGACCCGGCCCGGCACGCGGCTGCACGCGTGGCTGAAGGGCGTCGAGCCGAGCCTCGTCCGGTTCCACGCGACCGAGTCGGACCTGCCGGTGGTGGACCGGCTGGCGGTGGCGAACGTGGCGCAGCAGCTGGACAACCTGCTGACGTACCCGAGCGTGCGCGAGGCCGTGGCGACGCGGTCCCTGCGGCTGGTCGGCATGTACTTCGACATCTCGGCGGCCCGCGTCTACCTCGTCGACCCGGAACGCGACGGCCTGGAGCCGGTGTGCGTGTGATCGGCGCCGCGAGGGCGCGCTCACTCGCCGGACACGGTCAACGCCAGTTGCGCGCCGAGGTAGGCGCGGCAGGGTGACGGCAGTCGGCGGCTCCACCAGCGGGTGCGGCAGGTCGGGCAGCGGCCGTGCTCGTCCGGGGTGTGCTCGTCCAGCAACGCCTTGACCGCCGTGACCACGCGGGGCAGCTCGCAGCGGGCCAGCTCGACCGCCGTCTCGTCGTCACCGGTCGACGCCAGGCGGACCAGCGTGGCCAGGTGCTCGTGGAGGGACCGGTCGAGCTGGCTGAAGACGGTGACGGACACCTTCGGCGCTCCTTCCCGCGGGGGTGGGCGGTGCTCACGCAGCCTGTTCCGGCATGCGGCCGACTGCAAGTTGCAGTACACGAATGGATGACGTCACTTTGCGCGCTTGTCGCCGGGCCACAGACTGTGCTGTGTCGCCGGGGCTGGAGGTCGCCGAATGGGAAGGTATGCGGATGGCACGGGGCAGCAGCCCGACGTTGCGCAAGCGTCGACTGGTCAGTGAATTGCGCAGATTGCGCGAGTCGGCCGAACTGACGATCGAGGAGGTCGGTGAGCGGTTGGAGTGCTCGGCCTCCAAGATCAGTCGCATCGAGACCGGGCGGGTCGGCGTCACACCGCGCGACGCCCGCGACATGCTCGCCGTCTACGGGGCCGATCCGGTGACGCTGGAAGAGCTCGTGCAATTGGCACGTGAGGCGCGGCGGAAGGCATGGTGGGACGAGTTCGGCGATATCGCGCCCGGCCGTTACGTCGGATTCGAGGCGGACGCCGAGTCGGTGCGCACTTATCAGGGGCTAATAATCCCGGGCCTGCTCCAGTGCGAGGCCTACACGAGGGCGTTGATCCGCGAGGTGCTGCCCGACACCGCGCCCGTCGAGGTCGACCGGCGGGTGGAGCTGCGCAAGGCGCGGCAGGCGTTGCTGCTGGAGGACGACCCGCTGCGCTTGCACGTCGTGATCGACGAAGCCGCCTTGCGTCGGCTGATCGGCGGCAGGGAGGTGATGGCCGAGCAGGCGCGGCGACTCCGTGAAGTCGGTGAACTGCCGAACATCACCCTTCAGGTTGTCCCTTTCGAGTCCGGTGGCCATGCCGCGATGGACGGGCCGTTCGTGATCCTGGCGTTTCCCGAGCACCTGGATCCGGACGTGGTATACATCGAAAGCACGCATGGCGACGTCTATTTGGAGCAGCCCTCGGACGTCGTCAGGTATGCCGACATGTTCGCGCGGCTCTGCGCGGAATCGCTCGACCCGGACGCGTCGACCGCGCTGATCGGGCGGGTGGTGCGCGAGCTCGGCTGAAATCCGAGGTGAATTGCCATGCAACGGGAATGGCGCAAGAGCACGCGGTCGTCGGCGGGTGGCCCGGAGTGCGTGGAAATCGTGCTCGGACCCGCCGGGGCCGGTGTGCGTGATTCGAAGAACCCGACCGGCGTGGAGTTGGGCTTCGGCGCCACGCCGTGGGATCGATTCGTCGGCACGGCGAAGAACGGCGTGGTCGACTCGCGCTGAGGAAGTCGTTCCGCATTCGGCGGTTCGGGGACGTGCCCTAGGGTGCGTCCCCGACTTCTGTCACGGGCCCGTACGACCGTGGTCTGGTGGCCGGTCAGCCCCTGGCCGGATGCGCCCGGCGGTGACGTCGCGGTGGACTCCCCTTAGCCTGCACTCCGGTGCTCGCTCATGATCCACACATCATGATCCACAGGGGGATTTGGCCATGGCATTGCTGACCGACGCCTTGGAAGGGCTCGCCGGTCTGCCCCAACCCGCCGTGCTCGCGGTGACGGGCGCGTTGACGTTGGCGGAGTGCACGCTGGGCGTGGGGTTCATCGCACCGGGGGAGAGCGCGCTGCTGCTGGCGGCGACCACGGTGACGACCGTGCCGCGGTTCCTGGTGATGTGGCTGGTGGTGTCGGTGTGCGCGATTGCCGGTGACAGCATCGGCTACTTCCTCGGGCGGAAGTACGGTGACCGGCTGCGCGAGAGCAAGATCGTGCGCAAGATCGGTCAGGAGCACTGGGACAAGGCGGGGGCGTTGCTGCGGCGGCGCGGTGCGTGGGCGGTGTTCTTCGCCCGGTTCATGCCGGTGGTGCGGACGCTGGTGCCGGCGTCGGCGGGTGCGTCGAAGCTGGAGTACCGCCGGTTCCTGCCCGCGTCGATCGCCGGTGCGGTGAGCTGGTCGGCGCTGCACATCGGCATCGGGTCGGCGGCGGGGGCGTCGGCGAAGTACATCGAGTCCGTGTTCAACGGTGTGATGTGGGTTTTGATGGCCGTCGCGATCGTGGTCGGCGTCGTGGTGGTCCTGCGCCGCCGCCGCGCGGCGTCCAAGCCGAACACCCCCCGCGAACTCGAAGAAGTCGCCTAACCCAGTGAGTCCTACGTTCAGAACGCGTGAGTCGTACCTTCGGAACGCGTGAGTCCTACGTTCGGAACTCCCGTGTCCTACGTTCACGACCCCCGAGTTCAACGCTCAAGACATCGATCTTGTACTGAGCGTTGAACTCGGGGGTTCTGAACGTAGGACACGGGTGTTGAGAGCAGCGGATGTTCCGCTGTCTGGTCCAATCTCGCTCACCGGGGTTCGCCCTGTGTGGTTGATCGGACACGCTTAGCGTAAGAATGCGGCTACAGGACGACTGGAGCCAGACTGAAGTGATCTCCTAGGCTCCTTCGTGGGGTTCGACTTTCGGCGAAGGAACGGTCGGTGGCAGACGGCGGCGGAGAGCGCTTGCGGTTCGAGGTGCTCGGCCTTCTCCGGGCGGCGCGCGGCGGCGAGGAGGTCGACCTCGGCGCCGCCAAGCAGCGCGCCGTCCTCGCGGTGCTGCTGCTCGCCCGCAACACGCCCGTGAACCGCGGCCAGATCATCGAGGCGGTCTGGGGCGACAACACGCCGCCCAGCGCCGTCAACCTCGTCCAGACGTACGTGGCCGGCCTGCGACGCGCCCTGGAACCCCGGCGGGCACGGCGGGCGCCGGCCGAGTTGCTGACCTCCGTCGGCGACGGCTACCTGCTGCGCGTCGACCCGACCGCGGTCGACCTGGACGAGTTCGAACGCGGCGTGGCGACGGCGGCCCGGCTCCGCTCGACCGGCGACCTGGTCGCGGCGGCCACCACCCTGGACGAGGCCCTCGGCCTGTGGCGCGGTGAACCGCTGGGCGGCGTCGCCGGGCTGTTCGCCGAGGTCGAGCGCGGCCGTCTGGCCGAACGCAGGCTCGCGGTGCTGGAGGAACGGGCGGAGCTGCTGTTGCTGATCGGCCGCGGCGCCGAGCTGGTGCCGTCCCTGACGACGCTCGTCGGCGAACACCCGTTGCGCGAACGCGGCCACGGCCTGCTGATGCGCGCCCTCTGCCAGGCGGGACGGCAGGCCGAGGCGTTGGCCGTGTACCGCGAGGCACGTCGGGTGCTGATCGAGGAGCTTGGCGTCGAGCCCGGCCCGGAGTTGCGCAAGCTCCAGCAGGCCGTGCTGTCCGGCGAGAACCCCGAGCCCGAGCGCCCGACCCGGCCGATGACGCTGCGCCCCCTGGGCGAGTCCGCGCCCGCCATCACGCCCGCTCAGCTGCCGCGCGCCTCGGCGACCCTGATCGGCCGCGACGACGAGCTGAAACGCCTCGACGGTCTGCTGGCGGCACACCCCGACGGCGGCCTGGTGCTGGTGGTCACCGGGCCGGCGGGGGTGGGCAAGACCGCGCTCGCGCTGCACTGGGCGCAGACCGTGCGCGAGGACTTCCCGGACGGCCAGCTGTACGTGGACCTGCACGGCTACGACCCGAACCAGGAGCCGCTGGGCGCGGGCGAGGTGCTGAGCCGGTTCCTGCGCACGCTCGGTGTGCCGTCGGCGGACATCCCGGTCACCGCGGAGGAGCGGTCGGCTCTGTTCCGCACCCTCATCGCCGACCGCCGCATGGTGGTGATGCTGGACAACGCCCGCGGTTCGACGGAGTTGCTGCCGCTGCTGCCCGGCCCGCCGTCGTGCGTCGTGGTGACGTCCCGGCGGCGGCTGGTCGGCCTGGTCGCGCACGCCGAGGCCCGGTTGGTCGAGCTGGACATGCTGGACCTGGACGCGTCGGTGGCCGTGGTGGGCCGGATCGCGGGCCGGGACGGGACTGAGGCCGCCGCGCTGCGCCGGTTGGCCGTGCTGTGCGACGGCCTGCCGCTGGCGCTGCGGATCGCGGCGGCCCGGCTGGCGGTCGCGCCGACGTTGCGGGTCGCGGAACTCGTGGCCGAGTTGGACGACGAGCACGGCCGGTTGGCGGCGCTGGGCCTGGAGGACGAGGACTCGACGGTCCGCGCGGCGCTGGACGCGTCACGCCGGGCGCTGTCTCCGTTGCCCGCGCGGCTGCTGGCGTTGCTGGGGCTGCACCCCGGCCCGGACGTGACGGGGTTCGTGGTGGCCGCCATGGCACGGGTGCGGGTCGGCGAGGCGCAGCGCGCGCTGGACGCCCTGACGGCGGCGAACCTGCTGTCGGTGAACGAGCCCGGCCGGTACGGGGCGCACGACCTGGTGCGCGTCTACACCCGGACGTTGGCCGCCGAACTGCCCGCGGAGGTCCGGCGCGAGGCGACCGGCCGGATGCTGGACTACTACCTGCACTGCGCGGACCTGGCCGACGGTCAGCTGCCGGTGGGGCGGGGCAGCGTGCGGGTGGCGCCCGAGCACGTGCCCGCGGAGATGCCGAAGCTGGCCGGCCCGGCCGCCGCGACCGCCTGGCTGGACGCCGAGCAGGGCAACATCATCGCCGCCGCCGAGCTGGCCGCCGCACCCGCCGAGGCGCCGGAGTGGCCGGTGCACGCGTGGCAGCTGCCGTACACGCTGTCGCGGTTCCTGTGGCTGCGGGCGGACCGGACGACGTGGCTGCGGACGACGGAGGCCGCGCTGGAGGCGGCCACCACGCTGGGTGATCCCGAGGCGAGGTTCGTGATGCTGTTCAACCTGGGCATCGCGCTGGCCCAGTTCCAGCGGATGGACGAGTCGCTGGCCCGGCACCGCGAGGCGCTGGACGTGGCGCGCGCGTCGGGTGACCTGAACGCGCAGGCCAGGGCGTTGACGACGGTCGCGGACATGCTGGCGTTCCTGGGCAGGCCGGCCGAGTCGGAGGCGTCGTACCGGGAGGCGCTGGACGTCAGCCGGTCGGCCGGGTCGCGGTGGGCCGAGGCGAACGCCCACCACAACCTCGGGCTGCTGCACATGTCCTCCCGCCGGTACGACGACGCCAAGACGTGGCTGCGTGCGGCCGTGACGATGTACCGGGAGGTCGGCGAGCAGTGCGGTGAGTCGACCTGCCACACGGACCTCGCGACGGCGCTGCTGGAGTCGGGCGGCGAGGGCGAGGCGCTGGCGTCGGCGCGCACCGCCCTGTCGGTCGCGACGGCCGCCGCGAGCCCGTACCACCAGGCGATGGCGCACGACCGGCTGGCCGCCGTGCTCGACCGGCTGGGGCTGCCCGGCGCGGTGGCGCACTGGCAGCGCGCGCTGGCGCTGTTCACCGAGCTGAACGCCCCGGAGTCGGACCAGGTGCGGGAACGCCTGGCCCGCGCCCGCGCCACCGCCCCCGTCTGAGCCGCGGTCCGGAGCGCCGCCCGACACCCGGACCGGCACGTCCCTGATCGGTCGAGTGGTCTGGACCTATTGACAATGAGGTCTAGACCTATTTACGTTCGATCGGCTGCGTCGTGGCCGCCGCCTCGTGCAGGAGGAGTCGGTCGTGTCCCAGAGATCCAGGTTGTTGCCGCTGATGGCGATGCTCGCCACGGTGGCAGGCCTCGTAGTCGCCGTCGTGTCCCCGTCCACGTCCAGTGCCGCCGCCGGTGAGGAATGCCGACCGGACGGCCTTTACCAGACGCCCGGCGTCGCGGTGCCGTACTGCTCCGTCTACGACACCGACGGCAGGGAGTCGATGGGCGCCGACCACTCCCGCCGCGTGATCGGCTACTTCACCAGCTGGCGCACCGGCCGCAACGGCTCGCCCGCCTACCTGGCGTCCGACATCCCGTGGACCAAGGTCACGCACCTCAACTACGCGTTCGCGCACCTCGACGCGCAGAACCGGGTCTCGGTCGGCCCGGACGGCCCGGACAACGCGTCCACCGGCATGACGTGGCCGGGCGTCGAGCTCGACCCGTCCCTGCCGTACAAGGGCCACTTCAACCTGCTCAACAAGTACAAGAAGCAGTACCCGGACGTGAAGACGCTGATCTCGGTCGGCGGCTGGGCGGAGACCGGGGGCTTCTTCAACGCCGACGGCTCGCGCACCGCGTCCGGCGGGTTCTACAAGCTCGGCGCGCAGCCGCAGTCCACTGTGGACGCGTTCGCCGACTCCGCCGTGCAGTTCATCCGGACCTACGGGTTCAACGGCGTGGACATCGACTACGAGTACGCCACGTCGAACAACCACGCGGGCAACCCGGACGACTTCTGGATCTCCAACGCCAACCGCGGCACGCTGTGGGCCGGCTACGAGAAGATCATGAAGACGCTGCGGGAGAAGCTGGACCGCGCCTCGCAGCAGGACGGCAAGCACTACCTGCTCACCGCCGCCGTCCCCGCCTCGGGCTGGCTGTTGCGCGGCCAGGAGGCCTACCAGGTCACCCGCTACCTCGACTACCTGAACGTGATGAGCTACGACCTGCACGGCTCGTGGAACCACTTCGTCGGCCCGAACGCCGCGCTCTACGACGACGGCAAGGACGGCGAGCTGGCCGCGGGCGGCGTCTACACCGCGCCGCAGTACGAGGGCATGGGCTACCTGAACACCGACTGGGCGTACCACTACTACCGGGGCGCGATGCAGGCCGGCCGGATCAACATCGGCGTCCCGTTCTACAGCCGCGGCTGGCAGGGCGTCACCGGCGGCACGAACGGCCTGTGGGGCCGCGCCGCGCTGCCCGACCAGACGAAGTGCCCCGCCGGCACCGGCTCGAACGTCGGCTCGACCACCCCGTGCGGCAACGGCGCGGTCGGCATCGACAACCTGTGGCACGACTCGACCGCGGGCGGCGCGGAGGTCCCCTCCGGTGTGAACCCCATGTGGCACGCCAAGAACCTGGAGAACGAGATCACGCCGGACTACCTGGCGCAGCACGGCCTCGACCCGGTGAACGACCCGACCGACCGCGTCACCGGCGCGTACAACCGGTTCTACGACAGCACGCTCACCTCGCCGTGGCTGTGGAACGCGGACAAGAAGGTGTTCCTGTCCACCGAGGACGAGCAGTCGATCGCGGCCAAGGCGAAGTACGTGGCGGACAAGGGCATCGGCGGCATCATGATCTGGGAGCTGGCGGGCGACTACCGCTTCGACGCCGCCAAGGGCCAGTACACCGTCGGCGACACCCTGCTCACCAAGATCAACGACGGCCTGCGCGGCGCGGCGCCGTACGGCGCGGGCAAGGCCGCCGGGACGCCGCCGAGCCAGGTGCTGGACGTGAGCGCCACCGTCTCCGGGTTCGCGCTCGGCGACAGCAACTACCCGATCACACCGAAGCTGAGGATCACCAACAACTCGACCACCACCCTGCCCGGCGGCACGAAGATCGAGTTCGACTACGGCACCAGCGCGCCGGGCAGCATGTCCGACCAGTCCGGGTTCGGGCTCCGGGTGACCGCCAAGGGCCACTCGGGCGGCAACGTCGGCGGGCTGAAGGGCGACTTCCAGCACGTCGAGCTGACGCTGCCGACGTGGCAATCGCTTGCGCCCGGCGCGTCGGTCGACGTGGCGCTGAGCTACCAGCTGCCGATCGCGTCGCCGTCGAACTTCAAGCTCACCTTCGGTGGACGGTCCTACGCCATCGCCTCCGACCACCCGCGCGGTGGCGGCGGCACAGGCCCGACCACGACAACGACGACCACCACCACTACTACCACGACCACGACCAGCCAGCCGAGCTGCACCGTGCCCGCGTGGGACCGCGCCAAGGTCTACAACGGCGGGAACGAGGTCTCCCACCGCGCCAAGCGCTGGCAGGCCAAGTGGTGGACGCAGGGCGAGGAGCCCGGCACGACCGGCGAGTGGGGCGTCTGGCGGGACCTCGGGGCCTGCTGAGGGGTCTCCGAAGTGCGCTGACGCCCACCTGAGGCATCCCTTACCCGCCGTCTGCTGTCCCTTACGGCGGCGGGTAAGGGGACCAACGCGGTAACCCACGTGAACGACGGATGCCCGCCCCGGCCCCTCAGGACGAATCTTCGTGTCATCAGCAAGACGGACCGACACGAGGAGCAAGTCATGGACTGGACGACCGAGGGCCTGAAGGCGGAGATCGACTACCGGCAGGCCTCCCTGCACCAGGACGCCGCGCACCACCGGGTCAGCATGCAGTCGCGCCCGGCCAGGCCGTCCTGGTGGCGGCGGCTGGGTCACCGTCCCGGACCGGATCTTCCCGGGAACGTGAACGGCCACCGCGACGCCGGCTGAGGTGTGACAGCATGCCTGGTGTGGCACGTCTGGGTTCCGGAATCCCGTTGGTGGCGCGTAGCCGGGAGATGACCAGGCTGCGCGCCGCCCTCGACGAAGCCGCACGCGGCACGGCGGGCGCGATCCTGCTCTCCGGTGACGCGGGCGTCGGCAAGACGCGGGTGGTGGACGAACTGACCGCGGCG
Organism: Saccharothrix sp. NRRL B-16314; assembly: GCF_000716595.1. Lineage (GTDB taxonomy): Bacteria > Actinomycetota > Actinomycetes > Mycobacteriales > Pseudonocardiaceae > Actinosynnema. The sequence goes on from NZ_JNXC01000003.1 coordinate 493,264, forward strand.
GCGGGTGACGCGCTCGTGCTCACCGGCCGCTGCCTGGACATCGGCGAGACCGGCCTCCCGTACCTGCCCTTCACCGAGGCGTTGGGGCAGGTGCGGGACGCCGGTCTGCTCGACGTGGCCGCCCGGCCCTCCCTCGGCCTGCTGCTGCCGGACCTGGCGCTGCCGACCGGCCACGACGGCAACCCGGGCGTGTCCGGCCTCCCGTCGCACCTGGTCGGCCGCCGTCCCGAGCAGGACGTCGGCCAGCTCCAGCTGTTCGACGCGGTGTACGGGCTGCTGTGCGAACTCGCCGAGCAGCGGCCGGTGCTGCTGGTGCTGGAGGACCTGCACTGGGCCGACGCCTCCACCCGTTACCTGCTGTCCTTCCTGCTCTCCCGGCTGCGCTCGCAGCGGCTGCTGATCATCGGCACCTACCGCTCCGACGACCTGCACCGCAGCCACCCGCTGCGCCCCCTGCTCAACGAGCTGGTCCGGCTGCCCGCCGTGCGGCGGCTCGACCTGGCACCGCTGAGCGCGATCGACGCGCGCTCGTTCGTCGCCGCCCTGGCCGACGACCTGCCCGACGACGTGCTGCTCGAGGTCGCCGAGCGCTCGGACGGCAACCCGTTCTTCGCCGAAGAGCTGATCGCGGTCGCCACCTGCAGCGACGGCCGGGTGCCGTGGACGCTCGCCGAAGTGCTGCTCGCCCGGATCGAACGCCTGTCACCGGACGCCCAGCGCGTGGTGCGGGTCGCGTCGGTCGGCGGGCGGTCCGTGCGCCACGACCTGCTGCGCGACGTGGCCGGCGTCGACGACGTGGCGCTGGACGGCGCGCTGCGCGAGGCCGTGCAGCACCACGTGCTGCTGATCAACGGCGACGAGGTGTACACGTTCCGGCACGCGTTGTTGCGCGAGACCGTCTACCTCGACCTGCTGCCCGGCGAACGCGCGCGGCTGCACTCCGCGTACGCCGACCGGCTCGCGTCGTCCGGTGGCCGTGGTGCCGCCGCCGCGCTCGCCCACCACAGCATGGAGTCGCACGACCTGGCCCGTGCGCTGGCCGCGTCGGTGGACGCGTCGCACGAGGCGCAGGCGGCCGGTGCGCCCGCCGAGTCGCTGCGGCACCTGGAACAGGCGTTGAAGCTGTGGTCCGCGGTGCCCGCCGGTGACCGGCCGTCCGGGCTGACCGAGCTGGAGCTGCTGCGGAGCGCGTCGTGGGCCGCGGGGACGGCCGGACAGCCGGAGCGCGCCATCGCGTTCGCCCGGACCGGCACGACCGTGGTGGACGAGTCGGACCCGGAGGACGCGGCCGTCATGTGGCGGCGCTTCGCGCAGGCGTTGCAGGTGCTCGACGGCACGGAGGACGAGAAGTACCACGCGGTGGAGGAGGCGTGGCGGCTGGTCCGGGACCGGCCCGCGAGCCCGGCGCGCGCGTGGGTGCTGGCGGTGTGGGCGGCGGCGTTGCGGCACGACCGCAAGTACGTCGAGGCCCGTGAACGCGCGGAGATGGCCGTGGCGGACGGGCGTGCGTCGGGCGCGGAGTCGGCGGTGGCGGACGCGTTGACCACGTTGGGGCTGCTGGACGAGCCCGAGGGTGACGTGCCGCGGGCGCGTGAGCACCTGACGGCTTCGGTGGCGTGCGCGATGGAGGCGAAGTCGGTCAGCACCGAGCTGCGCGCCAGGTACTTCCTCGGCCTGCACCACTACGACCTCGGTGAGCTGGACGAGGCCGGCCGGGTGTTCGACGAGGGCGTGGCGCGGGCCAAGGCGACCGGGCTGACGTGGAGCTCGTTCGGCTTGGAGCTGCGCATCCTCCAGGTGCTGACCAGGTACTACCGGGGTGAGTGGGACGGCGCGGCGACCGCTGCCGAACCGCCCGGCCTGCGGGTGTCGAGCACGGTGTCGGCGCGGTTGGCGGCAGCGGGCACGCACGTGGCGGTGAGCCGGGGCGAGTTCGAGCAGGCCGAGCGGATGATCCGGGAGCTGCGCGCGGACTGGCACCGCGACCTGCAGATCGCGTTGATCACCGGTGGTACCGGCGCGGAGCTGGCGTTGTGGCGGGGGCAGCCGGAGCTGGCGGTGGACCGGGTCGCGGACGCGATCAGCTGGTCCCGTCGGGAGGGCGAGTGGATGCTCGCCGGTATTCGGCTGGCCGCGCTGGGCGTTGCGGGGTACGTGGAGCTGGCCGCGCGGGCACGTCGGCGGAAGGACGCCGCGGGTGAGGCGGAAGCCGTGCGTGCGGGGCGGGAGATGGCGGTGTACGCGCGCACGACGGTGGAGATGGGCGCGCCGCGCACGGGTGTGCTGGGGCCGGAGGGGACGGCCTGGCTGGCGCGGGCGGCGGCCGAGGAGTCGCGGTTGACCGGTGCCGGTGACCCGGAGCTGTGGCGGCGGGTGGTGGACGGGTTCGGGTACGGGGCGGTGTTCGAGCAGGCCGTGTGCCGGTGGCGGCTGGCGGAGGCGTTGCTGGGGGCGGACCGGCGGGACGAGGCGGCGGCGGAGTTGCGGCCGGCGAGCGCGGTGGCGGACGAACTGGGCGCGGCGCCGTTGCGGGAGGCGTTGGACCTGGTCGCGCGGCGGGCGCGGGTGGCGTTGCGCGACGTCGGTCCGCGTGACCGGGTCGACCCGTTCACGCCTCGTGAGCGTTCGGTGCTGGAGCTGGTCGCCCAAGGCCGCACCAACCGGCAGGTCGGCGAGGAGCTGTACATCTCGGAGAAGACGGTCAGCGTCCACCTGAGCCGGATCATGTCCAAGCTGGGCGCCAGCCGCCGAGCCGAGGCCGTGGCCAACGCCTTCGACCGCGGCCTCCTAGACCTCCCCGACCAGTGAGTCCTACGTTCCCGTCGCGTGAGTCCTACGTTCAGGACGCGTGAGTCCTACGTTCAGAACGCGTGAGTCCTACGTTCGCGTCCCCCGAGTTCAACGCTCAGAACCGCCCGAGCCGGCCGACCCTGTTCTGAGCGTTGAACTCGGGGGTTCTGAACGTAGGACACGGGTGTTCCGAAGGGACGACTCACGGGGCCGGAACGTAGGACTCACGGCGGGGTCAGACCGGGGGACTACGGGACGTCATACCGGCGGTTGACGGGTGGTTCCGCCGTCGGCGTGACGACCGGGCACGCGGCTGCGGCCTAGTTTTCTCCACGTCCGGGAGAGCTAGGGAATGAGGGAGCATGTCCGCACTGGTGTCCGACGTCGGGACCCGCACCGCTGTAGCCGCCGAGGACCTGGTGAAGGTGTACGGCAAGGGCGACACCGCCGTCCGGGCGCTGGACGGGGTCAGCGTCACCTTCCAGGCAGGCCGGTTCACCGCCATCATGGGCCCGTCCGGGTCCGGCAAGTCCACCCTGATGCACTGCCTGGCCGGGCTGGACAACGTCGACGGCGGCAAGGTGCACGTCGGCGGCACCGAGATCACCGCGCTCGGCGACAAGGATCTGACCAAGCTGCGGCGTGACCGGGTCGGGTTCGTCTTCCAGGCGTTCAACCTCCTGCCCACGCTCACCGCCGAGGCGAACATCCTGCTCGGCCTCGAACTCGCCGGCCGCAAGCCCGACCGCGAGTGGTTCGACACGATCGTGGACGTCCTCGGCCTCCGCGACCGCCTCAAGCACAAGCCCAGCGAGCTGTCCGGCGGCCAGCAGCAGCGCGTGGCCTGCGCCCGCGCCCTCGTCGCCCGCCCCGACGTGGTGTTCGCCGACGAGCCCACCGGCAACCTCGACTCCCGCTCCGGCGCGGAGGTGCTGGACTTCCTGCGCATGTCGGTGCGCAAGCTCGGCCAGACGGTCATCATGGTGACGCACGACCCGGTGGCCGCCTCCTACGCCGACCGCGTGGTGCTGCTCGCCGACGGCAGGCCCGCCGGCGAGATCGACAGCCCGACCACCGACTCCGTGCTGTCCGCGCTCAAGCACCTGGGGGCGTGACCTGATGCTGCGCACGATCATCGCGGGCCTCCGCGCCCGCACCGCGCGGCTCGTCCTGTCCTCGGTGGCGATCGCCCTCGGCGTCGCCTTCGTGACCGGCACGCTCGTGCTGGGCGACGCCATGAACGCGAGCCTGCGCGACGAGTTCGCCAAGGGCGCGCGGAACGTCGACGTCTCGGTCACCGTGTCCGGCGACTCGTCCGATGTGGACGGCATCAGCCCCGAAACGCTCGCGGCGATCCGGCAGGCGCCGGGCGTGGCGGGCGCCGACCCGCGCGGCTCACAGGCCGTGCCGGTGCTCACGGCCAACGGCAAGGCGAAGCCCGCTTGGGCGGTTTCCCTCCCCACCAACGAGAAGCTGCGCGAGTTCGACCTCGCGGACGGCCGCTACCCGACGTCGGCGGACGAGATCGCGGTCGACAAGCGCACCGCCGCCACCGCCAAGCTGACCATCGGCCAGCCGGTCGTGCTGCTGGGCAAGGAGGAGAAGCGGCACACCTACACGCTCGTCGGCACGTACCAGCAGGGCACGAACACGATGTCGCTGTCCGGCTACGACCACGTGGGCCTGACGCCCGAGGCGTTCCAGGCGTTGGAGCCGGAACGCCCGCCGTACCAGGTGGTCGCCACCGCCGCGGCCGGGTTCACCCAGCAGCAGGTCGTGGACAACGTCCGCAAGGCCATCGACGCCAAGGCCTTCACCGTCCAGAGCGGCGAGGAGCTGACCCAGGAGACGCTGGCACGGGTCGAGTCGCAGTCCGGCGAGTTCACCGCGCTCCTGCTGGCGTTCGCGCTGATCGCGCTCGTCGTCGCGGCCATGGTCATCTACAACACGTTCACCATCCTGGTCGCCCAGCGCACCCGCGAGCTGGCCCTGATGCGCTGCGTCGGCGCGAGCCGCGGCCAGGTGTTCCGCGGCGTGCTGGCGGAAGCGCTGGTGATGGGCCTGACCGCCTCGGTGATCGGCCTGTTCGGCGGGATCGGCGTGTCCGCGCTGCTGCAACGGGTGATCCTCTCGTTCGGCGGCGCCGGCGAGGGTGTGGTGTACCTGCCGGTGTCGGTGACGACGGTGCTCGCCGCGTTCGCCGTCGGCACGCTGGTGACGGTGCTCGCCGCGGTGCTGCCGGCCCGCAAGGCGACGAGGGTCGCGCCGGTGGCCGCGCTGCGCAGCCAGCCCGACAGCGGCGAGGAGGTCGCCCGCACCGGCGTGGTGCGCGCGCTGACCGCCGTGCTGTTCACGGTGATCGGCGTCGGCGCGGTCGTGTTCGGCATGAGCATGGACGACGAGGACGCGGCCATGGTCGTCAGCGGCGCCGGCACGATGGCGCTGCTGGCCGCGGTGCTCGTGCTCGGCCCGCTGCTGGTCGGCCCGGTCAACCGGGTGCTCGGCGTGCTGCCGCGGGCGCTGTTCGGCGTGCCCGCCAAGCTGGCCTCGGCGAACGCCGGCCGCAACCCCAAGCGCACCGCCGCGACGACCGCCGCGCTGATGATCGGCGTGACCATCGTGGCGCTGGTGACCGTGGTCGCCAACAGCGCCAAGGAGACCGCCAACGCCCAGATCGACGAGCGGATGCCCGCCGACTACACGGTGACGTCCTCGGTGTACGACCGGCCGCTGCCCAAGGAGCTGGCCACGCAGCTGGCCGCCGTGCCGGAGGTGGCGAAGGTCGCGCCGACCACCGTGGTCTACGGCGAGCGCGAGTACCTCACCGGCATCCCGCGCGACGCGATCGGCGACCTGTTCCGGCCGACGGTCACCAGCGGTTCGCTCGCCGACCTGGTCGACGGCACGGTGGCGGTGAACGCCGACTACGTCAAGCGGCGGAACGTGTCGGTGGGCTCCATGCTGACGATCCGGCCGGAGAAGGGCGAGGAGCAGCAGCTGAAGGTCGTCGCGGTGATCGAAGGGCAGCGGCTGTCCGACGGCGTCATGACGATGGAGACGTCGCAGCGCTTCCCGCAGGCCGCCGAGGGTTACGACAGCATCCTGGTGAAGCTCAAGGACGGCGTCGCGAACGGGCGCGCGGCGGTGGAACGGGTCACCGACCCGTCGCCGCTGGCCCTGCTGGACAGCGCCGCGGAGACGAAGGAGCAGCTGAACCAGCAGCTCAACCAGGTGCTGACGTTCATCTGGGCGCTCATCGGGCTGGCCGTGCTGATCGCGTTGTTCGGCATCGCCAACACGCTGACGCTGTCGGTGTTGGAGCGGACGCGCGAGTCGGCGCTGCTCCGGGCGCTCGGCCTGACCCGCGGCCAGTTGCGGCTGATGCTGGTGATCGAGTCGGTGCTGATGGCGTTGATGGGCGCGGCGATCGGCCTGCTGCTCGGCATCGGCTTCGGCTGGGTGATCACGGAGGCGCTGTCCACCGACACGATCTCGGTCGACCTGATCGTGCCGTTCGGGCAGATCGGCGTGATGCTCGCCGGCGCCGTCGTCGCGGCCGTCGTGGCCGCCGCGCTGCCCGCCCGGCGTGCCGCCCGGACCTCGGTCGTCGCGGGGATGGCCGAGGCGTGAAACCCCTGGTGGCCCGTTCCTCTTCGGGGAGGGGAACGGGCTACCGGGGCGCACGCCGCCAGTGCGACGCGAGTCACAGGATTTCTTGCGAGCACGCGTCACGTCCGAGCGCGAATCGCCTCTAACAGGGTGCGGGATGGCCCGGGCGAGGGCCGGGCCATCCCGCCTCGATCCCGCCTCGATCCGGCCCTTCCTGGCCACCGGGACCGCTCACTCGTTGTGATCGCGACGGTCACGTTCGGCGCACAAGAGCGCTTCAGAATGTTGCGGAACGGTGTCGACCGGTACTTCCCGGGTTGACAGCACCGACCGTCCTCACGACTGTGAGAGCGCTCTCATGAAGCCGGGTCGGAAACCGGCGAGTGCGTCGAGGAGGACGGATGAGCAGGACTCTGGTCGGCCGGACGACGGCGATCACCGCGGTCGCCGTGGCCGCGACCCTGGTGGCCGCCTGTGGCGGTGGAAGTGACGCGGGCGACGGCAAGGTCAAGCTGTCGATCGGCGTGTTCTCCGACTTCGGATACGCCAACCTGATCAAGGAGTACCAGGCGTCCCACCCGGACATCGAGATCGAGCAGCGCACGGTCAAGATGGAGCAGCACCACACGCAGCTCGCGACGCAGCTCGCGGGCGGCCGGGGCGCGGCGGACATCGTGGCGATCGAGGAAGGCAACATCGCGCAGTTCCGCCAGTCCAAGGACAAGTTCGTCAACCTGGCGGACCACGGCGCCAAGGACCTCGAGAGCCAGTGGGCCGCCTGGAAGTGGAACCAGGGCACCACCGACGACGGCGACTTCGTGCTGGGCCTCGGCACGGACATGGGCAGCCTCGCGCTCTGCTACCGCCGCGACCTGTTCGAGGCCGCCGGCCTGCCCGCCGACCGCGAGTCCGTCGGCAAGCTGTGGCCGACCTGGGACGACTACCTCGCGGTCGCCGAGACCTTCTCGCAGAAGACGCCCGGCGTGAAGTTCGTCGACACCGCCCAGAACGTCTACAAGGCGATCCTCGACCAGACCGAGGAGGGCTACTTCGCCAAGGCCGACGACTCGTTCATCGGTGACAAGAACGAGAAGGTGAAGCAGGCCTTCACGCTCGCGGCCACGCTGGGCGAGCGCAAGCAGACCGGCGCGCTGGCGCCGTTCAGCCAGGACTGGAACGTGGCGCTCAAGCAGGCGTCCTTCGCCACCACCACCTGCCCGGCGTGGGCGCTCGCGCTGATCAAGGCCGGTGCGGGCGACGAGGCCGCGGGCAAGTGGGACGTGGCCGCGGCGCCCGGTGGCGGCGGCAACTGGGGCGGTTCGTTCCTCGCCGTGCCCAAGCAGGGCAAGCACCCCAAGGAAGCCTACGAGCTGGCCAAGTGGCTGACCGCGCCCGAGCAGCAGAAGCGGATCTTCAAGGAGACCGGCAACCTGCCCAGCGAGCCCGCCGCGTACAAGGACCCCGAGGTCACCGCGACGACCAACGAGTACTTCAACAAGGCCCCGGTCGGCCAGATCTTCGGCAACTCGGCGGAGAACCTGAAGCCCACCTACCGCGGCACCAAGGACTCCAAGGTCACGCCGGTCTTCGGCAACGCCCTGTCCCGCGTGGAGACCGGCAAGCAGTCCACAGCGGACGCCTTCGCCCAGGCCCTCCAGGAAGCGCGGGACGCCGTCAAGTGACGGTCGCACCCGAACGGGCCGCGGCGGGACGGGGCACCACGCCCGTCCCGCCGCCGGCGCAGCGCCTGTCGTGGCGGGACAAGCTCGGTCGGCTGGACACCAGGTACACGCCGTACCTGATCATCGCGCCGTTCTTCGTGGTGTTCGGGATCTTCGGCCTCTACCCGCTGCTGTTCACCGCGTGGGTGTCGCTGCACGAGTGGCAGCTCATCGACGGCGACCAGGGCTTCACCGGCCTGGACAACTACGCCGAACTGCTGTCCGACAAGAACTTCTGGAACGCGCTGGGCAACACGGTCAGCCTGTTCCTGCTGTCCACCGTGCCGCAGCTGTTCGCCGCCCTCGGCCTGGCCGCCCTGTTGGACCGCGGCCTGCGCGGCCGGGCGTTCTGGCGGGCGGGCGTGCTGCTGCCGAACGTGATCTCGGTGGCCGCGGTCGCGCTGGTGTTCGCGCAGCTGTTCGGCCGCGACTTCGGCATCGTCAACGCCCTGCTGGGCTTCGTCGGCATCGACCCGGTGGACTGGCGGGCCGAGACGTGGGCCTCCCACCTGGCCATCAGCTCGATGGTGATGTGGCGGTGGACCGGCTACAACGCGCTGATCTACCTGGCCGCGATGCAGTCGGTGCCCAGGGACATGTACGAGTCGGCGATGCTCGACGGGGCGTCCCGCTGGCGGGTGTTCTGGTCGATCACGGTTCCCAGCATCCGGCCGACGATCCTGTTCACGGTCATCGTGTCGACCATCGGCGGCATGCAGCTGTTCGTCGAGCCGCAGCTGTTCGACCCGGGCGGCACGGCCACCGGCACCGGCGGCGACGACCGGCAGTTCCAGACCCTGGTGATGTACCTGTACGAGAAGGGGTTCCGGTTGTTCGACGCGGGCTACTCGTCGGCCATCGCGTGGGTGCTGTTCCTGCTGATCCTGGTGGTCGCGGTCGTGAACTTCACGGTGGCGCGGCGCATCGCGTCGAAGGGGTGAGGCGCGGATGAGCTCGAAACGACTCACGCGCTCCGGCCCGGTCGCCTACGCGCTGCTGGTGGTGGTCCTGCTCGCCTCGGTGTTCCCGCTGTACTACTCGTTCCTGATCGCCAGCAAGGACAACTCGGCGCTGGGCGAGGCGGTGCCGTCGCTGGTACCCGGCGGGAACCTCTTCGACAACCTGGCCAGGATGTTCGACACCGTCGACTTCTGGCTCGCGATGCAGAACTCGCTGGTGGTCGCGGGCACGGTGGCGCTCAGCAACGTCGTGCTCGGTACGCTGGCCGGGTTCGCGTTCGCCCGGCTGCGGTTCCGCGGCGGCAACTCGCTGTTCCTGATCGTGGTCGGCACGTCCATGGTCCCGACGCAGCTCGGCGTCATCCCGCTGTACATGCTGATGTCCGACCTCGACTGGTACGGCACGCTCCAGGCGGTGATCGTGCCCGCGCTGATCGGCGCGTTCTCGGTGTTCTGGATGCGGCAGGCCTGCGAGGAGTCCGTGCCGTACGAGCTGATCGAGGCGGCCCGGGTGGACGGCTGCTCGGTGCTGAAGACGTTCTGGCACGTGGCCTTCCCGGCAGTGCGGCCACAGGCGGCGGTGATGGGCATGTTCACGTTCATGACGGCGTGGAACGACTTCTTCTGGCCGCTGATCGTGCTGGATCCCAACGACAGCCCCACGGTCCAGGTGGCGTTGTCGACGCTGGCCAGCGGCTATTACACGGACTACTCGCTCATGCTCTCCGGCGCGTCGCTCGCGGTGCTGCCGGTGGTCGGGATCTTCATCCTGCTGGCCCGACAGATCGTCGGTGGGATCATGCAGGGCGCTGTGAAGGGGTGAACTTTCGGATGACGACAACCGACCCGGACACCGAGGTCGGACAGGACGTGCTGCGCTTCCCACCGGATTTCCTGTGGGGCTCGGCGACGGCGTCCTTCCAGATCGAGGGTTCGACCACGGCGGACGGTCGCGGACCGTCCATTTGGGACACGTTCGCGGCGAAACCCGGTGCGGTGGTGGGCGGTGACACCGGCGACCCGGCGTGCGACCACTACCGCCGGTACGCCTCGGACGTCGGCCTGATGGCCGAGCTGGGGCTGGGCGCCTACCGGTTCTCGCTGGCGTGGCCGCGGATCCAGCCGGTGGGTGCGGGCCGGGTGGAGCCCAGGGGACTGGCGTTCTACGACCGGTTGGTGGACGAGCTGCTGGGGCGCGGGATCCAGCCGGTGGCCACGCTCTACCACTGGGACCTGCCGCAGGCGCTGGAGGACGGCGGCGGGTGGCGCAACCGCGACACCGCCTACCGGTTCGCCGAGTACGCGGCGTTGACGCACGAGCACCTCGGCGACCGGGTGCAGCTGTGGACCACGTTGAACGAGCCCTGGTGCTCGGCGTTCCTCGGGTACGCGACCGGCATCCACGCGCCGGGGGTGGTGGACCTGAAGGCGTCGCTGGAGGCGGCGCACCACCTGCTGCTCGGGCACGGCCTGGCGGTGCAGGCGATGAGCGTGCAGGCGCCGGCCGACCACCGGTTCTCCATCGTGCTGAACTTCTGCGCGACGATGGTGGAGGACGACGAGTCCCAGGAGGCGGTGCGCAAGGTCGACGGCCTGCAGAACCGGCTCTTCCTCGACCCGCTGGCGGGCCGCGGCTACCCGCAGGACGTCATCGAGGACACCGCGTGGCTGGGTGACTGGACGGAGGTCGTGCGGGACGGCGACCTCGACGTGATCGCGACGCCGATCGACTGGATGGGCGTGAACTACTACAGCCCGACCCGCGTCGCCGTCGCCGCCGATCCCGAGGTGGTGACCGGCGGGCCGTTCCCGGGCCTGCGCGGCGTCGAGTTCCTGCCCGCGCGCGGTGACGTGACCGGGTTCGGCTGGGAGATCGACGCGCGCGGCCTGACCGAGCTGCTGGAACGGCTCGGGCGCGACGTCGACGTGCCGCTGGTGATCACCGAGAACGGCTCCGCGTTCCCCGACGTGGTCGAGGACGGGGAAGTGGTGGACGAGGCGCGGACCAGGTACCTGGTCGACCACCTGCGGGCGGTGCACCGGGCCATCGCCGCAGGGGTGGACGTGCGCGGGTACTTCGCGTGGTCGCTGCTGGACAACTTCGAGTGGGCCGAGGGCTACAGCCAGCGGTTCGGCATCGTGCACGTCGATTACGACACGCAGGTGCGCACGGTGAAGCGGAGCGGTCGCACGCTGGCCGGGGTGATCGGCGCCAACGCCGTTCCCGCCACCGGCTACGACGTGACCTGACCCCGGAGCCCGGGGGCTGCCTGGTGCCGCTGGGGCAGCCCCCGACCTTCACCGACTGTCGTACACGTGCTCGACCGCCAACGTGATCAGCACCCGGCGATCGGACACCATGACCGACCGGTACTCGTCCCAGTCCGGGTGCTCGCCAGCCGCGGCGCGGTAGTAGTCCACCAGCGCATCGACCTCCGGGCCGTGCGGGTCCGTCCCCGGACCGACCAGCGTGACGACGCCCTCGGCGGTCGCCCACGCCATGCCGTCCTCGCGGGTCACCTCCAACGAGGCCCGCGGGTCGCGGCGCAGGTTGGCCACCTTGGCGGTCCGCTCGGTCGTCGACACCCGGATCACCCCGGCGGCCCGGTCGTACGACGGCTGCACCGGGGACAACTGGGGGCGGCCGTCCGACTTGATCGTCGCCAGCACCCCGAGCCGGCTCTGCGCCAACAAGTCGTGCGGGTCGAACTGCGCGTTCGTCATGCCACGGACAACCCGGCACTTGCCGCCGGGTATTCCGGCGTCTCCCGCGCTTCCGGCGCTACGCGGACTCGCGGCGGATCAGGACCGTCGGCAGCACCTCGCGCCGGGCCCGGATGTTCTCGCCGCGCAGGAGGCGGAGCAGGTGGGTCACCATGTGCCTGACCTGCGCGCTCGTGTCCTGCTGCACGCTGGTCAACGACGGGGTGGTGTGCGGCGCGATCATCGGGTGGTCGTCGAAACCGACCACGGCGACGTCCTCCGGCACCCGCTTCCCGGCCTCGCGCAACGCGTCCAGCGCGCCCGCGGCCATGTGGTCGGACGCCACGAACGCCGCGTCGAGGTCGGGCACCCGGGCGAGCAGCTTCTCCATCGCCCGCCGGCCGCCCTCGCGCGAGAAGCCGCCGTCCTCGGTCAGGAACGCGGTCAGCTCGTCGTCCGCGCCGACCGCCGACCGCCACCCGGCCAGCCGGTCCATCGCCGAGTGCTCGTCCAGCGGACCCGTCACCGACACGATCTTCTTGCGCCCCAACGACATCAGGTGCTCGGTGGCCAGCAGCCCGCCGCCCTCGTTGTCGTGGTCGACGGTGTGCAGGCCGCGCAGCGAACCCCACGGCCGCCCCGCGTACACCACGGGCAGCGGCAGCTTGCGGGCCACCGTCGGCAGCTGGTCACCCTTGTGCGGCGCGAACATCAACGCGCCGTCCACGTGCCCGCCGGCCATGAACCGCTCGGCCCGCGCCTTGTCCTGCGGCGAGTGCACCAGCATCAGCACCATCTGCACGTCCGCGTCGGCCAACGACCGCGCCGCCGAACGGATCAGCCACGCGAAGTGCGGGTCGTCGAAGATCTTCGGCTCGGGCTCGGAGAACACCACCGCCACCGCGCCGGAACGCCGGGTCACCAGTGCCCGCGCGGCCTGGTTCGGCTGGTAGCCCAGCTCCATCACCGCCGCCGTCACCGCTTCGTGCGCCTCCGGGCTCACCCTGGGGGACGCGTTGAGCACCCGCGACGCCGTCGCACGGGAAACGCCAGCCTTCGCCGCTACGTCCTCCAGCGTGGGCCGGGCTCCTGAGTGCGATGAAACGGACACGAGCACCACTCCTCGACGATCGCCGTACGTAACCAGCTTAGCCGGAGGCGATCGGGCGGGAAGCGCTCTCAAGGAGACCCGGACCGGGGATCCGGGTGCGGTCCGGAGTGATCGACACCCGCAGCAGCCCGTCCTCCCGGCGGACCGACGTCGGCAGCCCTGCCCTGGCCGCCGTGCGGAGCAGACCGGTCTCGGCCGGCAGGCACCAGCCGACCAGCTCGCGGCGCCCGTCCGCACCGGCCGCGCGGGCCAGCGCGCCGAGCAGCCCGGTGCCCACGCCGCGGCCCTGCCACCCGTCCTCCACCAGCAACGACACCTCGGCGCTGTGCGGGGAGGCCATCGGGATGAGCTGCCCCATCGCGATCACCCGGTCCGCGCACTGCGCCACCACGGTCGTGCCGCGCGGCGGGCTGAGCAGCCGGTGCAGCCAGCGCCGCGGCACCGTCCGCACGCCCGCGTGGTAGCGGTTGAACAGGGTGCCCATCGAGCAGCGGGAGTGCAGTCGGGCCACGGCTTCCTCGTCGCCGGCACGGCCCGGCCGCAGCACGACCGCCATGCCGTCGTCGGTCAGCAGCGCCGTCGACCGCGGCATCGCCACGCCCTCGTCGGACAGCAGGTCGACCAACGCCTGCCCGCGCGCCAGCTCGACCTGCGTGAACGGCGACCAGCCCCGCCGCGCCAGGACCACCACCCCGTTCTTCGTGACCAGCCGCGCGGTGTTGGAGTGCCGCAGCTCGGCGGACGGACCGGTCGCCTCGACCTCGCGGTCGTCCGCCGCGGCGTCGGGCAGGAAGGACACGGAGTCGGCGGCCAGGACGGCCCGCAGCGCGTCGCACACGGCGCCGGGATCGCGCATGGCGTGACCGGCCGCGCGCAACGCCGCCGTCGGGGCGTCGACCAGGTCGCGCACGTCCGCGGCGGTGATGCCGACGCACCGGCCGCCCTCGGCGCGCACCGCCGCCACCAGGTCCGCGGGCAGCAGGCCCGGCCCGGCCCGCACCACGAGCTCGTCGAGGACGCCGCCCGGCACCGGTATCACGGACAGCGACAGCACGTTGCAGTCCTGGTCCGCGAGCCGGATGGTGACCCGCGCCAGCGCGCCGGGACTGTCGTCCAGCTCGACGCGCAGCCGCCAGGTCTTCGGTGTGGTGTCCATGGGCCCAGGCTGCTCGCCCGACGTTGCCGCGCGGGGACGCTGAGGTTTCGGCTCCGTTGAGGGCGCCGGTCCGACCGGGAGCCGGGCCTGTGCGTTCGGCCGCCGCGCGTCAGGTGTTGCAGTGCGGCGGCGGGAACAGGTTGAGCGGGCTGCACGGCCACTCGCTGTCCCGGGTCTGCGTCGTGGTGGTCGTCACCGGCGGGGCCTCGGTGGTCACCGGCGGTGGCGGTGGCGCCGGGGGAGGCTGCGTCGTCGTGGTGGTCTTGACCGCGGCGCTCGGGCTGGCCGCCGGAGGCCCGGCCTCCGTGGTCCCGACGGTCGTCGTCGAACTCGAGCCGCTGGTGTAGCTGGTCGACGGTCTACCGGTGATCCAGGTCGAAGCCGGGGTGTCGGCCTGCTCGTCGTCGTTCACCCCGTCGAGGACCACCCCGATGAGAACACCGGTCAGCGCCGACGCCGCGACGGCCAGGCCGCACGTGGCCCACAGCACCCGCACAGCGATCCTCCTAACAGAACGTACTCGTGGCGCGACGGCGAGCCGAACACTACCGCCCACCGGGCTGTTCCACGTCGCCCACCGGTCCACCTCGTGGGCGCGCGACCTTCCATGTCGCCGGGACAACGAGCGGAGCCGCCGGACGGTGACGGTCACCGGCGCACCCGGCGTCAGCGGGGCCGAGCCCGGCCGCCATCCCTTCTACCGTGAGTGCCGGGAAAGGCCATTCCCGCGATCTGTACCCCCCGACGGGCGTCCCTCAACCGCGTTCTTCCCGGTGTTCCACCGCCGCCAGCCGCCGTTCCAACACCGCTGTTCCCAGCACGCGGGCCAGGACCAGGGCGGCCCCGGACAGCCCGGCCGCCAGCACCGCCCCGGTCATGTGCCACGTAGGTGCGTCACCTGTGCAGGTGAACACTTCCGTGAACGTCTCCGACGAGCAGGTCACGAACGGCACGGAGGCCAGTCCGACGCTCGTCGCGGCGACCCCTCCGAGCAGCGCGGAGCCGAACGTGCGCATCAGCGGGAACGCGGCGTTGGCCGCGCCGACGGCGGCTACCGCGAACAGCAGCGGCACGGGGTGCGGGAACGGCCCGAACGCGGCGCAGCCCACCATGAGCGCGCACACGATCGCCAGCCCGGCCCGTTCACCCACCCGGCGACCCTAACAACGCCGGCGGGCAGGCGTCAGAACTTCGTAACCCCGTTTCGCCCCACGCGCGGCCCGCGATTCGCCAGAGTTGCCGGTACAAGACGACTTCGGAAGGCGTGCGATGTCCAAGCGGGTAGTGGTGGTCGGGGTGGCCGGTGTGCTGGTGGTCGCCCTGGCGGTGGGGCTGTACCTGTTCCAGCCGTGGCGGTTGGTCACCGACCGGACCGCCGACGAGGCGTTGCTGGTGCCGGTGCCCACGACGACCGCAGCGGCGGGTTCGAGCGCGTCCGCACCCGCCACGACGTCGGCGGCACCCGTCACCACGACGTCGGCGGCGCCGACCGGCCCGGTAGCGCTGGCCACCGGGCCGTTCCGCTCGCTCGACTACACCACGAGCGGCAGCGCGACCCTGGTCCGGACGCCCGACGGCAAGCTCGCCGTCCAGTTCGAGGCGCTGGACACGACCGACGGTCCGGATCTCCACGTTTACCTCTCGGACAAGCCCGCGGACTCGCCCGAGGCGGCGTTCGACTCCGGTTTCACGAACCTGGGAAAACTGAAGGCGAATCGCGGCAACCAGGTCTACGAGGTGCCCGCCGGCATCGACCTGACGGCCGTTCGCAGCGTCGTGATCTGGTGCGAAAGGTTTTCCGAGGGTTTCGGAGTGGCGCCGTTGGAACACGCCTGACACAGCGCTGGAACAAATCTCAATTGGCGGGTGCTTTTCGCCGTATTGACGTATCTGGTCTAGACCACATAAGGTTATCGGACCACGACGTCCCTCGACGATGGGCGGGCGGATGCCCCACCGTCGAGGCGCCGGCTCACTGGGGTGGGCCACCGTGGCGGCGGCGCGGGACCTTCTCTCCCCTCACCGCGCCGCCGCTCACGGCTCTGATGCGACACTGTGAGTGATGCTCACCCGGACCATCGCCATCCACTACGTCACCGCGGCACTGCGCGGCGCCGAACGGCGTGGTCACGACATCGCCGGGCTGCTCACGTCGGCGGGCATCGGCGAGGCCCTGCTGGCGGACGAACGGGCCCGGGTCACCCCCGCCCAGTACACGAAGCTCATCCAGACGCTGTGGGAAGTGCTGGACGACGAGTTCATGGGCCTGGGGCCGCAGCCGAGCAAGCGCGGGACGTTCCCGACCATGTGCCTGCTCGCCGTGCACTGCCCGTCTCTGGGTGACGCGTTGCGGCGCGGCCTCGCGTTCTACGACCTGTTCGACGTCCGGCCGGCGATGGCGTTGTCCGAGCGGGACGGCGTCGCCACGTTCACGCTGTCCGCGGCGGGCGTGGACGACCCGGACCGGTTCCTGGTCGAGTCGCTGCTGGTGCTGTGGCACCGGTTCTCGTCGTGGCTGATCGGCCGCCGCATCCCGCTGCGCGGAGTCGACCTGGCGTACCCAGAGCCGGCGCACGGCGCGGAGTACCACTTGATCTTCGGCGCGCCCCTGCGGTTCTCGGCGCCGGAGACGACGTTGACGTTCGACGTGCGGTTCCTGCGGATGCCGGTGGTGCAGGACGAGTCCGCGTTGCGCCGGTTCCTGCGCAACTCGCCCGCCGAGCTGCTGTCCCGGCGCGACTACGGCGCGGACGCGTCCAGCCAGGTGCGGCGGATGCTGGCCGGCGGTGTGGTGGGGCTGGAGAGCGCTGCCGCGCGGCTCGGGGTGAGCGCGCCGACGTTGCGGCGGAAGCTCGCCGCCGAGGGCACGTCGTTCCGCGAGGTGCGGGAGCAGCTCCTGCGGGACCAGGCGGTGGCGAGCCTGGTGCGCGGCGGCGAGTCGGTGGAGGAGCTGGCCCTGCGACTGGGTTTCTCCGAGGCGAGCGCATTTCACCGAGCGTTCAAGAGGTGGACGGGCAGCAGTCCTGGAACGTACCGGGGTGGGCCTGCAAGCTGACGCCGGCGGCCGATCGGGCTGCCAACTGCGTCCGAACGGCCGTGTACGGAGAACTTCCAACACGGTGGACTGATATCGCGTAATTTCTCACCCACCTTGCGGGAGTCCCCGTGGTCCCACGCCCTCGCTCCTCCGCCCTGGCCGCGGTGCTGGTGCTCGCCCTGGCGACGCCCGCGGCGCACGCCGAGCCCGCCCCCGTCGTCGACCTGCCCGGTGTGGCGGTCGCGCCCGCCGTCGACCCCGCACGCCGCATCGAGACCGCGCGCACCACCCGCCCCGTCGCGCCGGGCGTCTCCCTCGACTCGTTCGACTGGTACGAGCCGGGCGGCGCGGGAGGCTGGATCCGCGGTGACGCGCTCACCGTCGACCTGACCGCGGGCACCAAGGTCGACTACCTGTACCCCGGCACGGTCGCCGCCGCCGAGCCGCTGTCCGCGCAGGCCGACCGGACCCGCGCGGTCGCCGCCGTCAACGGCGACTTCTTCGACATCAACAACTCCAACGCGCCGCAGGGCGTCGGCGTCCAGGACGGCCGCGCGGTGAAGTCGCCCGCCGCCGGGCACCGCCGCGCGGTCGGCCTCGACGCGGCCGGCGTCGGCCGGGTGATGGAGGTGTTCTTCGACGGGAAGATCACCCGCGAGGACGGCACCTCGATCCGGCTCGACCAGCTCAACAGCGCCGCCATCCAGTCCGGTGGCGTCGGTGTGTTCGACCCGATCTGGGGTTCTTACAGCCGGGCGCGGGCGGTGCAGGGCGCGTCACGCGTGACCGAGGTCGTGGTGCGTGCGGGCGTGGTGACCGAACGGCGTGGTCAGGCGGGCGCCGACCCGATCCCCGCGGACGGTTTCGTGCTCGTCGGGCGGGAGGCGGGCGCCGACGCGCTGGCCACGCTCGCGGTCGGGCAGCGGATCGCCGTGGAGCACACCACGAAGGCCGACGACGGCAGCTCGTTGCGCGCCGCGATCGGCGGGAACCAGTTGCTGGTCAAGGACGGCGTGGTGGTCGCGCCCGACGACCCGCTGCACCCGCGCACCGCCGTCGGGTTCTCGGCGGACGGCAAGAAGATGTACATGCTGACCGTGGACGGCCGCCAAGGCGCGTTCATGCTCGGACTGAACCTCAAGGACGTCGCCTCGATCCTGCTGGAGATGGGCGCCCACAACGCGCTCAACCTCGACGGCGGCGGTTCGTCCACGCTGGTGGCGCGGATGCCCGGCGCCGAGGCTGTGGCAGTGGAGAACACGCCGTCCGACGGCGGCGAGCGGTTGGTGCCCAACGGGTTCGCGCTGTACGCGCCGGAGGGCAGCGGCTCGCTCACCGGGTTCTGGGTGCGGACGGCGATCGACGCGCGCCGGGCGCCGGGTGCGGACACCGTGCCGGGCGGTCACCCCGAGCGGGTGTTCCCGGGGCTCACCCGGCGGCTGGTGGCCGACGGGCACGACGAGACGTACGGCCCGGTCCTCGACGACGCGCACCGGTGGCACACGGCCCGCGCGGACGTGGGCAAGGTGGACGAGGACGGCGTGTTCCACGCCCTGCGTCCGGGCACGACGACGGCCAAGGCGCAGCGCGGTGAGGCGTCCGGCCAGGTGGAGCTGACCGTGCTGGGCGCGTTGGCCGGGCTGTCCGCGACCACCAGCCGGCTGAGCCTGCCTGAGGTGGGCGGCGTCGGCGGGTTCGGCGTGGTCGGGCGTGACGGCGACGGGTTCACCGCGCCGGTCGAGCCCGCTGACCTGGCGCTGGAGTACGACCGGTCGGTGGTCGACATCGCAGCCGGTGCCAACGGTGACCTGCGGATCACGGCGTTGCAGCCCGGTGCGACGACGGTCGTGGCCCGCGTGGGCGAGCACGTGGTGCGCGTGCCGGTGACCGTGGGGCTGGAGGAGCGGCTGATCGCCGGGTTCGACGACGGCGCGGCGTGGAAGTTCGGCACGGCGCGTGCGTCCGGCGCGGTGATGCCGGTGGCCGAGGGGCACACCGGCGCGGGGCTGCGGATGACGTACGACTTCTCCAAGTCCACCGGCACCCGGACCGCGTACGCCATCCCGCCGCAGCCGATCGAGGTCACCGGCCAGCCGCTGGCGCTGGGCGCGTGGGTGTACGGGCACGGTCGCGGCGAGTGGACCGCGTTCACCGTCACGGACTCGTCGGGGATCAGCCGCTCGCTCTACGGGCCGTACATCACGTGGACGGGGTGGCGGTACCTGGAGGTGCCGGTGCCGTCCGGACTCGCGTTCCCCTTGCGGGTGAACAGGTTCTACACGATCGAGACCAAGGCGGACCGGCAGTACAGCGGTGAGGTGATCGTGGACGACATCGTGGTCAAGGTGCCGCCCGCGGTGGAGCTGCCGGTCGTCTCGGAGCCGGCCGACCGGTTCGTCGTGCAGGACGGCACGGTGGCCGACCGGCCGTGGCGGTTCGCGGTGATGTCCGACGCGCAGTTCGTGGCGCGCAACCCCGACAGCGAGCTGGTGCGGGCGGCGCGGCGCACGTTGCGCGAGATCAAGGCGCAGCGGCCCGACTTCCTGGTCGTGAACGGCGACTTCGTGGACGAGGCCTCACCCGCCGACCTGGCACTGGCGCGCCAGGTGCTGACGGAGGAGCTGGGCGACGAGCTGCCCTGGTACTACGTGCCGGGCAACCACGAGATCATGGGTCCGGGCACGATCGAGAACTTCCGGCGCGAGTTCGGCGCGACGAACCGGGTGTTCGACCACAAGGGCACGCGGTTCGTGCTGCTGGACTCGTCCACCGGGACGTTGCGCGGCGGCGGGTTCGACCAGGCCGTGATGCTGCGGGACGCGTTGCGCGACCACTCCGCCGTGCACTCGGTCGTGGTGATGGAGCACCACCCGCCGCGTGACCCGACGCCGACCAAGGGCAGCCAGTTGACCGACCGGATGGAAGCCGACGTGGTCGAGGACTGGCTGGGCGACTTCCGGCGCACGACCGGCAAGGGCGCGGCGTTCATCGGGGCGCACGTCGGCCTGTTCCACGCGTCGCGGGTGGACGGGGTGCCGTACCTGATCAACGGCAACTCGGGCAAGGGGCCCGCGGGTGAGGCCGGGCGCGGTGGGTTCACCGGCTGGACGATGCTCGGCGTCGACCCCCGTTCGTCGGGTGACGACTGGCTGGCCGCCGAGATCCGCCCGCACGTGGACGCCCTGGCGCTGACCGTGCCGTCCACCGTGCGGATCGGCAGCCCGACCGTCGTGACCGCCGCGATCACGCAGGGTTCGCGCCAGGTTCCGGTGGCCTACCCGGTGTCGGCGGACTGGTCCGGTTCGCCGGGCCTCCACATCGGCCCGGAGTCCGGCGTGCGGCCGTGGCACGTGGCGTGGCTGGACCCCGCCACCGGCGCGTTCACGGCGTTGCGCCCCGGTCAGGTGATGCTGGCACTGGCCGTCAACGGCGTGACCCAACGCACCGACATCACCACCGCCCTACCCACCAAATCCCAACCCGCCGCGTGAGTCCTACGTTCAGAACCCGTGAGTCCTACGTTCAGGCATCCTGAGTTCAACACTCAGGGAGGTTGAGCGTGCGATCGATGCTCACGGTCATCGCCGAAGACGACGAGGTCGCCCGGTTCTTGAACTGGCCGGGCGACTTCGAACTCGATCGTGCGGACCACGGCGAGGAGGTCCACCTCGCGTCCGGCGCGGCTTTGGAGGGCTTCGCGGGCGAGGGAGCCGGAGGTACGTACTTCTTCTGCGGTGACGGCGGCGAGGAACGTCCGATCCTGTACGCGGACTCCGAGGGACGCGCGTCGCTGATCGCGATCGGCCTGCCGGAGCTGCTGCGGCTCCTGCTGGTCGCGCCGTGGTGGCGGGACTGCCCGACGTTCACCGCGGAGGAGAGCGCCGCGATGGCCGTCGAGTACGTGCAGGACATCCCCGACCTGATCGCCCGCCGTGACCGTGCAGCCGCGGCCCTGGGCTTGACCCTCCCGACCGAAGCCGAAGTCCTGACCCGCCTCCACGAGGTGGCCACCGGCCCCGGCAAGGACTTCGTCCTCGTCTTCACCCCCGAAGACGAGCCCTACGACCCCTTGATCCCGTGAGTCCTACGTTCACGTCCCGTGAGTCCTACGTTCGGAACCCCCGAGTTCAACGCTCAGAACAGTCGACCTTGTCCTGAGCGTTGAACTCGGGGTACACGAACGTAGGACTCACGCGTTCGGAACGTAGGACTCACGGGGCGCGAACGTAGGACTCACTGGTTAGAAGGGGGTGTTGTGGGTGGCGCGGTCGCGGAGCGAGGACGTGGGGCGGAAGCGCTCGCCGTACGTGTCGGCCAGGTAGTCGGCGCGTTCCACGAACTCGGCCAGGCCGTACGAGTTGACGAACTGCAGCGTGCCACCGCTCCACGGCGCGAAGCCGAACCCGAAGACGCTGCCGATGTTCGCGTCACCGACCGAGGTCAGCACACCCTCGTCCAGGCACCGCACCGTCTCCAACGCCTGGACGAACAGCAGCCGGTCCTCGACGTCCCGCTCCGTCACGCCCGCGTCGGCCCGCGCATAACGCGCCAGCCCCGGCCACAGGAACTTCCGGCCCTCCGCGGGGTACTCGTAGAACCCGGCCCCGCCGGACTTGCCGGTCCGACCCTCGCCGACCAGCTCCTCCAGCACCCGGAACGCGGGGTGGTCGGCCAGCGCACCCGAGGCCGAGTCCGCCAGCGCCTGGTCCCGGATCTTCAGCTGGAGCGTCAGCGTCACCTCGTCCGACACCGCCAGCGGCCCGACGGCCATCCCGGCGCGGCGGGCGACGTTCTCGATCAACGCCGGCGCCACGCCCTCCGCGACCATCGACACGGCCTCGGTCACGTACGTGCCGAACGTCCGTGACGTGTAGAAGCCGCGGCTGTCGTTCACCACGATCGGCGTCTTGCCGATCTGCAGCACGTAGTCGAACGCCCGCGCCAGCGTCTCGTCCGACGTCTCCGCGCCGCGGATGATCTCCACGAGCCGCATCTTCGGCACCGGCGAGAAGAAGTGCAGCCCGACGAACCGCGAGGGATCACCCACCGCCGACGCCAGCCCGGTGATCGGCAGCGTGGACGTGTTCGACGCGATCACCGCGTCCGGCAGGGCAGCGGACTCCGCCGCCGGCAGCACCTGGTTCTTCAGCTCCCGGTTCTCGAACACCGCCTCGACGATCAGGTCGCACCCGGCCAGGTCGGCGTCGGAGTCGGTCGGCGTGATGCCCGGCGTGTCACCGGCACCGCGCCGCGCGCCCTCGAGCGTCACGTCCTTCAGCACGACCTCGATCCCGGCCTTGGCGCTGACCTCGGCGATGCCCGCGCCCATCATGCCCGCGCCGAGCACGCCGACCTTGGACACCTTCGACGCCGGCACCCCGGCCGGCCGGGACTTGCCCGCGCCGATCTCGTTCAGCTGGAACCAGAACGTGTTGATCATGTTCTTGGAGACCTGGCCCGAAGCCAGCTCGACGAAGTACCGCGTCTCGATCCGCAACGCCGTGTCGAAGTCCACCAGCGCGCCCTCGACGGCCGCCGCCAGCACCTTCTCCGGCGCCGGGTACACGCCGTGCGTCTTCTTCCGCAGCACGGCGGGCGCCGCGGCGAGCAGCCCGTACAGGTTCGGGTCGCCGAACCGCACGTCCGGCACCACGTACCCCGGCTTGTCCCACGGCTGCTGCGGCGCCGGGTTCTCCTTGATCCACGCCCGAGCCTGGGTGATCAAGTTCTCGCGCGACGACGCCAGGGCGTGCACCAGCCCGGCCTGCAACGCCCGCGCCGGCCGCAGCTGCTTGCCCTCCATCAACAGCGGCAACGCGGGCTGCACGCCGAGCAGCCGCACCATCCGGGTCACGCCGCCACCGCCGGGCAGCAGGCCCAGCGTCGCCTCCGGCAGCCCGATCTTGATCTTGTCGTCGTCCAGCGCGACCCGGTGGTGGCACGCCAGCGCGATCTCGAAACCGCCGCCCAGCGCACTGCCGTTGATCGCCGCGACGACCGGCTTGCCCAGCTGCTCCAACCGCCGCAGCTGGTCCTTGACCTCCTCCAGGAAGCCCAGCGACTCCAAGGCGTTCTCGGGCGTGATCCGGATCAGCAGGTTCAGGTCGCCACCGGCGAAGAACGTCTTCTTCGCCGACGTCAGCACCACACCGGTGATGTCGTCACGGGCGGCCTCCAGCTTGGCGACCGCCTCACCCATGTCCCGGTGGTACTCGGCGTTCAT
The DNA here is from genome assembly GCF_000716595.1 of Saccharothrix sp. NRRL B-16314. Lineage (GTDB taxonomy): Bacteria > Actinomycetota > Actinomycetes > Mycobacteriales > Pseudonocardiaceae > Actinosynnema. The sequence continues at coordinate 516,573 of NZ_JNXC01000003.1, forward strand.
CACGTTCGCCGAACCGGACATATCCATCGTGAGGGTGACGATCCCCTCGTCGTCCCGCTCGAAGTGGATAGCCATCAGACCCTCTCGATGATCGTCGCGATGCCCATGCCGCCGCCCACGCACAACGTGGCCAGCCCCCGCCGCAGGTCCCGGCGCTCCAGCTCGTCGAGCAGGGTGCCGAGGATCATGCAGCCGGTCGCCCCGAGCGGGTGGCCCAGCGCGATCGCGCCGCCGTTGACGTTGACCTTCTCGTCGGGCAGGTCCAGTTCACGCTGGAACTTCAGCACCACCGACGAGAACGCCTCGTTGATCTCGAACAGGTCGATGTCCTCGACCGTCAGCCGGGCCTTGTCCAACGCCTTGCGCGCGGCCGGCGCCGGACCGGTCAGCATGATCGTGGGTTCCGAGCCGATGATCGCGGTGGCGATGATCCGGGCGCGGGGCGTGAGGCCGAGTTCCCGCCCGGTGCGGGCGTTGCCGATCAGCATCGCCGCCGCGCCGTCCACGATCTGCGACGAGTTGCCCGGCGTGTGGACGTGCGAGATGCGCTCCACCGTCGGGTACCGGTCGATGGCCACCGCGTCGAAGCCCAGGTCGCCGTGGAACGTGAAGCTCGGCTTCAGCCTGCCCAGGCCTTCGAGCGTGGTCTCCGGGCGGATCGCCTCGTCGTGGTCGAGCACGACCGCGCCGTTCTGGTCGACCACGGACACCAGCGACCGGTCGAAGTACCCCTTGTCACGCGCCAGCGTCGCCCGCTGGTGCGAGCGCAGCGCGAACGCGTCCACGTCCTCCCGGCTGAACCCCTCCAACGTGGCGATCAGGTCGGCGCTCACGCCCTGCGGCACGAAGTTGACCGCCATGTTGGTCTCCGGGTCGGCCATCCACGCGCCGCCGTCGGAACCCATCGGCACCCGCGACATCGACTCGACGCCGCCCGCCACCACCAGGTCCTCGAACCCGGACGCCACCTTCGCCGCGGCCAGGTTCACCGACTCCAGGCCGGACGCGCAGAACCGGTTGAGCTGCACGCCCGCCGGCCGCAGGTCCCAGCCGGCCGCCAGGACCGCCGTGCGGGCGATGTCCGCGCCCTGCTCGCCGACCGGCGACACGACGCCGAACACCACGTCGTCCACCGCCGAGGTGTCCAGGTCGTTGCGCTGCGCCAGCGCCGCGAGCACCCCGGAAGCCAGGGTGATCGGCTTGACGCTGTGCAGCGAACCGCGCTTTCCCCTGCCACGCGGTGTGCGCACCGCGTCGAAGATCAAGGCTTCGCTCATGTACTCAACGGTAGGGAAGCGGCTCGCCGTTGCCCATGACCGCATGAGGTGACTTATTAGCTCACGGAGCAGCCCCAACCCTCCCGACCTCGGCCGCGACGCCATCCGATCTTGACAATTGCGCTCACGATCACACGTCACGTTGGCATGTCGCGGTCATGGCGGCACGGGCCTGGCAGTGGGAATGTCAACGTCATGCCAACTCGCCGTTCCGCATGGATGACCGAGGACCTGGACCAGCTGCGCCAACTGGCCCGGACGTTCTTCGAGAGGGAGTCGGTCCCGCACCACGAGCGCTGGGCCGCGCAGAAGCAGGTGGACCGGGACTTCTGGAAGAAGGCCGGTGAGGTCGGGCTGCTCTGCCTGTCGATCCCCGAGGAGTACGGCGGTGGCGGCGGCACGTTCGCGCACGAGGCCGTGCTGCTGGAGGAGCAGGCGCGGTGCGGCGACAGCGCGTGGGGCAACAGCGTGCACAGCGGGATCGTCGCCCACTACGTCAACGCCTACGGCACGGAGGAGCAGAAGCGGCGCTGGCTGCCGAAGCTGGCGTCCGGCGAGTCGGTCGGCGCGATCGCCATGTCCGAGCCCGGCGGCGGCTCCGACCTCCAGAACATCAAGACGAAGGCCCTGCGGGACGGCGACGAGTACGTGCTGTCCGGCTCGAAGACGTTCATCACCAACGGCGCGCAGGCCGACCTGGTGATCGTGGTCGCCAAGACCGACCCCGCCCAGGGCGCCGCGGGCACCTCGCTGCTGGTGGTGGAGGCGGACTCGGCGCCGGGGTTCCGCCGGGGCCGGGTGCTGGACAAGATCGGGCTGAAGGGCCAGGACACCGCCGAGCTGTTCTTCGACGACGTCCGGCTGCCCGCGGCGAACCTGCTCGGCGAGGTCGAGGGCCAGGGGTTCGTCCAGCTCATGCAGCAGCTGCCGCAGGAACGGCTGATCATCGCGGTGGCGTCCGTCGCGGGCATCGAGGCTGCCGTGGACCTCACGCTGGCTTACGTGAAGGACCGCACCGCGTTCGGGCGGGAGCTGATCAAGTTCCAGAACACCCGCTTCACGCTCGCCGAGTGCGCCACCGAGGCCCGCGTGACCAGGGCTTTCGTGGACCAGTGCGTGGCGGAGCACTTGGAGGGCAAGCTCGACGTGCCCACGGCGGCGATGGCCAAGTGGTGGGCCACCGAGCGGCTGTGCCGGGTGGTGGACGAGTGCGTCCAGCTGTTCGGCGGCTACGGCTACATGACGGAGTACCCGATCGCCCGCGCGTGGGCGGACGCGCGCGTCCAGAAGATCTACGGCGGGACGAACGAGATCATGAAGGAAATCATCGCGAGGTCGCTCTAGTGCCGGGGCCGTTGGCAGGGCTGAAGGTCGTCGAGCTGGCAGGGCTCGCACCAGCGCCTTTCGGCTGCATGGTGCTGGCAGACCTCGGCGCGTCCGTGATCCGGGTCGACCGGCTCGCGGGCAACGTGGAAGTGCCCGTGCTCGGACGTGGGCGGCGGTCGATCGGCGTGGACGTGCGGCGGCCCGAGGGCGCCGAGCTGGTGCTCCGCCTCGTCGCCGGGTCCGACGTGCTGATCGAGGGTTTCCGTCCGGGCGTCACGGAACGGCTGGGCGTCGGGCCGGCGCAGTGCCTGGCCCGCAACCCGCGGCTGATCTACGGGCGGATGACCGGGTGGGGCCAGGGCGGGCCGCTGGCGGACCGCGCCGGGCACGACATCAACTACATCGCGGTGGCGGGCGCGCTGGAGCCCATCGGGCGGGCCGGTTCTCCCCCGACCGTGCCGCTGAACATCATCGGCGACTTCGGCGGCGGCGGGCTGCTGCTGGCGGTGGGCGTGCTGGCGGCGCTGTACGAGCGGGAGCGGTCCGGGCGCGGGCAGGTGGTGGACGCGGCCATGGTCGACGGCGCCGCGCTGCTGACCACGTTCCTGCACGGCATGGCGTCGGCGGGCGCCTGGCCCGGTGCGCGCGGGACGAACCTGCTGGACGGCGGCGCGCCGTTCTACGACGTGTACGAGGCGGCGGACGGCCGGTTCGTCAGCATCGGTGCGTTGGAGGAGAAGTTCTACGCCAAGCTGCTGGACGTGCTGGGGCTGGCCGGCGCGGAGCTTCCGGGGCGGCACGACCCGGCGAACTGGCCGGAGCTGCGGGCCCGCATCGGCGCGGCGGTGGCCACCCGGACGAGGGACGAGTGGGCGGCGCTGGCCGAGGGCACGGACGCCTGCCTCGCGCCCGTGCTGGCTCCCGGTGAGGCCGCACAGCACGGCCACGTCGCGGCGCGCGGGACGTTCGTCGAGGTAGGAGGGGTGTCGCAGCCCGCGCCCGCACCCCGGTTCGAGCGGACGCCCGCGTCGGCGCCGAGCCCGCCGCCGATGGTGGGTGAGCACACCGTCGAGGTGTTGGGCGAGCTGGGACTGGACGACGCCGAGATCGACGATCTCCGGCGGTCGGGTGTCATCGGTTGATCACTTCTTCGACCGCGGAAATGGGCGCGGAAAATCACCTGAAGGGGTACCGGAAATGGGTGGCGGCCGACAGCGGCCTTGTCACGCTCGGTGCGGACACCGGCGCAATCAGGTGATGAGCTACGAGAGCCGAGGGAGAGCTGACAGTGTCGATGAACCTCGATGTCCGTGCTGGGGGGATGGGCGAGTGGCCCGTACCTTGGTGATCGGCGGGACCCCAGGTCCCCTTGATCGTCCGTTCGGGTGACAGCGGGCGTTTCCCAGGCAGGGTTCGTGGTCGCCGTTGAGACCGGTCGGGCGATGACGGCGGGTTCCGCCGTCATCATCCGGGTGAATGGGGGACCATGGCGGGTGACCCGACCGGAGCGGCGCCAGGCCGCCCCTGCCCTGTGAGACGGACGGAGACCGATCAGTGAACGTCAAGAAGGTGGTGACGCTGGCGGCGGTCGCGCTGGTGCTGTTCCTCCTGATCACCCAGCCCAACGAGTCCGCGGCGGCGGTGCGGACCGCGCTCGGCTGGCTCCAGTCCGGCGCCGAGTCGATCATCACCTTCGTGCGCAGCCTCTTCGCCTAGCCCGCCCCGCGAACTCCGCTCAATGCGGTCACGATCGGTGATCACGCAGGTCAGGCGTTGCACCGTACGGGTGGAATGAGGGCTATAACGCCCTGGTAACAGGGTTTCAGACAAACAAGGGTCTAGCGGTTGTCGTTTGCCGCTAATACGGTGCGTCGCATTGGCTGATCTTCGACCGATGAGGAGGCAGAATGGTCGAGGACTCCGGAGTCGACGAGCTGTTGCGGCAGTGGGCGGCTGAGCGCTCGGACGACGCCGAGCTGCAGGAGGTGAACCGGATCAAGGACGCGTGGCTCGCGGAAGCACCGCCGTCCCTGCCGGGGATCCCGGTGCAGCGGGCGAACGGCGGTTCCCGCGGCCTGGTGAAGGTCGAGTCCGCGGATCCCGCGTACGTGGCAGCGATGCGGAAGCGGGCGCCCGAGGTGCCCGAGGCTCTGCTCGCCGCCGCCGCCAGCTACTGGCAGCTGGTGGGTGACCTGCGCGAGGCGGAGCAGTGGTGGGACGCGGGCATCAGCCCGTTGGACCAGCGCGCTCTGGACTACCGGGCGGCCGGGCTCACACCCGCCGACCTCGGTCGTCGCCTCGGCCCCATGACGGTGCTCCAGCACCTGCGTCGGGGCAGCGCGGCAGCCTGGTGCGTGGCCAGGTTGCAGAGGCAACGCCGGGACGGCGTGGCCTAGTCGGATCGAGTCGGGGCGGGCTCCTACGCGGTAGAGGAGCCCTCACCTTGAGGGGCGGGCTCCTGTGCGGGGAGCCCCAGCCCCGGAGCAGTACCCTTGAGGCGTGCGTGGCCTCATCACCCCCCGGCGTCTGGCCATCGCGGCTGTCTGCGTGGCGGCGATGGTCGTGTGCTGCGGGCTGGCCTACTGGCAGTGGGAGCGGTTCTCCGCGGCCGGTGGCTCGTTCCAGAACCTCGGCTACGTCTTCCAGTGGCCGCTCTTCGGCCTCTTCCCGGCGTTCATGGTGTGGCGCATCCGCAGGCTGGACGCCCGCCGCAAGGCCGAGGAGGCAGCCGCCGCGGCCGGTGCCCCGGACGACGCCGCAGATGAGGCCGTCCCGGAGCCGGTGCCGGTGCCGTCGCGGCCGGTCGTTACCGTTGAGCCCGTCAGAGCACCCGCGCACGACGACGAGGACGACGAGCTCGCGGCCTACAACCGCATGCTCGCCGCGCTCAACGCGCGGGACCAGCGGTGAACGAAGGTAGGGCGATGAGCGGCGCGTTGACCAGGTTCCGGTTCATGGCTTACGTGGTCGGTGTCGGCCTGCTGCTCCTCGTGGTCGCGATGATCGCCAAGTACGCGGGCGACAGCGCGGGCATGATGCAGGTGGTGGGCCCGATCCACGGCTTCCTCTACGCGGTCTACCTCGTGCTGACGGTCGACCTCGCGCTCAAGGCCCGCTGGTCGATCAAGGGCACGGCGCTGGTGCTGCTCGCGGGCACGATCCCGTTCGTGTCGTTCTACGCCGAACGCAAGGTGGTCGAGAGCGTCCGGGCCGAGAAGAGCCTGTGACCCGGGCCTATCCGAGCCGCTCTCGCTTCGCACGTGTGATTCTCGGACCAGCCACGCGCCGACCCGACCGGTCGGCGCTGACGGCATGTCCGCACCCCAGGGAGGACCTCGCCTGATGGAAAGCCGCCGCACGCCCCTGCACGCCGAGCACGAAGCGCTGGGCGCCATGTTCACCGACTTCGCGGGCTGGCGGATGCCGCTCCGCTACGACAGCGAGCTGGCCGAGCACCACGCCGTGCGCACGTCCGCGGGCCTGTTCGACCTCACCCACATGGGCGAGATCGTGCTCACCGGCCCCGAGGCGGGCGCCGCGCTCGACCACGCCCTGGTCGGTCACGCGTCCGCGATCGGCCTCGGCCGCGCCCGCTACACGATGATCTGCGAAGCCGACGGCGGGGTGATCGACGACCTGATCGTCTACCGCACCGGCGAGCAGGAGTACCTCGTCGTCGCCAACGCCTCCAACGCCGCCGTCGTGCACGACGCGCTGGTCGAGCGGGCGAAGGGGTTCGACACGACGGTCGAGGACAGGTCGACGGACTACGCGCTGCTGGCCGTGCAGGGCCCGAAGGCCACCGCGATCCTCGCCGGCCTCACGCCGACCGACCTGGCCGGCGTGAAGTACTACGCGTCGTACCCGACCGAGGTCGCGGGCAAGTCGGTGCTGCTGGCCCGCACCGGCTACACGGGTGAGGACGGCTTCGAGCTGTTCGTCGCGCCGGACGACGCGCCACACGTCTGGCAGGCGCTGCTGGAGGCGGGCGCGCCGCACGACCTCAAGCCCGCCGGCCTCGGCTGCCGCGACACGCTCCGGCTGGAGGCCGGCATGCCGTTGTACGGCAACGAGCTGGGCCGCGACCGCACGCCGTTCCACGCGAACCTCGGCCGGGTGGTCAAGCTCGACAAGCCGGGTGACTTCGTCGGCCGCGAGGCGCTGGCCGCCGTCGCCGAGCAGGGCGTCGACCGCAAGCTGGTCGGCTTGAAGACCACGTCGCGCCGGGCGCCCCGACACGGGTACCCGGTGCTGGACTCGGCGGGCACGCCGATCGGCGAGATCACCAGCGGCGCGCTGTCGCCGACGCTCGGGTACTCCGTGGCGATGGCCTACGTCGCCGTCGGCGAGACTGAGCCCGGCACCCGGCTGTCCGTGGACGTCCGGGGCAGGCACGAGCCGGTCGAAGTCGTCGCACTGCCGTTCTACACGCGAACCAGCTAAGGGAGAGACCCACATGTCCGAGCACTTCAACGCCTCCCTCGCGGAGTTCGACCCGGAGGTCGCGGACGCCGTCGCCGCCGAGCTGCGCCGCCAGCAGGGCACGCTCGAGATGATCGCCTCGGAGAACTTCACGCCGGTGTCGGTGCTCCAGGCGCAGGGTTCGGTGCTGACGAACAAGTACGCCGAGGGCTACCCGGGTCGCCGCTACTACGGCGGCTGCGAGCACGTCGACGTCATCGAGCGGCTGGCGATCGAGCGGGTCAAGGCGCTGTTCGGCGCGGGCTTCGCGAACGTGCAGCCGCACTCGGGCGCGCAGGCCAACGCGTGCGCGATGTTCGCGCTGATCCAGCCGGGCGACACGATCCTGGGCCTCGACCTGGCGCACGGCGGGCACCTCACCCACGGCATGCGGATCAACTTCTCCGGCAAGCTCTACAACGTGGTCCCGTACCACGTGTCCGAGGAGGACGGCCGGGTCGACATGGCCGAGGTCGAGCGGCTGGCCACCGAGTTCAAGCCGAAGCTGATCGTGGCCGGCTGGTCGGCCTACCCGCGTCAGCTCGACTTCGCCGAGTTCCGCCGGATCGCCGACTCGGTGGGCGCCTACCTGATGGTCGACATGGCGCACTTCGCCGGTCTGGTGGCGGCGGGCCTGCACCCGAGCCCGGTGCCGCACGCGCACGTCGTGACCACGACCACGCACAAGACCCTCGGCGGTCCGCGCGGCGGCGTGATCCTGACGAACGAGGCCGACCTGGCGAAGAAGATCAACTCGGCGGTGTTCCCCGGTCAGCAGGGCGGCCCGCTGGAGCACGTGATCGCGGGCAAGGCGGTGGCGTTCAAGCACGCCGCGTCACCCGAGTTCGCCGACCGGCAGCGGCGCACGGTCGAGGGCGCGAAGATCCTCGCCGACCGGCTGTCCCAGCCCGACGCGGCGGCGGCCGGCGTGAAGGTGCTCACCGGCGGCACGGACGTGCACCTCGTGCTGGTGGACCTGGTGGGGTCGGAGCTCGACGGCAAGCAGGCCGAAGACCGGCTGCACGAGGTCGGGATCACGGTGAACCGCAACGCGGTGCCGAACGACCCGCGTCCGCCGATGGTGACGTCCGGCCTGCGCATCGGCACGCCGGCCCTCGCCACCCGCGGCTTCGGCGAGGCGGACTTCGTCGAGGTGGCGGACGTCATCGCGGCGGCGTTGCAGGCGTCGCCGGACCTGGCCGAGCTGCGTTCCCGGGTCGAGGTGCTCGCGGCCAAGCACCCGTTGTACCCGAACCTGTGAAGCACACCACGAAATAGTCGGTGCCCCCTGGCGGTTGTCCCGTGCGCTACCCGCGTACGGGACAACTGAAAGAGGCATCATGACCACGACGTTCGACGCGATGGCGCTGCCGCGCGACGCACAGGACCTGCTCTTCCGCGAGGCGCGCACGGCGAACGCGTTCACCTCCGAACCGGTGACGGACGAGCAGCTCCGCGAGGTCTACGAGCTGGTCAAGTGGGGTCCGACCTCGATGAACAGCCAGCCGCTGCGGGTGCTGTTCGTGCGCGGCGAGGACGCCAAGGCCCGGCTCGTGCCGCACATGGCCGAGGGCAACCGGGCGAAGACGCAGTCCGCGCCGGTGACCGCGATCCTGTCCGCCGACACGGACTTCCACGAGCACTTCGCCCGGACGTTCCCGAACTACCCGGGCGCCAAGGCGGCGTTCGCCGATGACGCCGGCCGGACCGAGGCGGCGAAGTTGAACGCCCTGCTCCAGGTCGGCTACTTCATCGTCGGCGTTCGCGCGGCCGGTCTCGCCGCGGGCCCGATGAGCGGCTTCGACCAGGACGGCGTGCGCCGCGAGTTCTTCGCCGACACGACCCTGCTCCCGCTGGTGGTCGTCAACATCGGCCACCCGGACCACTCCGGCACGCACCCGCGCAACCCGCGCCTCGACTACGCCGAGGCCGTCACCGTCGTCTGACGCGTGCGCTGATCCCCCGGCCAACCCCAGGCCGGGGGATCAGGGCTGTCACGGCGGTCTAGGCGGCAGGCGCCGTCACCCCCGGCGGCAGGCACTCCACGTTGCGCTTGCCGTCGGGCTGCACCACGAACCAGGTGCCGCCGACGCCCTGGCCCTTCCACTGGCCCGGCGCCTCGTCCTTCGCGTAGGTGTAGAGCGGCCAGCCGTCCAGGGTGACCTGCTCGCTGCCGTCGGCCCGCTTCACCGTCGACACGAGCGCGGGGTCGACGCCCTGCAACCGCGGCGTGCCGTTGGACAGCACGGGCGGCCACGTGACGGCGCACTGACCCTCGCAAGTGGACTTCGCCGGGTTCGGCGTGTCCTTGTCGAACCGGTACAGCGTCCGGCCGTCGCCGTCCTGCACGACGTCGCCCATCTTGGGAACGCTCTTGCCCACCAACGAGATCTGTGGACCGGACGGCGCGGGCGCGGCCTGGGCCTCCGGCGTTCCGGCGGCAGTGGTCCCGGTCTCCTCGGCGGACGCCGCCTCCTCGCTGGTCGGAGGGGCCAGGGGCTCCTGGACGTCGCCGTAGTCGCCCTGGGCCGCGGCGCCCACCTGCTCGGTCTGCGCGACCGTCCTGCCCTGCAGGCCGGTGGCGTTGGAAGTCCACATGACCAGCGCGAGCACGGCAGCCATGCCGCCCGCGACGGCGATGGCGATGCGGTTTCGTCGGATCACACTCACTCCTCCTTGGTCCGTCAATCGCTCCACCGACGATTACGGCCCCCGTCCGGGAGTGGTTCAGCCCCGGCGCGGGGACAGGGGTTCGGCGTGACCGCTCGTGCGGACCCGTCCGTGTCGCCGTCGTGGTGACCGGAGGCGTCCGCCGGGGACATAGGGTGTCCCGGTGGGCAACGAGATCTCTTTTCCGCGCCAGCACGCGCGCACCCAGCGGTTCACCCTTGGCGCACCGCGGACGTTCACCGTGGCGCCGGACGGCGCCAGGGTGTACTTCCTCCGCACCGCCACGGCCACGAGCCGGGCGAACGGCCTGTGGGCGTTCGACACCGCGACCCGGTCCGAGACGCTGCTGGTCGACCCGAACACGCTGCTGACCGACCCCGAGGACCTGTCCCCGGAAGAGCGGGCACGCCGCGAGCGCACCCGTGAGCAGGCGGCGGGCATCGTCGGCTACGCCACGGACGGCGCCGTGCGGCAGGCGGTGTTCGCGTTGTCCGGCAGGCTGTTCGTGGTCGGACTCGCCACCGGCGACGTGCGCGAGCTGCCGGTACCCGGCGCGGCCATCGACCCCCGGCTCGACCCGACCGGGCGCAAGGTCGGGTACGTGGCGGACGGCGCGCTGCACGTCGTGGAGCTGGAGTCCGGCGCGGACCGGGTGGTGGCGGCGCCGGACGGGCCGGACGTGACGTGGGGCCTGGCGGAGTTCATCGCGGCCGAGGAGATGGGCCGGTTCCGCGGGTACTGGTTCTCCCCGGACGGCGATCGCGTGCTGGCGGCCCGGGTGGACAACGCGCCCGTGCCGCGGTGGCACATCGCCGACCCGGCGAACCCCGACAAGCCCGCCGCCGAGATCGCGTACCCCGCCGCGGGCGAGGCCAACGCGGTGGTCGGCGTGTCCGTCTTCGGCGCCGACCGGGTCGACGTGACGTGGGACCGCGACGCGTTCCCGTACCTGGCCGCGGTGTCGTGGTCGTCGCACGGCAAGCCGCTGCTCCAGGTCCAGTCACGGGACCAGCGCCACGTCCGCGTGCTGGCGGTGGACGTCGAGACCGGCGCGGTGGACGTGGTGGCCGACGACACCGACCCGCGGTGGCTGGAGATCGTGCCGGGCGCGCCGCGCTGGACGCCGGGCGGCGAACTGCTGCGCGTGCTGCCGATCGGTGACGCGAACCGGCTCGTCGTGGGCGACCGCCCGTGGACGCCCGACGGGTTCCAGGTGCGCTCGGTGCTGGACGTGGCCGAGGACGGCGTCCTCGTGACCGCGTCCACGGACGACCCGACGCAGACGCACGTCTTCCTGGTCACGGCCGAGGGGCCGACCCGGCTGTCCACTGAGGACGGTGTGAACAGCGCTGCGCGGGCGGGAGGCGTGCTGCTGCTGGTGTCGTCGGCGATGGACCGCTTCGGGCCGAAGGTCACCGTGTCGACCGGTGGCGAGATCGGGACGTTCGCGGAAACCCCCGTGCTCACGCCGGAAGTGCGGCTGCTGACCGTGGGTGAGCGCGAGTTGAGGACGGCGCTGCTGTTCCCGCGCGACCACGTGCCGGGCGTGAAGCTGCCGGTGCTGCTGGACCCGTACGGCGGGCCGCACTCGCAGCGCGTCGTCTCGGCGCGGAACGCGTACCTGACGTCGCAGTGGCTCGCCGACCAGGGTTTCGCGGTCCTGGTGGCGGACGGTCGCGGCACGCCCGGTCGTGGTCCGGTGTGGGAGCGGGAGATCGCGTTCGACTTCGCGGACGCCACCTTGCAGGACCAGGTGGACGCCCTGCACGCCGTCGCGGCCGTCGAACCCGACCTGGACCTGACCCGGGTGGGCATCCGGGGGTGGTCGTACGGCGGGTACCTGGCCGCGTTGGCCGTCCTGCGCCGTCCGGACGTGTTCCACGCGGGCATCGCCGGCGCGCCGGTCACCGACTGGCGGCTGTACGACACCCACTACACCGAGCGCTACCTGGGCCACCCGGCCGAGAAGCCCGAGGTCTACGACGCGAACTCGCTCATCGCCGACGCCCCGAAGCTGGAACGTCCGCTGATGATCGTGCACGGCTTGGCGGACGACAACGTGGTGGCCGCCCACACCCTGCGGCTCTCGTCGGCCCTCTTGGCCGCCGGCCGTCCGCACACCGTGCTGCCGCTGTCCGGCGTCACGCACATGACCCCGCAGGAGCAGGTCGCGGAGAACCTGCTGCTGCTCCAGGTCGACTTCCTCCACCGCTCCCTGACCGCGTGAGTCCTACGTTCGCGTCGCGTGTGTCGTTCCTTCAGAACACGTGAGTCCTACGTTCGGAACCCCCGAATTCAACGCTCAGGACAAGGTCGGCCGGCTCGGGCCGTTCTGAGCGTTGAACTCGGGGTACGGGAACGTAGGACTCACGGGTCCTGAACGTAGGACTCACGGGTCCTGAACGTAGGACTCACGCGTTCTGAACGTAGGACTCACGGGGGTGGGTCAGGCCAGCGAGTGGCGCACCAGGTACGGCGGGATCGAGTTGCCGACCAGGGCGAGGTCGTCGATCGTCTCTGGCTGGTAGCCGCACGCGGGCAGCCGCTCGACCATGAGGGCGGTCGGGTCGGCCACCTCGTCGGCGCGCCCGAACAGGTAGGCCCACTCGTGCTCGTCCGAGCCGTAGTACGCCACCGTGTCGAACACCTCGTTGAACCGCTGCCACATCCGGATCAACGTGGTGTTGCGCCACATCGTCTGGCAGCCGGCCTGCGACACCACGACGCCGCCCGGCGTGAGCAGCGCCTTGCACAGGCCGAGGAACTCCGCGCCGTACAGGCGGTTGTGCTGCGCTTCTTCCTCGCGCTCGTCCGGCAGGTCCACCAGGACGATGTCGTAACGCTCCGACGTCGTCCGGATGTATTCGTAGCCGTCGATGTACTGCACCCGGATCGCGCCTTCGCCCTTCTCGGCGAGGGCCAGCTCGTCCGGCGTGTACCCGTACGGCAGGTGCTCGGCGCACAGCCGCACGGCCTGCGAGTCGATGTCGATGTGGTCGACCACCGAAGCGCCCGCCGCCACCGCCATCTGGCACACGACGCCCTCCGACGACCCGATGACGAGCACCCGGTCGACGCGGTCGGCGAGCAGCAGCGCGGGCGCCATCAGCGCCTCGTGGTACGTCAACTGGCTGAACTCGGTGCTCTGCCGGTCGTCGTCGCAGAACAGCGACAACCCCTGGGCGGTGCGGGCGATCACCAGGTGCTGGAACTCGGTCCGGGTGTCGACCACGACCTCTTCGACGTCCCAGTGCCGGGTCATTCCGGCCGCGAGCGGTTCGCGGATCAAGACGCTTTCTCCTCACCGACGAGTGCGGGGACGCGGCGTCCCCGGCTGACCGTGTCCGTCCGTGCCGACGCAGCTCCCAGCGCTTCGGCCAGCAACTGCACCGCGAGCGCGGGCTTGGCGCGCGTGCCGCAGGTGAACACGTCCACGAACACCGCTCCGACTTCCGGATACGTGTGGATGGACGCGTGCGACTCCGACAACAGGGCCAGCACGGTGACCCCTTGCGGCTCGAACTGCTTGGAGACCACCTCCAACACCGTGGCATCCGCCTGGGTGAGCGCTTCACCGAGCGCGTGTCGCAGGAACTGCTCGTCGTCGAGCAGTTCGGGGCTCACGCCTTCAAGTTCGGCGAGCACGTGCTGTCCTGCGAACAAGCCGACCGGCTCGACTTCGCACGGGAGTTCGGACATCAATCACTCCAAACATCTTCAGGAGGTGCACTGCAACGGACAGGCGGGGGCGTGCTCATCGCACGCAGTGGGTGGCCAGCGGCGGGAAGCCGTTGAACGCCACCGAGGAGTAGCTGGCCGTGTAGGCGCCCGCGCCGAGCAGGTCGACGTGGTCACCCGCGCGCAGCTCCAGGGGCAGCTGGTAGCACGTGTTCTGGTACAGGACGTCGTCCGCGTCGCACGTCGGGCCGGCGATCACCACCGGGCCGACGGGTCCGCCGTCCCGGCTCGTCCGCAGGGGGTAGGCGATGGCCTCGCCCTCGGTCTCCGCCAGTCCACCGTACCGGCCGATGTCGAGGAACACCCATCGGCGTTCGTCCGAATAGGACTTGCGGGCCACCAGGACCACCTCGGACCTGATGAGACCCGACTCGGCGACGATCGCGCGTCCCGGCTCGATCATCACCCGAGGGGCGCGGCAGTCGTCGGGGAGGCCGCCGAAGTGGCGTTCGACCGACGCCGTGATGGCCGCGGCGTACGCGGACAGCGGCGGTGGCTGCTCCAGGTAACCGGCGGGCAGGCCGCCGCCCAGGTTGACGGTCGTCAGCGCCACGCCCTCGGCGCGCAGCTTCGCGGTGATGAGGGCGGCGTCGGCGATGGCGGCGTCCCAGCCGTTCGGGTCGAGCTGCTGCGACCCGGCGTGGAACGCCACGCCCAGCGGAACGAGCCCCGACTCCGCCGCCAACCGCAGCAAATCCGTCGCCATTTCGGGCGAGCAGCCGAATTTCTTGCCGAACGGGTAGGTGGAACCCTTGCTGTTCACCAGGATCCGCAGCAGCACGGACGCGCCGGGCGCGTGCTCGGCGAGCGCGAGCACGTCCTGTTCGCTGTCGGACACGAACAGTCGCACGCCCCGCCCGTACGCGTAGGCGATGTCCCGCGCCTTCTTGATCGGGTTGCTGTAGGAGATGGTCTCCGGCGCGGCGCCGCGCGCCAGGCACAGGTCGATCTCCGCGGGGCTGGCGACGTCGAACGAGCAGCCCTCGGCCGCCAGCAGCCCGACCACTTCGGGCGTCGGGTTCGCCTTGACCGCGTAGAAGATCCCCACCTGCGGCAACGCCGAACGGATGGCCGTGAACCGGTCGCGCACGGTCGGCAGGTCGATCACCAGACAGGGGGTGTCCGGTCGCTCATTGTCCAGGAAATGACGGATACGAGCTGTTGCCTCGTCAAGCCGTTGATCGGCAAAGCTCTTCGTCATCTCGCTAGGGGTCCCCCTCCGCAACCGTGTTCGGGCACGGCGGTCCACTCTAGGTGGTGAAGGCGAAAAAAGCGCTATCAGCCGGCGAACTTGTGACGCAGCTCCACGACGGTGATGTCCGGCGGCGCGCCCACCCGCACCGGCGGACCCCAGAAGCCGACTCCGTTCGTCGTGTAGACCTGCGTGCCGTCGATCGTCTCCAGCCCGCTGCGCATCGGCTGCTGGAGGCCGACCGCCAGGTGGAACGGGAACATCTGGCCGCCGTGCGTGTGCCCGGACAGCTGGAGGTCCACCCCGTGCTTCGCCGACTCGCGGACCTGCACCGGCTGGTGCGCCATCAGCACCACGGGCGTCGACGTGTCCCGGCCGTCCAGGGCGCGCGCGTAGTCGGGGCCGTCGTCGAACGCCACGCCGGTGACGTCGCTGACGCCCGCGAGGTCGAACGACGCGCCGGCCCGTTCGATCGTCAGCCGCTCGTTGCGCAGCGCGTTGACCCCGAGCCGCTCCAGCTCCGCGAGCCACGGCTCGGCCCCCGAGTAGTACTCGTGGTTGCCGGTGACGAAGAAGCTGCCGTGCGTGCTCACCAGGTCGCCCAGCGGAGCCGCCGCCTCGCCCAGCTCGTCCACCGTGCCGTCGACCAGGTCGCCCACGATCGCGACCAGGTCCACCTGCTGCTCGTTGATCATCCGCACCACCCGCTCGGTGTGCCCGCGGCCGAGGAGCGGACCGAGGTGGATGTCGCTCACCACCGCGATGCGGTAGCCGGACAGCCGCGGGTCGAGCTTGCCCAGCGTCACGGGCACGCGCTTGATCACCGGGTCGCCCAACGCCTCCGTGGCGCCGTACGTGACGACGCCCGCCGTGGCCACCCCGCCCACGACCGCGAGCGACCGTGCGATGAACAGCCGCCGGCCCGGGTCCGCCGGCTGCTCCTCGGGCGCCTGGGCGGCCTCCGGGGTCTCCACCACCGCGTCGGGTACGCCCGCGGCGACCGACACCTCCAGCCGCCGGGTCGACCGCAGCACCAGCAGCCGGGGGATCTCCAGCACGCCCAGGACCAACGAGAAGTAGAACGCTCCCGCCAGCCAGACGAACCCCGGCCACGCCAGCGCGTCGCCGACCACCGAGCCCAGCCTGCTCACCGACAGGCCGGCCATCACCAGCACGTAGAGGAGGAGCACCACGACGGTGCCGATCCGACGTCCGCGGCCGGGGCGGGTCGTGTCCCGGACGGCCCGCTTCCAGATGTAGTAGTGGGCCGCGCCCATCACGACGGCGAACAGCACGAAGAAGAACAAGCGGGGCCTCCCGGGTGGTGATGGGACCAGTTTCCACGAATCTCGGAGCCGGCATGCAACCCCCCGAGTGCCCGACTGCGTGATTACCTCGTACCGCAGCACGGGGGAGGACAGATGAGTGATCGGGACACCGCGTTCGCCGAGTACTTCGCGGCGCGGTCCGAGGCCATGCGTGGCACGGCGTACCTGCTGTGCGGCGACTGGCACCGTGCCGAGGACCTGGTCCAGGCCACGTTCACGAAGCTTTACGTGGCGTGGCGGCGGATCGACCGGCACGAGGCACTCGACGCCTACACACGGCAGACGTTGGTCCGGACGTTCGTGTCCGAACTGCGCCGTGGCTGGTTCCGCAAGGAACGGGTGAGCGAGACGGCCGTCGACACGGCGGCCGTCGGACGTGGCTCGACGGAGGACCGGCTGGTGCTGCTCGCGGCGCTGGCCGGCGTACCACCACGGCAACGGGCCGTGCTCGTGCTCCGGTACTGGGAAGACCTGTCGGTCGAGGAGACCGCCAGGGCGTTGGGCTGTTCCGAAGGAACGGTGAAGAGCCAGGCCGCGCGGGGGCTGCAGACGCTGCGCGGCCTGATCACCCCTCAGCAGGGAGAGATGGTGCGATGAACGAGCACGAGCTGAAGAGCGCGTTGCAGGACGTGATGGTGGCGAGCAGCCCGCCACCACCGATGGACGCCGGGGCTGCGCTGGACCGGGGCCGCCGTGCGCACCGCCGCCGGAAGGCCACGTGGGGAGGGGCGGTCGCCGGACTGGGTGTGGTCGCCATCGCGGTCGGCGCCGTGCTGGTGCCGAACCTGGCGGGTGGCGGCGGCGTCGCTCAGGTGGGTGCCCGGTCGTCCGAAGTGCAGTCGTCGGAGACCCTGTCGTCGGACCCCCGACCGTCGTTGACGTCGATCCCGCCGTCGCCGTCCGGGACGGACACCTCGGACGTGGCGTCGCCGTCGTCCGGTGACGAGAAGACCCCCTGGCCGAACGGGCAGGGCGACCGGACCTCGACCAACGGGCCGCGGGCGGACAAGAGCGTCACCGTGCTCAACCACCTGGCGTCGTCGTTGCCGACCGGGGTGAAGGCCGAGGACAGGACCAGGATCGGCTTCCAGGACCACGGGCCGATGACCCGCGCCCAGTCGCAGTTCGTCGACTACGCCGCCGACAGGCTGGAGGTCTGGGAGTACCTGGCCATCACCCCGGTGGTGCGCGGTGGTGCCCCGGGCGTCGGACACCTGTGGGTGCAGGTCGACACCAAGGGCAACACGCGGCTCAGGGACCTCGAGGGCTGCGGCATGGTGATCAGCCAGCCGTACGTGCGGGGCGACGGTCGGTGCGACATCGTCGACGTCGACGGCAAGCCGGTCGTGGTCGTCACGGGGAACGGTGCGGAGAACGGCATGGAGCAGGCCGCCTTCTACCGGTACGACGACGGCACGGTGGTGATCGTGGCCCAGTCGAAGGGCTACGAGTTCTCCGGTCACCCGGCGCTGGCCGAGCCGCCGCTGACGTCGCAGCAGCTCGCGGCCATCGCCGCGGACCCGACGTTCCACCTGGACTGAGTCGGGGAGGGACGGGGAGGCCGGGCAGCACGTGTGCCCGGCCTCTTCGGTGTGTGGTGTGTCGTCCGTCCGGGGGTACTCCATCCGGGTGTTCGTGCAGGTAACGTCGTGTCTGCCATGCGGACCCTGCTCATCGACAACCACGACTCGTTCACCTTCAACCTCTTCCAGTACCTGGCCGAGGTGAACGGGCGCGAGCCGGTCGTCATCACCAACGACGACCCGCGGTTCCGGCTGTCCGACCTGCGCCGGTTCGACAACGTGGTGATCTCGCCCGGCCCCGGCCGGCCGCAGCGCGAGTCCGATTTCGGGCTGTGCCGCGCGGTCATCGACGAGGCGGCGATCCCGCTGCTCGGGGTGTGCCTCGGCCACCAAGGGCTGTGCCTGGCGCACGGCGCGTCCGTGGGGCTGGTGCCGCCCCGGCACGGTGTGGTGGACCTGGTGCGGCACACCGGGGTGGACGTGTTCGCCGGCCTGCCGTCGCCGCTGCCCGTGGTGCGGTACCACTCGCTGGCCGTGTCCGACCTGCCCGATTCGCTGGAGCCGATCGCGTGGACGTCCTCCGATGACGTCCTGATGGGCGTGCGGCACCGGTCGCGGCCCGCGTGGGGCGTGCAGTTCCACCCCGAGTCGGTGTGCACGTCGCACGGCCACCGGCTGCTGGCCAACTTCCGCGACCTGACCGCCGCCGCTGCCGTAGAGCCCGCCGTCACCCCGCTGCCTGCCGTCGAGGTGCCGTCCGAGGCGCCCGTCTCCGTTGCCGCTCCTGTTCCGGACTCCGTTCCAGGTCGGGAGGTGCTGGTGCGGCGCGTGGACGCGCACCCGTCGGCGGAGGACGTGTACGCGGCCCTGTACGGGGCGTCCGGCGACGCGTTCTGGCTGGACAGCAGCCTCGTCGGCGCGCGGGGTCGGTTCTCCGTGATGGGTGACGCGCAGGGGCCGCTGGCGCGCGTGGCGACGTACGACGTGTGGACCGGCGAGGTCACCGTGGACGGGGTGACGCACCCCGGGCCGTTCTTCGACTGGCTGGAGGCCGACCTGGCCGCGTGGCGGGTGACGCCACCGGACGTGCCGTTCGAGTTCGCGCTCGGGTGGGTCGGCTACCTCGGGTACGAGCTGAAGGCCGAATGCGGCGGAGTGGCGGCGCACCGTTCGGAGCAGCCCGACGCGGCATTCGTGTTCGCCGACCGGGCGTTGGTTTTCGACCACGTTTCGCGGTGCGTCTACCTGTTGGCGTTGTCCGACGAGGATGGGTGGTTGGGCCGAACGGCCGATTTCCTGCGTGATTTCACCGCGGTGCCCGCATCGCCTCCGCGACCGGCCCGCGCGGAGTCCGTGCAGGCGCGGCACAGCCGTTCGCACTATCTCAAGCTGGTGGCGGCATGTCAGGAGGCCATCACGGCGGGCGAGAGCTACGAGGTGTGCCTGACGAACACGGTGGCGTGGCGCGGCGGGGTCGACCCGTGGGACGCCTACCGGTTCCTCCGCGCGGAAAGCCCCGCGCCGTTCGGGGCGTTGCTCCGTTTCGGTGCGCTCTCCGTGCTCAGCACTTCACCCGAGCGGTTCATCCGGGTGGACCGACAGGGCGTCGTCGAATCGGAGCCAATCAAGGGCACCAGACCACGCGGGGCCACGGCGGCGGAGGACGAGGCTTTGCGCACGGCCTTGGCCACCAGCGCGAAGGACCGGGCCGAGAACCTCATGATCGTGGACTTGGTCCGCAATGATCTGGGTCATTGCGCGGAAGTCGGCAGCGTCGAGGTGCCCAGGATCTTCGAGGTGGAGAGCTACGCGACAGTGCACCAGCTCGTCAGCACCGTTCGGGCCAGACTGCGTTCCGGGAGTTCCGCCGCCGACGTCGTTAGGGCGGCGTTCCCGGGTGGGTCCATGACGGGGGCGCCCAAGATCCGGACAATGCAGATCATCGACGGGCTGGAAGCCGGGCCCAGGGGTGTCTACTCCGGGGCGCTCGGTTACTTCTCACTCTCCGGAACGGCCGACTTCAGCATCGTCATCAGGACGCTGGTGGTGGACCGGGACAAGGTGAGTTTCGGGGTGGGCGGCGCGGTCATCGCGCTGTCCGACCCGGCGGAGGAATTCGAGGAGACGGCGGTCAAGGCGACCGCCCTGCTCAGCCTGATGGACGCCGAGTTCCCGGGGCGCAGCCGAATGGCCTGACGGCCCCTGACCTGCGTTGTTCCCCTGCGGCAGTGGCGGACCGCCGCAGGGGAAAACGACGCGACTCAGGAGGCGTGGGCTTCCTGGAACTGCACGACCAGGCCCTGGGGAATGCGACCGCGGTCGGAGATCTGGTGGCCCTGCGCGCGCGCCCAGTCCCGAATCGCCTGCGCCTGCGCCTTGTCACCAGCCTTTACCGTGCTCTTGCCGGTGCCCTTGCGCTGCTTGCGGCCACCCGCGCGGCGCGCCTTGGCGACGAAGTCGGCCAGGGACTCGCGGAGCTTGTCCGCATTGTCCTTGGAGAGATCGATGGAGTACTCCACTCCGTCCAGCGCGAAGGTCACGGTCTCGGCGGCTTCGCTGCCGTCGAGGTCGTCGATGAGTTGGACGACGGTCTGCTGTGCCACTGTTCCTCCGTGTGTGCTCGCATAGCGCGTGCTGCCTTCGACTTGTTCTGCGCCACACGCTTCGACGACACCATAGTGCACGAGAGGAATATCGCCTAACCTTTCGTGTGGAAAATGTGACGATGCCCCCGGACGGGTCATTTCACCGGCTTAACCGCGCCCGCTGAAATGCGAGGAGCCCGAAGCCTTGCCCGTGGTGCCGGTCACACCCGGTCGAGTGGCCTATCCTGGGAGTCGGGTACCCGCCCAGGGTAGGGAAGGTCGGGAGCGATGCACGGTTACACACCGGACAAGGACGCGTTCCTCAAGCGATTGCGACGCGTCGAAGGGCAGGTCCGCGGCCTCCAGCGGATGGTGGAGAACGACGAGTACTGCATCGACGTGCTGACCCAGATCTCGGCCGCGACGAAGGCGTTGCAGGCGGTGTCCCTGGGTTTGCTGGACGAGCACCTGAAGCACTGCGTGGCGCAGGCGGCGGCCGAGGGTGGCGAGGTGGCGGAGGCGAAGATCGCCGAAGCGTCCGCCGCCATCGGTCGACTGGTCCGGTCCTGACGCCCGGGACCCCCGGCCGTCGTTCCCCGGAGTCGGGGGTCGTGCGGCGGCCGGGCAACCTGATCGAGTAGAGTGCTCCCGCCGGCCCCCGTAGCCCAATCGGCAGAGGCAGCGGACTCAAAATCCGTCCAGTGTGCGTTCGAGTCGCACCGGGGGCACATTCGCACTTCACCTGCTCTGGCCCCTGACCTGTGATCTTCGGGTCAGGGGTCGATCTTGTTCCCGCCCTGGTCGGTTCGTCGGGGTCGGACCGGGTGCGGGTTGTCGCCGGTGGGCCGACTCGCGTGCCGTAGCCCTTCGGATACGTCACTGGGGGCGGCATGGCGGACATGGCGGGGATGCTTGTCCGGGCGAGGCGCGCTGCGGGTCTCAGTCAAGAGGAACTCGCACGTCGAGCAGGTACTTCGCGGTCGACGCTGCGTGGTCGCGTGGTCCTCACGTTGAGTGAGCTTCCCCGGCTTCCGGTGGACCGGGCTTTTTCCGTCGTGACCCTGCCGATCCACTTGAACTGGTCCGATCCTGGGCGGCGGTTCAACCTGGCCAACCGGTCTGAACGGGCGCGCGTCTAGGAGATCGTGCTTCGCGAGGGTGGGCAGGAGGACGTGATCATGTACGTGGACGGTGCTCTGCTCTTCGACTTGTGGGATGAACTCGTCCTTCCTCGTGACGTCCGAGCCGCTTGGTCGTCGGTTGTCGGTCGTGCCGGGGCAGAGGCCGCGTGATGCCCGACGAGTCGTCTCAAGAGGGCTTGACCGACTTCCAGTTCGCTTGACCGACCGGCCGACCCAGGACTTGGGCTTCTTCGCCGGTCCCGATAGCGGGGATGTCGTTGCCGCTCGTGACGGCTTCGAAACGGCTGCGGTCAACGGCTCTGCTGGTTGATCACCCTTCGTGGACCGGGCTGTTCGCCATCGGTGCTGTCGATCGTCCAGCTTGACGGTGGACTCAGAAGGTGTGCGAGCAGTCCGGCTGCGAGCAGGTCACGGGGTTTGGTGAAACTCAAGACTGCTGTGGGCGGTCTGGTGGTGATGAAGATCCGCCCGTGCACGTTGGATGCCGCAGCCGGAACCGCCGAGTCGTCATGACGACGGGAATGTGGCGCGGTGGGCTGGGCGGACTCCGGTGCCACCGGGTCGGTGGCAAGGGCTGAATCCCGGTTTCGGCAACAAAGATTGTCAGTGTCTCCACCGCGAGCCGAGCATGGGCGCTCTGATCCACTCACGCGAAGGAGACCTCCGGACATGAGCGTCCACACCGCCGAGCGGAAGGCGGACTCGCGCGGGCTGCCGCTCGGCGTCTACCTGCTCGCGTTCAGCCTGTTCGCGATGGGCAGCGCGGAGTTCCTGGTCGCCGGGGTGCTGCCGCAGGTCGCCGACGACCTGCGGATCTCGTTGTCCTCGGCCGGCGCGTTGATCTCGGCGTTCGCCATCGGCGTGGTCATCGGCGGCCCGCCGCTGGCCGTCATCACGCTCCACTGGCCTCGGCGGACCACGCTGGTGGTCACGCAGGTCCTGTTCGCCGCCTCACTGGCGCTCGGCCTGCTGGTCGACAACTACGCCCTGCTGCTGGCCACCCGTTTCGTCGGTGGCCTTGCCTACGCGGGTTTCTGGGCGGTCGCGGCGGTCACCGCGATCAGCCTCGTCACCGCCGACCGCACCGCGCGTGCCTCCGGCGTGGTCGTCAGCGGGCTCAGTCTCGCGATGATCGCCGGCGGTCCGGCGGGCGCGCTGCTCAGCCACTTCACCGGCTGGGAGGGCGGGTTCTGGGCCGTCGTCGCCCTCACCGCCATCGGCGCGGTGTTGACGGCCGTCGCCGTTCCCGCCACCCGGGCCGAGCGGGAACCCAGTGTGCGGCGGGAATTGCGCACCATGCGGCAACCGCAGCTGTGGGTCGTTTACGCCGCGACCTTGTTGAGCACGGCCGCCTACATGATCTCGTACAACTACTTGGCGGCGTTCCTGGTCGACATCACCGCCGTCCCGGCGGTGTGGGTGCCGGCGATCCTGACGTTGTTCGGCATCGGCGCGTTCTTCGGCCTGTCGGTCGGCGGCAGGATCGCCGACCGGCGTCCCCATCACGCGCTCCTGGCCGGTGGCGTGGGAATCGCGACGACTTCCGCGCTGCTCGCGCTCCTGGCCGAGCACTCGGCGGCCGTCATCGTCCTCGTCGTGCTGATGGGCGTCGCGGGATTCGTGCTGAACCCGGCCATCTACGGGAGGGTGTTCACGGTCGCGGCTCAGGCGCCGACGTTGGCCGGTGCGACCGCCGTGTCGATGTTCCAGCTCGGCATCAGCGTGGTCCCGGTGCTCGCCGGAGTCGCGCTCAACGCCGGCGCGGGCCTCGTCTCCATCCCGTGGATCGGCGCGGCGCTGGCGGTGGCCGCGGTCCTGGCAGTTCTCTTGGAACGGACGATGTCCCGCCGCACGGGCGCGTAAGTCGGTCGATCCTCGCGCGTGGGCCGTCGAGCTGGGAGGCGCACGGTCCACTGTGGACGGCGCTGGAGGCTAGTCCTGGCCGGGCTGATCCGGGTGTGGCCATGCGTTCATCGCCGTGCGGACCGCGGCTTCGAGGTCGTCGCGGGTCGCACCGTCACGTGCGGACAGCGAGAGCCCCTGCCAGACCAGGACGACGTAGGTCGCCAGGTGGCCGGCGTCGACGTGGCGGGGGAGCCTGCCTTCGTCGACGTCGGCCTGGATCTTCCGCTCGACCAAGGCGGCGACGTGGGCTCGGCGGGCTCGTAGCCCTTCCGCCACCTCGGCCGCGGCGGGGCTGTGGTTGATCGCGCCGTTGATGATCAGGCACCCGGCGGGGCGGTCGGGCAGCGTCTGCTGGCGGGCCGCCCCGGACAGGAGTGCCGTCACCGCACGTCGAGCGTCGGCCCCACCACCGAGGGACTCTTCGATGTACCCGCCGTAGCGCTGCGCGTACGCCTCGACCGCCTCCTCGAAGAGCGCCTGCTTGCTGGTGAACGCGTTGTACAGGCTGGGCGCGACGATGCCCATCGCCTCGGCGAGGTCACGGGTCCCCACCGCGTCGTAGCCGCGCTCCCAGAACAGCACCATGGCGCGCTCCAGCGCCTCGTCCCGGTCGAAGCTGCGCGGCCGTCCTCGTCCTGGGGTCACCCCCCAATTGTATAGCGCTCGATCAGGAATCGTGTACGGTACTTGTGTATCGACCGCTATAAAAAGGTGGAGAGCATGCGACTCGACAACAGGACCGCGCTGGTGACCGGCGGGGGACGCGGCATCGGACGTGCCGTCTCACAGCGCCTCGCGGCCGAAGGGGCCCGGGTCCTGATCCACTACGGCCGCGACGCCGACGCGGCCGAAGCGACCGCGGCGGCCGTGCGCGAAGCAGGTGGCCAGGCCGAAACCCTGGGCGTCCCGCTGGGGGAAGCGGACCCCGAGCAGGAAGCGGCCGAGCTCTGGCGCCAGGTCGACGCCCTGGTGGACGGCGTCGACGTGCTGGTCAACAACGCCGGCATCGCGGACGTCCGGGGCACGATCGACGCGATCGACCCGGCCGGGCTGAACCGCCTCTGGGCGGTCAACACCGTCGCACCGTTCTTCATCACCAAGCACGCCCTGGGCCGGGTGCGTGACGGCGGTCGGATCGTCAACGTGTCCGCGCACCTGACCCGCGGCGCCACGCAACCGGACCTGATCGCGTACACGATGACGAAGGCGGCCATCGACGCCTTCACCGCCGCCCTCGCCAAGCAGCTCGGCGCACGGGGCATCACGGTCAACGCCGTCGCGCCCGGCGTGGTCGACACCGACATGAACGCCGCCTGGCTCGGCTACGCCCGCGACATGGTGGCGGGGCTCTCGCCCCTGGGCCGCGTCGCCGACGCCACCGATGTCGCCGACGTCGTGGCGTTCCTCGCGTCCGACGACAGCCGGTGGGTCACCGGTCAGCACGTCGACGCTTCCGGCGGTGCCCTGCTGTGACCAGCCTCGTGGCCCCGGCCGCCCGACGAAGCCCATGGCTCGGCTTCCTCGTGCTCGGCGGCATCGAGTTCCTCACGGTCATGGACGCCGCCGTGGTCAACATCGCCCTCCCGGTGATCAAGGAGGACCTCCGCTTCTCCCCGTCCACGATCGCGTGGGTCGTGAACTGCTACCTGATCCCGTTCGCGGGCGTGCTCCTGCTGGCAGGACGACTCGGTGACGTCCTCGGGCACCGGCGCCTGTTCCTGAGCGGGACGGCGTTGTTCACGCTGGCATCGGCGGGCTGCGGCTTCGCCGCCGCGCCGTGGCAACTGCTGCTCGGCCGCACGGTCCAAGGGCTCGGGGCGGCGCTCGTCGTCCCCGCGGCGCTGGCCCTCATCACCGGGCTGTTCGCGGAAGGGCCGGGGCGCAACCGGGCGTTGGCGATCTTCGGCGGCATGGGTGGACTCGCCGCGCCGGTCGGGCTGGTCGTCGGCGGGCTGCTGGCGGGCGTCGACTGGACGATGATCTTCTGGGTCAACGTGCCGCTCGGCGTCGTCGTGCTCCTGGTCGCCCGCGCGGTGCTGCCGGCACCCGCCAACACCCCGGCGCGACTCGACGTGGCAGGTGCTGTTGCCGCGACGGGCGCCCTCAGCCTCCTGGCGTTCGCTGCCGCGTCCCTCGAAAGCCCCTCGCCGCTGACCGTGACGCTGGCGGGCGCCGGTGCGGTGCTGTTCGGGGCGGTGTTCGTGCTGCGGCAGCGCAAGGCGGAGCACCCGCTCATCCCGGGATCGGTGCTACGGCTGCGTTCCGTCACGGTCGGGAGCGGGATCTTCGTGCTGGTCGGCACGATCTTGTTCGCCACCTTCTACATCGTGACGCTGTACCTCCAGGACGTGCGCGGCCTGGCACCGCTTGAGGCGACGCTGGTCTACCTGCCGCTCCCGCTGGCCGTCTTCGTCGGCACGCAGCTCGCACCGCGGCTGGTCGCCAGGCTGACAGCACGCAACGCTCTCGCGCTCGGCCTCGGGGTACAAGGCGCTGCACTGGTTGGGTGGGCGATGACCAGCACGGAAACGGGCAGCCTGCTGACAGGTCTGATCGCACCCGCGACACCGTGGGGCTTCGGGCTGGGACTGTCGATCGTCAGCTCGTTCGTGGTCTGCACGAGCGGTGTCGCCGGACCCGCCGCGGGTGCCGCGTCCGGTGTCGCCACCAGCGCTTACCAGGGCGGAGGAGCAGTGGGCCTCGCCGCCGTCGCAGCCCTGGCCGCGACCGGCACGAGTCGGGTCGCGGCCGGCGCGGCGGTCGACGGCCCGGCGCTGCTCGCCGGCTACCACCTCGCCATGTGGACCCTTGCGGCCGTGGCAGCAGTCGGAGTGGTCCTCACCAGGGCACTGCCGGCAGCGTCGGCACGCTGATGTTCGCGCGGTAATAGAGGCGCTTTCGCACGACGTGATCGACACCCGGCGAGGGCGAAACCTCGGCGGTGTACGAAGATCGGGCGGCACCGGCGGGTCGGCTCGCGAAATTCCACGCGCCGGCAAATCTCACAACGGATGGAGTGGCGCATGGTGATCGTGGCGGGGCACATCGTGGTCGACCCGCAGGAGCGCGAGGCCTACCTCGCGGACTGCGTGAACGTGGTGGAGCAGGCGCGCCGCGCACCCGGCTGCCTCGACTACGCCATCACCGCGGACCTGGTGGACGCCGGCCGGATCGTCATCTTCGAGCGCTGGGAGTCGCAGGCGGACGTGGAGGCGTTCCGCGGCAGCGGGCCCGGCGACGAGCAGGGCGCGGCGATCATCGAAGCCTCGGTCGCCGAGTACGACATCTCGGCCGTGCGCACCCTGTTCTGAACCCCTCCAACGCCTGGAACCCTCGCCCCCGCACTAATGCGGGGATGCTGGGGCGAGGACCTGCGAAGATCCGTTGATCAGCCTGGGCGAAGGCGGATCCTCATGCGCGGTGATCGCGGAGCGGCGGCCGGTTACGACGCGTTCATGTCGTACAGCCACGCGCACGACGGCAGGCTGGCGCCGCTGTTCCAGCGCGAGGTGGAGCGGTTCGCCAAGCGGTGGAACCAGAGCCGGGCGCTGCGGGTGTTCCGGGACGACGCGAACCTCGTCGCGAGCGCCGCCCTGTGGCCCTCGATCGTCGCGGCGATGTCCGCGTCCCGGTGGTTCGTGCTGATGGCGTCACCCGACGCGGCGAGGTCGCCGTGGGTGGACGCCGAGGTCGCGTGGTGGCTGGAGCACCGGTCGGTCGACACCCTGCTGATCGTGGTCACGGCGGGTGACGTCGTGTGGGGGCCTGGTGGCGTCGACCGGACGGCTTCCACGGCGCTGCCGCCGTCGCTGGTGGCGGCGCTCGCGGTGGAACCGCGGTGGGTCGACCTGCGCGCCCTGGACACCGCCGAGGAGGTCGACTGGGCCGATCCGCGGTTGCAGGACCGGGTGGCCGACGTCGCCGGCGCGATCCGCGGTGTCTCGAAGGACGCCGTCGTCGGCGAGCACGTCCGGCAGCACCGGCGCACCATGCGACTGGCCCGCGGCGGCGCGACCGCGTTGGCCGTGCTGCTGGTCGCGGCCCTGGTCGCCGCGGCCGTGGCGGTGTGGCAGAACCGGGAGGCCACCCGGCAGGCTCGGATCGCCACCGCACGGCAGTTGGCCGCCACCGCGCTGTCCGAAGTGGACAACCAGCTCGACCTCGCGCAGCTCCTGGCGGTCGAGGCGCACCGGATGAGCCCCGACGACCCGCAGACGCGGGCGGCGCTGTTCCAGGTGTTCGCCGCGAGCCCGTACCTGAAGCGGCACCGGCAGGTCGGCCGTCCGGTGAGCGTGATCGGCGGCGGGGAGTCCGTCGCGGTCGCGGGCACGGCGGACGGGCACCTCGTGCGCTGGGACGTGCGGGACGACCGGACCACGTCCACCGCGGTCGGGGAACGGGCCGTCACCGCGGTGGCCGCATCCGACGACGGTGGGGTGATCGCGGCGGCCGACGGCACCACCGTGGTCTTGTGGCGCGGCGACGACGGGAAACCCGAGCAGGTCTTCGAGGGCGCGGCGAGCGGCGTGGCCGTGTCACCGTCCGGGAAGACCGTAGCGGTGGTGGGAGGCGACGCGCCCTTCGACGACGGACCGTTGCCGCTGGTGGTGGTCGACGGGGCCACTGGTGCCGAACTCCGGCGCACCACCCTCCCCTCCGCGCCCGGCCACCTCGCGCTGCCCGACGACAAGACCCTGATGATCAGCACGGGCGCCGGCTCGTGGCAGCGACGGGCGGTGGCGGACTTCCGCCCACTCGGGGACTCCGAGACCGGTGCCGGCACCCCTGCGGCTTCCTTCTGCTGCGGCTACTCCCGCAACGGCGCGTACTTCGCCTGGTCGAAGTTCGCGGACTTCCACGTCCACCCCCAGTCCACCACTCCGGACCGCGGCGTCCTCGCCGGCTCGTCGCTGCCCATCGAGGAGCCGGAAGAGTTCGCGGTGAGCAACGACGGCAAGATGCTCGCGGCGGCGGGCGGCGAAGTCCTCTACGTGCAGGGGAACCTGCGGCGACCGATCCCGCAACGGCTGCCGGGCGCGGGCCGGGTCACCG
The DNA here is from genome assembly GCF_000716595.1 of Saccharothrix sp. NRRL B-16314. GTDB lineage: Bacteria > Actinomycetota > Actinomycetes > Mycobacteriales > Pseudonocardiaceae > Actinosynnema. The sequence goes on from NZ_JNXC01000003.1 coordinate 544,772, forward strand.
GGCTCACGTTCCTCGACGCCGAGCGGCTGGTGTCCGGCAGCGGGTCCGCGCTGATCCTGTGGGACCTCACGCAGGTCTCCCGGGCGTTGGCGGGCCCGCCGAGCGCCGCGCCCGACTCCAGCAACGCGGGTCCGCCGCCGAGGGTGGCGCTGTCACCGGACGGCCGGTGGGTGGCGAGCGCCGGTGAGGGCGAGGACGTGCTCGTCCACGATGTCGCCGAACAGCGGGACCTGCCCGTCCAGCACGCGGTGCCGAACGCGCTGCCGGTGTGGTCGGCGGACAGCCGGACGCTGGTGCTGCTGGGCGACGACGGCGGGCACGACGCGACCCTGTGGTCGGAAGGCGGCGCCTACCGGGGCTGGCCGCGGCAGGTCGGGGGCCGGGTCTTCGCCGCCGCCGCTTCGCCCGACGGGCGGTCCCTGGTCTCGGTCGGAGAGGCGGGGGTCGTGGAGCGTGACCCGGCCGACGGCGACGTCCGGCTGCACGTGGCCGTCGAGGGCCTGGCCGAGGGCGGGGGATCGGAGCGGCAGTGGACGGCGTCCGTCCGGCCGGACGCCGGGTTCGCGGCCGTGATCGACGGGAACGGGTCGGTGCACGTCGTCGACGTCGAGGCTGAGGAGAGCCGGGTGCTCCCGCGGGCCGGCGCGAACGCCGTCACCTACGGACCGGACCACCTGGTGGTGCAGTACGAGGACTCCGGCATCGAGGTGTGGAACGCGGACGCGTCCGAACGGCTGCGCGTCGAAGCCGCCGACGCGGGCTACCAGCGCGCGATGGCGGTGGTGGCCGAGCACGGCCTGCTGGCCAGGATCACCGCGCAGGGCACGGTCGTGCTGTCCGATGTGGCCACCGGCGGACCGCTCGGCGTCGTGGCCCTGCCCATGCCGGAGCGGTCGACCGGCGCGCCGCCGTGGGGCTCCACCACGGTCGTGGCCGGTGGTCGCGGCCTCGCCACCGCCACGTCGTCCGGCGCGGTGGTCCGGTGGGAACCGGACCCGGCCCGGTGGCGCGGTTCCGCGTGCGCCACCGCCGGCCGGGACCTGACCGCCGACGAGTGGCGCGGCTACGTGGACCTCGACCCGCCGGAAAACCTCGACTGCGCAAGGTGATCCCGGGAAAAGTCCTGTCCGAAGCAGACCTCCGCCTGGGAGTATGCGCGCACCAGACGCGGCACGCCGCCCGTCGCACACACCCCAAAGGTGGACATGAGATCGTCCGGAAGACCGGGGCGCACCGCGCGCACCGGAGTGCTCGTCGCTGCCCTGATCGGCAGCCTCGCGGTGGTGCCCGGCACCGCCGCCGCGGCCCAGAGCCCGAACTGGGCCACGCAGAACTCGACGAAGTGGCTCAGCACCGACTCCCGCACCCCGGACGTGGCCGTCACCACCGGTGACGCCCGCGTCGGCTCGTGGCGGGACGCCGAGGGCAAGCACCACATCGCCAAGTCCTACTTCACGTTCGACCTCACCCGGTTCACGGGCACGCAGCTGTTCACCGCGTCGATCCGCACGCCGGAGCTCGCCGCGAACGACTGCGCCAAGCCGCGGGCGACCGAGGTGTGGGTCGTGGAGCCGTCGGACGCGATCACGTGGGCGAACCAGCCGCGTGAAGTGGTCCGGGTGGCCGGTCCCACGGGCCCGGACGGGTGCACGACGCCGTGGCTCAACTGGAACGTCCTCGACGTGGTCAAGCAGGCCGTCGCGGAGGGCCGCACGTCCCTCACCGTCGCAGTCCGCGTCGCCGAGGAGTTCCAGGGTGATGTGGCCTACGGCCGCACCCACAACGCGTTCGCGGTCCTGAACACCACGTTCAACACACCGCCCGCGACGCCGACCAACCTGCAGGTCGAGCACCAGCCCTGCACCGGCGAGCCGATGTACTTCGCCGGCACACGGCCGTTCGTGTCCGCCAGGGCGAGCGACCCGGACGGCACCTACGGGCTGGACGGACGGCTGGCGTTCTGGCCGGTGGACGCGCCGGACCGGCGCGTCGAGGTCCGGACCCAGGGCGGGGACCGGGTGACCGGCTGGTTCCCCGAGGGCATGATCCAGGACGGCGGCACCTACGCCTTCGCCGCCCGCGCGGAGGACGGTTTCGCCAACTCCGAGTGGTCCGCGCCGTGCGTGTTCACGTCCGACCTCACGGCGCCGGCGAAGGCGCCGACGGTCACCTCCACGGTGTACCGGGAGGACGGCGGCCCGCCCGGTGACGGCGGCGACGGCATCCCGGGCGACTTCACGTTCAGCGCCGACGGCGACCAGGACGTGGTGGCGTTCGACTACTCGGGACCAGGCATCCAGGGCGGCCGGGTGGCCGCCGACCAGCCGGGCGGTTCCGCCACGGTGACGGTCACCCCCACCACCGACGGACCGGTCTCCATCCAGGTCAGCGGCATCGACCGCGTGGGCTACCGGTCACCGGCCCGGACCTACCGGTACTGGGTGCGGTCCACGGCTCCGTCGGTGGAGATGCCGCTGTTCGAGATCGGCGAGCCGCGGGACGTCGTGCTCACCGCGACCCAGCCCGGTGCGACGGCGTTCGTCTACCAGCTCGACGGTGGTGCCGAGCAGACGGTGCCGGTCGGCGAGGACGGCACGGGCCGCGTGACGCTCGTGTTCCCCGAGCCCGGACCGAACAGCCACCACTTCCTGGTGTGGACGGTCGACGCCACCGGCTTCAAGTCGGGCGCCTACGACCAGCACCTCTACGTCGACCAGGCGCAGCCGTGGGTGGACGTCGACCCGTGGTGGGGCGTCGTCGGGGAGAAGCGGGTCTTCACCGTCTCGCCGAACCGGACCGGTGTCGTGTCGTACGTGTACCGGATCGGCGGGGAACCGGAGGTGTCGGTGCCCGCCGCGCCGGACGGCTCGCTGACCTTCGAGTACACCCCGACCGTCGCGGGCGAGGTCACCGTGCTGGTGGCGAGCGTCAACGGCGCGGGCATCCGCTCCGGCTGGGGCGAGAGCGGCGTCTACGCGGACGCGCCCGCGCCGACCGTGACCAGCGCCGAGTACCCCGGGTACCCGGAAGGCGGCGGTCCCGGCGTCACCGGCACCTTCACGTTCTCCTCGCCGTACCTGCCGGTGGTCTCGTACCGGTACGCGTTCGCCGGCGGGGCGGAGCAAGCGGTGCCGGCGGGCGACGAGGGCACGGCATCGGTCCAGTGGACGCCCACGAATCCCGGCTTCCACTCGGTGCGGGTCCGCGGCGTGACCGCGACGGGCGTCGAGACGGACGAGGCGTACTTCTCGTTCCGGGTCAAGGCATTCCCACCGGCGGTGACCAGCCCGCAGTTCCCGGACGGCGGTCCGTCGACCGCCAAGGTGGGGCAGCCGGTCGAGTTCACCGTCACCCCGGCGCTGCCCGGTTCGCACGAGGTGCTGTGGTCGATCGCGTTCACCCCGCCGCAGGTCGTGCCGGTCGGTCCGGACGGCAAGGCGACGTTCACCTACACGCCCCTCGGGTCGTTCCAGCTCACCGTGTCGAGCCGGACGCCCGGAGGCGCCGTGTCGGGTGACGTGACCCGCTCGTACTACGTGCAGCCGTGACGGTGTGGCCCGTCGGTTCGACCGGCGGGCCACACCCCGGCCCTACTGGACGCTCGGCCAGCCCGCCGAGTCGTAGACGAGGCGGTTGATGCCGAGCAGCGACGCTCCGCTGTCGGCGTAGTAGTGGTAGACCAGCAGATCACCGTCGGTGTCGGCGAGCACCGCCTGGTGGCCCGGACCGTGGATGCTGCCGTGCGAAGCCAGGATCTGAGTGCCGCCACCGGAGTTCATGGTGACGCCGTTGCGGTCGTGGTACGGGCCGGTGACGCTGGTGGAACGGCCCACCATCACCCGGTACGTGCTGGACGCGCCCTGGCAGCACCGGTCGAACGAGACGTACTGGTAGTAGTACGACCCGCGCTTGAAGATGAACGGCGCCTCGATCGCGCCACCGCCCCGGCCGGCGATGGCCAGGAACGTGCTGTTGAGCCGCAGCCCGGTCGACGGGTTCAGCTCGATCATCTTGATGCCGGACCAGAACGAGCCGAAGCTCAGCCACCACCGGCCCTGGTCGTCCACGACGAGGTTGCCGTCGATGGCGTTCCAGTCGTCGCTCGTGCGCGATTCGATCACCAGACCGCGGTGGGTCCAGGTGCCGGCGTCGCCGCTCGGGCTGGTGGCCAGGAAGATCGCTGACCGGTTCGAGCCGAACGACGAAGCCGAGTAGTACATGTAGTACTGGCCGTTGCGGTACGAGATGTCCGGTGCCCAGAGGTTGCGCCCGCCGTTGGTGTAGGTCGTGGTCCACGACGCGCCGCCGGGGAACGCCTGGCCCGCGTTGCGGAACGCGGTCCGGTCGGCCGACGTCTTCAGCGCGATGTTGTCGCCGGTGTGCGCGACCAGGTAGCCGCCGGTGGGCCGCTTGACCGCGGTCGGGTCGTGCACGCCGATGTCACCGGTGACGTATCCGGGGTTCGGGTAGCCGGCCGACCCCGTGGACCACTTCTGGTTGGGCGTGCCGGTGCACGTCCACAGGATGACCCTGGTGCCGTTGGCGGTGCCGTGGTCCAGCACGTCCAGGCACAGGCCGGAGTTCGTCGCGGTGACGGAGCCGTCGCCGTTGAGCCGGAACTTCTGGTTCGCCGCGCCGGTGCAGGTCCAGATCACCAGCCGGGTGCCGGCCGTGGTGCCGTGGTCGTAGGCGTCGAGGCAGCGCGTGTCGTCGAACGTCCGCAGCTCACCGCCGGAGGTGAAGTGCCAGCCCTGGTTCGCCTGCCCGTTGCAGTCCCAGATGGACACTTCCGTGCCCGGGGCGGTGTTGTTGCCGACCACGTCCAGGCAACGTCCGGACCCGGTGCCCACCAGCGGTGAGCCGATGACGGCCGACGCCGCGGGCGCCGTGACCAGTGCCGCTGCCAGCGCGGCCACCAACAACGCGGCTCTGCCGAGCCGAATGGTGCTTCTTGCGGTGGACATCCATTCCTCCCGGAGAACTGCGGTCAGTAGCCGATCTGGAACGTGGCGTCGGCGCGGTCCGCCGCGGTGCCGATGGGGTCGATGCGCAGGACGTAGTCGGCGTGCCGGAGGTGCCGGTCGGGGAAGTTGTGCGACCGGAACGACGTCCAGGCGCTGTTCGCCAGGCCGGCGACCCGGTGGAACGTGGCGTCCGCCGCGAACGTCGCCGAGCCGTCGTCGGCGGCGAGACCGACGACGTAACCGGCGTGCCGCAGGTACCGGTCCGGGAAGTTGACCGAGCGGAAGGAGACGCCGCTTGAGGACGCCAAGCCCGGCACCAGGCGCCACTGGGAGTCCTGGTAGGGGTCGAACGGGTACGGGTCGATGCGGGCCGCGTTGTCCGCGTGCCGGATCAGGTGGTCCGGGAAGTTGTAGGACTTGATCCTGTTCCACGCCGGCGTGCCCCACCGGGACAGCAGGTTGGCGTGCTCGGTCGCGGTGATCGGGCAGATGGTGGGGTGCTTCGCGTTCAGCGGCTGGGTGTACTGCGCCTTCGTGAGCGGCGTCCAGCCGTTGGAGTTGACGTCGCCGCTGCGCCACGCGTACAGCTCGCCGTTGACCGGGGAGAACGAGTCACCCCACAGCCACCACTCGTTGCGGTCGTTGGCCTTCACCACGATCGGCGCCTCGATGCCGCCGTTCACCACGCCGCTGGTGTAGGTGGTGAAGCTGCGCGGGTTCAGCGTGCCGGAGCGCGCCCCGTACAGGCGCCCGTCGGCGAAGCTCTTGTAGTACAGGAAGTTCGTCCCGCCGCCGACGTGCACGGTGGCGTCGAGGACGTTGAAGCCGGGGTCGAAGAAGAGCTGCGGCGAGCCGACGTTAACGAAATCGGTGGTGTAGTTGACCCAGATGCCGTCACGGCCGCCGCTGTTGGCGGAGTAGACGATGCCGTACTGGCCGCGGGCGGCGTCCCAGAACGCCTCGGGCGCCCACGTGTGGGTCGGCATGGAGTGCATCTTCAGCCTGCGGTAGCCCGTGAACGACCGCAGGTCCGCGGAGTCCCAGGCGTGGATGTACTGGTTCTGCCGGGTGAAGTCGGTGCCGGTCAGGTCGGTCGCCAGGACCACGAACCCGCCGCCCTGCTTGCGCATGATGAACGGGTCGCGCAGACCACCCGTGCCCGCGGTGGGCGTGGCGACCGGGTTGTTCTGGTTCAACGGGGTCCAGGTGAGGCCGTCGGTGCTGACCGCCAGGTGCAGCGCGTACCGGTCGGCGAGCTTCGACGGCGACTCGGTGAAGTAGCCCATCACGTAGGCGGAATCGCCCGGAGCGGCCTGCGCGGTCAGGCGGGACGCCCCCGTGAGGGCGACCGCGGACAAGCCGCCGGCCAGGAACGTGCGTCGTTGCAGCATGGACGTCCTTGTCCACTGGGAGGGGGTGGTGGCCGGCGGCGGGAGACGTGCCGCCGGCCACCGGGCAGGGGGTGGTTCGGCCAGGGGTGGTTCCGTCAGGGGTGGTTCGGCCAGGAGGTGGTCTCGGTCAGGAGGTGGGTTCGCCGGACGGCGCGGCGAGCTGGGTGCCGAGCCGGACCGGTGTGCCGAAGTTCGGCGTTCCGTCGGAGTTCCAGGTGAACTTCTGGGCACGCGTGGAGCGGTTCATGTCGCAGCCGCCGGACGCCGAGTCGTTGGCGTGGTAGACGATCCAGTCCTCGGTGCCGTCGGGCGACTTGAAGAACCCGTTGTGGCCCGGTGCGAACACGCCGTTGCCGTCGTTGCGCTGGAACACCGGGTTCGGGGACTTCGTCCAGTGCGACCGGTTGAGCGGATCGCTGCCGGTCAGCGTGAGCAGGCCCAGCTTGTAGTCCGGGCCCCAGCACGCGCTGGCCGAGTACACGATCATCGTGCGACCGTTGCGGTACAGCGGTTCCGCGCCTTCGTTGACCGGAGCGGTCTGCCGTTCCCACGCCAGCGTCGGCTGGCTGATCGTGCGCCGCGCGCCGCTGATCGTGTACGGGTTGGACAGCGGTGTGATGGTGAGCGACTGGGTGCCGTCCATCGCGCTGCCCATCAGGTACAGCCGCCCGTTGTGCTGGAGGATGCTCGGGTCGAGCTCCCACGTGCTGCCGAGGTCGGCCTTGAACGTGTACGGGCCCATCGGGTCGGAGCCGGCGCTCTCGATCACGTGCAGCCGCTGCGTGGGGTTGTAGTCCGACACGTTCTGCCCGGCCACGTAGTACAGGTACCAGCGGCCGTTGAGCAGGAAGAACTCCGGCGCCCACATGTTGCAGCACCCGTTGGACCGGCCCGCCAGGTTGAAGATCACCTGGTCGGCCGCGGTGGACAGCCCGGCCAGCGTCCGCGACCGGCGCATCGTGATGGTCGAGTTCCACGTCGTCGTGGCCAGGTAGTAGTAGCCGTTGTGGTACTGGAGCCACGGGTCGGGGCCGTTGCGCTTGATCGGGTTGGTGAACGTGCCCGGCGCGGGCGCACCGAGCTTCACCAGCTGCCACTGCTGGTTCGTGCCACCGGTGTCGGGCCACTGGATGAGCTGCGCGCCGTCGGCGGTGGAGAAGTCGAGCACGTCGACGGCCTTGCCGCTGTTGCGGTTGACCAACCGGACGAACCCGCCCGCCGAGTCGGCCAACCGGAACTGCTGGTTCGTCGCGCCGCGGTCGGTCCACTGGATGACGTTCGCGCGGTCGGCGGTCGAGCCGCCCTCGATGTCGAGGACCTTGCCGCTGTGCACGGACCTCAGCCGGTAGTAGCCGTCACCGGAGTCCAGGAACTTCCACTGCTGCCACGCGCCGTCGTTGCGCGTGTACTGCGAGATCCGCGCGCCGTCGTTGGTCGCGAGGTCGTAGACGTCCAGCGCCTTGCCGCTGTTGCGGTTGACCAGCACGTACGTCGCGCTGGTGTCGACCACGGCGGCGGACGCCGACTGCGGCAGGGCGATCACACCACCGCCGAGCAGGACCGCCGTCGTGGCGAGGGCGAGGGCCGATCTCATGTTGTTTCTCCTTGCGCCGTTGCAGGGAACGAGGTGATCGGATGTCAACCGGTTGCCCGACCAGCGGTGGTCGGGCGGGCGGAGACGGCGGCGTGGAGTGCTGCGGTGCCAAGGCCTGTTAACGCTAACAGCAGAAGTTGGCGAACTTCAACAGGCAAATGGTCGCGCTGCTGCGTTCGGCCTAGTAGGGCGGCTGTACGGCGGTTTTGTCTTCGTTGTGGCCGATTTCTGGGGATAGCGCCGATCTGTTAGCGATAACAGAGATCGTTACTGGCGGGTCATCGCGTCCGTGGTCGATCGGGCGCGCGAACGCGGGAGGGGCACCGAGCCGACCGGCTCGATGCCCCTCCCGCGGGTGTTGCTCCGGGTGTCAGCCGGCGGAGCAGGTGGGCGACATGCCCGTGCCCGATCCGGTGGCCTGGTAGCCGAACTCGACCGACTGCCCGGCCGCGATCGAACCGTTGTAGCTGACGTTCGTGAACTCGACCGCGCCGCTGGTGCCGCTGCGGTTGACGTTCCACGAGTTGGTGATGGTCGCGCCGGACGGGAGGGTCATGGCGACTTTCCAGCCGTTGACCGGTGCGGAGCCGGCGGTGACGCGCACCGTGGCGACGAAGCCGCCCGTCCACTGGTTGATCGCCGCCGACGCCGTGCAGCCACCGTTCGGCGAGCTGGTCGTGGTGGTGGTTGTGGTCGTCGTTGTGGTCGTGGCCGTGGTTGTCGTGGTGGTGTCGCTGCTGGTGGTGGTGGATGTCGTGGTGGTGGTTCCGTCGGTGAGGGTGGGGGTTTGCCAGGTGCGCCATTGGGCGAGGTTGCCGGCGGCTTTGGCGGAGATGCGGATGGTGCCGGTGGCGGTGCCGGTCTTGTGGAGGAATTTCTGGATGTTCTGTTGGAGGGGGGTGCGCCATTCGGGTCGGTTGGCGCAGTGGCTGCCGTCGGCGACGTCGGACCAGTAGGTGATGTTGGCGCCGGCGCCGAGTGCTTTGTATACCTCTGCGCCGCCGAGGGCGGCGACGCTGGCGGAGCGGGGGCCGAGGTTGGCGATGTGGGGGTTGTCCATGATGAACAGGCCGCGGGGGGCGACCATGGCGACGAGTTGGTGGGTGTCGAGGGGGGTGGTGTTGGGGTTGGTGGTGTAGGGGCTGAAGGCGTCGCCGAACCAGGGTTGTTCGCCGTAGGCGCTGGTGAGGCTTTGGGCGCCTTCGCCGGGGATGCCGCGGTAGATGGGTGCGCCGGCGGTGCCGGATTCGATGGGCATGGTCAGGGCGATGCGTTGGTCGAAGACGCCGACGGCGAAGGCGCCTTTGCCGAAGCGGGAGCAGCCGGTGACGCCGACGGCGTCGGCTTTGAGGGTGGTGCCGCCGGAGGTCTCGATGACGTCGATGATGCGGCTGACGCCCCAGGACCAGGCCATGAGCAGGCCGGTGGTGCTGGTGTTGCCGTAGACGCTGTAGAAGGCGCCTTGTTTGTTGTTGCGGGGGGTGCCTTCGCGGCCCACGGCGTAGGGGTCGTAGTTGATGACGGCGGCGCCGGCGGCTTTGATGGCGGCGGTGTCGGCGCCGAAGCCGCCCAGCACGACGACGGCGGGGAAGGGCCCGGTGCCGGACGGCAGTTCGACCTTGGCGGAGAAGCTGCTGCTGCGGCCGTTGTGGGAGACGTTGACGGTGATGTTGCTGCCGGACACGGTGCCGGTGACGGTGGAGGGTTTGGCCGGTTTGTCGCCGTAGACGTGCCGTTCGGCAAGTTCCCGGATCTCCGCCCGCCGGCACCGCCAGTCCGACTTGCTCGTGATCCGCGACCCGTTCAGCTTCGTGAACGGGTCGGGCAGTTGCGAGTTCGACGGGAACGACCCCGGCAACGACACCGGGCAGTCCGCCCCGTCGTCCTCGACACCCGCGGCGGCGACACCCACCCCCGCCGCCACCGCGGAGTCGGAAATCGCTATCGCGGTCAGCGTTCCGGCGAGCGTGAGCGCCGCGACCGCCAGCATGGCAGCCGTCGAACGGATCTTGGAGCGGCCCGAGCTGATGTCCACGGGTGCTCTCCTTCCGAGTGCGTGGGCGTGACCAGGCGGCGTCGATCGATGATCACTGAGGGCGAATGACCTAAAGTTTCGGTCGATTGAACGAAACATGGCAATGCCGCCATCCGCGCACCCGGTCTCACTTGGCCCACCCCCGTGAGTCCTACGTTCACGCCCCGTGAGTCGTACCTACAGAACACCCGTGTCCTACGTTCAGAACCCCCGAGTTCAACGCTCAGTACAAGATCGATGGTGGCGGCGAAACGGCCGGGCCGGTCGTACTCGGGGAACGCGGGCGTGGCGCGTTCGTAGGCACGCGCGCTGCGCATCGGACGCACGGGCCGGCCGGCGACCAGCCAGATCAGCGACCCGACCAGCGGGAAGAACAGCACGATCAGCAGCCAGCCGACCTTCGGCAGGTTCCGCGCGTCACCGTCGTCGGTGGTGATGACGTCGATCAGGCAGAACAGCCACAGGCCGAGCGTGAGAAGGCCGAAGAAGCCACCGAAGTACAGCATTCGCCCACATCCCCCAAAGTCGCCCGAGAGATGCTACCGCAAGGGGCACAAGGCATGGGTCAACGATCGAGCTGCCCGACGAGCACCCGCAACGCCGAGCGCACGTGCTCCTCGGCGTGGTGCGCGACGGCGTCGGGATCACCGGCGTCGAGCAGTCGGACGATCTCCCGGTGCTCGTCCACGACCACCGCGCGGTAGTCGGGGTAGCCCAGGCGAATCCGGGTGAGCTGGAACAGGTGCACCTGCGAGCGCACGGCGTGCCACGCGTCCAGCAGCCGCCGGTTGCCCGCGGCCTCGTAGATCGTGTCGTGGAACTCGATGTCCAGCGCCAGCAACTCGCTGCTGGACGCGCCCGACGCGAGTCGGCGGGCCATGGTGTCGACCAGCCGCCCCAGCACGTCGAGGTCGACGCGGCCGATCGCGCCACGTCCCGCGAGTCCTTCCAGCGCGGCCCGGACCGAGTAGACCTCCTCGGCGTCCCGGACGGTCAGGTCGATCACCTTCGTGCCGCGGTGCCAGGCGCTGCGCACCAGCCCTTCCCGCTCCAGCTCGGCGAGGCCTTCGCGCACCGACCCCCGGCTGACGTCCAAGGACGCCGCCAGTTCCACCTCGCGCACGGGCGATCCGGGCGGGAACACGCCGGCGAGGATCGCTTCACGGATCCGGTCGGCCGCCTCGTCCGCCAGCCCTCGCCGATCGGCCTTACGCAGCAGCTGCACAATGTCGAATGTTGACATCAGCCAAGGCGGTGGTCAAGGTTGGGGTCATGAAACCCGGGTTCCACCTCGCAGTTCCCGTCGACGACCTGGCCGAGGCCCGCGCGTTCTACGGCGGTGTGCTCAACCTCGAAGAGGGGCGTTCCGCCGACAAGTGGGTCGACTGGAACTTCTACGGCCACCAGTTCGTGACGCACGTCGTGCCCGGCCCGCGCGCCGATTCCGGCCGCAACCCGGTCGACGGCCACGACGTGCCGGTGCCGCACTTCGGCCTGATCCTGCCGATCCCGGAGTTCCACGCGCTGGCCGACCGGCTGCGCGCCGCCGGGACGGAGTTCGTGATCGAGCCCTACCTGCGGTTCGCGGGCGAGCCGGGGGAGCAGTGGACGATGTTCTTCCGCGACCCGGCCGGCAACGCGCTGGAGTTCAAGGCCTTCAAGGACGAGTCCCAGGTGTTCGCGAAGTGAGCCGGGGTGTGCTGGTCACGGGCGGCAACCGGGGCATCGGCGCGGCGATCGCCGACGCGTTCCGGGAAGCCGGTGACGAGGTCGTCGCGCTGTCGTCGGCGGACGTCGACCTGGCCGATCCGGACGCGATCGCCAGGGTGGTCGACGCCGCCGCCGACACGCTCGGCGCCATCGACGTCCTGGTCAACAACGCCGGTCTGGTGGAGCTCGGCTCGCTGACGGACAAGTCGTACCAGGAGTGGCAGGCGTTGTGGCGCCGCACGTTCGAGGTGAACGTCTTCGGCGCGGCGAACATGTCGTACTGCGTGGCGCGGCACATGATCGAGCGGGGTGTTCGCGGGCGGATCGTGAACGTCGGCTCTCGTGGCGCCTTCCGGGGTGAGCCCGACATGCCGGCGTACGGCGCGAGCAAGGCCGCGCTGCACTCGATGGGCCAGTCGCTGGCGGTTTCCCTTGCCCCGCACGGCATCGCGGTGACGTCGGTGGCGCCCGGGTTCGTCGGGACCGATCGGGTGGCGCACATGGTGACCGACGACGTCCGGCGGCAGAGCCCGTTCGGCCGGGTCGCGGAGCCGGCCGAGATCGCCGCCGCGGTGGTCTACCTGGCCTCGCCGGCCGCCGAGTGGGCGTCCGGGACCGTGCTCGACCTCAATGGCGCTTCCTACCTGCGGACGTGAGGGGAACCGACGTGGACCGGTCCGGAGCGGTCGGGGTGATGCTGCCCCGCGACCTTGCACCGTCGCAGGTGCTGCCGTACGCGCGGCGTGCGGACGAGCTCGGGTTCGACGAGCTGTGGGTGGTGGAGGACCTCGGTTTCCGCGGTGGCGTCGCCCAGGCGGCGGCCGTGCTGGCGGCGACGGAGCGGGTGCGGGTCGGCATCGGGTTGCTGCCGGTGGGTGCGCGCAACGCGGCGTTCGCGGCCATGGAGGTGGCGACGCTCGCCCAGCTGTTCCCCGGCCGGGTCGACATCGGCATCGGGCACGGGATGCCCGCGTGGATGCGGTCGGTGGGCGAGTGGCCGGCGAGCCCGTTGACGTTGCTGGAGGAGTACCTCCGCGCGGTGATCGCCTTGACGGGCGGCGACGCGGTGGAGCCCGGCGAGTACGTCGCGCTGGACGCCGTTCGGCTGGAAGGCGCGTGTGTGCCGGACGCACCGCCGCTCGTGCTGGCAGGCGTGCGGGGGCCGCGGTCGCTGGCCGTGTCCGGTCGGGTGGCGGACGGGACGATCCTGGCCGAGCCGACGACGCCGGAGTACGTGCGCGCGGCCCTGGGGCACATCGACGCGCACCGGCCGCACCGGCTCGTGGGGTACAACGCCGCCGCCGTGCACGCCGATGCGGCCGTGGCGGTCGATGCGGTCCGCGCCGGGTTGGAGTGGATCGGTGAGCCCGACTGGGCGCCGCACCTGGCACCGCTGCCGTTCGCGGACGAGTTCGCGGTGCTGAGGCGGGAGTCCGGCAGCCGCGAGGAGTTCGTGCGACGGCTGCCGGAGGAGTGGGTGCGGCAGCTCGCGGTGACCGGCACGCCCGCCGACGCGCGGGCCCGGCTGGGCGAGCTGTTCGCGGCCGGCGTGGACAGCGTCGTGCTCATCCCGGTGGGCGCGGAGCCCTTCCAGGTCATGGAGAGCCTGGCGGAAGTCCTGTAACGGGGACGTAGACGACCAGGCGGTGGTCCTCGTCACCGGGCACGGTCAGGCTCTCGTAGGCCAGCCGCAAGGTGCCCGCCTCCGGGTGCCGCCACTGCTCGACCCCGGTGCCGGCGGGCACGGCCGACGCGGCGAAGCGGCGGCCGAACTCCGCGCCCACCGTGATGGACAGCTCCTCGGCGAGCATGGCCGCCGCGCCGTCGCCGAGGTCGGCCGCGGCACGCAAAGCGGCGGCCTGTTCGTCGGCGACCTGTTCCCACTCCGGGAACGCTGTGCGCGCCCTGGCGTCACCGAACACGAACCGGGCGAGGTTCGGCCGGTCGGCGTCGAGGAGTCCGGCCGGCCCGGCGAGCCACCGGAATCCGTCGGTGCAGGCGAGAACGTCACCCTGCGCGTCGGCGACGAACGCGGGTGTCGGCTCCAACCGGTCCAGCAGCGCCAGCACGGTAGGGCGCACGGGGCGCGGTGCCGTCGACGCCGGGCACAGCACACCGCCGCCCGCCTTCACCAGGCGGTGCAGGTGCACGCGTTCGTGCGAAGAGAGGCGCAACGCGTCGGCCAGCGCGCCGAGGACCTGGGCCGACGGGTGGCGGTCGCGCCCGCGTTCCAGGCGGGTCAGGTACTCGACGCTGATACCGGCGAGGTCGGCGAGCTCGCCGCGGCGCAGACCGGGCGTGCGGCGGCGTGTGCCGGTGGGCAGCCCGACTTCGGTCGGGGTGATCGCCTCCCGTCGGGCACGCAGGAACCCGCCCAACGCGTTCATGGTCGCCGAGTGTAGGTCGCCCCGAAGGTGTCAGGCCGGGAGTCCCAAGCCGAATGTCCAGGGCAGAACTTCCCCGGCAGAGGGTCCCTGGCGGGGCCTCCCTCCGGCGCACGGGCCGTTCCAGGCTGTGCGGCATGAGGTACCGACTCTTCGGCCAGACCGGCCTGCGCGTGTCCGAACTCCTGCTGGGCACGATGGCCTTCACCGATCCCGCCGAGGCACGCCGCATCGTGGACGCCTACGCCGACGCGGGCGGCAACGTGCTCGACACCGCGTCGGCTTACGGCGACGGCGAGGAACTGCTCGGTTCCGTCGTGGAGCGCCGCGACCGGTTCGTCATCGGCACGAAGTACACGCTGTCGCGCGACGCCGCCGACCCCAACGCCTCGGGCAACCACCGCAAGAACCTCACGCGGTCGCTGGACCGGAGCCTGCGCCGGCTGCGCACCGACTACATCGACGTCTACTGGGTGCACATCTGGGACCGGCACACCCCGGTCGAGGAGACGATGCGCGCGCTGGACGACGCCGTCCGCGCCGGGAAGATCCTCTACACCGGCATCTCCGACGCGCCGGCCTGGGTCGTCGCCCACGCCAACACCCTCGCGCGGTGGCACGGCTGGACGCCGTTCGCCGGTCTCCAGGTGCCCTACAACCTGCTGAAACGGGACGCCGAGCGCGAACTGCTGCCGATGGCCGAGGCCCTGGGGCTGAGCGTGACCGCGTGGGCACCACTCGCCGCGGGCAAGCTGTCGGGCGCGGTCGACGCACCACCCGGGTCGCCCCGCTCGAAGCGCGTGGACGCCGACTCGCTCACCGCACGCGACCGCGCGGCGGCCCACGCGGTCCGCACGGTGGCCGACGAGCTGGGCGTACGCCCGGCGCAGGTGGCGCTCGCGTGGACGCGCGCCAAGTCCCGCGCCGTGCTGCCACTGGTCGGCGTGAGCAGCGTCGCGCAGTTGACCGAGAACCTGGGCGCGCTCGACGTCACCCTGCCCGCCGACGCGGTCCGGCGGCTGGAGGAGGCGGTGGAGTTCCGGCTCGGCTTCCCCTCCGACTTCATCGCCGAGTGCGAGCCGAGCCCGTTCGTCTTCGGTGACACCGCCACCCGCGTCGAGCCGCGCTGAACGGTCGGCCACGACCGCCGGCGATCGGAATCCCCGACTTGCGGGTCGCCCGGAACGATCATGGCTTCGGCTGCGTCTGACCGCGTGGTGTCGAGTGGACAGATGGGTGGACATGGCTGGGTTCGGGGCGGTGCCCGAGGAGTTACGACGGGCGGCCGGTGAGATCGGTGACGCGGGCGACAAGACGGCGGGCCTGGTGTGGTGCGGTCCGAGCGGCGAGTACGGGCACGAAGGCGTCGCCAGTGCGTGGGAGCTGTTCATCGAGGAGATGAAGGCGTACGTGGAGCGCCTGCGGCAGGAGGCCGACGAGCACGCCATCGGACTCCGCGCCGCCGCGACGTCCTACGTGGACGTGGACGCCGACGAGGCGGTCGGGTTCGGCGGGCTCGGCGGGTCGGCGCACACCGACATCTCGCGCCGGCTGGGCGCCGGGACCACGCCGTTGAAGCCGGTGTCCTGATGGCGGCACGACTGGGCGAGACGAACGACCCGAAGGCGCTGATCCCCGGCGAGCCCGAGCTGATCACCGGTGACCTGCGCCGACTCGTGCAGACGCTGCGGATGGTGGTGGCGGTCGGCGAGGACCTGGGCCGGATCGACCCCGGCGGCTGGAGCGGCGACGCGAGCACCGCGTTCCGGTCGGTCTTCCGGTCCGAACCGCCCCGCTGGTTCCAGGCCGGCGACGACATGGGCAGCGGCGGGCAGGTGCTCGCCGACTACGGCGACGTGCTGGTCAAGTGCCAGGCCGAAGCGCAACGCGCCGTCGAGCTGTACCTGGAGGCACAGGCCGCGACCCGCCTCGCCGCCGCCCAGCACGACGCGATGGTTCTCGCCGGCGCGCCGACCGCCCCGTTCCAAGACCCGGGGCAGGCGGGCGCGGCCACCGCGCAGAAGGTGCTCGACGACGCCCGCACCGGGCTGAGCGGCATCGGGGACGTGGTCGCCAAGGCGCTCGGCTGGGAGTCCGACGGCAAGGGCGGTTACAAGAAGTCGTTCGGCAAGAAGGAGTTCGGCGCCGCGCACCGCGAGAAGGACGAGAACGGCAAGGACCCCGGCGGCTGGCAGGAAGGGTCGGGCGGCAAGTCGTACCAGGGCAAGACGGGCAGCGAGTCCGAGCGCCTGCTCACCGAGGCGATCGCCGAGGTCGCCGAGAAGTTCGGCATCGACCTGCACGAGCGGACCGCCGGCAAGGACTGGCAGGTCGAGGTCGCCGGCGGCGGGAAGGAAGGCGACTTCACGGCCGGGCCGCTGTCCGGCAAGGGCGCCATCAGCGGCTCGGTGCTCGGCGCGGAGGCCGGGGTCACCGCGACCGCGAGCGCCGCCGGCGTCACCGTGGGCGCGAACGCGAGCGCGTACCTGGCCAGGGGGCACGCCGAGGGCGAGATCAACCTCGGCAAGCACGCGGGCGTCTCGGGCAGCGCCGACGCCATCGTCGGTGCGTCCGCCGAGGCCAAGGGCACCGTCGGCTGGCTGGGGGCGAAGGGGAACGCGGAGGCGTTCGCCGGCGCCAAGGTGTCCGGTGAGGCGAGTGCCGAGGTCGCGGGCATCGGCGCGGGCGTGAACGGCGAGGCGTGGGCCGGTGTCGGCGCGCAGGCGAGCGGGCAGTTCGGCATGGGCGAGGACGGCAAGTTCCACATCGGCGGGTCGCTGGGCGTCGGGTTGGGCGTGGGTGGCAAGGTCGGCTTCGAGGTCGCCGTCGACCCGGTCGAGGTCGTGGAGACGGTGGTCGACGTCGCGGACGACGTGGGCGAGATCGCGAAGGACGTCGGGCGCGGCGTGGAGAACGTCGCCGAAGGCGCCGGCCGCGCCATCGGCCGGTTGTTCGGCCGATGACCTACCGCAGGACCCCAGGAGGAGACGCAGGCATGGCCACCACCCTTCCGGTGCCGATCGAGTTCTCGCTGCCCGCCGGGTGGCTCTCGGCACCTCCCGACGAGGTGGGCGCGCCGCAGGCGGCGTTCGTCGCGCTGCACCCCGGTTCCGCCGCCGGGTTCACCGCGAACGTGACGATCAGCGGCGAGGTGCGCACCGACGTGACGTTGGCGGAGGTCGCCGCGGAGGCCGTGGCCCGGCTCGAACGCGGCGTCGGCCAGGTCGAGGTCGGGCGGCGCAACGAGCTGGAGTCCGCGTACACGCAGGTCGTGCGGATGACCGTGCCGATCGACGGCAGGCCGGTGGAACTGGTGCAACTGCAGGTGTTCCTGGCCATGCCGGACGTGCGCGACGAGAGCCGGCGCGCGGTGCTGGAGATCGTGCTGAGCGCGACGCCGGAGCAGTTCGAGGACCTGGTGGGCGACTTCCAGGCGTTCCTCGAGACCATCCGCCCGGACGAGGGAGTGGCCCGGTGACCGAGTCCGCCGACATCCTGTTGCGCCGCATCGAGGCCATCGACACGGCCGCCGCCGACAACCGGTTGCGCGCGGAGTCGTACCAGCGCATGGCCGAGGGGTTGAAGGACGTGGTGGGCACGGCGACGTCCGGCGACGGCGTCGTGACCGTGGTCGCCGGGTCGGACGGCGCGGTCAGGTCGATCACGTTCGGCGCCGCGGTGCGGACCACCGACCCGGCGGCGCTGTCGTCCACGACGTTGCGGACGATCGCGTCGGCCCGGGTGGACGCGGCCCGCAGGCAGGCCGAGGTGGTCCGGTCGGTGCTGGGCGACACGAAGCTGCTGGACCAGGTGCTGGCCGAGGATCGGCGGGGGTTCGGCGACGAGCCACCGCACGAGCCACTGCGCGAGCCGCAGGCCATCGCTCCCCGCGTCGTCCGACGCGAGCGCCGGGTGGTGGAGGAGGAGCCGGAGACGGCCTACCAGAGCCGTCCCGCCTGGTGAGCGTCGGCTGATCGCCGGCGGGGCGGACGCGGCCCCGCCGGCGACGGCCCCGCTGGTTTCGGCTGCGCCACGCCGACCCCGCGCCCCCGCTCACCTCGGGCAGCAGGCCAAGTCCTCCCCGCGCGCGAGCGAACAATCCATTGTGGATTAATCAAACCGCTTCCGGCGCAAGCGATTCCGCCGGACGGGTGATGTGCGAGGCCCGCGCGCGATCCCGGTAACACCCGCCCGCCACCGCCGCGATGTCAGGTCGACTGCCGTGTGAGCGGGCGTGGCGCGGGCACGCCTGATGTCGACTCCGATCCCGCGTCGGGGAGTCGCAGTGGTCGCAGGTTATGCGGTGGTCGACGTGGAGACGACCGGAATCCACCCCGGTTGGCACCACCGGGTGGTGGAGGTCGCCGTCGTCCGACTCGACCCGACCGGCCGGGTCGTCGACGAGTGGTGCACCATCGTCAACCCGGAACGGGACCTGGGACCGCAGCACATCCACGGCATCACCGCGGCCGAGGCGCGGCAGGCGCCGACGTTCCCCGAGATCGTCGGGGACCTCGGGGTCCGGCTCGCCGGGAACGTCGTGGTCGGGCACAACGTGTCGTTCGACGTCCGGTTCCTGGACGCGGAATTCCGGCGCGCGGGCGTCGACGTGCCGCTGACGACCGACGTCGGCCTGTGCACCATGAAGCTGGCGACCAGGTACCTGGCGACCGCGACCCGATCGCTGGCCACGTGTTGCGAGGAAGCCGGTGTCGACGTGGGACGGGCGCACTCGGCCTTGCACGACGCACACGCCGCCGCGGGTCTGTTGGCGTTCTTCCTGCGTGAGGCGGGCCTGCCGGAGCCTTGGCGCGACCGGCTGGAGGCCGCCGAGCACCTGCCGTGGCCGGTCCTGCCGCCGCTCACGGGCCGGGTGATGACGCGGGGCGCCGCCTACACGCAGCCCGCGCACTTCCTGGCGCGCCTCGTCGACAACCTGCCCCGCGTGCCACACCCGCCGCGCGCGGACGACTACCTGTCGGTGGTCGACGGCGCGCTGCTCGATCGGCACCTGTCGGTGACGGAGCAGGCCGAGCTGGTCGGTGTCGCCGGTTCCCTCGGACTGGGCCGCGCCGAGGTCGAGCGGCTGCACCGGCACTACCTGGTGGCGTTGGCGCGGCGGGCCTGGGCGGACGAAGTGGTGACGGCGGAGGAGAAGGCGGATCTGCGCCTCGTCGCCACCCTGCTGGGCCTCGACCTGGCCGACGCCGACCACGCGCTGTCGGTCGCCCGCGAAGCGGAAGCCGGGACCGGTGATCCGGAGCCCGCCTGGGGCGATTTCCGGCTCGAAGCGGGCGATCGGGTCGTGTTCACGGGCCAGATGGACCTGCCGCGCGAGGTGTGGGAGCAGCGGGCGCTGGAAGCCGGTCTCACCGTGCAGGACAACGTCACCAAGAAGACCCGCCTGGTCGTGGCGGCGGACCCCGACTCGCTCTCCGGCAAGGCGAAGAAGGCTTCCCGGTACGGCATTCCGATCGTCACGGAAGACGCCTTCGCGCGAATCCTGGGCACTGCCCGGATCGGTTCACACACGCTGTGAGCTGCCCGGGACACGCCCGGCACTGCGCTGTGGCGCCGGCGGCACCACGACGTGTACCGTGGGTGCATCGGGGCGATTCATATCTTCTGAACCCGAAAACCCTCGCGCCGTGTGAGGATCTCCGGCCCGGCACCGCCGGCCGTGAGCACGCAGCGGACGCGGAGAAAGTCGGAACACATGTCAACTTCGTTCAACGAGCTGTTCAGCCACCCGGACACGACCCGGACCGAGACCGCCAACGGTCCCGGCCGGGACGAGCAGCGGTCCTACACCGATCTGTTCCGCGAGCCGGCCGACGTGCCGCCGCAGAACACCGGCGAGATGGCCTGACCGCGGTAGGAAGAACCGCTCCACGGAGCCCGTGACCGAAACGGTCGCGGGCTCCGCTTCAAGCATGTCCAAGCACCATCAGCACGGCTGGTGGCCGCTCTCGGTGCACGGCCTGTCGGGCACGATCAGCAGGTCGCGGGGCTGGAGGGGCCGGCACACCGGCCACCTCCGCCACCTCGTTCCGCCGCCTGCCCGATCACCCTCCGGTGATCACGTCACAGCGCACGTCACAGCGGGATGTTCGTGTGCCGTCCCCGACCGGCCGGCGCGTTCGCCAGCGCCTTCGCGATCCTGACCCGGGTCTCGTCGGGCGAGATCACCTCGTCCACCACGCCGAGCGCCATCGCGCGGTCGACGCCGCCGGCGATCCGGCGGTGCTCCTCGATCAGCTTCTCGCGCAGCTCGGCCCGCTCCGCCTCGTCGGCCACGGCGGCCAGCTTCTTGCGGTGCAGGATGCCGACGGCGGCTTCCACGCCCATCACGGCCACCTCGGCGTCCGGCCACGCGAACACGGCCGTCGCGCCCAGCGAACGCGAGTTCATCGCGATGTAAGCGCCGCCGTAGGACTTCCGCGTGATCAGGGTGATCCGGGGCACCGTCGACTCGGCGAACGCGTGCAGGAGCTTCGCGCCGCGCCGCACCACGCCGCCCCACTCCTGGCCGACGCCGGGCAGGTAGCCGGGCACGTCCACGAGCACGACCAGCGGCACGCCGAGCGAGTCGCACATCCGCACGAACCGCGACGCCTTCTCCGCGGACAGCGAGTCGAGGCAGCCGCCCTTGCGCAGCGGGTTGTTGGCGATGATGCCGACGGTCCGCTCGCACAGCCGGCCGAGACCGACCACGACGTTCGGCGCCCAGCCAGCCTGCAGCTCTTCGAACACGGCGTCGTCCAGCAGCCGGTTGATGATCGGGTGCACGTCGTAGGCGCGACGCGGCGACTCGGGCAGCAACGCGCTCAGGTCGTCGGGCTCGCCCGCGGACGCCACCTCGACCTCGCCGGGCCGGCTGAAGAACCCGGTGAGCCGCCGCGCCCGCGAGTACGCCTCTTCCTCGGTGTCGACGACGATGTGCGCCACACCGGACTTGCGGCCGTGCGCGACGGGACCGCCGAGGCCCGCCATGTCGATCACCTCGCCGGTGACCGTCTTCACCACGTCCGGGCCGGTGACGAAGATCCGGGCGTCCTCGGACATGATCACGATGTCGGTCAGCGCGGGGCCGTAAGCGGCGGCGCCTGCGGCCGGGCCGAGCACCACGGAGATCTGCGGCACGACGCCGGACGCGCGGGTCATCGCCGCGAACATGCGGCCGACGCCGTCCATCGACTCGACGCCGTCGGCGAGCTTCGCGCCGCCGGAGTGCCACAGGCCGACCACCGGCACGCCCTGCTGGACCGCGGTCTCGATGGCTTCCACGATGTGCATCGCGCCGGGCCAGCCGAGAGCGCCGCCCATCTTCGTCGCGTCGGTGCAGTAGGCGATCACTGGTTGGCCGTCGATCAGTCCGCTCACCGCGCTCACGCCGCTGTCGTCCGCCTCGTGCAGCGGTTGGGCGGAGTCCTCGTCCAGCAGCCGGCCGAGCCGGACTGACGGTGCGCGGAAATCGGGCTCGACGTCGCGAGCGTCGACGTGGGCGGGCACGGTCTGCGCCGTCATTGGTCCCCCGGGTCTGCAGAATGGTGTCAAAGACGGAATATGACCGCCTCCGACTGAGGGGGGAACCCCAGAAAACCCCCTGCACCCACCCCTATGGGGCCACTTCCCCTCGGCGCGGTCGGCGCACCGAGGGGGTCGCGAGTGGCCCGGCTCAGCTGTCGATCACGTGTTTCCTCCGGGAGTTCCTACCGGGCGATCACTCCGCGCGCCAGAGGGCCGGCACGTTCGGCGGCTCCCAGCCCGGCTGGGCGAGGTGGGCTTGGAGGCACGAGTAACCGGTGCCGCCGTACGTGACGCGCGCTCCGATCGCGTAGGACGTGCCCGCCGCCCACGTTCCGCCGCCCGGTGACGACGTGGTCGTGGACGTCCGCGTGGTGGTGCCGGTCTGCGTCACGTTCAGCACGAAGTCGAACGTCGCCTCACGGCCACCGGTCACGTTCCGCACCACCATCAGCAGCCGCGGGTCGAAGAGGCTGTCGGTGTTGTTCCGTGGCTCACCGGGGAAGTACAGCTGGGTCGTGAGCACCGGGCGTCCGGGTGCCTGCACCTTCACGTGGAGGTGCCTGGTGCGCCCGGGGTAGAGGCCGGGCACGATCGTGGTCAGCGTGAACGCGCCGCCGGCGTCGGTGAACTGGTGGCCGCGGAAGCGGAAGCCGGTGTTGTCGTACACGCCGTTGACGTCCGCCTGCCAGAAGTCCAGCAGCACGTTGCCGAGCGGTTGGCAGGCCAGGCCGAACACGTAACCG
Organism: Saccharothrix sp. NRRL B-16314; assembly: GCF_000716595.1. GTDB lineage: Bacteria > Actinomycetota > Actinomycetes > Mycobacteriales > Pseudonocardiaceae > Actinosynnema. The sequence goes on from NZ_JNXC01000003.1 coordinate 567,123, forward strand.
GTGACGGTGAGCCGGGTACCCGGCGTGCCGGCGTCGACCAGGGACGTGCGGCGGGGCGAGTTCGGCTTGAAGTAGGGGCCTTCCATCTGCGGTGGCGTCGGGTCGTCGCCGTCGTCGCACTCCGGGGTCAGGTCCAGCGGGCCGCCGTCCGGGCCGACCGTGCGGGCCAGCGCGGGCACGCCCATCAGCGCCGCGGGCAACGCGACCCCGGCGGCGAGGGCGGCGCGCAGCACGGTCTTGCGGCTGAGGTGGCGGGGGTCCGCGCCGTCGGCCGGTGGTCGCCCGGTCGTGCCGCGGTCGTCGTCCATCGGTGCGTCCATACCTGCTCCTCGTGGTGGGGTTCGCCAGGGACGAACCCGAACCTAGGGACGCCGGTCGGGTCGCGACGATGGACTGGCGCCGCGGTTCGTGGTGATCCTCGCGGGCGCTGTTGCCGGTGCCCTCACTGTGAACGCGCGTCGTCGCCGCGTCGGAAGGCACCCGGGCTCACGCCCGTCTCGCGGCGGAAGAAGCGGCAGAAGTACGCCGGGTCGGCGAAACCCGTCCGGGCCGCGACCTGCCGCACGGTCAGTTCCGTCTTGGCCAGCAACCGCTTCGCCTCGTGCGTGCGGGCCTCCCGGACGAGCTGCGACGGCGTCCGCCCGGTCGCCGTCTTCACCGCCTCCGTCAGGTAACCGGGCGTGACACCGATCCGCTCCGCGTACGCGGCCACCGACCACAGCGCGTGGTCCGTGCGGTTGGACAGCCGGCCGAACTCCTCCGCCACCGCGCCGGCCCGCGCCGGAGGGGGTGCGGCCGGTGTCGCGCGAAGCCGGGCCACGCGCACCACGAGCACGTGCAGCAGCGCGCGCAGCACCGTTTCGACGCCTGCCTCTCCGCGCTGGTACTCGTCGTCCAGTTCGGCGACGAGCCGGGTGATCCGGGTGTGCGCGGGCTCGTCCAGCGTCAGCCAGGGGCGTTCGCTCAGGCGGCGCAGCAGGTCCCGGTCCGCCGGGTGGTCGAGCAGGAAGTCGTCGGTGAACAGCAGCACGGACCCGGTCAGGTCCCGCGCGTCGTCCCAGTGGTGCACCTGGCCGGGCGCGATCACGCACAGGTGCGGCGGGCGCAGCTCCCAGCGGGCGAGGTCGACGACGTGCGTGCCCGTGCCGCCGGTGACGTGCACGATCTCGTGGAACGTGTGCCGGTGGGGGAACGCCGCGCGCGACAGCGGGCCGATCGTGTCGAACGTGCCGACGGCGAACGGCAGCGCGTTGGGCAGCGGCACCTCCAGCCGGTGCACGGGCAGCTCGCCCTCGCGCGTCGCCCGGCAGGGCGTTCCCGGTGGCACGGTGGTGCCGCGCATCGTCCGATCCTCTCGCCGCGTGAAGGTCCAGACCAATCATCGCCACCATGGCACGGCGGGGCGGTCGTGGGAACGCCCTTGTGGACCCCTCTCTTCGACTCCGCTCGGTAAGCGCTTGCCTGCTCTCCGTCCGCGATCCGGTGCCCGATCGCCCTCCGTAGCCGTCGCGGTCTGAACCTTTACAACGTTGTATCAACGATGTAAGAACGGAGCCGCCCTTGAGAGTGACGCCGCTCACTCACACCCGGATCGAGGAGCGAGACATGTCCCTGCCTGCCCGTGTCGGTGTCGCGGTACTCGCGACGACCGCCCTGCTGACCTCCTGCACGAGCCGTGAAGCCGCGCCGTCCGCCCAGGGCACCGGCGGTCCCGCCGCGTCCGCCGCCGCCTCCCAGGCGAGCGGGCCGGGCTGCGCCCGTGACCGGATCGGCTACCCGGCGGTCGACGTCAAGAACGCGGTGATCGGGTTCTCCCAGTCCGAGAAGGAGGCCAACCCGTTCCGCATCGCGGAGACCCAGTCGATCAAGGACGAGGCGGCCAAGCTCGGCATCCCGTCCGACAAGCTGCTCGTCACCAACGCCCAGAGCGACCTGAACAAGCAGATCAGCGACATCAAGTCGCTGCTCGACCGCGGCGCGCAGCTGCTGATCGTCGCGCCGCTCAACTCCGACGGCCTCCAGCCCGCGCTCGACGCGGCGAAGGCGAAGCAGGTCCCGGTCGTGACCATCGACCGCAAGGTGACGTCCGACCCGTGCGACGACTACTTGACGTTCATCGGCTCGGACTTCGTGGAGCAGGGCAAACGCGCCGCCCAGGCGATGGTGGCGGCCACCGGCGGCAACGGGAAGGTGGCCATCCTGCTCGGCTCGTCGGGCAACAACGTCACCACCGACCGCACCAAGGGCTTCAAGGACGAGATCGCCAAGACGCCGGGCATCTCGGTGGTGGCCGAGCAGACCGGCGAGTTCGACCGCTCCAAGGGCCAGTCCGTGATGGAGCAGCTGATCCTGGGCAACCCGGACATCACCGCCGTGTACGCCGAGAACGACGAGATGGGCATCGGCGCGGTGACCGCCCTGAAGGCGGCCGGCAAGACCCCGGGCCAGGACGTGAAGGTCGTCTCGATCGACGGCACGCGCAACGCAGTCCAACTCGTCGCCGACGGAGGCTACGACGCGGTGATCGAGTCCAACCCGCGGTTCGGCCCGCTGGCGTTCCGGACGTTGCAGGACTTCGCCGACGGCAAGGAGGTGCCGCCGACGGTGATCATCTCCGACGACGAGTACGACCGGTCCAACGCCGCCCAGAAGCTCGCGAACGCGTACTGACATGGTGTTGGAGGTCGTCGACGCCACCAAGGAGTTCGTCGGCGTCAAGGCACTGGACGGGGTGTCGTTCTCGGTCCGGCCGGGTGAGGTGCACGCCCTGGTCGGCGAGAACGGCGCGGGCAAGTCGACGCTGATCAAGGTGCTGACGGGCGTGCACCGGCCCGATTCCGGGCAGGTGCTCCACCGCGGCGAGCCGGTCGAGTTCCACCGGCCGCTGGACGCGCAGCGGGCCGGCATCTCCACGATCTACCAGGAGGTCAACCTCGTCCCGCTGATGAGCGTGGCGGCGAACCTGTTCCTCGGCCGCGAGCCGCGCACCCGGTTCGGCCTGGTCGACCGGGCGCGGATGCACGCGGAAGCGGCCGAAGTCCTGGTGGGTTACGGCATCCACGACGACGTGCGGCGCCCCCTCGGGACGCTCGCGGTCGGCGCGCAGCAGATGGTCGCGCTGGCACGGGCCGTCTCGGCGGACGCGCACGTGGTGATCATGGACGAGCCGACGTCGTCGTTGGAGCCGCGTGAGGTCGAGACGTTGTTCTCGGTGATCGAGCGGCTGCACGAGCGCGGCATCGCGATCGTCTACGTGAGCCACCGGATGGACGAGCTGTACCGGATCTGCGACCGGGTCACCGTGCTGAGGGACGGGCGGCACGTGCACACCGGTCCGCTGGCGGACCTGCCGCGGATCGAGCTGGTGTCGCTGATGCTGGGCCGCAGCGTCGGCGACATCCGCGAACACGGCGCGACGGCGTTCAGCGAAGAGCACCACGCGGGCGCGGAACCGTTGCTGCGCGCGGAAGACCTGACCAGCGGACGTCGGCTGGCGGGCGTCTCGGTGTCGATCCGGCCCGGTGAGGTCGTCGGTCTCGCCGGGCTGCTCGGCTCCGGCCGCACGGAGACGGCGCGGGCGATCATCGGCGCGTTGCCGCTGGACTCCGGCACGGTCCTGCTGGGCGGCAAGGCCTTGCGGGGGAACGTCGGCGCTGCCGTGCGCGCGGGCGTGAGCCTGCTGGCGGAGGACCGCAAGGCCGAGGGGATCATCCCGAACCTGTCCGTGCGGGAGAACATCGTGCTCGCCGCCCTGCCCCGGCTGTCCCGCTTCGGGGTGGTCAGCCGGGCGCGGCAGGACCGGGTGGTGGAGACGTTCATCCGTCGGCTGCGGATCAAGGTGTCCGGGCCGGAGCAGAAGGTGGCCGAGCTGTCCGGCGGTAACCAGCAGAAGGTGCTGCTGGCGCGGTGGCTGTGCACGCAGCCGAAGGTGCTGCTGCTGGACGAGCCGACCCGCGGCATCGACGTGGGCGCGAAGGCGGAGGTGCAGGCGTTGATCGACGAGCTGGCCCGGGACGGGTTGGCGGTGCTGCTGATCTCGTCCGAGCTGGAGGAGCTGCTGGACGGCGCGGACCGGTTGGTGGTGCTGAAGGACGGCGCCGTGGTGTCCGAACTGGTCGGCGACCGGCTCACCCGCGACCACGTCCTCTCCGCGATCGCCGCGGGGGAGTCATGACGGCGGCCACCTGGGACCGGGCGGGTGTCGCCCGGTGGCTCCAGGAGTACGGCGTGTACGTCGCGGTGGCCGGGTTGCTGCTGTTCAACATCGCGTTCACGACGAACTTCCTGTCCGTGGGCAACTTCCGCACGCAGCTCGTGCAGGCGGCGCCGGTGTGCGTCGTGGCGTTGGGCATGGCGCTGGTGATCGGGACGGAGGGGGTGGACCTGTCGGTCGGCGCGGTGATGGCGCTGTCGGCGGCGGTCATCCCGCTGTACCTGGGTTACGGTGCGCTGCCGTCGATAGCGCTGGCGTTGGTCGCCGGGCTGATCGCGGGCATGTTCAACGGGGTGCTGGTGGCGTACCTGGGCATCCAGCCGATCGTGGCCACGTTGGCGCTGCTGGTCGGCGGGCGCGGGTTGGCGCTGGTGCTGGCGAACGGGCAGTTGGTGCAGCTGCACGACCCGGCGTTCCTGTTCCTGGGCACGGGTGACGTGCTCGGCGTGCCGGTCGGGGTGTTCGCCGCGGCGCTGTTCTCGGTGGCGGTGGCGTTGCTGGTCGGTCGGACGACGTTCGGCCGGCACCTGGTGGCGATCGGCGGCAACCGGGCGGCGTCGGTGCTGGCGGGCGTGCCGGTGCGGCGGGTCCTGATCGGCGTGTACGCGATCTGCGGTGTGCTGGCGGCGGTAGCCGGTGTGCTGTCGACCGCGCGCCTCGGCGCGAGCGACCCGGCCGACGTGGGCCTGCTGATGGAACTGTCCGCGATCACCGCCGTGGTGGTGGGCGGGACGCCGTTGACCGGCGGTCGGGTGCGGGTGCTGGGGACCGTGATGGGGGCGCTGCTGATGCAGTTGGTGCGGGCGACGTTGATCAAGCACAACCTGCCCGACTCGACCGCGCAGATGGCGCAGGCCGCGATCATCGTCGGCGCGGTCTACCTGGCGCGTGAGCGGAGCAGCCGATGACCGCCGTCCGTGTTCGCCTCCGGCGTGGGATCGGGCGTGGGATCGGACGGCAGGGTGCCGCGGTCGCGCTGGTGGTGATGGTGCTGGTGGCGTGGCTGTCGTTCCCGAGGTTCGGCAGCCCGGACAACCTGCGCGACATGGCGTTGCAGGGGTCGTTCCTGGCGATCGTCGCGCTCGGCATGACGTTCGTGATCATCACCGGGGGGATCGACCTGTCGGTCGGGTCGGTGTACGCCCTGGGCGGCGTCCTGGCCGCGTACGGCTCGCAGTGGGGTTTCGTGGTGGCTCTCGTGCTGCCGTTGGCGGTGTGCGGGTTGATCGGGTTGCTGAACGGGGTGCTCGTGGCGCGGACCGGCATGGCGCCGTTCATCGTCACGCTGGCCACGTTGCTGCTCGCGCGCGGGCTGCTGCTGGCGATCACGTCCGAGGGGTCGACGACGTACCGGATCGCGTCCGGCTCGGCGTTCCTGGAGTTGGGACGGGGGACGGTGTTCGGCTTCGGCTACCCCGTGTTCCTGGCCCTGGCGCTGTGCCTGGCCGGTGGTCTGGTGCTGCGGCGGACGCGGTTCGGGCAGTCGGTGCTCGCCACCGGTGGTGCGGAGCAGTCCGCGGTGCTGATGGGGTTGCCGGTGGCGCGGACGAAGGTGCTCGTCTACACGATGAGCGGGGTGCTGTCCGGCTTCGCGGGTGCGGTGACGGCGGCGTACCTGGAGTCCGGTGTGACGGTGATCGGGGTCGGGCTGGAACTCGACGCCATCTCCGTCGTCGTGATCGGCGGGACCCTGCTGACGGGCGGCGCGGGGACCGTGCTGGGCACGGTGATCGGCGTGGGGCTGCGGACCGTGATCCAGAACGTGATCAACCAGATCGGCACCCTGGACAGCAACTACCAGTCCGTCGTCAGCGGCGCGTTCCTGCTGCTGGTCGTGGTCCTGCAACGCTCCCTGGCCACCCGAGCCGCCAGAGGCACCTGACGTCACGCCAACCGGTTTTGTCGGTGCGTCCGGTTAGCGTCCGGGCATGGCGCAGATCCACTACCTCGTCGGCGACGCGAGCAGCCCCCGAGCCGAGGGCTGCAAGATCATCGCCCACGTCTGCAACGACCGGGGCGGATGGGGCAGGGGATTCGTCCTGGCCATCTCCGGGCGCTGGCCGGAGCCCGAGGCCGACTACCGCCGCTGGTACCGCGACCGTGCCGGCAACGACTTCGGCCTCGGTGCGGTACGACTCGTCCGGGTCGCTCCCGACGTGCTGGTCGCCAACATGATCGGTCAGCACGGCATCCGGACGAGCCGCGTCGCCGGCCCGCCCGTCCGCTACGACGCCATCCGCCAATCCCTCCACGACCTCGGTGCCCATGCGGGTCGGCTCCGGGCGAGCGTCCACATGCCGCGCATCGGCTGCGGCCTGGCCGGCGGCCGGTGGGACCGCATCGAACCGCTCATCACCGGCGAACTGACCGACCGCGGCATCCCCGTGACCGTCTACGACATGCCCGAACGCTGACCGGAGCCGACGTTCCGCACGCGCGCGGTCATCCGGGTGCCATTGCGGGTGCGGCCGGGCGGCGGAGACTGCCGGGCGGCACGCCGAACGCCCGTTTGAAGGCGCGGGAGAACGCCGCCTCCGACCGGTAGCCGAAGCTGTGGGCGACGGTGGACAGGGGTTCGGCGGTCTCCCGCAGCCGCGCGCGGGCCAGTTGCATGCGGCACTCGGTCAGGTAGCGCATCGCCGGCTCGCCGACCAGGGCGGTGAACCGGGCCGCGAACGCCGACCGCGACAGGTGGGCTTGACCGGCGAGTTCGGCGACGGTCCACGGGTGTTCCGGGGCGCGGTGGATCGACAGCAGTGCCCGGCCGACGTGCTCGTCGCGCACGGCGGCCAACCAGCCCTGGTCGGCCTCGGGCGCCGAGTCGAGCCACGAGCGGATCGCCTGCACGACCAGGATGTCCGCCAAGCGCGTGATGACGGTCTCCCCGCCCGCCCTCGGCGTCCGCGCCTCGGCGGCCATGAACCGCAGCGTGCTGTGCAGCCAACCCGCCGCGTCGTCGTCCCACGCGTCGACGTGCAGGACCAGCGGCAGCTGCCTGACCAGGCGGTGAGCGGTCAGGTGGTCGAAGCGGACCGCACCGTAGGCGACCTGGGTGAGGTCGCCGCCGCCACCGTGGCGCAGCACCTCGTAGCGGTCGCTGATCCGTTCGACCGGTATGTCGAACAGCGGCTCGGTCGGCGTGCCCGGCGCACTGCGCAGGCGGTGCGGCGTGCCGTGGGGGATCAGGGTCAGGCTGCCCTGCTCCAGCACCCGCGACCCGGCACCGTCGACTTCCAGCACGCACCGGCCCGAGGTCACCACCTGGAACGTCATCAGCTCGTCCAGGCGGGGCACGGCCACACCCCACGGCGCGGTCAGCTCCGCCCGGCAGTACAGGGTGCCCGTCAGCCTCAGCAGGTGCAGCACCTCGCCCAACAGGTCGGTGGGCACGGGGAAGTCTCGGCTCGGCACGGTCGGAGCGTGCCACCGGGCGCCGTCGGGCGTCCACGGCCCCGGACGAACGGCAATCGTCGGCGGACGCGCGGTCGTTGTCGGGCCTCCCACCCGGCAAGACACTGGATTTCGACATCCGCCGTGGACAAGGAACCCCAGATGCCCGCCATGCCGAAAGCCCTGCTGTCCGCCTCAGGTCTCGTCTTGGCGGTGATCGGCGCCGTGAGCCTGTTCGCGCCCGTCGCCTTCCACGCGGTCAACGGCATCGACGCCGCCGGCGATCCGAGCCTGCTGAGCGAACTTCGAGCAGCCGGCGGCGCCCTGCTGGCGATCGGCTCGGTCGTGCTGCTCGGCGCGTTCGTGCCGCGGCTCACCCCCACCGCCGCCGCGCTCGGAGCCCTCCTCCACCTCTCCTACGGCCTGTCCCGCCTCCTCGGTATGGCGGTGGACGGGATGCCTTCCGCCGGTCTGGTCACCGCCGCCGCGGTGGAACTGCTGCTCGGACTGGGGTGCGCGGGGGTGCTCGTCCGCCTCCGCCGCACGGGAGCCGCCGGTGCCGTGCCGGGCGGGAGTGTCGGAGGGGTCCGTTAGGATCGCGCGATGGCTTCGCAAGAGGTGCTGCGAAGGATTTTCGGGTACGAGTCCTTCCGCGGGGAGCAGCAGGACATCGTCGACCACGTCATCACGGGCGGCGATGCGCTGGTGCTCATGCCCACCGGGGGTGGGAAGTCGCTGTGCTACCAGATCCCCTCCCTGGTGCGCGACGGCACGGGCGTCGTCATCTCGCCGTTGATCGCGTTGATGCAGGACCAGGTGGACGCCCTGCGCGACCTCGGCGTGCGCGCCGGGTTCCTCAACTCCACCCAGTTCCCGGACGAGCGCGCGCTGGTCGAGGCCGAGTTCCTGGCCGGCGAGCTCGACCTCCTCTACCTCGCACCCGAACGCCTCCGCACCGAGCAGACCACCCGCCTGCTGGAGCGCGGCAAGATCGCCCTCTTCGCCATCGACGAGGCGCACTGCGTCTCCCAGTGGGGCCACGACTTCCGCCCCGAGTACCTCGCCCTCTCCCACCTGCACGAACGGTGGCCGGAGGTGCCCAGGATCGCGCTCACCGCGACCGCGACCCAGGCCACCCACGCCGAGATCGCCGAACGCCTCCGGCTCGGTGACGCGAAGCACTTCGTCGCCAGCTTCGACCGGCCGAACATCCAGTACCGGATCGTGCCCAAGAACGAGCCGAAGAAGCAGCTGCTGGAACTGCTCCGCACCGAGCACAAGGGCGACGCGGGCATCGTCTACTGCCTGTCCCGCAACTCGGTGGAGAAGACCGCCGAGTTCCTCACCCAGAACGGCATCCCGGCGCTGCCCTACCACGCGGGCCTCGACTCGGGCACGCGTGCGCGCAACCAGTCCCGGTTCCTGCGCGAGGACGGTCTCGTGATGGTCGCCACCATCGCTTTCGGCATGGGCATCGACAAGCCGGACGTGCGGTTCGTCGCGCACCTCGACCTGCCGAAGTCCGTGGAGGGCTACTACCAGGAGACGGGCCGCGCGGGCCGGGACGGGCTGCCGTCCACCGCCTGGCTGGCGTACGGGCTCCAGGACGTCGTCCAGCAGCGCAAGATGATCGACGACTCCGAGGGCGACCAGCAGCACCGCCGCAAGCTCATGGCCCACCTCGACGCGATGCTCGCGCTGTGCGAGACGGTCGAGTGCCGTCGCGTTCGGTTGCTCGACTACTTCGGCCAGTCCGGCACTCCGTGCGGCAACTGCGACACGTGCCTCGTGCCGCCGGAGACGTGGGACGGCACGGTGGCGGCGCAGAAGGTGCTGTCCACGGTGGTGCGGTTGCGCAACGAGCGGCGGCAGAAGTTCGGGGCGGGGCAGACGATCGACATCCTGCTCGGCCGCAAGACGGCGAAGGTCATCCAGCACGACCACGACCAGCTGAAGGTGTTCGGCATCGGCACCGAGCTGAACGAGAGCGGCTGGCGCGGGGTGGTCCGGCAGCTGCTGGCGCAGGGGCTGATCGCGGTGGAGGGCGAGTACTCGACGCTCGTCGTCACGCCGGGCAGCGACGAGGTGCTGTACCAGGGGCGCAAGGTGCTGATGCGGCGTGAGCCGGAGCGCCTGGCCAAGGTGAAGACCGCGAAGAGCACGGCGGCGCAGGTGGAGCTGAGTGCCGAGGCGACTCCGGTGTTCGAGCGGCTGCGGGCGTGGCGCGCGGCGACGGCCAAGGAGCAGGGCGTCCCGGCCTACGTGATCTTCCACGACGCGACGCTGCGGCAGATCGCCACGTCCGGGCCGTCGACGTTGGACGAGCTGGGCACCGTCAACGGCGTCGGTGAGAACAAGCTGGCGAAGTACGGGCAGCAGATTTTGGACACGTTGAGCGCATGAACGACCTCCGCGCCGACTGCTCGCGTTGCTTCGCTTTGTGCTGCGTGGTGCCCGCGTTCGCCAAGTCGGTGGACTTCGCGATCGACAAACCGGCCCGCACGCCGTGCCGGAACCTGCTCGCGGACTTCGGCTGCGGCATCCACTCGAAGCTGCGGGAGACCGGGTTCACCGGCTGCACTGTGTACGACTGCTTCGGTGCGGGCCAGCAGGTGGCGCAGGTGACGTTCGGCGGCACGAGCTGGCGTGACGACCCGGCGTCGGCGGCGGCCATGTTCGACGTGTTCCCGGTGATGCGGCAGCTGCACGAGCTGCTCTGGTACCTGACCGAGGTGCAGTCCCTGGAGAAGGCCCGCGCACTGCACCCCGCCGCCCGTGACCTCGCGGCGAAGATCGAAGCGCTCACCGCCGGCACCTCCGAGGAGCTGCTGGCCCTGGACGTCGGCCCGTACTGGGAGCAGGCGAACGCGGTGCTGCTGAAGGCGAGCGAGCTGACCCGGGGCAAGGGCAAGAACCGCCGTGGCGCGGACCTGATCGGCAAGGACCTGAAGGGCGCGAACCTGCGGGCGTCCAACCTGCGCGGTGCGTACCTGATCGGCGCCGACCTCCGCGGGGCGGACCTGCGGCTGGTGGACTTCATCGGCACCGACCTGCGTGGCGCCGACCTCTCCGACGCCGACCTGACCGGCGCGTTCTTCCTCACCCAGGCCCAGGTGGACGCGGCCAAGGGCACGCGCACCACCAGACTTCCCGCCACCCTCACCCACCCTTCCCCCTGGCCCTAACCCCACGCGCCCGTGAGCCCTACCTCCACTCCGCGTGAGTCCTACATTCAGAACACCCGTGTCCTACGTTCACGTACCCCGAGTTCAACGCTCAGAACGGCCAGAGCCGGCCGACCTTGTCCTGAGCGTTGAATTCGGGGGTCCCGAACGTAGGACTCACGCGTTCGGAAGGTAGGACTCACGGGGCGTGAACGTAGGACTCACGCGGAGTGGGGTACGTCGGGGGGCGTAGGCGGGGGAGCCGCTGTCGGGCGGACGCGGTGAGGGTGTGGGACGGGACAGGCTGTGCGGCATGAAACCGAGAGTGCGGAAGTCGTGGCTGTTGCTGCACGTCATCACGTCCGTCGGCTGGCTCGGCGTCACGATCGGGATGCTCGTGCTCGCACTGGCGGCGTTCGACGCGCCGCAGCTCTACCAGGCCATGTCACTGCTCGGCGACCTCGTCGTGCTGCCGCTCGCGCTCACCGCGCTGGCCACCGGCGTCGTCCTGTCCCTCGGCACGAAGTGGGGCCTGGTGAAGTACCGCTGGGTGCTGGTGAAGTTCGTGCTGACCGTCATCGCCGTGATCGCGACGACGTTCTCCCTGCGCTCCGGCCTGCACGAGGCGGCAGCCGGAGCGGTCGCCACGGCCGGCCCGGACGTCCTGGTGGCCTGCTGCGTGTCCCTCACCCTCTACACCTTCAACACCGTGCTGTCGGTGTTCAAGCCATGGGGTCGGACCCGGTGGGGCTGAGGCCGGCACGCCGCCGCTCGACGGTCGCCGCCACCTCCACCGGATCGCACGACGCGAGGTGGTCGCGGACCAGGTCGTGCGGGAACCGGTGCTCGTCGACCAACAGCACCCGGTCCCGCGCGGACTGGAGAATCGCCTTGCGCCCCAACGGGAACTCGTCCAGCGCCAACGGTCGCGCGAGCAACCCCGCCACCGGGTCGAACGGCCGGTTCACGACAGGCGCCACCGCCAGCCCGAGCAGCACGCCGGTCACCGCGCCCAACGCCGAAGGGCGAACCGCGGCACCCGCGAGCGCCGCCGACCCCACCCCGACCAATCCCGCCACCGGCAACCAGCGCAGCCCGATCGCGCCCCGCGTGTGCAGACCGGCCCACACGCCGCGCAGACCGCCGATGAACGCACCCGCCACCGCCCCCGACGCCAGCCCGATCCCGAGGCCGACCGGCAGGTCCGAACCCGGCCCCGTCACCACCATCACCCCGACCGGCACCAACGCGCACGCCAACGCCCAGTACCGGTCACGCGTGTTGCCGTAGGCGACGAGCAGCGCGACCACGACGACCACCCCGTACCCGACCGCCGGAGGCCATCCCGGGACGAGCGCACCGAGCAGCCCACCCAGCAAGGCCACGACACCGGTGATCAACACCCCGGCCACGAAACCCGTTACCGCCCAACGCCTTCCGCGCCGGACATCACCACGAACCGCGATGAACGCACTGCGCGGCACGCCGACCGTGGCGACAGCGGTGACGGCAGCCGCCACCAGACCGAGCCGCACCCCGACCACGAAGCACAACGCGGTCGCCGCACCCGCCAGCGCACCCGGCGCGGCCCGCCCGAACAGCCGCCACACCACGTCCGTCCCGACGAAGTCCAGCCACACCTCCCGCGACGGCAACCGGGACCGCGCCTGGAGATCACCCCGACGCCGGGCGATCCGGGCCAGGAACCGCAAAGCCCGCACCAAGCGCTCCGAACCGGAGGAACCGGAAGTGCCGGGAGAGCCGGAAGCGCCGGAACGACCAGGAGAGCCGGGAGAACCAAGAGAGCCCGCAGAGCCGTGAGAGCCGGAAGTGCCGGAGGGGTCACGCGCTACCGACTCCACCAGATACGTGTCCAGCACACCCCGGTACTCCGCACGCCCCGCCCGGTACGCCAGCGCCAGCAGTCCGAACGCGAGCGGTGTCCGCACTTCGTCCCACAGCTCCGGGTCCTTCTCCAGAGCCTCGCGCAACCCGTCCAACCGCGGCGCACAAGCCGTGATCAGGTCCAGGACCTCGTTGCGCCCCAACGGATCCACCCGAACCACATCACAACGAGGCAAGTGCCGGTGCTCATCGCCCGCACCGCACAGCACGACCTCCCGCAGCTTCAACGCGGTGATCCAGGCCAGGCACTCCACCCGGTCGGCCGGGGACAGGTCGTCCAGCCCGTCGAACAACAGCACGAGGTTGCCCTGCCGCAGCCACACCCGCCCCAGCCGCGCCCCGATCCGGTACCGCGACGACAACACCCGCAGCAGCCACTCGCCGAAGTCGTCGTCCCGCTGCCACCCGCCCAGGTCCACCACCACCGGCACGGGCAGGCTCAGGTCCTGCCGCGCCCGAGCCGCCAACGTCTCCGCGAGCGACAGCAGCAAAGCCGTCTTCCCGGAGCCGGGTTCGCCCACCACGACCAACGGGTGACGGATGCGCGTGGGCAACCGCGGCCCCACCCGTGGCACGACACCGAGCTTCAGCCGCACCTGCTCGGCCAACGAACCGTCCACTCGCGCCCGCACGAAACGTTCCACCCGGTCCAGCGCCGCCCGCCGGTTGGCCGGGTGCGAAGGACGCCGTCGCAGCACAAGCGCGCGAAGCGGTTCCCACGCGGCGAGGCACACGGTGAGCGCGGACAACACGGCCAGCGCTGCCCACAACCACGGCGCGTAAGGGCCGAGCACCCGCAGCGCCGACCCACCCGTGACCAGGTTGACCGCGACGGGGACGAGCACGAGGAACGTCACCGCGCCCAGCCCGGTCAGCGCGATCAGGCGGGAGGTGCGGCCGAGCCGTCGCGCGTCCATGTGCCCCCTCCGCCAAGTCGCGATCGACGGTAACGGCGTTCGGAGCGGGGTGGTAGAAGGGTTCTCGTGGTCGACCGGTCACGATCCGTGCGGAACCGGAACCGGAACCGGAACCGGAACCGGGATCGGGATCGGAACCGGGATCAGGACCGCGCCCGGAGCCGGACCGGTCAAGAACCCGTCAGGAGCCCGTCAGGAAGTCCACGAGCAGCCGGTTCACGGCCGCGGGCTGTTCCAGGTAACCGAAGTGGCCCGCATCGGCCACCTCCTCGTACCGCGCGCCCGGGATGACGTCGGCGACCTCTCGCGCCAGGTACGTCGGCAGCACGCGGTCGTCCGCGAAGCCCACCACCAGGCACGGCGCCTTGATCCCGCGGTACGCGTCGAGCCGGCTCTCGGTCTCGTTCATCCCCATCTGCGCCCGCACGCCCTTGCCGACGGTGGAACCGGACAGCTCCAGGAGGTCCAGCCAGTCCCGCGCCGCACTCGGGTCGCGCAGCGTCGCGGGGGACAGGTTCAGCACCGCGTTCACCGCCGCGAAGTACTCGCCCGGCAGCGTGATCCCCTGGTCGTGCAGCGCGCGCTCACCCCGTGACAGGGCGCTCTGCAGGTGGTCGTTGCGGCCGGCCGTCGCGAGCATCACGGCCTTCGAAACCAGGTCCGGACGGGCCAGCGCCACTTCCTGCGTGATCCGCGCTCCCATGGACGTGCCGACGAGGTGGGCCGGCCCGCCGAGCGATTCGATCAGGGCGACGGTGTCGCCGACCATGTCCTCGATCGCGATCCCGGACGCGCACTCGTCCGTCGGCGGGATGCCCCGGTTGTCGACGGTGGCCACCCGGAACCCGGCGGCCTTCAGCGCCGGCACCTGGTGCGCGCGCCACACCCGGCCGGGGCTGCCGGTGCCCATCAGCATGACGACGAGTTCACCCTCGCCGTCCACCTGGTAGCTGAGGTTGATCCCGTTGAGCGCGACGATCGGCATGGCCCGCAGGCTACTCAATTAGGGTGAACGACATGAGGCGAGTGATCCTTTCGGGCTCCACGTTCGAAGAACAGATCGGCTACGCGCGGGCCGTGGTCGACGGCGACTGGGTGCACGTGTCGGGCACGACCGGCTTCGACTACGCCACCATGACCATCTCCGACGACGTGGTCGCGCAGGCCGAGCAGTGCCTGGTCAACATCGGCGCCGCGCTGACCGAGGCGGAGTGCACCTTCGCCGACGTCGTCCGGGTGACCTACTACCTGCCCGACGCCAAGGACTTCGAGCCGTGCTGGCCCGCGTTGCGCGCGGTGTTCGGCGAGGTGCGGCCGGCCGCGACGATGCTGGAGTGCGGCCTGGCCGACCCCCGGATGCGGATCGAGATCGAGGTCACCGCACGCCGCCGGGCGTGATCAGCCGGGCGTGATCAGCGGGGCCCGAGCGCCGACCACTCGATGGCCGGGCAGCGGTCCATGACGACGTCCAGCCCGGCCGCCGTGGCCCGCTCGTACGCCGCCTCGTCGATCACGTCGAGCTGGAACCACACCGCCTTGGCGCCGATCTCCACCGCCGCGTCCGCGAACTCGCCCGCCGCCTCCGACCGGCGGAACACGTCCACCACGTCCACCGGGAACGGGATGTCGGCCAGCGACGCGTAGCCCTGCTCGCCGTGGACGGTCGCCGCGTCGGGGTGCACGGGCACGATCCGCTTGCCGTGCTGCTTGAGGAACCTCGCCACGCCGTAGGCGGCGCGGTGCGGGTGGTCGGCCAGCCCGACCACGGCCCAGGTCTCGCCGTCCGCCAGGACGCGGCGGATCTTCTCGGGATCACCCCAGGGTTCGGTCATGGCACCAGCCTAGAACGACCTGACGTGAAGTTCTTTCGCGTTTTACCGGTTTCGTGGCTACGCTGGGCGAGCCCGCCGCCGCGGAGCCTTCGAGAGGACTTCTTGATGCGCGCCATTCGATCAGCCCTGATCGTCACGCTCGCCGCCTCCCTGACCGCCATCGCACCCGCCACGGCACCGGCAATCGCGGCCGTCCAAGCCCAGGCCGCCGACGGCGTCTACTACCTCCAGAGCGTCACCACCGGCCTGAACGCCGGCGTGTCCGGCACCTCCGTCCTCCAACGCCGGCCCAAGGGCGACGAGGACCGCCAGCAGTGGACCCTCACCGGGCGAACGTTGCGCGAAGGCAGCCAGTGCCTGGGCCGCCAAGCCGACCAGGCGGTCGTGCTGTCGTGCGACAGCCCCGACGCGCAGTGGGACGTTCTGCCCGACGGCGACCTGCCCGACGACGGTCGGCACCGGCTCAAGGTCCCCGGCGTCGACCGCTACCTGATCGCGTCCGGCACGGACCAGGTGCGGATCGGCACCGGCGCCGACCGCTGGCACCTCACCCCCGTGTCACCCCGACGTGTGCCGGTGCCGGCCGAGGGGGAGCGGCGGCTGGACCAGGTCACCTTCCTCACCGCGCACAACGCCTACGCCAACGGCGTGGACGGCGGCTTCGCGCCGCCGTTCGTGAACCTCGCGCCCAACCAGGCCCGCGGCATCGAGCAGCAGCTCCGCGACGGTGTGCGCGGGTTCCAGCTGGACATCCACCAGACGCCGGACGGCGCGATCCTGTGCCACAACAGCTGCACGTGGGTCAGCCGCCCGGTGGCGCTGTGGGTGGACGTGCAGCGGATCGTGGACTTCCTGAACCGCAACCCGAACGAGTTCGTCACCGTGTTCCTGGAGGACTACGTCTCCGCCGAGGTGCTGCGCTCCGAGCTGTCCCGCGTCAACGGCTTGGCGAACGTGCTGTTCCGCCCCGACCAGGCGGGCGTGCGGACCAACGGCTGGCCGACCCTGAACACCTTGCGCGCCACCAACAAGCGGCTGATGATCTTCACCGACCACGGCCGTTCGGGCGACTCGCCGCAGCGCGACGCGTTCGGCGTGATGTACCAACAGGAGTGGACGGTCGAGAACTACTGGTCGATGGGCTCCGGCCTCGGCGCGTCGGACTGGTCCTGCTACAGCCGCTGGAGCACGCCGCTGAACCGCACCGAGCCCGGTTTCCGGCCGCTGTTCGTGATGAACCACTTCCGGGACGTGCCCATCACCGGCACCGCGACCACCGACAACGGCAAGCTGGCCGACCGGGCCCGCAGGTTCTGCGAGCCCGCCGCCCGCAAGACGCCGACGTACCTGGCCGTCGACCACTACCACCTGGGCAACCCGATGGCGGCGGTCGTCGCCCTGTCCGGCGAGCGATTCTGAGCCGGCGCTAAGCCGCGGGCCGGGGCAGCCCGCAGCCGGGGGCGGTCAGGTCGACCCGGCCGCCTCCGGTCAGGCAGGGCACCATCTGGTGGGTCTGCTGCCCGTACCGGATGCCCTGGCGCACGGTCACCGCGCCGGTCTCGTCCACCTCGCACGGGTTGCTGAGCGTGCACCGCTCGCCGTCCTCGTTGGCGGTGTTGTTGACCGCCACCACCTTGCCCGTGGCCACGTCGAGCACCGGTGAACCGGACGTGCCGGCCTTGCTGTCGCACTCCTCGGTGTAGCGCATCGAACCGCGCCAGGTCCACCGGTCCTCGCGCAGCTCGTGCACGTAACCGTCCGCGTGGCAGGCGTAGATGTGCCGCCAGTAGCCCGACACCAGCCGGATCGCGATGCCGGTCGCCGGGCGTTCGGGCGACAGCTCCAGCGCCCGCGTGCCCATGGCCTCGACCTCGGCGTAGGTCGACGTCAGCCGGTACAGGGCGACGTCGGTCCCGGACATCGTCGCGTAGGCGAGACCGGACGAGCGCAGCGTGCCGAGCGTGCCGTCGCCGTCCTTGTCCAGCAACGTGAACACCCGGTCGGACGCTTCCTCCACGAGGACCTCGTCGGCACCCAGCATCCGCACGCAGTGCCCGTTGGTCAGCACCAGTGCGGGGTCGGCGGGATCGTGCGCCGGCGGCCGGACCACCGATCCGGAACAGCCGCGCAACGACACGATCCCGGTGTAGTCGACTTCGACGGCCGGCGCGGTGGGTGTTGCGAGCGCGGGCGCCGATTCTGCGGCCCAGGCGGGCGCAGCGGGCAGGGACAGCACGAGCACGGCGGCGAGAAGGGCAACCAGGTGGCGCATGGACGGAGATCCAATCAGCCACCGCCGGACACCGCAGGGTTGTTCACCCGCAAGCGTCATGCCCCGCGAGTCACTCGCCCTTCTCGCCGTCCGCGAGCTCACGCAGGAAGTCCAGGTGCCCGACGTGCCGCGCGGTCTCCTGCACGACGTGCGCGAGGACCCAGCGCACCGTCCGGCCCTTGCCGTCGTGGTCGCCGCGCGTCCGGTCGTCCGCGCCCAACCCGTCGAGCGCGCGCTCCGACCGTGCCCACTCGGCCCGGTACTCGTCCATCACCGACTCGACCGTGTCGCCCTCGTGCATGCGCCACGACGCGTCGGCGTCCGCGCCCCACAGCGACGGCAGCTCCACGCCGCCCACCTCGATCGACAACCACCACCGCTCGACCGCGGTCAGGTGCCGCAGCACGCCCAGCGCGCTCACCACCGGCGACGTGGAGATGGGCGTGGCCGTGGCGTCCGCCCAGCTCAGGCCCTCGACCTTCGACACGGCGGTGAGCCGCAGGAAGGTCAGGAATCCGGTCATCAACCGCAGCTCGTCCTGGGCGTGGGGAGCAGGCCACGCGCGTTCGTTCGAACTCATGTTCGACACCTTACCGGTGGGCGTTACACCAAAGTGTCATCATGCCGCCGCGCTCCGCTTCGCGCCGGTCGTCGTCGCCGGACCCGGTCGGGCTTTGCTATCGTCGGAAGCGGCGTGTGTGAGCAGACGTGAGGCTGGAGCCACTCCCCGGCAAGTGGGTGGCGTGATCCGCTGCGGGGCGTAGGCGCCCCTGCTCATGAAGACCACTCGAAACCGTTGAACGACGCGTGACGCGTCCTTGTTGCGCCGAGCCGGGCGGCGGGAGCGAGGACTGCCATGGCGCGATCGTCGTTGACCGAACAGCTGGTCGACCTCCGCCGGACCTACACCGGCGAAAACCTGTCCCAGGCCGTGCCCGCGGTGAAAGCGGTGCTGCACGACCTGCCCGACGACCGGCGCGAACGCGTGGTCGACGCCCTGCGCGGCGGCAAGGCCGACGTGCGCGGACTGTTCCTGCCCGACGCGGAGGACGACGACCAGCGCGCGCTCGAGTCCGTGGTGCTGCAAGCCGGTCTGGACGCCGCCGCGCACCTGCAACTCCGCCCGCCCGCGAGCATGGTGCGGCCGGCGCACGCGTTCGGCGCCGTCGAGCCGGGCAGGCGGCTGCGCCTGCACCTCACCGAGCACGCCCTGGGTCCGCTGCTCTACGAGCTGCTGCCCAAGCGCGACGGGGACTGGGTGGCGGGGGCGGCCGGTCTGCGGGTCACCCACCACCCGCGTTCGGTGGAACTCCGACTGCTGGACCTGGACGCGGCCGTGCACCTGGCGGGCGTGGACGAGCGGGCCTGGGCCACCGGCATGAAGTACGTGCGGAACCTCCTCGCCGGCCGCGACCTGGGCGGGACGTTCCTCGACGGCCCACTGACCCAGGCCGAACGCGACCGCTTGGACGAGGCGCCGCGCCCGACCGGAGTGGGTAGCGCGGTGCTGCGCCGGTACCACCTGTTCTCCGCCGCGCCGTGGGTGCGGGCGCTGGCCCAGGGTGACCAGTGGTGGGTCGAGTGGCCCGCGAGCCTCGGCGTGCCGAAGGTGGCCGACCGCCTGCTGCACCCGGTGTTCGGGCTGCCGGGGTCTGTGGAAGTTCCCAGTGTTGCCGGGGGGCTCGGCATCTCGACGGGCTGGTACGACCTGTTCCTGCGCGAGGTCGAGGGCCCGGACCCGGCGAACGAGCCCGCGCTGGCCGCGTTCGAGTGGCCGAAGGGCGTGACGGGCTGGTGGGAGCCGCCGCAGGCGGTGCGCTGACCTGCGGTGCCGGGCGTCCACGACGGGCGCCCGGCACAGGTACGCCGGCCGCGGATCGGTGTACCTGACTCGGGCTGTCCAGCACGGGCACGCCGGCCGCAGGACTGCGTCGGTGACTGGGCTGCCCGGCACCGGCGCACCGGCTGCGGGAAGGCTTCCGCCTGGCGCGTTCGGTCGATCGGCCGGCCCCGAACCGGGCAAGCCGGCGGCGGTGGCCGCGATCACGGCCACGTCACCCCGGAGTGGCCCGACCCGCCGGTAGACTGCGGTTTCGTCCGACGCGACCGCGTCGAGCCGCCGTCAGAATGTCAGGAGGACCCCGGTGACCCAACCGGCTGCCGAGGCCCAGCCCGAGGCCGCGCCACGGCGAGTGCTCGTGGCCGAGGACGAAGCCCTCATCCGACTCGACCTGGTCGAGATGCTCCGCGAAGAGGGGTACGAGGTGGCCGGTCAGGCCGCCGACGGCGACGAGGCGGTCACGCTGGCCACCGAGCTGCGACCGGACCTGGTGATCATGGACGTCAAGATGCCGAAGGTCGACGGCATCGAGGCCGCTTCGGTGATCGCGGGCAAGCGCATCGCCCCGGTCGTCATCCTCACCGCGTTCAGCCAGCGCGACCTCGTGGAGCGCGCGCGTGACGCCGGCGCCATGGCCTACCTGGTGAAGCCGTTCGCCAAGCGCGACCTGGTGCCCGCGATCGAGCTGGCGATGAGCCGGTTCGCCGAGTTGCAGGCGCTGGAGAACGAGGTCGCCGGGCTCACCGACCGGCTGGAGACGCGCAAGGTCGTGGAGCGCGCCAAGGGATTGCTGATGACCAAGCAGGGTCTGTCGGAGCCCGAGGCATTCCGTTGGGTGCAGCGGACGGCTATGGATCGCCGCACGACGATGAAGGCCGTGGCCGAAGCGGTCATCGAAAACTTCGGGTGACTAACTCCCGCGAGTGATACACGTTCGAGTATCGGACAGTACGTCGGGTCATTGTTGGTTACTGCCCGCATTGGCCGTGTGACCTGCGGCGATTTGAGCTGGATTTAGGGTTGTTAACGCTGGGGCATTTTCCGGTGACTACCGTCACGATGTGGACACAGAGCAGTAAGACCACCTGTTCATCGAACTCACATGAAGCTACGTTCCTGCCCTAACCCAGCCCTCGTGTGAGGGCATCCGCCTACCGGCGGCATGGTTGGTGTCATGGGAGGTATTCCGGTGTCAGGAGCACGACTCGGCCGAGTTCTGGCGCTGGCGGCGGCTTCGTCGCTGGTGCTCGCGGCTTGCGCCGGCGGCGGTGGCGGCGGCGGCGATGCGGGTGGCGAAGTCACCTCGGTCAAGATCGGGTTCATGGGTGACCTCACCGGTGAGAACTCGGCGATCGTGATCCCGCCGCGCAACGGCGCGAAGATGGCGATCGACGAGTACAACGCCAAGAGCCCCAAGGTCAAGATCGAGCTGGTGCCGTACGACAGCCAGGGCAAGCCCGACCAGGCGACCTCGCTGATCACGAAGGCCGTCACCCAGGACAAGATCGTCGGCCTCATCGGCCCGGCCTTCTCCGGTGAGTCGAAGGCCATCGGCGGCCAGCTGGAGGAGAGCAAGCTCCCCAGCGTCTCGCCGTCCGCCACGAACCCCGGCCTGGCGCAGAACGGCTGGACCTACTGGCACCGCGTCGTCGCGAACGACGACGACCAGGGCCCCGGCATCGCCGAGTTCCTGGTGAAGGCGAAGGCCCCGAAGAAGGCGTTCGTCCTGTCCGACGACCAGGAGTACAGCGTCGGCCTGGCCGACGCCGTCGCCAAGTCGTTCGAGTCCGCGGGCGTCACGGTCGAGCGGGACAAGTTCGCCAAGGACGCGTCCGACTACTCGTCCACCGTCACGAAGGTCGCCGCGTCGAAGCCCGACGTGATCGTCTTCGGCGGTTACTACGCGCAGGCCGGCCGGCTGCTCAAGCAGCTGCGCGACGGCGGCGTCACGGCCACCTTCGCCTCCGGCGACGGCTCGCTCGACCAGCAGCTGGTGACCGGTGCGGGCGCCCAGGCGGCCGAGGGCGCAGTCCTCGCCTGCCCGTGCAACATCCCGTCGGCGGACGTGACCGGCCCGTTGAAGGAGTTCTTCGACAAGTACAAGGCGAGCGCCGGCGCCGACCCTGCGATCTACGCGACCGAGGGCTACGACGCCGCGACCGCCTTCATCAAGGCCGTCGAGGCGGGCAACACCACCGGTGAGAAGATCAACGAGTACCTGAAGACGATCAGCTTCGAGGGCGTCTCCAAGCCGATCAAGTTCAAGGCGAACGGCGAGCCCGAGAACAACGCGATCTTCGTCTACCAGGTCAAGGGCGGCGTCCTCAAGCTGCTCGGGCCGGCCGAGGAAGCGAAGCTCGAGGGCTGATCCGGGACGGATTAGGCAAGCAAGCTGGCGAGCTGGGGAGCGGGAGCGTCGTACGAACGGCTGCTCCCGCTCCCCACCACTATGGCTATGTTCTCTCCCCGCCCGTCTCGTGAGGCAACCTGTCATGCTTGATGATTTTCTCAACCAGTTCCTACCCAGCACGGTGGGCGGACTGGTGTTCGGCTCCATCTACGCGCTGATCGCCCTCGGCTACACGATGGTCTACGGCGTGCTGCGTCTGATCAACTTCGCGCACTCCGAGATCTTCATGATCGGCACGTTCACGTCGCTCGTGGTGATCACCGCGATCGCCCCCGCGTCGCCGCTGACCGGGTTCGCGCTGTTCGGCGTGATGCTGTTGATCATTCTGTTGTCGGCCGCGATCTCCGGTGGCGCCGCGGTCCTGCTGGAGCTGGTGGCCTACCGGCCGCTGCGCAAGAAGGGCGCCACCCGGCTCACCGCACTGATCTCCGCGATCGGCGCGTCGCTGTTCCTGCAGGAGCTGTTCGCGCTGGTCATCATCCCGTGGCTGACCGGCAAGCCCGGCCGCAACCAGCAGTCCGCGCCGCGCATCGTCGACCGCGACACCGTGTTCTCCATCGGCAACGCGGCGATCCGCACCGACCACATCATCGTGATCGTGGCCGCGGTCATCATGATGATCGCGCTGGACCGCGTGGTGAACCGCACCAAGATCGGTCGCGGTATCCGCGCCACCGCGCAGGACCCCGAAGCCGCCGTCCTCATGGGCGTGAGCATCGACAACATCGTGCGGGTCACGTTCCTCCTCGGCGGCGCGATGGCCGGTGTCGCCGGCGCGCTTTACCTGATGGAGTTCGAGAACACCGTCTTCAACGTCGGTTTCGTGCTCGGCATCAAAGCGTTCACCGCGGCCGTGCTCGGCGGTATCGGCAACCTCCGCGGCGCACTGCTCGGCGGTATCGTGCTCGGCCTCATCGAGAACTGGGGCGCGATCTTCCTGGGTTCGGAGTGGAAGGACGTGATCGCGTTCACCGTGCTGGTGGTCGTGCTGATGTTCCGCCCCACCGGCATCCTGGGTGAATCCCTACAGAAGGCCCGCGCATGAAAGGCAACGGAGTGACTGGCAACGCGAATCCGTTGAGGCGCGTTGGCGCCCTGGTCGACGGTGCCCGCGACTGGTGGGAACACGCCAAGGTGTGGCAGCGGTACCTCGTGTACCTGGGCGCGATCGTGTTCGCGCTGATCCTGCCCGCGCCGTGGATCGGCACCTTCATGTCGCCCGGCTCGGACTGGACCACGGTCCTGATCTACCCGATCGGCACCTACATCCTGCTCGCCGTCGGCCTGAACGTGGTGGTCGGCCAGGCAGGTCTGCTCGACCTCGGCTTCGTCGCGTTCTTCGCCATCGGCGGCTACTCGGTGGCCTACTTCGCCACCCAGTACGGCTGGAACTACTGGGCGACGGTGGCGTTCGGCATCCTGCTCGCCGCCGTGTCCGGTGTCATCCTGGGCGCGCCGACGCTGCGACTGCGCGGCGACTACCTGGCGATCGTGACGCTCGGGTTCGGCGAGATCGTCCGGATCACCGCGAACAACACCGACGAGATCGGCGGCGCACGCGGCATCACCAACGTGCCGCACCCGCCCGACATCCCCGGTGTGGTCGAGTTCGCGCTGCTCCCCGCGCCGTACTACTACCTGATGCTGATCGCCATCATCCTGGTGATCATCTTCTCGGTGCGGCTGCAGAAGAGCCGGGTCGGCCGCGCGTGGGCCGCGATCCGCGAGGACGAGGACGCGGCCGAGCTGATGGGCGTGCCGACGTTCAAGTTCAAGCTCCTCGCGTTCGCCATCGGCGCCATGATCGGCGGCCTGGCGGGCGGCATGTACGCGGGCAAGGCCGTGTTCATCGAGCCGAACACGTTCCCGTTCATCCTGTCCGCGACGATCCTCGCCGCCGTCGTGCTCGGCGGCTCCGGCAACCTGCCCGGCGTCATGCTCGGCGCGTTCGTCATCGCCTGGCTGCCCGAGCGGTTCCGCGAGGTCGAGTGGCTGAAGACCGCCCTCGGCGGCAAGGACCCGGCCGAGTTCCGCATCCTGCTGTTCGGCGGCGTGCTGGTGCTGATGATGGCGCTCCGGCCGGAAGGCCTGCTGCCCTCGCGGCGGCGCAAGGCCGAGTTGCACGAGGGAACCGGCGGCATGGGCACCATGGGTGCCGAGGTCCCGGGTCCGGACACCGATGTGACCACGACGGAGGCGGCCAAGTGAGCACTCCCGTCCTTCAGCTGGACAACGTGACCATGCGCTTCGGCGGCGTGGTCGCCCTCCGCGAGGCGAAGATCAGCGTCAACCAGGGCGAGATCTTCGCCCTGATCGGCCCGAACGGCGCGGGCAAGACCACCGTGTTCAACGTGGTCACCGGCGTCTACCAGCCGACCGAGGGCCAGGTGCTGTTCAACGGCACGCGGATCGACGGCGGCAAGCGGTTCAAGATCACCAAGCAGGGCGTCGCCCGCACGTTCCAGAACATCCGGCTGTTCCACAACATGTCGGCGCTGGAGAACGTGATGGTGGGCGCGGACGCGCACCACAAGACCGGTGCGATCGGCGCGACGCTGGGCCTGCCCTGGCACCGCAAGGAGGAGAAGCGCGGCCGTGAGCTGGCCCGGGAGCTGCTGGACTTCGTCGGCATCCCCGGCCGGATGAGCGAGACCGCGAAGAACCTGCCCTACGGCGACCAGCGGCGGCTCGAGATCGCCCGCGCCCTGGCCACGGACCCGAAGCTGCTCCTGCTGGACGAGCCCGCGGCCGGGATGAACCCGGCCGAGAAGGAATCGCTCCAGGCGCTGATCCGCAAGATCCGCGACAGCGGTCGGACCGTGCTGCTGATCGAGCACGACATGAGCCTGGTCATGGGCGTCAGCGACCGCGTGGCGGTGCTGGACTTCGGCCAGCTGATCGCAGAAGGGCTCCCGCAAGAGGTGCAGAACAACCCGAAGGTCATCGAGGCCTACCTGGGGGTGTCCGAAGATGCTTCTTGAGGTCAACGACATCCACGTGCACTACGGCAAGATCGCCGCTATCAAGGGCATCAGCCTCCAGGTGGACGAAGGCGAGATCGTGTCGCTGATCGGGGCCAACGGCGCCGGCAAGACGACGACGCTCAAGACGATCTCCGGCCTGCGCCCGCTGACCAGCGGCCAGATCGTGTTCAACGGCGACGACATCTCCAAGATGGCCGGCCACAAGCGGGTCGTCGCGGGTATCGGCCAGTCACCGGAAGGCCGCGGCGTGTTCCCCGGCATGACGGTGCAGGAGAACCTCCTGATGGGCGCGTACACCCGCAAGGACGCCCTTGACGCCGACCTGGCCGAGGTCTACGAGCTGTTCCCGCGCCTCGCGGAGCGGAAGAGCCAGTTCGGCGGCACCATGTCCGGTGGCGAGCAGCAGATGATCGCCATCGGCCGGGCGCTGATGACCAAGCCGAAGGTGCTCCTGCTCGACGAGCCGTCGATGGGCCTCGCGCCCATGCTCATCGCGCAGATCTTCGAGATCATCAAGGAGATCAACAAGCGCGGCACGACCGTGCTGCTGGTGGAGCAGAACGCGCAGCAGGCGCTGAAGCTCTCCCACCGCGCGTACGTGCTGGAGACCGGCCGGGTCGTGAAGAGCGCACCCGGACCGGAGCTCCTGGACGACCCGCAGGTGCGCGCCGCGTACCTCGGGGGTCACTGAGGCAGACCCGCCGGCCCGGCCGCTACGGCTGGGCCAGCGGGATCTCGGTGCTCGACCCGTCCTTCAGGTCGGTCAGCGTCGGACCGCCGTACACGCGCAGGGCCAGCGGCTTCGCGTCCTTCGGCAGGTCGTAGTAGACGTCGTACTCCAGGCGCACGTTCGCGCCGAGGTCGATCGTCTCCGGCTGCCGCTTCACGTTCATCGCCTGCGTGTCCACGTGGTGCTCGGTCTCGCGGTGGTCGACCATCACGTGCCGGCGCGCGTCGAACGACACGCTGCTGCGACCGTTGTTGATCACGCTCAGCCGGATCCGGACGAACTGGCCCTTGGCGTGGTACTCGGCGTGGCTGCCGATCAGCGTCGGCATCTCCGCGGTCATCCCCAGCAGCGTGAACGCCGTGTCGCCGTCCAACGTGGTGGGGATCTTCAGCACCTTCTCGTCCGGCCGCACCGCCTGCGCCGGCACCGGGTACGTCGGGACGGGGGACGTCACCGATCCCGGGCCCGCCTCGACCGGCATCCCGCCGCACGCCGTCGCCGACCCGGCCGCCAGGACCACCGACATCACCGCCACCACCCGCCGCACGCCCACCTCCACCTCACGTGTTCCCCCGCCCGGCGGTATTCCACGCCGGCGGGCGACCGGACCGACATTCACGCTTTAGGGGCATCCTTGAGGAAGCAGGTGAGCCGGGCCGTGCACGCGCGGCGCCCCTGCTCGTCGGTGATCGCGATCTCGTAGGTGGCCGTGCTGCGACCGCGGTGCAGCGGCGTGCACACGCCCGTGACGACACCCTCCGTGACGCCCCGGTGGTGCGTGCAGGACAGCTCCAGCCCAACCGCCAGCCGGTCCGGCGCCGCGTGCATGGCCGCCGCGATCGAGCCCAACGTCTCCGCCAGCGCCGCGTTCGCGCCTCCGTGCAGCAACCCGTACGGCTGCCGGTTGCCCTTCACCGGCATCGTCCCGACCAGCCGTTCGGCATCCCAATGGGTGATCTCGATGCCGAGTCTCGCGGTCAGCTGCTCGTGGGCCGAGCCCTGGTCGGCGCCGGGGATCTCCTCGGGTGCTGGCGTCACGTGCGTGCTCCACTCGGTGCAGAACTGTCGGACCCTCACCCTAGACTCGCCGGGGTGAGCACTTCAGAAGCCTCCCGTCTGCTGCTGGTCGACGGCCACTCGATGGCCTACCGGGCGTTCTTCGCGCTGCCCAAGGAGAACTTCCAGACCGGCACGGGCCAGACCACCAACGCGGTCTACGGCTTCACCTCGATGTTGATCAACCTGCTGCGCGACGAGAAGCCCACCCACATCGCGGTGGCCTTCGACGTCTCGCGCAAGACGTTCCGCACCGAGGCCTACGCCGAGTACAAGGCCGGTCGCAGCGAGACACCGCAGGAGTTCCGCGGCCAGGTCAGCCTCATCGAGGACGTGCTCGGCACGCTGTCCATCCCGGCGCTCTCGAAGGACAACTACGAGGCCGACGACCTGATCGCCACCCTCACCACCCAGGCGACGGCGGCCGGTTTCGAAGTGCTGATCTGCACCGGCGACCGGGACGCGTTGCAGCTGGTCACGGACAAGGTGACGGTGCTGTACCCGGTCAAGGGCGTGTCCGAGATGGCCCGGTACACCCCCGAGCTGGTGCTGGAGAAGCAGGGCGTGCCGCCCGAGCTGTACGCCGACTACGCGGCGGTGCGCGGCGACTCGTCGGACAACCTGCCGAACACGCCCGGCGTCGGCCCGAAGACGATCGTGAAGCTGCTGACCCAGTTCGGCTCGCTCGACGGCCTCATCGACCACGTGGACGAGGTGCCCGGCAAGGTCGGTGACGCGCTGCGCGCGAACCTGTCCAACATCATGCTGAACCGGCAGCTCACCGAGCTGGTGCGGGACGTCGAGCTGCCCCTCGCGCCGGCCGACCTCGAAGCCAGGCCGTGGGACCGGGACGCGGTGCACCGGCTGTTCGACGAGCTGGAGTTCCGGGTGCTGCGGGACCGGCTGTTCTCGACCCTGTCCACCGCCGAGCCGGAGGCCGAGGAGGGCTTCACGGTCAGCGGCGGCGCGGTGCCGGTCGGCTCGCTGGCGTCGTGGCTCGACGCGCACGCCCGGTCCGGCCGGGTCTCCGTCGCGTTCCGCTCGTCCGGCGGTGAGCTGGAGGGCCTGGCGCTCGCGGCGGTCGGCGGCGAGGGCGGGTACGTCGAGGTCGCGTCGCTGACCGAAGAGGACGAGAACGCGCTGGCCGCCTGGCTGGCCGACGAGTCGGCGCCGAAGGCCGCGCACGACCTGAAGCTGCCGCTGCGCCAGCTGCGGGCGCGTGGCTGGAAGCTGCGCGGGATCACCAGCGACACGGCGCTGGCGGCGTACCTGGTGCGGCCCGGCCAGCGGTCGTTCGCGCTGGACGACCTCGCCCTGCGCTACCTCAAGCGGGAACTGCGCGCGGAGGAGCCGGACGACGGCCAGCTGTCGCTGCTGGCCGACGAGGACGAGGAGCGCGAGAAGGTCGCGCAGTCCACCATCGTGCGGGCGTTCGCGGTGGGCGAGCTGGCCGACGCGCTGGACCGGGAGCTGGTGGCCACCGGGCAGGAGTCGCTGCTGGCGACGCTGGAGCTGCCGCTGATGATGGTGCTGGACGAGGTCGAGGCCGTCGGCATCGCGATCGACTCCGAGCACCTGGCGGCGTTGGAGGCGCACTTCGCGGCGGGCGTGAAGCAGGCCGCGCAGGACGCGTACTCGGTGATCGGCAAGGAGATCAACCTCGGCTCGCCGAAGCAGCTCCAGACGGTGCTGTTCGACGAGTTGCAGATGCCGAAGACGAAGAAGACCAAGACCGGGTACACGACGGACGCGGACGCGTTGCAGAACCTGCTGGAGGCGACGGAGCACCCGTTCCTCCAGCACCTGCTCGCGCACCGGGACACGACGAGGCTGAAGTCGACGGTCGACGGGCTGCTCAAGTCGGTGGCCGACGACGGCCGCATCCACACCACGTTCCACCAGACGATCGCGGCGACCGGGCGGCTGTCGTCCACCGACCCGAACCTCCAGAACATCCCGATCCGGACGGACGAGGGTCGGCGCATCCGCGAGGCGTTCGTGGTCGGGCCGGGGTACGCCGAGCTGATGACGGCCGACTACAGCCAGATCGAGATGCGGATCATGGCGCACCTGTCGGAGGACGCGGGCCTGATCGAGGCGTTCCGCAGCGGGGAGGACCTGCACACGTTCGTCGCGTCGCGGGCGTTCTCGGTGCCCACGTCGGAGGTGTCGGGCGAGCAGCGCCGGCGGGTGAAGGCGATGTCGTACGGGTTGGCGTACGGGCTGTCGGAGTACGGGCTGGCCCAGCAGCTGCGGATCTCGGCGGCGGAGGCGCGGGAGCAGAAGGAGGCGTACTTCGCCCGGTTCGGCGGCGTGCGCGACTACCTGCACGCGGTCGTCGAGGACGCGCGGAAGAAGGGGTACACCGAGACGATCCTCGGCCGGCGGCGCTACCTGCCCGATCTGACCAGCGACAACCGGCAGCGCCGGGAGATGGCCGAGCGGATGGCGTTGAACGCGCCGATCCAGGGGAGCGCCGCGGACATCATCAAGGTCGCGATGCTGGGCGTGTTCCGCGCGCTGGAGGAGTCGGGGCTGAGGTCGCGGATGCTGCTCCAGGTGCACGACGAACTGGTGCTGGAGATCGCGGAGGGGGAGCGGGAACAGGTGGAGGCCCTGGTCCGCGACCGGATGGGTCGGGCGTACGAGCTGTCGGTGCCGATGGAGGTCTCGGTGGGCGTCGGCCGCTCCTGGAACGCCGCCGCCCACTGAGCGGTTCGTGCTCGAAGGGCGGTAGCCGGGACCGGTCGGCCTGTTCGACCCGGCCTGGCCCGATCGGTCCGACCTGTCTGTTCGGCGCTGCCGGTTCGGTGGAGTCGACGCGGCCCTGTCTGTTCGGCGGTGTCGGTTCGGCGGTGCCAGCTCGGCGCTGTCGGTTCGGTGCGGTCCTGCTTGGTGGGTCGACGCGGCCCTGCCCTACGCGGCGATGCGCGGAGTGACCTGCTGCGGGCTGCGCGGTCCGGCGCGGCGCGGCCAACTCGGGGGCTGCGTGATCGGTCAGGCCTGGCGCGGCCGAGTTCGGGCTGCTCGACCGGTGAGGCCCGGCGCAGCCAAGTCGGGGTTGCCAGACCCGGTTCGGCGGGGCGCGACCCGGTTCGGCCGGTTCAGCGTGGGTCGCGTAGCGGCGTCACCCGGACGTCGCGCGCGGTCAGTTCGGCACCGCACTCCTCGCACGCCACGTGCACCCCGACATCACCCCCACACGACCGGTGGTGCAGGTCGA
The DNA here is from genome assembly GCF_000716595.1 of Saccharothrix sp. NRRL B-16314. GTDB lineage: Bacteria > Actinomycetota > Actinomycetes > Mycobacteriales > Pseudonocardiaceae > Actinosynnema. The sequence goes on from NZ_JNXC01000003.1 coordinate 597,059, forward strand.
ACGAGGGGCCCTCGTCCGGTGACATCCACTTGTCGCCCCACTTCCGCAGCGCCATCAGCACCGGGTACAGGTCGAGGCCCTTCTCGGTGAGCCGGTACTCGTAGCGCGTCCGCACTTCCTTGTACGCCTCGCGGCGCAGGATGCCCTCCTCGACCAGCGTGCCCAAGCGCTCGGTCAGCACGCTGCGCGAGATGTCCATCGCCGTCTGGAAGTCCTCGAACCGCCGCGTGCCCAGGAACGCCTGCCGCAGCAGCAGCAACGTCCACCGCTCACCCAGCAGGGCGGCGGGCAGGGACACCGTGCACAGCTCGTCGGCAACCTTCACGTGGGCCATGCCCATCGACGATACCCCTTGCGTTCGGAAAACGGATCCAGCTAGGGTTCGGAATCCGAACTCAAGGGGCGTACGCCATGAAAGTCCGCGAACTCAACGCCGCCGAGGCCGGTGCCGCGGTCGACACCGTCTTCCAAGGCCTGTCCCCGCAGAGCCGCTACCTGCGGTTCCACGCTCCGATGCCGCGCCTCAGCGCCACCATGCGCCGCCAACTCGCCGACCTCGACGGCCACCGCAAGGCCGCCGTCGTCGCCGAGTGCCGCCGCACGCCCATCGGCATCGCCCGCCTGGCCGCGACCGGCGACGACACCGCCGAGATCGCCCTCGCCGTCGTCGACCCGTGGCAGCGCAAAGGCGTCGGCACCCGGCTCATCACCGCCCTCGGCCGCCTCGCCACCGACCTCCACTACACCGGGCTGCACGGCGACGTCCTCGGCCACAACGAACCGATGCTGCGCCTCATCTCCCGCGTGTTCCCCGGTGCGCGGCTGATCCGGGACGAGGACGACGTCATCAAGGTGACCTATCCGTTGAACTACCAGTTGACCCACGAAGACCTGGTGGCCGACCTCCGGTGGTGAGCACAATGACCCGATGCGACGGATCTTCGGGTTGGTGCTCGTCCTGTTCCTGCTGGCACCCCCGGCGATGGCGTCCTCGCCGCCCGGCGACCAGCCGCTCCCCGGCTACACGATCAACAACCCGCCGCTGCCGCCCGCCCAGGTCGGCGGCGAACCGTCACGGGTGCTGCAAGGCGTCCACGAGCACGCCGCCTACATCATCGAGGTCCCGCCGCGGTGGAACGGCCGCCTCGCCATGTGGGCGCACGGCTACCGCGGCGCGAGCACCGTCCTCAAGGTCGACCCGCCCGGCTACGGGCTGCGCCAGAAGCTCCTCGACCAGGGCTTCGCCTGGGCCGCGTCGAGCTACTACGCCAACACCTACGACGTGAAAGCCGGCGTCCTCGGCACGCGCGACCTCGCCAAGCACTTCCACAAGCTGGTCGGCAAACCGACGGACACGTTCATCGTCGGCGCCTCCATGGGCGGCCACGTCATCGGCCGGTCGCTGGAGCAGTTCCCCGGCTTCTACAAGGGCGCGCTACCCCTGTGCGGTGTGCTCGGCGATCACGAGCTGTTCGACTTCATCCTCGACTACAACCTCGTCGCGCAGGCCGTCAGCGGCATCCACGCGTGGCCCGCGCCGGACGACTACCTGAGCGCGGTCGTGCCGCGCATCCAGGCCGAACTCGGCTTGACCGGCGTGCCGAACGAGCGCGGCGCGCAATTCGTCTCCATCGTCACCAACCGCAGCGGCGGGGCACGTCCGGGTGCGGCGCAGGCGTTCGCGTTCTGGAAGGACTTCGTGTTCGGCCTCGCGGTCACCGCCCCGGGTGATGACGGCCTGGCCGCCAACCCCGGTCAGCTCGCCACCAACGCCACGACCCGGTACGAGCCCAACGCGCCGGTCGACGTGAACCGGGAGGTCGAGCGCGTCCTGCCGCAGAACCCCAAGGCCCGGCTGACGCCGAAGCTGACCGAAGTGCCCCGCATCGCCGGCCGCCCGACCGCGCCGGTGCTGTCGCTGCACGGCCTGGGCGACCTGTTCGTGCCGTTCTCGATGGAGCAGGTCTACTCGCGGGACGTCGAGCGCAACGATCGCGGCCACCTGCTCGCGCAGCGGGCGATCCGCACGATCAACCACTGCGAGTTCAGCCCGACCGAGGTCGGCACGGCGTGGGACGACCTGGTGACGTGGGTCGACACCGGCCGCCGACCCGCCGCTGACGTCGTGGACGACCCGGCCGTCGTGGCCGCACCCGCCTACGGTTGCCGCTTCAGCGACCCCGCCGCTTACACCGCGCCGAACACGACCCGCCGCCTGTTCCCCGCCTGCTAGATGAGTAAGTCCAAGGGCTCGTTAGTGGTCGTAGGCGGTCAGTGATCGCTTGACGGGCTGGTCGGTGTGGTCGTTGTGCCAGATGGCGGCGG
>NZ_JNXC01000004.1 GCF_000716595.1 Saccharothrix sp. NRRL B-16314
TGACCGCCGCCATCTGGCACAACGACCACACCGACCAGCCCGTCAAGCGATCACTGACCGCCTACGACCACTAACGAGCCCTTGGACTTACTCATCTAGAGGACGAGCGAGATGCCGGTTGCCGTGACGACCACGGCGACCGCCGCGTCCAGCACCCGCCACGCCGAGGGCTTGGTGAACGTGCCGGACAGCCACCGCGCGCCGAACCCGAGCGCGGTGAACCACAGCACGCTGCCCGACATCGCGCCGACCGCGAACCACCACCGGTCGCCGCCGAAACCGGTGGACGCGGTGCCGAGCAGCAGCACGGTGTCCAGGTACACGTGCGGGTTGAGCCAGGTCAGCGCCAGGCACGTGACGATCGCGGCGGACGCGGCGCCGCCGAGCTCCAACGCTGCCGGCCGGAGCACGCGCCGTGCGGCCAGCACCCCGTAGCCGACGAGGAACGCCGCGCCGACCCACCGGACCACCGTCAACGCGACCGGCCAGGAGGTGAGCGCGGCACCCACACCGCCGACGCCCAGGGCGATGAGCAGCGCGTCCGACCCGGCGCAGATCGCCACGACCGCCGGCACCTGCTGCCGCAACACCCCCTGGCGCAGCACCAAGGCGTTCTGGGCGCCGATCACGACGATGAGGGACAGTCCGGTGCCCAGCCCGGCGAGCAGTGCGTACGTCACGCCACCGACCGTACGAACGGTCCGGTGATAAGGCCAGCTACGGTTCCTGAAGTATCATTAGCAACCGTGATGCTCGATCCCGAGTGCGTGCGCACCCTGCTGGCCGTCGTGGACGAAGGCACGTTCGACGCCGCCGCCAAGGCGCTGCACGTCACCCCCTCGGCCGTGAGCCAGCGCATCAAGCTGCTGGAGCAGCGCACCGGCCGCGTCCTGCTGGTGCGCTCGAAGCCAGCGAAGCTGACCGACTCGGGCGCCGTGATCGCGCGGTACGGGCGGCAGCAGGCGCTGCTGGACCGGGACGCGCGGGAGGCGTTGGGCCTGATCGAGGACCCGACGCCGATCCCGATCGCGGTCAACGCCGACTCGTTGGCCACCTGGTTCCGCCGCGTGGTCAAGGAACTGGCCGCCGACGAAGGCCTGGTGCTGTCCGTGCGGCGGGACGACCAGGACCACACCGCCGAGCTGCTGCGCCAGGGCCTGGTGGTGGCTGCGGTGACGTCGTCGCCGCAGCCGGTGCAGGGCTGCGTCGTCCGTCCACTCGGGAGCATCCGCTACCACGCCGTGGCCTCCAAGCGGTTCGAGCGGCGCTGGATGTCCGGGGGCCGGCCGCTGCACGACGCGCCGGTGATCGTGTTCGACGAGAAGGACGACCTCCAGGACCGGTTCTGCCGCGAGGTGACCGGCCGCGACGCGTCGGCGCACCGCCGCCACCACCTGCCGGACGGGCACGTGTTCGAGGACGCCGTGGTCGCCGGCGCGGGCTGGGCGCTGCTCACCGAGCACCAGATCGCCGCGCACCCCAGGCTCGTCCACCTCGCACCGGAGCAGCCGGTGGACGTGCTGCTGCACTGGCAGCAGTGGAAGCTCGACTCGCCTCCGCTGGCCCGCGTCGCGGACGCCGTCTTCCGCGCGGCGGCGGCCGAGCTGCGCTGAGCGGTTCGCCGGTCGATCACCCGCCGGCCGCTCGACCATCACCACCGCGCGCAGCCACTGCTCCTGCGCCGAGCCCGCCGTCATGTCGATGTCGGAGTTCAGCGATACGACGTGCCAGTTGCCGAGGCCGTAGGAGTAGCAGCCCCGACCGTCCTCGTCCCGGGAGCGAACTCCCCGGCCCCGCTCGGGTGACCCACGCCACTCCTCGCAACTCGACGGCGGGAGGACGACCACTTTCCGGCTCCGGCGGTGTCCATCTTCTTGTGAGGACCACAAGGATGGGAAGGAGCCGCCGTGCGAGGCATCCCGCCGACACCGGGACCGGGCACACCAGGACCGGGCACACCGCGCACGTCGCCGGACCTGGTGGCGTCGGCACGGGCGGGCGACGGCGAGGCGTTCCGCGGGCTGGTCGAGCCGTACCGCCGTGAGCTCCAAGTGCACTGCTACCGCATCCTCGGCTCCGTCCAGGACGCCGAAGACCTGGTCCAGGAGACGCTGCTGGCCGCCTGGAGCGGTATCGGCGACTTCGAGGAGCGCTCGTCGGTGCGGACCTGGCTCTACCGGATCGCGACCAACCGCTGTCTGAACGCGCTGCGCGCCGGCTCGCGCCGACCGCACGAGCACGCGGCCTACCGGTCGGAGGTCCCGTTGCCCGAGCCGTCGCACCGCCAGGCCGGACCGAGCTGGCTGGAGCCGTACCCCGACGTGCTGCTCGACGGCATCGTCGACCACCTGCCCGGACCGGAGGCCCGCTACGAGGTCAGGGAGTCGGTCTCGCTGGCGTTCCTGGCCGCGCTGCAACAACTCCCGCCGCGGCAACGGGCCGTGCTGGTGCTGCGGGACGTGCTGGGGTTCCGGGCCGCCGAGGTCGCGGGCATCCTCGACACGACCGAGAACGCGGTGACGAGCGCGCTGAGCCGGGCCCGGAGCGCACTGGCCCACGAGCTGCCGGTCCGGGAGAGCGCTCCGCTGCCGAACTCGCCGCAGGAACGCCGGGTCGTGGACGACTTCGTCCGCGCGTTCGAAGCCGGTGACGTCGACGCGATCGTGTCGATGCTGACCGACGACGCCTGGCTGACCATGCCGCCCATGCCCCTGGTGTACCAAGGGCTGGACGACATCCGGCACTTCCTGGCCGAGGTCGCGCTGCGCGACAGCGGCCGGCACGTGCTGGTCCCGACCCGGGCCAACGGCCAACCGGCGTTCGGCTGCTACCTGCGCGACCCGCGGAACCCGATCCTGCACGCGCACGGCGTGTTGGTGCTGACCCTGACCGGCGACCGGATCACCGCGCTGACCCGCTTCGTGGACAACTCCCTGCTGACCGTGTTCGGGCTACCACGGTCGCTCCGCGTCTAGAAGACCAGAACCACAAGGAGGAACGGTGGACACCGACCGCAGGCGGATGACGTCCGAACAGGCATGGGTGTTGGGGCTCGCTTCCCTGGCGTCGTTCATGATGGCACTGGACAGCCTCGTCGTGTCGACGGCGTTGACCACGATCCGGCGGGATCTCACCGCGTCGCTCGAAGAACTCGAGTGGACCGTCAACGCCTACAACCTGACGTTCGCGGTGCTGCTGCTGACCGGAGCGGCACTGGGTGACCGGTTCGGCCGGCGACGGGTGTTCGTCGCCGGGCTGGCGGTGTTCACCGTCGCCTCGGTGGCCTGCGCGCTGTCCCCGGGCATCGGCGCCCTGATCGCGGCACGGGCCTTGCAGGGCGCCGGCGCCGCGATGGTGCTGCCGCTGTCGCTCACGCTGATCAGCGCGGCGTTCCCGCCGCAGCAGCGGGGCAAGGCGATGGGGCTCTACCTGGGCCTGACCGGGCTGGCCACGTTCAGCGGCCCGTTCATCGGCGGCGTCATCGCCGAAGGGCTGGCCTGGCAGTGGATCTTCTGGCTGAACCTGCCGGTCGGCCTGGCCACGATCGCGCTCACGGCCCGGCGGGTCGACGAGAGCGTCGGCCCGAACAACCGGCTCGACCTGGTCGGCGTGGTGCTGGTGACCTCGGGCGCGTTCGGCATCGTCTGGGGCCTGGTGCGCGGCAACGTGGCCCGCTGGATGAGCGCCGAAGTGGTCGGCGCGCTGGTCCTCGGTCTCGCGCTGGTCATCGCGTTCGTGCTCTGGGAACGACGCACGGAGGCGCCGATGCTGCCGATGCGGTTCTTCCGGAAACGGGCGTTCGCCACGGCCAACCCGGCGAACTTCCTCGTCTTCGCCTCGCTGTACGGCACGATGTTCTTCCTCGCGCAGTACTTCCAGACCGTGCTCGGCGAAGGGCCGCTCGTCGCCGGGCTGATGCTGATGCCGTGGACCGCGACGCTGATGGTGTGCGCGCCCATCGCCGGGCGGTTGGTCGACAAGTACGGCGAGCGCACGTTCGTGGTCGGCGGGCTGCTGCTCCAGGCCATCGGCATGGGCTGGATCGCCGTGATCGCCGACACCGACACGGGCTACCTCGAACTGCTGCCCGCGCTCGTCGTCGGCAGCGTCGGGCTGACCATGGCCATGCCGGCGGCGCAGAAGGCGGTGGTCGGCTCGGTGGAACCGCGGGAGATCGGCCAGGCGTCCGGCGCGTTCATGATGCTGCGGATCTTCGGCGGGGTGTTCGGGATCGCGGTCACGGTCGCGGTGTTCGCGGCTGCCGGCGGCTACTCGTCGGCCGAGGAGTTCAGCGACGGGTTCGCGGCCGGGATGGGCGTGGTCTCCGCGTTCGCGTTCACCGGCGTGCTCGTCGCGTTGGGCATGCCAGCCGGGCGACCGGCGCCGCGGGCGAGCGCGGTCGCCGCGGGTTGACGTTAAAATGGCCGGTCGTCACGGCTCTCCCATCACGTGACGACCGGCCGTTGACACCGCGAGGCGCCTACTTCACTCCGCCTGCGGTCAGGCCCGCGATAATCCGCCGCTGGAACACCAGCACCAGGATGACCAGCGGCACGGTCACGATCACGCCCGCGGCCATCTGCGTGCCGAACGGCTGGTCGAAACCGTACGCCCCGGTGAACCGGGAGATCGCCACGGTAGCGGTCTGCATCTTGCTGTCGTTGACCATCGACAGGGCGATGATGAACTCGTTCCACGCCGCGATGAACGTGATGATCGCGGTGGTGAAGACACCCGGCGCGGCCAGCGGCAGGATGACCTTGCGGAACGCCTGGCCGCGGGTGCAGCCGTCGACCATCGCCGCCTGCTCCAGCTCCGCCGGCATCTGCCGGAAGAACGCGGTCAGGTTCCACACCGCCAGCGGCAGCGCGAACGACAGGCTGGGCACGATCATCGACTGGTAGGTGTTGATCCACCCGATGTCGGTGAACAGCGCCAGCAGCGGCACCAGCAGCGAGATGCCGGGGAACATCGACGTCGCGATGATCAGCGCCGCGACCGCGTTCTTGAACCGGAAGTTCAGCCGTGCCAACGCGTACGCCGCCGACACGCCGATGATCAGCGTCAGCACCGTCGTGACACCCGCGACGACCAGGCTGTTGAGCAGCGACCGGCCGAACCCGACCTCGGGCGCGAACACCGCCGTCAGGTTGTCCAGCGAGAACGGCGACGGCAGCGGCGTGACCGCGAACTGGTCGGAGGGACGGCGGAACGCCGACACCGCCATCCAGTAGAACGGCGCCAGGCAGTAGACCAGGATCAACCCCAGCCCGGCGAACCTCAGCGCGCCCCTCATTTCCGCGACCTTTCCCGAGCCTCGCCGATCACGTCCGCGCCCAGCAGCCGCACGAACACGAACGCGACGACCACGACGTAGACGAACAGCACCGTCGCGTACGCCGCGGCCGGTCCGAACCGGAGGCTCGACGCCTCGTCGAAGGCGACCATGGACAGCGTCTCCACCGATTCCTTGCGGTTGCCGATGAGCACGAACGGCAGGTCGAACATCCGCAGCGCGTCGAGCACCCGGAACAGCACGGCGACCAGCAGCGCGGGCTTCACCAGCGGCAGCGTGATCCGCCAGAACTGCTTCCACGGCGACGCGCCGTCCACCCGGGCCGCCTCGTAGACGTCGGTCGGGATGATCTGGAGGCCGGCCAGCACCAGCAGGCCGACGAACGGCGCGGTCTTCCACACGTCCGCCAGGATCACCGCCAGCTTGGCGTGCCAGCCCTCGGTCGTCCACAGGATCTGCTGGCCGATGATCGAGTTGGCCACGCCGTCGGCCTGGAAGATCCAGCGCCACAGCAGCGCGGACACCGCCGTCGGCACCGCCCACGGCACCAGGATGCTGGCCCGGACCACGCCGCGCCAGCGGATCGCGTGGTGCATGACCAGGGCCATGCCGACGCCGATCAACACCTCCAGCGTGACCGTGATGACGGTGAACACCGTGGTGTTGCCGAAGGCGTTCCAGAACCGGCTCGCCGCCTCACCGGCGAAGATCGAGGCGTAGTTGTCGATGCCGACGAACTGCGAGCCCTCCACGACGAAACCGCTCTCGTCGAGGTCCGTGCCCTCGCGGAACACCGACTCGCGCAGCGCCGCCACCAACGGGTACCCGACCACGAGGCCGAGCACCACGAACGTCGGTGACAGCAGCGCCGCGGCGAGTCGCCCCGCGCCCGAGGTCGCACCCCGGGCGCGGCGGGCGACCGCCGTCACTTCAGAAGCTCTTCCAACTTGGCCTGCAGGTCCTTCAGCGCCACGTCGCTGGTCTTCTCACCGGTCAGCGCGGCGTAGGCGGCTTCCTGGATGGCCTGGGTGACGTCGCCGTAGCGGACGGCCTGCGGGCGCGGCTTGGCCGAGAGGATCGACTTCTTCAGCGTCGGCAGGTACGGGAACTGCTTGATCAGCTCGGCGTCGTCGTACAGGCTCGCCAGCGTCGGCGCCTGCGAGGTGGCCAGCAGGTTGGAGCGCTGCGCGGCCTCGCTGGTGTAGAACTTCATGAAGTCCAGCGCGGTGGCCTTGTTCTTGCCGAAAGCGGAGATGGCGAAGTTGTGGCCGCCGAGGGTGGAGCTGCCGGTGCCCTTGATGCCGGGCAGCGGCGCGACGTCGAACTTGCCCGCGACCTGCGACGAGCCGTCGGTCTTGCCGGCCAGGTTCCACTGGTAGGGCCACTGGCGGTGGAACAGCAGCTCGCCCGCCTGGAACGCGCGGCGGCCTTCCTCCTCCTTGTACGTGATGGCCTTCTCCGGGATCACGCCTTCCTTGAAGCCGGCGACCAGGGCGTCGAGCCCGGCCTTCGCCTCGGGCGTGTTCACCACGGGCTTGCCGGACGCGTCGACGACGTCACCGCCGGCGGAGTGCACGGCCTCGTCGAAGTTGACGGTCAGGCCCTCGTACTTCTCGAACTGACCGGCGTAGCAGCCGATCGCGGGCTGGGCCGCCTTCACGGTCTTGCAGGCGGCGACGAGGTCGGCCCACGTCTTGGGCGCCTGCACGCCCGCCGCGTCGAGCAGGTCCTTGCGGTAGTACAGCAGGCCGCCGTCGGAGAACACCGGCGCCGCGTAGAGCTTGTCCCGGTACTCCGCGGTCTTCACCGCGGGCTCCAGGAACTTGTCCAGTTCGAACTGGTCCTTGGGCAGCTCGACCACCCAGCGGTTGGCCGCGAACTCCGCGGTCCACACCACGTCGAGGTTGAGGATCGTGTACGCGTCCGACTTGACCTGCGCGTTCTGCACCATCTGCTGACGCTGGGCGTCGGCGGACTCGGGCAGTTCGATGATCCGGACCTGCTCGTCCGCGTGCTTGGAGTTCCACTCGTCGACGAGCTTCTGCATGTTGCCGGACGTGTCCTTGCCGGTGGCGAAGGTGACCTCGCCCCGGCCTTCGAGCGCACCGCTGGGCTGCTCGCCGCCGTCGTTCCCACCACTGCCACACGAGGCGAGGAGAACTGCCACCCCCAGCGCCGCAGTCGCCCGCAACGCCGTTGTCCGTACGCCCATCACCGAACTCCCATCAATTCACATCGTGCTCTGTCAAGCGGATCGGGGCGCTGCCACGGCTGATGACCTCAACCGGCAGGTCGACACCCCGATCGCCGTTCGCGCTGTCCAGCAGGTCCGCCGCGGTTCGGGCGCACCTCTCGACGGGGTGCCGCACCGAGGTGAGGCCACCGTCCACAACGGAAGCCGGCGGCGAGTCGTCGAACCCGTCACCGCGACGTCCGTCCGGGGCCGAAGCCCTTGGCGGCGCGCTTCACGGAGCACACCTACAGCAAGGGGGTACGTCTCCGCGATCACCACGTCGGGTGGGACTTCGGTGTTCTGAAGCACCCGCAGCGCCGCGGCGCCCGCTTCGACGGCGCCGGCGGTGGCGGGTGTCGAGCGGTCCGAGGGCAGGTCCAGGGCGGTGCGGGCGGTGTTCCGGCGCCGCGTCCGGTCGAGGTTCTGGCTCGTCACACCGACCCTTCCGACGCGCGCGATTCGACTGCGGCCCAGACCGTACCGGAGGGTAACCGAGCGGTGACAGGCACCGCCGCGCAGAGGTGGACGAGGGGGTCGGGACGTGCCATGGGCCTGTTCCCCCTGCCGGAGACTGGTGACGGAGCGCGCCCGGATGCTCACTCGACTGCCGTTCGACCGTTCGAAAGCGGCGGCCACTGTGTCGCGCGCCACACGACCGTGTCAAGGAGTGGGACGCGCTACGTGATCGGACCGCAACGGAGGTGTGTCCTGGCCGGTGCGGTCACACCCGGATGACGTCGACGCCGCGTTCGCGGAACCGGCGCACGTCCTCCTCGGCGACGTCGGTGTCGGTCACGAGGGTGTGCACGCGGGTGATCGGGCAGACCTCGGCGAACGCCCTGGTGCCGATCTTCGACGAGTCCGCGACCACCACGACGCGCTGGGCGCGTTCGGCGAGCATCCGGTCGACGTCCGCCGCGCCCTCGTGGTGCGCGTAGGCGCCCGTGTCGGGGTCGATGCCGTCCACGCCGAGGAACGTCACGTCGAGGCTCAGCCCGCTGAGGATCCTGCCGGCCAGCGGGCTCGTCAGCTCGTAGGACTGCGGCCGGGCCACGCCACCCGTCACGACGAGCTTCACCTGTGGCCGCACCGCGAGTTCGTTGGCGATGTTCAACGCGTTGGTGACGACGGTGATCAGCCCGTCACCGGTCGCGCCGCCGACGTCCGGGCTCGTCATCAACGCCCGCGCCACCTCGGTGGTGGTCGTGCCGCCGTTGATGCCGATCACCGCGCCCCGGTTCACCTGACCGGCCGCCGCACGGCCGATGCGCTGCTTCTCCCCCGCGCGCAGGACGGTCTTGTACCGCAGCGGGAGACCGTAGGCGACGGAGTGCGCCACCGCGCCACCCCGCGTCCGGGTGAGCAACTGCTGACGGGCCAGGTGGTCGAGGTCCCGGCGGACGGTCGCACCGGAGACGTCCAGCTCGACCGCGATGTCGTCCACCTCGACCCGGCCCCGATCGGCCAGCAGCTCCAACAGCAGGTTCAGCCGCTCGTACCGCTTCACCGCGCCACCTCCCCCGAAGTGAACGCACACTACAGATGCCCCGGTGCGAACGGAACCGCTTCAGATGACGCCCGTCAACGTGGTCCGGATGGCCAGCGCGGCGCCGGAGCGCGCCCACTCGCGGAAATCCCACTGCCGCACGTCGAGGTCGACCAGCGAGGTGTCCGCCTCGTAGCTGGCCCGGATGCCGTCCGCCACCCGTTCGGCCGACACCTCGTACAGCGGCAGGCCGTCGCCGGTGAGCAGCACCTTCTGCGGGTCGACGAGGTTCGCGACGGTGCCGATGAGCACGCCGAGCGCGTAGCCCGCGTCGTCGAACACCCGCTTGGCGTCGGGATCGCCGGCCAGTGCCCGGTCCACCGCCTCCTCGTAGGTCGGCTCGCCCAGCTCGCGCAGGATCACGTGCGTCATCAGGTAGCTCGACGCGCAGCCGCGGTGGCCGTAGCCGCACACCGGCCCGCTCGGGTCGACCAGGATGTGGGCGATCCGGGGCGGCAGCCCGTGCGCGCCCTCCACCAGCCTGCCGCCGACGACCAGCCCGCAGCCGACGCCCGCGCCGACCGTGATCAGCACCATCGACGTCAGGCCCGCGCCCGCGCCGAACCAGTGCTCGGCGGAGGTCAGCGCCTGCACGTCGTTGTCGACGGCGGTCGGCACGCCGGTCGCCGCGACCACCCGCTCGCGCAGCGGCACGTCGGTCCAGTGCAGGAACTCCGCCTCCACCACGACTCCGTCGCGCACGATGCCGCCGAGCGTCACGCCGATCGCGGTGACGTCCCGGAAAGCTGCCGCGACGTCGGCGATCTGGGCGACCACGTCGGCCGGATCGGTGGAGCGCAACGGCTCGTCGGTGGTCTCGACCACGGTCGCGGTGAGGTCGGTGACCGCGGCGAACAGCCGGTCCGCGGTCAGCTTCACGCCCAGGAAGCGGTGCGCCTCGCCGCGCACGTGCAGCATCTCCGACGGCCTGCCGGTGGACGACCGGAGTTCCGTGCCGCCCTCGACCAGCAGCCCGTGCTGCACCAAGGTGCGGGTCAGCCTGGTGAGGGTGGGGCGGGACAGGTGCAGCCGCGCGGCGATCTCGGCCCTCGGCATGGCGCCGTGGATCAGGACCTCCAGCAGCACGTCCCGCGCGACCTCGGGCAGGTCCGGCCAGGACGGGGTGGTGCGAGCGTCGGTTCCCGAGGGCACCGCCCGAAGATACCCCGCCCCGTCCCGGCCGGATCACCGAGAGCGGGCGGCTAGCAGATGGACTGCCTGCTGTTCACGAGCGTGTTGTTGCGGAACGTGGTGTTGGTGCCGCACGGGCTCTCGGTGATGGCCGAGTTCGTGACGGTCAGGTTCTGGACGAGGATGTCCCGGGTGACCGGGAACTCGGTCCGCGCCGCCAGCCGGATGTCACCCGGGCCGGTGACGCTGCCGCCCTGCGCGGCGATGTTCACGTTGTAGCAGTTCTCGATCAGGATCGAGTTGCTGCCGGTCTGCGCGATGTCGATCCGGTCGATCTGGAGGCCGCCGCTCTCCGAGACGCAGAAGATGCCGCGACCGCCGCCGCGCGCCTTGACCGTGCCGACCCGGACGTTGATCGGGTAGCTGCTGCCGATCCGGCCGTTGCGGTTGGCGGTGCGGAACGCGGCGTAGCCGGTGCCGGTGCCCGCGTTCTCGGCGTCGACGGTGCCGACGGTGGCGTTGATCGTCTGGTTGAGCAGCAGGCCGGACTCGCCGACGCCGCGGGCCACCACGGTGCCGATGGTGAGGCCGTCCACGCCGTAGGTCTCCACGGCGTGCGAGCTTGCGCCCTGCACGTACGCGTAGTCGAGGCGGATGTTGCGGCTCCACTGGCTGGTGTCGCCGCGGTTGTCGATGCGGACGCCCAAGCCCCTGGACAGGCGCATGTTCACGTTGCCGATCACCACGTTGGTGACGTTGCGCATGAAGATGCCGTACAGCGGGGTGCCGGTGAGGGTGAGGTTCTGGACCTCGATGTCGCGGACGCCGCGCGCGTAGACCGGGGCGTAGTCGCCCGAGCCGGTGCCGGTGACGTTGATGGTGCCGCACAGGTCGATCGTGGTGTAGCTGCGCATCGAGTACCGCTCGCCCGCGGGGATGGAGCCGGACGCCCGGACGACGATCCGCTCCTTGTAGGTGCGGTTGGCGGTGAGGCTGTCGTTGGCCGCCTGCATCGCGGCGCGCAGGCTGCTGCCGCCGTAGACCGTGCTGCCGCCGCGGCGGGCGGTGAAGCTGGTGCCGGACCCGGTCACCTCGGCCTGGTACGAGCCGTCGCCGCAGGCCGCCTGCGCCTCCGGCGCGGCCACCTGGAGGAGCGCCGCTGTCAACGCTGACACGGCGAGGAGTGCTTTCATGGGGTGTTCTCCCAAGTGTTGGTAAGCGCTTTCCTGCGGCGGCGTAGGCGATCCTAGGGTTCTCGACGGCAGAGGGGAAGAGCGGCGGCGGCCCACCGGGGGACGTGGTGGGCCGCCGTCCGAGTCGGTTCTGGGAGCGGTCCCAGAACGGGTTGTAGTGAAACCGACGCCGGAACGTCCCGTCAAGTGCCCGTCTCACCCGGGTGAGGAAGGCCCTTGACCGGTACAGATTCGCGGGCTACTTCAGGTTGGGCAGCTCGTCGCGCGTGACGACGTAGCTGTGGTTGTAGACCTTCTGGAGGTGGCCGACCGAGTTGCTGACGGTCAGGTGGTTGCCGTGCCAGGTGCCGAACAGCACCCAGCGCGTGGCGGTGGAGATCAACCGGTCCGGGTCCGGGATGGGGCCGTTCTCGTGCAGCGCGATCGGCACGGTGGTCCCGACGATGTTCCGCACGGCGTTGTACATCGCGTTCTGCGGGTCGTAGTTGCCGTCACCCGCGTAGGTGTCCGCGCCGCCGATGTCGACGTACTGCTTGCCCGGGTAGAACGACGCCTGCGGTTGGCCGTTGTAGCCGTGCAGCCACACGAGGTTGTCCAGGCCCTTGGTGGTGGTGAAGTAGCTGTACATGAAGCGCCACAGCCGGTTGTACTGCGACCCGCCTTCCTTGCTCCACCAGAACCACGTGCCGCCGGCCTCGTGGAACGGCCGCCAGATGACCGCCGCGCCCGCGTTCTCCAGCTGCTGCAACGAGGCCGCCGCGCCGTCGAGCCGCTGGATGAACGAGTTGTACTCGGCCGTGCCGGGGGTCAGCACCGCGTTGATGGACACCGCCATCTGCGTGCCCTCGTACGTGTCCGGCTTGGTCGGCGCGCCCATGTGGTAGCCGACCATCGGGATGCCGCCGGCGTTCCACCACGCGATGGCGCGCGAGGCGTAGTCCTTGGAGTCGCCGTAGTCCAGCGCCCGGATCGCCGGGTACTTGCCGGTGTTGTTCCGGATGTAGTCGATCTCGTAGTCCGGCCCGCCGATCCAGGTCGACTCCTGCTGGCCGGACAGGATGTGGTTGCCGTACTGCGAGTAGACGTAGCAGAGCAGCTTGCGGGCCTGGGCGGTGGCGTTCGGGTTGACCGGGTTCACCGAGCACGCCGGGCCGGGGCCGGGGTTCGTGCCCGCGCGCCACTGCTGGTTGGCCTGCCCGTTGCAGTTCCACAGGGTGACCGCGGTGCCGTTGGCGGTGGCCTGGTTGTGCACGTCCAGGCAGAGGCCCGACTGGGTCGCGGTGATGCTGCCGTTCGAGTTCAGCCGGAACTTCTGGTTCGCCCCGCCGTTGCAGTCCCAGATCGCCAACCGGACGCCGGGCGTGGTGGAGGCGTTCGGCACGTCGAGGCACCGGCCGCCGTTGAAAACCCGCAGCTCACCGGCGGCGGTGAACTCCCAGCCCTGGTTCGACTGGCCGTTGCAGTCCCAGATGTCCACCAGTGCGCCGTTGGCGTTGGTCCCGCCGGCCACGTCGAGGCAGCGGTTCGAGGCGACCCCGACGAGCGGGGCCGGTGCGGCGTGGGCGGGTGTGCCGACCAGGGCCGACGCGGGAACGGCCAACGCGAGGGCGAGCATGGCTCTGCCCACGCGACGAAGTGCGCGCATCCGATCTCCTTTGATCATCGCAGACGGTGGCGGAGAGGCTCGTGCCGAGCCGCACCACATTGTTAAGTCCACGATGAAACAAAGTCAATGGCGTACCCGCCTAGCGGGTGATGATGTACGCGATGCCGCCGGAGCCGCCCGCGACGGAGCCGTCCGCCCGGTACCGCTTCGTCCGCAGCCAGATGTTCTCGAACTGGGTCCGGTCGTAGACCCGCCGCACCGCCGCGTTGGAGGACGACGCCGGGTCGTTGGCGATCACGTCGCCGTCCTCGGTGAACCCGATGACGACCATGATGTGGCCGGCCGTGCCGTAGCCCGCGCCGTCCAGCTCGTCCGCCCGGAACGACTGGGAGGTGATCACCGGGACGCCGCGCGCGATGTAACCCTCCAGTTCGGACAGTGAGCGCAGGCGCGTGATGTGGCCGCGCAGACCGAAGCTCGCCGCGTACGCCGTGTTGAACGGCCAGTTGCCCGCGCCCCGGTAGTCGTAGTCGTACGTGTGCCGGGCGGCGTGGTCCACGGCGCGGTCCGCGTGGCCCGGGTCGACCCAGGCCAGGTCGTCGGCGGTCGGCCCGCGCCCGTAGTACTCGACGACCATCTCAGTCGACGTCGGGCTGCACCACGCCTCACCGCCGCCGTCGTACTCGGGGTAGTGGCCCTCGTGCACGTTCTGGGAGTAGCGCGGCACCGCCAGCTCGACGCCACTCGCGACGCCCGGCGTGCTCGGGGGAACCGTGAAGCGGTCCGGGACCGCGGAGGCCATCGCGCCCGCCATCCGGAGCAGCGGCGACGTCCGCGTGCCGGTCTGCCGGTAGAGCGTGACCCGGAGCTGGTACGCGCGCAGCGGCTGCTGCCCGGCGACGAACGTGTCGACGTCGACCGAACCGTGCTCGTCGCCCTGGCCGGAGACGGTGGTCCGCTTGACGTCCTGGTCGCCGAACGCCCAGCGGCCCATCACGTACCAGCGGGTGCCGTCGCCGCGCAGCTCGACCTGCAACCAGGTGCCGGCGGGGGTGTCGGCGTTCCACGAGGCGACGGCCTGGGTGGCGTCGAACCCGGTGACCCGGCGCGGCGACGTCCACCGCGCGTAGTCGTAGCTCTTGCCCTCGTGCTCCAGCACGCCGACCGGCCGGCGGACGACCAGCCCACCGGGCACCAGCGCGGTGCCCTCGTGCTCACCCTGGACGAGCTGCGCGGCCCGCCATTCCCGGTAGTCGACGCGCGCGCCCTCGGCCACCGCGGGCGGTGCCGCGGCGAGACCGAGGGCGAGCACTGCGGACACCACCGACACACCCCGAAGAGTCATGTCGGAAATTGTCGCGTTATCCGGTTCTCTTGTAAAAGTCCAACAGGGTGTAATCAGCCGACCGGGTGGTCACGCGCGGCCACGACGCTTGGTCCACACGTCGTAGGCGACCGCGGCCAGCAGGACCAGGCCCTTCACGAGCATCACCTGTTCGCTGGGCGCGCCGATCAGCGACATGCCGTTGTTGATCACGCCCATGATCAGGCCGCCGGTGATCGCGCCGACCACCTTGCCCACGCCGCCCTGCACCGCCGCGCCGCCGATGAACGCCGCCGCGATCGCGTCGAGCTCGAACGCGGTGCCCGCCGTCGGACCGGCCTGGTTGAGCCGGCCGGCGAAGATCACGCCCGCCAGCGCGGCCAGCACGCCCATGTTCACGAACACCCAGAACGTGACCTGCTTGACCTTCACGCCGGACAGCGTGGCCGCCTGGAGGTTGCCGCCGATGGCGTAGATGTGCCGGCCGAACACCGACTTGTTCGCCATCACCGAGTAGCCCAGCGCCAGCACCGCCAGCAGCACGAGCACCCACGGCAGGTTGCGGAACCGGGCCAGCTGCACGACCACGGCCAGCACCACGGCCGCCGCCAGCGCGATCTTCGCCACGAAGATCGGGAACGGGTCGACGACCTGCCGGTAGCTCAGCCGCGCCTTGCGCTTGCGCCACTGCGTGAACGCGAACCCGGCCACCACCGCGACACCGACCAGCAGGCTCAGCAGGTCCGCGCCGCCCAGCGGGCCGAGGCCGACGTTGCCGAGGTAGCCCTCGGTGAAGCCGTTGGCCAGCGTGCGGATCTGGTCCGGGAACGGCCCGATGCCCTGGTTGCCCAGCACGGTCAGGGTCAGCGCCCGGAACACCAGCATGCCCGCCAGCGTCACGATGAACGCCGGGATGCCGAAGAACGCCACCCAGTAGCCCTGCGCCGCGCCGATCACCGCGCCCGCGAGCAGCGTGATCACCACCGCCAGCGGCCACGGCAGGCCCATCTGCACGGTCAGCACCGCGCAGATCGCGCCGGTCAGCGCCACCACCGACCCGACGGACAGGTCGATGTGCCCGTTGATGATCACCAGGATCATGCCGATGGCCAGGATCAGCACGTACGAGTTCTGCACGATGATGTTGGAGATGTTCTGCGGTGTCAGCAGAGCACCGTCCGTCAGCACGGTGAAGAGCACCACGATCAGCGCGAACGCCATGTAGATGCCGGACTGTCGCAGGTTGATCGAGAACCGGCGCTGCGATGCGGCGGACTTCGCCACGGGCGCCGGTGCCAGTTCAGTGCTCATGAGGTCTGTCCCTGGGTCATGTGGTGCATCAGGCGTTCCTGGGTGGCGTCGGCGCGGTCCAGCTCACCGGTGATCCGGCCCTCGGACAGCGCGTACACCCGGTCGCACAGGCCGAGCAGCTCCGGCAGCTCCGAGGAGATGACCAGCACCGCGCGGCCCTGGTCGGCCAGCTCGTTGATGATCGAGTAGATCTCGTACTTCGCGCCGACGTCGATACCGCGCGTCGGCTCGTCGAGGATGAGCACGTCCGGGTCGGTGAACATCCACTTGGCCAGCACGACCTTCTGCTGGTTGCCGCCGGACAGCGACGAGGTGGGCGTGCCGACGTCGGGCGTCTTGATGTTCATCGAGCGCCGGAACCGCTCGGCGACCGAGAACTCCTCGTTCTCGTTCACCCAGCCGCGCCGGGAGAGCTTGACGAGCCCCGCCGCCGACACGTTCCGCTTCACGTCGTCGATGAGGTTCAGCCCGTACCGCTTGCGGTCCTCGCTCACGTACGCCAAGCCGTGCTCGATGGCCTTGCGGACGGTGCGGGTGTCGATCTCGCGGCCGTCCTTGACCACGCGGCCGGACACGCCGACGCCGTACGAGCGGCCGAACACGCTCATCGCGAGTTCCGTGCGGCCGGCGCCCATGAGGCCCGCGAGACCGACGATCTCACCGCGCCGCAGCGACAGCGTGGCGTTGTCGACCACCACCCGGTCCGGCTGGGACGGGCTGTGCACGGTCCAGTCCTCGATCCGCAGCACCTCCTCCCCCACCTTCGGCGTCCGAGGCGGGAAGCGGTGCTCCAGGTCGCGGCCGACCATGCCCGAGATGATCCGCTCCTCGGTGACGTCCGCCGCGGGCAGCGTCTCGATGGTGCGGCCGTCGCGCAGGATCGTGATGCTGTCCGCGATCCGGGTCACCTCGTTGAGCTTGTGCGAGATGATCACCGAGGTGATGCCCTCGTCGCGCAGGCCGTCCAGCAGGTCGAGCAGGTGCGCGGAGTCGTCGTCGTTCAACGCCGCGGTCGGCTCGTCCAGGATCAGCAGCTTGACCTCCTTGGCCAGGGCCTTGGCGATCTCCACCAGCTGCTGCTTGCCCACACCGAGGTCGTGCACGGGCTCCGTGGGGTTCTCCCGCAGGCCCACGCGGGCGAGCAGTGCCGCCGCCGCGTGGTTCGTGCGGTTCCAGTCGATGAACCCGCGCTTGGCCCGCTCGTTGCCGAGGTACAGGTTCTCGGCGATGGACAGCTGGCCGCACAGCGCCAGCTCCTGGTGGATGATCACGATGCCGCGCCGCTCGCTGTCGCGGACGCCGCCGAACGAGCAGGGCTCGCCCTCGAAGACGATCTCGCCCTCGTACGACCCGTCCGGGTGCACGCCGGAGAGCACCTTCATCAGCGTGGACTTGCCCGCGCCGTTCTCACCGCAGATCGCGTGGATCTCACCGCGCCGCACGGCGAGCGATACGTCGTGCAGCGCGGTGACCCCGGCGAACCGCTTGGTGATGCCGCGCATCACCAGGATGTCGTCGGACATGTTCCAACTACCTCAACTGGTCCGCGGTGTAGTAGCCGCTGTCCACGAGCACCTTCTGGTAGTTGGTCTTGTCCACGATGACCGGCTCCAGCAGGAAGGACGGCACGACCTTCTTGCCGTTGTCGTAGTCCTTCTCGTTGTTGACCTCGGGCTTGCCACCCTTGAGCACCGCGTCCGCCATCTTCACGGTGACCGCCGCCAGCTCGCGGGTGTCCTTGTGGATGGTCGAGTACTGCTCGTTGCCGATGATCGACTTGACCGAGGCGACCTCGGCGTCCTGACCGGTGACGGTCGGGTACGGGTTGCCCGCGGTGCCGTAGCCGCTGCTCTTGAGCGCGGACAGGATGCCGATGGACAGGCCGTCGTACGGCGACAGCACGCCGTTCACCTGGGCACCGCCGTAGGTGGAGGTGAGCAGGTCCTCCATCCGCTTCTGGGCCGTGGCCGGGTCCCAGCGCAGGATGGCGACCGTCTTGAAGTCGACCTGGCCGCTCTTGACCACCAGCGTGCCCTTGTCGATGTGGGGCTGGAGCACCGACATCGCGCCGTTGAAGAAGAACGTGGCGTTGTTGTCGTCCGGCGAGCCGGCGAACAGCTCGATGTTCAGCGGGCCCTTCGCGTCACCGGGGGTGCCGTCGGCCTTGAGCACGCCGAGGCCCGTCAGCAGCGACGTCGCCTGCTGCACGCCGACCTTGAAGTTGTCGAACGTGGCGTAGTAGTCGACGCTGTCCGTGTTGCGCAGGAGGCGGTCGTAGGCGATGACCGGGATCTTCGCGTCTTCCGCCTGCTGGAGCTGCGACGTGATCGCGGTGCCGTCGATCGAGGCCACGATCAGAAGCTTCGCGCCCTTGGTGATCTGGTTCTCGATCTGGTTGGCCTGCGTCGGGATGTCGTTCTCGGCGTACTGGAGGTCGACCTTGTAGCCCTTCTCCTCCAACGCCTTCTTGATGTTGTCGCCGTCGTGGATCCAGCGCTCGGACGACCGCGTCGGCATGGTCACGCCGACGAGCGCGCCCTCGGTCGACCCGGTCTGCTGGTCGACGGTCTTCTCCGCCGAGCCGCAGGCGGTCAACGTGAGCGCTGCCGCCACGGTGGCGGCGGCGAACCGTGGAAACTTCATTGTTTCTTTCTCCTCGGGTGTGGCGGTGACTGGCGCGGGACTAGCGGAGACCCTGCGCGAGCCGGAAGTACGCCTGGTTCCAGCGCAGGCGGTCGCTGAACGACGCGGTGGTCGTGTCCTGGTCGATGACCACCAGCTCGGTGTTCACCATGTTCGCGAAGTCGCGCAGCACCTCCGCGCCGACGGCCTGCGTCATCACGGTGTGGTGCGGGCCGCCCGCCGTCAGCCACGACTCGGCGGACGTGGACAGCGACGGCGCCGGCTTCCACACCGCGCGGGCCACCGGCAGGTTCGGCAGCGGCTCGTCCGGCGGCACGACCTCGACCTCGTTGGCCACCAACCGGAACCGCTCGCCCAGGTCGGCCAGGCCGACGACCACGGCCGGACCCGCCGCCGCGTCGAACACCAGCCGGACCGGGTCCTCCCGGCCGCCGATGCCCAGCGCGTGGATCTCGCACGACGGTCGGTCGGCCGCGATGGACGGGCAGACCTCCAGCATGTGCGCGCCCAGGATCTTCGGCTCGCCGGGGCCGAAGTGGTAGGTGTAGTCCTCCATGAACGAGGTGCCCCGGCCCGTGCCGGTGCCCATCGCCTTCACCGCGGCCAGCAGCGCGGAGGTCTTCCAGTCGCCCTCACCGCCGAACCCGTAGCCGTCGCCCATCAGGCGCTGCACGGCGAGGCCGGGCAGCTGGCGCAACCCGCCCAGGTCCTCGAAGTTCGTGGTGAACGCGCCGAAGCCGCCTTCGGTGAGGAACCGCCGCAGGCCGGCCTCGATGCGCGCCGCGTAGCGCAGCGACTCGTGCCGCTCCGCGCCGCGGTGCAGCTCGGGCGCGAGCCGGTAGGCGTCGGCGTAGTCGGCGACGAGCAGGTCGATCTCGTCGTCCGGCACCGCGTCCACGAGCTCGACCAGGTCGTTCACGCCGTAGGTGTTCACCGAGACGCCGAAGCGCAGCTCGGCCTCGACCTTGTCGCCCTCGGTCACGGCGACACCGCGCATGTTGTCACCGAACCGGGCCAGCTTCATCCCGTTCAGGTGGCTGTAGCCGGTGGCGGCCCGCACCCAGCCGTCGATCCGCTCGGCCAGCACCGGGTCGCTCGCGTGACCCGCCACCGTCTTGCGGTGCACGCCGATCCTGGTCTGGATGAACCCGAACTCGCGGTCGCCGTGCGCGGCCTGGTTCAGGTTCATGAAGTCCATGTCGATGGTCGACCACGGCAGCGCCTCGTTCAGCTGCGTGTGCAGGTGCAGCAGCGGCTTGCGCAGCGCGTCCAGCCCGGTGATCCACATCTTGGCGGGCGAGAACGTGTGCATCCACGCGATCACGCCGACGCACGACGGGTCGGCGTTCGCCGCCAGCATCACGGTGCGGATGGCCGCGGTGTCGGTCAGCACCGGCTGCCAGACGATTTCCGCGGTGATCCTCCCCGACTCGGTGAGCATCCGCTGGATCTGCTGCGATTGCCGGGCGACCTGCTCTAGCGTGTCCGGGCCGTAGAGGTGCTGGCTCCCGGTGAGGAACCAGACTTGCGGCTTCCCAGCAGAGGACATGCGGGGCTCCCCTCGTGGGCTCATTGCCCGTAGACGTTCTGGTAACGCGCGTAAAGGCTGTCGACGTGGTGCTGCTCGATCGGGTCCGGCTTCCCGAGCTGGTGTGCGAAGTGGACGGTGCGCGCCACGTCCTCCACCATCACCGCGGCCTTCACCGCCGCACGGGCGTCCTTGCCGACCGTGAACGGGCCGTGGTTGCGCATCAGCACGGCCGGTGAACGGCTGGAGCGCAGGGTCTCCACGATGCCGCGGCCGATCGAGTCGTCGCCGATGAGCGCGAACGGGCCCACCGGGATGTCACCGCCGAACTCGTCGGCGATCATGGTCAGCACGCACGGGATCGGCTCGCCGCGCGCGGCCCACGCCGTCGCGTAGGGCGAGTGCGTGTGCACCACGCCGTTCACCTCGGGCATGTGCCGGTACACGTAGGCGTGCGCGGCGGTGTCCGAGGACGGCGAGTAGTCGCCCTCCACCAGGTTGCCGTGCAGGTCGGTGACGACCATCGCCTCGGGGGTCAACTCGTCGTAGGACACCCCGGACGGCTTGATGACCATCAGGTCCTGGCCGGGCACGCGGGCCGAGACGTTGCCCGCGGTCCAGATCACCAGCTCGTAGCGGGTCAGCTCGCGGTGCAGGTCGGCGACCGTGCGACGCAGCTCCGAAACAGCGGACATGTGCTACTCCCCCTTCGCGGCTCGGCGGCGCGCCTTCAACCGGTGCATGACCTCGTTGGCGCCGCGGCCGAAGTAGTCGTGCAGCTCCTGGTACTCCACGAACATCCGCTCGTACGCCACGACGTTGTCCGGGATCGGCAGGTAGACGCCCCGCTTGACCGAGCCCATCGCCTTGGCGGCGGCGTGGATGTCCTCGTAGGCCTTCGCGGCGACGGCGGCGTGCATCGCGGAGCCGAGCGCGGGCCCCTGCTCGGAGCCGATCACCGACAGCGGCAGGTTCGTCACGTCGGCGTAGATCTGCATCAGCAGCGGGTTGCGCAGCAGGCCGCCCGCGATCACCAGCTCGGTCACCGGGATGCCCGCGTCGGTGTAGGAGTCCACGATCACGCGGGTGCCGTAGGCCGTGGCCTCCAGCAGAGCCCGGTAGGTGTCCTCGGCGCGGGTGGCCAGCGTCTGCCCCACCACCACGCCGGACAGCTCGTGGTCCACCAGCACCGAGCGGTTGCCGCTGTGCCAGTCCAGCGCGATCAGGCCGTGCTCGCCGATGCGCTGCTGCGCGGCCAGCTCGGTCAGCAGCTCGTGCACGGAGAGGCCGCGCGCCTTGGCCTGCTCGTGGTACTCGGCCGGCACGTTGTGCTCGACGAACCAGGCGAAGATGTCGCCGACGCCGCTCTGGCCGGACTCGTAGCCCCACAGGCCGGGGACGATGCCGCCGTCCACCACGCCGCACATGCCGGGCACGTCGGCCAGGACGTCGGCGTTCATCACGTGGCACGTCGAGGTGCCCATGATCGCGACCATCTGGCCGGGTTCCACGGCGCGCGCGGCGGGCGCGGTCACGTGCGCGTCGACGTTGCCCACGGCCACCGCGATGCCCGGCTTGAGGCCGGTCCACTCGGCGGCCTGCTCGGTGAGACCGCCGGCCCGGTCACCCAGCTGACCCAGCGGGTGGTCGAGCTTGTCGGCGACGAACCCGCCGAAGTCGGGGTTGAGCGCCTGGAGGAAGTCGGTGGACGGGTAGCCGTCCTGGTAGATGCCCTTGTAGCCGGCGGTGCAGGCGTTGCGCACGTAGGCGCCGGCGAGCTGCCAGACGATCCAGTCGGCGGCCTCGACCCAGTGGTCCATCGCCGCGTAGACCTCGGGTGCCTCCTCGAGCAGCTGGAGGCCCTTGGCGAACTCCCACTCCGAGGAGATCAGTCCGCCGTAGCGGGGCAGCCAGCTCTCGCCGCGCTGGGAGGCTAGGTGGTTGATCCGGTCCGCCTGCGGCTGGGCCGCGTGGTGCTTCCACAGCTTCACGTACGCGTGCGGGTTGTCCGCGAACTCCGGCAGCTCGTTGAGCGGCGTGCCGTCCGCCTTGACCGGGACCATCGTGCACGCGGTGAAGTCGGTGCCGATGCCGATCACGTCGGCCGGGTCGACCCC
This sequence comes from Saccharothrix sp. NRRL B-16314, assembly GCF_000716595.1. Lineage (GTDB taxonomy): Bacteria > Actinomycetota > Actinomycetes > Mycobacteriales > Pseudonocardiaceae > Actinosynnema. The sequence continues at coordinate 21,929 of NZ_JNXC01000004.1, forward strand.
CGCGTCGGCGAGGGCGGCCGGCACCGCGTGGCGCAGCACGTCCACGTAGTCCTGGGGCACCTGCAACGCCCAGTCGGGCGGCAGCGGACGGCCGTCGGGCAGCGCCCGGTCCAGCACACCGTGCCGGTAGTCGTGCACCGCCGTGCCCAGTTCGAGGCCATCGCGCACCCGCACGACCACCGCACGACCGGACAGGGTGCCGTAGTCGACACCCACCACCAATGGATCGCTCGCCATGAGAAGGAGTGTTATCGCTAACATTCACCGCGTCAAGCCCTGCCCGCAACGTGCTGCAAAGAGCCTGGTGAGCGTGCACAAAACGCGATGTTCACCGGACGGCTGGGCGACGGCTGCGCCCCGGGTCCAGGGTAGGCGTGATCGCGCCGGTGCGGGGGGTTGCCGGGCGCCGACCCACAACGAAAATGTTGCGCCGCCCGACGACGGACGGCGCAACACTACGAACCCGGCGGACTCACTCCGTCGGCGGGGCCACGCTGTCCCGCTGCACCAGCGCGGGCGCGACGGTCCGCTGCGGCGCGCCGACGTCGCCGTCGCCGACCTGGGCCAGCAGCAGCTCCAGCGTTTCCTTGGCGACGGCGTGGAAATCCGGCCTGATGGTCGTCAGCGGCGGGATGAAGTACGCCGCCTCCGGCACGTCGTCGAACCCGACGATGCTCACGTCGTGCGGCACCCGGCGGCCACGCTCGCTCATCGCGCGCAGGATGCCGAGCGCCAGGTGGTCGTTCGCCGCGAAGATCGCGGTGACCTCCGGCATCCGGGCCAGCATCTGGCCCGCGCGGTAGCCGGAGGACGCGCTCCAGTCCGCGGGCACGACCGGCGGCACCTCCATGCCCGCGGTCTCCAGCGCCGACCGCCAACCCCTTATGCGACCGAGGCTGTCGAACCAGTCGGACGGACCCGACACGTGCCACACCGTGCGGTGGCCGGCGTCGAGCAAGTGCCGGGTCGCCGCGAAGGCGCCCGCCGCCTGGTCCACCGTGACCAGCGGGGTCGACCGCTCCGGGTCGCCGTCCACCGTGACCAGCGGGATGCCCGCGGACACGGCACCGACGGCGTCGTTGGCCGACGCGGTCGGCGCGATGACCACTATTCCGGCGACCCGCTGGTCGCGGTGCCGCTCGACGGCGTCGGAGATGGAGTTGCGGTCCAGCACGTTGACCCGGCCGACGCTCACCGCGAACCCGGCCTCGGCCGCCGCCGTCTCGAAGGCGGCGAGCAGCGACGCGGGACCGTAGAGCGTCGAGTTCTGCGCCACCACCCCGATCAGCTGGGACCGGCCGGTGACCAGCGCGCGGGCCGCCTTGTTGGGCCGGTAGCCCAATTCGGCGATCGCCGCCCGCACCCGCAGTCGGGTCTGCTCCCGGACGTTGGGGTGCCCGTTCAGCACCCGCGACACCGTCTGGTGCGAGACCCCCGCGAGCCGGGCGACATCCGTCATCGCGGGGTCGCGCGAGGTCTTGTGCTCCACTACCGCCCCATCTCCCTGGTCGAACACTGCCTTGGTCCATGCCGTCGTCTACAGATGTTAGCGATAACAGCGCCTGTTCACCGTGATCGCGCCGTTCTCACCATTGTCCACCAGGGACCGTCCCGAACCGGCCACGACTCGGCAAGAGAGCCGGAAAGTCGCACTGTTCCCGGTGCGCCGAGGGCCACGCCGGCCGGGTGTCCCCGTCCGGGCGATCAGGGGAAGGCCGCGCGGACGCGGTCGAGTTCGGCCTTGGTGACGGGCAGAACGGTCCCGTGCCGGGGTCGGCTGGGCAGGGAGTAGTCGGTGGCGAGGGTCCACTGGCCGGACGCCAGGTCCGTGGTCTCGAACGGGACGTAGCCGCGCCCGCCGAACTCGTCGATGAACAGGTACCAGCGGTCCTCGGTGTTGGACTTGAACACGGTCGGACCCTCGCCCTGGCGGATCGAGCCCTTGCCGATGCAGTCGACCACGAAGTCGTACGACGTGTCGCGCAGCTCGGTGGACTTCTCGGCGAGGATGAACTTGCTGCACGGCGTGGTGGACGTGTTGTTCCGCTCGTCCTTGGTGAACCGGTAGTACTCGTCACCGTGCTTGATCACGGTCGAGTCGATGACCGAGTAGCCGGGGTCGACCCAGACCTGCGGCTCGCTGAACGTCCGGAAGTCGCGCGTGGTCGCGTACAGCATCTTGTTGTAGGTGTTGCCGGCGTGCTCGGGGTCGTCCGCCGCGTAGAGCTTCGAGGCCCAGAAGACGACGTAGGCGCCGATCGACTCGTCGTAGTACGCCTCGGGCGCCCACGTGTTGCCGGCCGTCTCCGGTGACACCCGCACGTGGCGCTGCTGCCCCCAGTTGACCAGGTCGGTGGACTCCCACACCTCGACGTACCGGCTCCCCTTGCGCTGCACCAGGTCCCAGTTGCCGTTGCCGTTCATCTTCAGGTCGGTGGCGATGAGGTAGAACTTGTCGCCCTCCGGCGACCGGATGATGAACGGGTCGCGCACGCCCTTGTCGCCGAGCGTGGACGTGAGCACCGGGTTGCCCTTGTTCAGCTCGTCCCACTTGAGCGCGTCGTTGCCCTGGCTCGCGGCGAAGTACACCTGCTCGCCGGTGGCCGTGCCCTCACCCGTGAAGTAGCCGAACAGGTAGCCCTCGTAGGCCTGCTGCTCGGGCTTCGGCGCCACCGTGACGTGGAAGCGGCGCTTGGTCTGCTCCTCGCCGCTGCGGACGGTCGCGGTGAGGGTCAGCCGCTCGGGCTCGGCGCCGTGCTCGGGCCGGGTCACCTCGCCGGTCTCGGTGATGATCTTCTTCTTGGTCGACTTCCACGAGACGTCCGTGCCGTGCAGGCCCTCGGTGGGCAGGGTGAGGTTGCCGCGGATGTCGTCGGCGTCCCACACCGTCAGCGCGGCGGCGGCCTCGGTGACCTTCTCGACGTCGGTCAGCTCCGGTCGCACGGTCACCTCGAACGTCCTGGTCTGGTCGGCGGCGCCGGCGGTCAGCGTCACGGTCGCCGGCGCGGAGCCCGCGGCGGGACGGGTGACCACGCCCTGTGCGCTCACGTGCGCCTCGTCGTCCGACTGCCACGTGATCGTCGAGCCGTACGGCCCGGTGGCCGGCGGGGTCAGGTTCGCGGTGACCGCGGAGAGGTCGCCGAGGTCGATGGCGGCCAGGTCGCGGCGCGCCTTCTCCTCGACGGGCACGAAGCCGAGGTCGTGCGCCTCCGCGGCGGTGAGAGCCCGGTCGTAGAGCCGGAAGTCGCGGACCGCGCCCTTGAGGTGGCGGTCGCCGCTGTAGACCGAGCGGCCGATGTAGTTGGCGGTCGTGGTGCCGCCGCCGATCATCGCCGGGGTGGTGGTGACGCCGGTCTTGCGGGCGACTTCGACGCCGTCCTCGTACAACACGGCCGTACCGCCGCCGAGGGCGTAGGTAAGCGTTTTCCAGACTCCCCTGGCGAGATTCCGGCCGGCCGACACGGTCTGCTCCGTCGACCAGTTCCCGGTGGCGATCGAAGAGCGGTAGGCGTTGCCCGTGGTGAACAGGTAGCCGTTACCGGCGGTGCCCGAGGAATTACCGAGGCCGTAGATGAAGTAGGGCGTCGCCTGGTCCGGCGAAATGCGCACCTGGAGCGAGACGGTGACGTCGGCCAGATCGCGCAGCACGCTGTCCGGCAGCTTCACGTGGCCGTTGACGCCGCCGAGTTGAAGCCCTTCGGATCCACCGGGAGTGGCGTCACCGATAACGGTTGCGTTACGACCTCCGCCCGAGTGGTCCGCTGCGACGGCTCCCGAGGTTTCGGTTAGGGGGTAGTGCAGGACGAGTCCATCTGCGGCGGAAGCGGACGGCGCGCTCAGCGTCGCCACGACGAGCGACGCGGCCAGGGATGCGACGAGGGTCGCGACGAAGGTGCGTGGGCGATGACGAAGGGTGACCATGTCGGAGTCGCTCTCGTCTTGCGCGCGGCCCCGAGACCGCGGATGAACAGGGCGTGCGACCCCGCAGGTGCGGTGGGTCACAATAGTGAGCGCTAACATACGATCGGCTAACAAACGTGTCAAGGATGCGAAGTTGACGTTTCCAAGGGGTTGACGGGCCGATTGTGAGCGTTCACTCTGGTGGCCCAGGTGACCACCGTCACGCGGTTCGCCGTTCCCGTCGATTGTCTCGGGTTCCCACGGAGGAAGACCAGTGTTGAAGAAGATCACGACCGCCGCTGTCGCGGTCATGTTGGCCGCGTTGACCGCGTGCGGGTCCGGTGGCTCCGGGGACGCGGGGTCGTCCGGCGCCAAGGACGACGGCAAGATCACGATGGGCTTCGCCCAGGTGGGCGCCGAGAGCGGCTGGCGCACCGCCAACACCAAGTCGATCCAGGAAGAGGCCGCCGCGGCGGGCATCGACCTGAAGTTCTCCGACGCTCAGCAGAAGCAGGAGAACCAGATCAAGGCGATCCGGTCCTACATCCAGCAGAAGGTGGACATCATCGCCTTCAGCCCGGTGGTCGAGACCGGGTGGGACACCGTCCTGCTCGAGGCCAAGCGCGCGAACATCCCGGTCATCCTCACCGACCGCGCGATCGACTCGGACGACACCACCCTCTACAAGACGTTCCTCGGCTCCGACTTCGTGCTGGAAGGCAAGAAGGCCGGCGAATGGCTGAAGGAGAACGCGGGCACGGCCAAGAACGTGGTCGAGCTCCAGGGCACCACGGGCGCCGCGCCGGCGATCGACCGCAAGAAGGGCTTCGAAGAGGCCATCGCGGGCACCGACCTGAAGATCGTGGCCACCCAGACCGGTGACTTCACGCGGTCCGGCGGCAAGCAGGTCATGGAGGCGTTCCTGAAGTCGGTGCCGCAGATCGACGTGGTCTACGCGCACAACGACGACATGGGCCTCGGCGCCATCGAGGCCATCAAGGCCGCGGGCAAGGTGCCCGGCAAGGACATCAAGATCATCACCGTGGACGCGGTGAAGGACGGCATGACCGCACTGGCCGCCGGTGAGATCAACTACATCGTCGAGTGCAACCCGCTGCTGGGCAAGCAGCTGATGGACCTGTCCAAGAAGGTCCTGGCGGGCGAGGAAGTCCCGCCGCGCGTCGTCACCGAGGAGAGCGCCTTCACCTCGGAGCAGGCGAAGACCGAACTCCCCAACCGCAAGTACTGATCACCACAAGCAGCGGCCTCCGCCACCCTCCGGGTGTGGTGGCGGGGGCCGCACCCACTCGTGTGAGGGGAGTTGTCCGGTGACCGAGCCGGTCGTCGACATGCGGGGCATCTCGGTGGAGTTCCCCGGAGTGAAAGCCCTGCAAGAGGTGGATTTCCGGCTGTTCCCCGGTGAGGTCCACGCGTTGATGGGCGAGAACGGGGCTGGGAAGTCCACGCTCATCAAGGCGCTGACGGGGGTGCACCCGCTGGCGGCGGGCGGCATCCACTACGCGGGCGGGTCCGTGTCGTTCGGTGGGCCGGCGCAGGCGCAGGCCGCCGGGATCAGCACGGTGTACCAAGAGGTCAACCTGTGCGTGAACCTGACCGTGGCGGAGAACATCCTGCTCGGGCGCGAGCCGCGCAAGTTCGGCCGCATCGACGGCAAGGCGATGCGCGCGCGTGCCGCCGAGCTGCTGGAGCGCATCGGGCTGCACATCGATCCGGGTTCGGTCCTGGAGAGCCACCCGATCGCCGTGCAGCAGCTCGTCGCCATCGCGCGCGCGGTCGCGGTGGACGCTCGGGTGCTGGTCCTGGACGAGCCGACGTCGAGCCTGGACGCGGACGAGGTCGCGGAGCTGTTCCGGATCATCCGGGTGCTGCGCGACGAGGGCGTCGCGGTGCTGTTCGTCTCGCACTTCCTGGAGCAGGTGTACGAGATCTCCGACCGGATGACGGTGCTGCGCAACGGCCGGCTGGTCGGCGAGTACACCACCTCGGAGTTCAGCCGGATCGAGCTCGTGTCCGCGATGCTGGGCCGTGAGATGGGCGTGCTGGAGGAGATCGAGCGCCGTTCGGGCACGCCGGGCGAGCCGTGGCTGAAGGCCGAGGGGCTCGGCCGCAAGGGCTCGGTGGCCCCGTTCGACCTGGAGATCCGGGCGGGCGAGGTGGTCGGGCTGGCCGGGCTGCTGGGTTCCGGCCGCACCGAGGTGGCGCGGCTGCTGTTCGGCGCGGACAAGGCCGATTCGGGCCGGGTGCTGGTCGGCGGCAAGGTCGTGCACCTGCGCGGGCCGCGTTCGGCGATCGAGGCGGGCATCGCGTTCTCCTCGGAGGACCGCAAGGCCGAGGGCGTGGTCGCGGACCTGAGCGTGCGGGACAACCTGATCCTGGCGTTGCAGGCGGCGCGCGGCTGGATGCGGCCGGTGCCGCGCAAGCTCGCCGACGAGCTGGTCGCGAAGTACATGGAGATGCTGGACATCCGTCCCGCGAACCCCGAAGCGGTCGTGGGCACGCTGTCCGGCGGCAACCAGCAGAAGGTGCTGTTGGCGCGGTGGCTGGTCACCGAGCCGAAGCTGTTGATCCTGGACGAGCCGACGCGCGGTATCGACGTCGGCGCGAAGGCGCAGATCCAGAAACTGGTGGCGGACTTGGCCGCGGAGGGCATGGCGGTGTTGTTCATCTCCGCCGAACTGGAGGAGGTCGTGCGGATCGCCGACCGGGTCGTGGTGATGCGCGACCGGCAGAAGGTCGCGGAGTTGGACGGCGGCGCGGTGGGCGTGGACGACGTGATGGCCCTCATCGCGGGTGGCGGCGACCACGGCCTGGACAAGGGTGCGCAGAAGGCGGTGGTGTCGTGAGCAGCCCTGCTGTGTTGAGGAACCGGTTGCTGTGGCCGGTGTTGGCGCTGGTCGCGCTGCTCGTGCTGAACGTGGTGGTCACGCCGTCGTTCTTCTCGTTGCGGTTGCAGGACGGCCACCTGTTCGGCAGTTTGATCGACATCCTGCGCAACGGCGCTCCCACGCTGTTGATCGCGCTGGGCATGACGTTGGTGATCGCCACCCGCGGGATCGACCTGTCGGTGGGCGCGGTGGCGGCCATCGCGGGCGCCGTGACGTGCACGTACATCGCTTCCGGCGGTGACGCGTGGGTCGGCATGGGTCTGGCGCTGGCGCTGTGCGCGGTGCTGGGGCTGTGGAACGGGTTCCTGGTGTCGGTGCTGGGCATCCAGCCCATCATCGCGACGCTGGTGCTGATGACGGCCGGTCGCGGCATCGCGATGCTGATCACCGAGGGGCAGATCGTCACCGTCGACTCGCCGACCTACCGCGAGGTGGGTGCGGGGTTCCTGGTGCTGCCCATCGCGATCCTGATCAGCCTGGCGGTGCTGGGGCTGGTGGCGCTGGTGACGCGGAAGACGGCGCTGGGGATGCTGATCGAGTCGGTCGGGGTGAACCCGTCGGCGTCGCGGCTGGCCGGCGTCAAGGCGCGCACGATCATCTGGACGGTGTACGTGTTCGCGGCGCTGTGCGCGGCGGTCGCCGGGTTGATGATCAGTTCCAACGTGAGCGCGGCGGACGCCAACAACGCCGGTCTGTGGATCGAGATGGACGCGATCCTGGCCGTCGTCATCGGTGGCACGTCGTTGGCCGGCGGCCGGTACTCGCTGACCGGCACGCTGCTCGGTGCGCTGATCATCCAGACGTTGACCACGACGGTGTACACGATCGGCATCGCGCCCGAGATCACGCTGGTGTTCAAGGCGGTCGTGGTGATCGCGGTGTGCCTGATGCAGGCGCCGATTCGGATTCGGGTGAGGCAAGGGGTGCCCGCGTGAAGACTGTGACTGTTGCGCCCGAGGCGCCGTCGTCCCGGAAGTCGTCCGGGGCGAGGATGAAGGTGCCCACGCGGTTCCTGCCGGTGATCGCGACCTTCGTGGTGTTCGTGGCGACGTTCGGCGTCGGCTCGGTGCGGTACGAGGGGTTCGCGTCCGGGCAGGTGATGGCGAACCTGTTCATCGACAACGCGTTCCTGATCGTGCTCGCGGTCGGGATGACGTTCGTGATCCTGACCGGCGGCATCGACCTGTCGGTCGGGTCGGTGGTGGCGCTGTCCACCATGATCGCGGCGGCGATGCTGCGGGCCGGGTGGCCCGCCTGGCTGACGGTGGTCGTGGTGCTCGCGGTCGGGTCCGGGCTCGGGCTGGCGATGGGGTGGATCATCCACCGGTTCGGCGTGCAGCCGTTCATCGTGACGCTGGCGGGCATGTTCCTGGCCCGCGGGCTGTGCTTCGTGATCAGCGTGGAATCGGTGTCCATCAAGGACCCGACGTTCCGCGACCTGGCCACGGGGTCGATCGAGCTGCCCGGTGGCGTCACCATCACGTACGGCGTGGTGATCGCGCTGCTGGCGGTGGTCGCGGCGGTCTACGTGCTGCACCTGACCCGGTTCGGGCGCACGGTGTACGCCGTGGGCGGCAGCGAGTCGTCGGCCCGGCTGATGGGCCTGTCGACCACCCGGGTGAAGATCGGCGTGTACGTGATCAGCGGGTTCTGCTCGGCGTTGGGCGGGCTGCTGTTCAGCCTGTACATGCTGTCCGGGTACAGCCTGCACGCGGTGGGCATGGAGCTGGACGCGATCGCCGCCGTGGTGGTGGGCGGGAGCCTGCTGTCCGGTGGGGTCGGGTTCGTGATCGGGTCCGTGGTGGGCGTGCTGGTGCTCGGCACCATCCAGACGCTGATCTCGTTCGAGGGCACGTTGTCGTCCTGGTGGACGAAGATCGTGATCGGCGGGTTGTTGTTGGCGTTCATCGCGTTGCAGCGGGTGATCGTGCGGCGGAGCTAGGCGCCGCCGGGTTCGTCCGGTCCGGCCCGGTTCGGTTCGACGCGGGGGAACCCCGTCGGATCGGGCCGGGCCGGTCGCGTGTGGTGGGGGCGGTCAGGAGGCTTGCCAGCCGGCCAGCAGTTCCGCGGCTTCCCTCGTGCGCGGGTGGTTCTCGCCCTGCACCCGGGACATCTCGGCCAGCACGACGCGCAGCTCTTCGACCGCTTCGGCGCCCTGGCCCGCCCGGTGCAGCAGTTCGGCGCGTTGCTGCCTGATCCGCAGCACGCGCGGGTGGTCGTCGCCGAACACCTCCTGCACCGCGTGGCGCAGGGCGGCCAGGCGGTCCACCGCACCGCGGTCCCCTGCCACGCCTTGCCAGAACGCCAGGTTCGACCGGTAGGTCAGGGTGGTCGGGTGGTCGTCGCCCAACGTCCGCTGCGCGTCCGCCGCGGCGGTGTCGAACTCGGCGATCGCCTCGGTCAGGTCGCCCGCCACGGCACGCCAGTACGCCAGGTTGTGCCGGGCGATCAACGTGTCGTGGTGCCCGTTCGCCACTTCCTCCAGGCCGGCCACCGCCTCCTGGAAGGTGGCCACCGCGGACCGCGCGTCACCGGTCTCGCCGGTCCAGCGGCCGAGGCCCAGCATCGCGCGCAACGTCTGGTGGTGCTTCGGGCCCAGTTCCCGGCGCAGGACGGTGAACTGGGCCGATGCCGCGTCACGTGCGCCGGTGAAGTCGCCGGACAGGCCCATGCACAGCACGCGGTCGTCCTCGGCCGCGACCAGCAGCGGGTGGGCGGCCGGCAGGTCGCAGTCGGCGACCAGGGACGTCAGCTCGCCGAGCGCGGTCTCGATGAGGCCGGTCTCCAGGCGGTACGACGCCTGGTAGAGGCGGACCCACAGGGTGTCCGGGTCGGTGGGGCCGAGGGTCTGCTCGGCGGCGGCGCGGATCTCGCCGAAGTGGGCCAGCGCGGTCGCCGCGTCGCCCAGGTCGCCGATCGCCCTGGCGACCTGGGTGCGCAGGGCGACCACGTCACGGGGGTCGGTGGCGAGGGCCAGGAGTTCCGACGCCACGTCCCGGGCCGCGGCGAGTCGGCCGATGTCCGCGAGGTGCTGCCCCAGGCGGCGCAGGACGGGGTGCATCCCGTCCTGCCACAGGTGCTCGCCCGCGACCGACCTCAGCACCTCGGCGTTGCGGTGGAGCGCCGCCGCCGTGTCGCGATCGGCCGAGGACCACTCGCGCTCGATCGCGTCGGCTGCGGCCACGGCGTACGGGGCCAGGTCGGGCAGCAGGTCGCGGGCGGCGCGCTGGACCAGTGCGTGCGCCTCGACCCGGCGGTGGTGGGTGACCAGGTTGAGCCGGTGCAACGCGCGCAGCGCCAGCAGGTTGCGCCCGCCGGCGAGCAGCACGGCTTCCGGGATGCCGTCCGGTGCGAGCACGGAGACCAGGCCGAGCACGTCCAGCGCGTTGGGCGCCAACGTCCGCGCGCGTTCGACCGAGAGCCGCACCGCGCCCGCGACCGTGTCGCGGTGCTCGTCGGCCGGCGACGTCGGCGGGAACAGGTCGGCCACGCGTTGCCGCCGGTCGGCGAGCAGTCCCAGGTAGGCCGGCACGTCGGTGCCGGTGTCGATGAGGAACGCGGCGGCCTGCGACAGCGCCAGCGGGAAGCAGCCGAGCGCGTCGGCCAGTGCCGCCAGCCGGTCCGGGTCGTGCCGGGGGTCCACGGCCAGCCGGGCGGACAGGTAGGCGGTCGCCTCGTCCGGGGCGAACATGCCGACACCGATCACCCGTGCGTCCGGGCGGAGCAGCGACGCGTCGCGCCGCCGGGTGGTGACGAGGCTGCGGCCCGCGTCGCCGGCGGGCCAGAGACCGGCCAGTTCCGCCGGGTCGTCCACGTCGTCCAGCACGACCAGCCACGACGTGGCGGTGGACCGGAGCCAGGCGAGGAACAGGTCCGCCTGCGCCTCGTCGTCGGCGACCGCGGCGGATTTCAGCACCCGCCACGCGCGGGCGTAGCCGGCCAGCACCGACTGCCTGGTCCGCGCGGACACCCAGACCAGCACACCCGCGTTCGCCCGGTGGAACGCGGCGGTCGCCGCCTGCGACTTGCCCACCCCGCCGGGGCCGGTGAGCACGACTTGGCGGACCTCGTCGGCCCGCAGCGCGGCATCGACCGCGTCGGCCAGCTCGGCGCGCTCGCGCAGCGCGGCGGCGTCGCTGGGCGGCCGGCCGACGACCACGCGGCCGGGCTTCGGCGTGGCGCGGCGGTCCTGGTGCGCGGCACGCCACAGCTCGCGCAGCTCGGTCAACTTGGGTACGCCACCGGTCGCCAGCGAGACCGCCAGCACCGCGTCGAAGTCGCGCGGGACGGAGTGGCCGGTCAGCCACTCCCCCAGCCGCCGCGCGTTCACCGCCACCCGGCGGCCGGACGGCAGGACGATCGCGCTCGCGCGTCGGGCCACCGCCTCGTCGGACGCGTCCGGCAGTCGTCCCCGTAATCGCGCCAGTGCCTGCGCGAACGCCGCTTTCGGGTCGCTCACCGCCACCTCCCCAGGATGATCACGAGTGTAGATCCCCGGAACGGGCCGGAGCGGGGGTTCCGCCACCACGGTTTCACCTGGTGAAACAGGGTCGGCCGGTACCGGGAGCCGGTGCGGCGGCGCTAACTTCGCGCCACACCGGCGGAAGGGGTCGACGTGGCACGGCAGGGCGGGAACGACGCGATCGGGTGGAAGGTGCTGCTGCTCGTGGGGATGCTGCTGAACGGCGTCGGGCTCGTGGCCGGGATGCCGCTGCTCCCGCTGGTCGGCGTTCCCCTGGCGGTCGTGGGCCTGATCGGCCTGCAGGCCGCCAAGCGGAAGGCGTCGTCCTAGATCACCCAGGCGTCAAGTCTTCGAAGGCCGCCCCCGCGCCGGGGCGGCCTTCGTCGTGCGTTGGACCGGATGGCGCAAGGGCGTGGGTCGGGCGGTTCTGCCCGTTGACTTTCCGGATGGGGCTCTGCAACCCTTCGAACCGGTTACGCAAGAAATCGACAACTACGCGGAACTTCTTAACAAGAACCGGGAACGCCCTAACGAGAAGGGCCAGCCGATGTCAACGACGACACGTGCTCGTTCACGCCTAGCCGCATCCCTGCTCGCGCTGTCACTCACCGCGCAGGCCCTGGTCTCCCCTACCGCCCAGGGCGCGCCCTCACCCTCGACCGCCGGGCTCGACCTCGGCGCGCCGACCCGCATCGACCAGGTCCGCCTGTCGATGCCCGACGACCACGCCCGGCAGGAACGGACGTTCGCCGTCCAGACCAGCCTCGACGGCAAGGGGTTCGCCACCCTCGTGCCGTCGGCCGAGCGGACCTTCGACCCTGCCAGGGGCAACGAGCTGACGTTCGACTTCGACCCCGCGCTCGTGCGCTACCTGCGGGTCGAGGGCACGGAAGTCGCCGACATCGACGTCCGGGAGGCCGTGGGCGCCGCGGTCGCCGCCACCTACACCGCGAGCAGCCACAACGACGTCTACCAGGCTTCCAACGTCGGTGACGGCAACCAGGCCACGTACTGGGAGAGCTCGAACAACGCGTTCCCGCAGTGGCTGCGGGCGGACCTCGGCGCGTCCGTGAAGGCGGACCGGGTCGTGCTCAAGCTGCCGACGGCCGGCTGGGGCGCGCGCACGCAGACGTTGGCGCTGCAGCACAGCACCGACGGCCAGAACTTCGCGGACCTCGTCCCGTCGACGCAGTACGCGTTCAACCCGACGGCGAACAACACGGTGACGATCCAGTTCACCGCCACCACCACCCGGTACCTGAGGCTGCTGATCACCGGCAACTCCGGGTGGCCCGCGGGGCAGATCTCGGAGTTCGAGGTGCACGGGCCGTCCGGCGGCGACACGCAGCCGCCCAGCGCGCCGGGCAACCTCGCCTACACCTCGCCGCAGTCGGGGCAGATCCGGCTCACCTGGTCGGCGTCCAGCGACAACACGGGTGTCGTCGGGTACGACGTCTACGCCAACGGCGTGCTGCGGACCAGCGTGACGGGGACGACGTACACCGACTCGCAGCCGGACGGGGTCGCGGTCACCTATTACGTGATCGCCAAGGACGCCGCGGGCAACCAGTCGCCTTCCAGCAACCCGGTCACGCGGGCCGGGTCTTCGGGCACGAACCTGGCCAAGGGACGGCCGATCACGTCCTCTTCGCACGCGTTCACGTTCGTCGCCGCCAACGCCAACGACGACGACGTGGCCACGTACTGGGAGGGGGCCGGCTACCCGAACACGCTGACCACCCAGCTCGGCGCCAACGCGGACATCAGCTCGGTCGTGCTCAAGCTCAACCCGGCGTCGGCGTGGGGCACGCGCACGCAGAACGTCCAGGTGCTGGGCCGCGAGCAGGGCGCTTCGGGCTTCACGAACGTGGTGTCAGCCCGGGACTACGTGTTCAACCCGGCGTCCGGCAACACCGTGACCATCCCGCTTTCCGCCCGCGTGGCGGACATGCAGCTGCGGATCACGTCCAACACGGGTGCGCCCGGCGGGCAGGTCGCCGAGTTCCAGGTGTTCGGCGTGGCCGCGCCGAACCCGGACCTGACCGTCACCGCGACCTCGTTCACCCCGACCAACCCGGTGGAGACGAACCCGGTGACGCTGTCCGCGACCGTGCGGAACGCGGGCACGGCGGCGTCCGGCGCGACCGACGTGACGTTCTTCCTCGGTGACGACGCGGTCGGCACGGCGGCGGTCGGCGCGTTGGCGGCCGGTGCGTCGGCGACCGTCACGGCGAACGTGGGGCCGCGCGGGTCCGGGTCGTACCAGTACACGGCGAAGGTCGACGAGACGAAGAAGGTCGTCGAGCAGAACGAGGCCAACAACGCCCGCCTGCACCCGACCGCCCTGGTCGTCACGCCGGTGCCCAGCTCCGACCTGGTCGGCGGGCTGTCGTGGACGCCGAACAACCCGGCCAACGGGCAGAACGCCACGTTCTCCGTCATCCTCCGCAACGAGGGTTCGATCGCGTCGGCCAGTGGTGCGCACGGCGTCACGTTGACGCTCGTCAACGCCACGACGGGTGCGACCACCCGGACGTTCAGCGGCAGCTACACCGGCGCCATCCAGCCCGGCCAGTCCGCGCCGCCGATCACGTTGGGCACGTGGCCCGCGGCCAACGGCAAGTACACGCTCAGGACCGAGGTCGCCGTCGACGCCAACGAGATCGCGGCACGGCAGGCGAACAACGTGACCACGCAGTCCCTGTTCGTCGGACGTGGCGCCAACGTGCCGTGGGAGCACATCGAGGCCGAGGACGCCGTGACCGCGGGCGGAGCGGTGAAGATCGGGCCCAACCGCACCATCGGCGACCTCGCCGGTGAGGCGTCCGGGCGGCGCGCGGTGACGTTGAACAGCACCGGCGCGTCGGTCGAGTTCACCACGAGCGGTCCGACCAACACGCTCGTCACCCGCTTCTCCATCCCCGACTCCGCGGGCGGCGGCGGGATCGGCTCGACGCTGAACGTCTACGTCAACGGGTCGTTCCACAAGGCGATCGACCTGAACTCGCGGCACATCTGGCTCTACGGCAACGAGGCCAACCCGGGCAACTCGCCGAGCGCCGGCGGGCCGCGGCACATCTACGACGAGGCGAACGTGGTGCTCAACGGCACGTTCCCGGCGGGCACGAAGATCAAGCTGCAGAAGGACTCGGCGAACACGACGACCTACGCCGTCGACTTCGTGAACTTCGAGAACGCCGTGGCCGCACCGAATCCCGACCCGGCCCGGTACATCACCCCGAGCGGGTTCGGCCACCAGGACGTGCAGAACGCGCTGGACCGGTTCCGCATGGACACCAGCGGCACCCTGCTCGGCGTGTACCTGCCCGCGGGCACGTACACCACGGCGCAGAAGTTCCAGGTGTACGGCAAGCCGGTGCGGGTGATCGGCGCCGGTCCGTGGTTCACGAAGTTCGTCGTGCCCACCACGCAGGAGAACACCGACGCGGGCTTCCGGGCCGAGCAGTCGGTGAACGGGTCGACGTTCAGCGGGTTCGCGTTCTTCGGCAACTACGTGTCCCGGATCGACGGTCCGGGCAAGGTGTTCGACTTCGCCAACGTCTCGAACATCACCATCGAGAACATCTGGGCCGAGCACATGGTGTGCCTGTACTGGGGCGCGAACACCGACTTCATGACGATCAAGGACTCGCGGATCCGGAACATGTTCGCCGACGGCGTCAACATGACCAACGGCAGCACGGACAACCGGGTGGCGAACATCGAGGCGCGGTCGACCGGTGACGACAGCTTCGCGCTGTTCTCCGCGATCGACGCCGGCGGCGCGGACGAGAAGAACAACGTCTACGAGAACCTGACGTCGTTGACGACCTGGCGCGCGGCCGGTCTGGCCGTGTACGGCGGTTTCCTCAACACGTTCCGGAACATCTACATCGCGGACACGTTGACGTACGCGGGCGTGACGATCAGCTCGCTGGACTTCGGGTACCCGATGAACGGTTTCGGGCCGGAGCCGACGACGTTCACCGGGATCACCCTGGTGCGGACCGGCGGGCACTTCTGGAACGGTCAGACGTTCCCTGGCATCTGGATGTTCTCCGCGTCCAAGCCGTTCCGCGGCATCCGGGTGTCGGACGTGGACATCATCGATCCCACGTACGCCGGGATCATGTTCCAGACCAAGTACACCGGTTCGGCGCCGGAGAACCCGATCCAGGACACCGTGCTGACGAACGTCTCGATCTCCGGGGCGCGGTTGAGCGGTGACCAGTTCGAGCGGAAGTCCGGGATCGGGCTGTGGGCGAACGAGCTGCCGGAGGTCGGGCAGGGGCCGGCCGTCGGCTCGGTGACGTTCAACAACCTGCGGTTCAGCAACAACGTCGAGAACATCCGCAACCTGACCTCGACGTTCACCATCACCGTCAACCCCTGATCCCGCCACCGACGCGAGGCGTCGCCCCGTACCCCGGGGCGACGCCTTCGCACGTCCCGCCTCGGAGAGCGCTCCCCCGCGTGTGTTGACGCGGTCTGGACCACATGCGAAGCTTCCCCGCGAGAGCGCTCTCACACCTCTCCTACCCTGCACAAGGAGCTGTCGTGAGACTTATCGCGCAAGGTTGCGCGGCGGTAGTCGCCGCCGCGCTCGTCGTCCTGCCCTCGACCGCGCAGGCCGCACCCGCCGCACCGTCCTCGGACGACGCCCTGCACGTCGCCCTGGCCCGTGACCTGGGTTGGAACCCGGCCCAGGCCGCCGTCCGCCAGGCCGAGGAGGCCGCGTCCGTCCCGGTCGAGACCGCGCTGCGGACCCGGCTCGGCGACCGGTTCGGCGGCGCCTGGTACGACGGTGGCCTGAAGGTCGGCGTGGTCGACCCGGCCGACGCCGCCGCCGTCCGGGCCGCCGGGGCGTCCCCCGTGCGGGTGTCCCGGACCGAGAAGTCGTTGGCGGACGCCAAGGCCACCCTCGACCGCACCCCGGCCGCGACGGACGTCCACTCCTGGCACGTGGACCCGGCGTCCAACGCCGTGGTCGTCTCCGCCCGCTCGGAGTCGGCGGCACGGGCGTTCGCGGCACGGGCCGGTGTGGACGTGAAGACCGTGGTGTCGGCGGACGCCCCTCGTCCCCTGTACGACATCCGGGGCGGTGACCAGTACGTCATCAACGGCAACACGCTGTGCTCGGTCGGCTTCTCGGTGAACAACGGCGGTTTCGTCACCGCCGGGCACTGCGGCGGCACGGGCAGCCCGACGTTGGGCTTCAACAACGTCAGCCAGGGCACGTTCGCCGGCTCGTCGTTCCCGGAGAACGACTACGCGTGGGTCCGCACCAACTCCAACTGGACGCCGACCCCGTACGTGAACAACTACTCGGGTGGCAGCGTCGCGGTCGCCGGGTCGCAGGAGGCGGGCGTCGGCGCGTCGGTGTGCCGCTCCGGCCGGACCACGGGCTGGCGCTGCGGCACCGTCCAGGCGAAGAACGTGACGGTGAACTACTCCGGTCGGCTCGTGCACGGCCTCACGTCCACCACCGCGTGCGCCGAGGGCGGCGACTCGGGTGGCGCGTGGCTCGCGGGCAACCAGGCGCAGGGCGTCACGTCGGGCGGTTCGGGCAACTGCTCGTCCGGCGGCACGACGCTGTTCCAGCCGCTGAACGAGATCCTGGGCGTGTACGGCCTCCAGCTCACCACGACCGGTGGCGGCGGCAGCACGAGCCGGATCATCGGCTGGCAGGACAAGTGCATCGACGTGCCGAACTCGAACGGCGTCGAGGGGCAGCGCCTCCAGTTGTGGGACTGCAACAACACGGCCGCGCAGAACTGGACGTTCCCCGGTGACGGCACGATCCGCGCGTTCGGCCTGTGCATGGACGTCGCCTGGGGCTCGCGCGACAACGGCGCGGCCATCCAGCTCGCCCGCTGCTCCGGCAACCCGGCCCAGCAGTTCGTGCTGAGCGGCGCGGGCGACCTGGTCAACCCGCAGGCGAACAAGTGCGTCGACGTGACGTCCTGGGGCGGCACCGGCACGCCGCTGCAGCAGTGGGAGTGCCTCGGCGGCGCGAACCAGAAGTGGCGCCGCGGCTAGGACTCCTCGACCACCGGAGGCGGCCCTTGGCGGGAGACGTGCCAAGGGCCGCCGATTCCGGCAGGACGCCGACTAGCCGACCTTGCCCGTGCCCGCACCACCCGTGACGATGGACTTGACGCCGCTCGCGCTGTCCAACGCGTAGGAGTACGGGATCGACTTCACGCTGCCACCCTGGTCACCCGAACCCGAGTTGACGAAGTGGTTGTTGCGCGCCACCAGGTTGGCGGGGTCCGAGTCGCCCTCGCCGCGGTGGAACGGGTCGCGGGTGTTCTCGAAGTAGTTGCCTTCGACGAGCACGCCCGCTTCCTGGGTGGAAGCGACACCGTACGACGTCACGCCGCCGTAGTAGTTGTTGTAGACGTGCACGGGGTTGCCGAAGCGGACCCGCGGGTGGCGCTGGTTGGTGCCGTCGAACCAGTTGTGGTGGTAGCTGACCCGCAGCTTGCCGCGGTCCTCGCCGCCGTTGTCGTCGCTGTGGCCGAGCAGCATGGACTTGTCGTGCGAGCTGATCTTGTTCCACGACACGGTCACGCAGTCGGACGCGCGCTTGATGTCGATCGCGCCGTCGTAGCCGCTGCGCAGGCTGTTGTGGTCGATCCAGACCCTGGTCGAGTACTGGACGTTGATCGCGTCGTCCTTCCAGCCGGAGAAGTTCAGGTTCCGGATGATGACGTTGGACGCGCTGGAGACGTTCAGGCCGTGCCCGGTGATGGTGGCGCCCGAGCCGACACCGATGATCGTCTTGTTCGACGCGACCTTGGTCATGCTGGACAGGGAGATCGTGCCGGAGACCCGGATCACCGACGCGCTCGACGACCCGACGGCCGAGATGAACGCCGACGCGGTGGTGACGGTGACCGGCGAGGCGCTGCCGCCACCGGACGTGCCGCCGCACTGCGTGCCCCAACCTTCGAGGTTGAACGACGCGGCGTTGGCCGACGGGACCATGATGGCCGTCGCAGCCAGGGCCGTGGCCGCGAGCAGCGCACGGGAGATCTTGCGTGACATGCGGTTTCCTCCATACGACTGTGGATGAAAAGGGAACCGGCGGCGGTAGGACGTGACGGCGGCCTGAGGACTACACCGGACTCACCACCTCTCCGCGGTGTGCTTGCGGATGTGCTCGACGTCGAACTCGTCACCCAGACCGGGAGAGTCGGTCATGGCGACGTGCCCGTCCGCGTCGAGCGGGTCGGCGATCGCGAGCCGGTGCGGCGGCACGCGGTCGAAGTCGTGCAGCGGGTGCAGCAGGCCGCGCTCGTACCAGCGGCCGTTGTCGGTGCCGCCGAGGACGGCCAGGCTGGCGGAGCCGTCACCGTGGATCTCGCAGTCCATGTTGAACGACTCGGCCAGGTGCAGGGCCTTCACCGTCGGCGAGATGCCGCCGACGTCCGTCGGGCCGGCCCGCAGGATGTCGCACGCCCCGGACGTGATCCACTCGGCGCGGCTCAGGTGCTTGCCCCACGCCACTTCCGGGCCGATCACCGGGATGGACAGCTGGTCGGCCAGCCACCGGTAGGAGCTGATCGACGCCTCCTCCATCGGCTCCTCGAACCAGTAGAAGCCCAGGCCCTCCAGCGCGCGGCCCAGTTCGAGGGCCTCGGTGCGGGAGTACCAGTGGTTGGCGTCGAGCATCAGCTCCACGCCGGGGCCGACGGCGTCGCGCACCGCCTCGCAGGCCGCGATGTCCGCCCGCACGCTGGGCGCGCCGGGCACCGGCGGCATCCACGTGTGCAGCTTGATCGCCAGGTAGCCCTGCTCCACCAGCTGCTTCGCGAACTCCGCGTAGTCACCCGGCGTGCTCAACCCGCCGGGCGTCTCGTCACCGCACATGGTGCTGGCGTAGGCCGGGATGCGGGACCGCGCCCCGCCGAGCAGCTTCCACACCGGCTGCCCGACCTTCTTGCCCACCAGGTCCCACAACGCCGTGTCGACGTAGCCCAGCGCGCGGTCGGTGAAGCGGCCGTGGGAGCCGCGCTGCTTGCGCGCCATCTTGCGCCACAGCCCTTCCCGGTCCCACGGGTCGGCGCCGATCAGCACGGGCTTCACGATCGAGTCGAGCACGGCGGGGCGGAGCTGGTCGGGGTGCACCTGCACGCGTCCGACGACACCGTCGGAGTCGGTGATCTCCAGCAGCGCCTCGCGGACCTCGTGCTCGGCGCTCGGGTGTCGGTGCCCGTGCGGGTCCACCGCGGTCCACGCGGTGGTCGTGAACACCGACACCTCGACGCGCTCGATCATTTGCGCTCCTCCCACTCCTTCTGCGCCTCGGTCAGCTTCTTCGCCATCTCGTCGAGGAACTGCTGGCCGGACAACTCGCCGAGGAGCACCTTCTGGTACTGGGGCTCGCTGTCGGTCTTGGTGATGGAGGAGTACTGCGGCAGGTAGACCGGCGCGGGCACGAGGACGGTGGCCGGGTCCTCCAGCACGTCGAGCGCCATCTTCACGTGCGCGGCCTTGTCGATCCACGCCGCGCTGCGCACGTCCGTGTTGGCCGGGATCTGGCCGACCTTCTCGTTCCAGTAGCTGTTGGACTCGGCCGAGGTCAGGAACTCGGCGAACTTCCACGCGGCGTCCGGGTGCTCGCTGTTCTTGAACACCGCGAAGCCGTCGGTCGGGTTCGGCACGATGGTCCGCTTGCCGCTGGGGCCGACCGGCAGCGGGATCGCGGCGACCTTGTCGCCAAGCGCCTTGGTCACGTCGCTGTAGGAGCCGAGGTTGTGGTGCATCATCGCGACCGAGCCGCCGGTGAACTGGGCGATCATCTGGGTGAAGCTGTTGTTGACGTCGGCCTCGGGGGTGGCCTTCTTGTACAGGTCGGCGACCTTGTCGACGAGTTCGGCGTTGGCCTTGTCGTTGAGGGTGCTCTGGCCGCCCTTGTAGAAGTTGTCCACACCGGAGTACGCGTACGCCTCCGTGATCAGCTGGAACACCGAGCCCGCGCCACCGCGGATGGTGTAGCCGTACTTGTTCGCGGCCGTGTCCGTCAGCTTGGTGGCGGCGGTGACGAACTCGTCCCACGTCTTCGGCGGCTCGATGCCCGCGTCCTTGAACCAGTCGGTGCGGTACCAGATGATGTCCATGTTCGCGGAGGACGGGACGATGTAGAGCTTGCCGTCCGGCGCGGTCTGGCGGACCGTCTCCACCAGCGAGGGCAGCAGCCGGTCCTTCAGCGGACCGCCGTTGATGCGGTCGTCGACCGGCGCCAGGGCCTCCTGGCCGACCAGGTGCGCGAGGTACGAGGTGGTGACACCGCCGACGTCCGGCGTCTCGCCGCCGGCGATGGCGGTGTCGTACTTCTGCTGCACCGACGCGCTGGGGATGCCGACGTACTCGACGTGGATGTCCGGGTTCGCGGTCTCGAACCGCTTGATCAGCTCCTCGTAGATCGGCGTGCGGGCGGGACCGCCGTTGTTGTCCCAGAACGTGATGGTGACCTTCCCGTCACCACCCGTCTCCCCGGATCCGCAGGCGGTCAGCGCCAGTGCGGCGGCGGCCACGGCGACCAGCAGTCTTCTCATGATGCTCCCTATCCCTTCACAGCCCCGGCGCTGAGCCCCTGCACCAGGAACCGCTGCACGACGGCGAAAACGAGGACCACCGGCACGGCCGCGACGACGCCACCGGCGGCGAGCGCACCGAAGTCGGTGTTGAACTCACCCAGCGCGTAGCTCAGGCCGACCGGCAGCGTGAACTTGTCCTGCCGCGACGCGAACATCAGCGCGAACAGGAACTGGTTCCAGGCGCCGATGAACGCGAACGACCCGACCGCCACGAGCGCGGGCTTGAGCTGCGGCAGGGTGACCGCGAAGAACGCCCGCATCCGCGAGCAGCCGTCCACCATGGCGGCTTCTTCCAGCTCGTACGAGATGTTGCGGACGAACCCGCTCATCAGGATCAGCGCGAGCGGCAGCTGGAACGCCACTTCCGCGATGACCAGGCCGGTGAGGCTGTTCAGCAGCCCCGCGCCCTTGAAGATGACGAACAGCGGGATCAGCATCATCGCGCCGGGGATGAACTGGGTGCAGAGCAGTGCCAGCAGGAACACCCGCTGGCCGCGGAACTTGAACCGGGCCAGCGCGTAGCCGCCCATGGTCGACAGGATCGTCACGAACACCAGCACGCCGAGGCCGATGATCACGCTGTTGTAGAAGAAGATCCCGAAGCCGATGTCGTTCCACACCGTGTCGAAGTGCTCCAGCGTCATCGGCCACGGCACGAGCTGCGTGGAGCCCGTCGGCCGCACCGCGAACACGAGCATCCAGTAGAACGGGATGAGCGTGAACAGCAGGTACACGACCAGCGGCACGTGGATGAGCCACCGCTTGCCCGGTTCCTCGGCCACGGCCCGGCGGCGCCGCTTCGTCGGACGCCGCGGCGGTGGCGGGGTGTTCACGGGGGGTCGAGTCAACGTTTCGGTCATGCCCGGCTCCCGAACTTCGACAACCGCAGGTACAGGATCGAGAAGAACAGCAGGATGAGGAACCCGGCGACGGTCAGCGCCGAGCCGTACCCGAAGTTGTGCGAGTCGACGGCCTGCCTGGCGACGTACAGCGGCAGCGTGGTGGTCTGGTTCGCCGGACCGCCGCCGGTGAGCGTGTAGATCAGGTCGACGTTGTTGAACTCCCACACCGCGCGGAGCAACGTGGACAGGATGATCGCGTCCTTGAGGTGCGGCAGGGTGACGCTGGTGAAGCGCCGCCACCGGCTCGCGCCGTCGACGGACGCCGCCTCGTAGAGGTCCTTGGGGATGCTCTGGAGGTCGGCGAGCAGCAGGATCGCGAAGAACGGGACACCGCGCCACAGCTCGGTGACCACGAGGGCGTCGAACACCGTCTCGGGGTTGCCGAGCACCGAGGTGCCCGGCGAGCCGATGCCCAGCTCCGAGAGCTCCTGGAAGATGCCGGTGGACGGGTTGAGCAGCAGGATCCAGATGCCGGTGGTGAGCACGCCGGACACCGCCCACGGCGAGAACACCAGCGCGCGGGCGACGCCGCGGCCGATGAACGTCTCGTTCACCACCAGCGCCAGGATCAGGCCGAGCAGCAGTTGCAGCCCGACTTCGACGAACACCCACTTGGCGCTGAACGCGAGGCTCTGCCAGAACAGCGGGTCGTCGAACAGCATCTGCTTGAAGTTGTCCAGCCCCGCGAAGCCGTTCTTCCACGGCTGCGTGACGTTGTACCGCTGGAGGCTGTAGTAGACGACGCTCCCGATCGGGTAGATCAGGAAGACCCCCATCAGCACCAGCGTCGGTGCGATCAGCGCGTAAGGCGCCCACGTGCGAGTCCTCATGCGGGGTTCCAGTCGCCGAGGTACGCGCGGAGGGTGTGCTGCGAGGCCTGCTCGGGGGTGAGCTGCGGCCGGTCGGCTCCGGTCGTCGCGCCCGCGCCGGAGTTGCGGTACTCGGCGAACCTGGCGTCGCGCCAGGAGAAGCCGGACATGTCGGTCCACGGCGCGGCCTTCACGGCGGCGGGCAGCTTCGTGTCGCGGATGACGACCGACGCGATGGCGTCCGGGTCACCGCCGGGGTGCCACGGCCGGCCGAGGTAGTACGTGCCCGCGGGCGCGTCGCTCACGATGGTGGAGTTCATGATCAGGAAGCCGTGCGGGTTGTCGCGCCGCGTGCTGGCGGCCGTCACGTAGCCCGCCGGAATTCCATCGGGGTGGTCGCCGCCCCGGTCGAGCGCCCGGATCGTCACCTGGTCGAACACCGCCGTGGCGCGGCCGAAGATGAAGTCGACGTCGCCTACGATCTCGCCACCCCGGTAGTACTGGCGGGCCCGCGTCCCGGCGGCCCGCGTGTCGGCGTAGAGGGTGTCCTGGTGGCCGATGAACCGAACGCGGTCGTAGTACTGGCGGTCGCCGGTCGCCTTCACCGCGACGGCCTGCGTGGACGTGATCTCGGGGTGCGCGGCCCGGTCGAACGAGTTGCTGAACGTCAGGTCGCGCGCGGTGAACCCGTCCGCCTCGATCGTCGCGGTGGCCGAGCCGGTGGTGCCGTAGGTCGTCCCGTCGGGCTTCTTGGTGCCGTTGGCGTTGTCGTAGTCGATGACGACGTCGCGCGCGGTGCCGGTGGAGCCCTTCAGCAGCAGGTCGGGCTTGGTCCGGGGCACCCGGATGACCTCGCGGTACACGCCCTTGCCGATGGTGATGGTGGTGCCGGGCGGCGCGGCGTCGATCGCGGCCTGCACGGTGTCGAAGTCGGTGCCCTTGGCCACGTGGTAGCGCTCGCGCTGCAACGCGCCGGCCTGGAGGTCCTTGACCCGCACGGCCTGCTCCAGGCCCTTGTTCAGGGTGGGCGTCCAACCGGCGTCACCGGAGAGCTGCGCGGTCGGGTTGGCCGCGTTGAAGGCCGCGAGCACGTCGGTCGGCCGACCGTCCACGACCGTGCCCACCTCGGTGATCGCGGTGCCGCCCCAGTTGTGGACCAGGTCTTCGACCGCGCCGCCGCCGGACAGCTTCACGTAGTTGTTCTCCACGTACAGCGCGGACTGCACGCCGACGCCCCAGGCGTAGACGAACGACGGTCCCGGCTCGTAGAGGTTGTTGTAGACGTGCACCTTGCCGAACCGCACCCGCGGCAGCCGCTCCTCGACGTTGCGGAACACGTTGTGGTGGATGGAGACGCGCAGCTTGCCGGGATCGGTGGTCGAGGTGTTGGACGAGCCGATCAGCATCGTCTTGCCGTGGTCCTCGAACAGGTTGTACGACGCCGTGACGAGGTCCGTGCCGCTGGTCATGTCGAGCGAGCCGTCGTGCTGCTGGAACGGCCGGCCGAAGTAGGTCGGCGACGCGCTGTCCGGGTGCGGCTGGTCGGTGAACGTGTTGTGGTCGACCCACACGTTCGTCGCCCGCTGCAAGGACACCGCGTCGTAGTCGGAGTTCCAGTTGCCTTCGGCGCCGTCGGTCGGGTCCCACTGCGGGAAGCAGTCGCGGGTGTCGCGGAAGGTGAGGTTGCGGATGATCACGTTCTGCACGCCGTGCACGCGCACGTTCGCGCCGGTGATGCCCGCGCCGCGGCCGTCGCCGACGATCGTGGTGTCGGAGCCGACGTTCAGCGCGATGGCCGCCGCCTGTCGACGCGCGGATGCCGCACGGGCGTCCTCCAACGGGCCGCTCGGTTCGGTGTCGCGCCCCCAGACCGCGGGGTCGTAGGCCGCCAAGTAGCCCGCGAGCGTGTACCCGTCCGTCGCGTAGGTGGAGCAATCGGCGCGCAGGTCGATGACGCCGCGCACTTTGATGACGCGCGGGGCGGGTGCGGCCAGGGCGGCCCGCAGTTGCTCCGCGTCGCGCACCACGTGCGTTGTGGTCGCGGCCGACCCGCCGGTCGTGCCGGTACCGCTCGAAGCCCAGCCGTCACCGGCCTGGAGCACCTGTTTGCCCAGGTCAAGACCTGCGTGCACGGGCGCCGCCGCGATCACGCCGACGGCGCAGGAAAGCACGAGCGCAGAACTCAGTATCCGCATGACGAGGGGCCTTCCGCGGCGAGATCGTTCATATGTGTGAACGCTATCCAGAAGTGCGAACAGAGTATTGCGAAAGTATCCGCCGTACGTCAACGACGTAACTTCGTTCGACGCGCGTTCGACGACGCTGTTCGACGTGTGGTCGAATTCGAATCGAATTCGACTGCGGGGCGGGTCGCGGGCTGCCTACGGCCTGGAGGTGCGGCTCACCCGGCCGCCGGCCGACCGCCCGGAACCAGGAATGGGTTGTTCAGCCGGGCGGATCGACCCGGACGAAATCGCGCGGAATACCAGTCGACGCCATTTGTTCTGAACGCCTCGAAATTACGCTCAGGACAACCGGCGGAATGCGCGCCGAAGACCGGGACGGACACGGGCCGACCCGGAAGGACCTGGCAGCGGAGCCACGAGCGGCGTCCGGCGCGAGCTTGGAAAGCGCATTCCTAACGCTGTGCAGACGGCACCTGGACGGGCGGGCCAATCGCCAGGCGCACCCTCGGGGTCCGGTGGACTTCCCTTCGCACAATTGCCGGGAGGACCGCCGCCGTTGATCAACTACCGGCGGCCGACCGTCCCCGCCACTCGGCCACCACGTGCTCCACGTCGAACGGCATCAGGTTCAGCGGCGGGCCCGACATCGGCTTGCGGATCGCCTCTTCGATCCTGGCGTTGACCTCGGCCAGGATCGACCGCACCTCGGCCTCGCTCGACGCCCGTCCGGCGGCCTCACGTGCGGCTGCGGCCTCCTTGCGCAGCAACAAGGTGGGCGGGAGGGCGGTGCCCTCTTCGCGGCGGAGCTTCTCCTTCACCCACCACAGCTCGTCGTGCGGTGCGTGCAGGCCGCTCAACGGCTTGCCCGCGCCGGGCAGGTTCTCGAACTCGCCGCGGTCCTGCGCCTCGCGGATCTGCCGCTCGATCCAGGTCTCGAACCCGACGCCGGCCGGTTTGCGCTCGGTCACCGCCACCACCCCCTGCCACCGAGGCTACCTACCGGGCGAGCCTGGCCGCCTTGTCCATCAGGTACCGCTGCTCCGGCGTGCTCGTCGTGCGCGCCGCCGCGGCCCGGTAGTGCGCCACGGCGCGGGGCACGTCACCCGACATCTCGTGCAGGTGGGCGCGGACGGCGTCCAACCGGTAGTGGCCCGGCAGTCGCTCGTCCAGCGCGTCGATCAGCTTCAGGCCCTCTGCGGGACCGTGCACCATCGCCACCGCGATCGCCCGGTTCAGCGACACCACGGGGTTGCCGGTCATCCGCTCCAGCAGCCCGTACATGCCCAGGATCTGCGGCCAGTCGGTGTCCTCGGCGCGCAGCGCGTCGTCGTGGATGGCCGCGATCGAGGCCTGCAACTGGTACTCGCCGATCGCGCCGCGCTCCACCGCCGCCATGATCAGCTCGACGCCCTCGACGATCAGCGCCTTGTCCCACGACGACCGGTCCTGCTCGGCCAACGGGATCAGCGAGCCGTTCGGGCCGGTGCGCGCGGGCCTCCTCGCGTCGGTGAGGAGCATCAGCGCCAGCAGGCCCGCGACCTCCGGGTCGGACGGCAGCCGGGCGTGCACGGCCCTGGTCAGCCGGATCGCCTCACCCGACAGCTCCGTGCGGTGCAGCGAGCCGCCGACGCTGCTGGTGTAGCCCTCGTTGAAGATCAGGTACAGCACGTGCAGCACGGACCGCAGCCGCGCGGCGAACTCGTCCGGTCCGGGCATGGCGAAACCCGCTCCGCGCAGCTTCTGCTTGGCCCGGGTGATCCGCTGCGTCATGGTGGCCTCGGGCACCAGGAACGCGTTGGCGATCTCCGCCGTGGTCAGGCCGCCCACCGCGCGCAACGTCAGCGCGATCGCCGACGCGGGCGTCAACTCCGGGTGGCAGCACAGGAACAGCACCACCAGCGTGTCGTCCCGGTCCACCGCGTCACCGGGCGGCGGTGCGTGGGACACCTCGTCCTCGCGCCGACGCCGTGCCGCCTCGCTGCGGATCAGGTCGGTCATCTTCCGCACCGCCGTCTGCACGAGCCAGCCGCGCGGGTTGTCCGGCAGGCCGTCCACCGGCCAGTGCCGGGCCGCCGCCAGCAACGCCTCCTGCACGGCGTCCTCGGCCGACGCGAAGTCGCCGAACCGGCGTGCGATCACGCCGAGGACCTGCGGCGCGCACTCGCGCAGCAGGTCCTCGACGGTCTTGCCCACCGGCTCGGGACGGCTCACAGGTCCGACGACGCGGGTGCCGACATCAGCTCACGCACCTCGATCGGAACCCCCATCGGGACGCCGTTCGGACCGGGGGCGGCCGACGCCTTCGCCGCGATCTCCAGCGCGCGCTCCAGCGTGGTGTCGACCATCCAGTAGCCGGCCAGCAGCTCCTTGGACTCCGGGAACGGGCCGTCGGTGACGACCGGCGCGCCGGTGCCGGTGAACGTCACCGTCTTGGCCAGCTCGGGGCCCGCCAGGCCCTGCGCGTCGACCAGCTCGCCGTTCCCGGTCAGCTCGCTGCCCAGGTCGTGCTGGAACTGGATGTGCGCCGCGATGTCTTCGTGCGACCACTGGTCCATCGGAACGTCGCAGTTGGCGGCCGGGCCGTAGTTCATCAAGAGCAGGAACTTCGCCATCACGGACTCCTAGGTCTTCGTTCGCGCCCATCTTGGCGCTTTCACCCTGTGGACGGAGCCGTTCAGGACTTCCCTACACCCGCAAAGGTGACCTGAGTCACACCGACGCTCGCGGTTGTGCCCGGTAGTGGGCACAACCGCGAGCACCCGTCACGTCAGCGAGCAGAGGGGCCTCGGCGGAACCCAGCCGCTGGCGTCACCCGAGCCGTTGAACCCGACCTTGATCGAGGTCAGCGGCTGGATGGCGCCGTTCCAGGACACGTTGGCCACCGTCACGGTGGAACCGCTCTGACTGAACGTGCCGTTCCACCCCTGCGTCACGGCCATGCCGGCCCGCAGGTCGAACTGCACCCGCCAGCCCCTGGTCGCGGTCGCGTTGCCGTTGCGGATCTCGATCTCACCCGAGAACCCGCCCGGCCACTGGTTGACGATCCTGAGCGAGACGCCGCACTCGACCGGCCCGGTGCTGGTCGTGGTCGTCGTCGTAGTAGTAGTGGACGTAGTCGTGGTGGTCGTCGAGGTCGAGGTCGTGGTCGAGGTGGGCGTAGTGCCGCCGAGCGCGGACACCACGGCCGGGAACCACTTGTCCGCGATCTTGCGATCACCGGACGCGTTCGGGTGCACACCGTCGTAGGTGTCGGTCCCGGTGGCGAACCCGGCCCACTGGTCGACCACGGTGACCGGCGACTGCGCGGTGGACTTGCCCGCCGCCCAACCCGGGATCGCCGCGTTCAGGTCGACCACCCGCTGGGGGCACTCGGCGCAGGCGCTCGCCTCCATCGGGATGATCTTGGCGACGACCACCTTCATGCTCGCGTTGTTCGCGCGCATCTGGTCGACCAACTTGCCGTACGCGGCCAGGATGGTCGCGGTCGACCGGTTGCTCCACACGTCGTTGGTCCCGAAGTGCATGAGCACCACGTTCGGGTTGGTGGCGCCCAGCCACCCCACGAGCTGGTTCTGGTCGGCCACCGTCGTGACCAACGCGCCGCCGTGGCCCTCGTTCTCGCCGTCGTAGGCGAACCCGCAACCGTCACCGGCCCGGGTGCCGACGAAGTCGATGGCGGTGTGCCCGGCGTTGCGCAGGTCGCGGTCCAGCAGCGCCCGCCAGCAGCCCGGCGAACCGGTGATCGAGTCGCCGAGCGCCATGATCCGGGTCGGCGCGGCGGCCTCGACCGCCTGGCCCGGTGCGGCGACCAGGAGGCCGACGAGCGTGGCCAGTGCGGCTAAGAGTGCCGTGACAGCAGCTTTTCTCGACATCTCCGGCTCCTAGGCGGTGGCGCAGCTTGCGCCGTTGAGGGTGAACGAGGTCGGCACCGGGTTCGTGCCGTTCCACGAGCCGATGAAGCCGAAGCTGACCGAGCCGTTCACCGGGATGTTGCCGGTGTAGGACACGTTGGTCGCGCTCAGCGTGGCGGCGGACTGGCTCGTGCTGGCGCCCCAGGACTGGCTGACGGTCTGGCCGCCGGCCCACGTCCAGCGCAGCGTCCAGCCGTTCACCGCGGTGGTGCCGGTGTTCGCGATCTTGACGTCGCCCTGGAAGCCAGCCTGCCACTGGCCGGTGACCTTGTAGGTGACCGCGCAGCCACCCGTGCCGCCACCGCCGGACTGGGTCGTCACGTTGACCGTGCCGGAACGGGTGGAGCGGTTGCCCGCCGCGTCACGCGCGTAGACCGCGAACGTGTACGTCGTGCTCGCCGACAGGCCGGTGATGGTTGCGGTGGTCGTGGCGGAACTGGCCGCCGCGGTCTCCGTGGTGCCGTTCACGCGCACCACGTCGTAGCCGCTCACGCCGACGTTGTCGGTGGACGCGGCCCAGGACAGGGTGACGCCGGTGGACGTGACGCCGGACGCGGTCGGGGTGCCGGGCGTGGACGGCGCGGTGGTGTCGCCGGGGTCGCCGCCGCCGTAGACGCTGGCCTCGCGCGAGGTGGCTTTGATGCCGTTCGCGCCGTTGACCGCGCGCTGGCCCCAGGTCGTCAGCTGCGCGGCGTTGAAGCCGGTGACCATGTCCAGGTACTCGACGCCGCCGCCGTTGCCCGACCACGACCACGCCAGGTAGCCCAGCTTCAGCGACTGGGTGGTGGCGAAGATCGTGTCCTCGTCCGGGTCTCCGTCGGAGTGGTTGTGGCCGAACTCGCCGACCACGATCGGCAGCTTCGCCGTGACGAACGAGTTCAGGTACTCGTTGACCTTGGCGGCGGTGTTGTAGACGCCGTACATGTGGATGGAGAACACGGTGTTCTTCTGCGGGTCGGCGGCGAACACCGAGGCGGCGTTGTCACGCATGGCGTAACCCCAGTCCTGGCCCCAGTTCGGCGCGTCGACCATGATCGTGTGCTGGAAGCCCGCCGAACGCAGCGACGTGATGGCGTCCTTGGTCGCCTGGGTCCACCCGGTGTAGCCGGTGTTGCCCCACGGCTCGTTGCCGATGTTCAGGATGACGTACTTCTCCTGACCGGCCATGGCGCTCTGGATGCTCTTCCAGTACTCGACGGCGCGAGCCAGGCTGACGGCGCCGCTCTGCTCCTGGTAGCCGGTGGTGTCGTGCACCTCCATCACGCAGATCAGCTTGTTGGCCTTGCACTGCGTGATGACGTTGGTGACGTCGGCGGCGGTGTTGAGGGTCCACCGGTCGCCCGAGCTGAGCACGACGCGGACCGTGTTCGCACCCGTGGCCTTGATGTCCTTGAGGGCTTGGGTGGTGCGGTCGGCGTACCAGGTGTGCGCGTGGTTGACGCCACGCATGACGAAGTCGTTGCCGTTGGCGTCCAGGAGACGCCCGTTGCCGACCGTGAAACCGGCCGCGGCTTGCGCCGGCACCACGGTCAGCAGTGACAGGACCAAGGCGGCGATGGCGGCGCCGGCCAAGGCGAATCGCTTGCGCATGGATGTACCTCGCGTTGTTGTCGACGTTGACATAACGAGCGCAGGGCAGCGCGCCTACCTGCGGCAGGCATCCCACACCAAAGCACTTAACCGCTTAAGTGTCAACGCCGTCACCCACTGTCAACCACCCCCACCCACCACCCCCGCGTGAGTCCTACGTTCGCGTCGCGTGTGTCGTCCCTTCAGAACGCGTGAGTCCTACGTTCGGAACCCCCGAATTCAACGCTCAGAACAGGGTCGGCCGGCTCGGGCCGTTCTGAGCGTTGAACTCGGGGTACGGGAACGTAGGACTCACGGGTTCTGAACGTAGGACTCACGCTGGGGGGTGGGCGGTGCTGGAGCGGGGTACGAGTTCCGGGTCCGAGGTCTTGACCTGTTCGGCGGGTGCGCCGCCGATGACGTCCAGGAGCAGGCGGACGGCGGCGGCACCTCGTTCGGCGATGGGGCGGCGGACCGCCGAGAGGGCCGGGCGGACGAGGCGGCAGAGGGCGGAGTCGTCCCACGCCACCAAGGAGAGCTGATCGGGAACGGTCAGGCCCAGTTCGTGCGCCACGCCCAAAGCCGACACGGCCATCACGTCGTTGTCGAACACCAGCGCCGTCGGGGGCGTGCCGCCGGTCAGCACCCGCCGGGTGACGCGGGCGGCGGCCTCGTCGGAGTAGTCGGCGTGCACCACGCGGGCCTCGGTCAGGCCGAGCCGGGCGGCGGCCTCCGTGAACGCGCGCGAACGGGTCTGGGTGTGCACGAACTTCGTCGGCCCGGCCACCCTGACGACCCGGCGGTGCCCCAGGGCGACCAGGTACTCCAACACCTCCGCCACGGCCATCTCGTCGTCGGTCCACACGCACGGCAGGTCCGGCACGACGGGTTCGCCCAGCACCACGGCAGGCAGGCGGAGTTCGCGCACGAGCTCCACCCGCGGATCGTTCTGGACCAGGTCGACCAGCAGCACGCCGTCCACCCGGCGCTCGCCCCACCACCGCCGGTACGCCGCCAGCTCGGCCTCCGCGTTGTCCGTCACCTGCAGCAGCAACGACGTCGGCCCACCTGCCAACGCGCCCTGGATGCCCGAGATGAGCTGCATGAAGTACGGCTCGACGCCGATCACCCGCGCCGGCCGGTCCACCACCAGCCCGATCGCGTTCGCACGACCGTCGCTCAGCGAACGGGCGGCGCTGCTGGGCACCCACCCGAGCCGGTCCGCGATCTCCATGATCCGACGGCGGGTCGGTTCCGAGACGCCCGGCCGGTTGTTCAGCGCGTAGGACACCGCGCCGGTGGACACGCCCGCGGCCTTGGCGATGTCCGAGATGGTCGGACGCTTGGCTACCACCCGCGCCTCCTCGGTCGGTGATCAACGAGTTTAGACCGCTGTTCCGACCATCACGCCCGGTAGGGTGGTTAAGCGCTTAATGGATCACGTGAAAGGGGACCGCCGTGCCCTGGTTCGACCTCTCCGAGCGGGAGCTCGCGCTGTACCGGACCGAGACCACCGAGCCGGAGAACCTCGACCTCTGGTGGAAGTCACGGCTGGAGGAGGCCCGCGCCGGCGCGCTGCCGCCGGTGTTGACGCCGTACGCGGCGGACGCCTACGGGCCGCTCTCGGTGTGGGACGTCGAGTTCTCCGGCTACGGCGGCGACCGGGTTCGCGGGTGGTACGTCCGCCCGGCCGGTTCCGGCGTGCAGTCGCTGCCGACCGTCGTCTGCTTCATCGGCTACGGCGGCGGGCGTGGGCTGCCGTCCGAGCACACGTTGCTCCCCGCCGCCGGGTACGCGGTGTTCGTGATGGACACCCGCGGCCAGGGCGGGCGCTGGACGCTCGGCGCCACCCCGGACTCCGGGTTCGCCGGCCCCGAGCACCCCGGCGTGATGACGCGCGGAATCGCGACGCCCGAGACCTACTACGTCACGCGCCTCATGGTGGACGCGGCACGCGCCGTGGAGGTGGCCGCCTCGCTGGACGGCGTGGACGAGACCAGGATCGCGGTGTCCGGCGGCAGTCAGGGCGGCGGGTTGGCGCTGGCCGCCGCCGCGCTCACCGGCGAGGCCGTGAAGGTGTGCCACGCCGACGTCCCGTTCCTGTGCGACTTCCAGCGGGCGATCACGATCACCGACGCGGAGCCGTACTCGGAGATCTCCAAGTTCCTGGCGCAGCACGTCGACCTGATCCCGGCCGCGCTGGACACCCTGCGGTACGTGGACGGCGCACTGCTGTCGCGCAGGATCACCGCGACCTCGCTGCTGAGCGTGGGCCTGATGGATGAAGTGTGCCCACCGTCCACTGTGTACGCGGCCTACAACGAGATCACCGCGCCGAAGGAGATGGCGGTGTTCCCGTTCAGCGGCCACACCACGCCGCGGGTGCACGACGAGCGCAAGCTCCGCCACCTGCACGCGAACCTCTAGCGGGAAAGGCGGGTCGTGAGGGGACCACCGCCATAGCCCCCTCACGACCCTGCCCGGTCAGTGGACTCGGCGGCTCATCCGGGGCCTCGGGTAGCTCGACCCGAGGACTCCTGCGTCCACGACCAGCTTGTGGACCGCCGCGGGGCGGTCGATGAAGTGCTCGTTGGACTGGTCGAGCTCGGCGAGCTCGACCAGTCCGTCGATCAACGGGCCTCGGCCCGAGGCGTCACGCTCACGGGGGTGACCAGCACGCGGTCGTAGCCGACGACCCTGGTCTCGCCGGTGAGCCGGACGGACTGCTTCCAGCGGATGTCCGTGCTGGAGCAGCCGACCTGGAACACGATCTCGCCGGTCTCGACCACGCGGCGGCCGTCGCGGCCGGTGAACGAGGTGCGGTCGGCGTGCACCCGGAACGACACCTCGGCGGCCTCGCCCGGCTCCAGGTCGACCCGCGCGAAACCGACGAGCTGGCGCACCGGCCGGGTGACGCCGGCGACCGGGTCGTTCAGGTAGAGCTGGACGACCTCGGCGCCGGCCCGGTCACCGGTGTTGCGCACCAGGCACGACACCTCGACCTCGCCGTCGGACGGGAACTCCTCGCCCGCGGTGAAGTCGGACAGCTCGAACGAGGTGTAGGACAGGCCGTGCCCGAACGGGAACGCGGGCGACGGGTCGACCGAGCTGACCCCGCCCGGACCGCCGAGCGGCGGGTGCAGGTAGGTGGTCGGCTGGCCGCCGGAACCGCGCGGGACCTGCACGGGCAGCTTGCCGGACGGGTTGACGCGACCGCTGAGCACGCCCGCGACCGCGCCCGCGCCTTCCTCACCGGGGAAGAACGCCTGCACCACGGCGGCGGGCGAGTAGGAGCCGAGCGCGTACGGGCGGCCGGCCAGCAGCACGAGCACGACCGGCACGTCCAGCGCCAGCAACTCCTCCAGCAGCGCGCCCTGCACGCCCGGCAGGGTGAGGTCCTCGGCGTCGCAGCCCTCGCCGGACGTGCCGCGGCCGAACAGCCCGGCCCGGTCGCCGAGCACGGCAAGCACCACGTCGGCGTCACGGGCCACCGCGACGGCGTCCTCGATGCCCGACCGGTCGTCGCCGTCGACCTCGCAGCCCTTGGCGGTGGTGACCGCCGCGGCCGGGAACTCCTTGCGGACGGCCTGGAGCATGGTGTCCATGTCGACGCCGAGCGGCACGTCCGGGTGCTGCACGCCCACGTGGTTCGGGAACGCGTAGCAACCCATCAGCGCCAGCAGGTCGTCCGCGCACGGTCCGACCACGGCGAGCTTGCCGGTGTCTCGCAGCGGGAGCAGGTCGGCGGCGTTGTCCAGCAGCACCACCGAGCGCTCGGCCATGGTGCGGGCCAGGTCGCGCAGCGCCGGCGGGTCGAGGTCGACCGGCTCGTCGCGCAGCACGGCGGGCGACTCGGGCGACCAGCCCTCGTCGAGCAGGCCGAGCTCGCACTTCTGCGTCAACACGCGGACCACCGCGCGGTCCACCAGCGCCTCGTCCACTTGACCGGACCGCACCAGCTCCGCGAGCGGTTCGCCGTAGCAGCGCACGCTGGGCAGTTCCACGTCGATGCCGGCGGCCAGCGCCAGCGCGGCGGCCTCTCCCGGCGAGCCGGCGATGGCGTGCGCCGTCTCCAGGAACGACACCGCGAAGTAGTCGGCGACCACCACGCCGTCGAAGCCCCACTCGTCCCGCAACAGGTCGGTGAGCAGCGCCGAGTCGGACGCCGGCGGCACGCCGTCGATCTCGGCGTAGGAGTTCATGACGGACCGGGCGCCGCCCAGCCGCAGCGCCATCTCGAACGGCGGCAGCACCACGTCGGCGAACTCGCGCGGCCCCATGTGCACCGGCGCGTGGTTGCGCCCGCCGCGCGAGGCCGAGTAGCCCGCGAAGTGCTTCAGGGTCGCGACGATCCCGCTGGACTCCAGGCCCTTGGTGTACGCCGCACCGACGAGGCCCACGAGGTACGGGTCCTCGCCGATGGTCTCCTCGGTGCGACCCCACCGCGGGTCGCGCGACACGTCCAGCACCGGCGCCAACCCCTGGTGGACGCCGACGTCGCGCATCACGAGACCGACCTCGCGTGCCATCCGCTCGACCGTCACCGGGTCGAACGAGGCGCCCCACGCGAGGGGGATGGGGAAGACGGTGGCCTGCCAGGCGGTGAAGCCGGCCAGGCATTCCTCGTGCGCCATGGCGGGGATGCCGAAGCGGGTGTTCGCGACCAGCTTGCGCTGCGTCTCGGCCAGCACCTTCGCGCCGACCAGCGGGTCGACCGGACCCGTGCCGAACACGCGGGTCAGCTGACCCAGACCCGGCTTGGTCAGCTCGTCCCACGGCGGCAGCGGCTCGGCGAACTCGTGCTGGGCGGGAGCGACCTCCTGGTCGGTCTCCGACACGCCCACCCACACCCCGACCAGCTGGGCCAGCTTCTCCTCCAGGGTCAGCTCGGCCAGCAAGGCGGCGACCCGCTCACCGGTCGGCTTTCCGGGATCGGCCCAGATGTTCAGCACGGCGGCTCCTTCGTTGACGATCGGACGACGAGTTCGGTGGCCAGTTCCACCCGTTCCGTCTCCACGGGACGGCCCGCGATGAGGTCCGCGAGCATCCGGCCCGCGTGGCGGCCCATCTCGGTGAGTGGCTGGCGCACGGTGGTGAGGGCGGGGGACGACCAGACCGCGACCGGCAGGTCGTCGAACCCGACCACGCTCAGGTCGTGCGGCACGGAGAGCCCGATGATCCGGGCCGCCTCGATCACGCCCAACGCCTGCTCGTCGTTGCCCGCGAAGATCGCCGTCGGCCGGTCCGGCAGCGCCAGCAGCTCGGCCGCGCGGCGGAACCCGCCCTCGTGCTTGAAGTCCCCGTGCTTGACCAGCTCGGGGTTGAACGCGATGCCCGCGCGGTCCAGCGCGGCGCGGTAGCCGTCGACCCGCGCCCGGCTGCACAGCATCCCGGCCGGTCCGCCGATGACGCCGACCCGGCGGTGGCCCAGTCTGATGAGGTGTTCGGTGGCGGCGAGGCCGCCGGCCCAGTTGGTCGCGCCGACGCTCGGCACGTTCGGCTGCGGCAGGTCGACCGGATCGATGACCACGACCGGGATGCGCGAGTTGGCCAGCACGCGGCGGTCGGCGGCGGTCAACTGGGAGGTGACCAGCAGCGCGCCCGCGCGCCTGGCCTCGACCAGCGACGCGGCCCACGAGGTGTGCTGACGGGGTTTGTCCGTGGACGAGACCACGACGTGCAGTCCGGTGTCCACGACACCGCGGATGATCTCCACCGCCCAGGGGCTGTCGAGAGCCGTGAACACGAGGTCCACGAGCAGGTGCCCGGAGGCCCGACGGGACCCCACGGGCACGTAGTCGTACTCGGCGAGCAACTGCCGCACACGAGCCCGTGTCTCCGCGCCGACGTCGTCCTTCCCGTTCAGGACTTTGGACACCGTCGGGAGAGACACCCCCGCTGCTGCGGCAATCGTGGCCAACGTGGCTCGACGCATGGGCCGATAGTATCGAAACTCGATCGAAACACAAGAGTGACCATCTGACGTGCAGAAACGTCACTGAGACGCGTGAGTAGGTGATGCTTGACACCGATTGGACACGGGCCTAGGGTCTGCGCAAGTCGTGGATGTTTCGAAATGTTTCGATGCCACGAGTCAATTCCGCAGCGTGGCAGAAGGGTGGCGGTCGCATGTCCCGCCGTTCATGGGTGCGTCCCCTCATCGCGATGGGGCTCGTCGCCGTGACAGCAGTGGTGTCCGCGTGTGGTACGTCCGGTCCGGGCGAGACCAGCGGCGGAGCCCTGAAGATCTGGGCCCTCGAGGACCCGGTTCTCAACAAGATCGAGCAGAAGTCGATCGACTCGTTCAAGGCGGGCGGCGGCAACGCCTCGCTTGAGACGTTCGGCAACGACCCCTACAAGCAGCGGCTGCGGGTGGCCATCGGCTCACCCCAGGCCCCCGACCTGTTCTTCAACTGGGGTGGTGGCAACCTCAAGGAGTACGTCGACGCCGGCAAGGTCGCCGACCTGACCGCCGTGCTGGACGAGAACAAGGCCGCCAAGGACAAGTTCATCCCCAGCGTGCTCGACGGCGCGAAGCTCGACGGCAAGAACTACGGCGTCCCGATGCGGGGCATGCAGCCCGTGCTGCTGTTCTTCAACAAGAAGGTCTTCACCGAGGCGGGCGCGCAGCCGCCGAAGACGTGGGACGAGCTGCTCACCCTGGTCGACACCTTCAAGGCGAAGGGCATCACGCCCATCGCCCTGGCCGGCACTCAGGCGTGGACCGAGCTGATGTGGGCCGAGTACGTGCTCGACCGCTTCGCGGGCCACGAGGTGTTCAAGAACATCCGGGACAAGGGCCCCGAGGGCTGGAAGGACCCGGCCGTGGTCGGGGCCATGTCCAAGCTCAAGGAGCTCATCGACCGCGGTGGCTTCGGCAACGCGTTCGCGTCCGTGGGCTACGACGCCGGTGGCGCGTCGACGATCCTCGCCCAGGGCAAGGCCGCCATGCACCTCATGGGTTCGTGGGAGTACACCAACCAGCTCGACCAGAGCCCGGACTTCGTGAAGAACGGCGACCTGGGCTGGATCGAGTTCCCGTCGATCCCCGGTGGCAAGGGCGACCCGTCCAACCTGGTCGGCAACGTGAGCAACTTCTACTCCGCCACGGCGGACTCGAAGAACCTGGACGCGGCGAAGAAGTTCGTCACGACCACGCTCCACGAGGACTCCTACATCGAGGCACTGATCGAGGCCGGTGACGTCCCGCCGGTGGTGGGCGCCGAGGAGAAGCTGAAGAAGTCCGCGCACCCGGACTACGCGTCCGACATCTACAAGATGGTGCTGGACTCGAAGAACTTCCAGCTGTCCTGGGACCAGGACCTCCCGGCCGACAAGGCCACGTTCATGCTGACCCAGCTCCAGGAGTTCTTCCTGGGCAAGGTCTCGCCGCAGCAGTTCGTCGACGCGGTGGCCGCGCGCTGATGTCGTCCCAGCGGCCTTCGGCCTGGTATGCCGTGCCGGCGTTCGCGTTCTTCGCCCTGTTCGCCGCGTTGCCCATGATCCTGGTGATCTACCTGAGCTTCACCGCTTGGGACGGTCTGGGCACGCCGCAGCTCAACGGCGGCGAGAACTGGTCCCGGTTGCTCGATGACTCCGAGGCTCGCGCCTCGGTGTGGCGGACCCTGTTGCTGATGGTCATGTCGTGGCTCGTCCAGACCCCGATCGCTCTGCTGGTCGGGGTCTGGGCGGCCGGCAAGCAGCGGTCGAGGGCAGTGCTCAGCTCGATCTTCTTCCTCCCGCTGCTGCTGTCCACGGCTGCCATCGCACTCCTGTGGCAGGCGCTGCTGGAGCCGAACTTCGGCGCGTTCGTGGGTGGCCCGCTGTTCCTGGGCGACCCGGACATCGCGCTCTACACGGTGGTGCTCGTGATCTCCTGGCAGTTCATTCCGTTCCACACCCTGCTCTACCAGGGTGCGGCGCGGGCGGTGCCGCCGTCGCTCTACGAGGCGGCGACGCTCGACGGTGCCACCCGGGTCGGGAAGTTCCTGCACATCACGTTGCCGCAGTTGCGCTACACGATCGTCACGTCGTCGGTCCTGATGCTGGTCGGCTCGCTGACCACGTTCGACACCGTGCTGATCCTGACCAACGGCGGACCGGGCACCGCGACCCGCATCCTGCCGCTGCACATGTACATCACCGGCTTCAGCGGGTTCGAGATGGGCTACGCGAGCGCGATCGCGGTCGTGCTGGTCGTGCTCGGCACCGCGCTGTCGATCGCGGTCATGCGGTGGAGCGGGTTCCGCTCGATGAGCAGCCAGCAGGAGGGGTCGTGAAGTCTCGTCCCAACTGGCCCGCCGGGCTGTTCGCCCTGGTGTGGCTGGCTTTCATCCTCGGACCGCTGATCTACCTGGTCACGGTGTCGCTGCGGACCCGCAGCGAGTACCTGGGCAAGGGCGCGTGGGAACTGCCGGACGCGTTGACGCTGGACAACTACGTCACCGTGCTGACCGGCGGCTTCGGCCAGTACCTGCTCAACAACGTGATCGTGACGGTCGCGACGGTGGGCATCGTGGTGCTCGTCGCGGTGCCGGCCGCCTACGCGGTGGTCCGGAACACGGGCCAGTTCGTGCAGCGCGGGTTCACCCTGATCCTCATGGGTCTGGCGATCCCCGCGCAGGCCACGATCATCCCGGTCTACCTGATGATCACCAGGATGCAGCTGTACGACACCCTCACCGCGATCATCCTGCCGACGGCGGCGTTCGCGCTGCCGGTGGCGATGCTGGTGCTGACCAACAGCCTGCGTGACGTGCCGCGCGAGCTGTACGAGGCGCAGTCGATCGACGGCGCCGGCCCGCTGCGCGTGCTGGTGTCGCTGGTCCTGCCGTTGGCCAGGCCCGCGATCATGACGGTGGTCGTCTACACGTCGCTCAACGCGTGGAACGGGTTCCTCTTCCCCCTGGTGCTCACCCAGTCGGAGTCTTCGCGGGTGCTCACCCTCGGGCTCTGGGACTTCCAGGGGCAGTTCGGCACCAACGTGCCCGCGCTGCTCGCGGCGGTGACCCTGTCCGTGCTGCCGATCTTCGCGGTGTACCTGATCGGGCGGCGGTTCCTGCTCAGCGGCCTCACGGCCGGTTTCGGCAAGTAGCACCCCGCTCAAGGCTCGGGCCCGTACTCTCCCACGGGCCCGAGCCTTTCCCTTTTCCGATAATCTGGGGCTTGTCCAGCGTCTCAATGGGTGGACGTTCGACATTTTCGATCTAGACATCGACTGTTTCGATCGGGTTAACGAACCACCAAGTGACCAAGACCCCATCGACCCGGCACCGCGTCAGGCAGCCGGAACTGGGCAGGGCTGTCGTAGACTGCCCCCATGCCGACCAAAGCCGACCCGTCACCCTCGGATGGCACCGCCTCAGGTAAGATCACCATTGCCGCCATCGCGGCCGAGGCAGGGGTTTCGGTTCCGACTGTTTCGAAGGTGATGAACGGTCGCGCGGACGTCGCTCCGCACACCCGGGAACGGGTCGAGGCGATCATTCGACGGCACGGCTACCAGCGTCGGGCGGACGAGCGGTCGAAGCGCTCCAACCTGGTGGAACTGATGTTCCACGAGCTGGAGAGCGCCTGGGCGCTGGAGATCATCCGCGGCGCCGAGCAGGTCGCCGCCGAGCAGGGCCTGGCCCTGGTGCTGTCCGAATCACAGGGCCGGCTCACCCCCGGTCACGGCTGGCTCGAAGGCGTCATCGCGCGCAAGCCCCTGGCCGTGATCTCCGTCTTCTCCGACCTCACGTCCTCGCAGCTGGCGAAGCTCCGCGCGCGGGACATCCCGGTCGTCGTGGTCGACCCGATCGGCGAACCCCAGCTGGAGACGCCGTCCATAGGGGCCACCAACTGGAACGGCGGCCTGACCGCCACCCGCCACCTGATCGAACTGGGCCACCGCCGCATCGCCATGATCGGCGGGCCGGAGCGGGTGCTGTGCAGCCGCGCCCGGGTCGACGGCTACCGGGCCGCGTTGGAGACGGCGGGCCTGGACTACGACCCGGCCCTGGTGCGCTACGGCGACTTCCACGTGGAGTCCGGCCGCGCACAGTTCGCACCGCTGCTCGACCTCGCGGACCCGCCCACCGCCGTGTTCGCCGGCTCGGACCTCCAGGCCCTCGGCGTCTACGAGGCGGCACGCGCGGCCGGCCTGCGCATCCCGGAAGACCTGAGCGTCATCGGCTTCGACGACCTCCCGGTGGCGCAATGGGTGGGCCCGCCGCTGACCACAGTCCGGCAGCCGCTGCAGGACATGGCCGCGGCGGGCACCCGTCTCGCCATCACGCTGGCACGTGGTGAAGAGCCCGAACACCGCCGAATCGAGCTTGCCACCACGCTGGTGGTGCGTCAGAGCACCGCCGCGCCGCGCTGACGAGCCGCCTAGTGGTGGTGACCGCCTGGCTTCTGCGCGTAGATGCACCCCTGTGCCTCAGCGGGCACGGTGTGTCCTAGTTGGTCGCCAGGCAGCACCGGTGTGCAACGCAGGTCGTGCAGCCCCAACAGCTCCAGGCCGAGCGTGCCGCTCAACGCGAAGCCGTTGCCGAAGCCGAAGTCCGGGTTGTCCGAGACCTCGCCGCTGGTGAGGGCCGCCTGCCACGCGTGCTGGAAGTCGGCCAGCTTCTCGCGCTGGAACACCACCAGCCCGAGCCGTTCGTACGGACCCGCCTCGCACGTCGCCCACTCCGCCACGTACGGCGCGTAGAGCTTCGCCCGGAGCGGGCCGACGAACTCGGAGAACTCCTCCATCGTCCGCGGCACGACTTCGTCGCACTGCCCGGTCTTCTCCTGCACCCACTCCCCCACCTCGGACGAGGTGGCGAGGGGCGGGCCCAGCGCGTTGGCCGCCAGGCCGGTGGAGCCGGTCGCCGAGGAACAGGCGACCGACCCGACCAGGAGCGCGACCAGGGCCGCGCATCGGCCGAACATCAGGCCGTGGCGCACGAAGCGCCGTTGAGGGTGAACGCGGTCGGGTTCGTCGGCGTCCCCTGCGCCGAACCGTTGAACCCGAAGCTCACCGTCTGACCCGGCTGGAGGTTCTGGTTCCAGCTGGCGCCCTTCGCGGTGGCCGTGCCCGCCGCCACCGTGACGTCCGCCGACCAGGCCTGGGTGATGCCCTGGCCCGCCGGGAGGTCCCAGACCAGCTGCCACGCGTTGACCGCGCTCGTGCCGGTGTTCTTCACCGACACGTTCGCGGTGAAGCCGCCGGACCACGCGCTGGGCACGCTGTACGTCACCGAGCACGCGCCGGGCGTCGTGCCGCCACCGGAGGTGGTCGTCACGGACACCGCGGAGGACGGCGGCGAGGTGTTGCCCGCCGCGTCCCGCGCCACCACGTAGAACTGGTACGCGGTGCTCGCGGTGAGGCCGGTGACGGTGGCCGAGGTGCCGGTGGTGGTCGCGACCGAGACGTCGGTGGTGCCCGCCTCGCGGTACACCGTGTAGCCGCTGACGGCCACGTTGTCCGTCGCCGCCGGCCAGCTCAACGCCACCGAGGTGGACGAGGCCGTGCCGGTGGGCGTGCCCGGAGCGGTCGGCGCGGTCCTGTCACCGCCGTCCGAGCCACCGGTGAAGTTCACGTCCGAGCAGCTGTAGAACGCCTCGGGGCTGTCGTTGCGCTGCCAGATCGAGTAGATGATGTGGCGGCCGGACTTGTTCGGCAGGGTGCCGTTCCACGAGTACTCGCCACCGACCGCGACCGGGTTGGTGATGCTGTCGAACGGCGCGGGCTCCAGGTCCGACCACTTCAACGGCTGCGTGACGTCGAAGCCGTCCCGCGTGACGTACTGGTCCCAGGTGCCGGGGTGCGGCGCCCACGCGTTGTACTTGAAGTTGATCGCCGCGCCGGCCCGCAGGGTGGTCACCGGCCAGTCGTTGCGGGCCAGGTTGTAGGCGTCGTACTTGGTGGTCGGCCCGCAGAGGTCGCCGTCCGCGATGATCTCGCGGTGCCGGCCGCCCGCCAGGCTGATGAGGTTGCCGTACCAGTCCCACAGCGGCTGCTTCCCGCCGATCTGCACCGCGGCGACGCACGCCGGGTTCGTCGGGTTCAGGTCGCCACCGCCGCCGCCGATCCTGCCGTCTTCGTAGCAGGCGTAGGTGCGGCTCGGGGGGTAGGTCATCGAACCATGTGCCACCGCTACGCCGCTCTGGACGAACACGCTGGTCACACCGACGATACCGAGCGCGGCAACGGCCAACGCCCCTAAGCGCTTAAGTCGCACGGACATCTCCTTCAGATCGACGGTGATCTGTGAACGGTCTGCCTGGGAGCGCTCCCAGAATTACGATCGCATTACTGGTGACGCCACGTCAACGATCCGTTTCAACTGGTGGCCGCCCGCTGGTCGAAGCGCGGGTTACCGGACCCCTGATGGACTAGTGGACCTCGGTTCCGTAACCTGTCCGAGACCTCAGCGGGCGTGACCCGTTCGGGGCACCCCACCCGGCTTCAAGGAGGATCGCGCGACCGTGGCGTCGAACCCTGCTCTGCGCACCGTCCGAGCCGCCCTGACGGCCACCGCCGTCACCGCGCTGGTCGGCGCCACCATGCCGTTCCACCACGCCGCAGCCGACCCCGTGCTGCCGCCCAACGCCTCCGAGGCGTTGAAGAAGTACAACGAGCTCTCCATGCAGGCCGAGGCGCTGAACGAGGAGCACCTCCGCGCGCAGGAAGCCCTCGGCAACGCGCAGGGCGCGCTCGACCAGGCGAACCGCGACCTCGCCGCCGCCCAGCAGTCCCAGGAAGCGCTGCGCGGCCAGGTCGACCTCCTCACCGAGGCTTCCTTCGAAGGCGCCCGGTTCAACCAGCTTTCCGCCCTCCTCGTCAGCGATTCGCAGCAGGACTTCCTCAACCG
The DNA here is from genome assembly GCF_000716595.1 of Saccharothrix sp. NRRL B-16314. GTDB lineage: Bacteria > Actinomycetota > Actinomycetes > Mycobacteriales > Pseudonocardiaceae > Actinosynnema. The sequence goes on from NZ_JNXC01000004.1 coordinate 65,021, forward strand.
CATGAGCGCGCTCGGCGTCCTCGCGGGCGGCAACGCGGAGGCGTTGCAGGGGCTGTCCGACGCGGTGGACCTGGCGAACGACGCGGCGCACCGCGCGACCGACGCGGCCGACGCGGCGAACCAGGCGATCATCGACATCGACCAGCGGAAGATCGCCCTGGACGGTCAGATCACCGACGCCCGCAACGCCTACCGCTCGCTGAGCGCGGCCGAGCGGTCGGCGTTGAACAACGCCGGTGACATGAGCGCCATCCCGGTGCCGGCGGGCCAGGCCGGTCAGGCGTTGGCGTTCGCGTTGGCGCAACGCGGCAAGGACTACGTGTACGGCTCGAACGGCCCCAACACGTGGGACTGCTCCAGCCTGATGCAGGCGGCGTACCGCTCGGCCGGCATCACCATCCCCCGCACCACCTATGGCCAGGCCACGATCGGGCGATCCGTGTCGCGCAACGACGTGCGCGCCGGCGACCTGGTCATCTACTACTCCGGCCAGACGCACGTGTCGATGGCGATCGACGGCATCCGCGCCGTGCACGCGTCCACCGAGGGCGTGCCGGTCAAGGTCCAGGACATCGACTCCATCGGACCGATCAGCGTCATCCGGCGCGTGGTCGGCTGATACCCCCACGAGCGGCGCGGGGAACTGCTCGGGCAGGCGCCGCGCGTTCCCCTGGGACTAGGCTTGGCGCGGTTGAGCAGCCAGCCGCATCCTGCCGACCGCACCCAGGGGTGGACATGGACGATTTCGCCGACACCGTCGCGCTCACCGCGCGCGACGTGGCAGTGGGTGTTGCGGTAGTCGGGGTGGTCGGCGAGCTGGACATGGCGACGGTCCCGGTGGTCGAGGAGTTCGTGCAGCGCAGGCTCGGCGACGAGGTGGGGACGCTGGTCCTCGACCTGTCCGGCGTCACGTTCCTCGGTTCGACCGGCATCAACCTGCTGATCTCGCTGGACGCCGCGTGCGCGGAGTCGGGCGCGAAGCTGCGGCTGGTGGCGAACACGCAGGCGGTCCTCCGCCCGCTCGAGGTCACCGACATGACCCGGCACTTCACCATCGTGGGAGCGGTGGACGAGGCGAGCTGAGCGGGCCGCCGCCTGGACCGCTGCCGCCTGGACCGCTGGGCGAGTCGACGATCGTGATGCCCCGGCTGCCGGGTAGCAGCCGAGTGCGCCTTCAGGTTCTCGGGCGGGTCCGGGCGTCGTGCGCTCGAAGCTCTCGGCAAGTGGTCAGGTCGAGGAGACCCGCCGGGGTGGCGGGCTCCTCTTCGGTCTGGTCGGCCGGGTGGCCGAAGGTGCCGGACTGCACCGGCCCACGTCATCGCGCGGTCCGGCGCAGTCGCACAGCCCGAGCCGGGAGTTACCGGGCGGCGGTGCCGACCTTGGCCTTCGGGGTCCACTGGGTGTAGCCGGCGCGCTCCGCCTCGGCGACCGAGCGGAACGTGACGTCGCCCTTCATGCGCTTGTAGTACGGCGAGTCGGGGGTGTGGAAGATCATCGACTTGGAGTTCGCCTTGACCTCGATCTCCTCGTCGTCAACCGACTCGACCGACTCGACCGACACGACGGCAGGAACGGCCGGGGCTTCGACAGCTTCCGGTTCGACAGCGGCCGGCTCAACGGCTTCCGGCTCAAGAACTTCAGGCTCAACGGCTTCCGGCTCGGGGGCAGCCGCCGGCTCCACGACCACCTCGGGCTCCGCGACAACCGCAGGCTCGACAACAGCAGGCTCGGCAACCACTTCGGCGACCGCAGGCTCGACAACCTCGGGCTCGGTCACCTCGGGCTCGGTCACGACAGGCTCGGTCACGACTGGCTCATCCGCCGGGGCCGGTGCGGTTTCCTCGGAGACGACCGCCGCGGGGGTGGGCTCCGGTGCCGACGCCTGCTCCGGGAGTACGACAGCGGCGGTTGCCGGCTTGGGCTCGGTTGCCGGCTTGGTGTCGGTTGCCGGGCGGTCGGCAAGGGCGCGCGCCGCGCCCTTGTGGCGCAGCCGCGTGAACGCCGCGCCGGCCACGAACGCCACCACGCACAGGACGAGAGTGATCAACCAGGACACTGCAAACTCCTATACGGCCACTGCGAGCGGAACAGGACGCCGACTGGCGCATGCCGACGAGCCGCGTGCGACCCATCGGCCGAATGTTCACCGTGTCGGGGACCACAGACTAGGCACGCGTCACGCGGCGTGTGGCAGCACCCCCTGCCTGCACCCGCACCGGCTGCACACCGGATGCGCGGGCAGCCGCACGTCGACCAGCAGCTTGCGCGCGTCGTCGAACGTCGGCACCCGTTGCCCCGGAACGAGAAGGCCGTCCAGCACCGCCTGCCGCCGCCGCGCCAACTCCCGTGAACGCTGCACCGGGTCCTTCAGCCGCGCCCGCACCCGCTCGCGCGACTGCTCCCGCGCCAACGTCCCGGCCGCGCTCAACGGCCGCGCCGGACGCGGCTGGGTCAGCCGGGCGTTGCGCCGGTTCACCCGCCACCACGCGCCCAGCGTCATACCGGCCACCGGGGGGCGCGCTCGACACGCGCCCCCCTGCTGCCACCACGAGCGCAGTCGCGCACGGAGGAAGTCGTGCGCTACCTGGTCGCGGCTTCTCGGGTTGCCCTGCCTTGTGCCGTCCGGCTTGCGGTCGACCGCCGCGAGCAGGGCATCGACGCTCCACCCCTCGCCGAACCACGGCTCGACCACCCGGCGCACGGCGGCGCGGTGGGCATCGGGCCAGGTCGCGCGCAGGCAGAGCGCCTCGACAGCCGTGTCGATCTCGGCGTCGGTCTCGGGGATGACACGGCCGGGCCACTGACGGGGATCGAGTCGAACACGCATCTCATGGCTCCCTTCGAACGCGTACCGAACATCCGTTCGAGATAGTGCCACCGACCACCGACAATTTCGGAACCACAGATTTGACTTATATAAGCCCAGACTGAAAGATGCAGGTCGTGCACGCGTTCGACGTACTCGGCGACCCGGTCCGTCGCCGCATCCTGGAGCTGCTGGCCGACGGCGAGCAGACCTCCGGCGCGGTCACGGAGGTGGTCCGCCGGGAGTTCGGCATCTCGCAGCCGGCCGTCTCCCAGCACCTCCGGGTGCTGCGCGAGAACGGCTTCGCCCGCGTCCGCGCGGAGGGCACCCGACGCCTCTACGCGGTGGACGACCGGGGCTTGCGGGAGGTGGACGAGTGGCTCGACCGGTTCCGCCGGTTCTGGAGCGGCCACCTCGACGCGCTGGCGACCGAACTCGCGCGCGGCAAGCGCGAGAGACGACTCAAGGAGGAACGACAGTGATCGACATCGCGGACCAGCTCAAGGCCATCCAGCGCGAGGTCCACGCCGGCACGGCCGACACCGTCGGCGTGCTGCTGCGCCGCACCTACGACGCCGCGGCCGAGGACGTGTGGGACGCGGTGACCGACCCGGACCGGCTCAGGCGCTGGTTCCTGCCGGTCAGCGGCGACCTGCGCGAGGGCGGGAACTTCCAGCTGGAGGGCAACGCCGGCGGCGACATCCTGGCGTGCGCGCCGCCGAAGCTGCTGCGGGTGACGTTCGGCGGCGAGACCAGCGTCGTGGAGCTGCGCCTGATCCCGGAGGGCGACGACCGCACGACCGTCGAGCTGGAGCACACCGTGCCGAAGGCGATGGCGGGCGGCGGCGCGGGCGCGCTCTACGTGGGACCCGGCTGGGACGGCGCGCTGCTCGGCCTGGCCCTGTTCCTGGCGGACGAGGTGGCCGAGGACGTGGACCCGACCGCCGCCGCCGCGTCGCCGGAGACCCAGCGCTTCAACCTCGGCTCCATCAAGCTGTGGACCGCCGCGGTCGAGGAGTCCGGCACGGCGACGGCGGAGGAGTTGGCGGCGGCGGTCGAGGCGTCGATGGCGCAGTTCGCGCCGGACGTCGAGGACCAGGCCGAGGACCAGGCCTAGGGTTCGGCGACCTCGGCTTCGACGGCGTCGAGGGTCGTCTCGATCCCGTCGAAGCCGGGGTCCGCCGGCGGCGCGCCGTCGGCCCGGCACGCGACCAGCGACAGCAGCAGCGCCACCGCCGCCGTGAGCGCCTTCACCGCCGACAGGCCCTTCACTTGACGCCGCAGTGGTCGGCCTGGAACTTGTCGACGCGGCGCTGGACGTCACCGAGCCTGGTCAGCTGGTCCGCGCGCCGTGCCGCCCGCTGGTCCAGCTTCTCGGCCCGCCCGGTGTTGCCGGCGTCGCGGGCCTTCTGCGCGTGTGCCCGGAGCCACGCCGTCGAACCGGCCACCTCGGGCCCGCCGTTGATGCGGGTGGTGACCCGTTCGACCCGCTCCTCGATCTTCGGCGCCCGCTGCTCGCACAGCTCCTTCACTCGTTCCGGGCTGATGGTGACGGGCGCGTACTCCTGTGCGACCGCGACACCGGCGGCGACACCCGTTGTGGTGAAACCCAGGGCGGCGGTCCCGATGACGGCGATGCGGCGAATCCACATGTTCATGCCGACCACGATGGCCGCCGAGGATGCGGGCTGTGTCCGGCGAGTGTTCGGATCACGCAAAGATCGCGGAACTCCTCCGTTTCACGGTCCGGGCGAGTGGCAACCCTCTCCCCCATGACCGACACCTTGTGGGAAGAGTTCCACCGCGTGGTGAACATGACCTCGCACGAACTGGAGGACTGGCTGCGCACCCGCTCGGCGGACGAGGACACCGAGGCCCTGCCCGACCAGGCGGGAACGCCCACCGGCCAGGAGGTGCTGCGGGTCCTGCGCAAGCGGCGCACCGACCTGACCACCGAGGACGTCAAGGTGATGCGCAGGGTCGTGGACCGGGTGCACGCGCAGCGGCGCGACGACCTGGAGCCGACGGCGGGCGAGGCGCACTGGAGGCACCGGCTGATGTCCATCGGCCACGACCCGCTCAAGCCGGCTTGAGCGCCGTCACCGGGGCCGTGCGTCGATCTTCTCGGCGTCGCCCAACCGCACACCCGCCGCGGGGACCAGGCCGAACTGGACGACCTGCCGGCGGGCGAGGAGGTCGGTGAGCCAGTCGACGGCCACCCGCAGCCGGTTCCCGGGCATCGCCATCAGGTGGTAGCCCCGCGCCACGACCTTCGCGGGCAGCCCGGTGAGCGGCACGTGCAGCGGGTTCGCGACGGCTTGGGAGCCGGCGAGGTCCACCACGAAACCGAGGTCGCGGTGCCGGTACGTCGCCACGGCGCCGTGACCGAGGGAGGCCGCGACGTTCCGGCCGGCGAGCTTGCCCTGGCGCTGCGCGTGCTGCGCGGTCATCGGCGTCGGCTTGCCGTCGTTGAACACGTCCGGCACGGCGGCGATGTCGCCCGCCGCGAACACGTGCGGGTGGGTCGGCACGGCGAGCGTCGGATCGACCGCCACCCGTCCCTGCACGGTCGCCAGCGAGACGGCCTCCACCAGCGGGTCCGGCCGCACGCCGACGCACCACACCAACGTCCGGGTCGGGATCTCCGAGCCGTCGGTCAGCCGCGCGCAGTTCGCCGTGACGGCCTCCACGCTCGTCTCCAGCCGCACGTCGACGCCCCGCGACCGCAGCACCCGCGCGGCGGGCCCGGACAGCCGCTCGTCCAGTCCGGGCAGCACCCGCGGCGCCATGTCGACCAGCACCCACTTCACCTGGGACTCGGACAACCCGCTGCGCCCGCGCAACGCCGCCCGGGTCAGCTGCTGGCCCTGCGCCACCAACTCGGTGCCCGTGTACCCGGCGCCGACCACCACGAACGTCGACCGCGCCGCCCGCTCGGCCGGGTCGGTGGCCTGCTCGGCCAGCTCGACCTGCCGCAGCACGTGATCGCGCAGGAACACCGCCTCGGCGACCGACTTGAACCCGAACGCGTGCTCGGCCACGCCCGGGATCGAGATCAACCGGGTGACGGAACCGGACGTCAGCACGATCCGGTCCCACTCCAGGACTTGTTCGTGCCCCTCGACGTCCACCACCGTGCACGTCCGCTCGGCCAGGTCGAGCCCGGTCGCGTGCGCCTGCACCAGCCGCGTGCGCGGCAGCTTGGGCCGCAACGGCACCGCCACCCGGCGCGGGTCCAGCGACCCACCCGCGACCTCCGGCAGCAGCGGCACGTAGAGCATGTAGTCGGTGGGGTTGACCGCCACCAGGTCGGCGGCGTCGGAGGGCAGCACCCGTTCCAGCGTGCGCAGGCAGTGGTAGCCCGCGAAGCCCGTTCCGACGACCAGCACGCGCGGCTTGCCCATGGCTCGATCCCTCCGACGAGGAGTCCGTTCCGCCGGCGGGTACCCCGGACCCGGAACGGGTAGACACGATCCATGGCCCTGGGACTGCCCGACGCGATCACCGCCTGTCTCTTCGACCTCGACGGCGTGCTGACGAGCACGGCCGTGCTGCACCGCCGTGCCTGGCGTCGCACGTTCGACGACTTCCTGCGCCCGCGCGACGAACCGCCGTTCACCGAGGACGACTACATCCGGTACGTCGACGGCCGCCCCCGCTACGACGGCGTGCGGGCGTTCCTGACGTCGCGCGGCATCACGCTGCCCGAGGGCGAGCCCGACGACCCGCCCGACCGGAACACCGTGCACGGGGTGGGCAACCGCAAGAACGACCTGCTGGAGGCGATCATCCGGCACGAGGGCGTGACGCCGTACGCGGGCACGGTCCCCTACCTGCGCGCGGTGGAGGACGCGGGCCTCGGCATCGCGGTCGTCACCTCGTCGGCGAACGCCCGGAAGGTGCTCGACGCGGCCGGCCTGTCGCCGTTCGCGCAGGCCCTGGTGGACGGTGTGGTCATCAGCCGCGACGGGCTCAAGGGCAAACCCGCGCCGGACTCGTTCCTGGCGGGAGCCCGGCTGCTCGGCGTGCGGCCGGAACACGCCGCCGTGTTCGAGGACGCGCTGTCCGGCGTGGAGGCGGGCCGCGCCGGCGGGTTCGGGCACGTCGTCGGCGTCGACCGGACCGGTCAGCGGGAAGCCCTGGCGGCGCACGGCGCGGACGTCGTGGTCGAAGACCTCGCGGAGCTGCTGTGACGGGCTGGGTGGTCGCACCCTGGATGGTGCGGTGGGACGGCCTCGCGGTGGACCAGCTCCACCGGACCGAGTCGGTGTTCGCGCTGTCCAACGGGCACATCGGCCTGCGCGGCACGTTGGACGAGGGCGAGCCGCGCGGTCTGCCCGGCACCTACCTCAACGGCTTCTACGAGGAGCACGCGCTGCCGTACGGCGAGTCCGGCCACGGCTACCCGGAGGCCGGGCAGACGATCGTCAACGTCACGGACGGCAAGGTGATCCGGCTGCTGGTCGAGGACGAGCCGCTGGACATGCGGTACGGCCGGGCCCACTCGCACCGGCGTGAGCTGGACTTCCGCACCGGAACGCTGCGCCGGCACACCGAGTGGGAGTCGCCGACCGGCCGCCGGGTGACCGTGCGCAGCGAACGGCTGGTGTCGCTGACCCAGCGCGCCGTCGCGGCGATCCACTACGAGGTCGAGCCGAGCGAAGACCTCCAGCTGGTGGTGCAGTCCGACCTGCTGGCGAACGAACCGGTCGAGCACGACAGCGACGACCCGAGGGTGGCCGCCGCGCTGCACGACCCGCTGGTGGCGGAGTTCGCGCACGTCGAGGACTACCGGGCGGTGCTGGCGCACCACGCGCGCAACTCCGGGCTGCGGATGGCCGCCGCGATGGACCACGAGTTGGAGGTCGAGGACGGCCTGCGCACCGAGGTCCGCGCCGAGGGCGACCTGGCCCGGTTCACCGCCGCCGTGGACGTGCCCGCGGGCGGGAAGCTGCGGCTGGTGAAGTACCTGGGCTACGGCTGGTCCGCGCAACGGTCGATCCCCGCGCTCCGCGCCCAGGTGGAGGCGGCCCTGGCGGGGGCGCGGCAGACCGGGTGGGAGGGCCTGCTGGCGGAGCAGCGGCGGTTCCTGGACGACTTCTGGGAGGTCGCGGACATCGAGCTGCACGGCGACGACGAGCTCCAGCAGGCGCTGCGGTTCGCGTTGTTCCACATCATGCAGGCCGCGGTGCGCGGCGAGACGCGGGCGATCCCGGGAAAGGGGCTGACCGGGCCGGGGTACGACGGGCACGCGTTCTGGGACACCGAGATGTTCGTGCTGCCGGTGCTGGCCTACACGGTGCCGGAGGCGGCGCGGGACGCGTTGCGGTGGCGTCACTCCACGCTGGGCGAGGCTCGGGAGCGGGCCGCGGTGCTCGGCCAGCGCGGCGCGGCGTTCCCGTGGCGGTCCATCAGCGGCGCGGAGTGCTCGGCGTACTGGCCCGCGAGCACGGCGGCGTTCCACGTCTCCGGCGACGTCGCGCACGCCGTGGCGCAGTACGTGAACGCGACCGGCGACATGGCGTTCGAACGGGAGTGCGGCGCGGAGATCCTGGTGGAGACCGCCCGGCTGTGGCGGTCGGTGGGTCACCACGACCAGCACGACGGGTTCCGCATCGACGGGGTGACCGGGCCGGACGAGTACTCGGCGGTGGCGGACAACAACATCTACACCAACCTCATCGCGCAGAAGAACCTGCGTTGCGCGGCGGACGCGTGCGAGCGGCACCCCTACGTCGCCGAACGCCTGGACGTGACCGCCGAGGAGGTCGCCGAGTGGCGGAACGCGGCCGACGGGATGCTGATCCCGTTCGACCGGCTGCTCGGCGTGCACCAGCAGAACGAGGGGTTCACCTCGCACGCCGAGTGGGACTTCGACGGCACCGACCCGGACGAGTACCCGCTGCTGCTCAACCGGCCCTACTTCGACCTGTACCGCAAGCAGGTGGTCAAGCAGGCCGACCTCGTGCTGGCCATGCACGTGCGCGGCGACGCGTTCACGCCGGCGGAGAAAGCGCGGAACTTCGCCTACTACGAGTCGCGCACGGTGCGCGACTCGTCCCTGTCGGCCGGGACGCAGGCGGTGCTGGCCGCCGAGGTCGGCGCGCTGCGGCTGGCCTACGACTACCTGGCCGAGGCGGCGTTCACCGACCTGCACGACCTGCACCGCAACGTCCACAACGGACTGCACATGGCGTCGCTCGCCGGCGCCTGGGTCGGCCTGGTGGCCGGGTTCGGCGGGATGCGCGACCACGACGGCGAGTTGACCTTCGCGCCGCGCCTGCCGCCGGGCCTGAGCCGGATGGCGTTCAGGATGGCGTTCCGGGGCACCCGCTTCGCGGTGGAGGTCGAGCCGGGCGCGGTCACGTACCGGATCGTCGCGGGCGGTGCGCTGCGGACCCGGCACCACGGCGTCCCGCTGGTCGTCGAACCGGGTCTGCCGGTCACGCTGTCCACACCGGACGCGCCCGAGCCGCCCGCCCTGAGCCAACCGGCGTCGCGTGCGCCCGCGCGCCGCGTGCCGGCGGGGTGAATCGGGCGTTCACGACCGGCGTTCACGACCGTTCCGGGGTGCCCGGAACGGGCAAGCGGTCCTGAAAGGAGTTTCACGGGGATGGGGCGCCCGGTCGGGCTCCAGGGGGGAGGGGAACCCGACCGGGACTGTTAGGCGACCATTGGGGGGTGGTGGCCACCTAAGCCCTCATCGTGGCCTTGGGTACCCCCGTTACCGGGTTTCAACCTCGAACCCGGATGTGGTGTGGGTGATCTACGTCATCACGGCCGAAATGATCTCCGCAGAAGTACGGTTGCGGCCGGGCCAGAGGTAACCCACAGGAGTGAGAGGGGCAGCGCCGCGGGCCGTGGCCGGACAGGATTCCGAAACGTGAGCTCAACACCGATCTACGACGAGTTGGCGGCCACCTACCTCGCCGACCTCACACCGGACCCCCGTGAGCCGGTCGCACCCGTGCCGACGGGCAAGACCGCGCAGCAGACCCCGGCCCCCGCCGCCCGGACCAAGCCACCGACCGAACCGCGCAAGCGGCCCAAGGCCTGAGTCCGGACCCGGACTCCACCGCACGCGGCGGAGCAGCCGCCCACTGCCCGTAAGACCTCGATCGGGTGGAGCGGACCGCGTGACGGGCCTTGCTCCCGACAGCGCACTGCACGCCGCCAGTGAGTGCGACTGAGAGCAGACCGACTCCCCGATCAAGTGATATCGATCGTGACATGCGCTGAGCCGTAATGCCGGCCCGTGTACGGCGATGGGATCTATAGGCGGAACCGCTACCCGGAGGGGGATGAGCCGAACGGGCGCGGGTAGCCCCTTCCCATGCGGAACGAGGTGGCCGTGAAGACCAGGGAAGCCGCGAAGAAGGCAGACCGCGACCCCGACCCGAAGGACGGGCGCCGGCGCTTCAGCCGGGCACAACTGCTCGCGCTCGTGGTCGGTGTGCTCCAGCTCGTCTTCGCCTCCGTCCCGTTCCTCCCCACCGGCGACGGCAACGACCACGCCCTCTACGTCGCCACGGGCCTGGCCGGTGTCCTCCTCGCGTGGGACCACCGGCACGCCCGGTGCTACGGCTTCGGCCTGCTCCTGCTCTACGGTCAGCTGTTCATCGCCGACGCGGAGGCCACCGGCACCCTGGGTCTGCCCACGTGGGAGACGCTGGCGTACGGTCGGGCGGCCTTGGCGGGCGTGGCCATCGCCCTGATCCCCGCGTTCAAGCGCGAGTAGTCGCCGGCGCTCATCGTGCCGTCCGGGTTGAACCGCAGCTTGTCGTCGCCGCTGCGGGCGATCGACTCGAACATCGCGCGGTCGGACTTGGTGGTGGGTCGCCAGTACATGTGCGCGCCGTGGGTGACGCCCATGTCCAGCGACATCATGGTCGCCACCGCCCGGTCGTAGCGGCGGCGGGTCAGGGGCGCGCCGCCGGACTCGCGGATGTCGAACACGTCGTGGTCGCCGGTCAGGGGCCGCAGCCAACCGCGCTGGTCGTACCCGTGCACGACGCCGTTCCGCACGACGTACTCGCCTCGGCGTTCGAACAGGGCCATCTTGTCGCGCAGCGCGTCGAACTCCGTGCGCCGCTGGTCGTACCGGCGGATCAGCCGGTCGCTGAGGTCGAAGCGGGGCAGCGACGGCCGGAAGTAGCCGACGAGGCCCCGGTGGCGGCGGGCCGCGCCCAGCCGGACGTCCAGGTCGTCGATGGTCTTGGCCTTCACCGCCTCCGGTTTGGGCAGCGCGCCTTCGCGCAACCAGGCCACCGCGTGCGGGTTCGTCGCCCGCACGTCGATGACCAGGTCCTGCTCGGCGGCCACGTGCTGGAACTTGCGGGCGTTCTCGGTCGGCATGCCGAAGACAGGCTCCACCGACGACAGGGGGAAGAGGTGATCAGTGCGCACGGCTATTAAGGTCCGCCCGAAATGCGCGTGCACGAGAGCGCCCGCTTCGGTTAGCTCGAAGCGTGACCCCTGATTCACTGATAGGACTTCTGGCGGAACCCGAACGGTTGCGGGTCGTGGCCGCTCTCGTCCTGGGTGCCCGCACGACCGGGGACGTCACCGGGTCGACCGGGCTGGGCGTGCGGCAGGTCGAGGAGTCGTTGCGCCGGCTTCGGTCGGCGGGGCTCGTCGTGACCGACGGATCGGTGCTGCGAGTGCGCGAGGAACTGTTCAAGGAGGCCACCCGGGTCGAACAGGCGAACCGGGCCCCGGAGGACCCGTTCGTGCGGGACGGGCGGCTGGTGAAGCTCCCCGCCCAGCGTGGACGCCGGCGGGCCGTGCTCGAACAGGTGAGCACCACGTTCGAGCCGGGTAGAAGGTACCCCGAGCGGGAAGTGGCGGAAGTGCTGAAGCGCTGGTGCGAGGGTGGCGAGGTCGACCACGTGGCGGTGCGCCGGTACCTCGTGGACGAAGGCCTGCTCAGCCGGGCCGACGGCGAGTACTGGCGTACCGGCGGCCCGGCGGGCGTCTAATCGGGTCTCAGCCGAACGTGTCCGGGTCGGGGCCGATGCGCCGGCCGCGGTCCAGTCCGGCGATGCCGCGCAGGTCGTCGGCGTCCAACTCGAAGTCGGACACGGCGAAGTTCTCCGCGATGCGGCTCGGCGTCACCGACTTGGGGATCACGACGTTGTCCAGTTGCAGGTGCCAGCGCAGCACGACCTGCGCCGGTGACCGGCCGTGCTTCGCGGCGATGCCGGTGACGACCGGGTCGGCCAGCAGCTCGCCGCCCTGCGCCAACGGGCTCCACGCCTCGGTCGCGATGCCGTGCCGGACGTGGAACGCGCGCAGTTCGGCCTGCTGGAGCCACGGGTGCAGCTCGACCTGGTTCACCGCGGGCACCGCGCCGGTGGCCTCCACGACCCGCTCCAGGTGCGTGGGCTGGAAGTTGGACACGCCGATGGCCCGGACCCGGCCGTCCGCGTACAGCTTGCCCAGTGCGCGCCAGGTGTCGACGTACCGGTCCCGCTTGGGCGCGGGCCAGTGGATCAGGTACAGGTCGACCCGGTCCAGGCCGAGCCGCTCGGCGCTCGCGTCGAACGCGCGGAACGCGTCCTCGTAGCCCTGGTCGTCGTTCCACAGCTTGGTCGTCACGAACAGCTCGTCGCGCGCGATCCCCGAGTCGGCGATCGCCCGGCCGACCGGTTCCTCGTTGCGGTAGGCGGCGGCCGTGTCGATGCTGCGGTAGCCGACCCGCAACGCCTCGGCGACCGTCTCGTAGGTGTCCTCTTCGGACACTTGGAAGACACCGAAACCGAGCTGCGGCATGGCGACGCCGTTGTTCAGGGTGACAGTCCTCATGGGGACCATGATGCCCGCTGCCGACGCGTCCCGCGGATGGGGCGCGTCGACGGGCAGCACGCCTCGACCGACCGCCGCACGGTCGGACCTCGGCCACCAGCGTGTAGTACCCGGTGAAGTGGCGGTTACTCCTCGGGCGGACGGGTAGGCCCACCCCATGGGATTCGAACGCGCGGTGGTGACGGGTGGGGCCGGGTTCCTCGGCTCGCACGTGTGCGAAGCGCTGCTCATGCGCGGCACGCGGTTGGTGTGCGTGGACGACTTCCGCACCGGATCGCTGGACAACCTGCCGTCCGACCCGCGGCTGGGCATCGTGGTGGAGGACGTGGCCCGACCGCTCGACCTGCTCGGCGACGTGGACCTGGTGGTGCACCTCGCGTGCCCCGCGTCGCCACTGGACTACCTGCGCACACCCGTCGGCACGCTCAAGACCGGCGGGTTCGGCACGCTGCACGCGCTGGAGCTGGCGCAGCGCAAGAACGCGCGGATCGTGATCGCCTCCACCAGCGAGGTGTACGGCGACCCGCTGGAGCACCCGCAGCGCGAGACGTACTGGGGCAACGTCAACCCGATCGGCCCGCGCAGCGTCTACGACGAGGCCAAGCGCTTCGGTGAGGCGATGACCTGGGCGTTCCGCCGCGAGCACGGCACCGACGCGGGCATCGTGCGGATCTTCAACACCTACGGCGCGCGGATGCGCCCGGACGACGGCCGGATGATCCCGACGTTCGTCCGGCAGGCCCGCGCCGGCGAGCCGCTGACCGTGCACGGCGACGGCACGCAGACCCGTTCGCTGTGCCACGTGGACGACCTGGTGCGCGGACTGCTGTCGATGGCGGAGAGCGACCACGCCGGTCCGGTGAACCTCGGCAACCCGGAGGAGGTCACCGTGCTGGAAGTCGCCCGAAAGATCATCGAGCTGACCGGGAGCACGTCCACGATCGAGCACGTCGACGCCATGACCGACGATCCGCGCCGCCGCAGGCCGGACATCTCGCGGGCCCGCGAACTGCTGGGGTGGCAGCCGGAGATCTCGCTGGACGAGGGGTTGCGGCGGTCGTTTGACCGCCACCTCGTCGGGTAGCCGGTCGACACCCCGTCTCGATCACGCGGTCGCCACCGCAACGGTCCACACAGGAGCGAAAGGGGAACGCCGTGCGCGTGCTCGGTGTCAACGCGGTCTTCCACGATCCCGCCGCCGCCCTCGTGGTGGACGGCGAGGTGGTGGCCGCCGCCGAGGAGGAACGCTTCTCGCGGCGCAAGCACGGCAAGCGGCCGGTGCCGTTCTCCGCGTGGGAACAGCCGGAGCAGGCCGCGCGCTGGTGCCTCGCCCACGCCGGGCTCACCCCGGCCGACCTCGACGCCGTCGCCTACTCCTACGACCCGGACCTGGTCGAACCGAGCGACGTGCCGTGGGAGGACCTGCGCACCGAGTACGCCCGGCGCGCACCGTACTTCCTGGCCACCGCGCTGCCGGGGCTGGACCCGGCGACCGTGCGGTTCGTGCCGCACCACGTCGCGCACGCCGCGTCCGCCGGGCTGGCGGCGCCGTTCGGCGGTGACTGCGCGGTGCTGGTCAACGACGGTCGCGGCGAGTGCCGGTCGCACCTCGCGGGCAGCTACCGCGGCCACCGGCTGGAGACGCTGGCCGCGCAGCACCTGCCGCACTCCCTCGGGCTGCTGTACGAGGACCTGACCGAGCACCTCGGCTTCCTGCGGTCCAGCGACGAGTACAAGGTGATGGCGCTCGCCTCCTACGCCGAACCCGCGCACCTCGACCTGCTGCGGGAGCACGTCCGCGCGACCGAGGACGGCGGGTTCGCGGTGAAGCCGCTGGACTGGGCGACGCTGGCGAAGCGGCGCGAACCGGACGGCGAGATGACGAAGGAGCACGCCGAACTGGCGGCGAGCGTGCAGGTCCGGGTCGAAGAGGTGCTGCTGGACCTGGTCCGGTGGCTGCACGAGCGGACCGGGCAGAAGCGGCTGACCATGGCGGGCGGTGTGGCGCTGAACTGCGTGGCGAACACCCGGATCTTCGCCGAGGGTCCGTTCGACGAGGTGTGGGTGCAGCCGGCGGCGGGTGACGCGGGCACGGCTCTGGGCGCGGCCTTGCAGGTCGTGGCGGACGGCGGTGAGCCTGCCGCGCCGATGCCGGGCGCGGACCTCGGCCGGTCGTGGACCGACGCGGAGATCGCGGAGTACCTGCGCACCGCGAAGATCGCCTACGAGGAGCCCGCCGACGTGGCCGTCGCGGTCGCCGAGGCGTTGGCGGACGACCAGGTGGTGGCCTGGTTCCAGGGCCGCAGCGAGTACGGGCCGCGCGCGTTGGGCCGGCGGTCGCTGCTGGCGCACCCCGGTCGGGCGGAGAACCTGGCCCGGCTGAACGAGGTGAAGGGGCGGGAGCAGTTCCGGCCGATCGCGCCGATGGTGCCGGCCGACCGCGCGGCGGAGCTGTTCGAGCGGGGGCCGTTGCCGAGCCCGTACATGCTGTTCGTGCACGACGTGCGGCCGGAGTGGCGTGACCGGATACCGGCGGTCGTGCACGTGGACGGCACGGCACGGGTCCAGACGGTGGACCCGGGCTCGGAACCGCTGATGGCGCGGGTGCTCCGCGAGTTCGACCGGCGCACCGGCGTGCCGGTCGTGGTGAACACCAGCCTGAACACGGCAGGGCGGCCCATGGTGGACGACCCGCGCGACGCGCTGGAGTGCTTCGGCTCGGCGCCGGTCGACCTGCTGGCCATCGGCCGGTTCGTGGTGCGGCGGCCGGGTGCGGCCGGATCGGCGGGGCGGCCATGAGCGTCGACTACGCGGTGGTCATCCCGACCGTGGGCCGCGACAGCCTGCAAGTGGTGCTCGACGCGTTGGAGGAGGGCGACGGCCCGCCGCCGCGCGAGGTCATCGTCGTGGACGACCGGCCCGACCCCGGCCCGTTGCCGCCGACGCACTCCGCGAGGGTGTTGCGCACCGGTGGTCGGGGGCCGGCCGCCGCGCGCAACGCGGGGTGGCGTGCCGCTTGCTGCGAGTGGGTCGCGTTCCTGGACGACGACGTGGTCCCCGCGCACGACTGGAAGCTGCGGTTGGTCGACGACCTGGCCAGGTTGGGGTTGGACGTGGGCGCGTCGCAGGCGCGGGTCGTGGTGCCGCTGCCCGAGGACCGCGCGCCGACCGACTGGGAACGCGGCACGGCCGGGTTGGCGCACGCGCGGTGGATCACCGCGGACATGGCCTACCGGCGGGCGGCCCTGGTGCACGCGGGCGGGTTCGACGAGCGCTTCCCGCGCGCCTACCGGGAGGACGCCGAGCTGGCGCTGCGGGTGCAGGCGAACGGGTACCGGATCGTCAACGGGGAGCGCGTGACCACGCACCCGGTGCGCGCGGCGGGGTTCTTCGCCAGCCTGCGGCAGCAGCGCGGCAACGCCGACGACGCGCTGGTGCGGCGGTTGATCGGTCCGGAGTGGCGGCGGCGGGTCGGCGGAGCGCCGGGACTGCTGCCGCGGCACGCGGTCACCGCGGCGTCCGGTGTGGCGGCGGTCCTCGGCGGACTGCTCGGCCTGCGGCGGACGGCGTTGGCGGCGGGTGGCGTGTGGGCGGCGTTGACCGCGTGGTTCGCCGTCGAACGCATCGCGCCCGGCCCGCGCACCCCCGACGAGGTGGCGAAGATGGTCGTCACCAGCGCCCTCATCCCACCCGCCGCGTGCCTGCACCGGTTGCGCGGCGAGTGGCGTCACCGGGCCGTGCCCGTCGCGGGTCGTGAACGCCGGATCGTCCTGGCGACCGACGACCGCTTGCGCGTGTCGGCCCGTGCGGGAGGGGCGGTGGAGCGATGAGGGTCCTGGTGCTGCGCGCCCTCGGTCTCGGTGACCTGCTGACGGCCGTGCCGGCGCTGCGCGGGTTGCGCCGGGCGTACCCGGACGCCGAGATCACCCTGGCCGCGCCCGGCTGGCTGGCCGACGCGGTCGGCCGGATCGACGCGGTCGACCGGCTGCTGCCCACCGAAGGGCTGGCGCCGATCGACTACGAGTCGCCGGACCTGGCGGTCAACCTGCACGGGTGCGGCCCGCGGAGCACCGAGCTGCTGCGCGCCACCAAGCCCGCCCGGTTGATCACGCACGGCGTGCACGTGCCGTGGGCCGCGCACCAGCACGAGGTGCTGCGGTGGTGCCGGCTGCTGGCGCAGTTCGGCATCGCCTGCGACCCCGCCGACCTGCACCTGCCGCCGTTGCCGAGCAACGAGGCGATCGTCGTGCACCCCGGCGCCAGCCACGCCGCCCGCCGCTGGCCCGCGACGCGGTTCGCCGCGGTGGTGCGGGAGCTGGGGCCGGACGTGGTGGTGACCGGGAGTCCCGACGAGGCTCCCCTGGTGCGTGCGGTGGCACGGGGTCGCGAGCGGATGGGCGACCTGGCCGGGTTGCTGGACCTGGTGGCGGGTGCGCGGCTGGTGATCTGCGGCGACACCGGCGTGTCCCACGTCGCCACCGCCTACCGCACGCCGTCGGTGGTGCTGTTCGGGCCGGTGTCCCCCGCGGAGTGGGGTCCGAGGTCCGGTCCGCACCGGGCGCTCTGGCACGGGACGACCGGTGACACGTTCGCCGACCGGCCCGACCCGGGGCTGCTGGAGATCACCGTGGACGAGGTGCTGGACGCCGCGCGATCGATGCCGGGAGGTGGGCCGTGGCCGGGATCGGCGTCATCGGCGCCGGCTATGTCGGGCTGACCACCGCTGCCTGCTTCGCCCGGCTCGGGCACGCCGTGGTGTGCGCGGACGTGGACGAGGCGAAGGTGGAGGCGCTCGGGCGGGCGGAGGTCGGTGCGCACGAGCCGGGGTTGGCGGAGTTGGTCGCGGAGGGGTTGCGGGCCGGGCGGTTGCGGTTCGTGACCGGCAACGCGGCGGCGCTGTCCGATGTGGACTTCGTGTTCCTGTGCGTGCCGACGCCGACGGGCCCGGACGGCGCGGCGGACCTGACCGCCGTGCACGCGGTGTTGCGCGAGGCGCGGGACGCG
This sequence comes from Saccharothrix sp. NRRL B-16314, assembly GCF_000716595.1. Classification (GTDB taxonomy): domain Bacteria; phylum Actinomycetota; class Actinomycetes; order Mycobacteriales; family Pseudonocardiaceae; genus Actinosynnema. The sequence goes on from NZ_JNXC01000004.1 coordinate 82,635, forward strand.
GTCCGGCCCGGGTGCGTGCTGGTGATCAAGTCGACGGTGCCGGCGGGCACGACCGAGCGGGTGGCGGCGGTGGTGCGGCGGCCGGACGTCCAGGTCGTGTCCAACCCCGAGTTCCTGCGTGAAGGCCATGCGGTGGACGACTTCCTGCGGCCTCAGCGGGTCGTGGTCGGCGCGGAGGACGAGGAGCCCGCGCGTCGGGTGGTGGCGCTGTACGAGGGCACGGGCGCGCCGGCGCTGGTGACGCGGAGCGCGAGCGCGGAGCTGGTGAAGTACGCGAGCAACTGCTTCCTGGCGATGAAGCTGTCCTACGTGAACAGCTTGGCCGAGTTGTGCGAGCAGGTCGGGGCGGACATCGCGGACGTGACCGAGGGGATGCGGCTGGACGACCGGATCGGGGCGTCGTTCCTGGACCCCGGGCCGGGGTGGGGCGGTTCGTGCTTCCCGAAGGACACCCGGGCGCTGCTGTCCACGGCCGAGGAGGCACACGTCGACTTCCCGTTGCTGCGGGCGACCATCGGCACGAACGGCCACCAGGCGCACCGGGTGGTGGGACTGGTGCGGGACGCGGTCGGGCCGTTGGACGGCGCGCGGTTGGGGTTGCTCGGGCTGACGTTCAAGGCGGGCACGGACGACCTGCGCGACTCGCCCGCGTTGGCGGTGGCGGCGCTGCTCGCCGCGGAGGGCGTCCGGCTGACCGGCTACGACCCGTGCGTCTCGGCCGACTGCGGGCCGGTGCGGGTGCTGGGGTCGCCGGAGGCGGTGGCGCGCGACGCGGACGGGCTGGTCGTGCTGACCGAGTGGCCGGAGTTCGCGGAGCTGGACTGGCCCAACCTGGCGGCGGTGATGACGGCGCCGGTCATCGTGGACACCCGCAACCTCCTGCCGGTGGACAAGGTCACCGAGGCCGGTTTCCACCTGGTCTCCCTCGGCCGCCCGGCGTAGGCGCGAGCCGGCCGTCACACCGTGCTCGATCGGCCTTCCAGCCACCCAGGACCTCGTCGGCACCGATGGCCGCACCGGACCGACCCGTCCCGCAGCCGGGGACGTGGTTGGCCGAGTGGCGCGGGGACACCAGGTCGTGGCGGTCGAAGGTGGCGCCGATCCACTTGATCGACCCGGCGAAGTCGACCCGGTCGGCGACGGGGGCGCGGTCGGCGACGGGGGCGCGGCCGGCTCCGACGAGGTCGACCTCCGGAGTGCTGTCGGTTCCACCAGCCACCCACCACGCCGGTGTTCGAACCCGGGTTCCTCCGGGCCGTGGAGTACGCCCAGGGTGGCGTGGCGTAGTCAGGTCCGCGGGTCCCAGCGGAAGAAGCGGGTGGACAGGGCGTTCGCCACGGCGGTCCAGGCGGCCACCGAGCCCACGGCTTCGAGGACGTGGTCGGTCGGGCCGCCCCACGCCGCCTGCGTGAGCGTGCCCAGGCCGCTGCCGGGGATCAGGAACACCCAGGCGTCCGCCCCTCCCGCCGTGCCCATCAGCCCGCCGACGATGATGGCGAAGAAGAACGGCGCCGTGGTGATCTGGGCCAGCTCCGCCGTGCCGGTGAGGCCGCTGGTGCAGATCCCCGCGGCGCAGCTGATCGCGGCACCGCCGACCAGCGCCAGGACCAGCAGGTCGGGACGGGTCGGCATCGGCGCGCCGGCGGCCACGCTCACCCCCAGCAGCACCAACGCCTGCGCCAAGCCGAGCACCACCACCGGCAGCAGGATTCCGGTCAGCACCACCACGTCCGACGCCGCACCGGTCCGCAACCGCTTCAGGTACAGGTCCTGGCGGCGGGCGGTCAACGCGGTCGTCACCGTCACGTACACGGTGAACCCGAACGAGAAGAGCAGCTGGAGGGTGACCACCATCGTCCAGCCGTCGTCCTGACCGCCCACCCCCAGCGCGAAGTACAGCCCCGCCGCCAACGGCATCAGCACGGCCAACGCGGCGGCGGTCCGGTTGCGCAGCAGGAGCTTCAGCTCGGCGACGCCCAGTGCGGTGATCATGCGGCCACTACCTCCTTGCCCGTCCGGGCACTGTGGAACACGTCCTCCAGCGACGCGTGGTGGGCACGGATCCGGCCCAACCGCAGGCCTTCCTGCCCCGCCCACGCCAGCAACACCGCCATGTCGTCCTGGAGCTCGCCGGTGCGCACCTCCACCCGACCGGACGGCCGGTGCACCACGTCACCCGCCAGCATCGGCAGCGCGCCGACGTCGAGCCCGCCGGGCAGGTCGAACGAGATCCGCGCGGGCTGGGCCGCGAGCACGTCCACCAACGCGCCGGACACCGCCACCACCCCCTCGTGCATGATCGCCAGCCGGTGCGCCAGCGACTCGGCCTCCTCCAGGTAGTGCGTGGTCAGCACGACGGTCGTGCCCTCGGCCAGCAGCCCGCGCACCACCTCCCACGTCCGCTGCCGCGACTCCGGGTCGAGCCCGGTCGTCGGCTCGTCCAGGAACAGCAGCTCGGGCCGCCCGAGCACGGCCAGCGCGAGGTCCAGCCGACGCCGCTCACCGCCGGACAGCTGCTTGATCCGCACGTCCCGCCGGTGCGCCAGGTCCAGCCGCTCCAGCACGTCCTCGGTGGCACGCCGGCCGCTCGTGACGCCCCACAGCGCCACCATCTCCCGCGCCGTCAGGTCCGCCGGGAAGCCGCTGTCCTGGAGCATGATCCCGGTGCGCGCACGCAACGCCGCGCGTTCCCGGAACGGGTCCAGCCCCAGCACCCGCACGGTGCCCGCGAACGGCTCGCGCAACCCTTCCAACGTCTCCATCGTCGTCGTCTTGCCCGCGCCGTTGGTGCCGAGGAGGGCGAACAGCTCACCCTCCGAGACCTCGAAGTCGACCCCTCGCACGGCCTCGAACGAGCCGTAGCGGCACCTCAGCCCCGCCACTTCGATCACCGGTTTCCTCATGGTCACCATGCTGGTCGCGGTGACCCGCGCGCCCCAGTGCCACCGCGCACCGGTTCACGTGACAGATGTCAGCAGACAGCCGTGCGACCGGGCTCGTAGATTCACCCTGTGACTCCCCTGAGCAGGCTGCGCCGCTACACGTGGTGGTCGGTGGCGGCGGGCGGCGCGGTGGTCGGTTTCGGCACCGCGCTCGACCTGGTCTCCCACGGCTACGGCCTGGTCAAGTCGCTGTCGGTGGCGTCGGCGGTGGTTCTGGTGATCGTCCAGCACACCCGCTACATGCGGCAGGCCATGGGCGGGCTGGGGCGTGGCGAGCGCCGGCGGTGGGAGCACGCGGCGACGTTCGCGGTGGCGCTGGCGGCGTGGGCGGTCATGAGCGGCAGCAACGGGTTCCTGCCCGCCTGGGCCTTGCTGCCCGCCCTGGTCGTCGCCCACGTGGGCGCGGTGCTGCCGGCTCGCAGCCGGTGGCCCGTCGTGGCGGTGATGTCGGTGCTGGCCATCGCGACCGGCGGCGTGTTCGGCGGCGCGGACGCCAGGCCCGCGATGGTGCTGGCCGCGGCGATGATCGTCGCGCTGGTGTTCGCCGACCTCGTCCAGCTGTGGATCTGGCAGCTCGTGCTGCGGCAGGAGCAGGGCCGCAAGACCGCCGAGGCGCTGGCCGTGGCCGAGGAGCGGCTGCGGTTCGCCGCCGACCTGCACGACATCCAGGGTCACCACCTCCAGGCGATCGCGTTGAAGGGCGAACTGGCGCAGCGGCTGATCGGCCGCGACGACGACCTGGCGCGGCAGCACGCGGGCGAGGTGGCGGAACTGGCCCGGACCGCGTTGCGCGAGACCCGTGACGTGGTGCAGGGCTACCGGCGGGCGAGCCTGGGCACGGAGATCACCAACGCGGTGGGCGTGCTGCGCGCGGCGGGCATCGAGACGACGGTCGAGGGTGACGCGGTGGGCGTGCCGCCGCCGTTGCAGCCGCTGTTCGGCGCGCTGGTGCGGGAGGGTACGACGAACGTGCTGCGGCACAGCCGGGCGCGGCGGTGCGACGTGGTGATCAGCGCGGACGACGGCCAGGTGTGCGTGCGGCTGGTCAACGACGGCGTGCCACCCGATCTCGCGGGCGCCGACTTCGCGGGCGCTGATCTCGCGGGCACGGACGGGGCCGGCTCCGGGTTGGCCGGGCTGCGCGACCGGTTCTCCACCTTCGGCGGGCGGATCGAGGCCGGTCCGGCGGGCGTGGACGGGTTCGAGCTGGTCGGCCGGGCCGGGGTGGGCCGGTGATCCGGGTGGTGCTGGCCGACGACGAGGACCTGATCCGGGGTGCGCTGGCGGCGCTGCTGGAGCTGGAGGACGACATCTCGGTGGTCGCGCAGGCCAGCGACGGTGACGCGGCGGTCGCGGCGGTGGTCGAGCACCGGCCGGACATCGCGGTGTTCGACCTGGAGATGCCCCGGCGGGACGGTGTGCTGGCGGCCGAGGCGGTCCGCGCGCTGGACGGCGTCGCGGTGGTCATCGTGACGCGGCACGCTCGGCCCGGTGTGCTCAGGCGGGCGTTGAGCGCGGGCGTGCGCGGGTTCGTGCCGAAGACGACGCCGGCCTCGCAGCTCGCCTCGATCCTGCGTGACGTGCACGAGGGCCGCCGGTACGTGGACTCCGAGATCGCCGCGGCCGCGCTGACCGAGGGCGCGTGCCCGTTGACCGCACGGGAGCTGGACGTGCTGCGGTACGCGCTCCGAGGCGGCACGGTCGCCACGATCGCCGCCGAGGCGCACCTGGCCGCCGGCACCGTGCGCAACTACCTGTCGTCGGCGATGACGAAGCTCGGCGTCAGCACCCGCTACGAGGCCGCCCGGCTGGCCTGGGACGAGGGCTGGATCTGACCGAGGTGGACGACCTTCACCGCGGTCATCTCGTCCAGCAGCTCGGGCCCGTAGCCGAAACCGGTGCCGGACTTCCGCCGCGGCTGGGCGGCACCGCCGGGTGCACCGCCGAAGACCGCGTTGACCTTCACCGTGCCCACCGGCAGCGCCCGCCACGCCTGCTGCGCGTGCGCCATCGACGCGGTGAGGACCGTCGCCGCCAAGCCGTGCTCGTCCACGCACGCCTCGGCCAGCCCTTCCTCGAACGACGCCACCACGCGCACGGGCGCGACCGGCCCGAACGTCTCCTCGCGCATCACCCGCATGTCGGGCGTGCAGCGGTCGAGCACGGTCGCCGGGTAGTACGCGCCGTCGCGCTCCGGGAGTCCGCCGCCGACCAGCGGCACGGCGCCGTCCGCCACCGCCTCGGCGACGTGCGCGTGCACGTGCTCCCGAAGCCGGACGTCCACCAGCGGCTGCGGGTCGGCGTTCCAGCGGCGCGCCTCCTCGCACAGCGCGGCCAGGAACTCCCCCGACACGGCCCGGTGCACGAAGATCCGCTCCACCGACGTGCACAGCTGCCCAGCGTTGGTGAACGCCCCCAGCGCCGCCTGCCCGGCCGCCCACACCGGGTCCACGTCCGCGTCGACCAGCAGCGGGTCGTTGCCGCCGTTCTCCAGCAACGCCTTCGCACCCGTCGCGGCGCAGGCGGCGGCGATCGAGCGGCCGGTGGTCGTGCCGCCGACGTGCGCGACGACGTCCACGTGCGGTGACGAGGCCAGCACCGCGCCCACCGCGCCGTCACCGGTGAGGCTCTGCAGCACGCCCGGCGGGAAGTGGTCGACCATGAGCTGTGCGAGCAGGACGCCGGTGTGCGGGCAGCGCTCGCTCGGCTTGTGCACCACGGCGTTGCCGGTCACCAGCGCCGCGCCGAGCAGCCCGCACGACACCGCGACCGGGTCGTTCCACGGTGTCAGCGCGACGACCACGCCGCGCGGTTCGGGCACCATCAGGTCCGTCGCGTCGTGCGCGCCGAGCAGCGACCGGCCGCCGTGCACGGGACCGAGTTCCGCGTACTGCTCCAACGTGGACGCACCGGCCAGCACGCCGTCACACGCGGACACGATCGGACGACCGGTCTCCGACCGGATCACCTTCGCCAGGTCGGCCGCGTGGGTCCGGATCGCCTGCGCCGCGGCCTTGAGCGCGGCTCCCCGCTCGGCCGCGGGGGTCGCCGCCCAGGCGGGTTGCGCCTCGCGCGCGGTGAGCACCGAGCCGGCCACGTCCTCGTCCGTGGCCATCGGCAGCCGGCCGATCAGCCGGCCGTCGACCGGGCTGTGGACGTCGAGTGCATCGACACGCATGTCCGTCATGGCCACCGGGTACCCGAGCGCACGACGTGAAACCCGAGGCACAGCCCCGAGGAGGTAGGACCATGCCCGGACGCGAGGAGTTGCCGAGCACCATCGCCCGCTCCCCCAAGAAGGCGCAGCGGACGTGGATCAAGGCGCACGATTCGGCGGTGGAGACCTACGGCGAGGGCCAGCGGTCGCACCGGACCGCGTTCGCCGCGCTGAAGCACTCGTTCGAGAAGGTCGGCGACCACTGGGAGCCGAAGCAGAGCAAGGGTCCGTCGGACAAGCAGGCGGCGCGCAGCACGCCCAAGCAGGGCAAGACCGCGGGTGGCGTGGACGCCAACGCGAGCAAGCAGCACCTCTACGACGTGGCGAAGAGGCTCGGTGTGGAGGGCCGGTCGAGCATGACCAAGCAGCAGCTGGTGGAGGCCATCGACAAGGCCAACAACCGCAAGACAGCCAAGGCCCGCTCCTGAAAGTCCGGCGTTCCAGGCGTTCCGGCGGTGGCGAGCGGCTCTAGGGTTCGAGCCACCCGCGGTCGGTGAGCAGCTGACTGGCCTGCGGCCCCATCAACGTCATGCCGCCGTCCACCACGAACGACGCGCCCGTCACGTACCCGGCCGCCGGCGTCGCCAGAAACGCCACCACCGCGGCGACCTCGCTCGCGTGACCGGGCCGTCCCAGTGGGACACCGGGCCGCTGTTCCGTGCGCGGGTCGACGTCCTCCTGCCCGGTCATCGGGGTGGAGATCTCGCCGGGCGCGACCGAGTTCACCGTGATGGCGTGCTCGGCGAGTTCCAACGCCAACACCTTCGTCAACGCGCCCAACCCGGCCTTGGCCGCGCAGTACGGCGCCGCGCCGACCCGGGGCTGGTGCTCGTGCACCGAGGTGATGTTGATGATCCGGCCGCCCCGCCCGGCCTCGATCATGTGCTTGGCGGCGCGCTGGGAGCACAGGAACGCGCCGTCGAGGTCGACCGACAGCACACCGCGCCAGGTGTCGAAGTCCATCTCCGTCGCCTTCTGCGCGGTGCCGGTGCCCGCGCAGTTCACCAGCACGTCCACACCGCCCAGCTCGGCCGCCAGCTCGTCCACCACGGCCGCCGCGGTGGGCAGGTCGGTCAGGTCCAGCTGCCGCACGGCCGCTCGGACGCCGCGCTCGCGGACCTCCCGGGCGGTGCGCTCCGCGCCGTCGGCGTCCCGGTGGTAGGTGATGCCGACGTCCACCCCGCCGCCCGCGAGGGCCACCGCGACCGCCTTGCCGATCCCCGAGTCGGACCCGGTCACGACCGCGCGCTGCGGCGCACCCGTCCGGTCCTGGGGCAGTGGTGCGCTCATGGCCTGCGGATACCCGTGCCCGTGTTTGCCACACGCCGTGCCGGGAACGCCACTCGGGAACCGCGTCGGAAGGAGTCGTGATGAAGGCGGTCACCTGGCACGGCAAGCGGGACGTCCGCGTGGACACCGTGCCCGATCCGATCATCAAGGAGCCGACCGACGTCATCGTGCGCATCACGTCGTCCGGGTTGTGCGGCTCCGACCTGCACCTCTACGAGGTCATGGGGCCGTTCATCGACGAGGGCGACATCCTGGGGCACGAGCCGATGGGTGTGGTCGAGGAAGTCGGGGTCGGGGTCACCGAGGTCAAGCCGGGCGACCGCGTGGTGGTGCCGTTCAACATCTCCTGCGGCACGTGCTTCATGTGCTCGCGCGGCCTCCAGTCGCAGTGCGAGACGACCCAGGTCCGCGAGCACGGCACCGGCGCGGCGCTGTTCGGCTACACCAAGCTCTACGGGCAGGTTCCCGGCGCGCAGGCCGAGTTCCTGCGGGTGCCGTTCGGCAACACGCTGCCGATCAAGGTGCCGGAAGGCCCGCCGGACGACCGGTTCGTCTACCTGTCCGACGTGCTGCCGACGGCGTGGCAGGCGGTGGAGTACGCGGGCACGCGGGACAGCCTGGTGGTGCTCGGGCTCGGCCCGATCGGCGACATGGCTACCCGGATCGCGCAGCACCGCGGCGTCGCGAAGGTCATCGGGGTCGACCTGGTGCCGGAACGGATGGCGCGCGCCGAGAAGCACGGCGTGACCGTGCTGAACGTGCGGGACAGCCACCTGGTCGACCACATCCGCGACCTCACCGACGGTCGCGGCCCGGAAGCCGTGATCGACGCCGTCGGCATGGAGGCGCACGGCGCGCCGGTCGCGAAGTTCGCCCACCAGGCCGTCGGCCTGCTGCCGGACGCCATCGCGGCCCGGTTCATGCAGACCGCGGGCGTCGACCGGCTGCACGCGCTGCGGCTGGCGATCGACATCGTGCGGCGCGGTGGCACCATCTCGGTGGTCGGCGTGTACGGCGGGATGGCGGACCCGATGCCGGTGCTGACCCTGTTCGACAAGCAGGTGCAGCTGCGCATGGGGCAGGCCAACGTGTGGCACTGGGTGCCGGAGATCCTGCCGCTGCTGACGGATGCCGACCCGCTCGGCGTGGACTCGTTCGCGACGCACCGCCTGCCGCTGGACGAAGCGCCGCACGCGTACGACATCTTCCAGCGGAAGCAGGACAACGCCGTCAAAGTGCTGCTGCGCCCATGACGGGTTATCGTCCGACGATGATCCGCTTCCGGTGGTTGCTCGCCGTGGCGCTGCCGTTCACGTTGGCGGCGGGCGGGTGCGGCTCGGGCACCGAGGACCTGGTCCGGCGCGCGGCTGACGATTTCACGGCCGCCCTCGCAGCAGGTGACTCCGAGCGGGCATGCGCTCTGCTGACCGAACGCGCGCGTGAAGGCGTGGAGTGCTCGTCGCTGGACGTGCCCGGGGGGTCGGTGGAATCGGTCGAGGTGTGGGGTGACGCGGCCCAGGTCCGCACGTCCGACGACGTGCTGTTCCTGCGCGACCTGACGTCCGGGTGGCGGGTGTCCGGCGCGGGCTGCACCGCGCAGGCGGACCGGCCCTACGAGTGCGAGGTGGGTGGGCCGTGACCCGGCGCGGGATGTTCTACGCCTACCTGCTCGGCGTCCTGGTCCTGCTGGTGGCCTTCAGCGTCATCGGGTTGGCGGGCCTGTGAAGAGGTTCCTGCGGGACAACGGGTTGGGCTTGGCGTTCGGTCTGCTGTGCCTGGCCACGCTGGTCGGCCAGGCCTTCGCGGGCAACGCCGACCTGAACAACCGGCGGCTCGCCGACGGCGGTGACCCGATCGGGCTGTGGGAGTTCGTGACGTCGTCGGACTACGCGGTGGACGTGGCCGAGAACTGGCAGTCGGAGTACCTCCAGTTCTTCCTGTTCATCTTCGCCACCGTGTGGCTGATGCAGCGCGGCTCGCCTGAGTCGAAGCCGGCCTCGCGGCTCGGCGCGGAGTCGGACGAGGACCAGCTGATCGGCGCGCACGTGACGCCGCAGTCGCCGCCGTGGGCGAAGGCGGGCGGGTGGCGGACGGCGCTGTACTCGAACTCGCTGGGCCTGGTGATGCTCGGGCTGTTCGTCGGCTCGTGGCTGACCCAGTCGATCGCCGGGCGCAGCGCGCACAACAACGACCGGTTGAACGACTTCCAGGACCCGATCACCTGGTGGGACTACGTGCTCAGCGCGGACTTCTGGAACCGGTCGCTGCAGAACTGGCAGTCGGAGTTCCTGGCCATCGGCTCGATGGCGGTGCTGAGCGTCTACCTGCGCCAACGCGGATCGCCGGAGTCGAAGCCGGTGGGCGCGCCGCACACCGCGACCGACGAATCGGGCTGACTCCCCCGCGCCTGGCCGGCGCTACTCGAGCCGGTCTTCCCCGTCCTCGTCGGCCTCGACCCCGGTGGACTTCCGGCCACGCTCGCGCCAGGGCAGCACGAACCACAGCGTGCCGAAGAAGAGGGCCGCGAACCCGCCGAGCGCGATGCCCGCCCAGCCGCCGACGATGACCTCGCCGAGCACCAGGATGGTGCCGGTCATGGCCACCGCGAGGCACGCCAGCCCGAGGATCGCGTAGCGGTTCGCCACCTCGATCACGTCTTCCCGCTTGCCGCGGCGGAACAGGATCCGGTGCCAGGAGGCCGGCGCGGTGAGCAGCGCGACCGCGCACGCGGCGAACAGGACCGTGATCAGGTGGGTGACGCGGACGTACGCGTCCGCTCCCGCGTAGCGCTCGGTGAAGGCGATGGAGAGCAGAAAACCGAACAGGATCTGCACGCCCGCCTGGGCGACCCTCAGTTCTTGCAGCAACTCGTTGAGGTTGCGGGCCAACCTCCGCTGGTGCGACTCCTCGGCTTGACTCACGGGCACCACATACCCATTCACCCGGTGGTGTTAACCGCGTCGAACGACAGCGCGAAGTGGTCCAGGGTGGTGGGCAGGGGCGCGTGCAGCGTCGGCACGGCGAGGTGGTCCCGCAGCGCGTCGAGCATGGCGCCCGCCGCGACCAGCACGAGATCACGGCCCGGACAGGCGCCCGGACCGCCGCTGAACGGCACCAGTGCGGGCTCGGGCGGCGCGGGCCAGATGTCCGGCGCGTACTCGTCGGCGTACGGCAGCCGGTCCCGATCGCGGTGGAAGTACGGCGTGAACACGACGAACGTGGTGCCGGCCGGCAACCACGTCCCGTGCCAGTGGGTCGGCTCCGTGCTCTCCCGCAGGATCACCGGCGTGGTCGGCCACAGCCGCGCCGACTCCCGGATCCCGGCCTCGCCCGCACCGCCGATCGCCAACGCCCGCATGGTCACGATGCCCGCCGCGTCGAACGCGAACAGCCAGTGCGGCGCCTGCTCCACCACCTCGGCCACGGGCGCGAGGGCCGCCAGGCTGCCCGGCTCACGCCGCTCCGAGTGCTCGCGCAACCGCTCCTCGAACCGCCGGCGCAACACCTCCCGGCGCGGGTGCAGGTAGGCCCAGTTCGCGTGGGCGCGCAAGGTTTTCAGCATGTCGGTCAGCTCGACGTCGTCCCGCGCGAACGACCCGAGCACCATCCGCCGCGCCGCCCGCCACCACGACTGCGCGAACGAGTCCCACGTGAGCGCGCCGGTGCTCCGGACGTGCCGCAGCAGCAGGTCGGCCTCGTCCGCCACGATCCCCCGCGCGTAGATCCTCTCCGGCCGCAGCACGTCCTCGTTCAGCGCACGTCGCCGCGCCCGCTCCTCCCCCGTCGAGATCAGCACCCCGTGCGGCTGGAAGTGCGCCAGCGCTGCCTTCTTCTCCCTGGTGCCCAGGGCGAACGGCGACGGCGAGTCGGCCGGCAGCCGCGAGACGTCCACCGGGTCCAGCAGCAGCGCGATGCTGCGTCCCGTCATCCTGAGCCGCAGCGGTTCCGGGCCGTACCGCTCCCGGAACCGCATCATGGTGGCCACGGCCACGGCGTCCGCCCGCACCGTCCCGGCCACCGCCATCACCGGCGGCCGGCGCACGATCACGCCCTTGGCCGGCGTCGGCAGCAGCACCTTGGCGAACGCCCTCCCGGTGTCGAGCCGGGAGGCTACGGCCACGACCCCTCCTCGGCGTGCGCGACCACGAGTTCGCGGATCTCGCACCCCGCGGGCTGGCTCAGGGCGAACACGATCGCGTCGGCCACCCGCTCCGGCGGGTTCAGCTTGCTGTCGTCCGGCGGCCGGTACTGCTCGGCCCGGTCGTCGAAGAAGTGGGTGCGCATCCCGCCGGGCACCACCAGCGTCACACCGACCCGGCCGGCGGTCTCGGCCGCCAGCGCCCTGGTGAAGCCGACCACGCCGAACTTGGAGGCGCAGTACGCGGTCGCGTCGCTGACCGCGCGCAGCCCGAGCGTCGACGCGATGGTCACCACCCGGCCGCCGTCGAGCATCGGCAACGCCGCCCGCACCACCGCCGCGGTGCCGAGCAGGTTCACCATCACCACCCGGTCCCAGTCGGCGCCGGACACCTGGTCCAGCGGGCCGCACGCGTCCGTGCCCGCCGCCGTCACCACCGCCCGCAGGCCGCCGTTGCGCTCGGCGATCGCCCGCACGGCGCGTTCCGCCGCCCTGGTGTCGGACAGGTCGACCGACTCGAAGTCGGCCACCTCCGCGGCCGACGGCGCGGCCTTGTCCAGCACGAGCGGGCGACCGCCCAGCCCGTGCACCGCGCGCACCACGGCCGCGCCCAACCCGGACGCGCCTCCCGTGACCAGCACCTGACCGAGCATCAGCCCCTCCTCGACAGCATGTCGGTGGTCGAACGGCCCCGGTGGTAGGGCACGACGACGGTCCGACCGCCCCAGCCCGCCACGAGGTCCGCTTCCGGCAGCGACTCGACGGAGTAGTCGCCGCCCTTGACCCACACGTCCGGTCGCAGGTCGGCGAGGACGCGTTCCGGCGTGTCGTCCTCGAACACCACCACGTCGTCCACGCAGCCCAGCGCGCGCAGCACCTCGATCCGGTCCTGCTGCCCGGTGACGGGACGTTCCGGGCCCTTGAGCCGGCGCACCGACGAGTCCGAGTTCAGGCACACGACCAGGCAGTCGCCGAGCGCCCGCGCGGCGCGCAACGTCCGGACGTGGCCCGCGTGCAGCAGGTCGAAGCACCCGCCGGTCGCGACGACCACACCACCGCGCGCCCGCACGGAGTCCACTGTGGACACCGGATCGACGTGCCGGAAGCCGGACGCGCCGCCGCACCGCAGGAACTCGGCCGCCGACGTCACCGCGTCGGCGACCGCGTCGTCCATCGCCGCGCCGCGCATGAGCCGCACCGCGACGGTCACCGCGAACCGGTCGCCCGCGCCGCACGGGTCGACCACGGGGACGCTGGGTGCGGGCACGGCGACCGGCACACCGCCGCCGTGCAGCAGCGCGCCGCCCGCACCGAGCGTCACCACGACCGCCCGCGCCCGCCACCGCTCACGCAGCACCCCCAGCGCGTCCATCGGGTCGCCGCACCCGCTGAGCGCCCTGGCCTCGGCCGCGTTCGGCGTCACCAGCCGCGCGCCGGGCACCGGCTCCGGGCCGCGCGGGTGCGGATCCCACACCACCGGGCGGCGGGCGAGCACGCCGCGCAGCCGTTCGTCGCGCGTCAACCCTCGCCCGTAGTCGGACACGAGCACGTAGTCCGCCTCCAGCACCGCGTCCAGCATGTCGTCGGTGGCCCGCGGTGCGCCGGAACCGCCGCCGCGGTCCAGCCGGGCGATCGACTGGGCGCCGCACCGCAGCCGCGTCTTGACCGACGTCGGCACGGGCGACGGCCCGAGCACGCACGGCACGTGCGCCAGTTCGTCCCTCAGCCGCTGCCCGTCCTCGTCGTCGGCCACCGCGCTGACCAGCGTCACGTCCACCCCGTCCGCCACCGCCAACGCGGCGGCCAGGCCCGCGCCACCCGGCCGGACGCGCTCCTCCGCCACGTCCAGCACCGGCGCCGGCGCGTCCGGGCACAACCGCTCGGCGCTGCCCAGCACGTCGACGTCGAGCAGCGAATCGCCCACGACGACCAGCTTCACGACACCCTCCGTTCCGATGCCGGCAGGGCCGCCTCGAACGCCGCGCACAGCGCGTGGACGGCGACCAGTTGCGCTTCCTGGACGTTCGCCGGGTCGCCCGGCAGCGCCAGCACCTCGTCCGCCACCTCGGCCAGCGGGTTCGGGGTGGGGCCGGTCATCGCCCACACGTGCGCGCCCGCCACCCTGGCCGCCTTCGCCGCCTCGATCAGGTTCGGGCTGCGCCCGCTGGTGGACAGCAGCACCACCACGTCCTGCGGACGGGCGTGCGCGGTGACCTGGCGGGCGAACACCTGGTCGTAGCCGTAGTCGTTGCCGATCGCGGTGACGCTGGACGACTCGGCGCACAGCGCGATCGCGGAGAACGGCCGCCGGTCGTCCCGGAACCGGCCGACGAGTTCGGCGGTCAGGTGCTGCGCCTCGGCGGCCGAACCGCCGTTGCCCGCCGCGAGGAGCCGTCCGCCGTCGGTGAGCCGACGGGCCAGCACGCCGCCCCACCGGGTGAGCCTCGGCGCCTGGGCGCGCAAACCGGCCAACGACTGCGCCAGTCCGTTCAAGTGGGTCTCGACGGTCATCGCGCGCCTCCCACGGCCACGGCCTGCTCCACCGTGACCAGCTCGTAGACGCGTTCGGTGTCCTCCGCGACCCGGTCCCACGTGTAGCGCACGCCGACCCGGTCGAGACCCGCGATGCCGCACGCCTCCCGGCGGGCCCGGTCGACCAGCAGCGAGTGCAGCGCTCGGGACAGCGCCGCCGGGTCGCGCGGCGGCACGAGCACGCCCGTGACGCCGTCCACCACGGTGTCGGTCAGGCCGCCGACCGCACTGGCCACCACGGGCACACCGCAGGCCATGGCCTCCAGCGGCACGATGCCGAACGGCTCGTACCAGGGCACGCACGCCACCACGTCCGCCGAGCGCAGCAGCTCGGGCATCGCGTCCCGCGAGACCTGGCCCGCCAGCACCAGCCGGTGCCGCACGCCGACGCGCTCCGCGTGCGCCGCCAGCCGCTGCGCCTCCGGGTCGGTGTCGACGTCGACCGGACCGCCCGCGATCACCAGCTCGGCGTCCGGCAGCGAGCGCAGAGTCGTGATCAGGTCCTGGAAACCCTTGCGCGGCACCAACCTGCCGACGGACACGATGCGGTACGGGTACCGGCGCCGGTCGCTCGGGCCCTCCGGTCGGAAGCGGTCCGGGTCCACCCCGCACGGCACCACGGAGATCCGCTGCCGCCGGACGCCCATGCGCATCAGCTCGGTCACCTCGTCGTCACAGGTCGCGGCGATCCGGTCGGCCTCCCGCCCGATCATCCGCTCGATCCCGATCCGCTGCGGGGGGCTGGTGTCGTCGACGCCCTGGTGGCGGCGCTTCACCGTGCCCAGCGCGTGGTAGGTCTGCACGACCGGCACCCCCGCCTTGCGCGCGGCGAGCACCGACGCCAAGCCGGACATCCAGAAGTGCGCGTGCACGACGTCGGGCCGCTCGTCGTACCACTGCTGCTCGAGGAACCGGGCGAACTCGCCCATGTGCGGCAGCAGCTCGTCCTTGGGCACCGAGCACTCCGGGCCGGCGGGCACGTGCACCACGTCGTAGCCCTGTTCGGTGCGCACCCGCTCGGGCAGCGCCGGGTCGTCGCGGCGGGTGTAGACCACGACGTCGTGGCCGCGTGCCGACAGCGCCGCGGACAACGCGGCCACGTGCACGTTCTGCCCGCCGGCGTCGACACCGCCCAGGGCGGCCAACGGGCCGGCGTGTTCGGACACCATGGCGATCCTCATCGGCTCACTCCTGTCAGCAACCGGTCCCAACTCCGCAGGAATGCGTCGAGCCCGTACCGGGCCAGGGCGAACTCCCTGGCCTGCTTGCCCTTGTGCCTGGCCAGCGCCGGGTCCTCGACCAGCTCGGCCACGGCCCGCACCAGCTCCTCCACGTCGGTGGACACCACACCCGCCTCCGGTGGGACGGCACGCGCCACCTCGGTGCACGCCAACGCCACCACGGGCATCGCCAGGTGCATCGCCTCGATCAGCGACAGCCCCAACGACGTCCACCGCACCGGGTGCAGGTAGAGACGGCGCAGCGCCAGTTCCCGGTGCAGCGACTCCAGGTCGTGGTCGCCCCGGCCCATGTCGCCCAACCTGCGGGTGCGCATGCCGTAGACGTCCAGCGGCGCCGCTTCGGCGAACCTCGGCAGGAGGTCCGTGCCGACCGCCCGGCCGCGGCGAACGGGGTCGTTGACCACCACGGCGGCACGGGGCAGCTCACCCGTGTACTGCGGACCCGGGTCCACCACGCCGTGCTCGACGACCACCGTGCGCGTGGTGCCGCAATCCCACATCAGGTCGTTGAAGTGGGTGACGTGGACGATCGTGCCGTCCCAGTCCTTGAGCGGGTGCACCTGGTTCGGGTACTTCGGCGTGTTGTGCTCCAGGTAGACCACCGGGATGCCGGCGGGCACCAGACCGATCTCGGCCGGGCGTTGCAGCACGGCGACGTCCGCCCCCACGTCGGGAAGAGCGGCTTCGGCCACCTGGACTTCGCGTGCGGCGGGCCAGTCGCGGCCGGCCAACCCGATGCCGGAGGGTGGCCCGGGGATCAGGTACTCGTGCGTGCCCCGGACGAACGCGTTCGTCCACGAGCCGTGCACGTGCCACAGCAGGATCTTCACGTCCGCACCCCCACTAGATCGGCGACGGCGGCGACGACCTGGTCGGGCGTCACCAGGTTCAGGCACGGATGACCGGGCACCGGGCACTCCCGCGCGCGGGAGTCGCGGCACGGCGCGTCCTGGTCTCCCAGCAGCACGTGCGGCCCGTGAGGCGCCCACCTGCCGGCGGGCACGACAGGCGCGAACAGCGACACGACGGGCGTTCCGACGGCGGCGGCGAGGTGCGCCGGCCCCGTGTTGCCGACCACCACCGCGTCCGCGCGGGCCAGCAGCCCGGCCAGTTCGGCGAACGTGGTCCGGCCGCCGAGGTCGACGCCGTCGGTGCCCGCCACGTACCCGGTCAGCGCCGTCTCGCCCGGCCCGCCGGTCACCAGGACGCGGTGCCCGGCTTCGGCGAGGGCGGTCACGGCCTGGGCACACCGTTGCGGCGCCCACGCCCGTGCGGGCACGGAGGCACCGGGGTGCAGGACCACGTACGGCCCGATCTCGCCCGTCGGCGGCGGGGTGGTGATCGCCAACCTGCCGTCGTCGCCCGGTGGCAGCTCGAAACCGGCGGCGCGTGCGACTTCCAGCGTGCGTTCGGCTTCCGGGATGTCCGGGTCCTCGCGCAGCCGGACGTCCACCAGCGACCCCGGGTAGTCGGTGGACCGGGCCACGACCTTCGGCACGCCGGCGAGCTTGAGCAGCAGCGCGAGCGGCAGCGGGCTCTGGTGGAACGACGTGAGGATCAGCGCGACGTCGGCGCGAATCCCCTTGAGCAGAGCCACGATCCCTTCGATGTCGGGTGTCCGGACTTCCGGCGCGGGATGCGAGATCCACGGGCAGTCCCAGCGCACCACCCGTTGCACACCGGGCAGCAGCGCCGCCGCCTGCGCGCCGGAATACCCGCACAGCAGCACGACTCCGCCCGCGTTCGCGGCGGCACGGACCGCCGGACCGGCGAGCAACACGTCGCCGTCGCTGTCGAGCCTCGCCACGAGTGTCCTCACAGGACCATCCCCAACGCGGACGTGAGATCCGTCGCCGTGCGGGGCGCGCGCTCGACCTCTTCGGGCCGGGTCTGCGGTGTGGGCACGAGGATCGGGACGGCACCCGCCGCGAGCGCGGCGTCGACGTCCGCCCCGATGTCACCGATGAAGTAGGTGCGCTCGGGCCGCGCTCGGATCACCCGGCACGCCCGGAGGATCATGGTGGGCGCGGGTTTGCGGCAGCCACAGCCGTCATCGGGGTGGTGCGGGCACACCTGCCAGGTGCCGAACGGGCCGAGCAGGTCCTCGACCCTCGCGTTCACCGCGTCGACCTCGGCGGTGGTGAGCAGACCCCGACCGACACCGGACTGGTTGCTGACGACTCCCGTGCGCACACCGCGAGCGCGCAGCGCCCGCAGGACCTCGCGCGCCCCGGGCATCGGCCGCACCCGCTCCGGGTCGCCGTTGTAGGGCACGTCGCTGATGAGCGTGCCGTCGCGGTCGAAGAGAACCGCGTCGGGGTACTGGTCCACAGAGGAGAGTTAGCCGGTGGGACCGGAAGCAAACACATCCCGGCAAACCGCCGCCCGCCGTCACCCCGATGTGGGTGGAGACGTGTGTGGACACCGCGCCGGCGGGTACCCCGGTGTCGAGTTCGATCCCCGAAGGAGAGGTTGTTTGCAGTGACGACGATCGAGAAGTCCGTGGACGTCGAGGTCCCGGTCACCACCGCGTACAACCAGTGGACGCAGTTCGAGTCGTTCCCGCAGTTCATGGAGGGCGTCGAGCGCATCACGCAGGTGACACCGACCCGCACCCACTGGGTCACCAAGATCGGTGGGGTGACGAGGGAGTTCGACGCGGAGATCACCGAACAGCACCCCGACGAGCGGGTGGCGTGGCACACCGTGGACGGCCCGCCGCAGGGCGGCGTGGTGACGTTCCACCGGCTCGACGCCCGGACGACGCGCGTGCACGTGCAGATGGAGTACGAACCGCAGACGCTCACCGAGAAGGCCGGTGCGGCGGTGGGCCTGGTGGACCACCGCGTGTCCGCCGACCTGGAGCGGTTCAAGGAGTTCATCGAGGGCCGTGGCAGCGAGACCGGCGGGTGGCGGGGCGACGTGAGCCGTGCGCCGCAGGCCGGTGAGACGCGCCACGACCTGCCGGACGCCGGCCGCCCGGGTGACCCGCTGCGCTGATGCGCAGGCGGTTCGACCGCAAGCGAAAGGCCCGTGGACGTCGAGTCCCACGGGCCTTTCGCTTGCGCTTCGTGCTTTTGGGTGAGCCTTGTGCTTCTGGTCGTGTGCTTCCGGTCTTGTGCTTCCGGGTGACGTCGAGACCTAGCCGCTCCGCAGCCGGTCGAACAGCTGCCTGACCGACTGCCGCAACGCGGAGGCGGCGTCACCGAGCAGCGAACCGACGTCACCGCCGCCCCGCGCGGGCCGCTCCTCCTCCCCCGCGTCCGGTTTACCGGCGACCGACGTCGGCGTCACGTCCTGGTCCAGCAGCTCGCGCAGCACTTCGAGCACCACCTCCGGGTGCCCGAGCGGGATCGGCGCGGCGAACGTCTGCACCGAGCTGATCAGCCCTTCGTGCCGCCGCACCAGGTCGCCCACCTCCGCGCCCGCCGCCGCGCCCGCCACCAGGTGCACGGGCACCCCGCGGTCGATGAACTCGGTCAGCACCTCGTCCACCTCGCGCCACGGCTCTTCCGTCGCGGGCAGCCGGCACCACATGACCTGGAGGTACTCGGTCAGCGGTCGCCACGTCCCGGGCAGGTCGCCGTGCCTGCCGACACCGGCCGGGTCGATGACGACCACCGCCGGCGCGTCGGGCGGCCCGGCCCACACCACGGACGGCCCCTCGGTCCTCTGCTGTTCCATGCGACTACACCTCCACTACGGCGGGTTCCACGCAGTAGACGGTGTATGCGGATCGGATGACCGGTTGTGCGACGTTGCGCACCCGCACGCCACCCGGTGTCATGCCGTGCTCCACGCCGAAGTGCGCGTGCCCGTGCACCGCCAAGTGCGTCCCGGTCGAGTCGATCGCCTCGCCCAGCAGGTAGGAGCCCAGGAACGGGTAGATCTCCGGCGGCTCGCCGCGCAGCGTGTCCGGCACGGGCGCGTAGTGCGTCAACGCCACCTTCACGTCGGTGTCGAGGCCGTCCAGCGCGGCTCGCAGGGAGTCGGCGATCTCGGTGGTGTGCCGGATGAACGCCTTCATCTCCTGCTCGCCGAACGCGCTGCCGCACTTGCCGGCGAACCCGCCGCCGAAGCCCTTCACCCCGGCGACGCCCAACGTGTGACCGTCCACGCCGACGGTGGCGGTCTCGCCCTCCAACACGGTGATGCCCCCGTCCCGGAGCACGGCGATCACCTCGTCCGAACGCTCGTCGTGGTGGTCGTGGTTGCCCAGCACGGCGACCACCGGCACGGCGAGGCCGCCGAACTCGTCGGCCACCACGCGCGCCTCGGCCACCGTGCCGTGCCTGGTCAGGTCACCGGCCAGCAGCAGCACGTCGGCCTGCTCGCCGAGCTGGTCCAGCGCGGGCCGCATCCGCCCGCGCGCGTCCTCGCCGAGGTGCACGTCACCGACGGCGGCGATGCGGATCATCGAAGCTCCTCTCGGCCGACCGGGGCGTCGGACGGCACCACCTTCACGTCGTCGAGCACGGTCAACTCCGGCGCCACGTCGTGGATCACCGCTTCCAGCTCCGCGCGGCGTCCCGGACTGGCCACGTCACCGGACAGCAGCACGTGGTCGCCGCGCACCGTCACGCGCACGCCCAGTTCGGTGGTGCGCGGGTCTTCGGCCAGCGCTTGGCGCAGCCGGGCGGCGAGGTATTGCTCCGCGGTCATCAGGCGCTCCTCGTCAGCGAGCGGGGCAGGATGTCGAGGCGTTCGACGAGCACCAGGAACGCCTCGGCGTAGGGAGAGTGCTTGGTGGCTCCGCGGACGTGCTCCCAGTCGATCTGCTCGCGCAGGGCGCGGGCGAACGGCAGCAGTTCGCTGAAGTCGCAGCGGTGCCCGTCGAGGACCAGCAGCTTGCTGATCATCACCTCGGTCGCGGGCATCACCGGGAGGGTGACCGAGCCGACCGCCAGTTCCTCGGCCCGGCTCAGCGTCTCGTCGGTCACCGGGATCTCGTTCGGCCGGAACAGCAGGTCCACCAGCGAGTCGCCGTCGTAGACCTTCAGCAGCCAGTCCTCGGGCGGGTTGGCGGCGCGCATGCCGGCCTCCACCAGCGCGGTCACCGCCGGTCCGGCATCCTGTTCGCGCACCAGGATGTCCACGTCGTGTTCCGTCGCCGGTCCGCCTCGCGCGTACACCGCGCACCCGCCCGCGAGGGCGAACGGGATGTCGTGCGCGCGTAGCGCCTTGGCGACCTTCGTCAGGGTGCGCAGCAGCTCGTCTTGGACACCGCTCATGTGGGGTGATTACCCGTCCGGGTCGATGTTCACACGGCAGGTGGAGCCGGCGGCGGACGGGGTAGCCCACGGGTATGACTGCGACACCTCCCGACCCCGACCCGGCCCGGACGCCCGGCCTCGAACCCGGCGGCGGGGTATCGCCCGGTGAGACGCCACCCGACTCCGGCCAGACCTCCGGCCTGTCCCACCCCCAACCGATGCCGTCCCGGCGCGGGCCCATCATCACGCTGGTGATGGTGCTGCTCGTGACCGTCCTGGCGGTGGCCTTCATCGTGGCCCAGGTGATGGGCTGGACCAACCTGTTCGAAGGCTCCTGACCCGTCATCGACGCGGAGGTCGGGCGCAGCGGCTCGGGGGTGGAGCGGCGGGCTCAGGGGTGGAGCGGCGGGCTGGGCTGGAGTCCTTCCTTGCGGCCGAGGCCGTCGAGGAGTTGCTTCAGCGTGTCCCGGGCGTTGTGGCGCGGTGACCAGCCGAGCCTGGTGGCGGCCTTGGTCGCGTCCAGCAGCGGCGCGGTGAGGGCCAGGTCCACCCAGCCGTGCGAGGTCGGCTGCAAGCGCAGGCGCCAGCTGACCCGCGCGGCCGTGCGGAGGGCGGTCGGTGGGATCGGCACGTGCCTCCCGCCCATCACCTCGGCCAGCACCTGCGGTGTCACCACCGGGTCCGCGACGAGGTTGAACGCGCCTTCCGCCTTGGTGGCGAGGATCTTCACCAGCGCGTCCGCGACGTCGTCCGCGTGCACGAACTGGAGGACCATCGCGCGCGGCAGCGGGAGGACCGGCAGCTTGAGCTTGAACAGGCCGTGCGGCACGAGCGGCCCGAGGAAGTACCGCTTGATCTCGGCCGCGGCGTCCGGTTGCAGGACCAGGCCCGGCCGGACGCGCGTCACGACGAGGCCGGGCTGGTCGCGCTCGACCCGGTCCAGCAGGTGCTCCACCGCCGCCTTGTGCCGGCTGTAGTACGAAGTGGACACGCCGTCGGTCGGCCAGCTCTCGTCCACGGTGTGGTCTTTCGCCGCCGGCGAGTAGGCGCCGACGGACGACATGTGCACGAGGTGCGGAACCCCCGCCTTGACCGCCGCGGTGAACACGCGGTCGCTGCCGGCGACGTTCGTCCGGAACAACGCCCGTTCGTCGTGGCTGGGCTGGATCAGCCACGCCAGGTGCACCACCGCGTCCGCCCGCCGGAACACCTCGACGAGCAGCTCCTCCGCGCCCTCACGCGCCAGGTCGACCGGAGTCCACTCGACGTCGTACGGCGGCTCGTTCTCCGGCGGCCGGCGGGAGATCCCGTGCACGACCACGTCCGGCTCGTCGCGGAGCCGGCGCAGCAGGGCGGTACCCAGGTTCCCGGTGGCGCCGGTCACGACGATCCTCATGCCCGCCGGGTACCCACCCGCGCGCCGGGTCACCCACTCGACGGCGGGGCGGGGATCGGGGACTTCGCCAGGGCCAGCGCCGCCGCGTGCAGGTTCGACGCCATCGCCTCACCCGTGCTCTTCGACCAGTCGTGCCCGTGCGTGGTGTCCGGGTAGTCCGGCCCGGGGCCGGGACCCATGTTCCAGTACGTCCAGGCCTGCCCCGGGATCGTGTAGCCGATGTCGACGAGCGCCCCGGACACCTCGCTGATCACGTGGTGCGCGCCGTCCTCGTTGCCGGTCACCACCACACCCGCCACCCGGTTGTACGCGACGGGTCGCCCGTCGTCGTCCTTCTCCGACAGCATCGCGTCCATCCGCTCGATCACGCGCTGCGCGACGGACGACGGCCGGCCCACCCACGTCGGCGTGGCGACCACCAGGATCTCGGCGTTCAGCAGCTCGTCGTGCAGCACCGGCCACTCGTCACCCCCGCCCAGGTCGGTCACCACCCCCGGCGGCACGTCGTGGTCCACCACCCGGAACGTCCGCACCTCGACGTCGCGCTCCTCCAACGCCCGCACGACGACGTCCGCCAGCATCTGGGTGTTGGACGGGGCGGGCGACTTCTTCAACGAGCAGTTGAGCACCACGGCCCTCATCAGGGGCACCTCCGCATCCGGTCGGCCGGCCTCCGGGTACCCCCGACGACCCCGAAAATGCGTTGCCCGCACCGCGCGGAGATCACCATGCTCGACCGGTGGTCGACACCCCGCACAGCGACGGCCGGGCCGGCATCGACGCCGACCTGGTGCAGCGCCTCATCGCGAGCCAGTTCCCGCGGTGGGGCGACCTCCCCGTCACACCGGTCGAGGTCGACGGGTGGGACAACCGCACGTACCGCCTGGGCGACGACCTGACCGTCCGGCTCCCGACCGGCGAGGGCTACGCGCCGGCGGTGGAGAAGGAGCACCGGTGGCTGCCCGTCCTCGCGCGGTCACTGCCCGTAGCGGTACCGGTGTCGCTCGCGCTGGGCGTGCCCGGCGAGGGCTACCCGTTCCCCTGGTCGGTCCGCCGCTGGCTGAACGGCCGGACCGCCGCCCTCGACCGCATCGACGACCTCCCCGCGTTCGCGGTCTCGATCGCCGACTTCCTCCGCGCCCTGCGCCGCGTCGACCCGACGGACGGACCACCGGCCGGTGCGCACTGCTTCTAACGGGGCACGTCGCCCGCGTACTACGACGACGGCACCCGGCGCGCGCTCGCAGCCCTGAAGGGGCGAGTCGACACCGAACGGGCGGCGGCCGTGTGGGACGACGCCGTCAGCGCACCTGTCTGGGACGGGCCTCCGGTGTGGTTCCACGGCGACATCGCGAGCGGGAACCTGCTGGTGGACGGCGGGAAGCTCACCGCGGTCATCGATTTCGGCGGGTGCGGCGTCGGCGACCCGGCGTGCGACCTCGTCATCGCGTGGACGATGTTGTCGGGCAGGAGCCGGGAGGCGTTCCGGGAGGCGGTCGACCTCGATGCCGCCACCTGGGCACGGGCGCGCGGCTGGGCGCTGTGGAAGGCCCTGATCATGCTCGCCGGCACCACCGACGACGGCGTCGCGGCCGACAACCTCCGGGTGGTGCGGCAGGTCCTGGACGACAACGACGGCGAGTGACCGACGGGGTGCCCCCGCGACTGGCGGCCCAGTGGCGGATGCACCCCGTCAGGACTCAGCGGGTGGCGGTCAGCTCACGCACGGAGGCGTAGCGCTCCCGCACCCACGGCGTCGGCTCGGCCTCGACCGAGGTCGACGCCAGCTCCGACCAGAGCGGCGGGGCGTCGGCGCCGCTCAGCGCCCACGCCGCCTGCCTGGCCGCGCCGTCCGCCACGTACTCGCTCGGCGACGGGACGACCACGGGGCAGCCGAACACTGCGGGCGCGAGCCGACGCACGGCGGGCAACCTCGCCCCGCCGCCGATCAGCAGCACCCGGGACACCGGCAGGCCCAGCGCCACCAGCGCGTCGATCGCGTCGGCCAGGCTGCACAGCAGACCCTCGACCGCGGCGCGCGCCATGTGCGCCGAGGTCATCGTGTCCAGCCGCAGGCCGTGCAACGCGCCGGTGGAGTCGGGCTTGTTCGGCGTCCGCTCCCCTTCCAGGTACGGCACGAACACCAGCCCGTCCGCACCCGCCGGCGCGCTCAGGGCCAGGTCCGACAGCTCCGCCAGGTCGACCCGCAGCATCGCCGCGGTCGCGTCGAGCACGCGTGACGCGTTGAGCGTGCACACGAGCGGCAGGTGGCCGCCCTCCGCGTCGGCGAAACCGTTGACGATGCCGGTGCCGTCCGCCACCGCGTGCGGCGACCGCGCGAACGCCGTGCCGGACGTGCCGATGGACACCACCACGTCGCCGGGCTGGGCCTGCACGCCCAGCCCCGCCGCCGCGTTGTCGCCCGCGCCCGCGCCGAACCGGCCGACCAGCTCGGCCGGACCGAGCACCCGCGGCAGCGCCACGACCTTGCCCAGGGCCAGTTCCAGCAGGTCAGGTCGGTAGTCCTCCGCGGACGGCGACCAGTAGCCGGTGCCGCTGGCGTCGCTGCGGTCCGTGGTCAGGGCGTCCAACGACGTCCCGCCGGACAGCTTCCACGTCAGCCAGTCGTGCGGCAGGCACACGGCCGCCGTCCTGGCCACCGACTCGGGTTCGCTCCGCGCCAGCCACCGCAGCTTGGTCACGGTGAGGGAGGCGACCGGCACGCTGCCGATCGCCTCGGCCCACTTGTCCGGACCACCCAGCTCGGTGGTCAGGTCGGCCGCCGCCGCCGCGGAACGGGTGTCGTTCCACAGCAGCGCCGGCCGCACCACCTCGCCGGCGGAGTCCAGCGTCACCATGCCGTGCTGCTGCGCCCCCACCGACACGGCTTCGACGTCGTCCAGGCCGCCCGCGTCCGCGATGGCCGTCTGGAGCGCGTCCCACCACTCGGAGGGGTGCACCTCGGTGCCCGTCGGGTGCGCCGCCCGTCCTTGCCGCACAAGGGCGCCGGTGTCCGCGTCCCGCACCACCACCTTGCACGACTGGGTGGACGAGTCGACGCCCGCGACGAGCGCCATCAGCGCGCGCCCAACAGGTGCTCGGTCGCCAGCTGCGCCAGGTGCACGAAGCCGAAGCCGCGCTCGGCGGCGGCTTCCGGGTCGACGTCCTCGCCCTTGAGGAAGTCCGCGATCGACTCGCCCTCGTCGAGCGTCGGCTCCGCCAGCTCGTACACGCCGCTGGCCTTCAGCGCCTCCTGCACCTCCGGGTCGGCCCGGAACGCCGCGGCGCGCTCGCGCAGCAGCTGGTACGTGCGCATGTTGGCCGCCGCGCTCGCCCACACGCCGTCCAGGTCCTCGGTCCGCAGCGGCTTGTAGTCGAAGTGCCGCGGGCCTTCGTAGCCGCCGTTCTCCAGCAGGTCGACGAGGAAGAACGCGGACAGCAGGTCGCCCTGGCCGAACACGAAGTCCTGGTCGTAGCGCGGGCCCTTCTGGCCGTTGAGGTCGATGTGGAAGAGCTTCTTCTGCCACAGCGCCTGGCCGATGCCGTGCACGAAGTTGAGGCCCGCCATCTGCTCGTGGCCGACCTCCGGGTTCACGCCGACCAGCTCGTGGTGCTCCAGCGTCGAGATGAACGCCAGGGCGTGGCCGATCGTCGGCAGCAGGATGTCGCCGCGGGGCTCGTTCGGCTTGGGCTCCAACGCGAAGCGGAAGCCGTAGCCCTGGTCGACCGAGTACTGCGCGACCGTGTCGACGGCCTCGCGGTAGCGGTCGAGGGCGGCGTGCACGGGCTTGCCCGCGTCCACCTCGGAGCCCTCACGGCCGCCCCACATCACGATGGTCTCGGCGCCGAGCTCGGCCGCGAGCTCCAGGTTGCGCAGCACCTTGCGCAGCGCGAACCGGCGGATCGAGCGGTCGTTGCTGGTGAAGCCGCCGTCCTTGAACACCGGGTGGGTGAACAGGTTGGTGGTCACCATCGGCACGACCATGCCGGTCTCGTCCAACGCCGCGCGGAACGCGGAGACCCGCTTGCCCACCTCGGCCGCGTCCGCGCCGAACGGGAACAGGTCGTCGTCGTGGAACGTGATGCCCCAGGCACCCAGTTCCGAGAGCTTGCGCACCGCGAGCGGCGCGTCCAGCACGGGGCGGGTCGCGTCACCGAACGGGTCGCGTCCCTGCCAGCCGACCGTCCACAGACCGAAGCTGAACTTCTCCACGAGGGCACCTCCAATAAGTTTGATGCCTGAACTTATCTCACCCGGCCGCTAGTATCCAGTGGGTGTCCCGACCACAGCCAGCGAGCCAGCGGACCGTGCGACGGCACAACTCCGCCCTGGTGCTCGACGCCATCGCCGACGCGCCCGGCTCGTCCCGCGCCGCCGTGGCCGCCCGGACCGGCCTGACCAAGGCGACCGTCTCCAGCCTCGTCGACCGGATGATCGGCGCCGGACTCGTGGCCGAGGGCGAGGCGCAGGCCAGGTCCGGCCCCGGCCGGCGCGGCACGGCCCTGCACCTGTCACCCACCGGACCGCACGGGCTCGGGGTGGAGATCGGGGTCGACTACCTGGCCACGTGCCTGGTCGACCTCACCGGACGGGTGCGGGCGCGGTGGCTGCGACCCAGCGACAATCGTGCCTCCTCCCCCGCCCGCGTGCTGGCCAAGGTGGCGGCGGCGGTGCGCACGGCGGTGCGCGAGGAGGTGCCGATCGGCGGGGTCGGCGTGGCGGTGCCGGGCCTGGTGGAGGTGGCCGGGGGGTCGCTGCGGCTCGCGCCGAACCTGGGCTGGCGCGAGGTGGACGTGCGGGGCGAGCTGACCCGGCGGATGGCGCTGGACGTGCCGGTGCTGGTCGGGAACGAGGCGAACCTCGCCGCGCTGGCCGAGCTGTGGCACGGGGACGTGGCGGCGGACTTCCTGCACATCTCGGGTGAGATCGGCATCGGCGCCGGCATCGTGGTCGGCGGCGCGCTCTTCGAGGGGCTGTCCGGGTTCGGCGGCGAGATCGGCCACCTGTCCGTCGACCCGCGCGGGCCGAAGTGCGCGTGCGGGTCGCGGGGGTGCCTCGAGCGGCTGGCCGGCCAGGACGAGATCGTGCGCGCGTCGGGCGTCACCGGCGTGGACGAGCTGCTGGCGCGGCTCGCGGCGGGCGACCGCACGGCGACGTCGGCGGTGCGCACGGCGGCGAAGTGGCTCGGCGTCGCCCTCTCCGGAGCGGTGAACCTGCTGGACCTGCCCACCGTGGTCCTCGGCGGCACGTACGCCCGGCTGGAGCCGTGGCTCCAGGAGCCCCTGCACGCCGAGCTGGCCCGCCGGGTGGTCAGCGGGGAGTGGTCACCCGTTCGCGTGGTCGCGTCGTCACTGGGCGCCGAAGCGGCCG
Source organism: Saccharothrix sp. NRRL B-16314 (assembly GCF_000716595.1). Lineage (GTDB taxonomy): Bacteria > Actinomycetota > Actinomycetes > Mycobacteriales > Pseudonocardiaceae > Actinosynnema. The sequence goes on from NZ_JNXC01000004.1 coordinate 109,975, forward strand.
TCCGGGGCGCCGCCACGACCGCCGTCCGCGCCATCCTCGCCGACCCCGACCCGTACGTGACGTCCGTCCTGGCCTGACCGGCCGTTCGTGGCGCGAATAAGCGCAAACCGGACGACTCGCGGCACGGGAGCGCTCTCACAGCCGATCGGGGACGAAGTCACCCGGTACTTCACCCGAATGCACGTGTCGGAAGCGTGCCCGTCACAGCCCGTCGTCTGTCAGCCTGGATGGCACGTTTGGCGATGCGCGCAACGTTGCGCACAATCGGTATGACTGGGCGGGGGTGGACCGGTGCCGCGTGGAGAGCGTCCCCTGGACGTCGGCGACAGCCCATTGCTCTCGTTCGCCGCGGACCTGCGGTCGTTGCGGGACCGGGCGGGCGGGTGCAGTTATCGGCAGCTGGGCGCCCGCGCCCACTACTCGGCGACGACGCTGTCCGACGCGGCGGGCGGGCGGCGGCTGCCGACGCTCGCGGTGACGCTGGCGTACGTGCGGGCCTGCGCGGGCGACGTCTCCGAGTGGGAGGACCGCTGGCACCAGGTCGCCGCCGAGGTGCTGCCCAGCGCCGAGCCGAGCCCCGACGAGGGCCACCCGCCGTACGCGGGCCTGGCGGCCTACGGCACCGAGGACGCCGAGTGGTTCTTCGGCCGCGACCACCTGCTGGACGACCTGGAGCAGCGCATCGCGCACCGCCGGTTCGTCGCGGTGTTCGGCGCGTCCGGCGCGGGCAAGTCGTCCCTGCTGCGCGCCGGCCTGGTGCCGCGGCTGGCGGGCCGGGTCGTCGTCACCACGCCCAGCGAGCGGGGCGAGCCGGACCTGACCGCCGACCTGCTGATCGTGGACCAGTTCGAAGAGGTCTTCACGCTCTGGCAGGACGTCGACCAGCGCACCGCCTACATCGACGCCCTGCTGACCGCGCGGTGCAAGGTCGTGCTCGGCGTGCGCGCGGACTTCTACGGGCACTGCGCGCACCACCCGGCGCTGGTGGAGGCGTTGACCGACGGCCAGCTGCTGCTCGGGCCGATGGGCACCGAGGAGCTGCGCCAGGTGATCATGCAGCCCGCCGTGAAGGCCTCGTGCACGGTCGAGACGGCGCTGGTGTCCCGGCTCGTCGCGGACGCCACCGGCCAGGCGGGCGTGCTGCCGCTGGTGTCGCACGCCCTGCTCGAAACGTGGCGGCGCCGGCGCGGCACCACGTTGACGCTGGCCGGGTACGAGGCGGCGGGCGCCATCCAGCACGCGATCGCGCAGACCGCCGAACGCACCTACACGTCGTTGGAGAAGCAGCAACGGGAGTTGGCGCGGCAGGTGTTCCTGCGGCTGACGGCGCTCGGCGACGGCACCGAGGACACCAAGCGGCGGCTGCCGCGCACCGAACTCGACCACGACGTCGACGTGGACGTAGTGCTCGACCGCCTCGCGCACGCCCGGCTGCTCACCCTGGACCGGGACAGCGTGGAGATCGCGCACGAGGCGCTGATCCGCTCCTGGCCCCGGCTCAAGAGCTGGCTCGCCGAGGACCGCGACGGGTTGCGCACCATGCGCCAGCTCACCGAGGCCGCGGCCACCTGGGACGCGCTGGGCCGCGACCCGGACGCGCTGTACCGGGGCACGCGGCTGGACACCGCGGTCGAGTGGACCCGGCGGGACGGCGTGCGCACCAGCGCCCAGGAGCGGGACTTCCTGGCCGAGAGCCTCAAGGCGCGCGACCGGGAGCGCCAGGTCGCGCACCGCCGGACCCGCAGGCTCCGGCAGCTGGTGGCTTTACTCGCCGTGCTGCTCATGCTGACCGGCACGGCCGTGGTGCTGGCGATCAAGGCGCAGAACGAGTCCGCGGCGGGCTGGCGGTCGTCCGCCGCCTGGTACGTGGCCAACCAGGCGCAGGCGCTGCGCGGCAGCGACCCGAGGCTGGCCGACCAGCTCGCGATCGCCGCCTACGAGCTCAACCCCACCAGCCGGTTGCGCGACGGCGTGCTCAGCGCGCACGCGGCCGGCGAGAAGGACACGGTCAGCCGCTCGTCGTTCCCGTCCGGCCAGGGCCTGATCCCGGACGGGATGCCGCGGCCGAACGCCCGGGTGCCGGTGCCCGTCAACGACACGTACCGCCCGCTCGGCGAGCGCACCGAGCCGGACTCCATCGTCACGTCGACCGCCGTCAACGGCTTGGAGCAGGCGTTCGCCACCACGCTGGAAGGTCGGGTGGCGAAGATCTGGGACGTCACCGACGCGATCGACCCGACCGTCGTGCACACCTTCGACTTCCCGGTGCTGCGGATCGCGCTCGACCCCGCCGGCGCGCGCACCCTCGTCACCGTGTCCGAGCACGGCCTGGTCCTGCTGTGGGACTGGTCCGGCCGGGACCGGCCGGTCGAGCGCTCGGTCCTCAACGGCCACCCACGCCCGGTCAACGGCGTCGGCTACAGCCAGGACGGGCAGGTGGTCGTCACCTACGACGACGCGGGCACGCTCCGGCTGTGGGACGTGTCCGACACGGGGCGCCCGCGGCCGATCGGGGCGCTGGAGACCGGCCGGGAGATCACCGCGGTCGCGCTCTCGCCGGACAACCGCACGCTCGCGGCCGGGTTCTCCGGCGGCCTGGTCCGGATGTGGAACCTCGCCAAGCAGTGGGCGCCCGAGGAGACCTGGTCGCACAAGGCGCACCCGGAGACGATCCGGGCGCTGGGCTTCCGGCAGGACGGCCTCGCGCTGGCCACCGTCGGCAAGGACGACAAGGTGTCCCTGTGGGACGTGTCGGACCGCACCGCCCCGGTCGAGCAGGGCCGGATCAGCTGGAGCACCGACGGCGTGCACGGGGTGGCGTTCGGCGACACACCGACCCGGGTGGTCACGGCCGGCTCCAACGGCACGTCCCGGTCCTGGGAGTTCGACTTCGACACCGCGGTCGCCGCCATGTGCTCGGCGGTCGAGGTGCACATCTCGCGCGAGGAGTGGCAGCAGTACGTGGAAGCGGTGGGCGGGCTCCAGTACAGCCGACCGTGTGCATGAGCCCCGTGTGAGATGCGGGCAGCCGGGCGCGGGCCGATAATCGGGCCGTGACCACGCCCCGTGACGAGGACCGGATCGAAGCGCTGCCCACGAACCCGCGTGACACCACGTCGGGCGAGACCGCGCCGCGCACCCCGGTGCCGCGTGACACGGGGCCGAGCGACCCCGGGCAGGGCACCGTCGAGCCGGTGCCGCCGGACGCGGCGGGCAAGCCGGACCGGCACGTGAAGCTCAAGCCGACCAGGATCAGCGGCACGTGGGTCGCGGTGCTGGCGTCGATCGTGGTGCTGATCGTGCTGCTGGTGTTCATCCTGCAGAACCTCACCGACGCCACGGTCCACTTCATGGGCGCGGCGGGCACGCTGCCGCTGGGCGTGGCACTGCTGTTCGCGGCGATCGCGGGAGCGATCCTGGTGGCCCTGGTCGGCGCAGCCCGGATAATGCAGCTGCGCCGCCAGGCCAAACGAGGGCTGCGCTAGACCGTCGAACAGGTCACGCCGTTCAGCGAGAAGCGGGTGGGTGCGACGTTGCTGCCCTGCCAGCTCGCCTGGAATCCGAATTCCACCGAGCTCCCCGGCTGAACGGTCGCGTTCCAACCCTCGTTGGTCACCGTGACGGCGGCGCCCGACTGGGACACCTTGCCGTTCCAACTGTTGGTGATCTTCTGGTCGTTGGCGAACGACCAGCCGAGGCTCCACCCCTGTACGGGGAGGACACCCCGGTTGGTGATCTTCACCGAGCCGGTGAAGCCACCTCCCCACTGACTGGCGACCGCGTACGTCACCGAGCAGTCGCGCGGCGGCGGCTGATCCGTGACGGTCGTGGTCGACCACGTGGTGCTCGTGGTGCTCGTGGCGGTGGTCGTGGTGCTGCTGGGCGACGTGTCCGTGGGGTGCGTGTTGGTGCTGCTGGTGGCCCCGCTCGGCTCCGCGACGAGGATGCCCCGCCCGTTGGTCCCCAGGTACACGCGACCGAAGACGCGCGGATCGCCGGTGATCGCCTCACCCATGTTGCCGTACTGGTGCGCGTCGTCGTTGATCCGCAGCCAGTACCGCGCCTCACCGTCGGTGGACCGGTAGACGCCGGTCTTGCCGTCGATGGTCAGCACCGCGTAGAGCGCGGGGTACGTCCGGTCCCCCTCGGGCCGGCCGAAGCCGATGTTGACGCCGGACGTGACCCCGGCGATGGCGGTGACCGTCCTGCCGGAGTCCTTCGAGCGGAACAGCCCGCCGTCGCCGACCAGCCAGAGCTCGCCCGCGTGCCCCGGCACCGCGTGCAGCTTGGCCGCGTCCGCGGTGGCGCCCGCGGTGAACGTCGCGCCGCCGTCGGTGCTGACGTAGACCCTGCCGTCCGCCAGCCCGTAGAACTTGTTCGGGTCGACCCGGTCGGACTCGACCACCGCGCCCGCCGGGATGCCGGTGGACGGCGTCCAGGTGTTGCCGAAGCCCACCGTGTGGTGGACCGCCGCGCCCGCCGGGCTCCACACGAACCGGCTGCCGTTCGCCGCCGCCGCGATCGTGCCGCCGCCCGTGACGCCCGCGGGATCGGTGCCCGCGAACCAGTTCGCGCCGGCGTCCGTGGAGAACGCCACGTGCGCCGCGCCGTCGACGTTGCCGGAGCGGACCATCACCGACGGGGCCGCCGCGGCGAAGTCCAGGCTGGTGGTCGAGGTGAAGTTCGGCTGCTGGAACATCATCGGCGGCACCTTGGCGAGGTCCGTGTGCCGGAACCCGCCGATGTCACCCAATCCGCTGATCAGCGGCACGCCGGTCGGCGGGCTGATCAGGTCGAGCACCGCGGTCTCCTCCAGGCCCGCCGCGGTCGGCTTCAACGTGATCTGGCCGCCGTCGTCCCACTTCAGCAGGTCCGTGGTGCCGTAGATCGTGGCGCCCGTGCCGTACATCATCCGGTTGGAGTCGAACGGGTCGATCTCCAGCGACTCCACCATCCAGCCCAGCTTCGGGCTGACCTCCGGCGGCGCCGGGTTCGCGCCCCAGCTGAGCCACGGGGACGACGTGATGTCCATCTTGTAGCGGAAGCTGCGGTTCGGGTAGCTGGTGAAGTCCCACGCCCGCGTCCACGTCGCGCCGCCGTCCGTGCTGCGGAAGATGACGATGTCCGGCCACCACGAGATCTGGGTCGCGACCATGAGCGTGTCCGGGTCCTGCCGGTCGATGGTGAGACCGCTGTACCCGAAGTAGTTGTCGGCGCTCGACGACGGGATGGGGCTGATCCGCGTCCACGCGCCGGTGGCGGTGTCGAACTTCCACACGTCGCCCTTGCCACCGTCGTACGGCCCGCCGGTGTCGCTGGTCGCCAGGTAGAGGAAGCCGCCTGCGGCGTCCAGTTCGCCCTGGTGCGCGATGTAGCCGGTCGGCTGGCCCGTCAGCCTGGTCCACGTCGCGCCCGCGTCCGTGCTGCGGTAGACCGTGTTCTCCTTGTCGGCAACACCGACGTAGATCGTCCTGCTGGGGCTGCCCGGCGTCGACGACCGCGGGTCGTACGTCACCCAGACCACGCCCTGGATGTCGTTCGAGTAGCCGTTGGTGTCGTTCGGGTCGGCGACGTAGTTGCCGGGGTTGGGGAAGCTCGCCACCTGCGACCAGTTCAGGCCGCTGTCGGTGCTGCGCCACAGGCCCTTGCCGCTCGGCGCGCCGAAGTACAGCACCCGTCCGTCGTTCGGGTCGACGGACAGCCGCTCACCCATGCCGCGGCCCGGCATGTTGCCGCCGAGCTTGAACGGCAGCGGGCTCCGCGTCCACGTCCGGCCGCGGTTCGAGGAGCTCAGGATCGCGCCGTTGTTCGGGTCCCAGCTGTTGGTGTACATGCCGACCGCGGCGTAGACCTTGTCCGCGTTCGTCGGGTCCGGCGCGATGCTCGCCACGCCGTTGTAGCCCCACTGGTCCCAGCCGACCCAGTCCAGCAACGGGATCCAGCGGCCGGTCGCCTGGTCCCACCGGTACGCGCCGCCGATGTCGGTGCGCGCGTAGATCAGGTCCTTCTCGGCCGGGCTGAACACGATGCCCGGCACGAACCCGCCGCCCGCGATCTCCACGTTGCGCCAGTTGTGCGGCAGCGCCGGCACGGCGGCGGCGGTCTGGGCGGCCGGGCTCACCGCGTTGGACACCAGCACGACACCCAGTGCGGCCACGGCCGCGCTGACCAACGCCAGAAGCCGTCGTCTCATCGTTGCTGCGCTCCTTTGCGCGGGAGGGAGGAGGCGGTGGGCGAGAGAAGTCCGCCTCCCCCCCTGGCTGCGGGCGGCTCTGGGAGCGCTCCCAGACTCCGCAAGGGGACCGTAGCCAGATCAGCGCGACAGCGGCAAGGGGCCTCCGCTACGCCATCCGAGTGAAGTGCGGACGGTTATCAACGGACCGGCGTCGAATCCGTCGATCCGGCCGCACCCGACCATCGAAGCGATTCGAAAAAGCCGCGATCCGGACATGCTCCGGATCGCGGCTTTGATCGTCGAGGGCGACTCAGGCGCTCGAACGGGTGACCATCGAGGTCGGCAGGAGCAGGAACGGCGGCAGGTTCTCCTCGCCGGCCAGCTCCGCCATCAACCGCCACGTCATGGTGCGCCCCAACTGCTCCACGTCCTGGCGGATCGTGGTCAGCGGCGGCACCGCGGTGGAGGCGATCATCAGGTCGTCGAACCCGACCACGGCGACGTCCTCGGGCACCTTCTTGCCGTGCGCGTGCAGGGTCTGCAACGCGCCCAGCGCCATGATGTCCGCGCCGACGAACACCGCGTCGAGGTCCGGCGCCCGCTTGAGCAGGTCGGCCATCGCCGCCGCGCCGCTCTCCGGGGTGTAGTCCGAGTACGCGACCAGGTCCGTGTCGAACCGGGCCTGGCTCAGCCCGCGCTTCCACCCGGACAACCGGTCCATGCCCACCGCCATGTCACGCGGACCGGCGATGGTGCTGATCCGCTTGCACCCTCGCGAGACGAGGTAGCGAGCGGCCTCCATGGCGCCGTTGAAGTTGTCCGAGTCCACGTACGGCACGCCGCCCGCGCCGAGCGGCCTGCCGCAGACCACGGTCGGCAGGCCCGCGTCGGCCAGCGTGCGGGGCAGCGGGTCCTGGCCGTGCAGGCTGATCACCAGCACGCCGTCCACGTGACCGCCGCACAGGTAGTTCACCAGGTCCTGCTCGTCGCCCTCCTTGCTCATCATGAGGACGAGCTGGACCCGCTTCCCGGCGAGTTCGGCGTGCACACCGCGGAGCACACCGGCGAAGAACGGGTCGTTCAGCACCCGGCTGCCGTGCTCGGACACCACCATGGCGATGCAGTTGGCCCGGCTGCCCGCCAGGGTCCGCGCCGCCTGGTTCGGGCTGTACCCGAGGCGGCCGATGGCCTGGTGGACGGCCTCGCGAGCCCGCGAACTGACGTACGGTTCGCCGTTGATCACCCGGGACACGGTCGACTTGGACACCCCGGCGGCACGAGCGACCTCCTCCAGCCGGGTGTTGGGTCGTCGCGCCTTGGGTGGGTCAACGGCATCCGTCACGGAGCGACCGTCGCTGCGAGAGCGTTGCCACGGGCAACCTTCGAGTACCACATGGCGCTCATCTTAGGCGTCCGGACCTGGGTCTCGTAGTCGACATGCACGATCCCGAACCGCTTGGCGTATCCCTCGGCCCATTCGAAGTTGTCCATGAGCGACCACGCGAAGTAACCGCGGAGGTCGACACCGGCCTCGATGGCGGCATGGCACGCCCTGAGGTGGGACTCGATGTAACCGAGCCGCTCGGTGTCGTCGATGGACCCGTCCTCGTTGACGGAGTCCTGGTAGGCGGCGCCGTTCTCGGTGACGAACAGCGGGATGCCCGGGTAGTCCTGGTGCACCCGCATGAGCACCTTGAACAGGCCGTCCGGCTGCACCTCCCAGTCCATGTCCGTGCGCGGCAGGCCGCGGCTCGGGAACGACACGTGCTCCGCGCCGACCCACGGCGACCCGGTCGGGCGGCGGCCGTTGGTCTGGACCGGTGCCTCCGCCTCGGGCGTGCTGCTGACGAAGTGCTCGGCGTAGTAGTTGACGCCCAGCTGGTCCAGCGGCGTGGAGATGATCTCCAGGTCGTTCTCGCGGATGTGCTTCGAGAAGCCGTACGGCTCCAGGTCCTCCACGATGTCGGCCGGGTACTCGCCCTTGAAGAGCGGGTCGAGGAAGATCCGGTTCTGGAGACCGTCGAGCCGGCGCACGGCGTCGAGGTCGGCCGGGTCCTCCGGGTCCGCCGGGATGATCGGGTACATGTTCAGCGTGATGCCGACCTTGGCCTCCGGCAGCTGCGACCGGATCGCCGCGGTGGCGAGGCCGTGCGCGAGCAGCAGGTGGTGCACGGCCGCGACGGCGGCTTCCGGCTCCTGGCGGCCGGGCGCGTGGACGCCTGCGGCGTAGCTCAGCAGCGAGGAGCACCACGGCTCGTTGAGCGTGGTCCAGTTGGTCACCCGGTCACCGAGGGCGCCGACGACCGCTTCGGCGTACTCGGCGAAGCGGTACGCCGTGTCCCGGTTCGCCCAGCCGCCCTCGTCCTCCAGCGTCTGCGGGAGGTCCCAGTGGTAGAGCGTGAGCCACGGGGTGATGTTCTTCTCCAGCAGCGCGTCGACCAACCGGGAGTAGAAGTCGAGGCCGGCCTGGTTGACCGGACCCGCGTCCGGGCGCACCCGCGGCCACGCGGTGGAGAACCGGTAGGCGTGCAGGCCGAGGTCGGACATCAGTTGGACGTCCTCGTCCACGCGGTAGTAGTGGTCGGCCGCGGGATCGCCCGTGTCACCACCCACCACCGCGCCAGGGATCTGGCAGAACGTGTCCCAGATGGACGCGGTGCGACCGTCCGCGGTGGTCGCGCCTTCGATCTGGAACGCCGCGGTCGCGGCGCCCCACACGAATCCCTCGGGAAAGGAAATCGACTCCACAGCTACCCCTTCACAGCACCCTGCATGATCCCGGCGACGATCTGCCGACCGAGTACGAGGAAGACGATCAGAATCGGGACCGTGGCCATCGTGGTCCCGGCTAGCACGAGCGAGTTGTCGACGTAGTAGCCGCTCTGCAACTTCTCCAGGGCGACCTGCATCGTCGGGTTGTCCGCGTTGAGCACGATCAGCGGCCAGAGGAAGTCGTTCCACGACATCATGAACGTGAAGATGCCCAGCATGGCGGCGGCCGGCCGCACCGCGGGCAGGCAGACGTGCCAGAACGTGCGGATCATGCTGCACCCGTCCATGCGGGCCGCCTCGATCAGCTCGTCCGGGACGGCGTCCGCGATGTACTGGCGCATCCAGAACACGCCGAAGGCGGTCACCAGGTTGGGCACGATGACCGCGCCGAGGGTGCCTGACCAGCCGAACTCGGCCATCGCCATGTAGAGCGGGATGATGCCGAGCTGGGTGGGCACCGCGAGCGTGGCGACCACGAACACCATCAGCGGTCCGCGGCCCTTGAACCGGAGCTTGGCGAACGCGAACCCGGCCAGGGTGGAGAGGATCACCACGGACACGGTGACCGTGCCCGACACGATGACGCTGTTGCCCAGCGCCTTCCAGAACGGGATCGAGTCGAGCACCCGACCCGCGTTGTGGAAGAAGTTGCCACCGGGCAGCAGGGGCGTCTCGGCGGTGAACTTCGCGTCGTCGTGGCTGGCGACCAGGAACGACCAGTAGAAGGGGAACGCCGAACCGAGGATGAACGCGATGAGGATGCCGTAGACGACGAACCCCGGACGGCGCTCGGAGAGCGATCCGGCCTTGCCCTTGGACTTCCGCACGCGCTTGGCGCCGGTCGGTGCCCGGCGATCGGCGATGGTGGCCATCACGCCTCCCCACTGGACGCGAGCTTGCGGGTGAGCATGAAGTTGATCCCCGCGATCGCGATGATGACGACGAACAGGACCCAGGCCATCGCCGAGGCGTAGCCGAGGTCGAAGCTCCGGAAGCCGGAGGAGTACATGTAGAGCACGACCGTCTGGTACTGGTTGGTCGCACCGCCGTTGACACCCGCGGAGGGCGAGAACAGCAGCGGCTCGGTGAAGATCTGGAGACCGCCGATGGTCGAGGTGACGACCACGAAGATCAGGGTCGGGCGCAGCATGGGCAGCGTGATGCTGAAGAACTGGCGCACCTTGCTCGCGCCGTCCACCCAGGCCGCCTCGTAGATGTCGCGCGGGATCGCCTGCATGGCGGCCAGCACGATCAGCGCGTTGTAGCCGGTCCAGCGCCAGTTGACCATCGACGCGATGGCGACGTGGCTCCACCAGCGCTCGGCCTGCCAGTCGATCCGGTCGAGGCCGACCATCTCGATCAGGTCGTTGATGATGCCGTACTGCACGCCGAACAGGTCGCCGAAGATGATCGTCAGGGCGACGAGGCTGGCCACGTAGGGCAGCAGCACGCCCATCCGCCAGCCGGTCCGCCCGCGCAGAGCCGTGTTGAGCAGCACCGCCAGCAGCACCGCGGTGACGATCTGCGGGAGCGTCGACATCGCGAAGATGCTCAGCGTGTTGACCATCGCGTTCCAGAACTGCGAATCGGCCAACAGCTCGGTGTAGTTGTCGATCCCGACGAACGGCTGCTCGTCCCCGCCGAGCTCCCAGTCGAACAGGGAGATGTAGGCGGTGTAGAGCAGCGGGAACAGGCCGACCACCGCGAACAGCACGAAGAACGGTGCGATGTACAGGTACGGCGAGAACTTGACGTCCAAGCGGGTCAGCTTGTAGCGCCAGCTCTTGCCCGATCCGATGTCATCGTTGTCGTCACGCCGCGGCGGGCGGGGCTCGGCGCCCCGCCCGCGCGTGACCGTGAGTTCGGTCGTCATTTACTTGGCAGCCTTCTGAGCTCCCTCGACGACCGTCTTCCAGGCGTCCCCGACCGAGGTGCCCTGCTCGACGGCCAGGAGAGCCGGCGAGACCACGTTGTCCTGGATCTCACCGTCCTTCGGGCCCTTGTACTGGGCCGCCGCGACCTTGTTGGCCTGCTCGGAGAACAGCATGCCGACCTTCTCGCCGCCGAAGTACTCGTTGGTCTGGTTCAGCAGCTCGGGGGAGATCAGCGCCTCGGTCTGGCTCGGGAAGGTGCCCTTGGCCTTGAACGCCTTGATCTGCTGCTCCGGCGCGGTCAGCCACGCGGCCAGCTTGACGGCCTCGGCCTTGTTCTTGCCCTGCTTCGGGACGGTCAGGTACGAGCCGCCCCAGTTGCCGCCGCCGCCGGGGAACGCGGCCGTGACGGCCCACTTGCCCTTGTGCTCGGGGCCGGCGTTGCCCTCGATGACACCCAGCATCCACGACGGGCAGGTCTTGGTGGCGAAGGCCGACTGCTTGAAGCCGGTCTCCCACTCGGGGCTCCACGCCGCGAGCTTGGCCGACTGCTTGCGGGCCACCGCGCCGGCGACCTGCTCGAAGATCTTCTTGTCGTCGTTCGTCTCGATCACGAGCTTGTCGTCGCGGTCGAAGTAGCCGACGCTCGCCTGGTTGTGCATCGGGTTGAAGATCTGCGCGGCGGAGTCGAACCACGCCTTGCCACCCGTGGCGGCGACGTAACGGTCACCGGCCTCGAAGTACGAGTCCCACGTGGCGAACAGGGGCTTCACGCCCTCGGGGTCGGACGGCAGACCGGCGGCCTCGAAGAGGTCCTTGCGGTAGCACATGGCCAGCGGGCCGATGTCGGTGCCGTAGCCGATCAGCTTGCCGTCCTTGGTGGTGACGGCGTCGGTCTTCCACTGCAGCCAGCGGTCCTCGCGGACGTCCTTCGGACCGATCTCCTTGAGGTTCTCGAACTGGCCGGACTTCGCCATGACCTGGCTCAGGAAGCCCTCTTCGACGGCCTCGATGTCGGCCAGGCCCGAGCCGGCGCCCAGCTTCGTGAACAGGTTCTGGTGGTGCGGCGAGGCCTGGCCGGTCTTCCGCTCGGTGATCTTGACGTTCGGGTTCGCGGCCTCGTACTCCTTGAAGAGTTCCTCGTAGCCGAACTGGTTGAAGGTCGCGACAGTCAGCTCGACCTTGCCGTCGGCGGACGTACCGGACTCTCCCGAGCCACAGGCCGTGGCGGCTGCGGCAAGCACTGCGGTGCAGGCCAGGACTTTGGCCAAGCCTGCTCGACGGTAGCGCACGAGAACTCCTCGGTTGATCGGCGGTGAACGTTCTGGGAGCGCTCCCAGGTTTTGGGGGAGTGTGGTTCGCGCCACGGAGTTGTGTCAAGCTCCCGTGTCCGCGCTGTTACCGACGTTGCGTCATTTGCCCTGCTGGACCGATTCTGCTAGCGGTGCGTCCGATGGTCCGTTCAGGCACTGTTCGTAGACCGGTCGGACACGCTCGGTTCATCTTCGGCGGAAAACATTCACGAGTCATGAACCACTCACGCTCCGCCAGTGTCCCCCAACTCGTGTCGCGCGTGTCGCCGGGGTCTCCCCCGGGAGTCGCCGCCGCCCACACCTCAGGTCGGGCACCACGAGTCGTCCGACCGGGTGGCGCGGATCGGCCGGCCGGGTAGTGGACACCGGCCGGCCGCGGTGGGACGTCCATTCGGGACGGCGCGCGGACCACCATTGCGGGAGGCCCGCGATTCCACTCCACGAGGGCACCTGAATCTAGGGGTACCCCTGTTTAGCGGCGCCGTCCGGTCGGGCGGAAATGCCGCCGGGAATCAGCGGCCGTCTTCCAAGTCGCCCTCGGTTTCCAGGTACGCGTTTCGCAGCGCTTCCAGGGTCTCCGCTTCCGGGTGCTCCCACATGCCCCGCTCGGCCGCCTCCAGCAACCGTTCCGAGATGCCGTGCAGGGCCCAGGGGTTGGACTCGGTCAGGAACTTCCGGTTCTCCGGGTCCAGCACGTAGCTCGCGGCGAGCTGCTCGTACATCCAGTCGGCGACCACGCCGGTGGTCGCGTCGTAGCCGAACAGGTAATCGACCGTGGCGGCGAGTTCGAACGCGCCCTTGTACCCGTGCTTGCGCATTGCCGCCAACCACCGCGGGTTCACCACTCGGGCGCGGAAGATGCGGTTCGTCTCTTCGTGCAGAGTTCTGGTCCGAACCGCGTCGGGGCGAGTGCTGTCGCCGACATAAGCGGCGGGCGCTTTACCGGTTAGCGCGCGGACCGTCGCGATCATGCCGCCGTGGTACTGGAAGTAATCGTCCGAATCCGCGATGTCGTGTTCACGGGTGTCGATGTTCTTCGCCGCGACGGCGATGCGCTTGTAGGCGCTCTCCATCGCCGGGCGCGCTTCCACTCCGTCGAGTTCACGGCCGTAGGCGTAGCCGCCCCACACCGCGTACACCTCGGCCAGGTCGGCGTCGTCCCGCCAGTTCCGGCTGTCGATGAGCGGGAGCAGGCCGGCGCCGTATGCACCCGGTTTGCTGCCGAACACGCGCATTGTCGATCGACGCGCATCGTGGTGCTCCGCCAGATCGGCTTGGGCGTGCGCACGGACGTAGTTGTCCTCGGCGGACTCGTCGAGGTTCGCCACCAGTTGCACCGCGTCATCGATCAGTGCCACAACGTGCGGGAATGCGTCGCGGAAGAAGCCGCTGATGCGGACCGTGACGTCGATTCGCGGCCGGTTCAGCTCGGCGAGCGGGATCACCTCCAGACCGGTGACCCGGCGGGACTGGTCGTCCCACGTCGGCCGGACGCCCATCAGGGCCAGCACCTCGGCGATGTCGTCACCCGCCGTGCGCATCGCGCTGGTGCCCCAGACCGACAGGCCCACCGACGGCGGCCACTCCCCCGTGTCCGCGCGGTAGCGGTCGAGCAGCGAGTCCGCCATGGCCTGACCCGTCTCCCAGGCCAGCCGGGACGGCACCGCCTTGGGGTCGACGGAGTAGAAGTTGCGACCCGTCGGCAGGACGTTCACCAGACCGCGCAGCGGCGAGCCGCTGGGACCGGCCGGGACGTAGCCGCCGTCGAGCGCGTGCAGCACGTTGGTCAGCTCGTCCGTGGTGCGGGCCAGCCGGGGCACGACCTCCAGCGCGGCGAACTCCAGGATCCGGACGACGTCCTCGTCACCGCTGAGGGTCCGGGCCGCGTTGACATCCCAATTGGCGTCTTCCATCGCCTGGACGAGCGCGCGTGCCTCCTCCTCGACCCGGTCGGTGTTCGCGCGGGTGTGGTCGGCGGCGGTGACGGACTCCGCCAGGCCCAGCGCCTCGCGCAGGCCGGGCAGGGCGGCGACCTCACCGGCCCACATCTGCTTCGCCTGGAGGATCGACAGCACGAGGTTGACCCGCGTCGCGCCGGTGGGCGCTTCGCCGAGGACGTGCAGGCCGTCCCGGATCTGGACGTCCTTCACCTCGCACAGCCAGCCGTCCACGTGCAGGATCAGCTCGTCGAACTCGGCGTCGTGCGGCCGGTCGTCCAGACCCAGGTCGTGGTCGAGCTTGGCGGCCTGGATGAGGGTCCAGATCTGGGCCCGGATGGCGGGCAGCTTCGCCGGGTCCATCGCGGCGATGTTGCCGTGCTCGTCCAGCAGCTGTTCGAGCCTGGCGATGTCGCCGTAGCTGTCGGCGCGGGCCATCGGTGGCACGAGGTGGTCCACGAGAGTGGCGTGCGCCCGGCGCTTCGCCTGGGTGCCCTCGCCCGGGTCGTTCACCAGGAACGGGTAGATCAGCGGCAGGTCGCCCAGCGCGGCGTCCGGGCCGCAGCCCGCCGACATGCCCACCGTCTTGCCGGGCAGCCATTCGAGGTTGCCGTGCTTGCCGACGTGCACGACGGCGTCGGCGCCGAACTCGTCCTCCAGCCAGCGGTACGCGGCGAGGTAGTGGTGGCTCGGCGGCAGGTCCGGGTCGTGGTAGATCGCGATCGGGTTCTCGCCGAAGCCGCGCGGCGGCTGGACCATGACCACGACGTTGCCGGAGCGGAGGGCGGCCAGCACGATCTCGCCGTCGGCGTCGCGGGACCGGTCGACGAACAGCTCGCCGGGCGCCTCGCCCCAGTGCTGCTCCATCTCCTGCCGGGTGTCTTCCGGCAGCGTGGCGTACCACTGCCGGTAACGGGCGGCGGGCAGCCGCACCGGGTTGCCCTGCAGCTGCTCCTCGGTGAGCCAGTCGGCGTCCTGCCCGCCGGCCGCGATGAGGGCGTGGATCAGCGCGTCGCCGTCCAGCTCGGCCACGCCGGGCAGCTCGTCACCGATGTCGTAGCCGTGGCCCTTCATCGCGGTGAGCAGCCGCACGACGCTCGCCGGGGTGTCCAGGCCGACCGCGTTGCCGATCCGGGAGTGCTTGGTCGGGTACGCCGAGAGCATGACCGCGATGCGGCGTTCGGCGGGCGGGATGTGGCGCAGCCTGCCGTGGCGGACGGCGATGCCCGCGACCCGCGCCGCGCGTTCCTCGTCGGCCACGTAGACGGTGAGGCCGTCCTCGTCGATCTCCTTGAACGAGAACGGCACGGTGATGATCCGGCCGTCGAACTCGGGGATCGCCACCTGCGTCGCGGTGTCCAAAGGGGACAGTCCGTCGTCGTTCTCGTCCCAGGACGCACGGCTGCTGGTGAGGCACAGGGCCTGCAGGATCGGCACGTCGAGGGCGGCCAGCGCGCCCACGTCCCAGGCGTCGTCGTCACCGCCGGCGGACGCGGTGGCGGGCTTGGTGCCGCCGGCCGCGAGGACGGTGACGACCATGGCGTCCGCCTTGCCCAACTCGGCGAGCAGGTCCGCGTCCGCCACCCGCAGCGAGGCGCAGAAGATCGGCAGCGGCCGGCCGCCCTTGGCCTCGATCGCGTCGCACAGCGCGTGCACGAACGCGGTGTTCCCGGCGACGTGGTGGGCGCGGTAGTACAGGACGGCGATGGTCGGGCCCTCGGCCGCGGTGACCCGCTCCAGGAGGCCCCACGTCGGGGTCGGCTCGGGCGGCGCGAAGCCGTGGCCGGTGAGCAGCACCGTGTCGGAGAGGAAGTGGTGCAGCTGCGTGAGGTTCGCCGCGCCGCCGTGCGCCAGGTACGCGTGGGCCTCGGCGCACACGCCGCCGGGGACGGTGGACAGCTCCATCAGCGGGGCGTCCGGGTGCTGCTCACCTCCCAGCACGACGACGGGGAGCGGCCCGGCGAGGAGCCAGTCCAGCCCCTCTTCCCACATCCGGCGACCGCCGAGGATGCGCACGACGACCAGGTCGACGCCCTCCACCAACGCCGGGAGGTCGTCCACGGCGGTGCGGGCGGGGTTGGCCAGTCGGTAGTCGGCGCCACCGGCGCGGGCGGACAGCAGGTCCGTGTCGGAGGTCGACAGCAGAAGGATCACGTGCGGGCTCCATCCCTCGGGGGTCCTCGCCCCAGGTCGTAGGGGACGGCGGGCGGAGTTCCTGACTCCCGGGGCTTCCCCCGGTCACAGTGGCGGGACCGCGCCGGATTCACACCGGCTTCCTCCTGTTGCTTCGCCGTTCGGACCACACCTTAGAGGGCGGTTAGCATCCAGCCCATGTCCACCGATCGAGTTCGCCCGGATGCTTGCCCCGGAGCCGTCGACGTGCATCAGGCCGCCGACGGCGGGCTGGCGCGCGTGCGGGTGCCCGGCGGGACGTTGAGCGCGGTCCGGTTCGACGCGCTCCGGACCGCCGCGCTGGAACTCGGCGACG
This sequence comes from Saccharothrix sp. NRRL B-16314, assembly GCF_000716595.1. GTDB lineage: Bacteria > Actinomycetota > Actinomycetes > Mycobacteriales > Pseudonocardiaceae > Actinosynnema. The sequence continues at coordinate 126,531 of NZ_JNXC01000004.1, forward strand.
GCTCGCTCGAACTCACCTCGCGGGCGAACGTGCAGATCAGGGCCTTGCCGCCGGGGGCGGAGCTGGAGCTGGGCGCCCGGCTGCGCGAGGTCGGCCTGCTGCCCTCGGTGACGCACGAGCGGATGCGGAACATCATCGCGGCCCCGCTGGACGACAACCAGGGTCTGGTCGACGCGATCGACGCGGCGTTGTGCGCGGTGCCGGAGCTGGCGGCGCTGCCCGGCCGGTTCCTGGTCACGGTGGGTGGCGCGGTGAGCGGCCTCGCGGGTGACGTCGGGCTGGTCGGTGACGCGTTGTTCCTGGCCGGGCGGGATTCCGGGCTCCGGGTGACCGATCCGGTCGACGCCGTGGTGACCGCGGCCCGGGTGTTCCAGGAGATCCGCGGCGACGCGTGGCGGCTGTCCGAAGTGGACGGCGGTGTGCGAAAGATCACTGCGGCGCTCGGCGGCGTCCCGAACCCGTCCCTGATCGATTCCGCTGTGACGCCGGTCGCACCGGGCGCGCACGGCCCCGTCGTCGTGGCGGGTGTGCCCCTGGGGCGGTTGGACGCACGGCTGCTGGGCGGTGTGCCGGTGCGGCTGACGCCGTGGCGGAGCCTGGTGGTGCCCGCTGGGAGCGATACCAACGGCTTGTTCACGTCGCCGGACTCGCCCTGGCACGGGGTCAGCGCGTGCACCGGTCGGCCGGGGTGCGCGAAGTCGCTGGCCGACGTGCGGGCCGACGCCACCCGGTGGGTCGGCACGCCGCACGCGGGTCGCGTCCACTGGTCCGGTTGCGCACGTCGGTGCGGACGACCGGCGGGCGACGTGGTGGAGTTCGTCGCGACCGGCGACGGCTACGAGGAGATCAGGTGACCGACTACGTCCGGGACGGTGCGGAGATCTACCGCCGTTCCTTCGCCACCATCCGCGCCGAGGCCGACCTGGCCCGGTTCCCGGCCGACGTGTCCCGGGTGGTGGTGCGCATGATCCACGCCTGCGGGATGGTCGACCTGGTGTCGGACGTCGGCCACTCTCCGAACGTCGTGCGGGACGCCAGGGCCGCGCTGCTGGCGGGCGCGCCGATCCTGTGCGACGCGCAGATGGTCGCGGCGGGTGTGACGCGGCGGAGGCTGCCGGCCGACAACGAGGTCGTGTGCACGTTGAACGACCCGCGGGTGCCGGAGCTGGCGGCGGAGCTGGGCAACACGCGCAGTGCCGCCGCGCTGGAGCTGTGGCGGGACCGGCTGGACGGCGCGGTGGTCGCCATCGGCAACGCGCCGACCGCGTTGTTCCACCTGCTGGACATGATCGCGGCGGGCGCGCCCCGGCCGGCCGCCGTGCTCGGCGTGCCGGTGGGGTTCATCGGCGCGGCCGAGTCGAAGGACGCGTTGGCGGACAACGGTCTCGGGTTGGAGTACCTGGTCGTGCGCGGGCGTCGTGGCGGCAGCGCCATGACCGCGGCGGCGATCAACGCGATCGCGAGTGAGGACGAATGACGGGCAAGCTGTACGGGGTCGGGGTGGGTCCGGGTGACCCGGAGCTGGTGACCGTCAAGGCGGCGCGGCTGATCGGTGAAGCGGACGTGGTGGTGTTCCACAGCGCGCGGCACGGTCGGAGCGTGGCCCGCAAGATCGCCGCGCCCTACCTGCGCGAGGGGCAGGTGGAGGAGCAGCTGGTCTACCCGGTCACGACCGAGGACTCCGACGACTACCAGGGCGAGATCGACGCGTTCTACGAGGAGTGCGCGGCGCGGCTGGCCGTCCACCTGGACGCCGGGCGCACGGTCGTCGTGCTGGCCGCGGGCGACCCGTTCTTCTACGGCTCCTACATGCACCTGCACAAGCGGCTGGCGCACCGGTACGAGGCCGAGGTGGTGCCCGGTGTGACGTCGGTGAGCGCCGGTGCGGCGGTGATCGGGCGGCCGTTGGTGGAGCGGGACGAGGTGTTGACCGTGCTGCCGGGGACGTTGTCCGCGGACGCGTTGACGGAGCACCTCGCCGGCGGCGACCCGGTGGCGATCATGAAGCTGGGGCGGACGTTCCCGCAGGTGCGGGACGCGTTGGCGCGGGCCGGGCGGCTGGACGAGGCCTGGTACGTGGAGCGGGCGACGACGGGGGCGCAGCGCACCGCGCCACTGTCCGAAGTGGACGCCGACGACGTGCCGTACTTCTCGTTGGCGTTGCTGCCGAGCAAGCCCGTGGCGCGGGCGGAGTCCCGGGGCGAGGTCGTGGTGGTCGGGCTCGGACCGGCCGGGCCGGAGTGGCTCACGCCGGAGGCCCGGCGGGCGCTGGCGGCGGCCGACGACCTGGTCGGGTACGTGACCTACCTGAACCGGGTGCCGGTGAACCCGCGGCAGCGGCGGCACGCGTCGGACAACAAGGTGGAGGCCGAGCGGGCGGCGTTCGCGCTGGACCTCGCCAAGCGCGGGCGGCGGGTCGCGGTGGTGTCGTCGGGCGACCCGGGCGTGTTCGCGATGGCGAGCGCGGTGCTGGAGGTGGCCACCGACGAGCAGTTCTCGGACGTGCCGGTGAAGGTGCTGCCGGGGCTGACGGCGGCGCACGCGGTGGCCAGCCGGGTCGGCGCGCCGTTGGGGCACGACTACTGCGTGGTGTCGTTGTCGGACCGGCTCAAGCCGTGGAACGTGATCGAGGAGCGGCTGGAGGCCGCCGCCAGGGCCGACCTCGTGCTGGCGATCTACAACCCGGCGTCGCGCAGCCGGACGTGGCAGGTTGACAAGGCGCGCGACGTGCTGCTGCGGCACCGCTCCCCCGACACTCCGGTGGTCGTCGGGCGGGACGTCGGCGGGCCGGAGGAGTCCGTGCGGGTGGTGCGGCTGGCCGACCTGGACGCGTCCACTGTGGACATGCGATGCCTGCTGCTGATCGGCTCTTCGCAGACCCTGGTCAGCTCGCGCGGCACGGTGTTCACCCCGCGCCGCTACCCCGGGTGAGCCAGTCGAGCGCCTCGGCGACCGTCTCCACCACCGGCGCCCGCGGTGGCGGTGGGCGGCGCACGACGACCACCGGGAGACCGAGGTGACGGGCGGCGGCCAGCTTGGCCGCCGTCATCGGGCCGCCGCTGTCCTTGGTGACCAGGACTTCCACGCGGTGCTCGCGCATGAGGTCGATCTCGCCGTCCACTGTGTACGGTCCTCGGTCCAGGACGAGGGTCAGGTTCGGGTTCGGCGGGTCGGGCGGGTCGACCGTGCGCGCCACACCGCTCGTGAACGCGCCCAGCTCCTGGCGCCCGGTGGTGATGAACGCCCGGCGGCCCGCCACGAGCGCGGCGGCCTCGGCGACGCTGTCCACGTACTGCCAGTCGTCCTCGGGCGGCCAGCCGGGCCGGCGCAGGACGAGGAACGGCGTGCCGGTCGCGGTGGTGGCGGCCAGCGCGTTCGCCGTGATGCGGTCGGCGAACGGGTGGGTGGCGTCAACGACGGCGTCGACGTGTTCGGCTTCGAGGTAGGCGACGAGCCCTTCGACACCGCCGAAGCCACCGACGCGGACCTCGCCTTCCGGCAGCTTCGGGTCGGCCACCCGACCGGCCAGGGACGAGACGACCCTCATCGAGGTGAGCGCGGCGGCGAGTTCCCGGGCCTCCCCGGTGCCACCCAGTACCAGCACGGTCTTCATGGCTGTTGCATCCTGACGCCGTGAGCACGAACCTGCGATTCGGCTGGACCACCGGCGCCTGCGCCACCGCCGCCACCACGGCGGCGTACACGGCGCTGCTCACCGGCGAGTTCCCCGACCCGGTGCGGATCGTCCTGCCGAAGGGCCAGACGCCGTCGTTCGCGCTGGCCCGCGAATCGCTCGCCCCGGACGAGTCGGGCGCCGACCGGGCGTTCGCCGCGATCGTGAAGGACGCGGGCGACGACCCGGACGTCACGCACCTCGCGCTGGTCGGCTCCACGGTCAGGCACGGCGCACCGGGCAGCGGGGTGGTCTTCGAGGCCGGTCCCGGCGTCGGCACGGTGACCAAGCCCGGCCTGCCGCTGCCGGTCGGCGAACCCGCGATCAACCCCGTGCCGCGGCAGATGATGCGCGACCACATCGCGCGGGTGGCCGCCGAGCACGGTGGCAGCGGGGACGTGGTGGTGACGCTCTCGGTCGAGCACGGCGAGGAGTTGGCGCGCAAGACGTGGAACCCGCGGCTGGGCATCCTGGGCGGGCTGTCGATCCTCGGCACGACGGGGATCGTGGTGCCGTACTCGTGCTCCGCGTGGATCGACAGCATCCGGCGCGGGATCGACGTGGCGCGGGCCCAGGGCTACCGGCACGTCGCCGGGTGCACCGGCAGCACGTCGGAGAAGGCCGCGGCGGAGGTGCACGGGCTGCCCGAGGACGCGTTGCTGGACATGGGCGACTTCGCCGGCGCCGTGCTGAAGTACCTGCGCCGCCACCCCGTGCCGCGGCTGACCGTCGCGGGCGGCATCGGGAAGCTGTCCAAGCTGGCCGACGGGCACCTGGACCTGCACTCCGGCCGTTCCCAGGTGAACCTGGGCTTCCTCGCCTCGCTGGTGGACGACCCCGCCCTGGCCGAAGCCGTGACCGGGGCGAACACCGCGCTCGGTGCCTTGCACGTGTGCCAGGCGGCGGGCGTGCCGCTGGGCGACCTGGTGGCGCAACGCGCCAAGGCGACCGCCGACGACGTGCTGCGCGGCGCTCCCATCACGGTGGACATCATCGTGATCGACCGCGCGGGCACCATCGTCGGCCGCGCCTGACCCTGCCGCGCCTGACCCCGCTGGGCCCGATCCCACTGTGCCTGCTCCCGCTGCACCTGAGCCCATCACGACCGGCAGCGGGTGGTGGAGTAGAGGTGGCTGTCCGGGAAGCCCTCGGCGGCCAGGACCTCGCCCACCACGATGATCGCGGTCCGCTTCACGCCCGCGGCCCCCACCTGGTCCGCGATGTCCGCGAGGGTTCCGCGCAGCACCAGCTCGTCGTCACGGCTGGCGCGCGCCACCACCGCGACCGGGCAGTCGGCGCCGTAGTTCGGCAGCAGGTCCGCCACCACCTCCCCGATCCGCTGCACGGCCAGGTGCAGCACGAGCGTGGCACCGGACGCGCCCAGCGTCACCAGGTCCTCCCCCGGCGGCATGGGGGTGGCGCGGGCCGACGTGCGGGTCAGGATCACGGTCTGCCCGACGCCCGGCACGGTCAGCTCGCGGTTCAGCGACGCGGCGGCGGCGGCGAAGGCGGGCACGCCCGGCGTCACGTCGTACGGGATGCCCAGCGCGTCCAGCCGGCGCATCTGCTCGGCCATCGCGCTGAACACCGACGGGTCGCCCGAGTGCAGCCGCGCCACGTGCTGCCCGGCGGCGTGCGCGGTGGCGAGTTCGGTGATGATCCGGTCCAGGTCCAGGTTCGCCGTGTCCACCAGGCGCACGTCCGGCGGGCAGTGTCCGAGGACTTCCACCGGCACCAACGCGCCCGCGTACAGGCACACCGGGGACTCTGAGATGAGCCGGGCCGCCCGCAGGGTCAGCAGGTCGGCCGCGCCCGGCCCGGCGCCGATGAAGTGGACGGTCACGCGTGCTCCTTGGTTGCGATCCACGTGGTGACGGGCATCTGCGGACGCCAGCCGGTGAAGCCGCCGATCGCGGTCGCCCGGCTGACCTCGATCCTGGTCAGGTCACCGCCGAGCCGGGCGTGCCACCGCGTGAGCACCGCCTCCGACTCCAGCGTGACCGCGTTGGCCACCAGCCGACCACCGGGTTTCAACGCACCCCAGCAGCGCTCGACCACGCCTTCGGCGGTGAGCCCGCCGCCGATGAACACCGCGTCGGGCGCTTCGAACTCCAACGCACCCGGCGACGCGCCCACGACGACCTCGACGTTCGGCACGCCCAGCGTCGTCGCGTTGCGGGTGATGCGCGCGGCGCGCTCCGGGTGCTGCTCGACCGCGACGGCCCGGCAGCTCGGATGCGTCCGGCACCACTCGACCGCGATGCTGCCCGCTCCCGCCCCGACGTCCCACAGCAGCTCACCGGGGCGCGGCGCGAGGAGCGCCAACGTCACCGCCCGCACCTCCCGCTTGGTCAACTGCCCGTCGTGCTCGTACCGGTCGTCCGGCCGACCGGGCGTCAACGACGCACCGCCCGCACCGCACTCGACCGCCAGCACGTGCAGCGGGTCGGCGTCCTCCAGCGCGTGGTGCACCCGCTCCCGAGGCCCGCCCAGCTGCTCCAGCACGGTCAGCCGCGCGTCCGGCGCGAGAGCCGCGACCTCGATCGGGTCGCCACCCAGCACCAGCACCCGCCGTCCGGGGTGCAGGTGCGGCACGAGCAGCGCGGCGGGCTTGCCGACCAGGCTGACCACGTCCACGGCGTCCAACGCCCACCCCAGCCGGGCGCACGCCAACGACACCGACGACGGGTGCGGCAGGACCCGGACCTGATCGGCGCCCAGCAGCCGGACCAGCGTGGTGCCGATGCCGTGGAACATCGGATCGCCGCTGGCCAGCACACCGACCTTGCGGCCCCCGTACCGCGCCAGCAGTCCGGGCAGCGCCGGTACCAGCGGCGACGGCCACGGCACCCGTTCGACGTCGCCGGGCACCAGGTCGAGCTGACGGGTGCTGCCCATCAGCACCTCGCACGCCTCGATCTCGTGCCGCGACGCGGGCGGCAGGCCCTCCCAGCCGTCGGCCCCGATGCCGATCACGGTGACGACCACGGGCTCAGACCGTCCCCAGCACGCGGGTGATCGCGATCTCGATCACCACGCGCTCCGGGTTGACCCGGGGCTGCCGGTAGCGCTCGGCGTACCGGCGCACGGCGTCCTCCACGGCCTCGGGCTCCTGCCGCACCACGGCCACGCCCTCCAACGTCGACCAGCGACGTCCGTCCACTTGGCACACGGCCGCGGGAGCGGTGCCGGCGGCGAGGATCTGGCGGACCTTGTGCGAGCCGCGCGAGGTGATCACGCGGGCGGTGGCGGTGTCCACGTCCAGCGTGACGCCCACCGGCACGACGTGCGGCGTGCCGTCCGGCCGGATCGTGGTCAGCGTGCAGAGGTGGCGCTCGGTCCAGAACGCGCGGAAGTCCTCGCCCTTGGTCGACAACATGCGTGCATCATGCGCCACGCGCGGGCTAGGGTGGAAAACGTGACGCGCCGATTTAGCCGCCCCCGGCCGGGAGACCCGGTCGCTGGGGCCTGCGGCGTGCGCTAGTTCACGCGGTCCCGGTGGCGGACCGGCTCGGGGGACTCCCCAGCCGATGTCCACCACCGTCCGAAGGGACCACCCGCGATGCCTCGCGACCTCAGCGACCCCACCTACGGGCCGCACGCCATGCAGCTCCTGGTCGACCACGTCACCGCCGCCCTGCCGGGTGAGCCGCGCGTGCTGCGCGACCACCCCGAAGTGTCGATCGACGACAACTACACCGCGTTGGGCTACCCGCCGGACGCCATCACGCGCGACGCCCGTTACACGCGCTACACCAGCGAGAACCGGATGCTGCGCAGCCACACGTCCGCGATGGTGCCGCCCGCGCTGCGGCTCCTCGGCACCGAGGACGGCTGGGACGACGTGACGCTGGCGTGCGTCGGCATGGTGTACCGCCGTGACGCCGTGGACCGGGTGCACTCGGGCACGCCGCACCAGCTCGACGTGTGGCGGATCTCGCACCACCGGGCCGACCTGGACGAGCTGGTCGACGCCGTGATCACCGCCGCCGTGCCCGGCCTGCGCTACCGCACCACGCCCGCGTCCCACCCGTACACGTCGGCCGGCCGCCAGGTGGACGTGCTGGTGGACGGCGAGTGGCTGGAGGTGGCCGAGTGCGGTCTGGCGGCACGGCACGTGCTGCGCCGGGCGTGGCTGCCCGACGACGTGCACGGCCTCGCCCTGGGCTTGGGCCTGGACCGGCTGCTGATGCTGCGCAAGGGCGTCCCGGACATCCGGCTGCTGTCCTCCGACGACCCGCGCGTGGCCGCGCAGATGCTGGACCTCACGCCGTACCGGCCGGTGTCCAAGCACCCGCCGATCACCCGGGACATCTCGGTGGCGGTCGAACCGGACGCCGACACCGAGACCATCGGCGACGCGGTGCGCGCCGTGATCGGCGACCTGGTGGAGGAGGTCGTCGTGGTGAGCGAGACACCGGTGCGCGACCTGCCGGCGGCGGCCGTGGCGAGGCTCGGCGCGCGGCCGGACCAGAAGAACGTGCTGCTGCGCCTGGTCCTCCGCGACCTGACCAGGACCCTCACCGACGACGAGGCCAACGCCGCCCGTGACGCCGCCTACGCGGCCGTGCACGCGGGCGACCGGCTCCTGGTGCCGGCGAGGTAGCACGTCGACCTCGGTGTTCAGCCCCTGGTCTCGTTGAGGTAGTTGTAGATCGTGTAGCGCGTCACGCCGAGCGCGTCCGCCAGGTGGTCGACGGAATCGCGGATGAGGAACAGGCCCGCGTCGTCCAGGAGCCGCACCACGCGGGTCTTGTGGGACTTCTTCATCAGCTCCACGGGCACGCCGACGGACGACACGGCGCGTTCGACCAGGAGACGTCGGAAGTCGTCGACGTCTCCGGGCAGGCTCTCGTCAACCCCGGACGTCACCGGTCCGACGTCCGGGGTCTTGCCCCGCAACGCGGCGGCGAAGCGCTTGACGGTCTCGGGCGTGGTGGAGGCGTGCGGTGACAGGCGGACGTGCTCGCACCGCACGGTCGCCGTCACGCCCGCCTGCGCCAGCGCCGCGCCGATCTCCGACGGCGGCCGGTCGGGCAGGGTGAACGCCAGGATGCCCGCGCGGCGGTCCACCGCCGAGACCACGTCGCCGCCCGCCGCGTGGACGACGTCCGCCAACTCGTCCAGCCGTGCGCCGATCCGGGCGTAGATGTTGCGCACGCCGGCCAGTTCGACCAGCTCCAACGCCGTCGCCAACGCGCCCGCCGCGATGGGGCTCAGGTTGGTGATCGACCAGCCCGCCGCACCCTCCGCCACCGGGTGCACGGCGTTGTCGAACAGGCCGGGGTCCGCGGCGCCGGTCCAGCCCGACAGCACCGGGTCCAACCGGTCCAGCGCCCGGTCCGACAGGGTCATGAACCCGGTCGACCAGCCCGCCCGCAGCCACTTCTGACCGCCGACCACGAGCACGTCGGCCACCTCCCACGGCTCGTCCACCACCCCGAAGCCCTGGATGCCGTCCACGACCAGCAGCCGATCGCCGACCACCTCGCGCAACGCGGCCAAGTCCGCCCGGTACCCCGTGCGGAAGTCCACCGCGCTCACCGAGACCGCCGCAGTGCCGGGCGTCAACGCCGCACGCACGACGTCGGCCGTCACCGGACCGGCCGGCAGCCACGACACGTCGACCCCCGGCGTCCGCGCCCACGGGTAGGTGTTCGCCGGGAACTCACCCGCCGACACCAGCACCTCGCCGCGCACACCCAGCGCGACCTGGAACAGGCCGGTGCTCGTGTTCGGCAGCAACGTCACGTGGTCCGCACCCGTCCGGCACAGACGCGCGACCGCCGCCTTGGCCCGCGGCTCCTGCCGCATCAGGTCGTCCACCGTGCCCGGCCCGGCCGCCGCCGACGCCTCCACCAGCCGGGTCGACGCGTCGACCACCGCGAACGACGGCGGCCCGAACCGGGCGAAGTCCAGGTAGCCGCCCGGCTCGGGGAACTGGACGAGGTACGACGCCGGGATGCGCATGGGAGCCTCCACGTTCACCCGAAAAGTTACAACGCGGTGTTGAGGACGTCCACATCTCGTTGAAGGGAATTGTGCGGGTGTGGATATCGTTGCGCGGGGTACAAGGGGGCGACCCCATGTCCACAGCAAGGAGGACCTATGGCCACCGTGGAGCTGACTGCGGAGAACTTCGACGAGGTTGTCGGCGGCTCCGAGATGGTCCTGGTCGACTTCTGGGCGAGCTGGTGCGGCCCGTGCGTCCAGTTCGCACCGACCTACGAGAAGTCCGCCCAGAAGCACACCGACATCGTGTTCGGCAAGGTCGACACCGAGGCGGAGCAGCAGCTGGCCGCCGCGTTCCAGATCCGGTCGATCCCGACCCTGATGATCGTGCGCGACGGCGTCGTCCTCTACGCGCAGCCCGGCGCACTGCCGGAGGCGGCCCTGGAAGACCTGATCGACCAGGCCCGCAAGGTCGACATGGACGACGTGCGCAAGCAGGTCGCCGACCAGGCCGCCGACCAGCAGGCCTGATCCGACCGGAGCATCAGTCCTTCACAGCGTCAGTCCATCGCTGCCGTGTCGCGGGGCGGGGCCACCGGGTCCCGCCCCTCGGGCTGTCCGGCCTCCATCCGCCTGCCCCGCTCCAGCTCCGCGTCGAGTTCCGCGCCGAGCAGCAGCGCCAGGTTCGAGAGCCACAGCCACACCAGGAACACGATGACGCCGGCCAGCGAGCCGTAGGTCTTGTTGTAGGACCCGAAGTTCGACACGTAGAACGCGAAGCCCAGTGACGCGGCGACCCACACCAGCACGGTCAGCAGACCGCCCGGCGTGATCCACAGCCACGACGGCTGCCGCACGTTCGGCGAAGCCCAGAACAGCAGGCCGATCGCCAGGCTGGCCAGCACCAGCAGCACCGGCCACTTCACGACGTCCCACACCGTGACGAACGTCGAGCCCAGGCCCAGCGCGCCGCCCAGCCACTCGGCCACGCCGCCGGTGAGCGTGACGCCCAGCGCGGTCAGCGCGAGCAGCATCACGACGCCGACGGTCAGGCCGAGCCGCAGCGGGATCACCTTCCACCACGGCCGACCCTCCTCCACGTCGTAGATCGAGTTCGACGCGCGCATGAACGCGCCCACGTACCCCGACGCCGACCACAGCGCCGTGACCAGACCCACGACCGCGAGCGGTCCGGCGATCGCGTTGGAGCTCTGCACGTTCTGGATCGCGCCGACCAGCAGATCACGCGCCTCGCCCGGACCCAGCACGCTCAGGCTGTCCACAACGGACTTGGTCGCGTCCGGCCCGAGCAGGCCCAGCAGCGCGGTCAACAGCAGCAGGCCGGGGAACAGCGACAGCACGGCGTAATAGGTGAGCGCGGCGGCCCAGTCGGTGAGGTTGTCGTCACCGAACTCCTTGACCGTCCGCTTGAGCACACCCCACCACGATCGCTTGGGCAGCTCTGTCGGCGCTTGCGGTGCGTGCGTCATGGGCGAGGGGGTTTCCCTCGAACACGGTGCGTACACCCACGCGATTTTGGGTAGTCGGTGGGCGAAGTGGAGAGAGGAGACGGCCATGAGTCACGTCGCCACCACCCACACCGATGACGGGGTCACGGCGCGGGTGACGGAGCGCGTTGCCGGAAGGGAACCGTCCACCGCCGAACTGGTGGGCCGGCTCTCGGAGCAGGTGACCCGGCTGGCCCGGGACGAGATCCGGTTGGCCGTGGCCGAGATGCGCACGAAGGGCAAGCGCGTCGGCACCGGCGCCGGACTGCTCGGCGGCGCGGGGGTGCTGGCCTGGTTCGGCCTGATGACGGTGATCGCCGGGATCGTGCTGCTGCTGGCGACCGTCATGCCGGCGTGGATCGCGGCGTTCATCGTCGCGGTGGCCGTGTTCGTCATCGCGGGCGTGCTCGCGCTGATCGGCCGGAAGCAGATCGAGCGCGGCACCCCGGTGGTGCCGGAAGAGGCCATCGCGGGCGTCAAGCAGGACATCGCCACCGTGAGCGAGAGGGCACACCGATGAGCGACAAGGACGTCCCCAACGACCCGGACGCGTTGCGCGCCGATGTCGAACAGACCCGACGCGAGCTGGGTGACACCGTCGAAGCGCTGGTGCACAAGGCGGACGTGCCCGGACGCGTCAAGGACAAGACGCACGAGGGAGTGGAACACGTGAAGGAGACCGCTACCCGGGCCAACGCGGCCGTGTCGGCTGCGGCGGGCAAGACGACTGCCGCCGCCGGCCACGTCGCGGACAAGGCGGGCAAGCAGGTCGGCAAGGCAGGAGCCGCAGCCGGCGCGGCAGCCGAGAAGGCCGGCACCCTCGCGAGCCAAGTCGGGCACAAGGCGGGCGAGCAGGTCGGCAAGGCAGGCGTCGTCGCGGGTGCGGCAGCGGAGAAGGCCGGTGCCCTCGCGAGCCAGGTCGGACACAAAGCGAGCGAACAGGTCGACAAGGCAGGCGCCGTCGCCGGTGCGGCGGCAGAGAAGGCCGGTGCCCTCGCAAACCAAGTCGGGCACAAGGCGAGTGAGCAGGTCGGCAAGGCAGGAGCCGTCGCCGGTGCGGCAGCGGAGAAGGCCGGTGTGCTGGCGAGCCACGCCGCGGACAAGGCGAGCGAGCAGGTCGACAAGGCAGGAGCCGTCGCCGGTGCGGCAGCGGAGAAGGCCAGTGCCCTGGCAACACAGGTCGGGCACAAGGCCGCGCACGCGGTCGAGTCGCTGCCGCCTCCCGTGCAGCAGCGCGTCGAGCAGGGCGTGCGCCAAGCCCGGCGGCACCCCGGTGCGGTTGCCGCAGTCGCGGCGGCGGTCCTGATGCTGGTGTGGCGGATGGTGCGGCGGGGGCGGACGGCATGAACAAGCTGCTCTACCGACCGCTCGGACTGCTGTTCAGCGTGCTCGGCGGTCTCGCCGCCAGCGCGTTGTTCGGGCAGGTGTGGAAGCTGATCACCGGCACCAAGGAGGCGCCGACCGCGACCCAGAAGGACCGCAGTTGGGGCGAGGTGCTGCTGGCGGCGACCGTCCAGGGTGCGATCTTCGGCGTGGTCAAGGCCGCGATCGACCGCGGCGGCGCCACCGGCTACGACCGGCTCACCGGCGAGTGGCCGGGTGACACCGACAAGTACGACGGCGACTGACGCCGTCTAGGACGGCGGTTCGTCCGGCTCACCGTCCCGCTCCCCGCGCCGCTCGTCCTCGTCGAGGAACTGCTCCGGGTCCACGTCGAGGTCGGGCGGCTCGGGCGTGCCCGGCGAGTGCGGCGGGTCCGGGTTGGTCGGCTGCTCAGGTTCGGTCATGCCGTCGAGGTACCCGCCGACGCGCGGTTAGAACCGGGGCGCCCGCTTCTCCAGGAAAGCGGACACGCCCTCCGCGTACTCGGGGCTGTGGGCGGCGTCGATGCACAGCGCCCGCACCGCGTCGTCCTCTTCGTGCTGCCCGCTCGTGATCCGGTTCACGATCTGCTTGGCGCCGCGCACGCTGACCTGCGCACGGGCCGCGATCGTGTCGGCCAGCTGCTTGACCCGCGCCTCCAGCTCGTCCGCCGGGTGCACCTCGTTGACCAGGCCGATCCGCAGCGCGGTGGCCGCGTCCACGATCTCACCGCTGAACAGGATCTGCTTCGCCCACGCCGGCCCGACCACGTCGACCAGCTGCTTGGTGGACGTGAAGGTGTAGACGATGCCGAGCTTGGCGGGCGTGATGCCCAACCGGGCGTCCGCCGCCGCCACCCGCATGTCGCAGGCCAGCGCGATCTCGCAGCCGCCGCCGATGCAGAACCCGGTGATGGCGGCGATGGTGGGCTTGCCGAGGGTGGCGATGGCGCGTTCGCCGTCGTGCACGGCCTTGCCGTACCGGGCCGCGCCGTCCGCGCCCTTGCGGAGGGTGGCGAACTCGCTGATGTCCGCGCCCGCCGAGAAGTGCTCCCCGCCGCGGACGACCAGCACGCGCACCGCGTCGTCGTCCTGCACCCAGGCCAGCAACCCGGGCAGCGCGGACCACATCTCGTAGCTCATGGCGTTGCGCTTGGCGGGGCGGTCGATCGTCAACGTCGCCACCGGTCCCGCGGTGTCGAGCCTCAGCGTCATTACCGGAGGGTAAAGCTTGGGCGGCCACCACAGGTGGTGACCGCCCTCACCCTGCGAGCGCCTACCGGTAGGCGTTGCGCGTGTAGGTCAGGCTGAACGAGCCCTTGTTGGCGAAGTAGACCGAGACCAGGTAGGCCGGGTCGGTGGCGAGCAGCCCGCGCTGGACGTCGCTGCCGTCGTTGCCGTCGTCCCAGCCCCAGGCGCTGTTCGCGGCGTTGTCCTTGCCGTTGTCACCGCGGAACGTGCCCCAGCTCGCGAACGTCGTGGAGCTGTTGCGCTGCGCCCACAGGCCACCGGCGGCGAAGGTGTCCACGAGCCGGTAGCCGACCGACCGGTCGTTGCCGCTCGACGGCACCTCTCCGGTAGCGCTCGGCACGTACACCACGCCGTCGCCGCCCGGGAACTCCGCGCCGTCCCACGCGTACAGGCCGTGGCCCTTGGCTTCCTGGCGCGTGGTCGGCCGGCTGCCCTGGAGCCGCAGCGTGCCGTCGAGGTTCTCCCGACCGGCGGTGAACGTGCTGCCCGCCGGGACGTACGAGTAGAAGTCGCTGTGCGCCACCGTCACCACGGCTTCGAGCCGGCCGAACGTCGAGCCGTCCTTGCGGATCGTCGCCAGCATGCCCTCCATGTCGTTCTCGTGGGTGAACTGCCCGAACGGGTCGGAGAAGTCCTCCCAGTCGCGCGGGTGGTAGAAGCTGTAGACCACGAACCAGTGCGTCGAGGTCTCCACCACCGAGTAGTAGGCGGCGCCGGTGAGGCGGGCGAGCGAGTCGTCCTGCGCCTCCCAGTTGTCGAGCGTGTTCCACTCGCCGTCGAAGTCCACAGTGGACAGGTAGTCGGCGTCGTAGTCGGACGAGTCGGTGTCCTGGTAGTGCACCGGGGCCCAGTGGAAGGCCAGTTCGGCGTCGGTCGCCGCGTGCGCGGGAGTCGTGGCGACCGTCGAGAGCGCGACGGCCGCGAGCAGGGACGCGGCGATCTTGCGGGCAGGGGCAAGGCGTGCAGGGGACAAGCTCCACCTCCGTCAGGGTTGCCCGTCGGAGCCAACGGGCCGCGCTGAACCCTGGGGTGAAGCCGAGGTCGACCCAAGGGGTGAATCAGGTGATCATTCGGCGGGTGCCTGCCAGGCCTGGAGAACCCTGCGGAATGCCGCACTCTCCGCCTGGTCGGCGCTCGCGTGGCCGAGCCGGGCCCGCACGGCGGGGAGCAGGGCGTCGGCGTGGTCCCGCATGGCGATGAAGACTTCCTCCAACGGCGTGGGCGACCACGGGCGGCGCGGCGGCTGCACGGGCAGGCCCAGGCGTGGGCCGGACAGGCGTTGCCGCAACGGTTCCACGGCTCGTTCGTCACCGAGCAGGGCGAGCGCGGACAGGGCGGCGTCGGCGGCGGGCAGGTAGACGTCCCGGGCGGCGAGGGCCAGGTCGTCGGCGAACGGGGCTCGGGCGGACGCGAGCAGGTGCGCGGCCAGGCGGCGGTTCTCCGGCTCGTCGTCCGGCAGGCGGTCGGCGATCAGCGGCAGCAGCTCGTCGTCGAGCAGCTGGGCGGACGACCACAGCGCGCCCGCCCGGATGTCCGCGTTCGGGTGATCGAGCAGCCGGGCCACCAGGGTCCGCCGGGTGGCGCGGTCGTCACCGAGTTCCCGGTTCAGCCACCACACGACGGCCGACGGCCGAGGATTGCCGACGCACCACGTGTCCGCCCACACCTCCACGTCGGTGAAGCCGTCGAGCAGGGACCGGACGTCCGGCGCGACGCCGAGCCGCCGCAACCCCACCGCCGCCGCGAGCCCGACCGTCGGGTCGGGGAGGAGCCCGGTGAGCCAGTCGAGCGCGGCGGGGTCGGCGTGGTGGCCGGTGGCTACGACCAGGCCGAGGCGGGCCGCCTGATCGGGTTCGACGTCGAAGCGATCGCGCAGGCTCGGCCAGACCCGGTGCCCGACGGCCTGGGCCAGCGGGAAGGTCACCACTCGCCGGACCTCGACGTCCGGGTCGGCCAAGAGCCCCAGCAGGCGCGGCACGGCCGCCGTCCACGCGTCGGGCCAGGCCTCGTCCACGGCGTCCGGTTCGGCGGTGCGGGCGGCATGCGCGAGGTCGCCCACGGTCTCCACGACGGCCGGACGGACGCTGACGGTCGGGTCCTCGGCCAGGTCGAGGAGGGCCGGCAGGAGGGCGGGCGCGGCGGAGTGGACGGCGTCACCGTCGTGGTAGACGTTGGCGTTCAACTCGCCGATCGCGGCCGGCGCGAGCACCGGGTCGCGCACCTGGGCCAAGAGGACGGGCACATCGGTCGCGGGCCCGTAGGCGTGCTCAAGCTGATCCCACACCCCCGCACCCTAAGACCGACCGGCGTTCGCGGCCGGCCATATACGCACCGGGGTCAGGGCTCCGGGAACATCCGGACCATGCCGGGCGGTGGGGTGAACGGGTGCCAGCGGTTCGGGCGCTGCGCCAGCCGGTCGGCGATCACCCACAGCACGGAGGCGTTGTAGCCGTACCCGAGGTGGCTGCACGCGACCCCGACGTTCTCCCGCCGCGCCCCCGGCGTCGAGACGCACGCCTGCCATGCCACGATCCCGTCCGACTTCGAGTACACCGACGTCGACGGCACCGGGAACCGCGGCCTGGTGTGCTCGGGCGGCGGCATGTCCGCGCCCGACACGTAGAACCGGGCCAGCAGCCGGTACACCGGGTTGACCCTGGTCTGCCGCAGGTCGGTCATCGCGTACGGGCTGCCCAGCGTGATCACCTGGCGGACCGCGCCGGGGTGGTCGCGGGCCAGTTCACGGGCGAAGATGCCGCCGAGCGACCAGCCGACGATGCTCACCTTGCCGCCGACCGCGAGTTCCCGCAGCAGCTCGCGCATCCCGCGCACCACCTCGACCGACGGCCCGATGTTCCAGCCGAGGCCCCAGCCGCGCACGTCGTAGCCCAAACCGGTGAGGAACTTGCGCAGCGTGCCGGTCGAACCGTCGTTCGCGCCCAGCCCCGGCAGCACGAGCACGGTGTGGCCGTCGCCGCTCGGCGCGGCGCGCAGGACCGAGCGGGTCGCGGCGTACTGGCCGATGTCCACCGCCGCGCGGGTCGGCTCGGTGAGGTACCAGAGCAGGCTCGGCGCCGCTGCCAACGTTGACGCCGCTGCTGCTGCCGACGTTGACGCCGGCGCTGACGCTGACCCTGACGCCGGAACCACATTCGATGCCGACATGGCTTCCCCCCGCTCCGCGTCGAGCGATCCCCGAGTAACCATGATGTTTCGCCGCGCCGGTTTGCGCCAGTACCGACGAGTCTCGATTCCTGGCGCTACCGTCAGCCACATGGACCGGATGAGCGCCATGGACGCGGGCTTCTTCTACGTCGAGGACGAGAACGTGCCCATGCACGTCGGTTCGGTCCTGGTCTTCGACGGGCCGGCCCCGTCGTACGGCGACGTCGTGCGCCTGTTCGCGGCCAAGCTCGGCACCGTGCCGCGTTACCGGCAGCGGGTGAAGGCGCTCCCGCTGCACCTCGGCTGGCCGGTGTGGGTGGACGACGAGCACTTCCAGATCCTCTACCACGTCCGGCACACGGCGGTCCCCTCCCCCGGCGCGGACGACCAGCTCCGCAACCTCGCCGGACGCCTCTTCGCGCAGGGCCTCGACATGACGAAACCGCTGTGGGAGGTGTGGCTGGTCGAAGGCCTGGAGGGCGGCCGGTGGGCGATCATCTGCAAGGTCCACCACTGCCTGATCGACGGCATCGCGGGCAGCGACCTGATGCAGGTGCTGCTGGACCGGCGCGCGGACACGCCGCTGCCCGAACCGGTGGAGTGGCAGCCGGAGCCGACACCATCGACGGTGGACCTGGTCCTGGAGGGTGTGCGGGACGCGGTGTCGACGCCGGTCAAGCAGCTGGCCAGGTTCCCGGCGTTGGCGCGGCGGCTGCGCAGCGGCTCGGAGGTGCTGGACATCGGCCGGTCCGTGCTGGACAGCCTGCCGACGACCGCCCGCCGACTCGTCACCACCACCCCGAAGACGCTGAACGGCCCGATCGGTCCACACCGGCGGTGGCTGTGGGCCAAGGCGAACCTCTCCGAGATCAAGACCGTCCGCACGGTCACCGGCGGCACGGTGAACGACGTCATCCTCGCCGCCGTCACCCGGGGGTTCCGCGACCTGCTCGCCAAGCGCGACGAGTTGGCCGACGGCCAGGTGGTGCGCAGCATGGTGCCGGTGTCGACGCGCTCGTCCGCCGAACGGGGCGTGCTGAACAACAGGTTCGGCGCGGTGCTGGTGAACCTGCCCGTCAGCGAACCCGACCCACTGGCCCGCCTCGCGTCGATCCGCGAGCAGATGGACGACTTGAAGCGCAGCGGCCAGGCCACCGGCGCGGACGTGCTCGCCGGCCTGGCGAACTTCGCCGCGCCCGCCCTGCTGGAACTGGGTTCGCGCACCGCCATGCGCCTGCCGCAACAGCTCTTGCAGACGATCACCACCAACGTCCCCGGTCCGCGCATCCCCCTCTTCCTGCTGGGCAGGCGACTGACGGAGACCTACCCGTACGTCCCGATCTCGGGGAACATGCGGGTCAGCGTCGGCATCTTCTCCTACCTCGACCAGATCACCTTCGGCATCAACGCGGACTTCGACAGCGTGCCGGACGTCCAGGTGCTCGCCGACGGCATCCGCGCGGGCTTCGACGAACTCGTCACCGCGACCTGACCTCCGACCGCGAGCCGACCCGGTCGGCAGCTGCCCTGGCCGCCACGGCACCCGCCGTCGCGACCGCCTCCGCCGCCACCTCGCCGATCTTGGCCAACGCACGCGGATCGGCGTACAGCTCCACGTCCTGACCGATCTTGAACACCACCGCGCCCCCTCCCGGCTCGACCTCGTAGTTGATCCACACATCACCCGGAACCTGCGCCCACAGGTGCACCTGGGCCCGCCCCATCGTCAGCCTCCCCGCTCTCCGCTTCTGCTACGATCGTGCCGACGATTGCTGATATTAGCAAGTGGCACAACACGATCGAGTGAGGGATCATGACGAAGTCACCGTCGGTAGCGGCCTGGGAGCTCGGTCTCCGCTTGCGGGAGCGCCGCGAGCTGATGGACGTCACCGCCGCGTCGGCGGGGAAGGCCATCGACACCAGCCAGTCGTACGTCTCCGGCGTGGAGAGCGGCAAACTCAAGATCAACGCGAGCAAGCTGGCCGAACTCGCCGCCGTGCTGGACTTCGACGCGGCGGAAGTGGAGGAACTGCAGGAACTCCGCGCGGCAGCCGCCGAACGCGCCTGGTGGAGCCCCTACTCGGCCATGTTCAGCGCGGACATGTTGCGGTACATCGGCTTCGAGCACGGAGCCGAGTCCATCCGCGCGTACAACGCCGGACTGATCAGCGGCCTGCTCCAGACCGAGGAGTACGCGTTGGCGGTCATGCACGGAGGTGGGCCGAGCATCCGTCTGGCCGAGGCCAACCGCCGGGTCGAGGCGCGCATGAAGCGGCAGCAGCGTCTCGACGACGCCGATGCCCCGCTCCGGCTCACCGCGCTCATCACCGAATCCGCGCTGCGGCAACAGATCGGCGGACGCGAGGTGATGGCCGGGCAACTGCGGCACCTGGCGAACCGGATCGAGGAACTGCCGGAGACCCTGGACCTGCGAATCCTGCCCTTCTCCACCGACTACTACAACGCCCTTGGCGGATCGAGCTTCTACATCTTCGGCTTCACCAGCAACCGACTCCCGGAACTGGTGTGGCAGGAGACGATCACGTCCACGGATCTGATCGATCAACCCATGCGGATGCGCGAGTACACTTTGGCCCACGACCAGGCCCTGGGTTACGCCCTCGGCCGGGCCGAATCGCTTGATGTGATCCAGCAGATCGGCAAGGAGCTCGAGTGAGGGACCGCATCGACCACGGTGGTTGGTTCAAGTCGAGCCGCAGCGCGGACAACCCGGCCTGCGTCGAGGTCCGGTTCGTCCCCGGCACGACCGACGTGCGCGACTCGAAGAACCCCACCGGGCCGGTGCTGTCGTTCCCACGTGGTGCCTGGACGCAGTTCCTGGTCAGGCGAGCCAGTCCTTGATCCGCGCGGCCACCAGTTCCGGCACCTCCACCTGCGGCACGTGGCCGATGCCGTCCAGGACCTCGAACCGCCACGACGGGTTGCGGCGGGCGGCTTCGCGGGCCGATGCCAGCGGCACCAGTCGGTCCTTCTCCCCGGCCATCAGGTAGACCGGCACCCGCACCCTGCTCATCGCCGTGTAGTACCGCCGGCTGGTCGCGCCCGACCACACCACGGACCGCGCCGCCGTCAGGAACGCCTCGTCCAGGCCCGGCACCTCGGCGCGCTGCTCGATCAGTGACATCGACGCGAGGATCACCTCTTCGGGCACCGTCTTCGCGTTGGCGCACACCAGGTTCAGCACCCGCTTGACCTGCCGGCGCGTCGACACCCCCGCACGCGACTTCGCCAGGAACCACGCTCCCAGCCCCGGCACCGAGTACATCGCGAACGCCGCCGCGACCTGCGGGTCCGGGCGCACGCCCAGCGGCAGCGGCAGGGCCGGGTCGAGCAGCGCCAGCGCGGTGACGGTCTCCGGCCTGCGGGCGGCGTGCAGGATGGAGATCATCCCGCCCATCGAGTTGCCGACCAGCACCACCGGCTCGCCCACGACCTCGGCGAGGAACCGCTCGAGCAGCCGGGCGTTCGCGGGCACGGTCGTGGAGCGGCCCTCGGGGTGGGTGAGGCCGAACCCGGCCAGGTCGACGGCCAGCACGCGGTGGCGGTCGACCAGGTGCGGCGCGAGCAGGCACCAGTTGAGGTGCGACCCGCCGAGCCCGTGCACGAGCACCACCGGCGGCCCGTCACCGCCGAAGTCGACGTAGTGGACCGGTCCGTCCAGGTCGGCGTAGCGGCTCGTACCGCCCCAGTGGTCGAGTGTGGTCATACCGGTCAGTATGTCCCGGACGGGTGACCGTACAAGCCCGGCCCCTCGATCTCGACCCGGGCGAGGAACGCGGCCGAGGCGTCGTAGGACGCGGCGATCAGCTCGGCGGTGTGCCCGAAGTCGAGCGGGGTGACCGGTTGGACGGGCGGTCCGGGCAGGTAGACGACCGGCACGGCGGCCGATGCCAGTTCGGCTTCCAGCACGGCCTGGTTGCGGGTGCTCAGGGTCGCCCAGAACAGCAGCGTCTCGGCGAGGGTCTCCGGCACGGTCGGCAGGTGGCCGGGGAACGCGCAGTCCAGCACGACCAGCGACTTCGCCCCCATGGCGAGCGCCTGGCGGATGGGCACGTTCGCCAGCACACCGCCGTCGTAGAGCACGTGCCCGTCGCGCCGGACGGCCGGGTAGATGCCCGGGATGGCGCTGCTGGCGAGCACCGCCGAGACCACGTCACCCGAGGTCAGCGTGATGGCGGCGCCGGTCACCGAGTCCACCGCGACGGCGCCGAACGGCAGGGCCAGCTCGGCGAAGTCCCGCACGCCGCCCAGGCCGAAGCCCAGCACCTCGGCCAGGCCGGTGTTGGGGAACAAGTGCGTCTTGTGCTGCCGCAACGTCCGGGCCTGGGCGAGGAGGCCGCCGGGGAAGACGCGGGCCCTCGTCATGTGCCGCCAGATCGCGGCGAGGCGTTCGAAGGCACCGGCCGGGTCGAGCGCGAGCAGCGAGCCGTTGACCGAGCCGACCGACGTGCCGACGACGAGGTCCGGCGCGACACCGCACTCGGCCAGCGCGCGCAGCATCCCGACCTGGCCCGCGCCGAGGCTGCCGCCACCGCCGAGCACGAATCCGACCGGTCCGGGGAGGTCCACCACGGCCCGGATCGTCTCACCGCAGCGCCCACCGCACCCATGCGGGCCGCTTCACACGCGGGCTCCACGTGCCGGCCTCCACAGGCAGTCCGGCGGTGTTCATCACCTTGGCCACGCCGTCTGCCGGGGTCGAACGCCATGCCCGTAGGGCGCCCGTGTGGAGTAGTGCGCGCTTCGGCTTCGCGGCAGCGGTCAGGTCACAGTGGTCAGGTCACAGTGGTCAGGTCACAGTGGTCAGGTCACAGTGGTCAGGTCACAGTGGTCAGGTCGACGGTGGTCCGGTGGTGATGCGGTCGCGCACGCTGTCGACCGTGGTCTCCCAGTCCGACTCGATCCACCAGGTCGCGCCCGCGTCGGCCCACTCGCGCACGTTCGTCGCCGTCCCCTCGGCGATCACGTCGTAGCCGTCCCACGGCAGCCCGAGCGACGTGCGCAGCTCCCGCGCCTCCACCACCACCGCCGCCAACTCCTCCGGGCTCGACGGTTCCCGCGCACCGTCGTCGGCGATCACGTTGGGCAACAACCCGTCCCACGACACCGCACGCCGCATCGACACCGAACGCCCGTGCGCGCCCACCACCCACACCGGCACGCGAGGCCTCTGCACGGGCGGTGGGGGCGGGAAGAAGTCGGTCTCCAGCACCTCGTAACGCTGCCCGCTGAACGAGAACGGCTGCCCGCGCATCAGCCCGTCGTACACCGCCAGCCCTTCGTCCAGCAGCAACGCCCGTTCGGCCCGGCTCGTCTCACGCTCGAACGCCGTCCACCCCGGGTGCAGCGCGCCCAGCCCGACCGACAGCTGCACCCGCCCACCGGACAACCGGTCCAGCGTCGCCACCTTGGACGCCACGTCCCACGGCTTGAACCGGGCCAACGGCGTCAGCATGGTCCCCAGCCGCACGGACGACGTCCGCATGGCCGCCGCCGTCAACGCCACCCACGCGTCGACACCCCACACCGCCTCGGCCAGGAACACGCCGTCCCAGCCGCACTCCTCCGCCAGCTCCGCGCACGACGCCACCTCCGGCGCGTCGAAGAACGGCAACACGATCCCGCAACGCATCACGGCAGCGTTCCACATCCCCGGCCGGTCAGCAGCAGCCGTCGGCCGGAGGGGTGTCGGTGAACGGGATCGGGCAGGACGGCGTGTGCGCGCACGTGATCAGGTCGTCGCAGCCGACGGCCACCGCGCTGCGCAACACGTCACGGCTCAGCACGGTGAGCGCTTCCGGCGGGTACAGCCGGTGACCGCCCAGCGTCCGGTCCGGGTCGGCCGGCAGCCCCCGGCGCTCGTAGTACCGCAGCGTCTGGTGGTTCACCCCGGCCGCTTCCGCCAGCTGACCGCTGCGCAGCGTGCTACTGCGCAACGTGCTACTGGGCAGCGGCCCGTTCACGCCGACTCCTCGGGCACCAGCGCGTCGAGCACGTCCACGTGCGGCGCCGGAACGGTGACGTCCAGCCGCAACTCCCCCGCCGTGACGACGACCGCGAACGTGAAGAAGGAGCAGCACCCGGTCTCCCTGAACGCCAGCGACGCGGCCCGCGCCGCCACCTCCGGGGTCGGGTCGAGGGTGATCCGCAGGCACGTCGGGGCGATGCGCTCCGAGCCGCGCAGGGACGTCCTGAACAGTTCGTCGAACTCCGCCACCCGCAGCGGGCGTTCGGCCGTCGGCAGGGTGCACGACTGCGGCACCCACTCCGTCCGGGGTTCGAGCGCGTCTGTGCTCATGCGTCCACGGTAAGCCCGTACGGGGGTACAGGATTCAAGTGCGCGGCTAGAAGAGGGGCGTGAAGAGGCACTCGAAGCCGGACTTCAGCCCGGGCCGGTGGGTGGCGGCCATCCAGTACTCGCCTGGTCGCACGATGCCGCCGATGTAGGAGTTGATGTCCGAACCGGAGTTCGCACAGCCGACGCTGGTGTCGGGCGGGTTGTGCGGACCGATCAGCAGGCGCACCCGGGCGGTCCGGCCGCCGACGAAGTACACCGCCACGTACCCGAACGTCTTGGCCTGGTAGACGGTGTCGAGCGCGGCCTGGAAGCGCGGCTCCCCGATCCCCATCAGCCCCGACCGCGCCTCCAGCGCACGCAGCGCGCCTTCCGCCCGTTCCGCCAGCTCGATCAGCCGTGCGTGTCGATCGCCGTCGTCCAGCAGGGTGCCCAGCAAGCCGGTCAGGCGCTCGACCCGGCCTTCCAGTTCCTGGACCCTGGCGTACAGCGCGTCATCCCTTGATCCGAACACTTCCTCACCCCTTCGCAGTGCCGATGACGCTAGGCGCCGCGAACCCCCTACCGGTCCCACCTTCGCGGAACGAGGCCGTCCGTCGGCGGTCCGGTCTGGTCCGGCAACCGCGGCTTCGGCGGCGGCCGGGACGGGAGGGCCTGCAACGCCACGAGGAACGACAAACCGACGACGCCGGCGAGGAGCAGCGCGACGATCGAGATGTTCGCGGGCGCGGTGGCGAGGCCGGGCTCGATCACGCGGTTCCGATCCAGCACCAGTGCCACCCGATCGCCCACCTCGAAGGGATGCATGTCCTTGCGCTCCGTGATGGTGAACCGCTCGCCGTCGCAGTCGAACTCGTACGTCTGCGGCACTGCTCCCTTGTATTCGCGCGTGGCCGCGCGCTCGTCGACCAGGACGCAGTCGGCCGGCTCACCGGTCACGGCCAGCCACGCCGTCTGCGCGCTCACCACCGACACGATGGGCAACGCGAGGCCGACCAGCCCCGCGGCCATCCGCAAGCCGTCCTCCCGTCGCAGGTTCACCGTCGCCACCACCACCCCGGCCGCTCCCGCGAGCGCGAGCAGGGCCGCCCAGTTCCCGAGCACCGCCCCCGCGAAGCCGGTGGCGACTCCGCACAGCACGGAGAAGGCCGCAAGACCGATCCACCACGCCCTCATCCCCAGACCCCCTCTTTCTCGTGCGAAGAGGACATTACGAGCAGAACAGGCAGAGCGGACGACGAATCCGTCAAGGAGGTTCCCGCTGTTCCTGGCGGTCTTACCTCCGCGGACCGGGCGCCCAGGTGGTGGTGAACGCGGCCCACACGAGCGGGGAGCAGGTGAGGTCGCCCGTTTCCTCCCAGCGGGTCGCGGCGGCGCGCTGCCAGTCGTTGAGCGCGGTCACCGGGTTCGCGGACCGGTGGGCGGCGTCGATCGCCACCACGGTCGGCGCCAGGACGGGACTCGACGGGAAGCCGGGGACGAGCCGGGACAGCCCTTCGTCGGTCGGCAACGTCCACCTGGTCGCGGTCACGTGCTCGGCGCCGCCGTGGACCATGGCCGTCACCAGCCCGGACGGTTCGGCGAAGCGGAGGTCGCCGCCGCTCTCGCACGCCACGAGCGCCACCCGGTTGGGAATCCGCCACGGCCGGACCGGACCGGGACGGTGCCCGAGCACGATGTCGGCGGCGGTCAGCGGGCGGTGCGCGCCCAGCGGAGCGGCACGGCCCTCGGTGTCCGCCGTGCAGGACAGGTGCAGCCGCGCGTCCAGGCCGTGACCGCCGGTGGTGACGTGGCCGAC
Organism: Saccharothrix sp. NRRL B-16314; assembly: GCF_000716595.1. GTDB lineage: Bacteria > Actinomycetota > Actinomycetes > Mycobacteriales > Pseudonocardiaceae > Actinosynnema. The sequence continues at coordinate 151,555 of NZ_JNXC01000004.1, forward strand.
GTAGAGGAAGCGCGTGGCGGTGGCCAGCGCACCTTCGAGGTAGTCGCGGTCGAGGTCGTCGCGGCGCACCCCACCCGGCGTGAGCGCCAGGGCGGCCAGTTCCGGGGTGACCCGGCCGAGGACCGAACCCAGGCCGGACGCGTCGGCGAACCCGGGCACCTTGGGGTCCAGCACGCCCACGACCGTCCCCTGTGGATCGAAGGGGGTCACCCGACGGCCCGTGGCGTTGCCCACCGTCGCGGGCGGCAGCACGGAGACGTCGAGCTCGTGCACGGCCCGTAGACCCTCGTCCACGCGCAGCGCTTCCCACGGCACCAGCGCGGTCGACGGGGACGGTTGAACCCGCAGGTGCGGCCGGATTCCTTGTTCCAGCCACGAGTTCAGCTCGATCGCCAACGGCGTCGGGAACAACCCGCGGAACAGCCGCGTCGACAGGTCCAGTTCACGCGCGTGGTCGACCAACGGCCCATGGGTCAGCGACCGCCGCAACGCCTGGTCGACGTTCTCCCCCGGCAACGGCGACGGCACCGCCGCCGCCCACTCGTCCAACAGCCCCTGCAAGTTCTCGCGCGGCACCAGTTGGACGCGTGGCCGGTCCGGTTCGTGCTCCCACCGCCACGACAGGTACAGGTCGCCCGCGTCGACCAGCTTCAGCTGCACGGTCACCACGACGCCACCGCCCGTTCCGACCGCACCGGCACCCCGTACCGCTCTTCGGCCAGGTCGATCCAGGCGTCCAGCGCGGTCCGGACCTCCGGGTCGAGCCTGACCCTCGGCGGCAACTCGAACCCGCCCGCGGGGACGCTGCCACCGGTCACCAACCCCGAAGCGGCGTACGGAAGGTGCCCTTCCACGGCCGGTTCGGCAGTGAACGGATCGGCTGCCGGCGGTTCGGCTGCTGGTGGCTCGGGCAGCATCACCAACTCGCCGCGTTCCACCGACGTGCCCACGGCGTCCAGGGAAACGGCGTTGAGGGACACCGCGCCTGCGATGTGGTCGATGTACTCCGCCGCCAACGGGACGTCCTCGACCGCCCGGATGGCCAGGAACGCCGACCGGATCGCGGGGGCGGAGGCCAACGCCACCCAGCGCTCCCGCAGCGGCCCGTGCGGGAACCGCTGCCGCACCGCCTCCGACGCGAGTGCCGCGGGCAACGCCAAGTCCAGCGCGCGCAGCCCGATCGCCCGCCGCTCCTCGCCCGTTGCCGCCGCAGCCCGGCGCACCAGCGCGTCCGCGCGCCACCAGGTCATCCCCAGCACCACGTGCCACAGCCCGGCCGCCTCGCACGCCGCCGCTGCCCCGGCGTAACAGGACTCGGCCGCCGTGAACTCCCCCAACGTCTCGAACGCCGCGCCCCGAATCTGCTGCACCGCCACCTGGCCGAGCGGCATCGCCGGACCGAGCAACGCGTCCGACCGGTCCAGGAGCACCAACGCCTCGTGCGACCTACCCCGCAGCACCGCGACCGCCGCCCGGCCGCACAGGCACGCCGCGAGCCGGTGCGGGTCGTCGACCAGCAGGCCCTCCGCCTCCCCGTACAGCGCGTCGGCCCGGTCGGCATCGGACGCGAGATAAGCCAACCGCGCCAGGCTGAGCGTGGCGGTGGCCTCGCCGCCGACGTCACCCGTCGCGGCGCACAGGTCGCGGGCCAGGGTCAGGTGCTCGACGGCGTCGACGAGGTCTCCGGTGGAGCTCGCGACCTCCGCCAACGTCAGGTGGACGTTCGCGGCCGACGACGGCGCGGCGGCGTACGCGAGGTCCAACGCGAGTCGCGCCTCGGCAGCCGCTTCGGCGTACCAACCGCCGGAGACGAGCACGCGGGCCCGGGTGGACCGCACCGCCACCTCGAACAACTGCCAGCCCTCGACCTGCCCACCTTCGACATGCCCATCTTCGACCGACTGCCCGCGTTCGACCGCTGCCGACGCCGTCGCGGTCGCAGTCGCGGTCGCCAACACCTCGACCGCTTCGTCCAAGTCCGCCAACGCTTCGACCAGCCGCGTAAGAGCGTGGTACGACACCGCGCGGGACACCAACGCGTTCATCAGCACCGTCGACGTGCCGTACGCATCGCCGACCAGGTCCAGCACGATCCGCGCCGCATCAACCGCTTCAGTGCTCCACCGCAGCGCTTCGTCGTAGTCGGCGGACGCCCCGGCCAGGTTCCCGGCCACAGCCGCACGGCACACCAGCGCCTCGACATCAACACCCGCACCGGCACCGGCACCGGCACCGGAATCGGAATCAGCACCGGAATCGGCACCAGCACCGGCGGATCGCTGCGCAGAGGTCCCCGCCAGGGGGTCCCCTGATTTCATTATGCCGAAGGGGTCTGACAATTCCGTGGTCTCGCGGTATGCCGCCTCGAACGCCGCCCTCGCACCGGCCGCGTCACCCGCCGACGCCAGTAGTGCGCCCTCGGCGTTCAACTCGACGAACCGCAGCCACCGCGGCCCTAGCTGCTGCTGCTGCCCTCGGTTATCGGCCAGCATCCGGTAGACCTGCGCGCGCTGCCCGTCACCCGCCTCCTCGGCCAGGATCGCCCGGTTGGTGTACACGTGCCCCAGGTACTCGGGCGCGTGCTCGGCCACGAGCCCGACCACGGCGTCGACTTCCTCTGCCGCCTCCGCGAGCCGACCGGCCATCATCAGCAGCGCGACGCGCGTGTTGCGCAGCACCGCCTGCTCCGGCGGTCCGGCGTCGACCAGCGCGGCCTCCACGTCCCGCCACGCCTCATCCCACCGGCCGAGCCACGGCAGCAAGTCCGCCCGCGACGCGACGGCCGCGGCCCGGACCTCACCCTCTCCCACCGCGATCGCCTCGGTCAGCAGGTCCACCGCGTGCTGCCGGTCACCCGCGAAGTCGACCACGTGCGCCAGGTTCAGCAGGCACTGCGCACGGTCCTCGGCGGGCGCCACAGCGAGCGCCGCCTCAAGCGCGGCCCGCGCACCGACCACGTCACCGTCCGCCGCCAGCAGCACGCCCTCGTCGTTGAGGTCCGACCACTCGCTCACCGCGCCGTCCGCTCGGTCGCCGTCGCACCGGGCGAACCGACCCGGGACCGCGCGTACTCGATGATCGCGGCACGTCGCGCCTCCGCGCCCGGCTCGGGCAAGGCGGGAACGGCGAAACCGGGCGCGTAGACGGTCACCACCCGCCGATCGGGCGGCAGCAACAACACCGCGGGAGGAACGGGCGCCGAGCCGGTGATCCGGCCCAACCCGTCGACCACGTCCAACGCCACGTCGACCTCGCCCATCCTGGCCGCCAACCGCCCCGGCCGCGGCCCGGCGGCGACGGACACGTCCAGCACCGTCGACCCCTGTCGCCGCACCACGGCCCACTCGGCCGGCGCGGCGGCGTCGACCACGCCCTGCGGCACCAACGCCCAGTCCACAGTGGACACACCGCTCAGCACGGTCACTCCACCCACCCCGTCTGCTCCACCGGCGGCGAGCGCGAACTCCGACCGGTCAGGCACCGCCGCCGGCGCGAGCACCACCCCGTAGTCGTCGGCCAGCGCGGCGACCCGACCCGCCAACGCGGCCAACCCCGGATCGGAAGCCGCCACGTCGAGCGGCACCACCGACGCCAACGCCCGCTCCACCGCGTCCGGGTCGTCGAGCACGTGCTCCACAGTGGACACCGCCACCGCACGTTCCGCGCCGAGCACACCGGAGTCCAACGCGGGCACACCGGCCACGGCGGAAGCAGGCCACCACGCCTCGGCCCAGTTCAGCTGCGCCACGACCCGACAGGCGTCACGGACCTGCCAATCGCCCACGTCCGGCACGTCCACGTCGTCCGCGTCACCCAGGATCGCGTCGGCGGCGTCCCCGTAGACCTCCCACAGCCACTCGGCCGCCCGCACCGGGTCGTGCACCCGGGCGGCGGGCACCGCGCCACCACCCAGGACGTCCCAAGCCAGCACCGCCCCCGCTGCCTCCACCACCGCCGCGACCTCCGGTGACGCGGGCCAGTCGCCGACGACGACCTCGACCGAACGGGACACCTTCACGCCACGGCCTCCCGTTCCAGGGCCGACCGCAGCCGATCGCGCTGGTCCAGGATCACCGACCGCAGCACACCGTCGAGCAGGTCCCACACCTGCTCGGCGGCAACGGCCTCGCCCCGCAGCTCACGACCGTGCAGCCGCACCCACAACCGCCGCAGGTAGGCCTCCCGCACGCCGTGCACGTCCGCCCGGACCTCCGGCGGCACGGCCGACGGCATCCGCAGCACCCGGTGCACGTACGCCTCGCGCTCCCACCGCGACCTCAACCGCGCGGCAGCGGTGCCGGGCGCGCCCGACGGACGCCCGACGAGGCCGGCCGAGGCGTCCCGCCCCAGCAGCAGGACCAGCCGGCTCTCCTCGTCCCCGAGCTGCCACGCGCCGGCCGACCGGCTGATCTCCCGCCGCACCAACGTCGGCACGTCGGCCAGCCCGTCCCGCCCGAACGCCATGGTCAACGGCGCGAACAGGCGTTCGAGGACCGACCGGTCGAACGGCTTGGGCAGGTTCCGCTTGGACGCGCTCCGCCCCAGTTCCGGCCGCACGGGCCGGTCCCGGTCGGTCAACCCGTGCGCCAGCGCCACACCCGGCCGGTCGAGTTCCGCCGCGCCCGCCGAACCGGCCGACCCCACCACCAGCTCCCCGAACAGCGCCCGGTCCGGCGCGACGGCGCAGGTGGCCAGGAACCCGTCGGTCGCCATCACCGCCGGCCGAGCCACGTCCACCGCCACGTCCACCGCCACGTCCACCGCTGCGTCCACCGCTGCGTCCGCCGCCGCATTCGCCGCTGCACCCGCCGCTGCCCAAGCCGCGTCGAGCTGCCGGTTCAGCTCCTCCGCGTTCGCCGGATCGGTGACGAAGTCGCGCAGCCCGGCGACGGTCGGCCCGCCCTGCCCGTGCACCTCGGCGAGCACCGAGGCCGCCACCCGGTCGGCGTCCGGCCCCGGCGGCCCGTGCCCGGTCGCGAGTTCGAAGCAGCGCTGGAAGTAGAGGTCCTGCGGGTTCCCGTCGGTGATCCACTGCCGCCGGCGTTCCTTCTTCAACACCACGAACCAGCGGGCGGTCGCCGCCAGCACGGGCCCCGCGTCGGCTATCCGGGACCGCAGGGCGTCGACGTGCTCGACCGCGATGGCGCCCGCCGCGAACTCCGGGTTCGACACGGGCCGCAGCACCAGCGGATCGAGGATCAGCTTCACCGTGCGGGTCAGCGGCCTGCCCGCCGGGTTGCTCAGCGGCGCGACCGCGTCACCCAGCGCGGCCCACGCCCGCGCGACCACCGAGCCGCGGGGAAGCGTCGCCGTCGCAGCTCGCGCGGTGCCCACCCCGCCGACCCTACTCGATCTCCATCGCCGCTGGTGGCGGTCTTGCGAACCCCGTTCCTGGGATCGGTAGGCGCCCTCCGCGGCCGATGCTTCCGCCATCACCACCGGAAGGGGGAACCGATGTACCAGACACCGCCGCAGTACTCGCCGGCCACGCCCTACGAGACGCCCCGGCGTCCTCGCCGCAGCATCCTGCCGCTCGCGCTGCCGCTGGTGCTGTTCGCCGGGTTGTTCTTCGGCGGCTCGTACCTGCTGTCGCCGGACCCGGACATCGAGGTGCAGCCCGGGTTCGCGTTCGCCGAGGTCGAGGGGCGGGACGTGGTCCTGGCGCCCTACGCGCGGCACGGCGTGCGCGGCATGTTCCAGATGATCACGCAGGACATGTTCCAGGTGCGGCTCGCGGCCACCGACCCGGCCACCGGCGAGGTGCTGTGGGACACGCAGCTGTCCGACCAGTTGATCTGGGAGGCGTCGGTGCTCGCCGCCGGGGAGCGCTACGCCTACCTGTCCACCGACTCGGGGCTCTTCGTGGTCGGGCTGGCGGACGGGGAGCTGGTGGCCGAGGGCGACGACGTCGAAGGGCTCGGCGGGGAGTTCGTCGCCGCCCGCGCCGCCTACGCGTACGACCCGGAGAACCGCCGGGTGCTGGCCATGAACGCCACCGGAGGGGTGTTGGCGATCGGGCTGGACCAGCTGGTGGCCACACCGGTGGACGCGCCGACCGCCGCGGAGTGGTCGGGTCGGCTCTCGGTCGAGCGCAGTCCCGCCGCGCCGCCCACCGCGACCGGTGTCGAAGCGGCGATGAACCCCGGCTCGACCGAACGGGTCGCGTTGCGGCAGGCGCCGGGCGGCACGCCGGGCGCGGTGCTGATCCGCGTCACGGCGGACGGCGGGGTGATCCCGGTCGGCACGACCGCGTTCCACGGCGCCCGACTGGTGGTCGACGGCGTGACCGCGGTCGGCGTGGCCACCGGGCACGTGTTGGTCGAGCACCAGCGCTCGGTGAACGACCAGGGCATCGCGCTCAGCCTGGTGTCCCTGGCCACCGGCCAGGTCACCGCCACCCTGCCGGTCGACTCGCGGGTCGACCGCGCCCTCGTCGGCCCGGACGGCGTCACGGCGGTGGCCGTCGGCGACGTGTTCGCCGCGGCCCGCGGTGACGGCCGGGTCATCGCCCTCGCCGTCGGCCTGGCCGACTTCTTCGGCTCCCACCAGTAATCCCGAGCAGCTACCGGAAGGACCAAGACCATGAAGGTGATCACCTGGTTCGCGCTGAGCGCCGGCCTCGCCCTCACCGCGACCTGGGTCGCGGGCGGCCTCGCCGGCGACGACGTGACCGACTGGCTGAACGGCTGGCTGGTCGGCCCGATCATCCTGATGTCCGTCGTGCCCACCCTCTTCTCGCTGAACAAGGTCTTCGCCGGCGGTTTCGCCGCGCTGACCGGCGGCGTGCCCAAGGAGTTCCGCGACGCCCCGATCGGCATGGGCACCGTCGTCGGCGTCGCGCGGACGGGCCTGACCGTGAACGACCAGCCGCAGCTCGACATCCGGCTCCGGGTGGACACCGCGGACGGCCGCACGTTCCCCGGTACCGCGCGACAGGTCGTGGACCTGACCGACCTGGCGCTGGTGGTGCCGGACGCGATCCTCCCGGTCCGCTACCTGCCCGACGGCCGGGTCGCGCTGGCCACCGACGCCCCCGCGCACGAGCTCCAGGCCGCGCTGGACCGGGTGCAGGTGGCCAAGGGGTTCCTGACGCCGCAGCAACTGCGCATCACCGAGCAGGGCGTGGACGCCACCGCGATCGTGCTCGCCATGACCCCGACCGGGCAGCTGCCCGACGGGCGTTCGGCGCTGCGCCTGACCATGCGGGTCACCCGCCCGGACGGCACCACGTTCGACGTCTCGCAGGACAAGAAGCTGCCGCCGATGGCGATCGCCCGGGTGCAGCCCGGCATGGTGGTCAAGGTCAAGTACCTGCCGCACGACGAGTCGGACGTCGCCATCCTCACCAGCCTCGTGCCGTAGCCCGGTGAGCGGCGTCGGGGTGCCCGAACGTGATCGGTCGGGCAAGGCACAATGGCTCGCTGTGACCACAGCCATTCACCAGAGGATCGCCGAGGAGCTCGGGGTGCGGCCCGAGCAGGTCAGCGCCACCGTCGACCTGCTCGACGGTGGTTCCACCGTCCCCTTCATCGCCCGATACCGGAAGGAAGCGACCGGCGCGCTGGACGACACCCAGCTCCGCACGCTGGAAGAGCGCCTGGGCTACCTCCGCGAGCTGGAAGAACGTCGGGCGGCTGTGCTCGAATCCATCCGGTCCCAGGGCAAGCTGGACGAGGCGCTGGAGGCCTCGATCCACGCCGCCGACTCCAAGGCCCGGTTGGAAGACCTCTACCTGCCCTACAAGCCGAAGCGGCGGACCAAGGCCCAGATCGCGCGCGAGCAGGGGCTGGAACCGCTGGCGGAAGGCCTGCTGGCCGACCCGACGCAGGACCCGCGTGAGGTGGCGCAGGCGTACGTGACCGAGGAGGTCGCGGACGTGGCCGCCGCGCTGCTCGGCGCGCGGTCGATCCTGGTCGAGCGGTTCGGCGAGGACGGCGACCTCATCGGTGAGCTGCGGGAACGCATGTGGACGCAGGGACGGCTCGCGTCGAAGGTGCGGGACGGCAAGGAGGAGGACGGTGCCAAGTTCTCCGACTACTTCGACTTCTCCGAGCCGTTCGCCAAGCTGCCGTCGCACCGGATCCTGGCGCTGCTGCGCGGCGAGAAGGAGGAGGTGCTCGACCTCCAGTTCGACCCGGCCGACGAGGACGAGCCCACCGGCTACGAGGCGCGGATCGCGTCCCGGTTCGGGGTGGACGACCGCGGCCGTCCGGCCGACCGGTGGCTGGCCGACACGGTCCGCTGGGCGTGGCGGACGCGGATCCTCGTGCACCTCGGCATCGACCTGCGGTCCCGGCTGCGGGCGTTCGCCGAGGACGAGGCGGTGCGGGTGTTCGCGACGAACCTGCGGGACCTGCTGCTGGCCGCCCCGGCGGGCACGCGCGCCACGATGGGCCTCGACCCGGGTTTCCGGACCGGCGTGAAGGTGGCCGTGGTCGACGCGACCGGCAAGGTCGTCGACACCGACGTGATCTACCCGCACGTGCCCGCGAACCGGTGGGACGAGTCGATCGCGAAGCTCGCGCTGCTGGCGAAGAAGCACGACGTCGACCTGATCGCGATCGGCAACGGCACCGCGTCGCGCGAGACCGACAAGCTGGCCGGCGACCTGCTCAAGCGGCACCCGGACCTGAAGTTGACCAAGGCCGTGGTGTCCGAGGCGGGCGCGTCGGTGTACTCGGCGTCGGCGTTCGCGGCGGCCGAGCTGCCCGGCATGGACGTGTCGCTGCGCGGCGCGGTGTCCATCGCCCGCCGGTTGCAGGACCCGCTGGCCGAGCTGGTGAAGATCGACCCGAAGTCGATCGGCGTCGGCCAGTACCAGCACGACCTGTCCGAGGCGAAGCTGTCGCGCTCGCTGGACGCGGTGGTCGAGGACTGCGTGAACGCGGTCGGCGTCGACCTGAACACGGCGTCCGTGCCGCTGTTGACGCGGGTTTCGGGTATCACCGCCGGGCTGGCCGAGAACATCGTGCAGCACCGTGACGGCAACGGCCCGTTCCGCTCGCGCAAGGCGTTGAAGGAGGTGGCGCGGCTCGGCCCGAAGGCGTTCGAGCAGTGCGCGGGCTTCCTGCGCATCCCGAACGGTGACGACCCGCTGGACGCCTCCTCCGTGCACCCCGAGGCGTACCCGGTGGTGCGCCGGATGCAGGAGCGGGCGGGCGGCGAGCAGTTGATCGGCAACACGGCGGTGCTGAAGTCGTTGCGACCGCAGGAGTTCGTCGACGACAAGTTCGGCCTGCCGACCGTGAGCGACATCCTGCGCGAGCTGGAGAAGCCGGGGCGCGACCCGCGGCCCGCGTTCAAGACGGCGACGTTCGCGGACGGCGTGGAGAAGATCTCCGACCTCAAGCCGGGCATGGTGCTGGAGGGCGTGGTGACGAACGTGGCCGCTTTCGGCGCGTTCGTGGACATCGGCGTGCACCAGGACGGCCTGGTGCACATCTCGGCGCTGTCCAACACGTACGTGAAGGACCCGCGGGACGTGGTGAAGTCCGGTGACGTGGTGCGGGTGAAGGTGCTGGAGGTCGACATCCCGCGCAAGCGCATCGGGTTGACGCTCCGCCTGGAGGACGAGCCGGGCCGCAAGCCGCCGCGTGAGCAGCAGCAGAACCAGCGCGGTGGGCAGCGGGGCGGTCAGCGCGGCGGCCAGGGCAACGGGGGCAAGCCTCGGCAGCAGGAGCGCCCACCCGCGAACGGCGCGATGGCCGAGGCGCTGCGCCGGGCGGGGCTTGGCGGGAGGTGACGGGGGTACCCGGCAGGCATGAAGGTCGTCGTCACGGGTGCCAGCGGCAACGTGGGAACGGCCCTGTGCCGGGTGCTGACCGACGCGGGTGACTCGGTGGTGGGCGTCGCGCGGCGGGTGCCACCGAATTCGCCCGGTTGGGTGACGTGCGATATCGGGGCACCGGCCGCCGAAGTGGTGTTGCGCAGGGCGTTCGAGGGCGCGGACGCGGTGGTGCACCTGGCGTGGGCGGTTCAGCCCGCGCCGGGTGAGCCGGACATGCGGCGCACCAACATCACCGGCAGCGCGCACGTGCTGCGTGCGGCGGAACGCGCGGGTGTGCCGCACGTCGTGGTGGCGTCGTCGATCGCCGCGTACACGCCGTCGTCGACGCCGGTGAACGAGGACTGGCCTCGCGGTGGCGTGCCGGGCAGCGCTTACAGCGCGCAGAAGGTCGAGTTGGAACGGATGCTGGAGGGGCGCGCGGGGGTGGCGGTGGTGCGGCCCAGCGCCGTCGTGCAGCCCGACGCGGGTGCGGAGATCGGCCGGTGGTCGCTGAGCCCGTTGATCCCGCCCCGGGTGCTGGGCAGGCGGTGGCTGCCGGTGCCGCTGTGGCCGGGGCTGCGGGCGCAGGTCGTGCACGCGGAGGACGTGGCGGGGGCGATCGTGGTGATCCTCCGGCGGCACGCGGTGGGTGCGTTCAACGTCGCCGCCGATCCGCCGTTGCGGGCACCCGAGTTCGCCCGCGCCTTCGGTGGTTTCCTGCTGCCGGTGCCGTTGGTGGTGCTGCGGGCGGTGGCCTGGCCGACGTGGCGGCTCGGGTTGCAGCCGGCGCACCCGGGGTGGTTGCGGTTGGCCGACCAGGTGTCCCTTGTGGACTGCGGTCGGCTGCGGGCGTTGGGCTGGGCGCCCGAGCACGCGCCGCAGGAGGCGCTTGAGTCGTTCGTGACGGCGGTCGCGGAGGGGCGTGGCACGTGGGGTCCGCTCGCGCCGCGGCGCAGGAGTTGGTGGCGCAGACTGGGCTTCGGTCGGCCGGTTCATCAGAGCCAGGGAGATGTTCGTTGAGCGATGTCGTGGACGCCGTGGTCATCGGGTCCGGTCCGAACGGGTTGGTGGCGGCGAACCTGCTCGCCGACGCGGGGTGGGACGTGCTGGTGCTGGAGGCCGCGGACGAGCCGGGCGGCGCGGTGCGGACGGCCGAGTTGACCGAGCCCGGGTTCCGGCACGACCTGTTCAGCGCGTTCTACCCGCTGGGCGCGGCGTCGCCGGTGATCACCGGGCTGGACCTGGAGCGGCACGGGCTGCGGTGGCGGCGGGCGCCGGACGTGCTGGCCCACGTGCTGCCGGACGACCGGGCCGTGGTGCTGTCGCAGGACCTGGACCGGACGGCGGCGTCGGTGGAGTCGTTCGGCGCGGGTGACGGCGACGCGTGGCGGGCGGAGTTCGACCGGTGGCGGCAGGTCCGGGGGCACCTGGTCGAGGCGCTGATGCGGCCGTTCCCGCCGGTTCGGGCGGGTGCCGCGCTGGCGGGGGTGCTGGGCGTCGGCGGCGGGCTGCGGTTGGCGCGGTCGTTCCTCCAGTCGGTGCGGTCGTTCGGCGACGAGCGGTTCTCGGGTGAGGGCGCGCCGTTGTTGTTCGCGGGCAACGCCATGCACACCGACCTGGGGCCGGACCAGGCGGGCGGCATGGCGTTCGGGTGGCTGCTGTCGATGCTCGGGCAGGACGTCGGGTTTCCCGTGCCCGAGGGCGGTGCGGGCGCGCTGACGGGCGCGATGGTGCGGCGGCTGGGTGGCGTCGTGCGGTGCGGGCGGCCGGTGACGCAGGTGATCGTGTCCGGTGGGCGCGCGTTGGGCGTGCGCGACGCGGACGGCGGGTTCGTGCGGGCGCGCAAGGCGGTGCTGGCGGACGTGCCCGCGCCGACGCTGTACCTGGGGCTGGTCGGGTCGGAGCACCTGCCGCCCCGGCTCGTGGCGGACCTGGGGAAGTTCGAGTGGGACGACGCGACGGTCAAGGTGGACTGGGCGCTGGACGGTCCCATCCCGTGGACCGCGGTCGGCGCGCGGGGCGCCGGCACCGTGCACCTGGGCGGTGATTTCAACGGTTTGGCGTTCACCACCACCGAGATCGCGTGCGGGCAGGTGCCGAGCACGCCGTTCGTGATCATGGGTCAGATGACGACGACCGATCCGACCCGGTCGCCCGCGGGCACGGAGACGGCGTGGGCCTACACGCACGTGCCGCGCGGTGAGCGGTGGTCGGCGGACCAGCTCCAGCGGCGGGCGGACCAGGTCGAGGAGCTGGTCGAGCGGCACGCGCCGGGCTTCCGCGACCTCGTCCGGGCCCGCATCGTGCACGGCCCGGCGGACCTGGAGACGCGCAACCACAGCCTGATCGGCGGATCGATCAACTCCGGCACGGCCTCGATCCACCAGCAGTTGATCTTCCGCCCGGTGCCCGGTCTCGGCCGGAGCGACACCCCGGTGGACCGCCTGTTCCTCGCCGGCGCCTCCGCGCACCCCGGCGGCGGCGTGCACGGCGCCCCTGGCGCGAACGCGGCCCGCGCCGCCCTGGCCCGCAACGGCCTGGCCGGCGACGCCTACCGCCTGCTCATCCGCTCCCTGTCCCGCCGGTTCCACTAGCTCCGGCGGCCGACCGGGTCAACCGGCCCACTTGCCCAACCCGCCGTTCGGGCCCTTGCGGACGGCGAGGTCGGCCAGGCGGCGGAGGGATTCGCGGTTGCGCGGGGTCAGGTAGAACGACTGGACCTGCGTCGGGAGGAGGGCGGTCGGTCCCTTCACGGCCTCCTCCAGCATGGTGATCTCGGCGCCGTCGTGGCGTTCGGCGAGTTCCAGCCGGATGCGGGCGGCGCCGAGCGGCCACAGGCGCGCCTCCAGCTCCAGCATCCGCGGCGGGTCGACGTCCAGCACCGTGGTCACGTCCTGCACGGCCAGGGGCCACCCGCCGACGCTGTGGTGGATGCGGGTGCCCGTGCCGGGCCACCCCGGGTCGACCTCGCGGATGTGCGCGGCGCCCACCACCCAACCCGCGTAGGACCACCCGTCGGCCAGCACCGCGAACACCCGTTCCACGGACGCCGGCACGTTCATGCGCACCTCGATCATGCCCACCCGGATTCCCCCGGCGGACAGGGGGAAACTACTTGGCGCGCGTGCCCTTCAGCTTCACCAGATCGGATTCGAACAGGTTGGCGACCACGGCCAACCCGCCGGGCGTGGCCGGGTCCGGCCGGGCGACGTACGACTTCGTCGTGGACGGCCGACCCACCAGCGAGAACCGCAGGTCACCGGTGAGGGCGTTCGTCGCGACCTCGTTGGTGTCCTGGAACGCGCGCAGCACACCGTCGCGGGTCAGGTCCCGTGCGGCGCACGCCTTCTCCAGGATCGCCGCGAACGCCATGCCCACCACGTACCCGTGGTCGACGGAGCCGGTCGGCGTCAGGTCCGGGTGCTTGCGGGTGAACGCCTCCGCGACCGCGCGCGGCCCCGGCAGGTCGGTCCAGAACGGCGCGATCGGCGACACCACCTGCACCCGCTGGACCACGGCCGCCGCCGCGGGCGATTCGAGGATCCTGGGGTCGTAGCCGGCCACGCTGACCAGGAACGGCGTGTCCCAGCCCAGCTGCTCGGCGGTCGCCACCGCGGTCGCGGTCTGCTGCGGTGACGTGCTCAGGACGACCGCCTTCGCGCCCGCCGCGCGGAGTTCGGCGATCCGTGCGGACACGTCGGCGGTCTCCGACACGGCCTTCGGGATGAGCCGCATGCCCCACTTCTCGGCGGCGAACGCGCTGCCTTCGACGGCGTTGTTGCCGTAGTCGCTGTCGACGTGGACGTGCCCGATGGTGTCGCCGTCGTTGATCAGCCCGGTCCGCTTGAAGTGGTCCAGCCCGTTGATCACGTCGAGGTCGTAGGTGGTGCCGACGATGACCATGTGCGGGTTGCCCAGCAGGGTCGCCGACCACGACGCGGGCGCGGCGATGGCCCGGGTCTGCATCAGGTCCGGCTCGATGGCCGCGGTCATCGGCGCGCCGGTGACGTCCATGAACCCGAGCACCTCGGGTTCGAGCTCGAAGTACTTCTCCAGCGCACGGTTGACGTCGTAGCCATGGTCGGCCTGCTTCAGCTCGACCTTGCGCCCGCAGATGCCGCCGCGTTCGTTGAGCTCGCTCAGGAACAGCTCGTAGCCCTTGATCCTGATGAGGGAGGTGGCCGAGAACGGGCCGGTCATGTCGGTCAGCACACCGAGCGAGATGGAGTCCGCGGTGACGCCCGGACCGGTCTTGACCGGCCGCTCGTCCTCGGCCGCGCAGCCGGACGCGCCGACCAGGGCGAGCACGGCACAGCCGACGACGAAGTTGCGCACGACAAGACTCCTACCCTCAGGTTACCGATGGGTAAGGAGTATTGACAGAAGTCGTCCACATCGCCTAACGATGTGACATACCGCACGGTCGGTGAACTTTTCGGGCGTCGATCCGTACCCGTCGTCCACCGTGAAAGCCGCGAGGAGCCGGGGAGTCCCCGTCAGTCCTCGCGGCACCACGCCTGACCGGCACGCACACCTACAGGTAAGAGCGCTGTCCCCACGGCATGGCCGCGGCGAGCTGCGCACGCCTGCCGATGTCGAGCTTCCGGTAGATGCGGGTGATGTGGAGTTCGACGGCCCGGGTGGAAACCGAGAAGTGCTCGGCTATCTGCCGGTTCGTCATCCCCTCCAACATCATCAGCGCAATCCGGTGCTCGTGCGGCGTCAGCGGCTCACGCGAACGCGCTTCCGCGGTCTGCCCGTCGCGCGGCCGGACGATGCCCGGCACACGCTCACCTTCGGGCACACCCAGCAGCACGTGCCACTGACGGATCCGCACCTCGGCGATCGACTGCGATCGCACGTACGGGTCACCGCGCACCAGGTCCCGGGCAGCGGCGTCGTCCGATACCTGCACGATCAGCAGCACGCCGGAACCGTCGGCCCAGGGGCCGGTTCCGACGAGCACACCCTGCTCGGCGAGCGGACGCCAATATTCCCGGTGTGCGAGATGAATGGATCTCCGCACCTGGCGCGCATCACGAAATGTCAACTCAACGGCGAAAGCCACTGGACTGATCCCCATTTCATTCCGCGGCCGGACTTTCGCCGCATACTCAACTGGGGCGTTTATACACTGTCAAGTGGGTGACCTCACAACAGGGATATGGGAATCCAATGACCCCTATAGCTGCTTTTCAAACCAGTGGTCCGCATAGCGGTCGTCATTGAACGGCGTGACCTCGCGGTAGCCGTGCCTGGCGTACAACGCGCGGGCTTCGACCAGGTCAGAGCGGGTGTCCAGGCGGATCACCCGAGCGCCAAATGAGACAGCGGCACGTTCCACCGCGGACAGCAGCGCCGCTCCCCCGCCCGTGCCCCGGACAGCCGGGTCGACGAACATTCTCTTCAGTTCCGCACTTTCGGGACCGACCATGCGGAACCCGACGCATCCTCGCACGACGCCGTCGCGGCGGGCCACCAGGAACCGCGCAAGATCGTCGGTCGGGTCGTCCGCGATCGCCTGGTCCACCTCCTCCGACGTGGCCGGACGGCCGTAGTACCGGGTGATGATGTCGGCCAGGTAGGTTCGGATCACCGCTACGGCGAGTGCGCTGTCAACCGGCTCCGGCTGAACGGTCCAAGAAGTCACTGACGGATTTTCACCCGCATTGGGCCATTTGGACACCTGTTTTTCCGCATTGCGGACGCGTGTAAAGTCACCGCCCGTGGCAGCGCAACAGGTCCGCGTGGAGCGGGACGCGGCAGGGCTGGCGGTGCTCACCGTCGACGCTCCCCCGCTGAACCTCTACACCGCCGAGCTCCAGGAGCTGCTGGAGGCCGCGGTCGAGGACCTGGCGGAACGACCCGCGCGGGCCTTGCTGATCCGCTTCGAGGGCAAGGTCGTCAGCGGCGGTGTCGACGTACGGCTGTTCGCCGAGCAGCGCACGTCCGCGCAGGCGAAGGCGCTGTTCGACCGGATGCTGGAGCTGCCGGACCGGGTGGCCGCGCTGCCGTTCCCGACCGTGTTCGCCGCGCACGGGCTGTGCCTGACGTGGGCGTTCGAGGTGGCGGTGGCGTGCGACCTCGTGCTGGCCGCCGAACGGGCGAAGTTCGGCCTGGTGGAGAAGGTCGTCGGGCTGACGCCGACCATGGGCGGCACGCAGCGGCTGGCCGCGCGCGCCGGCGTGGGCCGGGCCAAGGAGTTCGTGCTGACCGGCGACCTCTACGACGCGGCCACGCTGGAGCGGTGGGGCGTGGTCAACCGGGTGCTGCCGGACGAGGGCTTCGACGACGCCGCGCTGGAGTTCACGCTCGCGCTGGCGACCGGGCCGACGCTGGCGCACGCGGCGACCAAGCGGGTGCTGGCGCACTTCGAGAGCGGCGGCGTGGCCGAGGCGAACGAGCACGTCACGACGATCGCGGCCGAGCTGTTCGACACCGACGACCTGCGCGGCGCGGTGCGGTCGTTCCTCGCCGACGGGCCTGGCAAGGCGACGTTCAGCGGCCGTTAGCGCGGGTCGTAGACGGACGAGCCGTACCAGGCCAGGGCGGAGCGCAGCTCGACCACGTCGCGGTCGCGGCGCTTGCGGTAGCGCTCGTGGGAGATCGGGTAGACGCGCAGGCCGCCCTTGTGCTTGGTGAAGCTGCCGCGGCCCAGCGATTCGGGGGTCTTGGCGGCGCTGACCAGCCACACCACGAGCCACGGTCGGGCGTGGTGCGACTCCACCTTGACGCGGGAGATCGCGTACCACGGCAGGCGACGCGACTCGCTGCCGTTGGACAGCGTGACGCCGTCCGGGCCGACGTCCACCGTGAGCGGCGAGCGGGCCACGCCGATCAGCAGCCGGACCGCCGCGAGCGCGAACAGCACGAACCCGATGAACGCGGCCAGCCGCACCGCGTCGGGCGCGCCGGCGTTCTTGTCCGCGATGGCGGCGGTGACGAGCGCGGCGGCCAGGTTCGCGCAGGCCCAGCTCGCGCCCACCACGCGGGAGGTCTTGAACCGGACGCCGGTGGGCCGGACCTCCTTGTGCTCCGGGTCGATCCGGACGGGCGCGGGCACCGGCGTGACGAGCGTCGGCGGCTTGGGCGGCGGGTCGTCCACCATGACCCTGGTCGGCGGCTTGGCGGGCAGGTTGCCCAGCTCGGTGTGCCGCTGCTCGACCACGGTGCGGATGCGCGCGGGCAGCCAGGACGGCTCGGCCGACGGCGGGCCGATCAGCTCCAGCAGCCGGGCGGGCGTCGGGCGGTGCGCCGGCTCCCGGACCAGGCACGGGACGATCAGCGGCACCAGGCTCGGCGGCACGTTCGACAGGTCCGGCTCCTGGTGCACCACGCGGTAGACCAGCGCGGACGTGGCGCCCTCGCCGAACGGTCCGCCGCCGGTCGCGGCGTAGACCAGGACCGAGCCGAGCGCGAACACGTCGCTCTGGGTGGTGATCTTCTGGCCGACGACCTGCTCCGGCGACAGGTAGCCGGGCGTGCCGAAGACGATGCCCGCTTCGGTCAGCGCGGAGTGCTCCAGGGCGCGGGCGATGCCGAAGTCGATCACCCGCGGGCCGTCGTCGGCCAGCAGGACGTTGGACGGCTTGAGGTCGCGGTGCACCAACCCCGCGCCGTGGATCGCGACCAGCGCTTCGGCCAGGCCGGCGGCGAGGCGGCGCACGGCGCGTTCGGGCAGCGGGCCGTGGTCGAGCACGGCCTGGTGGAGGCTCAGGCCGGCGATGTACTCGGTGGCCATCCACGGGCGCTCGGCGTCCGGGTCGGCGTCGACCACGGTGGCGGTCCAGAACCCGCCGACCGCCCGCGCCATCTCGACCTCGCGGCGGAAGCGCTCGCGGAACTCCGGGTTGTCGGCCAGCTCGGGCCGCGCGACCTTGACCGCGATCGGCCGCCCGCCGCGTGAACGGGCCAGGTAGACCGAGCCCATCGCGCCGCGTCCGAGCGCGGCGAGCAGCGTGTAGTCGCCGATCCGCGACGGGGCGTTCGGGGGCAGTGGCTGCACACCACCCACCCTAGATGCGCCGGCGGTCCGGTTCGGCCAAGACGGTGAGGTTCGTGAGACCGAGGAGGTCCCGGCTTCGGGCTTGCCACGAGTGTGCCTCGACGGACGCGCGCAGGGCGGCGGCCGGGAGCAGGGGACCTGTGGCGAGCGTCTCGCGGACGGCGTCGACGAACGCGGTCGGCGTGCGGGCGGCGCGGACGCGGTCGGTGTAGCCGGCCAGCTCGGCGAAGTCGGTGCTGACGACCGGGAGGCCCAGCGCCAGGTACTCCTTCAGCTTGATCGGGTTGGACCGCTTGATCCAGTCGTTGTCCTGCCACGGCATGATCGCCACGTCGAACGCCGACCCGTAGGCCGGGATCGAGCTGTACTGGCGGAAGCCCAGCCAGTGCACGTTCGGGTACTTGGCGAAGCGCTCCATCGGGTGCGTGGCGTCGCCGATCAGCACCAGCGAGGCCTGCGGCAGCTCAGCGGCGACTCGTTCCAGCAGGTCGAAGTCGACCACGAAGTCGTCCAGCGCGCCGAAGAAGCCGATCCGGGGGCCGGTGATCGACCGCACGTCGTCCGGCCACTGGTCCGGGGGCCGGACGACGAAGTGGTCGATGTCGACGCCGTGGTCGAGGAAGTGGGCGCGGGCGCCGGTGCGGGGCAGCTCCTCGTCCATCAACGCGTGGCTGACGTACACGACGTGGTCCGCGTGGGCCAGCAGCCGGTTCTCCAACGCCTCGATCGACGCGCGGTCTGCCTCCGGGAAGTCGGAGTGCCGGTCGGAGCGGTTGAACACCAGGCGGTGCCGGCGCATCGGGGCCACCACGTCCCACGCGGTCGGGATCGTCACCATGATCACCGGGTTGCGCAGGCCGAGGAACCGCGCCACCAGCCGGACCTGGCCGCGGACCAGCACGGCGTTGACCTTGCGCAGGAACGGCGAGCCGTAGAACGGCAGCGGCAGCGGGGACATCACGTAGAACTCCGGCATCGGCCTGCGCACGAACTTGGCGACGCTGCGCAGCTTCCGCAGGATGCGCCGGGACACGTGCGTGCTGTTGCCCCGGGTCGGCATCCGCATGCCGATGCTGTTGACCACCAGCACCCTGCGGTGCGCCGCCATGGCCCGCATCAGCTGGAAGTCCGAGTGCGCCCGGTTGTGGTACCACCAGTCCTGCGCGGAGAAGCACACCCAGCCCGGTTCGGGCTCCTGCCCCGGACGGGCCGGCCACCGACGCCAGCGCACCAGGTCGCCGACGGCCTTGCGGTGCTTGGCGCCGCGCGGCGCGCGCAGCAGCTCGTTGAGCAGCACCGCCAGCCACATCACGAACGCGGCCGGCCGGCCCTTGTGCTCGCGGACCAGCCGCACCCGGTTCGTGGTGGCCATCGACCACAGCACCGGCGACGTCGACTGCTCGCCACCGAAGTGCACGGCCCGCGCCCGCGGCTCGTAGCGGACGGCGTACCCGCGCTTGCCCGCGCGCAGCATGTACTCGGTCTCCTCCGAGTACAGGAAGTAGCGCTCCTCCAGCACACCCGTCGCCTCGCGCGCCTCGCGGGAGATCAGCCACGCCGCACCGGTCGCCCAGGCCGCGGTCCCCGCCGTCTCGTACCGGATGGGGTCGACCACCAACTCGCCCAGCGCCTCGACCCGACCGGCGCGCGTGCCGCCCAGGACCGCTTCGCCCAACGCGCGCAACGGGTTCGGCGCGCGTCGCAACGACGGCTGGGGCGCGCCGTCGACACCGGCCAGGCGCGGCACCGCGATACCCGTGCCGGGCATCACCAACGCCGCGCGCAGCAACGTGATCGCTTCCGGGTGCAGCCGGACGTCCGGGTTGAGCACCAGCACGTCGCAGTCCGGCGCGGCGGCGAACCCCGCGTTCACGCCGGCCGCGAAGCCGTCGTTGGCGGTCCGCGCCACGATCTGCGCGTCGGGCGCGACCCGGGCCACGATGGCGAGCGTGTCGTCGGCGGAAGCGTTGTCCACCACCACGATCCGACCGTCCGGAACGGACCGGAGCGCGACCGCCACCGACTTCAGGCAGTCCTCGACGACCTCGGCGCTGTGGTAGGTCACGACGACCACGGCGAGCGGCACCGCTACTCCCCTGCCTGGTGGCCGAGCCGGGTGCGCAGCGCGCCCCCGAGCAGGCGGAACGCGAACGGCAGGTCGTCGCGCAGGTAGCGCTTGGCCAGCCGGCGCGGTTCGAGCACGAGGCGGTGCAGCCACTCCGCGCCCAGGTTCTGCACCACTCCCGGCGCACGCCGGAACTCGCCCGCGGCCATCGGGATGCCCGCGCCGCAACCGAGGAACCAGGCGCGCGGCAGTTCCGCCTTGAGCAACCGGATCAGGCGTTCCTGCTTGGGGAAGCCCAGGCCGACCAGCACCAGGTCCGGTTCGGCCGCCACCGCCTTGGCCACGGCCGCCGCGGTGAGATCCGCGGACGTGTCGAACCCGAACGGCGGCGAGTCCGTGCCCGCGATCCGCAGCCCGGGGTACCGGGCGCGCAACACCTCGGCGGCCTTCTCCGGCACGCCGGGCTCACCGCCGAGCAGGTAGACCGAGCGGCCCTCGCGCGCGGCGGCACCGGCCAGCGTGAACACCAGCGACGCGCCGGTGACCCGTTCCGGCACCCGCACGCCCGCGAGCCGCCCCGCCCACACGACCGGCATGCCGTCGGCCACCACCATCTCGGACTCGGCGACCAGCGCGGCCAGCTCGGGGCGACGGGTCGCGGCGCGCACGATGTCCACGTTGGCCGTGACGATCGCGCCGCCCGCCGACCGACGCCACGCTTCGGCGACGTGGTCGGCGACGCCGGCTTCGCTCACGGCCCACACGTCGACGGCGCCCACTCGGACGCGGGCCTGCGAGATGTCCGGCATACCCGCGTCATCGGGTTCGGGGTGGTCCCCGTTACGACCTTGCCCGGCGGCGGTAACGGTTACCCGGCGTGACCGATATCGGGGGCATGTACGTCGCGTCCGTCCGGCCCGGCGAGCGGGTCAGGGGCAAGGTTCCCGGCACGGTGGTGGCACTGGGCGCGGTGAGCCTGCTGACCGACGTCTCGGCCGAGATGATCACCGCGTTCATGCCGGTCTACCTGCTCGTCACGCTCAACATGGGTTACGCCCAGTTCGGCGTGCTGGACGGTCTGTACACGGGTGCGACGGCGGTGCTTCGGCTCGTCGGCGGGCACGTCTCGGACCGCACGCACCGGCACAAGGCGGTCGCCGCGGTCGGTTACGGGCTGTCGGCGGTGACCAAGCTCATCTTCCCGGTGGTGGGCGCGTCGGCGTTCGGCATCGGCGCGACCCTCGCCGTCGACCGCGCGGGCAAGGGTTTGCGGACCGCGCCGCGGGACGCGTTGATCTCCCTGGCGACGCCGCCGGACCGGTTGGGCGCGGCGTTCGGGCTGCACCGGACGATGGACGCGGTGGGCGCGCTGCTCGGGCCGCTGGTGACGTTCCTGCTGCTGTACGGGATCGGCACGGTCGCCGGGCCGGTGTTCGTGGTCAGCGCGTGCTTCGCGGTGGTGGGGCTGATCGTGCTGGTGGCGTTCGTGCGGGAGAACCCGCGGCCGGTTCCCGCCGGACCTCGTCCGTCGCTTCGCGCGGGGTTCGCGTTGCTGCGGGACGCCGGGTACCGCAGGGTGGCGGTGGCGGCGGCCTTGCTGGGGCTGGCGACGTTGTCCGACGCCTTCGTGTTCATCCTGGTGCAGAAGGCGACCGACGTGCCGCTGCACCTGCTGCCGTTGCTGCCGTTGGGCACGGCGTTGGTCTTCCTGCCGGCCGCGACACCCGTGGGACGGCTCGCCGACCGGATCGGCCGGTGGCCGGTGTTCCTCGGCGGGCACGCGCTGCTGCTGGCCGTGTACGTGCTGCTGCTCGTGCCCGGCACCGGGTATGTCGGGGTCGGTGTGGCGCTGTTGTCGCACGGTCTCTTCTACGCCGCGACGGACGGCGTGCTGTCCGCTCGGGTGAGCGCGCTGGTGCCGGAATCGCTGCGCGCGTCCGGTCTCGCGGTGGTGCAGACGGGGCAGGCGCTGGCCCGGCTCGTGTCGTCCGTGGTGTTCGGCCTCCTGCTCCAGTTCGCCGCCTTCGGCACGGCCGTGTACGCGGCGATCGCCGCCCTGGTGGTAGCGGTGGCGATCGCCTGGCGCCTCAACGCGCGCCGTTAGACCGCGCTGTCCCGGTCTCGGGCATCGGTCAGAGCAGGCCGATTCGGCCGTGCGCCACGGAACGACCGTGGGTCAGGTCGCCCGCGTAGCTCGCCGTGTAGCCCAGGAGGAGGGTCGAGACGCCCACCAGCAACGGCACGTTCGCGTCGCACTGCGCCTTGCCCACGGAGTTCGTGATGGCGGTGCAGAGCGGGTGGCCCTTGACGGTGCGGAACGTGATCGGCTTGCCGGCCACCGGGCGGCCGGTGTGCGACTCGGTCAGGGTCGCGTCCAGGCCGCGCACGGTGAAGCCCAGCAGGCGCAACTGGAGCTGCGCGTACCCGGCGACCAGCTTGGTGGGCGCGGCCGGGACGTGGTGGATCGCGAGGCCCACCGGGTGCACGCCCACCGGCACCGAACCGACCACGGCCAGCGTCGCGGTGTCCACAATGGACAGCGTGCCGCTGTTGTAGTTCGTCACGTAGGCCGTCGAGCCGTCCGGGGTCAGCGCCACGCTGATCGGCCTGCTGCCGACGGGGATCTGCGCCACCGTCGTCAACGCGGCGATGTCCACCACGGACAGGCTGTGCCCCTCGCTGTTGGTGACGTACGCCCGCGCGCCGTCCGGCGAGATCGCCACGCCGTGCGGGATGAAGCTCACCGGGACCCGACCGATCACGGTGTCGGACGCGGTGTCGACCACGGCCACGTCGTTGGAGAACTTGTTCACCACCAGCAGCTTCGCGCCGTCCGGCGTCACCGCCACGGCGGTCGGGGTGTTGCCCGTGGGGATGTCGCCGACCTCGGTGTTCGTCGCCGTGTCGATCACGGACACCGTGCCCGCGCCGACCACGTCGTGCGCCACGTACAGGCGCTTGCCGTTCGGCGTGATCGCGATGCCGTCGGCGTTGGCGCCGACGGGGATCGTCTCGGTCGTGGTCAACGTCGCCGCGTCGACCACCGACACCGTGCCCGCCCGGTAGTTCGACACGTACACGTGCCCACCGGACGGCGAGACGACGACTCCGGCCGGCCCGTCACCGACCGGCACCGCCGCGTCCACGGTGTTGGTCGGCGTGTCGATGACCGTGAGCGTGTTGTCACGGATGTTCGTGATGTAGCCCCGCGTGCCGTCGAAGGCGACACCGACGCCGTACGGCGAGTCGCCGCCGGAGTCCACCAACGTGTTCGTGACCGTGTTCGTGGCGGTGTCGAGCACCGACACCCCGCCGCCGTTGTTCGCGACGTAGCCGAGCACCCGGACCGGGCCTTCGGCGATCGCCGTCCCGGACGGCACGAGCAGCAGCGCCGCCCCCACCGCTGCCGCGCCACACAACGCGCTCACCTTGCGGATCTGTCCGAGCACTGTCGGCCTCCGTCGCTGGATGGGGTCCCCTGCGCCAATCGCAGTGCGGGGCGGTGCCGTTAGCCGATCAGAAGCGGTACACGTGAACCTGGTACGGACCGAAGTCGTCGACGATCTTCCCGGCCACGATCGGCACGGTCCGGTCCTCGTCCACCACGGTCGCCGTGCCCGAGGACACCGGCACGTCCACCGTCACCCGGGCCGCGAGGCTGCGCGGGTGGTCCTTGGTGCCGTCGGTCTGCGCCACCACCCACCCCGCGCCGCCGACCTGCTTGTGCAGCACGGACACCGGGATGCCGTTGTCGCTCGCCGCCGCCAGACCCGGCGCGTTGGGCGCGTTGAGCACCGGCGCGAGCGACTTCAGCCGCGCGTTGACGGCGGTCACCCTGGCGGTGATATCAGGGCGCGTCAGCACGCTGGAGTACTCGCCCTTGCCGTCGGCGTAGAAGCTGTGCGCGAAGTAGTTGATGCCGGTGGCGCCGTGCAGGATCGTGTTCCACACCGCGGATTCGAGCTGGTCCGGGTCGATGGTCTCGCCGCGGTCGTGCGGGTGCCCGGTCTCCACGAACCCGTACAGCGGCTTGTCGGGGCCGCACCACTTGCGCATGGTGTCGATGACCTGCCCGTAGCTGTACGCGCCGACCGTGTGGTTGCGGTCGGGGTGCGTCCAACCGTAGTAGTCGGCCGACGCGATGTCCGCGGCCGAGCAGTACGTCCGCATGTCCTCTTCGTAGGACTTCTCGATGTAGCCGTAACCGATCTCTCCGGTCGGCGTGCCCATCCACGGGCTGAAGTTGAGATACGTCGGCCGGGTCGGGTCCTTGGCGCGCACCGCTTCGGCCGCCTTCAGGATCGCCGAGGGCTGCATCTCGGGGTGGAACTTGTCGGCGTAGGCCTTGTTCATGTCCGGCTCGTCGGCGATCAGGTAGCCCACGTAGTTGCGGGCGTGCGCGGTGTCCGCGAGCACCGTGTCGACGCGCGTCCCGTCCACGTACACGCGCCAGTCGGTCTGGTGGAGGCCTTCCTGGCGGAGGTACCACCACTCGTCCTCCCACAGCCCGATGCCGGTGTCGATGCCGATCTCCGGGTAGGCCCGGCCGAGCTTCTCGCCGTTCTCGATCCCGGACGGGTCCTGCATCCAGACGGTGATCGGGAACACGTTCGGGTCGCCGGTGGGGTTCGGGCCGTTGGCCCACTTCCTGTAGTAGTCGACGGACGGCCCGGCGGTCACCGCCCGCGGCTCTGGTTCAGGCCGCGCCGCTTCAGCCGTGCACGACGTCACGGCGACGAGCACGAGTACCGCGAGCACCACGCGCGCACGGGCCATGGTCCTGCTCCTGTTCACCTCGGCGTCCGGACGCGCCCACGCGCGGCCAACACCTGTTTCGCCTTCTCGAAGCCGGTCGGGCCGAGCAGCCGCTGCGCCGCGGTCTTGGCCAGGAACCGCGCGCCGTCCCGCGCCACCCGCAGCGGGTGCCCGACGAACCGGTCCCGGGCCAGCACCCGGCCGGCGGGCGCCGGCACGTCGTCCAGCGCGGCGCCGAACAGCGGCCGGTACGGCGCGGGCGCGACCAGCCTGCCGCGCGTGCGGTTGCTCACGTTCCCGCCGTGCACGACCTGCAACCAGCCGGGCGAGCCGCCGAGCGACACCACCTCGGCGTGCCGGTGCAGCCGGTTGTGCCAGTCCGCCCAGCACGTCACCGGCGCGTCCCAGCTCTCCCGCATCGACGCGAACGCGTTGTCCCGGTCGTGGTGGGCGAACAGCCCTTCTGGGCTCTTGACCAGCCCGTTCGCCAGGTAGAGGGCGGTCCGGCGGCCGGTGGTGCGCTCGGCTTGGAGCCGCGCGACGAAGTCCGCCGCCAGGCCGTCGTCGTTGTCGAGGTTGGTGGTGATCAGCTCGTCGGCCCTGGTCGGGAACAGCTCCGAGATGTCCTCGACCAGCTCTTCCCGGCCGACCTGCGTGCGGAACACCGCGGTGTACGCGTCGCCGTGCGCCTCGATGCGGTCCTTGAGCCACTGCGGGCTCTCGGGGTCGAAGTAGATGAGCCACCGGAAGTTCGAGGTGGTCTGCGCCGCCACCGAGGGCAGGCAGTACCGCTCGAACAGCCCGACGCGCTCGGTCAGCCAGCCGTCACGCGCCCGCACGACGCTCTCCGCGCCGACGGACGGCAGGTTGAAGCGCGTCAGCACGACGTGGTCCATGGAGCCCCTTCCCTCGTGTCCCGTACATCGGGATCGGCGGCCCGCCGTTAACGATCCGGGGTCGGGCACGATGTGTAGGGCGTGACTGATCCTGCGGCACGACCGACGGTCGACGTCGTCATCCCCTGTTACAACTACGCCCGGTTCCTCCGCGCGTGCGTTCGGAGCGTGCTCGACCAGCCCGGCGTCGACGTGCGGGTGCTGATCATCGACGACACGTCGAGCGACGAGACGCCCGAGGTGATGGCCGAACTGACGGCCGACCCGCGGGTCGAGGGCCGCCGGCACGAGGTCAACCAGGGTCACATCGCCACCTACAACGAGGGCCTGCTGGAGTGGGCGAAGGCCGACTACACGGTGCTGCTGTCCGCGGACGACCTGTTGGCGCCCGGATCGCTGGCCCGTGCCGCCGAGGTGTTCGAGGCCAACCCGGGCGTCGGCATGGTGTACGGCCGGGTCGTCTACTACTCCGACCACGACGACCTGCCGTCCGTGATGACGCCGCCTTCGGGCCGCACCGTCTGGTCCGGTGTGGACTGGATCGAGGCGCGCTGCCGCACCGGGCAGAACGTCCTGTCGTCGCCCGAAGCCGTCGTGCGCACGTCGGTGCAGCAGCGGGTCGGCGGCTACCGGCCGGACCTGCCGCACGCGGGCGACCTGGAGATGTGGATGCGCATCGCCGCGGTGTCCGACATCGGCTACGTGCGCGGCAAACCCGCCGCGTACTACCGGGTCCACCA
This sequence comes from Saccharothrix sp. NRRL B-16314, assembly GCF_000716595.1. Classification (GTDB taxonomy): domain Bacteria; phylum Actinomycetota; class Actinomycetes; order Mycobacteriales; family Pseudonocardiaceae; genus Actinosynnema. The sequence continues at coordinate 177,782 of NZ_JNXC01000004.1, forward strand.
GCAGAGCATGATGCGCACGCAGTTCTCGTCGCTGTTCGCCGACCTGGAGCAGCGGCAGGCCGTGTTCGAGCGGTTCTTCGCCGAGCACCCGGACCTGCCGGCGGGGTTGCGCGCGCTGGCCGACCGGTCGATCGCCAAGGACGCGTTGTGGCGGGCGGTGCGCGCCTACGACCGCGACAAGCTGGACGAGATCCCGGTGGACGAGTTGGTGGCGTTCGCGCGGCGGGTGTGCGCCGACACCGAGCGGCTGCCCGAGTACCGGGCGCTGCGACGGCGGCGCGCGTTGGGGCCGCGGTGGTGCAGCCGGACGCAGGTGTTCGTCGGCAGTCACCTGGTCAAGCGCGGCACGGGCCTGGTGTCCAAGCAGGTCTGGAAGTGGCGCGGCCAGTGACCGCACCCGCAGGCCTGGAGCGCAAGGTCGCCTCGGCCATCCGGTGGAGCGCCGTCAACAGCCTGGTGCAGCGGCTGAGCCAGGTGGGTGTGGGCGTCCTGCTCGCCCGGCTCATCGCCCCCGAGCAGTTCGGCGTGTTCGCGGTCGCGCTGGTGGTGCTCAACATCGTGATGAGCATCAGCGAGATGGGAGTCAGCGTCGCGCTCGTGCGGACCGACAAGCCGGTCGCCTTGCTGGCGCCGACGGTGACGACGTTGTCCATCGCGTCCGGTTGCCTGCTGGCGGCCGTGTGCGTGTTGGGCGCGCCGTGGTTCGCCTCGGCGATGGACACGCCGCAGGCCACCGGCGTGATCCAGCTGATGTCGCTGTCGCTGGTGGTCGCGGGGGTGTCGGCGGTGCCCGGCGCGCTGTTGCAGCGGGAGTTCCGGCAGGACCACAAGTTCGTCGCGGACACGTCGGCGTTCGTCGTCGGCACGGCGGTCGTGGTGGTGCTGGCGCTGCTGGGGTTCGGCGCGTGGAGCCTGGCGTGGTCGCGGATCGCGACGAACCTGGTGGCGGCCGTGGTCATGTTCGCCTACACCTCGCAGCGCTACCGGCCGGGGTTCGACGCGGTGCAGGCACGGGGGCTGCTCGCGTTCGGGCTGCCGCTGGCCGGGGCGAGCCTGCTGGTGTTCGGGGTGCTGAACGTCGACTACATCATCGTCGGCAGCATGTTGGGGACGGTGCCGCTCGGGTTCTACCTGCTCGCGTTCAACCTGGCGAACTGGCCGGTGGGTGCTTTCTCGCAGCCGGTGCGCAGCGTGTCACTGGCAGCGTTTTCGCAGGTCAGAGACGACCCGGAGCTGTTCGCGCGAGCGTTCGCGCGTGCGTTGCGGCTGCTCGCGCTGGCGACCGTGCCCGCCTGTGTGCTGCTGGCGGCGTTGGCGGACCCGCTGGTGCGGACGGTCTACGGCGAACGGTGGGCTCCGGCCGCGCAGGCGTTGGCGTTGCTGGTGCTGCTGGGCGCGCTGCGGGTGGCGTTGGAGCTGGGGTACGACTACCTGGCCAGCGCGGGGCGGTCGCGGGCCATCCTGGTGATCCACCTCGTGTGGATGGTGGCTCTCGTGCCGTTGCTGGCGCTGGGCGCGCACCTGGACGGGATCCGGGGCGTGGCGGCGGCGCAGAGCGTGGTGGTGCTCCTGGTCGTCGTGCCCGCGTACCTGGTGGCTTTCCGCCCGTACGGGGTGCGGGCGCGGGTGCTGGGGGCCGCTGTCGCACGGCCGGCGTTCGGTGGCCTGGTGATGGTCGTGGTGGCTGTGGGCGTGCAGTGGTTGATCGAGGGTGCTTTGTGGCGGCTGCTGGTCGGCGGCACGTCGGCGTGCCTGGCGTATGCGGTCGTCGTGTTCCCCTTGCGCCAAGAGGTGCTGGGGCTGCTGCGTCGAAGGGTCAGCGCGTGAGGGTCGTCCGGCAGTTGCAGCGGCGCGCGCACCAGGTCTCGCGCATCGTGCGCGCGCAGGGTGTCCGGCAACTCGGGGCTCGTGCGCTGGGCAGCGCGGCGCGGCGGTTCGGGGCGGACGCCGAGGTGTTCCCGGTGCGCCTTGAGGACGTGCGTGCCGCGGACATCGGTGTCCGGCGGGCGGTCGTCGTGCCACCTGTCGCGGCGGACGGTCGGTTGACGGTGAACTGGGTGAGCACGCCGCCGTCACCCGGGTCGGGTGGGCACACCACGATGTTCCGGCTGATCTCGCACCTGGAATCGTTGGGGCACACGTGCCGGTTGTACTTGTACGACGTGTACGGGAGCCGTGCGGTGGACCACGAGCCGGTGATCCGGTCCGCGTTCCCGGGGTTCCGCGGGTCTGTGCACGACGTGTCGGACGGCATGGCCGACGCGCACGCGGTGTTCGCCACCGCCTGGATGACGGCCTACCCGGTGTTCAACGACCCGTGCGCGGGCAGGCGGTTCTACCTCGTGCAGGACTACGAGCCGTGGTTCTTCCCGGTGGGCGGGCTGTCGGCGTTGGCGGAGAACACGTACCGGATGGGGTTCCACGGGTTCACCGCGGGCCGTTTCCTGGCGGAGAAGGTGCGGGCCGAGGCGGGCATGCCGGCCGACTTCTTCGAGTTCGGCTGCGACGCCGACCGCTACCACCTGCGACCCGGCGTCACCCGGGACGGCGTGGTGTTCTACGCGCGTCGGCTGGCGCCGCGGCGGGCGATCGAGATCGGCTTGCTGGCGTTGGACATCTTCGCCGAGCGGCACCCGGACATCGCGATCCACACCTATGGCGAGAAGATCGGGACCCTGGGTCCGCGGCACGTCGACCACGGTCTCGTGACGCCCGACCAGCTGAACGAGATCTACAACCGCTGCTACGCGGGCCTCACGTTGTCGATGACCAACGTGTCGCTCGTGCCGCACGAGATGCTGGCGGCGGGCTGCCTGCCGGTGGTGAACGACGCACCGCACAACCGCGTCGTGCTGGACAACGACCACGTCCGCTACGCCCCCGCCACGCCGCACGACCTGGCCCGCGCGCTGTCCGATGTGGTCACCACGCCCGATTTCGGCACCACCGCCTCGGCCGCCTCCTCGTCCGTGTCCAGCCGCTCCTGGGACGCCGCCGGCGACGAACTCGAGAAAGTCCTGCTCCGCGAACTCCACCTCTGACGCGGTCAGCCGGGGGACGGGGAGGTGGCGTCCGGGATCAGGAGGGTGGCGGGGGCCGAGCCGTCGGCGTCCACCAGGTGGACGGCGGCCCGTTCGGCGTCACGGGGGACGGCGGCGAAGGCGATGCGGTCGTCGCCCAGCCAGGTGGCCTGGTCGTCGATGCCCGCAGTGCCGGGGAGGCGGCGTTCCACGCCGGTGGCCAGGTCCAGGACGGCCAGGTCCCACGGACCCAGCCGGCCGACGCGCTTCTTGTACGCGACCTCGGTGCCGTCCGGTGAGAGCGACGGGCACTCGGCGTCACGGCGCAACGACCGCACGCGACGGTCGATCAGGTCGCCCTCCACCAGCCACGTGTAGCCGCCCGACGCGAGGGTGGCGTAGAACGTGCGGTCGTCCGCGCCCACCGTCAAACCCCAGTAGTTCACGTCCTGGGCATGCAGGGGCTTGCCCTCGACGTCGGCGGCGAAGCCCTCCAGCGACTCGACGACCTCACCGGTGGTCGAGTCGAAGAACCCGGTGCGCGTGGAGAAGCCGCCCGGCACGGCGTACGAATCGCCGCTCACGAAGGACGTCCACGACACGACCCGCCCGGACGCCGACACCTTGGCACGGCTGGGGATGCCCGGCAGCGGCACGCTCCGCACCACGGCGCCGTCACGCGACACCTCTGCCGCGTACGTCGGCCCCGGTCCCGCGAGCCTCAGGCACACCGTGGTGCCGCCGGCCCGGTAGAACCGCTGGCACGACTGCTCCGTGGCGCTGCGCGTCGCCGGGTCGGCCAGGCTCAGCTGCTCGACCCGCGACCGGCCGTCGGCCAGCTCCACGTACATCAGGTCACCCCTGGCCGTGGCCCCCGCGACCACCGGGCGGTCCTCGCGGACGACCGTCGTCACGTAGACCGCGCCGGCCACGACGACCAGTACGATGGCGGTGACGGCAAGCACAGTGCGTCGCGTGCCCAAAATCCATCACCACCTGTAACGACAAGGCGCGAGTCAGCCGATTTCAGAGTAACAACACCTTGCGAGTCTCCACGCAGGGTAAACGCCGGATCGGGGAGCGGATGGACTTCTGGGGCGCCGTGCGAACGCTGCGCAGGCGGTGGTACATCGCCCTGCCCTCAGCGATCGTGGCCGTCGCCGTGGCGGCCGGTGTGTTCCTGTCGATCCCGACGCGCTACCAGTCCACCGGGGTCGTGGTGCTGACCTCACCCGCCGCGGGTGGCACGTTCTCCGAGAACGTCTCGCCGGAGGAGGCCGTGCGGGTCAACCCGTTGCTGGCTTTCGACAGCAGCCTGTCGACCACCTCTCAGATCCTGGCGCAGATCCTGGCCGACCCCAAGACCCGCAAGGAGTCGCTGGGCATCGAGAAGGACTCGCCGGACAACTTCGTCGCGACGGGCGGCGGGCAGGCCGGCCCGTTCCTGTTCGTGACGGCCGACAGCAACACGCCGGAGACCGCGGAGCGGCTGGTCACCACGGTGATGGAGTTCGTCACCGAGGAGCTGGACGAGCAGCAGACGTCGCTGAAAGCGCCGGCGTCGACGTTCATCACCTCCCAGGTGATCGTGAACCCGACCGTGGCCGAGGCGCAGATCGGTGGCAAGGTCCGGTACGCGGGCGCGGCGTTCGTGCTGATGATGCTGTTGACGACGGTGGCCACGTTCGGCGGCGACAACGTCCTGAACCACCTGCGCCGGCGCCGTGAGGCCGGTGAGGTCGGTGAGAGCAAGGGCGCGGACCAGCCTGCCGAGGCACCCGTGACGCCGCCACCGGCCGCTGTGGGCACTCCCCCGGGCGGTGTGCCGGTCGGGAAGCCGCAACCCCCGCCGCACCACAACGGCCAACCACGCCGTCCAGCGCCGACGCACCGCCCGCAGCCGACGGCCAGCGAGCAGACGGTGAAGATCGCCGCGCCCGGCGCGCGTGGCCCCGCACCGGCGTGGCCCGCCAACGAAGACAGACCCTGACCGTGTCCGAGCAGGCGGAGCGGTCCGGTCAGCCCGGGCGATCCGGTCAGGACGAGGACCGGCCCGTGCGCCGGGGCGTGGACGGCGCCACCCTGTTGTGCCTGTTCCTGCTGGCGCTGCTGATCATCCCGGCCCGGCTGGTGCTGTCGTTCGTGCCGATGACGCTGCCGCCCGCCCTGGTGGTGGCGCTGATGTTGGGCGTGCTGTGGCTGTCGGGGCAGATGGTGGACACCGTCGGCATGAGCAAGGGTCGCAACATCGTGCGCACGGCGGTGGGCCTGTACCTGGCGGCGCACCTGGCCACCTACGGGGTGGCGACGCGGCGGTGGCTGCCCACCGACGAGTTGACCGTCGCGGACAGCAGCATCGTCCGGATCACCGCGATGATCGCGGTCGCGGTGTTCGTGTGCGACGCCGTCCGCACCAAGGAGCGCCTGGACAAGGTGCTCAAACTGGTGCTGGGCTGCTCGGCGGTGATCGCGTTCATCGGTCTCGTGCAGTTCGGTCTCGGCGTCGACCTGGCAGGCTACGTGTCGCTGCCGGGGCTGCGCGCGCAGGAGAACGGGTACGCGGTGATGGAGTCCCGGTCGATCTTCCGCCGGCCGACCGGCACCACGAACCACCCCATCGAATACGGTCTGGTGTGCGCGATGGCCGTGCCGCTGGGCGCGCACTACGTGTTCCAGGCGAGGGACGAAGGCGCGCCGTACGCGCGCTGGCTGGTGTGCCTGGCCCTGGTCGGCCTTGGCGCGTTGACCGCGTTGTCACGGACCGCGATCGTCGCTGTGGCGGTGGCCGGGTTGATCATGGTCGCCACGTTGCCGAAGCAGCGCAAGATCACCACCCTGCTGGTGGGCGGCGGGTTCTTCCTGGGCGCGAGCCTGGTCGTGCCAGGGTTGTTCGGCACGCTGCGCGGCATGTTCTCGAACATCGAGGACGACCCGAGCGTCAAGGCGCGCACGGCGGACTACGAGGCGGCGGCCGAGCAGATCGACCTGCACCCGTTGCTCGGCCGTGGTTTCGGCACGTACCTGCCGACGAAGTACACGATCCTGGACAACCAGTTCCTGCTCACGCTGATCGAGAACGGCTACCTCGGCCTGTTCGCGTTGATCGGCATGTTCCTGGCGGCGGCGTTCGCGGCGGTCCGGGTGCGGGTGATCAGCCGGGACGAGCACTTGAAGAGCCTGGCGAGCGCCCTGCTGGCGGGTGTGCTGGCGGGTGGGATCGGGTCGATCACGTTCGACCTGCTCGGCTTCAGCGTGGCCACCGGCCTGGTGTTCACCATGGTCGGCCTGACCGGGGCGTTGCTGCGCGCCGCCCGTGCGGAAGCCAGGACCGCGGAGGCGTCCCGCCCGCTCGAAGCGGACGGGACGCCGGGTGCGGTGGGTGGTGGGTCAGGCGGCGGGTGAGAGGCCCTTGTCGCCGGCAGCCGGCCCACGCGGACCGCCTGGTCGACGGCGTGGGGTCAGGGGGCCGGCGAGAGGCCCTTGTCGCCCTCGACGTAGCGGTTGCCGCAGTCCCGGCACACCAGGCCCGCGTCCAGGCGTTGGCCGCAGTCGCACACCCAGCCCTTGTGACCTGCCGGGTTGCCGGCGATGAAAGCGTGCGCCGGCACGTCCTTGGTCACCACGGAACCCGCGGCGGCGAAGGCGTGTTCGCCGATCTCCACACCGCAGACGACGACCACACCGGCGCCGAGCGTCGCGCCGCGCCGGACCACCGTGGACAGCAGGGCGTCACCGGTCCGCTTGATCGCCGCACGGGGGCGCAGGTCGTTGGTGAACAGGACGTTCGGGCCGAGGAACACCTCGTCCTCGCACACCACGCCGTCGAACACCAACGTGCCGTTCTTCACCGTCACCCGGTCGCCCAGGACCGCGCGACCCTCGACGAAGGCGCCGTCGCAGATGTTGCAGTCCCGGCCGATCCTGGCGCCGGGCAGGACGTGGGCGAACGCCCACACCCTCGTGCCGTCGCCCACCTCGGTGCTCTCGCACAGGCCCTTCGGGTGGACGTAGACGCTCATCGCACTGCCTCCGTCAAAGCCGCGACCACGCGCTCCTGCTGCGCCACCGTGATCTCCGGGAACAGCGGCAGGGACAAGATCTCCCCCGCGACGGCCTCGCTGACGGGGTACGCGCCGGGCGAGTGGCCCAGGTAGCCGTACGCGGCGGTCAGGTGCACGGGTGTCGGGTAGTGGATGCCGGCCCCGATCCCGGCCTCGTGCAACGACGCCAGCACCCGGTCACGTGCGGGCACGCGGACGACGTACAGGTGCCACACGGGCACGTTGCCGTCCAGCACGACCGGCACCGTTACGCCCGGGACGTCGGCGAGCAGCGCGGAGTAGCGGTCGGCGGCGGCACGGCGGAGGGCGTTCCAGTCCTCCAGCCTGCGCAGTTTCGCGGACAGCACCACGGCCTGCACCGTGTCCAGTCGGCTGTTGAAGCCCGGCACCGAGTGCTCGTACTTGCGCGGCGACCCGTGCTCACGCAGCAGTCGCACGGACGCGGCCAGCGAAGCGGACGTCGTCAGCACGGCACCACCGTCGCCGTAGGCGCCGAGGTTCTTGCCGGGGTAGAAGCTGGTCGCGGCGATGTCGCCGAGTCCGCCGACCGGAACGCCGTGCCGCCGCGCGCCCTGGGCCTGCGCCGCGTCCTCGACGATCGGCACCCCGAACGACCGCAGTTCCTCCACCGGCGCGGCCTGCCCGTACAGGTGCACGGGCAGCAGGGCCTTGGTGCGCGGCGACACGGCGTCCGCCACCTGCGACACGTCCATCAGGCCCGTGTCGGCCACGCAGTCCACCAGCACGGGTGTGGCGCCGGTCCGGGCCACGGCGCCGGCGGTGGCGATGAAGGTGTTGGCCGGCAGCACGCACTCGTCACCCGGCCCCACGCCCAGTGCCCGCAGCGCCAGCTCGATCGCGTCGGTGCCGTTGCCGACGGCCACGCAGTGCGGCACCTCTTGGTACGCGGCGAATTCCGCCTCGAAGTCGGCGACTTGGCGTCCGCCGACGAAGGCGGTGGTCTTGAGCACTTCCGCCCAGCCGTCGGCGACCTCGTCGGCCACCTGTTCGTGTTGGGCACGCAGGTCAACCAGCGGGATGTCGATCACGAACCGTTCCCCTCTCGCAGTCGTCGGGCGGGGTTCCCCGCCCAGACCTCCCCGGCGGGGACGTCGGTGAGCACCACCGAGCCCATGCCCACCACCGCGCCCGCGCCGATCGCCACGCCTTCCCGCACGCAGCAACCCTGGCCCAGGTAGGCGCTCTCACCCACCCGGACCGCACCTCCCAACGCCGCGCGGCCGGCGAACGTGACTCCGTCGCCCACCTCGTCGTCGTGGGTGACCAGCACGTGCGGCATGGCGACGACGTGCGCCCCCAAGCGCAGCGGCGTCGTCACCACCGTTCCGGCGAGCAGGACCGTGCCCGGCCCCAGCACCGAGCCCTCGGGCACGGACGCCGCCGGGTGCACGACGGTGGCGTACCGGTCCTCCGGCAGGTCCAGCCGCCGCACCACGTTCATGCGACCCAACGGCCGCCGTGCGCCGGCGACGCACACCAGGACGGCGGCGTCGGGCATCTCGTGCACCAGGTCCGACCCGCCCAGCACGGGCAGACCGTCGAGGTCCGCGCCGTGCCGAGCCGGGTCGTCGTCCAGCGCTCCGACGGGTTTCCACTCCTCCGGCAGGAGCCGGACCGCGGCCAGCACTTCCCGTGCCAGTCCCGCGCCGCCGACCAGCAGCAGCGGCCGTGGCGTCATGTCGTTCCCCTCAGTCGGTCCTGAAGACCACGTCGACCCAGTAGTGGTTGCCCTGGTAGCTGTTCGTCGGGAACCCGCTGCCCACCTGGAACAGGCCGTTGGGCGCGCCCTCGGCGTTGGCCGGTGCGGACAGCGGCGGCGAGGTCACGGTGTAGCCCGCGAAGTAGCCGAGGTTCACCGAGTAGTGGCCGTTGGGCACGGTGTAGGAGGCCACGTACGTGGTGCCCGCCGTGACGGCCAGCGGCGTGCTGAACGTCAACGTCTGCCACCCGGAAGCGGTCTCGTCGGTGAACGTCCCGGTCGTCAGCGGCACCCCGCCCGCCGACCAGATCGTGCCGGTGTGGGTGCCGGTGTTCCCGGTGCCCTTGTAGAACTTCACCCCGGTGATCCGGCCGTTGACCGACGGCGTGAACCGCACGCCCATCTCGTACGCGCCGCTGTCGTCCGCCGACGGCACCGTGGGCACCGTCGCCGAGCTGAACAGCGAGCACGGGCAGGTCTGGGTCGTGGTCACGGTGAACGACCACGTGACCGGCGCGGCCATGATGTTGCCGCCGGTGTCGGCCGCCCGCACGCTCGCGGTGTACCGGGTGCCGGCCGCCATGGGTTCGGCGGGCGTCCACAGCAGCATCTGCTGGTCGGCCGACCTGGTCACGGCGCCGGCGATCTTCGCGCCACCCGGGTCGGTGACGGTGAACTGCGAGTTGGTCGTGTCGACCGGCTCGTCGAAGGACGCCGTCACCTGGCTGGTGCGCGAGACGTCCACCGCGTCGGTCAGCGGCGTGTGGCCGGAGTGCACCGGGGCCGTGGTGTCGCTGTTGGGCGTGTAGACGACGTCCACCCAGTAGTTGTTGCCCTGGTGGGACAGCGTCGGGAACCCGCCGCCGGGCTGGAACACGCCGTTGGGGCTGCCGTCACCGGTCTGCGGCGCGGTCAGCGGCGGCGCGGTCACGCCGGTCGCGGCGAAGTAGCCCTGGTTGATCGCGTAGTGGCCGTTGGGCACGTAGTACGACGCCGTGTAGACCAGGCCGGGCGCGACCGTGACCGGCGAGCTGAAGGTCAAGGTCTGCCAGCCCGACGCGCTCTCCCCGGTGAACGTGCCCGTCGCCAGCCGGACGCCCGCGGACGACCACAGCGACCCTGTGTGCGTGCCGGTGTTGCCCTCGCCCTTGTAGAAGCGGACCCCGGTGATCCGGCCGCTCTGCGTCGGGCTGAACCGCACTCCCAGCTCGTAGGACCCGCTGTCGTCGGCAGAGGTGGTGGTCGGCACGGTCGCCGTGCTGAACAGCGAGCACGGGCAGGTCGCCGTGGTGGTCGTGGTGAACGACCAGGTGGCCGTGGACGCCATCGCGTTGCCGTTGACGTCGGCGAGCAGGACACTGGCGGTGTAGCGGGTGTTGGGCTTGAGCGCCCCGTTCGGCGTCCACGTCACGGTCCTCTGGTCGCCCGAGAGCTGCGCGGTGCCGTAGAGGTTGGCGCCGCCCGGGTCGGCCAGCCGGATCTGCGTCGAGGCCGGGTCCACCGCCTCGGAGAAGCCCAGCGCCAGCGAGGAGTTCAGGCCGACGCCGGTCGCGTCCGTCCCCGGCGTGCGGGTGTCGAGGGTCGGCGGCGTGGTGTCGCCGTTCAGGCCGTTCTTGTAGACGACGTCGACCCAGTAGTTCGCCGCGTTGTACGACGAGGTCGGGAACCCGCCGCCGCTGCCGTAGCGGTAGACGCCGTTGGGGCCGTCGGTGCCGTTGGACAACGCCCGCAGCGCGCCGTAGTTCGCGCTCTGCCCGGTGAAGTAGCCGGGCGTCACGGAGTAGTGGCCGTTGGGCGCGTAGTACGAGACGACGTAGGTGGTGTTGGCCTGCACGACCACCGGGTAGGCGAAGGTCAGCGTCTGCCAGCCGGACGCGGTCTCGTTGGAGAACGTGCCGGTGGCCAGCAGCAACCCGGTCGCGGACCACAGCGAACCCTTGTGGGTGCCGGTGTTGCCCGCGCCCTTGTAGAAGCGGACGCCCAGCACCTCGCCCTTGCCGTCGAACCGGACCTTCACGCCCAACTCGACCGGGTTGGTGTCTTCGGCGCTGTTGACCGCGGGCGCGGCGAAGTCGTCCCACACCGTGCAGGGGCACGTGGCGGGCCGGTTGTAGCCGGTGGTGAACGACCAGTTGTGCTGCACGGTCTCGTTGCCGGCGGCGTCCTTGACCTTCACCGAGGCGGTGTAGGTGGTGCCGGCGGTGAGGGCCGCGGTGGGCGTGAACTGGGCGGTCTTGCCGTTGCCGGTCACCGAGGAGGCGCCCGCGACCGCGCCGCTCGGCCCGGTGAGCGTGAACTGGAGCGTGCTCGCGTTGACCGCTTCGTCGTAGGTGGCGGTCAGCGTCGGGTTCAGGGTGACGCTGTTGGCGGCGGCCAACGGGTTCGTGCCGACCAGCACGGGCGCGCGGGTGTCGGGGCCGGGGTCCGACGCCCACATCACGTCGACCCAGTAGTTGCTGTCCTGCGAGCTGCGGTCCGGGAAACCCGCGCCGGAGCGGAACACGCCGTTGGCGCCGGACGTGCTGCCGCTCTGCGGCCCGGTCAGCGGCTCCAGGTAGCGGCTGGAGCGGCTGAAGTACTCGGCGTCGACCGAGAAGCGCCCGGTCGGCGACAGGTACGACACGATGTAGGTGGTGTCGCCGGTGACCGCCACGGGCACCGGGAACAGCAGGGTCTGCCAGCCCGACGCCGTCTCGTTGGAGAACGTGCCGGTGGCCAACTGCTGTCCGGTCGCGGTCCACAGGGTGCCGGTGTGCGTGCCGGTGTTGCCCGGCCCCTTGTAGAACTTGACGCCGCGCACGTAGCCGTCGGTGTTGGCGCGCCACTTGACGCCCAGCTCCAACGCGGAGCCGTCGAGGCTGTCGGGCGTCTTCGGGGTGTCGCTGTCGGTCCACAGGCCGCACGGGCAGGTGCGGGCGCTGACGCCGGGCGAGGCCGAGGCGGGCGCGGACAGGTTCAGCGAGTCGTCCACCGCGCGCACCCGCAGCTGGGCGGGGCCGGAGGCGGACGGGGTGTAGGTGTAGCTCCACGCGGTCTGGCCGGCCTGCCACACCGCCGGGTGCCAGCGCACGCCGCCGTCGGTGGACACCTCGACGCCGGTCACGCGGCCGGCGGCGTCGGTGGCCGTGCCGGAGAAGCTGTACTGCCGGCCGACGGTGGAGATGGCCGGGACGTTGGTGTAGGCCACGGTCGGCGGGGTGGTGTCGCTGGTCGCGCTCGCCTGCACCAGGCCGGACATCAGGGTCGTGGCCTGCACGCCCATGTCGGCCAGGAAGTTCACCGTCGCCTGCTGCATCCGGACGTCGGAGGTCGGGGTGTTGGTGAGGAACGCGTGCTCGTCGTCCACGCCCCACGCCCACTGCACTGTCCCCGCGCCGAACACCAACGCGCCGGAGGAGTGCTTGTAGTAGGTGATGGCGTGGGTCTTGGTGTCCGGCGCGTAGTGGTCGCCGTGGTTCTGCAGCACGTACGGGCCGTCGAGCATGGCGACCGAGGTGCGGGAGAACTGGCCGACGCCCGCGGGCTGGTAGCCGTTGTCCTCCACGGTGTTCCACTCGTAGCCCAGCGTGCCGGGCTGGAACGCGTAGGTGGTGCCGGCGGTCATGTTCTGCAGCGACGTGTGCCGCCACAGCCGCATCCTGCCGTACTCGGCGGGCACCTTCAGCGAGTCGTCGCGGCGGCCGTTGACCGTGAAGATGTTGCCCAGCAGCGCGTTCTCGGGCCGTCCGCCGTCCTGCGGCGGGCTGTAACGCGGGTCGCGCCACGTGCCCGTCCAGTCGCTGAGACCGTCGTTCTGGGTGCCCTTGGTCTCCTTGTAGCAGGCGATGGTGCGCCAGTCGGTCTGAGAGGAGTCGATGGACTTCTCCCACCTGGTCTTCCAGAAGATCTCGTTGCCGGTGAGGAACGCCAGGTGCACGCCCGCGTCACGGGCGGCCTCCACGTTGGCGCGCTGCTCGTTCGACCAGTACTCGTCGTGGCCGACCGCCATGAACACCTTGTGGTTCTTGATCAGGTGGCCGCGGCGGGCGCTGTCGACGTCGGTGGTGTAGCTCAGGTCGTAGCCGTTGCGCTCGAGGAAGCGCAGCATCGGGTACTCGGCGTTGAAGATGAAGTTCTCGTCGCCGTCGCCGCCGGTGTAGGGGCGGTTGTAGCTGACCTTGTAGGCCTGGCCGCCCTGCCCCGGGCCGTCGCCGAAGTACAGCGAGTTGCCGCCGTAGCGGTTGTAGGCCACCCAGGTCGAGTCCGAGGTCTGGAACACGATCTTGGAGGTGCTGCTGTCGTCCCGCACGACGAACGCGATCTCGTTCTTGAGCTGGTTGTCGTTGCGCGTGACGCGGGCGTAGTACAGGCCCGACACCGCGTCACCGGGGACGTTCCAGGTGACCGACACGGCCCAGTTGCCGCAGTCGATGAGCGCGCTGGGTGTGTCGCGCAGGCACGGCGGTTGGTTCTGCGGTGTGTTGCGCGTGACCGAGCCCACCTTCCGCGCGCCGACCCCGCCGTACCAGCCGAGCCGGAAGATGTCGATGGTGTAGGAGGACGCGTTCGTCAGCATCTTGAACGCCACCTGGCCGCCGGGGTTGGCGCTGATGTCGGTGGTGTAGCCCAGGATCGAGTCGTCCCGGGAGGTCACCTGCCAGTCCGCGGTTCCGGGTTTGCTGTTCTCACAAGCCACCTTGTTGACCACGGGGGCGTCACAGGGAGCGGCGTTGGCCACTGCGGCGTTGATGAGGACCAGCGGGGTGACACAACCAGTCACCAAGAGCACAGCGCACAGCGTCCTGACAAGACGCCTCACGGGGGACGCCATCGACACTCATCTCCTCGAACGCACTGCGTAGCGCGGCAGTCACTACTCTCCGTAGCGCAACCTCGTTACCCCATGGTCGCCATTCGCCCTGGATCCGTTACCACGATGGAGATCTCATTTGAATGACGACACGAACCCGGAACCCGTAGTCACTGTGTGTAACTACACTGGACAGGACGTTACCCGGCGGCCGGGTTCTGCCCCGGCCACCGGGTTCCGCCGGACGTCCGCCCGGCTACGCGGTGGCGGCGTTCAGCGCGGCGACGACCTCGTCCTGCTCCTCATCGGTCAGCCCGACGAAGTGCGGCAGCAGGATGTGGTCTGCCGCGACCTTCTCCGTCACCGGCAGCGAGGGCGTGGAGTCGCCGGCGTGGTAGACGGGTTCGAGGTGGCACGCGGTGATGCGCCTGGTCGCGACACCGCGTTCGGCCATCGCGTTCATCACGTCGATGCGGGCGTGGCCCTTCAGCCGCACCAGGTACGACTGGTAGACGTGCCCGAAGCCCGCCGGTTCGAACGGCAGCACCAGGGACTCGTTGCCCGCCAGCAGTTCTTCGTAGCGGGCCGCCAAGCCGCGGCGCACCTTCACGACGTGGTCCAACTTGCCCAACTGCACCACGCCGACCGCGGCCTGGATGTCGGTCATCTTGTAGTTGAAGCCGACCTCGCCGTAGCTCTCCGCGATGACGGCGGTCGACGTGTGCCGCGCGAGCGTGGAGATCGAGGCCGCGTGGGCGCGCAGCGCCTTGAGCTTCGCCGCCACCTCGGCGTCGTCGGTGGTGACCACGCCGCCCTCGCCCGTGGTGAGGATCTTGCGCGCGTCGAAGGAGAACACGGTGATGTCGCTGATGGCGCCCAGGCGGACACCGTCGATCGTCGCGCCGTAGGCAGGCGCGGCGTCTTCGACCACGTGCAGGTTGTGCTTGCGCGCGATCTCCTTGAGCGCGTGGAGGTCGGCGGGCAGGCCGATCTGGCTCGCGGGCATGATCGCCTTCGTGCGCGGCGTGATCAGTCGCTCGACATGCGAGGGGTCGATGTTGTAGGTGCGCTCGTCGATGTCGGCGAACACCGGGGTGGCGCCGGTGTAGCGGATGGAGTTCGGTGTCGCGATGAAGGTGAACGACGGGCAGATCACCTCGTCACCGGGGCCGATGCCCAGCGCGGCCAGCGCCAGGTGCAGGCCGGTGGTGGCGCTGTTGACGCTCACCGCGTACTTCGCGCCGACCTGCTCGGCCACCAGCTCCTCGAACTTCGCCGCGCGCGGGCCGACCGACAGCCAGCCGGACAGCACCGCCTCGGCGGCGGCGTCGGCCTCTTCCTGACCGACGTGCAGGCGGGTGATCGGGATCATGCCTTGGCTCCCTCGAGTGCGGCCTGGCCGAGCTCGCTCTGCCACCAGGACACCAGCTTGGTCAGTCCTTCGTGGAGGGACACGGTCGCCTCGAAGCCGAGCTTCTCGCGGGCGGCCTCGGTGCCGGCGAGCCGGCGCGGCACGGCGTTGACCTTGCGCTCGGGGCCGTGCTCGGGCCGCAGGTCGCTGCGCCCCATGACCTCCAGCAGCGCGTCGGCGAGCTGCGCCAGGCTGGTCTCCACACCGGAGGCCACGTTGAAGACCTCGTCGGAGACGTCACTCCTGGCTGCCAGCACGTTCGCGCGCGCGATGTCGGTGCTGTACACGAAGTCCATGGTCTGGCTGCCGTCACCGAGGATCAGCGGCGGGGTGCCGGCGGCGATGCGCTCCATCCAGCGGACGAGGACCTCGGTGTAGACGCCGAAGACGTCCATCCGCGGGCCGTACACGTTGAAGTAGCGCAAGGCCGTGTAGTCCAGGCCGTACATCTCGTTGAAACTGCGCAACAGGCCCTCGTTGTAGACCTTCGCCGCGCCGTAGAGCGTGCGGTTGCCGTAGGCGTGGTGGTTCTCCTCGGTGGGGAACAGCTCCGCCAGGCCGTAGACCGACGCCGAGGACGCGGCGACGACCTTGGTCACGTTCGCCCGGACCGCAGCCTCCAGCACGTTGAACGTGCCGGTCGCCAGCACGTCGTGCGCCAGCCGGGGCTCCTCGGCGCACTG
Organism: Saccharothrix sp. NRRL B-16314; assembly: GCF_000716595.1. Taxonomy (GTDB): domain Bacteria; phylum Actinomycetota; class Actinomycetes; order Mycobacteriales; family Pseudonocardiaceae; genus Actinosynnema. The sequence continues at coordinate 193,466 of NZ_JNXC01000004.1, forward strand.
GGTGATCCGGATCGCCGCCTGGTGGAACACCAGGTCGACACCGTCCATCGCGGACCGTACGGCGTCGGTGTCGCGCAGGTCGCCCTCCACGAACTTCACCGCGCCGGCTTCGAGCGGACCGGCGAGGTTCTCCAGCCGCCCGCGCACCAGGTTGTCCAGCACGACGATCTCGGCGACACCCTCGTCGAGCAGGTGGTCGGCGATGGTCGAGCCGATCAGGCCCGCCCCACCGGTGATCAGGACACGTGCGTCACGCAGGTTCACGCCTGGCTCCAAAGGTGAAGGCCGGGTTTTCCAGGTACTGGGCGAGGGAGGGGTTGGCGCTGTCCTTGGCCGACAGGATCGGGTCCCGCACCGGCCACGCCACGCCCACGTCCGGGTCGTCCCACGCCAGCAGGCCCTCGGCCTGCGGGTTGTGGAAGCCCGTCGTCTTGTACTGCACCTCGGCCACGTCCGACAGCACCGCGAAGCCGTGCGCGAACTCCGGGCCGATCAGCAACTGGGTGCGGTTCTGCGCGGTCAGCTCGATGCCGTACCACTTGCCGAAGGTCGGCGAGCCGACCCGCAGGTCCACCACGACGTCGAAGATCGCGCCGACCGTGCAGCGCACCAGGCGGTGCTGAGGCGCAAGCGTGTTCTGGAAGTGGAACCCGCGCAGCACACCCCTGGTGGAGCAGGAGTGGTTGTCCTGCACGAAGTCCAGCGACAGGCCGTGCCGCTCCCAGCGGCGCTTGCTGTAGGACTCGAAGAAGAACCCCCGTTCGTCCTCGAACCACTCGGGCTGGATCACGGAGACACCCTCCAGCTCGGTGGGGGTCACCGTCATGTCCATGCCCTGCTTCGGGGCCGCTACCCCAGTCATGCCACCGCCTCTTCCAGATCGGCGGGACGCACGTCCCGCACCCGTACGAACTTGCCGCCGGCCGCCAGGCTCGCCGACGCCGCCTCCAGGATCGCGAGCACCCGCAGACCCGACCAGCCGTCGGTGAGGGGCGCGCGCTTCTCGGTGATGGAAGAGGCGAACTCCGCCATCATCCCGCGCAGCGCCTCCTTCTCCGGCAGCGCCGGCGCGACGGTGTCGCCGCGCCGGTAGGAGATGATCGCCTGGCGGCGGGACTCGTCGTCCTCGATGCGGTCCGCGCCCCGGTCGTGCACGGACAGGCGCTGCACGGCGTTCAGGTCGTCCCACACGACCGTGCGGCGTGAACCGCCGACGATCATGGTGCGGATCTTGGTCGGGGACAGCCAGTTCACGTGCACGTGGGCCAACACGCCGTCGGACAGCTCCAACGTCAGGTGGCCGACGCACGCGCGTCCCGCGCCGATCGGGTCCGAGCCGTGCGCGGCGACCCGCGTCACGCGCACGCCGTCGGGCATGATCGCGTCGAAGATCGACAGGTCGTGCGGCGCGAGGTCCCAGAACACGTCCACGTCCGGCTGCACCAGGCCGAGGTTGACCCGCACCGAGTCGAGGTACTGCACGGTGCCGATCTCGCCGTCGCGCACCAGGTGCCGCAGGTGCTGCACGGTCGGCGTGTAGACGAAGGTGTGGTCGAGCATCAGCGTGAGGCCGCGACTGTCCGCTTCGCGGACCAGTTCCAGCCCGTCCTCGTAGGTCGCCGCCAGCGGCTTCTCCACCAGCACGTGCTTGCCCGCGCGCAACGCGGCCAGCGCGACCGGCAGGTGCGTGGCGGCCGGGGTGGCGATGGCGACCGCGTCGACGGCCGGGTCGGCGAGCACGTCGTCCAGCGAGCCGGACACCCGCACGGTGGAGTACTCGCCGAGCACGCGGCCGGCCCGTTCCACGTCCAGGTCGCACAGGTAGCGCAGCTTCAACCCGGGGGTGGCCTGCGCGTTGCGCACCAGGTTCGGCCCCCAGTAGCCGGCGCCGATCACGGCGATGCCGATCGGCTGGTCCATCTCGCTCCTCATCAGTAGGCCCCCTGACCGCCGAAGACGGCGCGGAAGGTCTTCCACAAGATCAACGCGTCGAGCGCGAGCGACCAGTCCTCCACGTACCGGAGGTCGAGCCGCACGGATTCCTCCCACGACAGGTCGCTGCGCCCGGACACCTGCCACAACCCGGTCAGGCCGGGCTTCACGAGCAGCCGGCGGCGCATGTCCGGGCCGTACTTCGCGCTCTCCTCCGGCAGCGGCGGCCGGGGGCCGACCAGCGACATCGAGCCGCGGAGCACGTTGAACAGCTGCGGCAGCTCGTCCATCGAGTAGCGCCGCAGGAACCGGCCGACGGGGGTGACGCGCGGGTCGCGGCGCATCTTGAACAGCACGCCCGCGCCCTCGTTCACCGCTTGGAGCCTGGCGCGCAGCGCGTCCGCGTTGGTGATCATGGTGCGGAACTTCAGGATGGTGAACGGCACGCCGTCCTTGCCGACGCGGCGCTGCTTGTAGAGCACCGGTCCCCTGGTGTCGACCATGATCGCCACCGCGACGGCCAGCAGCACCGGGCTCAGCAGCGCGACCAGCAGGGCCGCGCCGATCCGGTCCACGGTCGCCTTGACCACGCGGCGGAAGCCGGTGAACGACGGTTCGCTGACGCGCAGCAGCGGCATGCCCAGCACGCCGGTGACGTGCAGCCGGGGTCCGGCGAAGTCCATCAGGGCGGGCGCGACGACCATCTCGGTGCCGGTGCCCTCCAGGTCCCAGGCGAGGCGCTGGAGCCGGCGTGGCGTCCAGTAGGAGTCGGCGGTGACCGCGACGATCCGGTAGCCGCCGCGGCGGACCTGCTCACCGAGGTCGCCGAACCGGCCGACGACCGGCACCCCTTCGAGTTCGACGCCGACCTCCGCGCGGCCGTCCACGGTGCACACGGCGTCCACGCGCCAGCCCAGGTGGGGCGCGCGGCGGGTGCGGCCGATCAGGTCGGTGACCGTGTCGACGTGGCCGGCGGCGAGCACCGGCAGCAGGCAGCGACCCTCGCCCCGGGCGCGGTGCAGTGGCCGGCGGAGCAGGTAGCGGACCGGGAAGGCGACCAGGGCGACGGCCGGTCCGACGACGAACACCCACAGGCGGGCGCCGGGCAGGTCGGCGGCGAGCGCGCACAGGCCGAGCGCGACGACGGAGCCGAACATGCCCCGCCCTAACCGGCGGAACTCCTCCGCGCCCTGGCCGAGGACCGCCGGGTTCCACACCCGGTTGAGCAGCAGCGAGCCGACGACGATCGCGACGGTGACCGCTTCGAGGCCCACCAGGGGCAGCGGTGCGAACGAGGCGTGCCGGGCGGACATGATCGCGCCCACGACCACGACGACCACGACGGTGCACAGGACGTCGGCGGCGATCACGCCGTAGCGGTAGGCGGGTTCCCAGGAGCCGACCGTGGGACTGGTCGAGCGGTGCGCGGCGCCGGCTCCCGTGACGGGTCTGCGTCTCGTTGGCTGGACCTGCTCGCTCATCGTGGGGCTCCCGGTTCGGCCTGTTTCGGGCGTGCTCGTTCGCAGGACATCCCCGACGGACCCGCGTGGTAAATGCGCAGCGGCGATTTTTCCCTCGCCAAACCATAATTCGCCACGTCCACGGCGGGCGTTACACGCAGAGTGAACTTCGACCGGACGGCCATTCCTGGTACGACACTCGGCGCACACCCCTGGTGACTCGCGGGGCCACGTCGGGTTACCGCCGCGGGGTGCGGAAAAGGCTTGCCCGACCAGCGGGACACGGCCGTCCACAGTGGCCTGACGGTGGTCCCGCAGGCACGCGGACAGGTCCATCGATCCTGGGACGACTTCCGTTACAGGGGGTTTTCGACACGGGTCGAATCGAGGACGCATTAGGTCCGAATAGGGTCGGAAGTCCCGTAACGCGACCGCATTGTGGCGGGCTGCGATCACCCATTCACAGACCGATGACCGCTATTCGGCGCAACCACTCGACCACTTGATGTGACCGGACGGACGCATTGCCACCGACCCCGCCGGCCGGGAGTGACCGTCGCCACTTTTCCGGTCACAATGGGTCGGTGGTGGTCCTGCTGGCCGTCGGCGGGCTGCTGGGCGCGTTCCACGCCGGCTGGGCGTGGCGCACCCGGCTGTACCCGCGCGGGTGGCGCGGCGTGGCGCTCGGCCTGGTCGACGCGACGTGGAGCCTGCCCAACACGGCGGCGGGCGCGGTGTTCCTGGCGTACGCCCTGGCGCGCGGCAACCGGGTGGACGCGGCGTTCAGCCGGCACCGGGGGACGCTCGGCCTGCGCGACGGGGTGATCAAGGGCTTCGCCACCACGGTCGGACCGGTGCAGGCCGGTATCGCGATGGGGGTGGACGACCACGAGGCCGTGCACGTGTTCCAGGCGCGGCTGTTCGGCCCGCTGTACGTGCCGCTGGTGGTGCTGAACTGGGTCCTGGCGACCGTGCTGCCGTACTGGCTGCTCTACCACGACCGGTCGGCGGCGCCGATCGACGGCGTGGCCGCCTACTTCCGCCACGGCGTGTACCCGCACTGCTGGCACGAGGAGTGGGCGTACCGCCGCGGCTAGTGGCCCGTCACGACGCGCGCCTTCTCCTCGCCGACCGCGACCACGTCGCCGTCGTGCAGCTGCGCGCCACGCCGGGTCTCCAGCCGGCCGTTCACCGTCACCTCGTCGGTTTCGACCAGTTCACGGGCGTGCGCGCCGTTGTCCGCCAGACCCGCCAGCTTGAGGAACTGGCCCAACCTGATCATGTCGTCGGTGATCCCGACCTCGCGGATGCGCATCGGCCCATCATCCTCCAGAGTGCACGTGCGGGCGCACGTGCGGGCGGTTAACGAGGATTGCACCGACTCGAAACACCGCCGACATCATCCGAACGCGGTTCGGTCTACGGTCCCGGAAGGTGAGCACAGGCAGCTCAGACCCCGAGTTCGCCGGTGGCGCGGGACCCAGACGCCGCCGGTCCCTACGAGGCGAGGTCGGCACGACCGGCGCGCGGTTCGGCTCGCCTTCGCTGCGCCGCGACATCGAGGAGCAGCCGCCCGAGCCGCCCAAGCCGGCCAGGCGGCGGCGGTCGTTGCGCGGCGAGGTCGGTGCCACGGGTGCGCGGTTCGGCTCGGCCGCGCTGCGGCGCACGCTGGACGAGCAGCCGGCCGACACACCGCACGACGAGCGGCTGGAGGAGGAGACCCGGCCGTTCACCGGTCCGCACGACTACGGCGAGCCGACCGCACCCGCGATCCCCGTCCAGGAACCCGAACCGACCGTGGTGGAGTACTCCGGCCCACTGGTCCGCCCGTACGCGTGGACCGGTGGCCGCACGTCGGCCGAGTACGACCTGCGGCTGGAGACGCTGGTCTCGTTGGAGGAGAACGGCATCGCGGTCGCCATGCGGGACACCACCACCGAACAGCGCTCGATCGTGGAGATGTGCGCCAACCCCCGTTCGGTGGCCGAGGTGTCCGCCCTGCTGTCGGTGCCGCTCGGCGTGGCGCGCGTGCTCCTCAGCGACCTGATCACGATGGGCGTGATGGCCGTGCACCACAACGCCGCCGCACCGGGCGGCCCCGACCTGTCCCTGCTGAACCGGGTCCTAGTCGGCCTGCGCAACCTCTGACCGCAACCGGCCGAACACCTCGACCAGGGCGGGCAACTGGTAGTGGGCGTTGAGGCCGCTGGGGTTGGGCAGCACCCACAGCCGCGACGACGCGATCGGCTCGTCCTGCGGGCCGATCCGCGCCGCCTTGCGCCCGAACGCGGTCCGGTACGCCGTCACGCCCACGACCGCCACCACCTTCGGCCGGTGCCGCCGGGCCAGGGCGGTCAGCCTCACCCCGCCGGCCGCCAGCTCCTCGGGGGTCAGCTCGTCGGCCTTCGCGGTGGGGCGGGCGACCAGGTTGGTGAGGCCCAACCCGTACCGGGGCAGCTCGTCCTGCTCGGCGGGACCCAGGCGGCGCGGCGTGAAACCGGACAGGTGCAGCGCGGGCCAGAACCTGTTGCCCGGTCGGGCGAAGTGCTGCCCTTTCGCGGCGGACAGCAGGCCGGGGTTGATGCCGCAGAACAGCACGTCCAACCCCGGCCCGACGATGTCCGGCAACCTCACCCGACGACCACCGGCGCCCCGTCGACGACCAGCCGCCAGTCGGTGCGGTGGAACGACGCGGGGTCGATCTCGCCGTGCGCCTGCACCCACTCGATGATCAGCTGCCGGATCTCCAGCTGCCGGTTGTGCAGCACCGGCGCGGACGCGATGTGCGGGAAGTTGCCGCCGCCGGACTGCCGGTAGTTGTTGACCGCCACCGCGAACGCCTGGTCCGGCGACACCGGCACACCGTCGTAGGCCAGTCCCGCGATCCGCTGCCCGACCGGCCGCGCGAGGTCGATGTCGTACGTCAGCGGCGCGTCGAGCCCGGCGGCCACGTCGTACAGGTAGTCCGGCGTGCCGTTGACGTTGGTCACCGCGTCCGGCTGGTGCGGGCCGGGCGTGGCCACCGCCTTGAAGTAGCTCGCGGACCGCTCCAGGTAGTCCTTGAGCTGCGCACCGGTGAACCGCACGCCGAACAGGGTGTTGTCGAAGACGTAGAGCCCGGCCACGTCGCGCACCGACACGTCACCCGCCGGGATGGCGGCGGCCTTGTTGAACGGCGAGGCGAGCGACAGCACCGGCAGCGCCTCGGTCAGCGACGCCTTCAGCGCCTCGCCCTGCACCCGGTTCACGAAGTCCAGCGCGGCGGTGTCCTCGTAGCGGGCGGTCGCGGCGGACATCGCGGCCTTCGACGTGCCGATCTTGGAGTTGACGTAGGCGACGACCTTGTCGTGGTCGGCGCGCAGCCGACGCACGATCGCCGGGTCCTCCGGCACGGTGTTCGTGTTGAGCACCTGCGAGCGGGACGCCTCGGCCTGCCAGCCACGCCCCGGCGTCCACGCCAGGTCGAACTCCATCAGGCTCAGCCGCTTGCCCCAGAACAGCGGCTCGGTGAGCAGCACCTGCCTGCCGGTGGCCTTGTTCGTGACGAACCGCTGCGCGATCTCGGTGTGCGCGTGGCCCACCAGGATCGCGTCGATGCCCGGCACCTCCTCGGCCACCAGCGCGGAGCAGTTCTCCGGGAACGGCAGCAGGTCGCCGAGCGACGACGACAGCTCCGCGCCCGAGTGCGCGGCGATCACCACCAGGTCCGCGCCCGCCTGCCTGACCTTCGGCACCCACTCGCGGGCCTGCTCCAGCACGCCCGGGAACGTCATCCGGCCGTCCACGTGCGCCTTGTCCCAGATCGCGATGCCGGGGTTGGTCAGGCCGAGGATGCCCACCCGCAGCGGTGCCGCGCCCGTCCGCCACACCGTCTTGATCACGTACGGGCGGAACGCCGGTGCGCCGGTGGCCGAGTCGATCGCGTTCGCCGCGAGCAGCGGGAAGTCCAGCTGCTTCTCGAACGCGCGCAGCAGGGGGATGCCGTAGTTGAACTCGTGGTTGCCGAGCGCGGCGGCGTCGTAGCCGAGTTCGTTCATCGCGGCGGCCATCGGGTGCACGCGGCGGCGGCCGATCGGCTCGACCTTGGCGTAGTAGTAGGCCAGCGGGGTGCCCTGGATGGTGTCGCCCGCGTCGATCAGCAGGGTGCGGTGCGCGCCGCGTTCCTCCCGGACGGCCTTGACCAGCGTCGACAGCTTCGCCAGGCCGACGTCGTTGTGCGCGGAGTCGTCGAATTCGCGGTCCGCGAAGTAGTCCCAGTTGAAGACGTTGCCGTGCAGGTCCGTGGTGCCGAGGACGGTCAGCGTGAACCGCCGTCCACCGGTCCGGTCGTCCGGGGCGGCGTGGGCCGCGGTGCGGAAACCGGCGGCGGCGAGCACGCCCGCGGCGCCGCCCGCGAGCAGGGCGCGGCGGTGCAGGGGAGATGCGGTCATGCGGCAGACCGTAGCCATTGACCGTTGACCCTTGACCATTCCGCGCTCGACCACCCGGCGCTCGACTACCCGGCGTTGAACTACTCGGCGTCCGACTGCTCGGCTCACTCGGCGTTCGACTGATCTTCGGCGTCCCCGCCCGCACGCCGGCCCAGCGCGACGGCGACCGCGATGCCGATCATCGACAGCACCGCCGCGAGCACGATCCACACCCACAGCGGCGGGCCGCCGCCCTCGTCCGCGCCCGCGGCGGCCGGGGTGGACGTGCCGGTGGCGACGGCGGTGGGCGTGGACACCGAGCCCGAGTCCGCGGCCGACGTGGGCGTCCCGGGGGTGGGCGTTCCTGCCTGGGACGTCACGGCGGGCGACGTCACGGCCGGCGCGGTGGGCTGCGCTGTGCCGGCCGGCGGCACGGCCAGCGTGAACGCGAACGTGCCGTCGGTGAAGTCGCCGTCCAGCGCCTCGACCATCCAGGTCACCGCGTACCGGCCGGCCTGCGACCCGCCCTCCCCCAGCGCGATGGTCAACGTCGGGCCGTCGGCGACGATCTCGCCCAACGGCCACGCGGCGCCGTCCGGGCCGGTCACGGTGACCGTGGCGCTCTCGGCGGGCACCGGTTCGGTGAACGTCAGCGTGAGCCGCGTCGGCCGCTGCGGCAGCGAAGCGCCTTCCGCCGGGTCGCTCGACACCAGCTCCGTGTGGGCGAGCGCCTGGGGCGCCGCGCCGAACAGGGCCAGGATCGCCAGCAGGGCCGAGAGCGCCAGTCGGGTCATACCGGTAGTTCTACCGGGTCGGGGGTGTGTCCTGCCCGCCGGTCGAGTCCCGCTTCACCGGCGGCTGACCGTTGCCCTGCTGCGGCCCGCGCATCATGTTGCCCTCCATGATGCTATCCGCGGTGGGGTCGCCGCCGCTGTCGTCGACCGACGCGATGACCGTCACGACGTCGCCCTCGGCCAGGTCGTCCAAGTCGCCCTGTCCGCCGTTGACCTCGGTGTCGCCGTCGAGCCGGTAGGTGTCGGTGAACCCGTCGCTGCTCTTCACCGTGATCGAGTCGTCGCCGACCTCGGTGATCTCGCCGTTCTGGAACCCGCCGTGCTGCGAGTCGCCGAACGGGCCGCCCATGATCACCAGGCCGCCGTTGGCCCGGCCGTAACCACCGGGGCCCATGCCCCTGGCGGCGTCGGAGTTGCTCGCGGCGTAGATGACCCCACCGCCGACGGCGGCGATGCCCACGGCGATCACGACCGCGACGACGGTCTTGCGGCCGTTCCAGCCGGTTCCGGGAGCGGTGGCCTGCGGCGGCGGCTCTTCACCCCAGGTCGGGTGCTGCTCGGTTTCGGTAGTCATGGCGACCACGGTGTCGGGGAAGCCTGTGAGCGCGCTGTGCGACCGTTGGGCGGTGGCTGTGCGTGTGCCGCGACCGGCCGGCCGGGTTCACAGGTGGCGCACAGGATCGCCACAGCAACGGCTCACCAGCAGCCGTCACGATGGGGGCATGCGCCCAGTGTCCGCTTCGGGGGCCTCCCCTGAGCTCCGCCGCCCGGATGGCAGTCCCGTGCGGGTCCTCGTGGTGGACGACGAGTCCACGTTGGCCGAACTGATGTCCATGGCGTTGCGGATGGAGCGCTGGGAGGTCCGCACCGCGCTGGACGGCACGTCCGCCGTGCGCACCGCGCGCGAGTTCCGCCCGGACGTGGTGGTGCTGGACGTGATGCTGCCCGATTTCGGCGGGCTCGAAGTGCTGCGGCGGCTGCGGGCGGACCTGCCCGGCCTGCCGGTGCTGTTCCTCACCGCCAAGGACGCGGTGGAGGACCGGATCGCCGGGCTGACCGCGGGCGGCGACGACTACGTGACGAAGCCGTTCAGCCTGGAGGAGGTCGTGTTGCGGCTGCGCGGACTGCTGCGCCGCACCGGCGTCACCGAGGCGACCGCGGGCACCGAACTCGTCGTCGGCGACCTGGTGCTGGACGAGGAGACGCGCGAGGTGCGCCGCGGCGGGACGGCGGTCGAGCTCACCGCGACCGAGTTCGAACTGCTGCGGTTCCTGATGCGCAACCCCAAGCGGGTGCTGTCCAAGGCGCAGATCCTGGACCGGGTGTGGAGCTACGACTTCGGAGGGCAGGCGAACATCGTCGAGTTGTACATCTCCTACCTGCGGAAGAAGATCGACGCCGGCAGAGCGCCGATGATCCACACGATGCGGGGCGCCGGTTATGTCCTCAAGCCCTCGGTCTGAGCCGCGGTCGCCGTGGACCAAGCGGCTGCCCCTGCGCACCCGGCTGGTCGCCGCGCAGGTCGTCATGCTCGCGGTGGTGTGCGCCATCATCGGCGTCGCGACCGGGTTCGCGTTGCGGGAGTTCCTGGTCGGGCAGTTGGACGACCAGCTGTTCGACTCCGCGGTGAAGGCGGACCACGACCTGCGCCGGATGCCGGTGCCCGGTGGCCAGTGGCCGCCGAACCCGCTGGACACCCCCGGATTCCCGCCCGGGACGCTGCTGCTGATCAAGTTCAAGGGCGGGGCGACCGACGGTACCCGGCTGACACCGGGGCTCGGCCGGCCGGAGCCGCTGCCGGCCGAGGCACGGGCGCGGATCGAGTCCGTACCCGCCGACGGGAAGCCGCGCACCGTGTGGCTGAGCGAGGAACTGGGCGAGCACCGGCTGCTCTCGACCACGACCCCGTCCGGTCTGAGGTTCATCACCGGACTGCCGATGGCCGACGTCGACAGCACCGTGTGGCGGATGGGGATGATCCTCGGCGGGGTGGCGCTGGCCGGGCTGATCGTGGTGAGCCTGGCCGGTGCGGTGATCGTCCGCCGCACGCTGCGCCCGCTGGAACGGGTCGCCGCGACCGCGAGCCGGGTCGCGGAGCTGCCGTTGCACGAGGGCGAGGTGGCGCTGGCCGAACGGGTGTCCGACCAGGACGCCGACCCCGACACCGAGGTGGGGCGGGTCGGGCTGGCGCTGAACCGGATGCTCGGGCACGTCGGCAGCGCGTTGCAGGCCCGGCACACCAGCGAGACGAGGGTCAGGCAGTTCGTCGCGGACGCCGGCCACGAGCTGCGCACTCCCCTGGCCGCCATCCGCGGTTACGCCGAGCTGACCCGGCGCACGTCCGACGAGGTGCCGCCGCAGATCGGGCACGCCATGCGGCGGGTGGAGTCCGAGGCGGTGCGGATGACGTCGCTGGTCGAGGACCTGCTGCTGCTGGCGCGGCTGGACGCGGGGCGTCCGCTGGGGCGTGAGCCGGTGGACGTGTCGCGGTTGATCCTCGACACGGTCTCCGACGCCAGGATCGCCGGACCGGACCACGAGTGGCGGCTGGAGCTGCCGCCCGACGCGGTCCAGGTGACCGGTGACGCGCACAAACTGCACCAGGTGGTGGCGAACCTGCTGTCCAACGCTCGCACGCACACACCGCCCGGTACGACGGTCACGACCTCGCTGTCGACCGTGGGCGACGTGGTGGAGGTGTCGGTGACCGACGACGGTCCCGGCATCCCGCGGGAGTTGCAGGGTGAGGTGTTCGAGCGGTTCAGCCGGGGCGACACGTCCCGGTCGAGGGCCGCCGGGAGCACCGGGCTCGGCCTGTCGATCGTGGCCGCCGTCGTCGCGTCGCACGACGGTTCCGTGCGGCTCGACAGCGAACCCGGCCGGACCAGGTTCACGGTGCGCCTGCCGCGCTGAGCGCGCAAGGAGAAAAGGCGGAAGGAGGAAAGGGCGGCTATCGTCGCTGCGTGCCCGAACCGTTCGCCCGCGTGCTGCACGCGGCGCTCCCGCTCACGGTCGACGAGACGGCCTGGGGCGACGACGAGGTGCTCGTCCTGGCGGGCGTCGAGTGGAGCCTCGCGGTGAACTGCGCGTGGCGGATCGTCGGGGAACGCCTGCTGTTCGGCTGGGAGTCCATGGGTGTCGGCACGCTGCTGGCCCGCCTGGTAGGTCTGGACGTCGTGGCGTGCGAGGTCCAGTCGCCGTTCCTCCCGGTGGATCCGCGCTTCCTGATGTCCGACGGGACCGCGGTGGAGCTGTTCTCGGCCCACCACCTCGAACCCTGGGTGATGACCGTCCGGGGAAGCACGTTCGTGGCGTCGCCGTCCGATGTGGAGTGGGTCCGGCACTGGTTCGGCGCGGAGGACCTGCCGCGCTGAGCGCGGATCGCGCACAGCCGGCTCACAGGCAGGGCACAAGGACCGCCCAGGCTCCGCGGACACGCTCGACCCCATGCGAGCGCGACTACCCCTGTTGCTGTTGTTGGCCGGGACGGCGGTGCTGTACCTGTGGCGGTTGGGCGATTCCGGCTGGGCCAACGCCTACTACTCCGCCGCCGCCCAGGCCGGCGCCGAGAGCTGGTCGGCGTGGTTCTTCGGCGCGTCCGACCCGGCGGGCGCCATCACCGTCGACAAGACACCCGCGGCGACCTGGGTCATGGGGTTGTCCGCCCGGCTGTTCGGGGTCAACGCCTGGAGCATCCTGGTACCGCAGGCGCTCATGGGCGTGGCCGCTGTGTGGCTGCTCTACGCCACCGTGCGCCGGACGGCCGGTGAAGCCGCCGGTCTGCTCGCGGGCGCCGTGCTGGCGTTGACGCCGGTCGCGGTGCTGATGTTCCGGTTCAACAACCCCGACGCGCTGATGGTCGTGCTGCTCGTCGCGGGCGCCTACTGCACGGTCCGGGCGACCGAGAAGGCTTCCGCGCGATGGCTGGTGGCGGCCGGGGTCGCCGTGGGGTTCGCGTTCCTGGCGAAGATGCTCCAGGCGTTCCTGGTGCTGCCCGCGTTCGGGTTGGTGTACCTGGCGTTCGCACCGGCCTCCCTGGCGCGCAAGGCGTGGCACCTGGGTGCGGCGCTCGGCGCGGTGATCGTCGCCGGCGGCTGGTGGGTGCTGGCGGTGGAACTGGTGCCCGCCGGCTCACGGCCGTACATCGGCGGATCGCAGTCGAACAGCGTGCTGGAGTTGGCGCTCGGCTACAACGGGCTCGGCCGGCTGACCGGCGACGAGGTCGGCAGCGTCGGCGGTGGGCGCGGGTGGGGTTCGAGCGGGTGGAGCCGGCTGCTCGGCGCGGAGATGGGCAATCAGATCGCGTGGCTGCTGCCGACCGCGCTGGTGCTGTCGGCCGCCGGGTGGTGGGCCGGCCGGAAGGGAGAACGGGTCGGGCTCGCGCTGTGGGGCGGCTGGCTCGTGGTCACCGCCGCGGTGTTCAGCTTCATGAACGGCATCATCCACGCGTACTACACGGTGGCGCTGGCCCCGGCGGTCGGCGCGCTGATCGGCATCGGCGCGGTCGCGTTGTGGCGGCGACGGCAGGAACCCGTTGCGGCGGCGGCGTTGTCCGGCGCGTCGGCCGTGACGGCGCTCCAGTGCTACCTGCTGCTGCTGGACTGGTCCACCGCGCTGGCCGTCGTGGTGCTGGTCCTCGGTCTGCTGGCGGCGGTCGGGCTGTTCCTGGTCACGGTCGCGCCGGCGGTCGCGGTCGTGCCCGTCGCCCTGGTCGCCGCTCTGCTCGGACCCGGCGCGTACTCCGTGGCCACCGCGGCGACACCCCACTCCGGCGCGATCCCCGCCGCCGGACCCTCCCGGACCGACCGGCAGGGTGGGCTGTTCCTCGCCGGACCGGGCGGCACCGTGACCAACGTCGGCGGGATGGGCGGCGGCATGGGTGGTCTGCTGCACGCGCCAACACCGGGTGAGGAACTGGTGCGGCTGCTGCGGGACAACGACGGGTTCACCTGGGCAGCGGCGGTCGTCGGGTCGAACAACGCGGCCGGGTACCAGCTCGGCAGCGGCGAACCGGTGATGGCCGTCGGCGGGTTCAACGGCACCGACCCCGCGCCCACCCTGGCCGGGTTCCAGGAACTGGTCCGAACCGGGCGGATCCACTACTTCCTCGGCGGCGCCGGTATGCCCGCCGAAACCGGCAGCGACGCGTCCGAGCGGATCGCCGAGTGGGTGGAAGCCACGTTCACCGCGACGACCGTCGACGACGTGACCGTCTACGACCTCACAGCGGGCGCACAGCCATGACACACGAGCCGCCCAGCGACGCGCCCGAGGGTGACGTCATGACCTTCGCGACGCTCACGACGACCACCGTGCTCGACGTGGTGGTGCCCGTGTACAACGAAGAGCGCGGCCTCGGGCCGTGCGTGCGCAAGCTGCACGCCGACCTGACGCGGACGTTCCCCTACACGTTCCGGATCACCATCGCGAACAACGCGAGCACCGACGGGACGCGCGCCGTCGCCGACGAGCTGGCCCGCGAACTGACCGGCGTGATCGCGGTGCACCTGGCCGAAAAAGGGCGCGGCCGGGCGCTCAAGGCGGTGTGGACCGCGTCGGACGCCGCCGTGCTGGCCTACATGGACGTCGACCTGTCCACCGACCTCGCCGCCCTCGCGCCGCTCGTGGCGTCGCTGATCTCCGGGCACTCCGACCTCGCGATCGGCAGCCGCCTGGCCCGCGGGGCGCGGGTCGTGCGCGGGCCGAAGCGCGAGTTCATCTCCCGTTGCTACAACCTGATCCTGCGCGGCACGTTGGCGACCAGGTTCACCGACGCGCAGTGCGGGTTCAAAGCCATCCGGGCCGACGTCGCCCGCCGGCTGCTGCCCCACGTCGAGGACACCGGCTGGTTCTTCGACACCGAACTGCTGGTGCTCGCCGAACGTGCGGGCGCACGGATCCACGAGGTGCCGGTCGACTGGGTGGACGACCCGGACAGTCGGGTCGACATCGTGTCCACCGCCGTCGCCGACCTGAAGGGCGTCGCCCGGGTGGCGCGCGGCCTGGTGACCGGGCGGATCCCGATCGGCGAACTGCGCGTTCAGCTGGGGAGAGAACCGTTGGAGCCGCAGACACCGGGCGTGCCCGCCGGGTTGTTCAAGCAGCTGGTCCGGTTCGCCGCCGTCGGCGTGATCAGTACCGTCGCGTACCTCCTCCTGTTCGTGGTGCTGCGCGGCGCTCTGGGCGCGCAGGGAGCCAACCTCGTCGCCCTGCTGGTCACCGCCATCGCGAACACCGCCGCCAACCGCAGGTTCACGTTCGGTGTGCGCGGCAGGCGGGGCGCGGGTCGGCACCAGTTCGAAGGTCTGATCGTCTTCGCGTTGGGCCTGGCCCTCACCAGCGGCTCGCTCGCCGTGCTCCACCTCTTCTCCGCGCCCGGCGGCCCGGCCGAGCTGGTCGCGGTCGTCGGTGCCAACCTCCTCGCCACCGTGCTGCGCTTCCTGTTGCTGCGCAACTGGGTCTTCCGACCCCGCCGCACGGCGGAGGCCACCGGATGACCACCCCGCCCCCGGCTCTCCCACCGAACTCGACTCCAGGGACCTCCTCCATGACGACCGCCACCCTGACCGCACCCGCCTCCGACCCGGCCCCACCGCGGTCGGCCCGGAACTGGACCACGCCCGCGTTGGTCGTGTTGCTGGTGGGCACCGCGGTCCTCTACCTGTGGGACCTCACCGCCTCCGGTTGGGGCAACAGCTACTATGCCGCCGCCACCCAGGCCGGCGCGGAGAGCTGGACCGCCTGGTTGTTCGGCGGGCTCGACGCCGGTGGCGTCATCACCGTGGACAAGCCACCCGCCGCGCTGTGGGTGAGCGGTCTGTTCGCCCGGATCTTCGGGTTCTCCAGCTGGACCGTCCTGGCACCGCAAACCATCGAGGGTGTGTTGGCCGTGTGGTTGTTGTACGCCACGGTGAAGCGCACCTCCGGCGCGGTGGCCGGGTTGATGGCCGGGACGGCCCTCGCCCTCACACCGGTCGCCGTGCTGATGTTCCGGTTCAACCTCCCCGACGCGTTGCTGGTGCTGCTGATGGTCGCCGGCGCCTACTGCACGGTGCGGGCGCTGGAGAAGGCCTCCGGCTGGTGGCTCGCCCTCGCGGGCGTGGCGATCGGGTTCGCGTTCCTGGCCAAGATGGGGCAGGCCTTCCTGGTGCTGCCCGCCTTCACCGCCGCCTACCTGCTGGCCGCGCCCACGTCCCTGCCCAAGCGGTTCCTGCACCTGCTCGGCGCGGGACTCGCCGTCACCGTGTCCGCGGGGTGGTTCATCGCCCTGGTGGAGCTGTGGCCGGCGGAATCACGCCCGTACATCGGCGGGTCTTCGACGGACTCGCTGTGGGAGTTGGCGATCGGCTACAACGGCCTGGGCCGGATCTTCGGCGGACGCGGTGGCGGTGGTGGCGGTGTGGTCGCGGGCGGTGGGAACGCACCGCTCGGCTTCGGCGGCGCGACCGGGGTCGACCGGTTGTTCGGCGCGAGCATGGGCGGCGAGATCTCGTGGCTGCTGCCCGCCGCGCTCATCGGCGTGGTGGCCGGGCTGTGGTTCACCCGCCGCCGGCCGCGCACCGACCGGACCCGTGCGGCCCTGGTGCTGTGGGGGCTCTGGGTGCTGGGCAACGGGATCGTGTTCAGCTTCATGAGCGGCATCACGCACCCCTACTACACGGTCGCCGTCGCGCCCGGTGTCGCCGCGCTGGTCGCCATCGCCGGTCGGGAGATGTGGCGCGGGCGCAACCACCTCCCGGTCCGCGTGGCGCTCGCGCTGATGGTCGCGGCGGCCGGCTTCTGGGGATTCGTGCTGCTGCAACGGTTCGAGGAGTGGCTGCCCGCGCTCCGCTGGACGGTCGTGGCGCTGACCGTGCCGGTGGCCACCGCCATCGTCATGGGCGCACGCCGGATGGCCGCGATGGCCCTGATCACCGCCGTGCTCGCCACCGCCGCCTTCGGCGTGGCCACCGCCGCCACGCCGCACGGCGGTTCGATCCCGATGTCCGGCCCCGCCCTGTACTCGGGCGAGTCGAACACCGCGAGCGGCCCGATGGACCGGACCCCGGACGAGGTCGTGGACCTGTTGCGGGACACCACCGGCACCTGGGCGGCGGCGACGGTGAGCGCGCAGGGCGCGGCGACCCTGGCCCTGGCGTCGGGCAAGGCCGTGATCGGCATCGGTGGCTGGAGCGGCGGCGACCCGGCGCCCACGCTCGCCGAATTCCGGCAGTACGTGGCCGACGGCCGGATCGGCTACTTCGTCTCCGGCGGCATGGGCGGGGGCGGCCCGCGAGGCGGCAACGACGAGATCGGCGAGTGGGTCGCCGCGAACTACGAGGCCCTGACGATCGGGGGGTCGACCGTCTACCGGCTTTCCTAGCGCGGCCCGGACGAGGCGGTGGACGAGCCGGCGGACGGCGCGTCCACCGCCTCCGTCCACGATGGACCGAACAGTCGAGGACGAATGGGCCAGGTGGAGCAGTGAGCGGATCATGCCCCCACGTTAATCAAACGCGTGGTCGAGGTCATCACTCGGCCGGATGACATAGCGGGGTGGTTCCGGGTGACCGGCCCACGAGCGGTACATGATCGCGGCGGCGTGGGGCAGGAGGTCGCGGCCACGGCTCCAGAGCCACGGAATCCCCTTGAGCACCAACCAACCCACGTGGTGCAGCGGCGTCACCTTCAACCCTCCGGTGCACACCGGTGACACCCGGCCCGGCACCGCGCACCCCGACTCGGCCAGCCGTGCCGCGAACGCCGCCGCCAACCGCCGATGGCCCACCTCCGACGGGTGCAGCCGGTCCACCGCCCACGTCTCCATCGAGTAGGCGCCGTCCATCAGGTCGAGGTCGACGCACGCGATGTCGTGCCGCCGCACGACCGCGTCGATGATGTCGTTCAGCTCGGAGATCCGCGCGCGCAACGCCCGCCGCAACGCCCCCGGCAGCCGGAACACCCGGCTGTGGTCGTGGAAGCGCACCGTGACGACGGAAGACCCGGCCGACACCAGCGCGCCCACCACCGCGTCCAGGTCGACGTGCAGCCGCCTGCCGTCGAAGTCCGACCGCAACGTGTCGTTCATGCCCACCAGCAGCACCGCGGCGTCGGGCCGGAGGGGCAGCACCTTCGGCAGCTGCTCGTACCGCACGGACGCCACCCGCGCACCGGTGAACGAGACGTTCAGGTAGCGCGCGTCCGCGAACGCCTCCGCGAGCAGCGGACCGACGCCACGCCACCCACCGGGCACGGGATCACCCACGCCCACCGTCGTCGAATCACCCAGCACCACGAGGCTGCGCACCGTCTTGGCCACGTGGAGACCCTCGCGCAACGACGTGACGTGCCGAGAACGAACAGCGGAACGCTACCGGAATGCCGGGTACAGCGGCAGTTCCGCGGCAGCCGACCCGTACCGCGACACGAGCGCCGAAACGACGGCCTCGGCGTGCGCCGCGACGTGCGTGGCGCCCAACGCCAACGCGTCGTCCCGCAGTCGAACCCACCGCGCCGTCAGCACCATGCTGCGCGGCGGCGAGTCCAGCGGGCGGTGGCCGGACGGCAACGACAGGTCGAGTCCGGGCAACCCGCGCCACGTCGCCAGCCACACCCACATCAGCTGGGATTCCAGCAGCCTCGGCAGGAACACCGAGTCGTCGTCCAGGTCCGGCCACACCGAGGACACCTCGGCCCGCCACGCCGCGACCATCGCCTCCGACATGCCGGCGGGCAGCCCGTAGGCGCACCAGCACGACGGGAACGGCACCCGCAGGCACGCGGCGTCGAACACGATGTCCCGCACGCACCCGCCCTCGAAGTCGAGGAACCGGACGCCCTTGCTGGTCACCAGGTGGTTGTCCGGGCACGACGTGGACGGGCTGAACGCACGCCGACGGGACGTGACGAACCCGCGCACCGACTGCTCGGCGAACAACCGCACCGAGTCCGGCGTGATCACGTCCAACGACTCGAACAGCAGCGCGGGCAACCCGGCCAGCGCCGTGTGCACGTCGACCACGATCGGATCGGCGCAGCACTGGCTGCCCTGGCGGCGCATCAACGCGTCGAAGTCCGCGTCACGTCCGGCGGTCGTCGCGTGCAGCCGCCCCATGGCGTGCGCCCACGACAGCAGCCCGCGCTCGGCGGCACGCGCGTCGGAACCCAGCAGCTTCTCCGCCAGGCGCGGCGCCTTGCCCAGGTCTTCGAGCACCACGAGCCGCTTGGCGTTGTCCTGCGCGACCAGCTCCGGCGTGAGGCGTTCCTCGGACGGCAGCGCGGTGAGCAGCTTGTGGCTCACCACCTCGTGCGCGAACGGGTCGCGGTCGGCCACCCGCGACGGGTAGCGCTTCACCACCAGCGTGCGGGGCAGGGAGA
The DNA here is from genome assembly GCF_000716595.1 of Saccharothrix sp. NRRL B-16314. GTDB lineage: Bacteria > Actinomycetota > Actinomycetes > Mycobacteriales > Pseudonocardiaceae > Actinosynnema. Next base: position 212,417 of record NZ_JNXC01000004.1, read on the forward strand.
ACGGGGTGTGCGCCACGCGGACGCGTGCCACGACGGACCGGCCCGCGCCCCCGAGGTCTTCGGGGTCGGCCAGTCGAACCGGTGCGCCGAACCTGCCGCTCAACACCGATTCAGCCGCTGCCACGGCGGCGTCGAGCTCGGAGGGGGCAGCGTCGTCGATGTCCTGCGGGCCGGCGGTGATCTCCACACTCATCTCCTCCGACCCTACTCCCGGTGGCCACCGACCTGACAGAACCCGTCCGGGCACCGTGACGGTAGTGCTCACCTCCGCCGGATACCACCCTCAGTGGAAATCATCGCCCGGTCAGCCGTTCGCGAGCGGTCGTCCCAGGTCCCGGGTTTGGCCACGGCGGTTGTGCAAGGCCAGTACCAGCGCAGCCGCCGCCACGATGCCCACGAGGTTCACCGCGAGCTGTGCCACGGACTGGAGGCATATGTCCCACTCACCGAGAACGGCGGCCACCGCGGCGAAGCCGGCGGCGGGCACGGTGGTGACCGAAATGAACACCCCGACGAGCGCCGCGGACTTGGCGGACGTCATCGACAGCATCCCGGCGGCGCCCGCGAGCAGCGCCACGATCAACGAGAACGGCCCGACCTTGAACACGAAGTCGACCTCGTGCGCGGCGAGCACCATGCCCCGGTCGAACAGCTCGGTGAACGAACCGGCGAGCGCGGCCACCGCGGTGATCGCCATGGCCACCGGGAACCCCACGGCGAGCGCCGTCGCGGCCCTCCGCACCAGGTCCCAGCGCCGCAGCACGAGACCGACGGCGATCGCGGCCAACGGGCCGAACTCCGGCCCGACGACCATCGCGCCGACGATGGTGATCGGCGAGTTCGTCACCACGCCGACCGCCGCGAGCAGGCACGCGATGGTCAGGAACGACACGAACGTGGCGTTGAGCCGGGACTCCTCGCCGGTGCGGGACAGCAACTCCTCCCACACCACCGCGTCCGCCGCCTCGCCGGGCGCCTTCTCCTCGGCGCGGTCGGCCGCGTCGGAGAGTGCGGTGTCGATCTGCTCCAGCGTGACGCCGCCGTCGCGGTCGATGCCCAGCTCGCACAGGGAGGCCACCACCGTGTCGGTGGCCTCCCTGGCGACGTCGGCTTCCACCACGTCACCCGCGGGCTCGACCGCCGCGCCGACCAGCAACACCACGTGCGTGACGCCTGGGTGCTGCTTCAGCGCCTCCAGCACCTGGTCGGTGCGCTCGGCCGGGCAGATGGCCCGCAGGTGCAGCACGGCCTACTGAGCCTGCTTCTCGGTACCGGCCTTCTCGGCTGCGGGCTTGGCGTCCACGCCCGCCTCCTTGCGCTGCTGCGGCGTGATCGGCGCGGGCGCCGCGGTCAGCGGGTCGTAGCCGCCGCCGCTCTTCGGGAACGCGATGACCTCGCGGATCGAGTCGAAACCGCCGAGCAGCATGGCGATCCGGTCCCAGCCGAACGCGATGCCGCCGTGCGGCGGCGCGCCGTACTTGAACGCGTCGAGGAGGAAGCCGAACTTCTCCTGCGCCTCCTCCGGCCCGATGCCCATGACCTGGAACGCCCGCTGCTGCACGTCGGCGCGGTGGATACGGATGGACCCGCCGCCGATCTCGTTGCCGTTGCAGACGATGTCGTAGGCGTAGGCCAGCGCGTTGCCCGGGTCCTCCTCGAAGCGGTCGATCCACTCCGGGGTGGGCGAGGTGAACGCGTGGTGCAGGGCGGTCCACTTGCCGCTGCCCACCGCGACGTCGTCGCCGATCTTGTCGACCGCCTCGAACATCGGGAAGTCCACGACCCACACGAACGACCAGGCGTTCTCGTCGATCAGGCCGACCCGGTGCGCGATCTCCACGCGGGCCGCGCCGAGCAGCGCACGGGCGCCGTCCGGCTCGCCCGCGCCGAAGAACACGCAGTCGCCGGGGTTGGCGCCGACGGCCTTGGCCAGCCCGTCGCGCTCGGCGTCGGAGAGGTTCTTGGCGACCGGGCCGCCGAGCGTGCCGTCCTCCTGGACCAGCACGTACGCCAGTCCGCGGGCACCGCGCTGCTTGGCCCACTCCTGCCACGCGTCGAGCGTGCGGCGGGGCTGCGACGCGCCACCGGGCATCACGACCGCGCCCACGTACGCCGCCTGGAACACCCGGAACGGGGTGTCCTTGAAGTACTCGGTCAGCTCGGTGAGTTCGAGGTCGAAGCGCAGGTCCGGCTTGTCGGTGCCGTACTTGGCCATCGCCTCGGCGTAGGAGATGCGGCGGAACGGCCGGGGGATCTCGTGGTCGGCCAGCTCCTTCCACAGGGCGCCGACGACCTGCTCGCCGAGCGCGATCACGTCGTCCTGCTCGACGAAGCTCATCTCGATGTCGAGCTGGGTGAACTCGGGCTGCCGGTCGGCGCGGAAGTCCTCGTCCCGGTAGCAGCGGGCGATCTGGTAGTACCGCTCCAGGCCGCCGACCATCAGCAGCTGCTTGAACAGCTGCGGCGACTGCGGCAGCGCGTACCAGGAGCCGGGGCGCAGCCGGGCGGGCACCAGGAAGTCGCGCGCGCCCTCGGGGGTGGAGCGGGTGAGGGTCGGGGTCTCGACCTCGACGAACTTCTCCGCGTGCAGCACCTCGCGGGCGATGCGGTTGGCCTCGCTGCGCAGCCTCATGGCCTTGGCCGGGCCGCTGCGGCGCAGGTCGAGGTAGCGGTGGCGCAGCCGCGCCTCCTCGCCGACCTCCAGGTGCTCGTCCAGCTGGAACGGCAGCGGCGCGGACTCGTTGAGCACGTCCAGCTCGGTGACGTAGACCTCGATGTCACCGGTGGGCAGGTCGGGGTTCTCGCTGCCCTCGGGACGGCGGGTCACGTCGCCGACGACCTTGACCACGTACTCCGAGCGCAGCTTGTGGGCGCGTTCGGCCATCTCGCCCTCGCGGAAGACGACCTGGGCGACACCGGAGGCGTCCCGGAGGTCGATGAAGATCACGCCACCGTGATCGCGCCGGCGTGCCACCCACCCGGTCAGGGTGACGGACTGCCCGGCGTGCTCGGCTCGGAGCGTCCCGGCCTCGTGCGTGCGGATCACGGGTACTGCTCTCCTCGGGTTGACTTCAACGTGGGGCCACCTGGACTGACGGCTGGTCGTCAAGGCTAACGAACGACCCCGCAGTCGACGCCACCAGGTTTCCCCGAAGCGGCCCGGTGTCGCGTTCGCGGCACTACGATCCCGCGGTGGCCGGACGCCTGCTCGTGAGCGCCTTGATCCTCTTGACGACCGCGTGCTCCACGGCGGTCCCCGGCCGCCCGGTGGCGGGCTCCGCGCCGCCGGCCGAGCCGGTCCCGACCGTCGCCTGCGAGTACCCGCTGATCACCGAGGGGCCTATGCGGCGGCTGAACCCGCCCGATGCCGGTCAGGTACCCGCCGGCGGCACGCTGACGGTCCGCATCGAGACCAACCGGGGCCGCATCGACGTGGAGTTGGACGCGGAGAGCGCGCCTTGCTCGGTGCACAGCTTCCGCCACCTGATCAAGAAGCGGCTCTACCAGTCCTCGTCGTGCCACCGGCTCGTGGTGGAGGGGATCTGGCTGATCCAGTGCGGCGACCCGACGGACACCGGCGCGGGCGGGCCGGGGTACGCCTACGACGACCCGACGGCCAAGACCGGCGACTACACGCGCGGCGTGGTCGCGATGGCCAACCAGGGCGCTCCCGGCACCAACGGCAGCCAGTTCTTCATCATCTACGAGGACAGTCCCCTGATCGGCCCGGACTACCCGGTGGTCGGCCGCGTCACGCGGGGCATGGAGGTCGTCGACCAGGTCGCCGACGGCGGCCTCGCCGGCGGCACCGGGATCCCCCAGGGCGGTGGCGTGCCGGCCACGTCGTTGGTGTTCCTGACGGTGGAACCGGCCTGAACGCGGTCGGGGCCGCCCCCGAAGGGACGGCCCCGGCTCACGTGCCGACGATCAGGCGGTGGGCGCCAGGTAGAGCAGGCGGTTCGGCGAACCGCTGCCCGGGTTGGTGACCTTGCTCGCGGTCGACTGGCCGATCAGGTAGCTCGCCACCTGGGACGGGGTCGCCGAGCGGTTGCCCTGGAGGTAGCGGGCGGCGGCGCCGGCGACGTGCGGCGTCGCCATCGAGGTGCCGCTGATGGTGTTGGTGGCGGTGTCACCGGTGTGCCACGCCGACGTGATCGACGAGCCCGGCGCGAAGATGTCGAGCACCGTGCCGTAGTTCGAGTAGCTGGCACGCGCGTCGGTGCTGGTGGTCGCACCCACGGTGATGGCCTCGGTCACGCGGGCCGGCGAGTAGTTGGCCGCGTTGGCGTTGCTGTTGCCCGCCGCGACGGCGAACGTGACGCCCGCGGAGACCGCACGGCGCACGGCCGCGTCGATGGTGGTGGACGCGCCGCCGCCGAGGCTCATGTTCGCCACGGCCGGCTTGACGTGGTTGCGGGCGACCCAGTCGATGCCCTCGACCACGTCCGCGGTGGTGCCGCTGCCCGCGTTGTTCAGCACGCGCACGCCGTACACGGTCGCGCCCTTGGCGACGCCGTACTGGCTGCCCGCGATGGTGCCGGCGACGTGCGTGCCGTGGCCGTTGCCGTCCTGCGCGACGCTGTCGTTCTCGACCGCGTCGTAGCCGTTGCGCGCCCGGCCGCCGAACGTGCTGTGGCTGATCCGCACGCCGGTGTCGATGACGTAGACGTTCACGCCCGAACCGGTGGAGGTGTAGCTGTAGGACGAGTTCAGCGGCAGGCTGCGCTGGTCGGTGCGGTCCAGGCCCCACGACGGCGGGTTGGACTGCGTCGCCTGGGTGTGGAACACCTGGTCCTGCTCGACGTACTCGACGGCCGGGTTGGCCGCGAGCCGCTTGGCCGCCGCCTCGGGCAGCGACACGGAGAAGCCGTTGAGCGCGCTGCGGAACACCGTGTCGACCTGGCCGCCGTACTGGCCCGCCAAGCCCTCCGCGGACGCCGACGAGCCGTCCTTGAGCTTGACGATGAAGTGGTTCTGCACCTTGTGCGTGGCGTCGGCGGCGCGGATCTCGCCCTCGGCGGCCTGTGCGGGTGCGGCCAACAGGGAGGACGCGGTGACGGCGAGCGCCGTCGCCCCGACCCCGGCCAGGAACCGGACCTGTCGTGACTGTCGCATGCGGATTCCGTTCTTCGAACGGTGGCCCCAACGCACCCCGAGGAGCTTCGCAGGGCTCGGGGGTGACGTTGGGCCACCTTGCCCTCGCTGACCGTCACAACGTAGGCAACGGAACCGTTAACTCGGAAGTGTGAACATTTGCCAGTTATCGAACAGCGTCAACAATCGATCCGACCTGCGGGTTCCCAATATCCGGGCGCGGTTGCGTGACGGCGGCGCTACGGTCCGGAGATGCGTTTGGAACCCGTCACCGAGGACAACTACCGGGCCGTGGTCGGTCTGGAGGTCCACGAGGAGCAGCGGGCGTTCGTCGCGACGAACCTGAAGTCGATCGCGGACGCCTGGATCCACCGCCCCAAGTTGCAGCCGCTTGCGCTGTTCAGCGGAACCGACCTGGTGGGCTTCACCCTCCTCGAGCGGGACAGGCCGGAGGCGCTGCACATCGTCCGGTTCATGATCGACCGGCGGGTGCAGGGCCGCGGGCTCGGCCGCAAGGGCCTGGCCGCGATCGCCGACGTGGCACGCGCCGAGGGCCGCACCGAGCTGCTGCTGAGCGTCGTGCCGGGCAACGCGGTGGCGCGCGGCCTGTACGCGGCGTTCGGGTTCACCGACACGGGTGAGGTGGACGGGGGCGAACTCGTGATGCGCCACGAGCTCGCCCCGTCGGCTCACATGGTCGGCGACCAGTAGAGCAGTCGACCCCACGACAGGGCGGTGGCCGCGGTGACGACCGCCGAGTGCACCTGCGCGGGCGTCGCCGCCGGGTTCGCCTGGAGGTACCTCAGCGTCACACCGGTGACGTAGGCGGTGGACAGCGACGTGCCGCTGAGCGTGGCGGTGGCCGTGTCGCCGGTGTGCCACGCCACCGTGATGCCGACGCCGAACGCGTAGACGTCGACCACCGCGCCGTAGTTGGAGAACGTGGCGCGGGTGTCCGTCCTGGTGGACGAGCCCGAGGTGATCGCCTCGATCACCCGGGCCGGCGAGAAGTTCGCCGCGTTGGCGTTGCTGCCGCCCGCCGTCACGGACGCGGTCACGCCCGCCGCGATCAGCCGGCGCACCGCGTCGTCCATCGCGGTCGACGCGCCGCCGCCGAGGCTGAGGTTGGCCGACGCGGGCTTCACGTGGTTGCGCGCCACCCAGTCGATGCCCGCGATGACGCCGGCGGTCGTGCCGCTGCCGGAGCCGTTGAGCACCCGGACGCCGCACACCAGTGCTTCCTTCGCGACGCCGTGGGTGCGGCCGGCGATGAGGGACGCGATGGCCGTGCCGTGGCCGTTGTCGTCCTGGGGGACGGTGTCGTTGTCGACCACGTCGTAGCCGGCGCACGACCGGCCCGCGAGTTCCGCGTGCGTGGACCGGACGCCCGTGTCGATCACGTACGCCCTGGTGCGCGCCCCGGTCGTGGTGTAGCTGTACCTGCCGTCCACCGGCAGCGCGCGCTGGTCGATCCGGTCCAGGCCGAACGGCGCGTTGAGCTGGGTGGTGTGCGCGCGGACGACTTGGTCCTGTTCGACGTACTCGACGGCCGGGTCGGCGGCGAGCCGACGGGCCTGCCGAGGGGTGAGCGTCGCGGCGAACCCGCCGAAGAAGGCGAACTCCCGCGTCACCTGCCCACCGAACCGGGCCCCGACGGACTCGGCGGCAGTGGTTTCGGCGGACGCCTTGAGCTTCACGATGTAGCTGCCGGGCACGGCCGAGGCGGAACCGGCGTGCAGCACCGCGCCTTCGGCGTGTGCCGGCGTGGTGAGGGCAGCCGTGGTGAGGGCGAGGGTGGTGAGGGTGACGGCGGCGAGCGCCGCGACACCCGGGCTTGACGACAACTTGCGCATGAGCAGGGTTCCTTTGCAGGGGAAGGGGCCCCGACGCGGGTCGTGCGCCGGGGCGCCGGCGCGGTTACCTCGCTGGGGACCAGTAGAGCAGCCGTCCGCCCCACGACAGCGGCGTCGCTTCGCTCACGATCTCGGCGTGCACCTGGGCAGGGGTGGCCGACGGCACGAACTGGAGGTACCGGGTGGCGACGCCGCTGACGAACGCGGTCGCCATCGAGGTGCCGCTGAGCGTGGCGACGGCGGTGTCGCTGGTGTGCCAGGCGGAGATGATGGCGGCGCCCGGCGCGTACAGGTCCACGCCGGGTCCGTAGTTGGAGAACGGCGCCCTGGCGTCGGACTGGTTGGTGCCGCCGGACGTGATGGCCTGGGTGACCCGGGCCGGCGAGGTGGTGGCGACGCTGCCGCTGCTGCCCGCAGTCACGGACGCGGTGACGCCCGCGGCGATCATGCGGCGCACCGCGTCGTCCAGCGCGACGGAAGCCGCGCCGCCCAGGCTGAAGTTCGCCACGGCGGGACGCGCCGCGCTCCGCGTCACCCAGTCGACGCCCGCGATGACACCGGCGATCGTGCCGCTGCCGGAGGCGTTGAGCACCCGCACACCGGCCACCCGCACGCCCTTGGCCACGCCGTACGTGCGGCCGGCGATGACGCCCGCGATGTGCGTGCCGTGCCCGTTGTCGTCCTGGGCGACGAAGTCGTTGTCGACGGCGTCGTAGCCGTGGATCGCCCGGCCGCCGAACTCGGTGTGGGTGACGCGGATGCCGGTGTCGATCACGTACGCGGTGACGCCGGCGCCGACCGACGTGTAGCTGTAGGTGGTGCTCAGCGGCAGGGCGCGCTGGTCGATCCGGTCCAGGCCCCAGGGCGCGCCGGTCTGCGTCGCCTGCGCGCCGATGCCGTTGGCGTGCACGACCTGGTCCTGTTCGACGTACTCGACGGCCGGGTCGGCGGCGAGCCGACGGGCCTGCTGACGGGTGAGCGTCGCGGCGAACCCGCCGAACGCGGCGAACTCCCGCGTCACCTGCCCACCGAACCGGGCCCCGACGGACTCGGCGGCAGTGGTTTCGGCGGACGCCTTCAGCTTCACGATGTAACTGCCGGGTACGGCGGTGGCCGAGCCCTCGTGCAGCACGGCGCTCTCCGCGTGTGCGGGCACGGCGAGCAGGGCGGCGGTCAGGGTGGTCAGGGCGGCCAGGGTGAGGCCGGGTAAGAGCTTGCGCATGCGGCTTTCCTTTGCAGGGGAAGGAACCTCGGCGCGGATCACGCGTCGGGTCTGCCAGTGTGCCGAACTCCGGTCCGGCGGTGGTCGTCCGACGGGGTGGTCGGTTCGGGGACCGGCGGGCAGGCGGCCGGATGCGGCTCGTCCACCTGGTCCAGTACCGCGCCGGGGCGGCCGACGTGGGGCCACTCGGCGGACACCGCCGCCGGTTCCGCCGCCATACGCTTGGCGGACCGCTCCCACAACGTGATTGAGAAGCTATTCAACGCTGTGGAGAAATTCCCTTTCGACAGTGCGGTCGAAACGAACATCGAACGCGTACCCGCATAGTGCGGAGAAGCCTTCCGCGTTACCTCGCAACTGTTGCGGAACACGGCGCCCACCAGCCGGTCGGATCGCCGCCTGCGCCACCCGGCGGGGTCTCCACCTGCGAAAATGCCGTCAACACGACTTCCGCGGTCGAGGTCAATGTGAGCTTGCACATAGCGGTTCCCGTTCTTGACCGGGAACTACCGCGCGCATCCGTTCGTCTCAGCAGTAGAGCTCGTGACCGCGCGGGACGTGTCCCAGGTCACCCAGATCCCGAGGCTTTGGGCTGCTTCGCGTACCGGGAAGGGACCAGATGCCCCAGTGCGGTGCGACGATCGCGCCGTACCGGTTCTTCACACCGGCGGTGTGAATGAGAATTCAAGCGTTGCGCGGACGACAAGATTAACCGTCCGATTCGGTCAAATTCACTGCGGGCAAACCCGATCGGCTGTACCGCACCGGTGATTTCGCACGATAACGTCGCTCGGCTTGTCCACGGAGAACGGGAGCGAAGATGACAACGCCAGTCGTCGGACCGGAATCGCGGGTACGCGATCCCCGACGGATCGACACGGAGGCCGACCCCTTCGCGGTCGCATTGCGTGCGGCGATCCGAGCGAAAGGACTCAGCCTGGAACGCATCCAGCACAAGCTGAGGGCACGGGGTGTGGCGGTCAGCATCGCCGCGCTGAGCTACTGGCAGTCGGGCAGGCGGCGACCGGAGCGACCGGACTCGCTCACCGCCGTCAGCCACCTGGAGGAGATCCTCGACGCCGGACCGGGCGGGCTGAGCACGCTGCTCGGACCACCGCGGCCACGGGGCAAGGCCCGTCCGCGGTCGCGCGCGTTCGGACCCGAGGGCTGGGTCGGGGAGCACGACTACGCGAGCATCGCGGAGCTGCTGGCCTCCGTCGACACCAGTACCGACCAGGACCTCACCCGCCTCAGCCTGCGCGATCAGGTGGAGCTGGCGATGGACGGCAGCACCCGGCGGGTGCGCTCGCGCCAGGTGCTGCGCGCCGAGCGGGCGGGCGTCGACCGGGTCCTGCTGGGCTACGACACCCGGCTGCCGGGCGACCCGCTGCCGGTCATCGGCACGCTGAGGTCGTGCAGACTGGGGCGGGTTTCCGCCGACCCGCGCAACGGTCTGATGGTCGCCGAACTGCTCCTCGACCGCCCGCTGCGACGGGGTGAGCGGACCGCGGTCGAGTACGAACTGATCCACGTGGCACCCCATCACCCGACGTTCGACAACACCCACTCGCGCCGCTTCCGGCACCCGGTTCGCGAGTACGTCCTGGAGGTCCGGTACGATTCACGGTGCCGACCCGCACGTTGTGAACAATTCACGACCGGTTTGACGGGTGGAGAGCCGACCGACGTCCGCGAGACCCCGGTGGACACGTGGGGCTACGCGTACGCGGTCGCACTCGACTTCGGTCCCGGCGTGGTCGGCCTGCGCTGGGAATGGACCTGACTTAATACGAGCGCGGCAACTTCAGCGTGTGCTGCGCCACGAAGTTCAGGATCATTTCCCGGCTGACCGGGGCGATTCGGGACAACCGGGACGCGGCCAGCAGGGCGCCCAGTCCGTACTCGGACGACAGCCCGTTGCCACCGTGGACCTGGATGGCCTGGTCCACCGCTCCCGCCACCGCTTCCCCCGCCGCGTACTTGGCCATGTTGGCCGCCTCCCCAGCAGCCCGGTCCTCCCCAGCGTCGTAGAGAGCCGCGGCCTTCTGGGTCATCAGCCTCGCCAGCTCGACCTGGATCGCGCACTGCGCCAACGGGTGCGCGATGCCCTGGTGCGCGCCGATCGGCGTGTCCCAGACGGCTCTGGTGCGGGCGTACTCGCTCGCCTGGTCGAGTGCGCGGCGGGCCATACCGGTGGCGAGCGACGCGGCCATGATCCGCTCCGGGTTCAGGCCGGCGAACAGCTGGGCCAGACCGGCGTCCTCGGTGCCCACCAACGCGTCCAGCGGCAGCCGCACGTCGTCGAAGAAGCAGGTGAACTGCTTCTCGGGCGACAGCACCTCCATCGGGATGTGCCGGTACGTGAAGCCGGGCGCGTTCGTGGGCACGATCACCAGCGACGGCAGCAGCCGCTGCCCGGTGGCGTCGACGTGGCGTGCCACCACGAGCACGGCCTCCGCCTCGTCGACGCCGGAGATGTAGTACTTGCCGCCGTCGAGGACCCACTCGTCGCCGTCGCGGTGGATGGCGGTGGTGAGCTTGTGCGAGTTGGAGCCCGCGTCCGGCTCGGTGATGGCGAACGCCATCTTGGTGCTGCCGTCGGCGAACCCGGGCAGCCACCGCCGCTTCTGCTCGGCGGTGCCGAAGCGGGAGATGACGGTGGCGCAGATGGCGGGCGAGACGACCGTCAGCAGCAGCGGGCAGCCTGCCGCGGACAGCTCCTCGCACACGGCGGCCAGGTCGCCGATGCCGCCGCCTCCGCCGCCGTACTCCTCGGGTACGGCCACGCCGAGGTAGCCGAGCTTGCCCGCCTCGGCCCACAGCTCGTCGGTCTTCTCCCCCGCCCGCGCCTTGGCGATGAAGTACTCCTGGCCGTACTTGCGGGCCATGTCGGAGACGGCCTTGCGCAGGGCGCGCCGCTCCTCGCTCTCGGTGAAGTTGATCGTCATGAAACTGCTCCTCCACTCGGTCCCGCCGGCGAGTCCGCGGCTTGCACCACCGCGAGCACGTCGCCCGCGTCGACTTGCTGACCTGCCCGCACCAGCACTTCGGTGACGGTGCCGCCGGTGGAAGCCGGCACCCGGTGTTCCATCTTCATCGCTTCCAGCACCAGCAGTTCCGCGCCGGCCTCGACCCGCTGCCCCGGTTCGACCGCGACCCGCACGACCGTGCCGGGCATCGGCGCGACGCTCGCGCCCTCGGCGATCTTGGCCTCCGGCTCGGGGAAACGGGGACGGAGCCTCAGCGCCACGGCCCCCACGTCCACCCGGTCCCCGTGCACCGCGACCGGGAACGTCGTGCGCACGCCGTCCCGCTCGAACGTCACCGCGTCCGGCGACGCCGCCACGACGGTGAGGTCGAGGCTCGTCTCCACGCCCGCGCGGGTGTGCCGGTAGTCGACCTCGACCGTGCCGCCGTCGTGCTCGAACACGGTCTTCTGCCGCTGGGACGGGAGGTTGCGCCAGCCCAGCGGCAGGGCCGCGGTGCGCCGGCGTTCGGCCAGCGCGAGCGCGGCGGCCAGCGCGGCCGGCCGCACGTCCTCCGGTTCCGGCGCGGTGAGCGCGTGCCGGTCCAGGAAGTCGGTGTGGGTGTTGCCCGCCTCGAACTCCGGGTGCCGCAGGACGCGCACCAGCAGACTGCGGTTGGTGGTCAGGCCGTACAGTTCGGCGCGCGCCAACGCCGCGGCCAGCTTGCGGATCGCCGCGTGCCTGGTCGGCGCCCACGCGATCACCTTGGCCAGCATGGGGTCGTAGTGGACGCCGACCTCGCTGCCGTCCTCGACGCCGCTGTCGACGCGCACGCCGTCCGGCACGGCGAACCGGTGCACGGTGCCGCTCGCGGGCCGCCAGTCGTGCGCCGGGTCCTCCGCGTACAGGCGGGCCTCGATCGCGTGGCCGTTCGGGGTGGGCGGCGCGGCCGGGAGGTGTGCGCCCTCGGCGACGGCGAGCTGCCAGGCCACCAGGTCGACGCCGAACACCTCTTCGGTGACGGGGTGCTCGACCTGGAGCCGGGTGTTGACCTCCAGGAAGTGGAACGAGCCGTCGTCGGTGAACAGGAACTCCACCGTGCCCGCGCCGACGTACCCGATGGCCTCGGCGGCCTTGGTCGCCGCGTCGAACAGGCGCTCGCGGGCCTGCGGCGTCACGGCCGGGCTCGGCGTCTCCTCGATGATCTTCTGGTGGCGGCGCTGGACGGAGCACTCCCGCTCACCCAACGCCCACACCGTGCCGTGCGCGTCCGCCAGGATTTGCACCTCGACGTGACGGGTGTGCTCCAGCAGCGGCTCGCAGAACACCGTGCCGTCGCCGAACGCCGACTCGGCCTCGCGGCGGGCGGCGGCGACCTGCCCGGCCAACTCGGCGGCGGAACGCACCACCCGCATGCCCCGGCCACCGCCACCGGCGGACGCCTTGACCAGCAACGGGAACTCGCGGGCCGATTCCGGGTCGAGTTCCGGCAGCACCGGCACGCCGGCGGCGGCCATCCTCTTCTTCGCCGCGACCTTGGAGCCCATCGCGTCGATGACCTCCGGGTCGGGGCCGACCCACGTCAGCCCGGCGGCCAGCACGGCGCGGGCGAAGGACGCGTTCTCGGACAGGAACCCGTAGCCGGGGTGCACGGCGTCCGCGCCGGCGGCCAGCGCGGCGGCGACCAGGGCGTCACCGCGCAGGTAGGTGTCGCTCGGACTGGCTCCGGGCAGGCGCACGGCCGCGTCGGCCTCCCGGACGTGCGGCGCGTCGGCGTCGGGGTCGGAGAACACGGCCACCGGCGAGACGCCGAGCTCGCGGCACGTCCGGATCACCCGGCGGGCGATCTCGCCCCGGTTCGCGATCAACAGCTTGCGGATCATCGTGGCCTCACATCCGGAAGACGCCGTAGCGGTCGGCGCCCCTGATCGGTCCGCTGTGGATCGCGGACAGGCAGAGGCCGAGCACCGTGCGGGTGTCGCGCGGGTCGATCACGCCGTCGTCGTACAGCCGGCCGGACAGGAACGGGGCGAGCGACTGCTGCTCGATCTGCCCCTCCACCATCTGCCGCATGGCCGCGTCGTGCTCGTCGTCGTAGTCCTGCCCCTTCGCGGCGGCGGCCTGCCGCGCCACGATCGACAGGACACCGGCGAGCTGCTTCGGCCCCATCACGGCGGACTTCGCGTTGGGCCAGGTGAACAGGAACCGGGGGTCGTAGGCCCGGCCGCACATGCCGTAGTTGCCCGCGCCGTAGGACGCGCCCATGACCACGGTCAGGTGCGGCACCCGGCTGTTCGACACCGCGTTGATCATCATCGCGCCGTGCTTGATGATGCCGCCCTGCTCGTACTGCGCGCCGACCATGTACCCGGTGGTGTTCTGCAGGAACAGCAACGGTGTGTCGCTCGCGTTGGCGAGCTGGATGAACTGGGTGGCCTTCTGCGCTTCCTCGCTGAACAGCACGCCGCGCGCGTTGGCCAGCACGCCGATCGGGTAGCCGTGCAGGTCGGCCCAGCCCGTGACCAGGCTGCCGCCGTAGTCGGGCTTGAACTCGTCGAACCGGGAGCCGTCCACGATCCGGGCGACCACCTCGCGCGGGTCGAACGGCACCCGCAGGTCCGTCGGCACCAGCCCGAGCAGGTCCTCCTCGTCGTGCAGCGGCGGTTGCACCGGTTTCGGCGACGGACCGAGCTTGCGCCAGTTCAGCCGGGCGATGACGCGGCGGGTGAGGCGGATCGCGTCCACCTCGTCCTCGGCCACGAAATCGGCCAGGCCGGACGTGGTGCCGTGCATCCGCGCGCCGCCCAGCGACTCGTCGTCGGACTCCTCGCCGGTGGCCATCTTCACCAGCGGCGGGCCGCCGAGGAACACCTTCGACCGTTCCTTGATCATCACGACGTAGTCCGACATGCCCGGCACGTACGCGCCGCCCGCCGTGGCGTTGCCGAACACCGTGCTCACGGTCGGGATGCCGGCCGCCGACAGCCTGGTCAGGTCGCGGAACGCCCGGCCGCCGGGGATGAAGATCTCGCTCTGGCTCGGCAGGTCCGCGCCGCCGGACTCGACCAGCCCGATCAGCGGCAACCGGTTCTGCAACGCGATGTCGTTGGCCCGGAACGTCTTCTTCAGCGTCCACGGGTTGCTCGCGCCGCCGCGCACGGTGGGGTCGTTGGCGACGATCACGCACTCGACGCCCTCCACCACGCCGATGCCGGTGACCACGCTCGCGCCGACCGGGTAGTCGGTGCCCCACGCGGCCAGCGGCGACAGCTCCAGGAACGGGCTGTCCTGGTCGACCAGCAGCTCGATCCGCTCCCGCGCGAGCAGCTTGCCGCGCTTGTGGTGCCGCTCGGTGTACTTCGGCCCGCCGCCCGCGAGCGCCTTGGCGTGCTCGGCGTCCAGCTCGGTGAGCCGGGCCAGCAGCGCCTCGCGGTTCTCGGCGTACTCGGGCGACCGGCCGTCCACCGCCGTCCGCAACGTGGTCATGCGGTGAACCCCAATCGCCGTGCCGCCAGTTCGGTCATGACCTCGGTCGCGCCGCCCCCGATGCCGAGGATGCGCGCGTCCCGGTAGTGCCGCTCGACCTCCGCGTCACGGAGGTAGCCGGCGCCGCCGTGCAGCTGGACCGCCGCGTCGACGACGAACGAGCACGCCTCCACGGCCGCGTTCTTCGCGAAGCAGACCTGTGCGACGACTTCCTGCCCCTGCGCGGCCTGTGCCGCCACCTCGCGCGTGTACGTGCGGACGAGGTCGATGCGTTGCGCCATCTCCACCAGCCGGTGGCTGACGACCTGGCGGGCGATGAGCGGTTTGCCGAACGTCTCGCGTTCCCTCGTGTACGCCACGGTCAGGTCGAGGCAGCGCTGGGCCGTCGCGTAGGCCTGCACGGCCAGCGAGATCCGCTCCACCTGGAACTGGCGCATGACCAGCGCGAACCCGGCGTTCTCCTCGCCGACCAGGTTGGCCACCGGCACCCGTGCGTCCGCGAAGGAGAGGTCGGCGGTGTCCGAGCAGTGCCAGCCCATCTTCTCCAGCCTGCGGTCCACGGTGAAGCCGGGCGTGCCCTTCTCGATCACGAGCAGGCTCACCCCGCCGTACCCGGGACCGCCGGTGCGGACCGCTGTGGTGACGAAGTCCGCCCGGTCACCGGACGTGATGAACGCCTTCGAACCGTTCACCACGTAGTGGTCGCCTTCGCGGCGGGCGGTGGTGCGCAGGGCCGCCACGTCCGAACCGCCACCCGGTTCGGTGATGCCGAGCGACCCGATCAGCTCACCGTCCAGCGTGGGCCGGACGAACCGGTCGATCAGGTCCTCGTTCCCCGAGTCGACGATGTGCGGCAACGCGATGCCGTGCGTGAGCAGCCCGGCGACCAGTCCGGACGAACCACCGGCCTGGATCAGCTCCTCGGTGACCACGACGGTGTCGAGCAGGTCGCCCGCACCGCCGAGGTGCCCGGGGAAGCCGATGCCCAGCAGGCCGATCTTCGCGGCCGTCCGGTGCAGCTCGCGGGGCAGCTCACCGGCCCGCTCCCAGTCCGACAGGTGCGGCACGATCTCCTGCTCGGTGAACTTCCGCACGGTCGCGCGGAGGTCCCGGCGCTCCGGTGTCCCGAACAGCTCGGACGTCGTGGTCACAGCAGGGCCTCCGGGATGTCGACGTGGCGGGACCGCAGCCACTCCCCCAGCGCCTTGGCCTGCGGGTCGAAGCGGGTGGACGAGGCGACGCCGTCACCGAGCAGGCCGTGCAGCACGAAGTTCAGCGCCTTGAGGTTCGGCAGCTCGTGCCGGTCGACCTCACCGGCCTCGGGCAGCAGTTCCTTCAGCCGCTCGACCGTGAGCTCGGTGCGCAGCCACTCGTACTGCGCGTCGGTGCGCACCCACACGCCGAGGTTGGCGTCACCGCCCTTGTCACCGGAACGCGCGCCGGCGATCGTGCCCAGCGGAACCCTCCTGGAGGTGGGCCTCATACCTCGACCACCTTCCCGTCCGGCAGCACGGCCTGGTGCGACACCGACGTGCGCGGCACGTACGCGGCCTTGTACACGCCGAACGGCGTGCCGTCGCCGGGCGGCGCGGTGACGTGGAAACCCGGGTAGGAGCCCAAGGCCAGCTCGATGCCCGCCCGCGAGAACGCCTTGGCCCGCTTGGCATCCGCCGTCTTCACGGTGACGTGCAGCAGCGCGCTCGCCGCCTCCTCGGTGTCCGCGTCGACGTGTTCCGTGCGCGCCAACGTCCACGTCAGGCCGTCGGCGCCGAGAGCGGCTTCCAGCTGGTGCCGGACCAGGTCCGCCTTGGCCTCGACGTCCAACCCGGTCAGCACGAACGTGGTGGAGTTGCGGAACCCGCCCAGGGTGTTGAGGCAGACCTTGAGCGTGTCCGGCGGCGGCGAGCCCTTCACCCCGGAGATCCGGACGCCCCGGTCGTGCGGGTCCAGTCGGATGGTGTCGAAGTGGCTGACCACGTCCGGGCCGGGGTAGGCGGGCGCGCCGATCTCGTAGAGCAGCTGGGCGGTGACGGTGTCCACGGTGACCGCGCCGCCCGTGCCGTCGTGCTTGGTGATGACCGACGAGCCGTCCGCCTCGATCTCGGCGATCGGGAAGCCCGGCCTGGTCGCGTCGATCGCGGTGAAGGACGAGTAGTTGCCGCCGGTGGCCTGCGTGCCGCACTCCAGCACGTGCCCGGCGACGGTCGCGCCCGCCAGCGCGTCCCAGTCCTCCCGGCCCCAGCCGAAGTGCGCCGCGGCCGGTCCGACGACCAGCGACGCGTCGGTGACGCGGCCGGTGACCACGACGTCGGCCCCGGCGTTCAGGCATTCGGCGATGCCCCACGCGCCGAGGTAGGCGTTGGCGGTCAACGCCTCCGGGAACCGGTCGCGCAGGTCGTCACCGGTCACGTGGGCGACCTTGGCGCCGAGGCCGAGCTCGTCGATCGCCTCGGCCAGGCCCTCCGGGTTCAGCCCGCCCGCGTTGGAGACGATCTTGACGCCGCGTTCGAGGGCACGGGCCAGGTTCTCCTCGAGCTGGCGCAGGAACGTGCGGGCGTACCCGAGTCCGGCGTCCTTCATCCGGTCGCGGCCCAGGATGAGCATGGTCAGCTCGGCCAGGTAGTCGCCGGTGAGCACGTCCAGGTCGCCGCCGTCCAGCATCTCGCGGACGGCGGAGAACCGGTCGCCGTAGAAGCCCGAGGCGTTCCCGATCCGGATCACGGCTGCCCCTTGTCCCGGCCGGGTCCGGGCGGGCCCGCGAACGCCTGCGCGATGGGCAGCCACGCCTCGGCGTTGGCGCCGACGGCCGTGACGGCGAGGTCGTCGCGGTGCCGGCGCCGGGTCGCCAGCAGGCAGAAGTCCAGCGCCGGTCCGGTGATCCGGTCCTCGGCGTCCGCCGGGCCCCACGTCCACAGGTCGCCCTCGGGCCCGAGCAGCTCCACCCGGAGCGGCACCTGCGGCACCGGCAGGCCGTTGACCATGAACGCGTAGCCGAACGCGCGGACCGCGATGTGCGCGACGTGCTTGAGCCGGTCGGTCGGCGCACGGGTGACGCCGAGCGCGTCGGCCACGTCCTGGCCGTGCGCCCACGTCTCCATCAGCCGGGCGGTGGCCATCGACGCGGGGCTCATCGGCGGGCCGAACCACGGCACCTTCACGCCCGGCGGCACGGCGAGCAGCGCGTCGGCCAGCTCGTCGCGGCCCTCCCGCCACTGCTCCAGGGTGACCGGCTCACGCGCGCCCTCGTCCACCATGTCCGGCGTGGCCCGCTTCAGCGCTTCGGCGAACGCCTCCGGGTCGCGCGCGGCGAGCGCGGAGATCCGGTCGGTCCAGTGCAGGTGGGCGATCTGGTTGGCGATCGTCCAGCCCGGCGCGGGGGTGGGCGCCGACCAGTCGTCCAGTGGGGCGACGAGGGCGTCCAGCACCTCGCTCTCGGTGCGCAGGTCGATCAGGATCTCGTTGATCACAGCGTGTCCTCCAGCATCCGCGCCCAGTGCCCGATGACCCGCTTGCGCCGCTTGCCGTCGTCGGTGAGCTGGTTGGCCAGGGCCAGCCCGCGCACCAGGTCGAGCGTGATCTGCACGGCTTCGCGGACGCCGGGTTTGGTCTCGTCGGCGTTCAGCAGTTCGACGGCCAGGCGGTGCGTCTCACGGCCCAGCCGGACCTCCAGCGGCACCACCACGGTCTTGAGGTCGGGATCGGTGCGTGCCGCGACCCACAGTTCGAGGGCGGCGGTGAACAGGTCGCTGGCGTAGTAGTCGGCGATCAGCTCGACCACCGCGACGGTGCTCCCGTTGACCAGCTTCGCCCGCTCCTTGAGGTGCAGGACGCTCTCCACGCCCAGGTGCTCGACGGCCGCCGCGACCAGCTCGCCGCGGGTGCGGAAGTGGTGCAGCTGAGCGCCCCGGGACACGCCCGCGCGCTCGGCGACCACGGTGGTCGTCGTGCCCGCCCAGCCGTGTTCGACCAGGCACTCGACGGTCGCCTCCATGAGCTTGCGCCGCGTCTCCCGGCTGCGGTCGGCCTGCCGCCTGGTCTCCTTGGGCCCGATCCCCTTGGGCGTGGTGTCCGTGGCCATGGGACCGAGTGTTCCGCGCTACTAACAAACAGTCAAGACTGATTGTTAGTAGCGCGGACCGTGCTCGGACCGCCTACCAGCCGCCCTGCGCCATCGTCTGGAACAGCCACTCGCCGTCGACCTTCACCAGCAGGTCGCCGTACCGCACGACCTGCGAGAACCCATCGACCGTGAAGGTCGCGTCGGTGATCACGAACACGAGGTTCGCGTTGATGAAGTGCGGCGTGCGGACCGACTCCATCCGCACGTCACCCTCACCGAGGGTCGCTTCCATGTCGGCGAGGAACCGCGCCCGGTCCCACGACTGCGCCGACCCGTCGGTGACCGCGTTGACCGGGAACAGGGCCATCCCGGCCATCGCCTCGACGTCCTTGGCCACGGCCCGGGCGTCCCACTTCTCGAACCACGCGAGCACGCCCGCCACGTCGTCATCGGTCGGCACGAATCCCACTCCGGTGTCACCCATGCCGTACAGCGTACGGTAGGTCGTACGATCCCGCTCCCGGTCGACCGAACAGCGGTTCCGAACCGATTCGGACCGCTGTTCCATGGGTGACCTGACGAGGAGGTCGGTGTGGGCGCTTCGCGGCGGGACCTGTTGCGCTGGTGGGGAATCGCCACGCTCACGACGGCGGGGAGCGCCGCCGCCGGGCCGCCGCCGCGGTGGCAGCGGCTGCGCGCCCGACTTCACGGCGACCTGCTCCAGCCAGGTGACCCCGACTACGAGACCGTGCGGCTGCCGTTCAACTCGCTGTTCGACCACCAACGGCCGGCGGCGATCGCCCGCTGCACCCGGGTGGAGGACGTGCAGCACTGCTTAACGGAAGCCCGGCGCGCCGACATCCGGGTGGCGGCCCGCAGCGGTGGGCACAGCTACCCCGGGTACTCCACACCGCACGACGGGCTGGTGGTGGATCTCGCGCCGATGTCCGGGATCGAGGTGCGGCCCGACGGCACGGCCGTGATCGGCGCCGGCGCACGTCTCGGCGACGTCTACGCCACGCTGGGCGCGGCCGGGCGCTGCCTGCCCGCCGGGAACTGCCCCTCGGTCGGCATCGCCGGTCTCACGCTGGGCGGCGGCATCGGCTGGGTGGACCGCACGTACGGCCTCACGTGCGACTGGCTGCGCGGCGCCCGGGTGGTCACCGCGGACAGCCGCGTGCTCACGGCGTCGGCCGATCGTGAACCGGACCTGTTCTGGGCGCTGCGCGGCGGGGGAGGCGGGAACTTCGGCGTGGTCACGTCGTTCGAGTTCGCCACCGCGCCGGCGCCCGACGTGCTGACGGTGTTCCGCGTCCGGTTCCCGGCCGGGTCGGCGGCGGACGTGCTCGGCGGCTGGCAACCGTGGAGCGTGGCCGTGCCCGAGGAGGTGTCCAGCGTCTGCGTCGTCCTGCCGGACGGCTCGGTCGACCTCACCGGTTGCGCCATCGCCCCGGCGACCGCGCTACGGGCAGAGGTGGCTCGACTGCTCGGCGCGATCGGCGTCGACGCGCCGTTGGAGCACGCCGAGGTGGACTACCTGACCGCGATGCGGATCATGACCGGCGGCCACCCGCCGCGCAACGCGTTCCGGGAGTCGTCCCGCGTCGCGGACGGGATGTGGTCCGATCCGGCGGCGGTCGCGGGAACGTTGCGCGGCAGGAAGAGCCCGCTGCTCATCGTCGGCGCGCTGGGTGGCGCGATCGACCGGCTGACGCCCACCGACACGGCGTACCCGCACCGGGGCGCGCCGACGTCGATCTCGGTGTTCGGCGCGGTGGGCGACCTGCCGCCGGAGCGGGTGACCCGCGAGGTGGACGAGGTGCAGCAGGAGTTGGCCGGGCTGATCGGCACCGGCACGTACATCAACTACCTGGACCCGGAGCAGGAGGACTGGGCCGCCACCTCATACCGCCACAACCTGCCCCGCCTGCGCGCCGTCGCCCGCCGCTACGACCCGGACCGCGTGCTGCGGTTCCCCCAGTCGGTGCGGTAGGTCGTCTACAGCATCCCGGCGGCGCGGAAGAGCCGGTCGTAGATCTCGCGGATCACGGCCTCCTTGCGCGCGTTGTAGTCCATGACGTGCCCGCCGCCGGGGATCGCCGCCCGTTTCGCCTCCTCGTACCGCGCGCGGTCGTCCGGATGGGCGCGCAGCCAGTCGCGGAACATGCGGGTCCGGATGGTCTCGGGGCTGTCCGGACCGTGCACGTGCAGGTTCGTGCGGGGCTCGGCGAGCGTCAGGCACCGGTGCTGGTGGAACGACGGCTCCCGGATGACGAGGACGTAGCCGGCGCGTTCGAGCGCGGGGACGTACCGGTCCTCGTTCTGGGGTCGGCGACCGTGAGGTTGATGTCGATCACGTCCTTGGCGGCCAACCCCTCCACGGAGGTCGATCCGACGTGCTCGACGTCCAGGACCGCGTCGCCGAGCGCCGTGCGGATCCCCGCCGCCAGGGTTTCGTAGCGGCCGGGCCACCGGGGGTCGTACGGCACGATCGTGACCGGTGCGGGCGCGGGCGGACCCAGGACCCACGGGTTCTCAGACGGGTCGGCGTCGTGGTGTCGGGTGATCTCGTCGAAAGTCGGCACCCGCCGCAAGGTAGCGCCGTCGAACGGGGACGTCCACCGCTTTCGGGGCCGGTCAGAGCAGGGTCAGCTGCTCCTGGACCAGGGGCGCCGGTGGGGTCGACGCGGGGAGGCTGCCTTCGGGCCACAGACCTTCCTCGTCGCCCGGAACGCCCACCTCCGCACGCTTGCCGCGCGCGTCCAAACCGTGCTTGGCCAGCAGTGGGCCGATGCGGGCGGCGAGCAGACGGCGGTACCGGGCGTCCACGTAGGACCCGCGCGCGTACAGCTCCCGGTAGTCACCGGCCAGGTCCGGCCGTTCCCGCAGCAGCCACCGGGCGAACCACTCCCGCGCGCCCGGCCGCAGGTGCAGCGGCAGCACGGTCACGCCCGTCGCGCCCGCCGCCGCGATGGACGCCAGCAGCTCGTCCAACTGCTCGTCCGAGTCGGTCAGCCGGGGCAGCACCGGCGCGACGAACACCCCGCACGGCAGGCCCGCGTCCCGGATCCGGCGCACCAGGTCCAACCGCGCCTGAGGGGTCGGCGTGCCCGGTTCGAGGCCTGCCTGCAGGTCCCGGTCCAACAACGCGAGCGACACCCCGATGCCCACCGACACCGACGACGCCGCGTCCGCCAGCAGCGGGAGGTCGCGGGCCAGCACGGTGCCCTTCGTGAGGATCGAGAACGGCGTCCCGGAGTCGGCCAGCGCCCGGATGATGCCCGGCATCAACGCGTACCGACCCTCCGCCCGCTGGTACGGGTCGGTGTTCGTGCCCATGGCCACGTGCTCGCGCCGCCACCGGCGGGACCGCAGCTGACCCTTCAGCACCTCCACCGCGTTGACCTTCACCACCACCTGGGTGTCGAAGTCCCGCCCCGCGTCGAGGTCCAGGTACGTGTGCGTGTTGCGGGCGAAGCAGTTGTGGCTGACCAGGCCGTTGGCCACGAAGTCACCGGTGCCGGTGGTGATGTCGTACAGGGTCCGCGCCACCCCCAGCGACTCGACCGACACCACCGCCAGCCGGGACGTCACGGGCACGGTCATGCCCTCCACCGCGTTGCCGCGCGGGATCGCCGGACCGATCAGGTGCAGGAACCGCAGCCGCTCGGCCAGCCCGCCGAGGACCCGCACCCCGCGCACCTCGACCACGTGCCCCACGCGCAGCCGGGTCAACGCCAGCACCGCCGCGTCGAACACCGCGCCGTCGGCGCTGGACATCACCAACTGCCCGCCGGTGGAGCTGCCGCGCGCGTCGAACAGGCCCGCCAGGAACCCCTTCGACCACTCCTCCCCCGGCGTCACCGGCCAGTCGACCAGGTCCTGCTCGCGCGGCACGCGCCCGCCGGTGTACTCGCGCAGCCGGGCCAGCACGTCCGGGTGGCTGGGCAGACCGCCGCGCACCACGCCCCACAGGTAGCCGGTGCGGTACTGCTCGCCCTGCGCGGGCGGTGCGGCGAACCGGCCCGTCCCGACCAGCTGCGCGCCCTTGACCAGGAACGGGCGTTCCTCGAAGTCCGCGCACCGGCCGGGCGTGACGTGCTTCCAGCCCTCGTCGGTGAGGAACCGGTGGTCGCCGCCCGAGACGACCTGGGTGCCGTCGGCCAACGTCACCCGGTACGCGGGCTTGGTGGTCTGCCAGTGCGCCCGCACGCGGGTGACCACGAACCGGCCTTCGACCGTGCCGAACACCGCCTCGCCCACGGTCAGCTCGGCGATGGGCTTGGTGCGCCCGTCGGCCAGCAGCACCGGCGTGTCACCGGTCAGGCAGTACGTGCAGCCGTGCGTGCAGCCCCGGTACGGGTTGACCGTCCAGCCGAACGGCAGGTCACCGCCCTGGACCTTGTTGAGCACGGACTTGGCGTTCACCTCGTGGAACACGATGTCGGCGAAGTCCGGAGTTCGTACGCTGCGAACCAGCCCCGGCAACCCCGGCAGAGCCTGCTGCCGGTCGGCCCCGTCCTTCTGCCCGTCCCATCGCATAAGTCCATTCGAACATGTGTTCGAACTACGGTCAAACGGAGTGCCCGTGTCAGTGCTGGACGTCATCCTCTGGCCCTTCAACACCCCCGCGGTGACCTTCGCCGGCGTGACCACCAGCTGGGGCGAGGTGGCCGGTTTCATCACCGGCGCGCTCTGCGTGTGGCTCGTGGCCCGGCAGAACCCGTTGAACTGGCCGATCGGCATCCTCAACAACCTCGCCTTCCTGGTGCTGTTCGCGACCAGCGGCCTGTACGCCGACTCGTGGCTCCAGGTCGTCTACGTCGCGCTCGCGCTGTACGGCTGGTGGGCGTGGCTCCGGGGCGGCACCGAACGCACACCGCTGCCGGTCAGCCGGACCACCCGCGCGCAGTGGTGGTGGCTGCTGGCGGCCGGCGTGGCCGGGACGCTGCTGCTGGTGTGGGTGCTCACCTCGTTCACCACCTCGACGGTGCCCTGGCCGGATTCCGTGACCACCGTGCTCTCCCTGCTGGCCACGTGGGGCCAGACCCGCAAGAAGGTCGAGTGCTGGTGGCTGTGGATCGCCGCGGACGTGATCTACGTTCCGTTGTACGCCTACAAGGACCTGTGGCTGACGGCGATCCTCTACGTCGGCTTCATGGCCCTCTGCGTGCTGGGCCTGCGCAACTGGACGAAGGCCCTGCGCGAGGACGAGCGCGACGAGCTGGTCGCCGCGTGACCGACTTCGACCACGCGCTGGTGCTCGGCAAGTTCTACCCGCCCCACGCCGGCCACCACCACCTCATCCGCACCGCCGCCGCGCGCAGCCGGCGGACCACCGTGACCGTGCTGGCGTCGGCCGTCGAGTCCATCCCGGTGGCCGACCGGGTGGCGTGGCTGCGCGCCGAGCACGCCGGCACGCCCGGTCTCGTCGTGCTCGGCGACGTGGACGACCACGAGATGGACTTCCACAGCGACGCCGTGTGGGAGCTGCACATGGGCGTGGCGAGGGCGGTTCTCGCGCGACGGGCGATCATGGACGGCGACCCGGCGTCGGCGGCGGTCGACGCGGTGTTCTCCAGCGAGCACTACGGCGACGAGATGGCCAAACGGCTGGGCGCCGCGCACGTGCTGGTCGACGTGGACCGCGACACCTTCCCCGTGTCGGGGACGGCGGTCCGGGCCGATCCGCGCGGCCAGTGGGCGCACCTCGCGCGGGCGACCCGGGTGGGGCTGTGCGCGCGGATCGTCGTGCTCGGGGCGGAGAGCACCGGCACCACGACGTTGTCGCGCGACCTCGCGGCTGCGCTGGGCGCGCCGTGGGTGCCCGAGTACGGGCGTGAGCACACCGAGCTGAAGCTGGCCGCCGCCCGCGCGTTCGACCCGGACGCCGCCGTGGACGGTCTGGTGTGGACGGTCGGCGACTTCCAGGACGTGGCGCGCCGGCAGCGGGAGCTGACCGACGCCGCGGTGGACGGCCCGGTCCTGGTGTGCGACAACGACTCGTGGGCGGCGACCGTCTGGGGCCACCGGTACCTGGGCGCGCCGCACCCGGACATCGCGCCGGACGCCGACCGCCCCGCCCTGTACCTGCTCACCGATCACGTCGGCGTGCCGTTCGAGCAGGACGGGTGGCGGGACGGCGAGCACCTGCGGGCGTGGATGACGGCCGAGTTCCAGGCGGGACTGTCCGCGCGGGACGTGCCGTGGCGGCTGGTCACCGGGTCGCCGGAGCAGCGGCTGCGGCAGGCCCTCGCGGCGTGCGAGGAGGCGGTGGCCCGGCACTTCCGGTTCACCGACCCGCTCGGTCAGGTCACGGTCGGCTTGCCGAGCGTGACACCGCACGCCTGAGGTGGGTCGGGCAGTATGTGCGCCGTGCACGCCAAGGATCTGATCGCCGCGCACGGCGGACACGGACACGGACACGGCCGCTCCACCGAACCCTCCTCCCAGCCGGTTCGGAAGCTGTTGCTGGTCCTGCTGCTGCCGTTCGCGCTGGCCACCGTGGTGGGCACGCTGCTGCTGTACCCGTTCGGGCACGAGCAGCGCACGGGCGCGGAGGCCGGGCTCGCGCAGGTGCCGGTGCGCGGTGACGTGACGGCCGTGGCGCAGGGCGGGTGCGGGCCGGACGCGACCGCGCCCGGCGCCACCGGGTGCTTCCTGGTGACCGTGAAGATGAGCGACGGCGCGGCGGCCGGGCGGGACGTCCGCATCCCGATCCCCGACCAGCCGGGCACGCCGAAGTTCGAGGTCGGTGACGCGGTCGTGCTGTCCTACGGCGGCGGCGACCCGAACGACAGCACGTCGTACCAGCTGGCCGACTTCCAGCGCGGGGTTCCGCTGCTGCTGCTCGCCGTGCTGTTCGCGGCGGCGGTGCTGCTGCTGGGGCGGTGGCAGGGGCTGGCGGCGCTGGGCGCGCTGGCGTTGAGCTTCGTGGTGCTGGCGCTGTTCGTGCTGCCCGCGATCCTCGCCGGTGAGAGCCCGCTGACCGTGGCCGTCGTCGGCGCCGGGCTGATCATGTTCGTGGTGCTGTACCTGACGCACGGGTTCTCCGCGCGGACGTCCACGGCGGTGCTGGGCACGTTGGCCAGCCTGGCGTTGATCGGCGTGCTGGGTGCCGCGTTCTCCGCGTTCGGGAAGCTGACCGGGCTGGACCAGGAGAGCGCGAACCTGGTGTCGCTGCTCGGGCACGACATCGACACCCGCGGGCTGCTGCTGGCGGGCACCATCATCGGCGCGCTGGGCGTGCTGGACGACGTGACCGTGACGCAGACCAGCGCGGTGTGGGAGCTGCGCCGGGCGAACCCGTCGCTCGGGTTCCGGGAGCTGTACGCGGCGGGGTCGCGGATCGGCCGCGACCACCTGTCATCCGTGGTGAACACGCTGGTCATGGCGTACGCGGGCACGGCGCTGCCGTTGCTGCTGGCGTTCTCGCTGTCCGGGCGGACGCTGGGCGAGATCCTCACCGCGCAGGAGGTGGCGCAGGAGGTCGTGCGGACGCTGGTGGGCAGCATCGGCCTGGTGGCCGCCGTGCCCATCACCACCGCCCTGGCCACGTTCGTCGCCGGTCGCGAACCGTTCCCCGCCTCCCCCGCGCCCGACGACGACCGCACGCCAGACACGGACGAGGTCACGTCGGCGCTGAACCCCACGTGGCGCAAGCGGGTGTCCGGTGACCTGCGGACCGGCTACGACCCGGCCAAGGGTCCGTGGCGCCGTCCCGCCGCTAGCGGGCAAGCAGGACCAGCACCAGGGCGATCGCGGCGGGCACGGCCTGCACGACCAGGATCCGACGACTGACCGTCGCCGCGCCGTACAGGCCCGCCACGATCACGCAGATCAGGAAGAACACCGCGAACGCGAACCCCGTCGTGCCCGGCGCGATCAACGCGAAGATCAGACCGGCTGCCAGGAAGCCGTTGTAGAGCCCCTGGTTGGCGGCCAGCACCTTGGACTCGGCGGCGAACGCCTCGGTCGTGCCGAACGTCGCACGGCCTCGCGGAGTGGTCCAGAGGAACATCTCCAGCACGACGATGTAGAGGTGGACGGCCGCGACGAGCGCGGTCAGGACATCAGCGGCGATCTGCACGGATCGGTAACGTACTCGCATGCTGAGGACCGTGTTGAGCCTCACCACCCGGGTCGCCACCGGGTTGGTCTCGGGCGTGCTGTCACTGCCGCGGATCGCGGACGCCCTGGAGCAGCTGGCACCACTGGCGCAGGCACTGCCGCAGGTCGTCGAGCTGCGCGGCACGCTCGAACGGCTGGAACAGCTCGCCACGTTCCTCGCCAACGAGCTGCCGGAGGCGTTGCACCAGCTGGAAGCGGTCCGGCAGCAGCTGGCGGACCTGGCGCCCAAGATCACCGCGCTGGCGGACGACACCGGGCAGCTCGACGAGTCGATCCGGGTGCTGGCCGCCGCGCTCGGGCCGCTGCAGGGCACCACCGAGCGGTTGGGCCGGTTGGTCGACCGGCTGCCGGACCGCAAGCGTCGCGGACCGGCGCTACCTGGATAATCAGCGGGTGGGACGGATCCGGAAAGCCGACGAGACCATCAGCCGGGAGGTCGACTCGGGCATCGCGGAACTGGTTCCCGACCCGGACGTGCCCAGGGCGTGGATGCTGCGCCTGAACGGCACGCCGCAGTCGCACGTCGACCTGGACGACCCGACGCACCTTGAGTTCGAGTACCTGCGCAGGCTCGGCCACGTCGCCGACCTGGTCGCGCCGGGCAGCGACCCGATCCGGGTGCTGCACCTGGGCGGCGGCGCGCTCACCCTCCCCCGGTACATCGCCACCACTCGGCCGCGGTCCACCCAGCAGGTCGTGGAGATCGACGCGGCGTTGATCGACCTGGTCCGGGGCGTCCTCCCGCTGGACCGGAACTGGCGGCTGCGCATCCGCAACGGTGACGCGCGGGCAGTGCTGGCCAAGGCGCCCGAGGACGCGTTCGACCTGGTCGTGACCGACGTGTTCGCCGGTGCCCGGACGCCCGCGCACCTGACGTCGGTCGAGTTCGTCGCGCTGGCGTCGCACACCCTGCGCCCGGGTGGGGTCTACGCGGCGAACATCGGCGACGGCGGCAAGCTGGCGTTCGCCAAGGCGCAGGCCGCCACCGTCCGCGCCGTGTTCCCGCACGTGTGCGTGCTGGCGGAGCCGGGTGTGTTCCGGGGCAGGCGGTTCGGCAACTTCGTCATCGTCGCGTCACACGTCGAGCTGCCGGTCGCGGCCCTGACCAGGCTCACGGCCGGCGACCCGTTCCCGGGGCGCGTCGAGCACGACGACTCCCTGATCCGCTTCATCGGCGGCGCGCCGGCGACCACGGACGAAACGGCCACCCAGTCACCTTCCCCGCCCAAGGGCACTTGGGGCCTGCCCGACGAGTGAGCGGCTAGCGGCGCGGCCACCCCGAAAACGCGTGAGTCCTACGTTCAGAACCCGTGAGTCCTACGTTCGCGACCCCCGAATTCAACGCTCAGAACGCGGACGTCGCGCTTAAGCGGGCATGTACCGCCGGTGTACCGGCACGTCGGATGCTCGTTGCGCGTGGGTACCGGCGGCGGCTCCGGACGAGGGGTGGGGCCGCCGCGCACGGCCCCGCCGCACGCCGCCGCACCCCACCAACGTCACCCCATCAACGTCACCGCACACCGCACGCGTCACCGCACCCGCCGCACGCGTCACCGCACACCGCCGGCGTCACCGCACCCGCCGCACCCGCCGCACGAGTCACCGCACGCCGCCTCACCCACCGCACGCCGCTGGCATCACCGCACGCCGCCGCACCTCACCGACGGAGCGGACGTGTCAGGCCTGGTCGAGGGTCGAGACGAAGCGGGAGATGGCTTCGGGGGTGAGCTTCTGGGCCAGCCGGCCGGTGGGCGCCATGGAGCCCAGCCGGTAGAGGGGTCGGTCGGCGGCGGCCAGGCCGCGGGCCTCGGCACGCAGTTGGGCCACCAGCAGCTCGGAGAACACCAACCCCGGCGCGTCACCCCGACCCGCCAGCACGTCGGCCAGCTTGCGCAGCGACAGGACGCCCTGCTCCCGTCCACCGGTCCCCGCGTAGATCGCCAACGCCAAGTTGATCGCCTTGCCCCCGCCACGCACGAACAGCCCGACAGTCCGGGTGCCACGCATGTCGGTGACGAGCAGATCCAACTGGTCGGCGACGTGGAGGTCCACCGAACGCGTGCCGAACGCGCGCACCGACAGCACGCGGCCGTCCAGCCACACCCGCCGCCGCGCCTCGGACCACGCCAGCAGCAACAGCGGCAGCGCGAACACCGCCGCCGTCACCAGACCGGCGGTCCGCCCGGCGAGCAACCCCAGCAACCCGCCGAACGCGCCGGCCACGATCAGCGCGCCGATGCCGACCGTCCGCGCGCGCTTGCGCACCGCCTTCGGGTCGAGCAGGTCAAGGGCAATCCGCTCGCTCACCGGCCCAACGCCTCCAGCACCGAGATCACCACGTCCGCCAGCGGCACGGGACGCTGGTCACCCGACGCCAACTCCTTCACCTGCACGACGCCGGCCTCGATGTCACGCTCGCCCAGCACCAGCGCGAACCGCGCACCGGACCGGTCGGCGCCCTTCATCGCACCCTTGAGCCCCTTGCCGCCGTACGACAGGTCGAACCGCACCCCGGCCGCACGCAGCGGCGCGGACAACGCGACCAGCCGCGACTTCGCCGCCTCGCCCAACGGCACGCCGTACACGTCGCACCGCGTCTCGTCACCCGGCGACACGCCCTCGACCTGGCACGCCAGCAGCGCCCGGTCCACGCCGAGCCCGAACCCGACGCCGGACAGCGGCTGCCCGCCCAACTGCTCCATCAACCCGTCGTAACGCCCGCCGCCGCCGATGCCGGACTGCGCGCCCAACCCGTCGTGCACGAACTCGAACGTCGTCTTCGTGTAGTAGTCCAGACCGCGCACCATCCGCGGGTTCTCCACGAACTTCACGCCCAGGTCGTTCAGGTAGCCCTTGACCTGCTCGTAGTGCGCCAGCGATTCCGCCGACAGGTTGTCCACCATCAGCGGCGCGTCCGCGACCAGCTCACGCACCTCGGGCCGCTTGTCGTCCAGCACCCGCAACGGGTTCAGCTCGGCCCGCCGCCGCGTCTCCTCGTCCAGCGGCAGCGCGGCCAGGAAGTCCTGCAGCTTCTCCCGGTACTGCGGACGGCACGTGGTGTCGCCCAGCGACGTCAGCTCAAGCCGGTACCCGGTCAGCCCCAACGCCCGGAACCCCGCGTCGGCGACCGCGATGACCTCGGCGTCCAACGCCGGGTCGTCCACGCCGACCGCCTCGACGCCGACCTGGTGGAACTGCCGGTAGCGCCCGGCCTGCGGCTGCTCGGCGCGGAAGAACTGCCCCGCGTACGCGAGCTTCACCGGCAACTGCCCGCGGTCGAGCCCGTGCTCGATCACCGCGCGCATCACGCCGGCCGTGCCCTCGGGCCGCAGCGTGATCGACCGGTTGCCCCGGTCGGTGAACGTGTACATCTCCTTGCTGACCACGTCGGTCGACTCGCCGACGCCACGCGCGAACAGCGCGGTGTCCTCGAAGACGGGCAGCTCGACGTAGCCGTACCCGGCCCGGCGCGCGGACTCGATCAGGGTGTCGCGGACCGCCAGGAACGACGCGGAGGTCGGCGGGAAGTAGTCGGGCACGCCCTTGGGCGCGGCGAACGGTGGTGCGGAGGAAGCGGGTGCGGAGGAAGACGTCGTCACGGTTCTACAGTCCTCGGTGCGGTGCGGCCGGCGCGTCGGCTGAACCCAGTCCCAGCAGGAACGGGTTGCCCGCGCGCTCGCGGCCGATGGTCGTCGTGGGCCCGTGGCCGGGCAGCACCACCGTGTCGTCGGCCAACGTCAGCACCTTGGTGCGCAGGGACGTCAGCATCTCGCGGTGGTTGCCGCCCGGCAGGTCGGTGCGTCCGATGGAGCCGGCGAAGAGGGTGTCGCCGGACAGCACGAGCCGTCCGCCCTCTTCCGTGCCGGCGCGGAACATCACCGACCCGCCGGTATGGCCCGGTGTGTGGTCGACGGTCAGCCGGAGACCCGCCAGGTCCAGCTCGGCGCCGTCGGTCAGTTCGCGCACCTCGCGCGGCTCCCGCATCTCCAGGTTGCCGCCGAAGAAGGACCGCGACTCGGCGCTGATCCCCTTGAGCGGGTCGGACAGCAGGTCGCGGTCGTCGGGGTGGATCCACGCCGGTATGTCGTTGCCGTCGCAGACGGGCGCGACGGAGAACGAGTGGTCGAAGTGCCCGTGCGTGAGCAGCACCGCGACCGGGGACAGCCGGTGCTCGCGCAGCGCCTCGGCGATCGGCTCGGCCGCGTCCTGGCCGGGATCGACCACCACGCACGCCCCGCCGGCACCCGTGGCCAGCACGAAGCAGTTGGCCTGGAGGGCGCCGGTCGGGAACCCGATCACCAGCACGGGATCACCTCTCGTCGGCAACGGATCTACAACGGATCCCTGCGGACCCCGTCAACCAGCCTATCCGGCATACACCAGCCATATACGTGCCCCCTAGACTGCTGACCGATCGTCGCCGTCGACGGGAGATCAGGGAGGTTGCAGGTGCCGACCAACGTGCAGCGCCGCGAGCAGGCCAAGCGGAAGCTGGAACGCCAGCTCGTCCGCAGGGCTGAGCGCGCGAAGCGGCGCCGGATGCTCGCTGTAGTCGCGACCGCCGCCACCGTCGTAGTCGTGGCGGGTGGTGTGTACTTCTTCGCCACGGCCGACTTCGGCAACGACACAGGTGACGACGCCGCCGCTACCTCGACCACCCCGGCCGCGCCGATCGAGATCCCCACCGAGGTCAAGGCGCTGCCGACGCGTCCGACCCCGATCGCGGACCCGGCGACCTGCGAGTACCGGGCGTCCACGGAGCCCGCGTCCAAGGAGGGCACGAAGGCCCCCGAGGCAGGCGGCGTCGCCGCGACCGGCACCGCGACCGCCACCATCAAGGCGAACATCGGCGAGCTGAAGCTGACCCTGGACCGCGCTTTGGCGCCGTGTGCGGTGAACAGCTTCATCAGCCTGGTCAAGCAGGGCTACTACGACGGCAGCAGCTGCCACCGCATCGGCACCGAGGGGCTCCAGATGCTCCAGTGCGGTGACCCGACGGGCACGGGTTCCGGTGGTCCCGGGTACACGTTCGACAACGAGACGTGGCCCGAGCTGACCTACGGCCGGGGTTACCTGGCGATGGCGAACGCGGGCACGGACGAGGCGACCCAGAAGGGCACCAACGGGAGCCAGTTCTTCATCGTCTACGGCAACGCGCAGCTGGCGCCGGACTACACGGTCTTCGGCAGCATCGACGAGGCCGGCCTGAAGCTGGTCGACGAGGTCGCCCGTGCGGGCCACGACGGTGCGTTCGACCCGGCGCCCGGTGGCGGCAAGCCGAACAAGGAAGTGAAGTTCGAGTCGGTCTCCGTCGCGTAGACCGCGTCGCGCAGACCCCGTCCGCAGACCACGGGCGAACACGCAGGGGCCCGGCACTCGGGAGAGGAGTGCCGGGCCCCTGCGCCTTCCCCGTCGGTTTGTGGGGACCGACAGGCGGATTGTCCCACCGCGCGATGACGTTTCGCTGACGCGACCCGACCGCGCGGGCGCGTTCCGGCAGGTGGACGCCCTGGGACGGCTAAACGGGCGAGTGACCGGCGGACGTCGGACTCCCGCGGCGGGACAGCGTGGCGGCGAATGCCCGCCGTGCGGGCATTCAGCGAATCGGGAATCGCCCAGGGCTGACACGCATTTCTAAGCTATTCGCTGGTAGAGAGCGCGTTCCGGCAATCACGCTCCGTATTGACGCGACCACACCCAATCAGCGGATACCCTCCCGAACGGCCAGGCGATTCGATTCGCTTACCCGAGAAACCAATTC
Organism: Saccharothrix sp. NRRL B-16314; assembly: GCF_000716595.1. GTDB lineage: Bacteria > Actinomycetota > Actinomycetes > Mycobacteriales > Pseudonocardiaceae > Actinosynnema. The sequence continues at coordinate 244,989 of NZ_JNXC01000004.1, forward strand.
GGGCATCAATTTCCAGGGAGGGAAGTTGAAGTTCGCCAAATCGTTCGCCGTACGCACGGCGGTCGTGATTTCCGCATTGTTCATGATGTTCACGGGCGTTCAGGCCGCGCAGGCCGAGACCGCCGCACCACCGCAGGCCGTGGCTGCCGCGCCGGCACCGTCCGGTGACGTGGGCGCGCAGGTCATCTGCGGGCTGCACGAGGAGTTCTGGGGATGGTACTGGGGCAACTGCACGAACTCGCCCATCATCATCCGCTGGCACATCTGGTCGAACCCGTGGTCGTACAAGTGCACCGCGCCGCACAGCGACACCTTCGTCGGCGCCGACACGCCCACCGTCGAGGTGCTCCAGGGCCCCTGCATCCCGTAGTAGACGGCTTTTCCCGACCCGGGTCCGGCGCGATCACGCGCCGGACCCGGCGTTCGTCCGGGGGCAGGCCTCAGGACGCGGACGTCACGCGGTAGACGTCGTAGACGCCCTCGACGCTGCGGACCGCCTTGAGCACGTGGCCCAAGTGCTTCGGGTCGCCCATCTCGAACGAGAACCGGGACACCGCCACCCGGTCGCGCGACGTGGTCACCGACGCCGACAGGATGTTCACCTTCTCGTCGGCCAGCACCTTCGTCACGTCCGACAGCAGCCGGTGCCGGTCGAGCGCCTCCACCTGGATCGCCACCAGGAACACCGACGACGACGACGGCGCCCACTCGACGTCCAGCAAGCGCTCGGGCGTGCTCAGCAGTTCGTCCGCATTGGTGCAGTCGGTCCGGTGCACGGACACACCGCCGCCCCGCGTGACGAAACCGAGGATGTCGTCACCCGGCACGGGCGTGCAGCAGCGGGCCAGCTTGACCCACACGTCGGACGCGTCCTTGACGATGACACCGGCGTCACCGGTGACCCGCCGCCGCGTGACGGTGGACGGCGTGGACCGCTCGGCCAGCTCCTCCTCGGCGTGCTCGACCCCGCCGAGCTGCGCCACCAACCGCTGGACCACGTGCCGCGCGGAGGTGTGCCCCTCCCCCACGGCCGCGTAGAGCGCGGACACGTCGGGGTAGTGCAGTTCCTTCGACAAGGCGCCCATGGAGTCGGCCGAGACGAGTCGCTGGAGGGGCAGCCCGACGCGGCGGACCTCCTTGGCGATGGCGTCCTTGCCGACCTCGATGGCCTCTTCCTTGCGCTCCTTCGCGAACCACTGCTTGATCTTCGCCTTGGCCCGCGGTGACGCCGCGAACGACAACCAGTCGCGGGACGGCCCCGCGCCCTCGGCCTTCGAGGTGAAGATCTCGATGACCTCGCCGTTCTCCAGCTTCCGCTCGAGCGCGACGAGCCGCCCGTTCACCCGGGCGCCGATGCACCGGTGGCCCACCTCGGTGTGCACGGCGTACGCGAAGTCGACCGGCGTGGAGCCCGTGGGCAGGGTGACGACGTCGCCCTTCGGGGTGAAGACGAAGATCTCCCGCGCCGCCAGGTCGAACCGCAGCGACTCCAGAAACTCGCCCGGGTCTGCCGCCTCCCGCTGCCAGTCCAGCAGCTGGCGCATCCAGGCCATCTCGTCGACCTCGACGCCCTTGCCGGTGTGCGTGCCGCGCGTCTCCTTGTACCGCCAGTGCGCCGCGATGCCGTACTCGGCGGTCCGGTGCATGTCGTACGTCCGGATCTGCACTTCCAGCGGCTTGCCGTCCGGCCCGATGACCGTCGTGTGCAACGACTGGTACACGCCGAACCGGGGCTGCGCGATGTAGTCCTTGAACCGGCCGGGCATGGGCTGCCACAGCGCGTGCACCACGCCCATGGCGGCGTAGCAGTCGCGGACCTCGTCCACCTGGATCCGCACGCCCACCAGGTCGTGGATGTCGTCGAAGTCCCGACCGCGCACGATCATCTTCTGGTGGATCGAGTAGTAGTGCTTGGGCCGGCCCTCCACCTTCGCGGTGATCCGGGCGGACTCCAGCTGCTGGGTCAGCTCGCCGATCACGCCGCCCAGGTACGTGTCGCGGGACGGCGCGCGGTTCGCGACCAGGCGCACGATCTCGTCGTACTTCTTCGGCTGGAGGATCGCGAAGGCGAGGTCCTCCAGCTCCCACTTCACCGTCGCCATGCCGAGGCGGTGCGCGAGGGGCGCGAGCACTTCGAGGGTTTCGCGGGCCTTGCGTGCCTGCTTCTCCGGCGGGAGGAACCGCATGGTGCGCATGTTGTGCAGCCGGTCGGCCAGCTTGATGACCAGCACCCGGGGGTCCTTGGCCATGGCGATGACCATCTTGCGGATGGTCTCGGCCTCGGCCGCCGCGCCGAGCTTCACCTTGTCGAGCTTCGTGACGCCGTCCACGAGGAGCGAGACCTCGGTGCCGAAGTCGACTCGAAGCTGGTCCAGCGAGTAGTCCGTGTCCTCGACCGTGTCGTGCAGGAGGGCCGCGACCAGCGTGGTCGTGTCCATGCCCAGCTCGGCCAGGATCGTCGCCACCGCGAGGGGGTGCGTGATGTAGGGGTCACCGGACTTCCGCCGCTGCGGCCGGTGCTTCTCCTCCGCCACGTCGTAGGCGTGCTGGAGCAGCGCCAGGTCCGCCTTGGGGTGCAGGTCGCGGTGGACGGCGGCCAGCGGTTCGAGCACCTGTTTGACCGGCGCGGCGCGCTGGGCGGTGATCCGACGTGCCAGCCTCGCGCGCACGCGCCTCGTCGCCGACGGCGGCCGTGCGGGCACTGGCGGCGTCGTCTGCGCTGGTTCGGTGTCCTGGCTCAACCACGCTCCTCGGGTCTAGGAACCGAGGATAGCTCCGTTGGGTGCCCGACCAGGGCGGCGTGCCGATGAGCGGTGCGGTTCACACGACGAGCAGCACCCCGCCGTTCAGCCCGACCAGTCGGACCTGACCATGTTCCACCAGCTTGAACACCGCCGGGCACCGCTGCGCGAGCGTCCCCCGCCCGGGGGGTCCCCTGGTTTTAATTCTGCCGGCGTGGTCCGACAATCCCGGTGGTTGGACGGCCGCCTGTGGATGGAGCGGGAAGGCTGTGCGCGGAGAAGGACTGGTCAGGGCGTCGGGGACGGGCAGCCTGAGGGCAGCGGGGAAGGGTGGCTGGAAGGCTGCGGGGAAGGGCGCTGGCAAGGACAGCCGGGAGAGGGCGGGGGTCGGGCGAGCGCAGAAGGCCGAGCCGGGGGCGGGAGGCCAGGCAAGGAAGCGCGGAAGGCCAGGCAGGGGCAGAAGGCCCGGTGGGGAAGAAGGCCCGATGGGGGGCGGCCAGGCAGGGGCAGACGGCCGGGCGGGGGACGGGCAGGTAGGAGCAACCAGCCGGGGGGGCGGCCGGGCAGGCAGAAACAAACAACCGGGGCGGTCGGGCAGGCAGGGCAGGACCGCCGGGGGGAGCAGAGCGCCGAGCGGGGGCGGGAGGCCGTCGGTCAGACTGCGAGCAGGGCGCTGACCTCACGGCCGACGAGGCGGTCACGGCCGCCCAAGCCCTGGATCTCCAGCACGACCGACACGCCCGTCACGACACCGCCGGCGCGTTCGACCAGCTCGCACGCCGCCGCCGCCGTACCACCGGTCGCCAGCACGTCATCCACAACCACAACGCGCTGACCAGGGGAAATCGAATCGGCAGGCAGTTCGAGCGTCGCCGTGCCGTACTCCAAGGCGTACGACACGCGATGGGTCACGGCCGGTAGCTTGCCGGGCTTGCGCAGCGGCACGACGCCGTAGCGCCAGCCGTACCCGAGCGCCGCACCCAGCAAGAAGCCGCGGGACTCGATGGCGGCTACCACCTGAGTGTCCTGGTGGATCTTGTCCTGCAGGGCGTCGACCACCGCGCGCAACGCGTCAGGGTCGGCCAAGACCGGCGTGAGGTCCCGGAACACGACCCCCGGCAGGGGGAAGTCCGGGACCTCACGCAGCAGCCCTAGGGCTCGGTCGAGCTTCAACGCTGCTTCTTGCCCGTCGGACGGCGGCGCACGTCGGCGGCCTTGCCGGTCCGCGCGGGCACGCCCGCGGCAGCCGCCATGGCCTTCTCCTTGCGCAACTCCGCCTGCACCGACTCGTCGTCCGTCGACTCCACGACGTCGCCACCGGTGACGGCCTCGCCACCGGCCTTGCGGGCCAGGTTGTCCCGACGCGCCTTCACCCGCGCGGCCTGCGCCTTGTACCGGGCGTCACGCATCTTCAGGTCCACCGCGACCGGCGTGGCGATGTAGATGGACGACAGCGCGCCGATGGCGATACCGGTCAGCTGAACCAGCGCCAGGTCCTTCAGCGTGCCGACGCCGAGCAGACCCACGCCGATCACCAGCAGGCCCAGCACCGGCAGCAACGCGATCAACGAGGTGTTGATCGAGCGCATCAGGGTCTGGTTCACCGCCAGGTTCGACGCCTCGCCGTACGTGCGGCGGGTGAGGCCGAGCAGGCCGCGGGTGTTCTCCCGGACCTTGTCGAACACCACCACCGTGTCGTACAGCGAGAAGCCGAGGATGGTCAGCAGACCGATCACCGTCGCGGGCGAGACCTCGAAGCCGACCAGCGAGTAGATGCCCGCCGTGATCACCACGTCGTGCAGCACCGCGACGAGCGCGGCGATCGCCATGGACACCTCGAAGTACAGCGCCAGGAAGATCATCACGGCGAGGAAGAACACGCCGAGCGCGAGCAGCGCCTTGCCGGTGATCTCACCGCCCCACGAGGCGGACACGGCGCTGTCGCTGACCGCGTCCGCGCCGCCGTTGGGCTTGAGGTCGTCGTTGATCGTGGCCTTGAGCTTGAACACCTCTTCGGCGGTCAGCGTCTCGGACCGGATCTGGATGGTCGCGGCGTCGCCCGTGCCCACGGTCTGCACCGCGGTCGGCTCCTTGCCGATGGCCTTCTCGAACGTCTCCTTGGCGGCGTCGACGCTGATCGTGCCGGACGAGCTGCTCGCGGGCAGCTGGACGCGCGTGCCACCGGTGAAGTCGATGCCGAGGTTGAAGCCCCGGAACACGATCGACCCGATGCAGACCAGCAGGATGAGCCCGAACAGCATGTACCAGCGCTTGCGCCTGCCGACGATGTCGAACGCGCCGTTGCCGACGTAGAGCCGCTGGAAAACGTTGGCCTTCTTCGTCTCGGCCACGTCAGACCTCCTTCACAGCGGTGCTCTTCGCACCCGACAGCGCGCGGTCGTTGACGGCGGCCTGCACGGCGCCGCCGAGACCGGACAGCTTCGGGTTGGACAGGGACTTCGACTTGGAGACCATGCTGACCAGCGGGTGCGTCACGAGGAAGACTACGACCAGGTCGAGCACGGTGGACATGCCGAGGGTGAACGCGAAGCCCTTCACCTGGCCGACGGCGATCACGTACAGGATGGCCGAGGCGAGGAAGCTGACCGCGTCCGCCGACAGGATCGTGCGGCGCGAACGGATCCAGGCGCGCGGCACGGCGGACCGGAACGACCGGCCCTCGCGCACTTCGTCCTTCAACCGTTCGAAGAACACCACGAACGAGTCGGCGGTGATACCGATCGACACGATGAAACCGGCGATGCCCGCCAGGTCGAGGGTGAACCCGATCCAGCGGCCCAGCAGCACCAGCACCGCGTAGACCACCACGCCGGACAGCACCAGCGACAGGATGGTCAGCACGCCGAGCAGGCGGTAGTAGAACAGGCAGTACACGAACACCAGCGCCAGGCCGATGCCACCGGCGATCAGGCCGGCCTTCATCGAGGCCAGGCCGAGCGTCGCGGACACCGTCTCGGCCTCGGACGACTCGAACGACAGCGGCAGCGAGCCGTACTTCAGCACGTTGGCCAGGCCGTTCGACTCGGCCTGGGTGAACCGGCCGCTGATCTGGGTGCTGCCGCCGAGGATCGCCTCGTTGATGCTCGGGGCGGACACCACCTGGCTGTCCAGCACGACCGCGACCTGCTGCTGGACGTTCGCCGAGGTGAACTTGGCCCACTTGTCGGCGCCGGAGCCCTTGAACGTCAGGTTGACGATGAAGCCCGCGCCCTGCGGGTCGGTGCCGGCCACCGCGTTGTCGATGTCCTCACCGGTCAGCCGGGAGTAGGTGGTGTAGTCGTCGTCCTTCACGGTGCCGTCGGCCGGCGGGTTGACCGGCGCGAGCACGTACTTCTCGGTGCCGTCCTGGTTGCAGGTCAGCAGCCGCATGGCCGGGTCGTCGTTGCCGAGCAACGGGTCGACCTTCGGGCAGGTGAACACCTGGAGCGCCTGGCCGAGGGTCTGCTCGTCCTCGACCATCATCAGCTGTTCCTGCCGGCAGTGCCTCGCCTCCTTGACGGCCTTGGTCGGGTCGTCGGAGACCTCGCCGGAGAACACCGCGCGGCAGTCGACCTGCTCTTCGGCCGGCGGCGCGGACGGGTCCGCGGGCGGGGTGGCCGGGGTGGTCGTGGCCGCCGGCGGGGTCGTCGTCTCGGGCTGCGCCTCGAACGCCGGCGCCGGTCGACCCTGGGCGGTCGTGGTCGGCGCGGTCTCGGCCGCGGTCTCGGACGGCGCGACGCTGCTCGCGGGCGGCGCGGACGGGTCCGTGGACGGCGGGGCGCTCTCCGTCGGCTGGGCCTCGGGCGCTGCGTTCGGCATCGGCGAGCCGATGACCTTGCGGAAGTTCAGCTTGGCGGTCTGGCCGAGCCGTTTGGCGCCCTCGCTGTCCGAACCGGGGACCGTGATCACCAGGTTGGTGCCGTCCCGGACGACCTCCGCGCCGGACACGCCCAGGCCGTTGACCCGCGTCTCGATGAGCGCGCGGGCCTGGTTGAGCGCTTCGTCCGACGGCGTCTGCCCATCAGGAGCGCGGGCGGTCAACGTGACACGCGTGCCACCCTGGAGGTCGATACCGAGCTTGGGTGTCGCCTTGCCGTTCCCGGTGAGAAACACCAGGGAGTACAGCGCGACCACGATGAGGACAAATGCGCCCAGGTACTTCGCGGGGCGGATTTGCCCGGCCGGAGGTGCCACGGTCCGTCCGTCTCCTGATAGTTGACAAGGTCAGCGAGGGCGCAGCGTACCCCTGATGGTGTGAGCTGCGCGTCACTGCCTGGAGTCGGCACGTTCACAGTTGCCGGCTCCAGGCCGAGGTCTTCTGGTTACGAGCAGTTACTTCTTGCTCTCCTGCTGCACGGGCTCGACGTCGGCGGTCTCGTCCGCCAGGTCGTCGTCGACGTCGTCGACGACCGCGTCGGTCTCGGTGTCCGCCACGACCTTCTCCCGGATCGCCTGGCGCAGCCACGTGGTGACCACCCCGTCGGCGATCTCCAGGTCGATCGTGGAGTCGTCTTCGCGCACCTCCGCCACGGTCGCGTAGAGCCCGGAAGTCGTCATGACCCGGTCGCCCGGCTCCAGGGAGTTGAGCAGCGCCTGCTGCTCGGCGACCGCCCGCTTCTGCTTGCGGGCGCTGAGGAACAGCGGCACCGCGAGCAGCACGAGCAGCAGCGGGAACATCAAGGAGGACAGTTCCATCATTCTCCGATCAACCGGACGAGCGAACGCGATCAGCGTCCGGTACGCCCGAATTTCTGGGGTGCCGGTGCCGATTGTGCCAGGTCAGTAATCCCGATCACTCGGTGGCGTCGTCGAACAGCGATCGCGTGGCCTCGCCCGGCGCCCGTGCGGGCGGCTCCAGTCCCAGGTGGAGCCAGGCGGTGGCGGTGGCCACCCGTCCGCGCGGGGTGCGCGCCAGCATCCCGGCCCGCACCAGGTAGGGCTCGCAGACCTCCTCGACGGTGGTGGGCTCCTCCCCCACCGCCACGGCGAGCGTGGAGACGCCGACCGGACCGCCGCCGAACGAGCGGACCAACGCGTCCAGGACCGCCCGGTCCAGCCGGTCGAGGCCCAGCTCGTCCACGTCGTAGACCTTCAGGGCGTCCCGCGCGACTTCCAGGGTGACGGCGCCGTCCGCGCGCACCTCGGCGTAGTCGCGGACGCGCCTGAGCAGCCGGTTCGCGATGCGGGGTGTGCCGCGGGAGCGACCTGCGATCTCCCGGCCGCCGTCGTCGCGCAGGTCGACGCCGAGGATCTTCGCCGAGCGGCGGACGATCAGCTCCAGCTCGTCGGGGCTGTAGAACTCCATGTGCCCGGTGAAGCCGAACCGGTCGCGCAGCGGGCCGGTGAGGGCGCCGGAGCGGGTGGTCGCGCCGACCAGCGTGAACGGGGCGATGTCGAGCGGGATGCTGGTCGCGCCGGGTCCCTTGCCGACGACCACGTCGACCCGGAAGTCCTCCATCGCCAGGTACAGCATCTCCTCGGCGGGCCGGGCCATCCGGTGGATCTCGTCGATGAACAGGACGTCGCCCTCGACCAGGTTGGACAGCATCGCGGCCAGGTCGCCCGCGCGTTCGAGGGCGGGCCCGGAGGTGATCCGCAGGGACGCGCCCAGCTCGGCCGCGATGATCATGGCGAGGCTGGTCTTGCCCAGTCCGGGCGGGCCGGAGAGCAGCACGTGGTCCGGCGGCGCGCCGCGTTGCATGGCCCCTTGCAGGACGAGTTCGAGCTGTTCGCGGACCTTCGGCTGGCCGACGAACTCGTGCAGGTCCTTCGGCCGCAGGGTGGTCTCGACGTCCCGCTCGGCCGGGTCCGGCAGCGGGTTGAGGGTGTCCTCCTCGTACTCCTCGAAGTTCACTGCGCCTCCGCGGGGATGCGCACGTCGGCGCGGTTCATCGCTTGCGGCCCAGTGCGGCGAGGGAGCGGCGGAGGACTTCGGACGTGCCGAGCGTGCCGTCGCCCGCCAGCACCGCGTCCACGGCCTGCTCAGCCTGCTTCGCGGGGAAGCCCAGGCCCAGCAGCGCCTCGGTGACCTGGTTGCGCACCCGGCCGTCGTCGCCGACGCTTCCCGGCGTGGTCGGGAGTTGGCCGACCTTGTCCCGCAACTCGATGATCAGCCGTTCGGCGCCCTTGCGGCCGATACCGGGCACCTGCGTCAACACGGTGATGTTGCCTTCGCCGAGCGCGGCGCGCAGCTTGTCCGGTTCGAGCACGGCCAGGGTCGCCAGCGCGAGCCGCGGCCCGATCCCGGACACCGTCTGCAACAGCCCGAACAGCTCCCGGGCGTCGGTGTCGGCGAAGCCGAACAGGGTCAGCGAGTCCTCGCGCACCACGAGCGCCGTGGCCAGCTGCACCTCTTCGCCGCGGCGCAGCGTGGCCAGCGTGGCGGGGGTGGCCTGCACGGCGTAGCCCACGCCGCCGACCTCGACGACGACGTGGTCGAGCCCGATGGACAGCACCTGCCCGCGCAGTGACGAGATCACTCGGCCTTACCTCCGGATTTCGCGGCGGTCGACGGGGTCGACAGTCGGACACTGGCCTGCGCCAGTCTCGCGCGGTGGGTGCGGGCGATCTCAGCCGCCCTCGCCTGCGCCTCCTCCAGGCGTGACCGCATGGGTGCGCGCCAGAGGTGGCAGATCGCCAGGGCCAGCGCGTCGGCGGCGTCGGCGGGCTTGGGCGCGGTCTTGAGGCCGAGGAGCTTGGTGACCATGGCGGTCACCTGGGCCTTGTCCGCGCGGCCGGAGCCGGTGACGGCGGCCTTGACCTCGCTCGGGGTGTGGAACACGACCGGCAGGTCACGGCGTGCGGCCGACAGCGCCACGACGCCGCCCGCCTGCGCGGTGCCCATGGCGGTGCGGACGTTGTGCTGGCTGAACACGCGCTCGATGGCGACGACCTCGGGCCGGTAGCGGTCCAGCCACTCCTCGACCGCCTCGGACAGCCGGAGCAGCCGCACGGCCAGGTCCATGTCCGCGGGTGTGCGCACGACGTCGACCGCCACCGGCCGCACGGTGCGACCGGGACCGCCGTCGACCACCCCGAACCCGCACCGGGTCAAGCCGGGGTCGACTCCGAACACGCGCACGCTTGGTCCCCTCAACACCGCCGACGAACACCAGTTCGAACCTTAAGGGGTGGACCGCGGACAGCGGCCGGTGACACGCGCGGGGTCACCAACGTGCACCCAGATCGACACAGTGTCACGGTGTCACTACAGTGGCTCGGTCAACTGATCGACTCCAGTCGCGGTCAATGCGGAGTGCCATGACCCTGAGGCGGTTCGGCATCGTCACCGGTGCCGTCTGCGCTCTGCTGGTCTGCGCCGTCTGCCTCGCCGTGTCCGGGGTGCTCGACCAGCCCTCGTCGGTGGCGGTCGACAAGTTCACCCAGCTCCTCGCCTCGGTCGCCGCGATGGTGTCGTTCTGGCGGGCGGCCCGGCGGCGTCAGGGCGTGGCCCGGCGCTGGCGGCTGTGGATGGCGGCGGCGATGGCCGGCCTGGTCGTCGGCCTGTGCGCGTGGACCTGGGGCCAGGTGTTCCTCGGGGTGTCGCTGCCCTCGTCCACGCTGGCGCCGCTGGGGTTCATGCTCGTGCCCGCGCTGACGCTGTGCGCGATCCTGGTGCTGGCCCACGGCGGGTCGGGCAAGCTGCCCGGTCACCGCAGCAAGCTCGTCGTCGCGCTGGACGGGCTGATCGTGGTCGGCTCGCTGTTCGTGCTCACGTGGGTGTCGCTGCTGGAGTCGATGGTCCGCGCGTGGGCCACCTCCGGGCCGGGTTTCGCGACCGTCGTGGCGCACCCGGCGGCGTACCTGGTGATGCTGGTCGTGCTGCTGGTGTCGTCGTGGACGCATCGGTCGGTGCGGCAGCTGCCGGTGCTGTTCATCGCGCTGGCGGGCTTGGCGCAGTCCGCGTCGGGGTGGGTGTTCGCGTACATGGTGAGCAAGGGCGCCACCGTCATGCCGACGGGCGTCGACATCGGGTTCATGGTGGCGCCGGCGTTGTTCTTCCTCGGCTCGATCGCGCCCGGCGGCAGCACGCGGGAACGCGCGGGGGCGGCCCGGTTGCGGGCGGGCGACCTGCTGCACCTGCTGGTGCCGTACCTGCCGATGCTCGTCACCGGCCTGTTCATCGTGGTGGGCACGGCGACCGGGGTGCGGCTGAACCCGCTGGAGATCTACGTCGGGCTCGGCGTGGTGCTGCTGGTGATCGCCCGTCAGCTGCTGACGCTGATCGACAACGTCCGGCTGCTGGACCAGCTGCGGGACAGCCGCGAACGGCTGCGTCACCAGGCGTACCACGACCCGCTGACGGGCGTGGCGAACCGGGCGCTGTTCCGCGAGCGGCTGGACGCGGCGCTGGCCGCCACGTCGCCGGTGGTGGTGCTGTTCATCGACGTGGACGGGTTCAAGGACGTCAACGACAACTACGGCCACGCGGAGGGCGACGCGGTGCTGCGGATCGTGGCGTCGCGGTTGCAGGGCTGCGTGCGGTCGCAGGACGTGGTGGCGCGGTTGGGCGGTGACGAGTTCGGCGTGCTGGTCGACGGCTACCCGCAGCCGCCGGAGGAGATCGGGCAGCGGGTGCTGGCGGCGATGAGCGAGCCGCACCGGACGGACAACGGGGCGCACCGGATCCGGGCGTCCATCGGGATCTCGCACCGCGACGTGTTCGACCCGGCGTTGACCGCCGACGACCTGCTGGGCACGGCGGACGCGGCGATGTACACGGCCAAGCGGCTGGGCAAGGGGATGGTCGTGGTGCACGGCTCGGTGGAAGCCGGGCTGTCGTGAACGGGGGCACGTGGTGAACGCCGAAGAGGCCGTCGAGGCGCTGGGGCTGGCCGAGCTGCCGGTGGAGGGCGGGTGGTGGGGGCAGTCCTGGCGTTCGGCCGAGGTGTCCTCGATCTACTACCTGCTGCGGGAGGGCGAGTTCTCCGGCGTGCACAAGCTGGACAACGTGGAGATCTACGCCTACCACTGCGGCGCGCCGTTGCGGATGCTGCTGCTGCACCCGGACGGCACGGTGACCACGCCGGTGCTGGGGCCGGACCTCGCGGCCGGGCAGCGACCGCAGGTGGTCGTACCCGCCGGGGTGTGGCAGGCGAGCGAGCCGGACGGCGAGTGGTCGCTGGTCGGCACGGTGGTGGTGCCGCCCTACACCGATGACGTGGTCACGTTCGGTGCGGCCGACACCCTCGCCCCGCGCTACCCCTCGCACGCCGACGCGATCCGCCGGCTCTGCCGCCTCTGAACCGGGTCACCCCATGGTCTTCTGACCGTCGATGGTCTCGCGGATGATGTCCGCGTGGCCGGCGTGCTGCGCGGTCTCGGCGATCACGTGCAGCGCGACCTTGCGGACGCTCCACGACGCGCCGACCTCGAACCAGGGTGCTTCGGGCAGCGGGTGGGCGGTGTTCAGGTCCAGCTCCGCCAGCAGCCGCCCGGTCTTCGCGGCGGTCTCCTCGTAGTCCTCGAGCAGGCCTTCGAGCGTCTCGTCGGCGAGCATCCGGTGGCCGTCCGCCCAGTCGGCCTGGACGCTCTCCATCAGCTCCGCACCGCCGACCGCGAACCGCATCCAGCTCTCCTCCACGGTGCGGACGTGCTTGATGAGCCCGCCGAGGGACAGCGCGCTCGCGGTGGGCGTGAGCCGCGCCTGCTCGTCGGTCAAGCCCTGCACGGTGAAGCGGAGGAAGCCGCGGGTCCTGTCGAGGACGGCCAGGAGGTCGGCCAGTTCGGTCGAAGCGATCGCGGTGGTGGTCATTTGGTGTCTCCGCCTTCCGTTCGGTGTTGACACCACGATAGGAGCGCATGCGGACAGCTTTGGTCCTCGATTCCGATCCACGGTGGAAATTCCCGCTTCGACTTACGCTCGGCGGCGTGGACCTCCCCGTGATGCCACCCGTGCGGCCGATGCTCGCCAAGGCCGTCCACTCCGTGCCGCGCGAACCCGGTCTGGTGTACGAGCCCAAGTGGGACGGGTTCCGCTGCGTCGTGTTCCGGGACGGCGCCGAACTGGAGCTCGGCTCCCGCAACGACCGGCCGCTGACCAGGTACTTCCCCGAGGTGGTCGACGTGCTGCTCGCCGGGTTGCCGCCCCGGTGCGTGGTGGACGGCGAGATCGTCGTCGTCACGCCGGAGGGGTTGAGCTTCGACCTGTTGCAGCTACGGCTGCACCCGGCCGCGTCGCGGGTGCGCAAGCTCGCCGTGGACACGCCGGCGGGGTTCGTCGCGTTCGACCTGCTCGCGCTGGACGACCGGGACCTGACGGCGACGCCGTTCGGTGAGCGCCGTCGGCTGCTGGAAGGCGTGCTGCGGGACGTGCCGGGCCTCTACCTGACGCCCGCGACGGACGACCCGGACCAGGCGCAGGACTGGTTCACCCGGTTCGAGGGCGCGGGGTTCGACGGGGTGGTGGCCAAGCGCACGGACCTGCCGTACGAGCAGGACAAGCGGGTCATGTGGAAGGTGAAGCACGAACGCACGGCCGAGTGCGTGGTGGCCGGGTTCCGTCCGCACAAGGACGGCGAGGGCGTCGGTTCGCTGATGCTCGGCCTGTACGACGACGAGGGCGTGCTGCGCAGCGTCGGCGTCGCCAGCAGCTTCACCGCCGCGCGCCGCCGTGAGCTGGTGGAGGAGCTGGCGCCGTACCGGGTGGACGCGCTGGTGGACCACCCGTGGGCCGAGTGGGCCGGGATCGACGCCTCCACGCCGGGCGCGCAGAGCCGGTGGAACCCGACCAAGACGTTGTCGTGGGAACCGGTGCGGCCCGAGTTGGTCGCCGAGGTGCGGTACGAGCACGTGCAGGCCGGCCGGTTCCGCCACACCAGCAGACTGGTCCGCTTCCGCCCCGACCGGACGCCGGAGTCGTGCACTTACGCGCAGCTGGAAGAGGTCGCGCCGGCCGAGCTCATGGAGGTCTTCGACGTCGGGTAGCGGTCACGCGGCGGCCAGCAGGGCTTGGCCGTCGTCGGTCAGGTGGGCCGGGCCCGGTTGCGACGCGATCAGGCCGTCCCGGACCAGCCGGGGTCCGACGAACTGGTCGCAGCAGCAGATGCCGTCGACCAGGAGCGTGCCCGAGGCGTACACGCAGCGACCCGCGGCGACGGCGCGGAGCACGGCCCGGTCCCTGGGGGTGATGATCGTGGCGTTCATGGTGGTTCCCCTCAGTGTTCGGGTGTCTCTACCCGTACGACGAAGGGGAGCGCTCGGAATCGACACGTCCGCGGGGGAAAGCGCGGTGTACCGATTCCGAGCCCGTCCGGTCAGTCGATCGCCTTGGCGGCCTGGCGGAAGGCGTCCACGAGTTGCGGCCACCGGCCGGCGCGGTCGCGGTTGATGGACAGCGGTGCTGGGTGGGGCGCGTTGAACACCTTCAGCTTGTGGCCCCGGCCGGACAGCGTCCAGCCGGTGCCCGCCGGCCTGCCGAGCACGACGACCGCCTTCAGACCGGTCAGCATCCGGAGCAGCTCCACCAGGTACGGCACCGCCGCACGCAGCTCCGCGGGCGTCGGCTCGCGGTTGGACAGGTGCCAGGGCACCACGTTCCAGCTCAGGCACACCCGCCGGGACAGGCCCGCCTCGGCCATCGCGCTGAAGCCGTTCGCGGCGGTCGGGTCGTCGTTGTCCAGGGAGTTGAGGCCGGACTTGGCCGACGCCGGCCCCGGTGACTCCAGCAGGAGGAGCACCTTCGAGTTGACGCCGCCGCTCGCCGGGTCGAACAGCGGCACGTCTGCTTTGCGCTCGGTGGCGATGCGTTGGGCGAACTCCGTCAGCTTCGCCATGTGCGGCGCTTTGAGGAGGGCCATCTTCCGAGCGATGACCACGGGGTTGCGGTGGGCCCTCGGGGTGGAGGGGAAGACGTCCATGGTCCGCAAGCGTCCCCGGACGGCAGAGGTCCGGCCATCCGCCGTCCGGGCGGCACCTCGCGGTCCAGCCGAACGGGATCAGCCGAACGGCGTGCTCGGCCGGTCTTCGAGGACGCCGTCGACGTACGTGTCGACCTTCTCGTTGTAGAACGCGACCAGTCCCGCGACCTGCCCGCTCTCCGGCAGGGGCGTCCGGTAGCCCCAGACGACGTTCTCGTGCACGTCGTCGCCGATCACCACGGACCAGTACTCGGCGGTGCCCTTGTAGGGGCAGTGGGTGCGGAGGTCGGTCGACCGGAGGAGGTCCAGCCGGACGTCCGTCATCGGCAGGTAGTACCGCGCCGGGAGACCGGTCTCGAACAGGATGACCGGGCGGTGCGAGTTCGCCACCTCCACGCCGCCGACCTCGACCCGGACGTGCCTGCTGCTCCGCAGCGCGTCGACCCTCGTGTACGGGTCGCGCGGGTGGACGTAGACCGGCTCGTCCTCCTCGAACCACTCGTCCATCGCGTCCCACTCCAACCGGACCAGGTCGCGCAGCGGTTCGAGGGGCGAGTCCGGGTAGCGCAGCGCCGCACCGGCCGCGCCACCGGACGTCGTCTTCACGTCGTGCACCTGGCCGTCGCCCCGGCTCGGTGACCGCTTCACCTCGCCGGTGGGCACCAGGGCGGCCCGGAAGTCCTCGGCCGGCAGGTAGTACGTGGGGTAGTACGGCTTCTCCCACACCAGCGCGGGCCGCGTCGTGTCCACCACCAGCTCGCCCGCCAGGTAGGCCCGGACCCGCTTGGCCCCGGCCTCCACCCGCACCCGTCCGCGTTCCGCAGCACTCATGGACTCGAAGCTACGCCGAGTTCGGCGGTCTGCGCGGCGCGCTTCGCGGTGATCGCCCCTGCCAGCTCGCGGGTCTC
Organism: Saccharothrix sp. NRRL B-16314; assembly: GCF_000716595.1. Taxonomy (GTDB): domain Bacteria; phylum Actinomycetota; class Actinomycetes; order Mycobacteriales; family Pseudonocardiaceae; genus Actinosynnema. Next base: position 260,496 of record NZ_JNXC01000004.1, read on the forward strand.
CTGATCGGCTCCGCTGTCCTGCTCGCCGCGCGCCAGCAGCGCCGACTGCCCCAAGTGCTCGCGCAGCTTCGCGGGCAGCCCGGACGGGTCAAGGCGCAGGGCGGCCAGGTCCGCTTCCGAGACCAGGCCCGGCATCTGGTGACCGACGTGCGGGTTCGCGTCCGGCAGGCCCGCACGGGCGCGCAACCGCTTCAGGGCGACCAGCTCCTGCTCGTGGGACGCCCGCAGGTCGGCCGCGAACGCCGCGAGCGCGGGCGGCACGAGGTCCAAGGCGGGCAGGAGTTGTTCGTTCATCGGGACCATCAGCTGGATCCACGCGGTGTCGGTGGTGTTGAACGGCGACGACGTCACGGGCTCCGGCGACGAGCACGCCACCAGGAGCAGCAGGGTGGCACCCCAGAGCGCCCGGAAGCGCCCTGGGGTGGCCGGGAAGGTCTTCAACTCGGAATCCTCATCGTGGCAACCGGTAGTCCGGGCCGAGGGCGGCGCCCCGGTGCGGCTTGTACTGGTCGTACCCGCGCGGGTCGCACTGGAGGCCGCCGTTGATGCAGTGGCCGACCAGCGCCTGGAGCGTGGGGCCGTCCCACGCGTTCATGAAGTCGTAGTGCCAGGTGTAGCCGCGTCCGCTGGCCAGCCGGACCCGTGACATGTCACCGGCCACGGGGAAGGCCATCTTGAACTCGATCATCGGCACCGGCACCGGGTGCGTGGACGGGCACACCAGCGTCGCCCGGTCCGGGTACGCCATGTGCGACTTGTGGTCCGCCGAGTCGAGGTCGCGCCCGTTCCAGCAGCTCGGCGCCTGGTAGCGGACGTTGAGCTGGGTGCCCGGCGGGCAGTACGACGGGAAGTCCCAGTTGTGCGCGCTGTTGCCGCACTCCCAGCCCTCGACGGCGCCGGGCGCGGTGCGGAACTGCTCCTGCGTCGCGTTCTGGCTGCCGACCACGAACCGGATGCCGGCCGGGAACGACCGGACCTCCTGGTACTTCAGGATGCCGGACTTGTAGTAGATGACCTGGGGGAAGTTCGGCGGCACGATCTGGTCGCCGTTGTAGAGCGACGGGAACCAGTACGCGGACTTGTCGTCGGGCGTCCGGCAGTTCGTCTGCCCGGCCTTGAGCGAGTCGATGGTGCTGCGGGCGTCCGTGGACTGGTTGCCCAGGAACGTGTGCATGTGCGACGCGCCCGGCAGGCCGGGGAAGACGATCGGGTCGTCGGGCCGGTGCGTGGTGACCGAGCAGTTGGCCTGGAACTCGTGGTGCGTGACCAGCTCATCGGCCTGCGCCGAGTGGGTGGAGACCGTCAGTACGGTGGAAAGTAGGCCGACCGCAGCAGTTGCGGCCAGCGCGCGGAGTTTTCGGGACACCTGTGTCCTCCTGCCGACGTGGGGAACGTGGCTGGGAGAGCGCTCTCCCGAATGAGGTTGCCCGCTGCGCCACCCGAGTGTCAATAGGCACGTCATTGACAGATCCGTAGTCGGTTCGTAACACTTCGACTCGGGTTGAGAGAGCGCTCTCCCGCACCTCGATCCGACAATCCGGCAGGAGATGCCATGCACCGCCTCCGATCCGCACGCAGGGTGCTCGCACCGCTCGTGGGTTTCGCCCTGGTCATAGGACTCGCGGTAGTCCCGGGCACGGCGACCGCGGCACCCGAGCTCCTCTCCCAGGGCAAGCCCGCCACCGCGTCGTCGCTCGAAGGCGCGGGCACGCCCGCGTCGGCGGCCGTCGACGGCAACGGCGGCACGCGGTGGGCCAGCGCGTGGAGCGACCCGCAGTGGCTTCGGGTCGACCTGGGCGCCACGTCCACCCTGAGCCGCGTCGAGCTGGACTGGGAAGCCGCGTACGGGACCTCGTTCCAGATCCAGGTCTCCGCCGACGGCAGCACGTGGACCCCCGTCCACACCACCACTTCCGGCACCGGCGGCAAGCAGGGCTTCGACGTCACCGGCTCCGGCCGGTACGTGCGCGTGTACGGCACCCAGCGCGCCAACGGCTACGGCTACTCGCTGTGGGAGTTCCGCGTCTACGGCACGCAGGGCACCACTCCCCCGCCCGGCGACGGCGTGCGCGTCACCGGCTCGCAGGGCAACTGGCAGCTCACCGTCGACGGGAAGCCGTGGACGGTGAAGGGCCTCACCTGGGGTCCGCCCGCCGCGGACGCGGCACGGTACATGCCGGAACTGAAGTCCATGGGCGTCAACACCTTGCGCACCTGGGGCACGGACGGCTCGACCAAGCCGCTGCTCGACGCGGCGGCGGCCAACGGCCTGAGGGTGATGAACGGCTTCTGGTTGCAGCCCGGCGGCGGCCCCGGTTCCGGTGGCTGCGTCAACTACGTCACCGACGCGACCTACAAGAACGACATGCTGAACACGATCAAGCAGTGGGTGACCACCTACAAGGACCACCCCGGCGTGCTCATGTGGAACGTCGGCAACGAGTCGATCCTCGGCCTGCAGAACTGCTACTCGGGCACCGAGCTGGAGAACCAGCGCGTCGCCTACGCCAAGTACGTGAACGAGGCGGCCCGCGCCATCCACGCCATCGACACCGACCACCCGGTGACGAACACCGACGCGTGGACCGGCGCGTGGACGTACCTGAAGGCGCACGCGCCCGACCTCGACCTGTACTCGGTGAACTCCTACGGCAACGTGTGCAAGGTCCGCCAGGACTGGATCGACGGCGGCCACACCAAGCCGTACATCCTCACCGAGGCCGGTCCGGCCGGTGAGTGGGAGGTGCCGAACGACGTCAACGGCGTGCCGAGCGAGCCGACCGACGTGCAGAAGCGGGATGGCTACACCCGGGCGTGGAACTGCATCACCGGGCACACCGGGGTGTCGTTCGGCGGCACGCTGTTCCACTACGGCACGGAGTACGACTTCGGCGCCGTGTGGTTCAACCTGACCCCGGCGGGCAAGAAGCGGCTGTCGTTCTACGCGGTGCAGCGGGCGTTCGGCGGTGCGACTCCGGCCAACACGCCGCCGGTGATCACCGGCATGAACCTGCCCACGAGCGTCCCGGCGGGCGCGCGGCTGGACATCGACGTGGCCGCGAGCGACCCGAACGGCGACGCGATCACCTGGTCGGCGGCGTTCAACAGCAAGTACATCGACAACAGCGGCGGTCTCGGCTTCACGCCCGTGCAGGTCGACGGCAACCGGCTGAGCGTCACCGCGCCCGACCGGCTCGGGGTGTGGAAGGTGTACGTGATGGCCGAGGACGGCCGCGGCAACATCGGCATCGAGACCAAGTCGGTCCGGGTCGTGGCGCCGCAGCCGGCGGGCGTGAACGTGGCGCAGGGCAAGCCGACCACGGCGTCGTCCTACCAGCAGGTGGGCGACGGCGCGCCGTTCCCGCCGAGCAACACCACGGACGGCAACGCGACGACCCGCTGGGCCAGTGACTGGGCGGACCCGCAGTGGGTCCGGGTCGACCTGGGCGCGCCGACCGCGTTCAACCACGTCCAGCTGGTGTGGGAGGGCGCTTACGGCCGGGCGTACGAGATCCAGGTGTCCGACGACGGGACCACGTGGCGGTCTGTGCACGGCACGACCACCGGGAACGGCGGCGTGGACTCGATCGACGTGACGGCCACCGCGCGGTACGTGCGGCTGCACGCCACCCAGCGCGGCACGGGCTGGGGCTACTCGCTCTACGAGTTCGGCGTCTACCGGCGCTGACGTGGAACGACGAGGGGCCGGGGGGAGAACTTCCCCCCGGCCCCTCGGTCGTCCGCTCAGCTGCCGCGGACGCGACGGATCGTGTCCCGGTACCACAGCGCGCTGCCCTTGAGCGTGCGGACCTGCGTCTCGTAGTCCACGTGCACCAGGCCGAACCGCTTGTCGTAGCCGTAGGACCACTCGAAGTTGTCCATCAGGGACCACGCGAAGTACCCGCGGATGTCAGCACCCTCGATGCGCGCCTTGGCGACCGCCGCGATGTGCGAGTCCAGGTAACCGGTGCGGTCGTCGTCCCGCACGAACCCGCTCTCGTCGGCCTTGTCGTCGAACGCCGCGCCGTTCTCGGTGATGACCATCGGCACGCCGGGGTAGTCCTCGCCGATCTGGACCAGGAGCCTCGTGAACCCCTCAGGCACGATCTCCCAGTCCATCGCGGTCACCGGGCGGCCGTAGCGCACCTCCCGGCAGACCGGGACGCCGTCGGCGTCCTCGGTGTTGCCGTCCTCGTCCACCCCGGAGAACATCGAGCTGGAGTAGTAGTTCACGCCCAGCACGTCGATGGGCTGCTTGATGATCTCCAGGTCACCCGGCTCGACCGGGATGGTGACCCCGCGCGCCTTGAGGTCGTCCACCACGTCGGCCGGGTAGTCGCCGCGCACCAGCGGGTCCAGGTAGATCCGCCGGGACAGGCCGTCCGCCCGGCGGGCCGCGTCGTGGTCGGCCTCGCTGTCGGAGGCCGGCGCGGCGTGGCCCATGTTGAGCGTGATGCCGAACTCCATCGGCTCGGTGGCCGCCTCGCGCATGCGCTGCGTGGCCAGGCCGTGGCCCAGCAGCAGGTGGTGCACGGCGTGGATGGCCGACCCGAAGTCCTGCCTGCCGGGCGCCTGGCGGCCCTCGTAGTAGCCCAGCATCGCCGAGCACCACGGCTCGTTCAGCGTGGTCCAGTGGCGCACCCGGTCGGACAGGGCGTCGAACACGAGCATCGAGTAGTCGGCGAACCGGTAGGCGGTGTCGCGCACCGGCCAGCCGCCCGCGTCCTCCAGCTCCTGCGGCAGGTCCCAGTGGTAGAGCGTGACCCACGGGTCGATGCCCTTGGCCAGCAGCTCGTCCACGAGCCGGTCGTAGAACGCCATGCCGGGCGCGTTGACCGGGCCCTTGCCGCCCGGCTGCACGCGCGGCCAGGCGACGGAGAACCGGTAGGTGTCCACGCCGAGCGAGCCGATCAGCGCGACGTCCTCGGGCATCCGGTGGTAGTGGTCGCACGCGACGTCACCGTTGTCGTCGTTGTGCACCATGCCGGGCGTTCGGCAGTAGGTGTCCCAGATGGACGGTCCGCGACCGTCTTCTTCGTGCGCCCCCTCGATCTGGTACGCGGAGGTCGCCACGCCCCAGCGGAACGAGGCGGGCAGGGTGTCGATCGCGGGGTCGTGCCCGACGATCGGCGCCGTGGTGTCCATTGATCTCCTCTGGAGGTCGGAACCCCTCTTGGTGGAGGGGTTCAGAGCCCGTCGTCGTGAACGGGGTGCAGCCAGCAGGCCACGGTGCGGTCGGCGGGTGCAGGCTCGTTCGCCCCGGCGTCGTGACCGGATCGGACGTCGCCGGGGATGCCGAGCACCGGTACCTCCACACCGCAGCGCTCCATTGCGTGCGGACAGCGTGGGTGGAACGCGCAGCCCGGAGGCATGGCGCGCAGGTCCGGGGGTGAACCGGGGATGCCGGTCAGCTCGCGCTTCGGTCCGCGCAGGGCGGGGAACGAGTTGAGCAGGCCGTGGCTGTAGGGGTGCAGCGGGTCGCGGTACAGGTCGGCCGAGGTGGCCTCCTCCACGATCCGGCCGCCGTACATGATCGCGATCCGGTCGGAGAACTCGACCAGCAGGGACAGGTCGTGGGTGATGAACACGACCGAGAAGCCCAGCCGTTCGCGCAGCTCCACCAGTTGGCGCAGGATCTGCCGCTGCACCACCACGTCCAGCGCGGTGGTCGGCTCGTCCATGATGACGACCTTCGGCTCCAGCGCCAGCGCCATGCCGATCATCACGCGCTGCCGCATGCCGCCGGACAGCTGGTGCGGGTAGCTGTCCAGCCGGTCGGCGGAGATGCCGACCAGCCGCAGCATCTCGCGGGCGCGGGCCAGCCGGGACGCGGGCGTGCTCCGCGGGTCGTGCGCCTTGATCACGTCGGTGAGCTGGCTCGAGATCCGGTGCACCGGGTTGAGCGAGTTCATCGCGCCCTGGAACACGATCGCGGTCTCGGCCCAGCGGAACTTCCGCAGCTCCGGCAGGGTCATCCGGAGCACGTCCACCGGTGCGCCGCCGTCCGGGTGGTAGAGCACCTCGCCGCCCGCGATCACCCCCGGCGGCGGGAGGAGCCTGGTCAGGCCGTACGCCAGCGTCGACTTGCCGCTGCCGCTCTCCCCCGCCAGGCCGAGCACTTCGCCCCGGTGGAGGGTGAGGTCGACGTCGCGGACCGCGTGCACGGCCTCGTCTCCGAGGCCGTAGTCCACGTTCAGACCGCGGATCTCCAGCACCGCGTCGGTCACGATCCCTCCCTTCCTTCGGCGTTGCCGAGCACCGGCGTGAAGCCGACGCGCATCCGCACCGTGCGGCCGTCTGCGGTCTTGACGTTCGTCTTGCCGCCGCCGCGCAGCCGTGGGCTGACGAACTCGTCGATGCCGAAGTTCACCAGCGACAAGGCGGTGCCCAGCAGGGCGATGGCGAGGCCGGCGGGCACGAACCACCACCAGGCGCCCTGTGCGAGGGCCTGCTGGCTCTGCGCCCAGTACAGGACGGTGCCCCAGTTCCAGTCGCCGCCCGCGCCGACGCCGATGAACGCCAGCGTGATCTCCAGGGTCACCGCGAAGATGACCGTGCCGACGAAACCGGAGGCGATGACGGCGGTGAGGTTGGGCAGGATCTCGAAGAGGATGATCCGCCACGTCTTCTCGCCGGTGGCCCGCGCGGCTTCGACGTAGTCACGTCCGCGCAGCGACAGCGTCTGCGCCCTCAGCACGCGTGCGCCCCAGGCCCACGAGGTGAGGCCGATGACGAGCGCGATGGTGAGCGTGCTGGTCTCCGGCAGCGTCGACGTGATGATGATCATCAGCGGCAGCGCCGGGAGCACCAGGAACACGTTGGACAGCGCGGACAGCATCTCGCTGCCCGCTCCGGCCAGGTAGCCGGACGTGACACCGACGAGGATCGACAGGATCGTCGCGACGAGGCCCGCGATGAACCCGACCACCATCACGCTGCGGGTGCCGACCACGACCTGGCTGAAGATGTCCTGGCCGAGGTGGGTGGTGCCGAACCAGTGCGCGGTCGACGGCCCCTGGAGCAGGTCGCTGCTGCGCCCCGACGGGTCGTACGGCGCGATCCACGGTCCGATGATCGCGAGCAGGGCGAAGAAGCCCAGGACCGCGAGACCGATGGAGGCCTTGCGGTTGGCCACGAACCTCAGCCTGCGGCGCTTCACGGGCGTCGCGGCCGGGGTCGCCGCCGCGGTGGAGGGAACGACGGTCACTGCTCAGCCCTCCCGTCGGGTGCGCGGGTCGAGCGCGAGGTAGGCCACGTCGGCGAGGAAGTTCGCCAGCAGCACGGACAACGTGATGATCAGGAAGACGCCCTGCATGAGCGGGTAGTCCTTGGCGCCGACCGCCTGGAACAGCTGGAGGCCGAGCCCCGGGTAGGAGAACACGATCTCCACCAGCAGCGTTCCGCCGACGATGAAGCCGAGCGACAGCGCGAAACCGGAGACGTTGGGCAGCAGCGCGTTGCGCGCCGCGTAGCCCACCATCACCCGGCGGTCGGACAGGCCCTTGGCGTGCGCGACGGTCACGTAGTCCTCGGAGGACACCGTGACCATCATGTTGCGCATCGACAGGATCCAGCCCGCCATGGACGAGATGAGGATCGTGAACGCGGGCAGGATGCCGTGCCGCAGCACGCTGCCGATGAACTGCGGGTCCGGGTTGGGCACCAGACCGCCGTCGTACGCGCCCGAGGCCGGGAAGAAGCTGTCCGGACCGGTCAGCAGCGCGATCGCGATCAGGCCCAGCCAGAAGTACGGGATGGACGACACGAACGTCGTCACCGGGATCAGCGCGTCGGCCCAGGAACCGCGCCGCCAGCCGATGCCCGTGCCCAGCGCCGTGCCGATGAGGAAGCCGAGCACGGTGGTGATGCCGACCAGGCCGAGCGTCCACGGCAGGCCGTCACCGATGACCTGCGACACCGGTGACGGGAAGTAGGTGAACGACAGGCCGAGGTCGCCGCGCAGCAGCTGGCCCAGGTAGGTGAAGTACTGCTCGACCAGGCTCGCGTCCTTGTCCAGCCCGAACAGCACGTACAGGGACTGCACGGCCTCGCTGGTCATCTGGCCGCGGGACCGGGTGATCAGCGCCTGCACCGGGTCGCCGGGGATGGCGCGCGGGATGAGGAAGTTGATGGTGACCGCGGCCCACGCCGTGAACACGTAGAACGCGATCCGCTTGAGGAGGTAGCTCACAACGCCTCCTCGGGCTCGCGCAGCCTGGCCTTGTCCGCTTCGGACAGGCCGTCGCCGTAGAGCCAGCACGCGGCGAAGTGCGCCGTCGAATCGGCTACCGCGCCGTCGGCGCTGTCGGTTCCGTCGGCGCTGTCGGCGGGGATGGCGCTGTCCGCGGGGATGGCGAACCGGGGCGGCACCTTCTCGGCGCACACCTTCATCGCGAACGGGCAGCGCGGGTTGAACCGACAGCCTTCCGGCGGGTTGATCAGGCTCGGGGGTTCGCCCGTGCCGCCGTCCTTCTCCTGCGCGGCGGGCCGGTCGGGGTCCGGCGCGGACTCGATGAGCAGCTGCGTGTACGGGTGGGCGGGCCGCTGCGTCACGGCCTCGCTCTCGCCGCCCTCGACCACCCGCCCGGCATACATCACGTACGTCTCGTCGGCGAAGTAGCGCGCCGACGCGATGTCGTGGGTGATGTAGAGGATCGCGAGGCGCAGGCGTTCCTTAAGGTCCTTCAACAGGTTCAGCACGCCGAGCCGGATCGAGACGTCCAACATGGACACTGGCTCGTCGGCCAGCAGCACCTCGGGGTCGGCGCCGAGGGCGCGCGCGATGGCGACGCGCTGGCGCTGACCGCCGGACAGCTCGTGCGGGAACTTGTCGATGTACCGCTCGGGCGGGGTCAGCTGGACGCGGGTGAGCAGGTGGGTCAGCGCCTCTTCCCGCTCGGTCGCGGACTTGCCCGCGTTGCCGTGGATCTGCAACGCCCGGGTCAGGTGGTAGCGCACGGTGTGCACGGGGTTCAGCGACGCGAACGGGTCCTGGAAGATCATCTGGACCCGCTTGCTGTACGCGCGGAACCTCTTGCCGCCGGCGGCGTCGGACACCGCCTCGCCGTGCAACCGGATCGTGCCGCTCGTCTGCGGGTAGAGCTGGGCCAGCAGCCGGGCCACGGTCGACTTGCCCGAACCGGACTCGCCGACCAGCGCGGTGACCCGGCCGCGGTGCAGCCTGAGCGTCACGTCCTCGACCGCGCGCACGGAGCGCACCTTCCGGGACAGCAGCTCACGCCCGCGCTTGCGGACCGGGAAGTGCTTGGTCAGGCCATCGGCCTCCAGGACCACATCAGTGGTCCCGGAGGCCGACGGTGCGGTGCTCGTCGTCATGCGGCCGGCTTCAGGTGCAGGACGACGTCGAGCGCGTTCTCCAGCGTGGGCTGGAGCGGCGCGTACTGGTTGGACTCGTCCGGCCAGCCGACCCAGTTCTTCGTGCTGTACTGGCCGCCCGCGTTCGCCGCGGAGGTGATGGCGACCGGCATGTCCCGCACGAAGATCTGCTGGAGCTTGTGGATCGCCGCGGTGCGGGTGGCGTCGTCGGCGGCGTTGGCGTACTCGTTGAGCAGCACGGTCGCCTCGGGGTTCTCGTAACGGCCGTAGTTGCCGTTGATGCCACCCTCGCCGATCGGCTTGAACAGCGCGCCGTTCATGATGTTCTCGTAGATGTCGTACGGCGTCGGACCGTTGTTGGTCCAGTGCAGCGCGGCCTGGAAGTCACCGGTGTCGAGCGCCTTGCTCCAGGCGTCGGCGTTCGGCAGGTCGACCGTGGCCTCGATGCCGATCTCGGAGACGTTGTCCTTGATGATCTCCAGGTTCGTCACGTAGTCCGACCAGCCGGACGGCACGGTCATCTTCAGCGTGACGGGCTGGCCCGACGGGTCCTTGAGCTTGTCGCCCTCGAACGTGAAGCCGGCGGCGGTCAGCTCCTTCTTCGCGGCCTCGACGTCGACCGTGACGATCTCGCTCTTGAACTCGGGCGCGATGTACGAGTCGCCGGCGGGCGTCGGGATGCCGGTGATGTTGTCGACCTTCGGGTAGAAGTACCCCGCCTCGCCCTGGGTGAAGATGTCGTCGCGGTTGATCACCATGTTGACCGCGCGGCGCAGGGCCGGGTTGTCCCACGGCTTGACCTTGGTGTTGAACCACAGGCCGTGGATGCCGAGCACCGGCGGGAAGTAGAGCTTGTAGTGCTCGGGGTCCTTGGAGGTGTAGACCGCCTCGTAGTTCGGGATGAACACGAAGCTCCACTCGGCCGCGCCGGTCGCCAGGGCCGTGGTCTGCGCGTTGTTGTCGCTGTAGGAGGTGTAGCGGACCTCCTTGACCTTCGGCAGCTCCTGCCAGTACGAGTCGCGCACGGCCAGGGTGACGGTCTGCGGCGTGAACGACTTCAGCGTGTACGGGCCGCTGCCGACGGGGGTCTTGATCGTGTCGGTGCTCGGGTCGGCGAGCGTCGACCAGATGTGCTTGGGCACGATCAGCTGTTCGAGGATCTTCTTCTGGTTGACGAACTGCGACCGCGGGAACTCGACGTCGACCTTGTTCCCGGAGGCGGAGACCTTGTCGTAGGGCACGGAGTCGACGTTCAGGCCGGGGTTCTTCTTCAGCAGCTCGAACGTGAACGCCACGTCCTCGGCGGTCAGCGGCTTGCCGTCCGACCACGTCGCGCCGTCGCGGACGGTCAGGCTCAGCTTGTGGAAGTTGTCCGCCCACTCCCATTCGGTGGCCAGCCACGGCTTGGGCTTCTCCGCGGGCTTCGTCTCGTTCACCATCGCCAGCGGCTCGAAGAGCAGCCGGCGGTAGCCGAGCGAGCTGGCCGCGGAGGTGTTGAGGAACGGGTTGTTGTTCTCGGTCTGCGGACCGTTGGGCATGCCGACGTTCAGCACGCCTTCGTTGGCGCTGTTCGTGCCGGGGTTCGTGGACGAACAGGCTGCCGAGAACAGCAGGGCTGCCGCGACGGCGAGGGCGGACGTTCGCCTGAGTCGCATGGGTTCTCCTTGTCGGACGGGGTGAAGGGCGAGCGCTCTTGTGGTGCTGTCCTGCTTGTCGTGAGTCCGGGCCGCGGGTGCCACGCGGCTGGGACGCTGCTCGCGTCCCGTGTCGTTGCAGACTCAACCCCGGTGAGACAAGTCACGTCAATCACGAACAGGTTACAAACTTAGACTAATTTTAAGTCGCAAACTAAGGTCCATGGCGTGGCACCGAAGCGCACCACCGTCCGCGACCTGCGTCGGCAGAACAGGTCGACCCTGCTGTCGATGCTGTTCTTCGACGGTCCGCTGAGCAGGTACGAGCTGGCGGGCCGGTCCGGGCTGTCGGCCGCGACGGTGTCCACCGTGACCGGCGAGATGGTGGACGAGGGGCTCGTCGTCGAGGCGGGTTCCGTCGACTCGGACGGCGGCCGGCCGCGGGTGCTGTTGCGCGTCAACCCCGACTTCGGGCACGTCATCGGGGTGGACGTCGGCGAGACGGGGATCAAGGTCGAGCTGTTCGACCTGGCGCTGACCCAGCTCGCCGCCCTCGACCACGCCCTCTCACCCTCCTCCCCCTCCGCCGTGGCGTCGCTGATCGCGTCGTCGGTGCGGGACGTGGTCGACGCGGCGGGCGTGCCGGCGTCGACCGTGCTCGGTGTCGGCATCGGCGTCCCGGGCACGGTGGAGCAGGGCGCGACGGCTGTCGTGCACGCCCCGACGATCGGGTGGGACGGCGTGCGGCTGGAGGAGCTGGTGGCCGACGCCTCCGAGTCGGCGTGGCCGCTGTACGTGGAGAACGGGGCCAAGACGCAGGGGCAGGCCGAGATGTGGTTCGGCGCCGGCCGTGGGGCGAAGCACGTCGTCATAGCCCTCATCGGCTCCGGCGTCGGTGCCGCCGTCGTGACGGACGGCGGGGTCTACCGGGGCGCGACCAGCTCGGCCGGCGAGTGGGGGCACACGACCATCGTGTACGGCGGCCGGCCGTGCCGCTGCGGTGCTCTGGGCTGCTTGGAGGCCTACGTGGGCGCCGAGGGCATCCTCGACCGTTACCGGAAGGCCCGCGGACGTGCCCTGACCGGCGTCGACGAGCAGTCCACCGTGGCCGCCCTGATCGAGGCCGCGGCCGGCTCGAAGACCGCTGCGCGGGTGCTCGAGGAGACCGCCGGGTACCTCGGCGCGGGAATCGCCAACCTGGTGAACCTGTTCAACCCGGAGCGGATCGTGCTCGGCGGCTGGGCCGGTCAGGCGCTGGGAGCCCACCAGCTGGACCGGATCGTCGCCGCCACCCGTGCGCACGCGCTGCGCCACCCGTACGAGCAGATCTCCATAGAACTCGGCCACTTGGGCCCGGACGCGGTCGCCGTCGGCGCCGCCACGCTCCCCGTCGCCGCCCTGCTCGACCGCGCCGCCGACCCCCGGAAGCTCGCCGTCCGCGCCGACATCGCCTGACCCGAACGTCGAACCCATCCCTCCCGAGCGTTGAACTCACCCGACGCGAACGTAGGACTCACCCGTTCCGAACGTAGGACTCACGCGCCCTGAACGTAGGACTCACGCGAGGTTGGCGTGAGTCCTACGTTCGCGTCCCGTGAGTCCTACGTTCGCGGCGGGTGAGTCCTACGTTCGGAACGGGTGAGTTCAACGCTCGGGGTGGTTGACAGGGCGCGTGGTTGGGCTGAGGCTGGACGGGAGAGCGCTCTCCGACGGTTAGGGGTCGTGGTGGACGGGTTGGACCTGGACGTGTTGGTCGGCAAGTTGGACGTGACGCGCAAAGTTCGGCTGCTGACCGGGGCGACGGGCTGGCGGACGCACGCCGAACCGGACATCGGGCTGCGGTCGATCGTGGTGTCCGACGGGCCGATCGGGGTGCGCGGTCAGGGGTGGGACGAGCGCAGCACCTCCCTGGCGCTGCCGTCGCCCACCGCCCTGGCCGCCACCTGGGACGTGGACCTGGTGCGCAGGCTCGGACGGCTGCTGGCGGCCGAGGCGCGGCGCAAGGGTGTCGACGTCCTGCTGGCACCGACGCTCAACCTCCACCGGTCACCGTTCGCCGGACGGCACTTCGAGTGCTACTCGGAGGACCCGCTGCTCACCGCGCGCATCGGCGCCGCCTACATCACCGGCGTCCAGGGCGGGGGCGTCGCGGCCACCGCCAAGCACTACGTCGCCAACGACTCCGAGACCGAACGCATGACGCTGAACGCCGACGTCGACGAACGCACCCTGCACGAGGTCTACCTGGTGCCGTTCGAGGCCGCCGTCGAAGCAGGCGTCTGGGTGGTCATGTCCGCCTACAACGGCGTCAACGGCGCCACCATGTCCGAGAGCCCGCTCCTCGAAGAGCCGCTGAAGGGCTCCTGGGGCTTCGACGGCCTGGTCGTCTCCGACTGGGGCGCCGTCCGCTCGACGAACGCCGCGCTCGCCGCCCAGGACCTCGCCATGCCCGGTCCCGAAAGCCCGTGGAACGACCTGGCGGCAGCCGTCGAGAGCGGCGAGGTGCCGGAGAGCGCGCTCGACCTGAAAGTCGAACGGTTGCTGCGACTGGCCGCCAGGGTCGGCGCGCTCAACGGCACCACGGCGACGAAACCCGAGGTCGAGGCACCGCGGGAGCTGTTGCGCGAAGCGGTGGCGGCGGCCACCGTCCTGCTGCGCAACGACGGCGCCCTTCCGCTGTCCCCCGGCGCGAAGGTCGCCGTCCTCGGCCCCAACGCTGCCACCGCCCGCATCCAGGGCGGTGGCAGCGCGGGCGTCTACCCCGAGTCCGTGGTGTCCTTTGTGGACGGGCTGAAGGAGGTCACCGAAGTCGTCCACACCACCGGCGTGCGACTGGCGGACCGACCCGCGCCGTTGACCACCGCCAACGCACGCCACCCGCACCTCGACGAACCCGGCGTGCTGGCCCGGCTGCTCGACGCCGACGGCGCGGAGTTGACCGCCGAGCACCGGCTCCTCGGCCGGGTCCTGGAGATCCCGCTGGTCGACGGCGCGCACGCGGTCGAGGTCCACGGCAAGCTCGCGGTGGACGTGGACGGTGAGTGGCGGCTCTCCATCGCCGGGTTCGGCCGCCTCACGCTCGACGTGGACGGCGTGCGAGTGGTGGACGAGGACGTCCCGCTCGACACCGACGACCCGGCCGTCATCCACCTGACCCCGCCGTACCGGCACGCGGACGTGCGGCTCGAAGCGGGCACGACGGTCGAGCTCGTGGCCCGTCGCGAGCTGCGCAAGGACACCGGGACGGCGACCGTGCTCGCGGCCGACCCGCCCCGGCTGAGCGAGGCCGACGAGCTGGCGCTGGCCGTCGAGCTGGCCCGTGCCTGCGACGTCGCCGTGGTCGTGGTCGGCACCACCGACGAGATCGAGAGCGAGGGCTTCGACCGCACGTCCCTCGCCCTGCCCGGACGGCAGGACGACCTGGTCCGCGCGGTCCTCGCGGTCAACGACAGGACGATCGTCGTGGTCAACTCCGGTGGCCCGGTCGAGCTGCCCTGGCGGGACGAGGTCGCCGCGGTGCTGTTGACGTGGTTCCCGGGGCAGGAGGCCGGGCACGGGCTGGCCGACGTGCTGTTCGGCGTCCGCGAGCCCGGCGGTCGGCTGCCCACCACCTGGGCCGCCGACCAGGAAGACCTGCCCGTGTCGAACGTCGTGCCCGAGGGCGGGGTGCTGCGCTACGAGGAAGGCCTCCACATCGGCTACGGGGCCTGGCGACGGGCCGAACGGGAGCCCGCGTACTGGTTCGGCCACGGCCTCGGGTACACCACCTGGGCGTACGAGCAGGTCACGGCCACCGCCGCCGGCGTGAAGGTCCGGCTGCGCAACACCGGGGAACGGGTCGGGCGCGAGGTCGTCCAGGTGTACGTGACGCGGCCCGACAGCGAGGTCGAACGGCCCGAGCGCCGGCTGGTCGGGTGGGCCGTCGCGACAGCCGCACCGGGTGCGACGGTCGAGGTCGACGTCGAGGTGCCGGAGCGGGCGTACCAGCACTGGACGCCCGAGGGGTGGGTGACCGAGCCCGGCGGGTTCACGCTGCTGGTCGGGCCGTCGGCGGGCGACACACCCCTCACGATCGGAGAGCGCTCTCCACGCGTGGCAGAATAGGCCGCATGAGCAGACCGCCGACGACCCCGCCGACGTTGGAAGACGTGGCGCGGGTCGCCGGCGTGTCCAGGGCGACGGTCTCCCGGGTCGTCAACGGCACCCGGAACGTGGACGTCAAGATCCAGGAGCTGGTGCGCGCCGCCATCGACGAGACCGGGTACGCGCCCAACCGCGCCGCCCGGTCGTTGGTGACCAAGAGGGCCGGGACGATCGCGCTGGTGATGTCGGGCGCTGGTGATCCGGGTGAAGAGGACGCCTTCGCCGCGCGCGTGCTGGCCGATCCGTTCTTCGGACGGGTCGCCGGCGGCGTGCTCGGGTTCCTCCGCCCGCGCGGCGTCCACCCGGTGCTGATGATCGCGGACACCGAACGTGCCAGGGAGGACGTGCTCGCGTTCCTGCGTCAGGGCAGCGCGGACGGCGCGTTGCTCGTGTCCACCCACGCCGAGGACCCGCTGCCGGTCCGGCTGGTGGAGTCCAAGATCCCGGCGGTGCTGTTCGCCCGACCCGCCCGGCCGATCCCGATCAGCTACGTCGACCTCGACCACCAGGCCGGGGCGCGGCTCGCCGCCGACCGGCTGGTGGAGTCGGGCTGCACGCAGGTCGCGACGGTCGCCGGTCCGCTGGACGTGCCCGCGTCCCAGGACCGGCTGACCGGGTTCCGGGATGCCATGGCGCGGCACGGTTTCCCGTACGTCCCGATCGCCGAGGGCGGTTTCACGTCCGCGAGCGGTGAGGCGGCGATGGAACGGCTGCTGGCCGAGCACCCCGACATCGACGGCGTCTTCGCCGCGAACGACCTGATGGCGCAGGGAGCGTTGCTGGTGCTCCAGAAGCACGGGCGGCGCGTGCCGGACGACGTGGCGCTGGTGGGTTTCGACGACAGCAGCCCTGCGCTGGTGTGCCGGCCGCGGTTGACCACGGTGCGGCAACCGGTCGAGGACATGGCGGCCGAGATGGCCCGGTTGCTGATGGCGCACGTCGAAGAACCGGGACTGCGCCCGAAATCCGTGATCTTCGAGCCGACGTTGATGGTGCGCGAGTCCGCCTGAGCCACGTTGACGATGTTGTCGTTGACGTTGTCGTGACCCTGGCGTTACGCTCCGAGAGAGCGCTCTCTCAGCGCCTCCGGTGCCACGGAGGCATTGCTCCCGGGCCATCCACGTGCCCCTTACCTCGTCAGGTAGGACCATGAGCTCTCCCCGTTCCCGGTCACGGTTGCTGACCGCCGCGCTGGCCCTCGGGCTCGCCGCGGCGCTCACCCCCGTGATCTCCGCCCAGGCCGCCGAGTGCGGCACCACCAACGCCGCGCTGAACCGGCCGGCCACCGCGTCGTCCGTCGAGAACGGCGGCACCCCGGCCACCGCCGCGGTCGACGGCAACACCGGCACCCGCTGGTCCAGCGCGTTCTCCGACCCGCAGTGGATCCAGGTGGACCTCGGGTCGACGCAGACGGTCTGCCGCGTCACGCTGAACTGGGAAACCGCGTACGGCAAGGCGTTCCAGGTCCAGTTGTCGGACAACGCGTCCACCTGGAACACCGTCTACTCCACCGCCACGAGCACCGGCGGCGTGCAGAACCTGACCATGTCGGGCACCGGCCGCTACCTGCGGGTGTACGGCACGGCGCGCTCCACCGGCTACGGCTACTCGTTGTGGGAGTTGGCGGTCAACTCCGAGACTGGCGGCGTGACCATTCCCCCGACCGACCCGCGCAACCCCGACTTCGGGCCGAACGTGCTGGTCTACGGACCGGGTTCGTCCCAGGTCGACATGCAGAACCGGCTGAACGCCATCGCCACCCAGATGAAGACCAACCAGTTCGGCCCCGAGCGGTACGCGGTGCTGTTCAAGCCGGGCTCGTACAACGCCGACGTGAACCTGCGGTTCTACACGCAGGTCGCGGGTCTGGGCCTGCGCCCGGACGACGTGAACATCAACGGCCACGTGCGGGTCGAGGCGGACTGGTTGCAGCAGGGTGACAACCCGGACAACCTGGGCAACGCGACGCAGAACTTCTGGCGTGGCGCGGAGAACATGTCCGTCACGCTGCCGTCGAACCAGATCGAGCGGTGGGCGGTGTCGCAGGCGGCGGCGTACCGGCGCATGCACCTGCGCGGCCAGATCCACCTGTGGAACGGTGGCGACGGCTGGGCGTCCGGCGGCCTGATCGTGGACAGCAAGATCGACGGCGTCGCGGTGTCCGGTTCGCAGCAGCAGTTCCTGACCCGCAACAGCAACCTCGCGGGCGGCTGGAGCGGGTCGGTGTGGAACATGATGTTCGTCGGTTCGCCCGGCGCGCCGCCGCAGCACTTCCCGAACCCGTCGCACACCACCGTCGACACCACGCCGGTCGTGCGCGAGAAGCCGTTCCTGTACTTCGAGAACGACGAGTACAAGGTGTTCGTCCCGGCGCTGCGGCAGAACGCCCGCGGCACGAGCTGGGAAGCGGGCGCGCCCGCCGGTCAGTCCCTCTCGCTGGCGGACTTCTTCATCGTCAAGCCGGGTACGCCGGTGGCCACGACCAACGCGGCGCTGGCGCAGGGCAAGCACCTGCTGCTGACGCCGGGTGTGCACCACCTGAACGACACGATCAACGTGACGCGGCCGAACACCGTGGTGCTGGGTCTCGGTCTGGCGACCCTGTCGCCCGACATCGGCAAGGCCGCGATGGCCGTGTCCGATGTGGACGGTGTGAAGCTGGCCGGTTTCCTGGTGGACGCCGGTGTGCAGAACTCCCCCGTGCTGCTCCAGGTCGGCCCGACCGGTTCGACCGCCGCGCACACCTCGAACCCGACCTCGCTGCACGACGTGTACCTGCGCGTCGGCGGTTCCCAGGCCGGTAAGGCCACGGTGTCGTTGGAGATCAACAGCGACAACGTGATCGTGGACCACACGTGGGTGTGGCGGGCCGACCACGGCACGAGCCCGACCGGCTGGACCGTCAACACCGGCCGCAACGGCGTCGTCGTCAACGGCGACAACGTGACCGCGTACGGGTTGTTCGTCGAGCACTACCAGCAGTACAACACGCTGTGGAACGGCAACGGCGGTCGCACGTACTTCTACCAGAACGAGCTGCCGTACGACCCGCCGAACCAGGCGTCGTGGATGAACGGCTCCCAGCCCGGCTGGGCCGGCTACAAGGTGGCGAACCACGTCACGTCGCACGAGGGCTGGGGCATGGGCGTGTACGCCTTCAACCAGGCCGACCCGAGCATCGTCACCGCGAACGGGTTCGAGGTGCCGAACACGGCGGGCGTCCGGATGCACGACCTGGTGACGGTGTCGCTCGGCGGCGTCGGCACGATCAGCAACGTCATCAACGGCGTCGGCGGGACGGCGAACCTGGCCACCCAGCAGCGTTACGTGGTCAACTACCCGTGATCACCTGATCGTGACAGCCGCACCCTGACGAACCGCCCCGCCGAGCCTCCCGGCGGGGCGGTTCCTCGTCATCGGCCCACGGGGTCATTCGCCCTTGGAGAGGCAGAACAGGTGGCCCTCGGGGTCGGCGAGGACGGTCCAGTCCTCCTTGCCCGGCTGGAAGTCCGGCTTCCGCGCGCCGAGCCCCACGAGGGTCGTCACGGCCTGGTCGACGTCGGGCACGGTGAAGTCCAGGTGGGCGTGCTTGCGGTCGTCCGGCCAGCCGGGGCCCTGGTAGTCCGCGACGCGCTGGAACCCGAGCCGCACCGAGCCGCTGTCCCCGATGAACACGAACGTGTCGTCGGTGTAGCTCGGCTGCCAGCCGGTGGCGGCGGTGTAGAACTCGGCTAGCTTCGCCGGATCGGCGCTGTCGAGGATGATCGTGGCGAGGCGCATGGCGGATCCCTTCTCGGTCCCTGCTTGGTGACGGTGTGCAGCCTCCCCGGTCGGCGCAGGGCCGGTCTTGAACTTTCTTGTCGGACCCCCGGCGTACCTTGGCCGACGTGCGCACCCCAGTATCGCTCGCGGCGTCGGCCGACTTCAGGGTCGACGCCGTGACCTGCGTGGATTCACACCCCGGGTGGTCGGGGTCCGAGGTGGTGGACGAGCACGTGATGGTGCTCGTGCGGCGAGGGCGGTTCCGGCGGCGGGCACGGGACGGGGTGTTCGAGGTGGAGCCGGGCACGGCGTACCTGAACGTGCCGGGCGAGGAGGCGGAGTTCGCGCACCCGGCCGGTGGGGACGTGTGCACGGCGGTGTGGCTGGGGCCGGGGTTGTGGCGGTCCATCGTGGGTGAGGAGCGGCCCGCGCGGACGGCGTTCTACGTGGACGCGGCGGTGGAGTTGGCGCACCGGCGGGTGGTGGCCGGCGGTGACGTGGAGTTCGGCGTGGCCGAAGGGCTGGTGCGGATGGTGGGCGCGGCCGTGGGTCGGGTCGCGAACCGCCCGCTGCCGGGTGCGGCGGACCGCCGGGTGGTGGCCGCGGCACGGGCGGCGGTGCTGGCCGGTGCACCCGAATCCGCCGGTCTGGTGCCGTTGGCGGGGTCGCTCGGGGTGTCGCCGTACCGGTTGAGCCGGGCGTTCAGCAGCGAGGTCGGCGTCTCGCTGACCAGGTTCCGCAATCGGGTGCGGGTCGGTCAGGCCGTCGAACGGCTGGAGGCGGGCGAGGAAGACCTGGCCGGGATGGCGGCGGACCTGGGTTTCGCCGATCAGGCCCACATGACCCGGACCGTCCGCGACCACCTCGGTCACACCCCGACCGCGCTGCGCCGACTGCTCGTGAGGCCGGGATAGAGGTGGGGCGCCCGCCGGCCAGGTGGTCGACGGGCGCCTCTTTCCTCTGCTGTGAGGCCGCTCTGCGGGCAGGTCGCTGTGCTGTCAGGTGGTGGCGGGTTGCCGTTGCGGCGCCCGGTAGGCCCGGTCCCACAGGATTTCCACCGGGCCGCGGGTGAACCGCTTCATCCACCACGACGCGCCGAGCATCAGCAACGCCGAGACCACCAGCCACGTGCCTGCGGCGAACCACGCGCCGAGGTGCCCGAAACGCGCGGCCAGGTCGAGGCCCCACCGGTAGCAGAGCACGGACGCGATCACGTTCTGCCCGATGTAGCAGCTCAACGCCGACCGGCCGACCGCCGTCACGCCCCGGCGCAGGAACCCCGGCGCCCCCGCGTGGTGGACGAAGGCGGTGATCGCGCCGAGCAGTCCGAACGCGACCAGCGGTGCGCACACGTACCGGTCGACCGCGAACCACTCCGGGCCGGCCAGCGTCGTCAGCACGTTGAGCGGCACGCCGACGCCGAGTCCCCACACCACCAGCCGACGCCGGATGCGGGCCCCACGCGACGAGTCCTCCAGTGCACCGGCCTTGAACAGGCGGACGCCGGCCAGGAACAGCACACCGCTCAGGGGCAGCACGAAGAACCCTTCGGCGCGGAACACCGCGAACAGGTCGATCCGTGACTGCACCTGCCCCCACCAACTGGCAGTGCTGACCGCGATCGTCGGATCGCTCGTCTGCGCCACACCGGCGAGCATCGCCGCCGTGAGCAGGCCGACGAACGCGAGGTGCACCGCGCCCATCCCGACCATCCACCCCATGACGACCCGGGAGCTCCGGCCGACGAGGTAGGCGACCAGCACCGAGACGATCGCGTAGAACATCAGCACGTCGAACTCGAAGATCAGCACGTAGTGGATCAGGCCCTCGAACAGCAGGAGCGCCGACCGCCACAGGTACCAGCCCGGCCACCGCAGCCCCCGCCGCACCGCCGAGTCGTGCTGGATCGCCAGCCCGATGCCGAACAGGATCGACAGCAGGCCGAGGAACTTGCCGTTCGTGACCATGCGCAACAACGCGTCGGCCGGGTCGCCGAAATCCGCCAGGAAGCCGGCCGGACCTCCCGGGTGCGTGAACGCCCAGACGTTCGTCCCCAACGTGCCCAGGATCGCCACCCCGCGCAACACGTCCAACGCCGTGATGCGTCCGCCCATGTCCCCCTCCGCAATTCCTTGTGCAAGCGAAGTTAGGGCGGGGGTGGGTGGGTTGGCGTCGGCCGATGGTCTGCGCCGGGGTCGCACCTTCGGAGGACACCGGCGACCGTTCGGATGACACGGTGAACGCGCGATGGGTTCGACCGACGCGGTGTTCGAGGGATTGACGGGCACCCGTCACCGGTGACGGCTGGCGCGGTCGAGGTTGGCGCGGTCCCGGTTGGCGCGGAACCGGTTGGCGCGGTAGCGGTTGGTGCCATCGGGGCTGGTGCGGTCGGGGTTACCGCCGCCGGTTCGCGGCCTGCCGGGCGAGCGCGCCGGCGACGAGGATCAGGATGAGCGCGGTCAGGCCCCAGCGGCGCTGATCTCGCACGACGTTGTCCATCTGCTCCAGCGATTCCACCCGTCGTTCCGGCAGGTCGAGGGCGCGATGTGGTGGGGCGGTGGGTGGCGGCGCAGTGGGTGGTGGGGTTGGTGGCTCGGCCGGCTGCGCGGGTGCGGGTCGGGTCGTGGTGGGAGTTGTCGTGGTGGTGCGTGTGGTTGTTGGGGTGGGCGGGCGCGGCGTTGCCGCGGTGGGAAGAGCCAGGCCGGGCGGAGGT
>NZ_JNXC01000005.1 GCF_000716595.1 Saccharothrix sp. NRRL B-16314
CCGCCGCCATCTGGCACAACGACCACACCGACCAGCCCGTCAAGCGATCACTGACCGCCTACGACCACTAACGAGCCCTTGGACTTACTCATCTAGTCGCGGCTCGGCGCCACGGTGGTGGCCAGGAAGAAGCGCACCGGCCGGGCGCCTTCCGGGCGGTTCTCGACGGTCTCGAGGCGGTCGGCGTAGGGCGCGAAGATCTCGAAGATCCGGGCGTGCACCTCGGCGGCCTCCGCCACGGTGAGGAACTCGGTCGTGGCGAACGTCCCCATCCGCTCGCGCCACTCCACCGGTTCGCCGTCCTTGCGGCGGAAGCGCTCGCGGATCGCGGAGAACTCCTGGTCCAGGAACGCGTCGCCCGCCGCCTCGGCGGCCATCGCGGTCTCGTCGTCCATCCCGATGGACGACCAGCTCTGGTCCGGGCGCACCAACCGCCACGGCTTCTGCCGACCCTTGCCCTGCACCTCGGCCACGAAGCCGTACTGGCTCAGCACGTTCAGGTGGTAGGAGCAACTGGCGACGCTCTCACCGAGCAGTTCGGCGCACTGGGTGGCGGTCGACGCGCCGTACGTCCGGAGCACGTCGATGAGCTTCCAGCGCATCGGGTGCGCGAGGGCGCGGAGCGTCTTGGGATCCCGGATCAGCTCGTGCTCGTCGGCCATGCCACCACGGTAGCTATATCAAGGAACCTTTAGCAAGGGTTCTTTAGCAAGGGTTCTTGAGGTAGCCCGCCTCGTAACGCCCGCAGCCGTTCAGGCGAACTAGGGGCAACCGATCTGCAGGGAGTTCCGCGTGATCAGGACCGTGCTCGTCGCCGCGGCGCTGCTGGCGCTCGGCGCGTGCACCGGTACCCCGCCGGCCCCGACGCCACCGCCGGCCACGGCGCAGTCACCGACGCCGACCGCCACCGACTCGGCGGGCGTGAACTGCGAGGACGCGCCCGAGGACGTGGTCGGCGCGGCGCTGGGGCTGGAGCTCAACCACCCGCGCCAGACGATCACCGGCGACGTGGTGCGCTGCTCGTACAACGGCGGCATGACAGAGGTCCGGTTCCACACCGGCGCGGACGCGGCGTCGTTCGCCGAGAGTCGCGAGAAGCAGGCCCGTGCCACCGACCTGCCGGACTTCCACGACGAGGCCTACCGCGCCACCGCCGTCACCGGCGAGGTCGTCCTCACCGCCGTCGTGGCCCGCCGCGGCACGGTCGAGATCACGGTGACGTCCAACGCGAACGCCGACCAGGCCCAACGCCTGATCACCGACCTCTTCGCCCGCCTCTAACCCGTGAGTCCTACGTTCAGAACCCGTGAGTCCTACGCTCAGAACAACCATGTCCTACGTTCGGAACGCCTGAATTCAACGCTCAGGTCACGCCGACCGCCCCAGCACGGCCATCGCCGCGTTGTGACCGCCGATCCCGCTGACCCCGCCACCACGCCGCGCCCCCGCCCCGCACACGAACAGGTTCGCCACGTCCGTCTCCACGCCCCACCGGCCGACCTCGTCCTCCGCCTCCGCGAACGGCCACGCCAGCTCGTCGTGGAAGATGTTGCCGCGAGGCAGCCCCAGCTCCGCCTCCAAATCCAACGGCGTGCGCGCCTCCAGGCACGGCTCACCGTCGGCGTCCCTCGCCAGGCAGGACTCGATCGGCTCCTCCAGGTACGCGTTCAACCCGGCCAGGTACCGCCCCACCAACTCGCCCCGCAGCACCGCGTTGTCCCGCTCGAACAACGCCGCCGGCGTGTGCAACCCGAACAACGTCAACGTGTGCCACCCCCGCGACACCAGCTCCGGCGCGAGGATCGACGGATCGGTCAACGTGTGGCAGTACATCTCCGCGGGCAGCACCGACGGCACCAGCCCCGCCGCGCTCTCCCGGTACGCGCTCTCCAACTGCCCGTACGACTCGTCCAGGTGCAACGTCCCCGCGAACGCCACCCGGGCGTCCACCCCGCTCCGGAACCGCGGCAGCCGCTCCAGCAGCATGTTCACCTTCACCTGGCACCCCTCGGCCACCGCCGGCGCAGGCCGACCGCGCAACCGGTCCAAAGTGGACGGAGCAACCCCGGCCAGCACGAACCGTGCGCCGACCGTGCGCCCGTCGTACTCGACCTCGCCCACGACACCGTCCGCGTCCACCCGAGTGACCTCGGCGCCGGTGACGACCTCCACCCCGGCCTCACGCGCCACCCGCGCGAGCTCCCCCGTCACCGCGCCCATCCCGCCGACCGGCACCTGCCACTCCCCCGTGCCGTTGCCGATCACGTGGTAGAGGAAGCACCGGTTCGCCCGCAGGTCGTGCAACGACGTGTGCGTGCCGATCAACGCGTCGGTGGCCACCACCCCGCGCACGACGTCATGCGCGAACAGCTCCTCCAACGCCTCGCCCAACGGCCGTTCCACGACCTGGTCCCACAGCCGCGCGTCGACCCGCCGCCGAACGTCCGCACGCGACCGCAACGGCTCCAACATCGTCGAGGACACCGCCCCCGCCAGCACCTCCAAGGAGGCGTACCACCGCCGCCACCGGTCGTACTCCGCGTCCGAACCGGTCAACGCCCGGAACGACGCCGCCGTCGCCTCACCCGGATCGCGCTCCACCAGCAGGTCACCCGCGGGCGTGTAGGACGACGCCGCCCGTGACCGCAGCGACACCCGCAGCCCGAGGTCCGCGACGATCCGGTCCGGCAGCAGGCTGACCAGGTACGAGTACCGCGACAACCGCGCCTGCACCCCCGCGAACGCCGTCGAGCTCACGGCCGCGCCTCCGACGTGGTCGAGCTTCTCCAGCACCAGCACCGTGCGTCCCGCCCGCGCCAGGTACGCCGCCGCCACCAGCGCGTTGTGCCCGCCGCCGACCACCACCACGTCGTAGGTATCCACCCGCCCGACTCAACCAGATCCAAGATCACGCAGCTACCTCCGTAACCTGGACAGCGGGCACACGAGCGAAGGAGCTTCACATGGGGCGAGTCACGGTGCGTCGCCCGGTGGTGACCTACGCGAGCGGAACGTCCCGCAAGCGGGTCGACGCGCTGGCCGCCGAGGAGCCGCTGGAACTGCGGGTGGGCGGCAAGGCGC
The DNA here is from genome assembly GCF_000716595.1 of Saccharothrix sp. NRRL B-16314. Taxonomy (GTDB): domain Bacteria; phylum Actinomycetota; class Actinomycetes; order Mycobacteriales; family Pseudonocardiaceae; genus Actinosynnema. The sequence continues at coordinate 3,082 of NZ_JNXC01000005.1, forward strand.
TGACCGTCACGATGCGCACACCCGGCCAGGACGTGGAGCTGGCGCACGGCTTCCTGCTCGGCGAGGGCGTCATCGGCGGCCTGGCGGACATCGCCGTGGCCCGGTTCTGCGAGGGCACCGGGCCGGACGGGATGAACACGTACAACGTGCTGGACCTGACCCTCGCGGACGGCGTCGCACCGCCCGAGGTCGGCGTGGAGCGGAACTTCTACACGACCTCGTCCTGCGGCGTGTGCGGCAAGGCGGCGCTGGACGCGGTGAAGTTGAAGACCCGCTTCTCCCCCGCCGCCGACACGTCCAAGGTCGACGTCGGGGTCCTGTCGGCGCTGCCGGACGCGCTGCGCGAACGCCAGAAGGTATTCGCCTCGACCGGTGGCCTGCACGCCGCCGGGCTGTTCACCACGTCCGGTGAGGCGCTGGTGGTGCGCGAGGACGTGGGCCGGCACAACGCGGTCGACAAGGTGCTCGGCTGGGCGGTCCTGCAGGACCGGGTCCCGCTGGGCGGGACGGTGCTGGTGGTGTCCGGGCGGGCGTCGTTCGAGCTGGTGCAGAAGGCCACCATGGCCGGTGTGCCGGTGCTCGCCGCCGTGTCCGCGCCCTCGTCGCTGGCCGCCGAGCTGGCCGAAGAGCAGGGCGTGACGCTGATCGGCTTCCTGCGCGGCGACTCGATGAACGTCTACACCGGCGCGGAGAGAGTGGTCGCGTGAGACCGCTGGACGGCGTGCTCGTCGTCAGCCTCGAACAGGCCGTCGCCGTCCCGTACGCCACCCGGCTGCTGGCCGACCTCGGCGCACGCGTGATCAAGGTCGAACGGCGGGACGGCGGCGACTTCGCCCGCCACTACGACACCGCGTGCGGCTCGGTGTCCTCCTACTTCGCCTGGGCGAACGTCGGCAAGGAGTCCCTGACGCTCGACCTGAAGCACCCGGCGGGACGCGAGGTGCTGGACAAGCTCATCCCGACCGCCGACGTGGTCCTGTGCAACCTGTCACCCGACGCCGCGCGTCGACTGGGTGTGGACGCTTCCTCACTCCGTGCGGTGAAACCCGATCTGGTGGTCGGCGAGCTCTCCGGCTACGGCGACGAAGGCCCGTACGCGTCACGCAAGGCGTTCGACGCGCTCGTGCAGTCGGAGGCGGGGCTGGTCGAGCTGACCGGGGACGGTGACGTCACGGCACGCGCGGGCATCTCGGTCGCCGACATCGCGGCCGGCGTGCAGCTCCAGTCCGCCGTGCTCGCCGCCCTCCTGCACCGCGCCCGGACCGGTGAGGGCGCCACCCTGCGGCTGACGCTGTTCGAGGCGATGACCGAGTGGATGCACCAGCCGATGCTCTACGCGGCGGGCACCGGCCGGGCCGCGCCGCGCACCGGCGCGCACCACCCGAGCATCGCGCCGTACGGCCCGTTCCCATGTGCGGACGGCGCCGTGCACCTCGCCGTGCAGAACGACCCGCAGTGGCGCCGGCTGTGCACCCTCCTCGGCAGACCGGACCTCGCGGACGACCCCCGGTTCGGCACCGTCAGCTCCCGCGTGGCCCACCGCGCCGACCTGCACGCCGAGCTCGACTTCACCGCTTGGACGGCGGCCGACCTGATCGACGCGCTGGACCGCGCCGACGTCCCCGCCGCCCGCACCCGCAGCGTCGCCGACCTGCCCGACCACCCCCAGCTCACCGCACGCGACCGGCTCGCCCGGGTGCCGGTGCCCGACGGTCGCATCACCGTTCTCCGCCCGCCCGTCGACTCCACCGCCTGGGAGTGGACGCCCGGCTCGGTGCCCGCGCCCGGCGAGCACACCGACCACGTTCTGCGCGGGCTCGGCTACTCCGAGGAGCGGATCGCGGAACTTCGGGCCGAGTCGGCGATCTGACGAAACACCCGCTCCACCTCGCGCGATGTGAGGGGAGAATGGGCTTGGGGAGAACATGGTCAGCAGGCGAACGATGCTCGGCGCACTGGGTGCGGGAGTCGCAGCCACCGTGGGTGTCACGGCGGCGTGGCACAGCGATGCCCCGTTCGGTGAGGCGATGCGGCACGCTGTGGGCGTGGCCGGACCGGTGCCCGCCGTGAAGCGGGCCGTCGTGCAGGTCGAACGGGTGCGCTCCGAGTTCCGGGGCCGTGACGTCGACCTGCTCACCATGGTGCCGCCGGGTGTGCCGACCGAGGGCCTGCCCATGTCGATCCTGCTGCACGGCCGCTACGGCAACGCCCGCCTGGCCGCCGTGGGCGGTATGCCCGAGGTGCTGGTGGCGGCCGTCGGTCGAGGCCAGGTCCCGCCGTTCGGGTTCGTCGCGGTGGACGGCGACAACCACTACTGGCACGAGAACCTGCCTGGTGACGACCCGATGGCGATGCTGCTGGAGGAGGTTCCCCGGTGGCTGGCCGAACGCGGGTACGGCGCGCCGTTCGCCTGCACGGGGGTGTCCATGGGCGGCTTCGGCGCGCTGCTCTACGCACGCCGACGGCACGAGCGGCGTGACCCGGCCAAGGCCATCGCCGCCATCGCGCCCGCCCTGCTCACCGACTGGGCCGAGATGGTGAAGCGCGACGCGTTCAGGAGCCCGGAGCAGTGGGCCTCACTGGACCCGCTGAAGAACCTCGACAAGCTCGGCACCGCCCCGACCGGCGTGTGGGTCGGCGACAAGGACCACTTCATCGAGGGAACGCGGAAGTTCATCGCGGGCACCAAACTCGCGGTCGCCTCGATCAGCCCCGGCGGCCACGACGACGGCCTCTACCGCAAGGTCGTCCCCGACGTCATCCGCTTCCTCGGCAAACGCGTTCCCCGCTGACCCTCACAGGACTTCCACAGAACGTCCACACGGCTGTGGTTGTTTGGCTGCATGCTCACGCGACCGGACCCCATCACCTACCTGGACCACGTGGCGGAAGCGGGCCGCGCCTACAAGCAGCGCCTGCTGGACTCCCTGGACCTCCGGCCCGACCACATCGCGCTGGACGTCGGCTGCGGCCCCGGCACGGACCTGCCCTCCTTGGCCGCACGCGCGGGCGCCGTCATCGGCGTCGACCTGGACCCGGCCATGGTCGAGGAGGCAAGACAACGGGCCGCCGGACTGCCCGTCGAGGTACGGCTGGGCGACGCCCACGCGCTACCCCTCGACGACCGCAGCGTGGACCGTGCGCGCGTGGACCGGGTCCTGCACCAGGTCGCCGACCCTGCCGGTGTCCTGGCCGAACTGCGCCGAGTCCTGCGCCCCGGAGGACGTGCGGCGCTCGCTCAACCCGACTGGGAAACCCTCGCCGTCGACCCCGGCTCGGTGGCCACGAACCTCGCGTTCAACCGGTTCGTCTGCGACCGGATCATGACCAACCCCGTCGTCGGCCGCCAACTGGCGCGGCTCGCCGCAGGAGCCGGCCTGACCGTCGTGACGATCGGCGCCGACACCCTCCTGCTGCGGGACTTCCCCGTCGCCGACGAACTCCTCGGCCTGACCCGCAACACCCACCGGGCCGTCGAAGCGGGCCGCATCACCCGCCCCGCCGCCGACGCCTGGCTGGCCGATCTGGAGACCGGCCCGTTCCTGGCCTCGTTCACCCTGTTCAGGGTGGTGGTCAGCGCGGAGTGAGCGGCACGCGCCCGCTGCGGACCCACTTCAGCACGGCGCCCCACGGCCCGTACCCGGCGTCCACGTTCAGGTGCGCGCCGCCCACGATGACGTCCAGGTCGACCCGCAACTCCTCGGCCAACGCCTTGGCCTGCGGCAACGTGCAGTACGGGTCGCCCTCGCCGACCACCAGCCGGGTCGAGACCGCCGCCCGCCGCACCGCCGTCGGATCGAGCGCGGGGTGCAGGAAGCCGGAGATCAACGGCTCGTCGGCGAAATCCGGCGCGGGCGGCGCGACCAGCAGCACCCGGTCCACCCGCAGCGCCTCGTCGAACTGCCCGGCCGCGTGGTGCAGCCACAACAGCCCGGCGAGCGAGTGCGCGACGACCACGCGTTCGGCCGCGCCGGCCTCGGGCATCGCGGCCAGGTGCGACCGCAGTTCCGCCAGCCACACCGGCAGCTCCGGCGCGTCGGGTGCGCTGAACTGGGGCAGGTCCACCGCCCCACCGTGGTGGGCCAGTTCACCTGCCAGCCAGTTCTGCCAGTGCGTCGGCCCGGAACCGCCCAGGCCGTGCAGGATCAGCGCGTGCGGGAGGGTCAACTCACGCCGACTTCTCGCGGCGCTCCCGGCGCGAGGGCTGCCGGGCCACGATGGTCGGGTTGACGTTGTCCTTCACGGTCTGCTCGGTGATGACGACCTTGGCGACGTCCGTGCGGCTCGGGATGTCGTACATCACCGGCAGCAGGACTTCCTCCATGATCGCCCGCAGGCCGCGGGCGCCGGTGCCGCGCAGGATCGCCTGGTCGGCGACGGCCTCCATCGCGGTCCGGGTGAACTCCAGTTCGACGCCGTCCATCTCGAAGAGCTTCTGGTACTGCTTGACCAGCGCGTTCTTCGGCTCGGTCAGGATCCGGACCAGTGATTCCTTGTCCAGGTTCGTGACGCTCGCGACCATCGGCAACCGGCCGATGAACTCGGGGATCAGACCGAACTTGATCAGGTCCTCGGGCATCGAGTCGGCGTAGTAGTCCGCCGCGTCGACCTCGGCCTTGGTGCGGACCTCGGCGCCGAAGCCCAGACCGCGCTTGCCCACCCGGTCCTGGATGATCTTGTCCAGACCGGCGAAGGCGCCCGCCACGATGAACAGCACGTTCGTCGTGTCGATCTGGATGAACTCCTGGTGCGGGTGCTTGCGACCGCCCTGCGGCGGCACGGAGGCGGTGGTGCCCTCGAGGATCTTCAGCAGCGCCTGCTGCACGCCCTCGCCCGACACGTCCCGCGTGATCGACGGATTTTCACTCTTTCGAGCGATCTTGTCGACCTCGTCGATGTAGATGATGCCGGTCTCGGCGCGCTTGACGTCGTAATCCGCCGCCTGGATGAGCTTGAGGAGGATGTTCTCCACGTCCTCACCCACGTAGCCCGCCTCGGTCAGCGCCGTGGCGTCCGCGATGGCGAACGGCACGTTCAGCATCTTCGCCAGCGTCTGGGCCAGGTAGGTCTTGCCGCAGCCCGTCGGGCCGAGCATGAGGATGTTCGACTTGGCGAGCTCCACGCCGTCGTCGCGGCCCTCACGCCCGCGGTCACCCGCCTGGATGCGCTTGTAGTGGTTGTAGACCGCCACCGAGAGCGTGCGCTTGGCCTCGTTCTGGCCGATCACGTACTGGTCGAGGAACTCGTGGATCTCGGCGGGCTTGGGCAGCTCGTCGAGCTTGACGTCACCGGCCTCCGCGAGTTCTTCCTCGATGATCTCGTTGCAGAGGTCGATGCACTCATCGCAGATGTAGACACCGGGGCCGGCGATGAGTTTTTTCACCTGCTTCTGGCTCTTACCGCAGAAAGAGCACTTCAGCAGGTCGCCGCCGTCACCGATACGTGCCATGACCGCTGACCTCTGTCCCCTCCGGCGCACGACCTGGTGAAGTGCGCCTGACTACTGATGTGGCGAGAGCCCGCTGGACGCGGGGTCCGCCCGTTCCCCTCGACGGTACCTGTCCTACCCGCCTGTGCGGGAGGACCAGCGTGCCCCCGACACACCGAACCGAGCAGGACCCCTGGTCGGCTCGGCGTGTCGGACGCCACGCCGGTGCTACTTCCCCGAGAGCTTCCGGTACGGCAGAACGCTGTCGATCAGGCCGTAGTCCTTCGCCTCCGCGGCGGTGAGGATCTTGTCGCGCTCGATGTCCGTGCGCACCTGCTCGGGCGTCTGGTTGGTGTGCCGGGCGAGCGTGGTCTCCAGCAGCCTGCGCACCCGCTGGATCTCGTTGGACTGGATCTCCAGGTCGGAGACCTGCCCGTAGACGCCCTCGGTGGCCGGCTGGTGGATCAGGATTCGGGCGTTGGGCAGCGCGTGCCGCTTGCCCGGGGTGCCCGCCGCGAGCAGCACGGCCGCCGCCGAGGCCGCCTGGCCCAGGCAGTAGGTCTGGATGTCCGGGCGGACGAACTGCATGGTGTCGTAGATGGCCATCAGCGAGGTGAACGAGCCACCGGGCGAGTTGATGTACATCAGGATGTCGCGGTCGGGGTCCTCCGACTCCAGCACGAGCAGCTGGGCCATCACGTCGTTGGCCGACGCGTCGTCCACCTGCACGCCGAGGAAGATGATGCGCTCCTCGAACAGCTTGTTGTACGGGTTGGACTCCTTGATGCCGTAGCTGGTGCGCTCGACGAACGACGGGAGCACGTACCGGGACTGCGGCGCGTGGAACTGGCTCACTTCAGGTCTCCTGGTGCTCTGCTCGCGGTCAGTTGGTCGACGCCTGGCTGGCGCGGCTGATCACCTTGTCCACGAAGCCGTACTCGAGGGCTTCCTGGGCGGTGAACCAGCGGTCGCGGTCCGAGTCGGCGATGATGCGCTCGACCGGCTGGCCGGTGTGCTCCGCGATCAGCTCGGCCATCTCGTGCTTGGTCTTGGTGAGCATGTCCGCCTGGATCGCGATGTCCGCCGCCGTGCCGCCGACACCCGCCGAGGGCTGGTGCATGAGGATGCGGGCGTGCGGGAGGGCGTGCCGCTTGCCGGGCGTGCCCGCGGAGAGCAGGAACTGCCCCATCGAGGCGGCCAGGCCCATCGCGTAGGTGGCCACGTCCGGCTCGATGAGCTGCATCGTGTCGAAGATCGCCATGCCCGCGGTCACCGAGCCGCCGGGCGAGTTGATGTAGAGCGTGATGTCCTTCTCCGGGTCCTCGGCGGCGAGGAGGAGGAGCTGGGCGGTGATCTGGTTGGCGATGCCCTCTTCGACCTGCGACCCCAGCACGATGATCCGCTCACGGAGCAGGCGCTCGTAGACCGAGTCGTTGAGGTTCATCCCCGTGGCCGCTCGCATCTCGGGCGTCGGGAAGGAATGCTGCGTCACGTCTGCCTGCCTAACTTTGCCGACTAGCTGTGCCGAAAAGAGTCTCGTAGCAACGACCTTAACGAAGGCGGGCGGCGTCGACGTCCCGACACCGCCCGCGTTCGCTCAGGGCTTCACTCCGCGTTGGCGGCTTCCTCAGTGGACTTGGCCTCGGGCTTCGCCTCGCCGAAAAGCTCGTCGAGGTCGAGGGCGTTGCCCGCCGCGTCGGTGACGGTGGCCTGGCGCACGACCGTGGCCAGCGCCTTGCCGCGGCGCACGTCGGCGAAGATCGCGCCGAGCTGGCCCGACTGCTGGGCCCGCTTGACGTACTCGTCCGGGCTCACGCCGAACCGCTGGGCCTGGTAGATGATCCGCTCGGTCAGCTCGGCGTCGGTCACGCTGAGCTGCTCGGCGTCGGCGATGGCGTCCAGCACGAGCTGGGTCTTGACCGCCTGCTCGGAGGCCTCGCGCACCTCGGCGTCGAACTCCTCCTTGGTCTGGCCCTGCTCGGCCAGCCACTCGGCGAAGCGCGCCTCGTCGTGCTCGAGGGCGTGGATCGCGTCGTGCGCACGCGCGTCGATCTCGCCCTGCACGACGGCCTCGGGCAGCGGCACCTCGACGCTGGCCATCAGCGCCTCCAGCACCTTGTCCCGGGCCTGGACGCCCTGCTGCATCTTCTTGACGCGGCCCAGGCGGGTGCGCAGGTCGGCCTTCAGCTCGTCCAGGGTGTCGAACTCGCTCGCGAGCTGGGCGAACTCGTCGTCCAGCTCGGGGAGCTGGCGCTCCTTGACCGAGGTCAGCGCGACGGTGACGTCGGCGTCGCGGCCGGCGTGCTCACCGGCGACCAGGGTGGTGGTGAAGTTGCGGGACTCGCCCTCGGAGGCGCCGATCAGGGCCTCGTCGATGCCCTCGACGAGCTGGCCGGAGCCGATCTCGTAGGACAGGCCGGCGGTCTTGGCCTCCTCGACCTCCTCGCCGTCCACGGTCGCCGACAGGTCGACCACGACGAAGTCGCCGTTCTCGGCCGGCCGCTGGACGCCGGTCAGGGTGGCGAAGCGGGCGCGCAGCTCGTTCAGCTGGGTGTCCACGTCCTCGTCGGTGACTTCCTGGTCGTCGACGCTGACGGACAGGTCACCGAAGGCCGGGACGGTGATCTCGGGGCGGACGTCGACCTCGGCGGTGAACGCCAGGGACTCGCCGTCCTCGATCTTGGTCACCTCGAAGTCGGGGCGGCCGAGGGTGCGCAGCTCACCGGAGTTGACCGCCTCCAGGTACTTGGCCGGGATCGCCTCCTGGACGACCTCGTCCAGGACGGGCGCGCGGCCGATGCGGCTCTCCAGCACGCGGGCGGGGGCCTTGCCGGGGCGGAAGCCGGGGATGCGGACCTGCTTGGCCAGCTTCCGGTACGCGCGGTCGAAGTCCGACTTGAGCTCGTCGAACGGCACCTCGACGTTGATCCGGACCCGCGTCGGGCTCAGGTGCTCGACGGTGCTCTTCAACGTGGTCTCCTCGTAACGGGCACGACGTGCGGAACATCCCGGGAACGCGTCTGGGTGCGCCGGGATTCCGCCTGAGTCTAGGCGGTCCGCCGGCGCGGGGGCGCTAGCACCCCGGCTCCGGGGGCCGCAAGGGGACGCGGCGGCCGTGCCACGAGGGCCTCCGGGCATTGTCGCGGCAATAGCGGGTGAGCGGGAATCACATTGTGGGTTCGGCCTGCGGAATTCCTGGTGTCGGCCGCATTACGCGACGGGACGCAATCGGGAACGCTCCCAGATGCAGCCGCCGAGGTGCGCTCGGAGCCCGTCGGCGGTGCCGTGCCGTAGGGGCCGCTCGACGGGCAAGCGGAAATCGCAACACTGGCTATTAAATAGGACCGCTTAAGTGCGGTCTTGGCACCGTGTGACCACGGACGCGTTCCAGGGGTCAGCCAGGACACCGCCGGCGACGCGCCGACCAGGAGCCATTCGCGGCAAGCCGCATTTTTCGGTCTCGGCCGTAGACCGTTCAGCCCTACGACCGCCGCCGGACGGTCGATCAGCACCCCGAATCGCTAGTCCATTCGAGTGACACAGGGAGCCGTGTACCTGACTTGTCACGTCATCACCCCAGCGAAGCCGTCTACTGGTCGTGTAACACATATGTCGTAGCGTCGAGTGACGCTCAGCAACCGAGAGGAGGAACCAGTTGGGCACAAGGAGTGAATTGAGGCCGTTCGGAGTAGTGCCCGACGGAAAGTTTTCACTTGTCGAGATGACTCCAGTCGCCGTAGTCCATTAGTGTGGGTTTCAGGTAGCGTGACGCCCGGACCCGCGTGTTCGACCAGGAATAATTAGTGTTGCCGGACGTTCTGGGGGGTCAGCAGCGGACGCAACCGGCAACCGGGACCGACAGGAACGAGCGAGACAATGTCATCGAGCTCTTTTACCACCTACCAGACAAGGTGCCGATGACCCGATGAGATCCATTCCGCCGCTGCCGAACACGAAAACAGGATCATCGCTGGGCACCGGCCGTGTCGTCGGTGTCCGAAGGGTGGCGGGCACTCCGCCCGACCGCCAGGTGCCATCCCTCACGGTAGAGCGGCGATGTTGATCGACCTCAGGCCGCGCGCACGCAGAAGCGCAGCCAGGGTCGGCTGCCGCCATGCACAAGAGATCACGACGCCGTCCTACACCGGCCTCTCGTGGACCACTTATCCGCACCGTTGGGGAGCTCCATGGAGACGCGTCAACTTTTGGCGTTCACAACTGTGGTTCAAACGGGCAGTTTCACCAAGGCAGCCGCCACGCTGAATTGCTCGCAGCCCACCATCACCACCCGGATCAAGGCGCTCGAAGAAACCCTCGGGGTGCCCCTGTTCCGGCGACTCCCGCGCGGCATCCAGATGACCTCTGCAGGTGTCGAGCTCTTACCGTTCGCACGGAACATCATCACCCTGACCGACAAGGCAAGAAAAGCCATAACGATGAACGGCGAGCCGCACGGCAAGCTGGTCATCGGCAGCGCACAGAGCCTGACCGACTACCGTCTGCTACCACTGATCGAGTACATGTGCTGGCGCTACCCGAGCGTCCAGATCTCCCTCCACTCGCGGAACACCCAGGCGAACCTGACCTCGGTGCGCGAGGGGCGGTTGGACTGCACGTTCTTCATCGGTTCCGTCGAGCCCCGTGAGGGGTTGGAGACGACGGTGCTGTGCCCGGAGCCGCTGGCCATGGTCGCCGGTCCCAGCCACGCGCTCACGAGGCGTTCGGTGATCACCGAGGACGAGTTGCGCGGGAGCACGCTCATCCGGGCCGAGAACGGTGCCAGCTACTACGAGCAGTTCGAGCAGGCGTTGGGCTTGCAGGAGACGGAGTCGAAGTCGCCGGTGCTGGCGCTCGACTCGATCGATGCCGCCAAGCGGGCGGTCGCCTCGGGTCTGGGGATCTCGCTTGTCCCCGAGGTGACGGTCGCGGCGGAACTCGCCGACGGCAGGCTGTGCCGACTGCCCTGGGTACCGCCGTTCAGGGTGTACACCCAGTTCGCGTGGCGCAGGGACAACTCCACCAACCCGTCCGTGACGGCACTCGTGTCTGCGGCGGCGCAGGTGGTGAGCGAGCAGGTGGCCACACCCGCATGACACTGGGGAACCGTTCTTGAGCGCCTGGGCGCGGAGTGCTCAAGAACGGCCCGCGTTTGACTACGCGGCGTGTCGGGTAGGCCGGACTGGTGAGTGTCAAAGCAGGTGATCTGCGGGAGTTGTTGAGCTCCCAGCTGCCGGACCCCAACCTGGTCCTGATCGAGGGACGGTTGGAAGTGGTGCCGGTGGACGACTTGGACGCGGACCGCTACCGCGGTGCCCTGCTGCTCCTGTCGAGGTCGGAACTCCTGGGGCGAGGCGTCGACGAGACCTCGTCGGACGAGGAGCTGGAGCGCCAGGCGGCGACGATCTCCACGGCCGTGAACGACCTGGGCGCCTAGTTGTGGTTCGAAGGAAAAGCCCTGACCAACCACGAGGGTCGGCCAGGGCGACCGTCGGGGCGACAGGATTTGAACCTGCGACCCCCCGCTCCCAAAGCGGGTGCGCTACCAAGCTGCGCCACGCCCCGGTCCACCCCAGCTTATCGGTACCAGCTAAGCTACTCCCGCGCCCACCCCGGTAGGCGCGATGCGGGTGTAGCTCAATGGTAGAGCCCCAGCCTTCCAAGCTGGTCATGCGGGTTCGATTCCCGTCACCCGCTCCAGCCTCTTCCTGCTGGTAGAACCCTCACGGACCGTCCCACGTGGACGGTCTTTTGCGTTTCGTAAATCTTCCGCGCTCCTCGCGTGCCCCGCGTCCTCCCAGCGCCCAACTCGGGCACGGTCCTCTGGCATGGAGGCAAGTGGCTGACACACTCGGCGGCTATGGAGTTGGAGCCACCTTCGCGCGCTGAGGTCGAGCGGCAGTTTGAGCGGCTGTTGTCCGGGTCGGTGGGTCGGGATGAGGTTGATCGGTGGGCGGGGCGGTACGTCGCCGGGGACGTTGACGTGGCGGACGCGGTTGTGTGGCGGGCGCTTGGGCTGCTGCACGGGATCGACCTTCTCGACGGTCCCGGCGGGGCGTACTTGCACGGGCTCGACCAGGTTGCCGGGTGGCTCTCGGAGCTGCGTGAAGGCGACGGCCCTCGCTAACCCCGTTTGCCTCACCCACCGGGGTGGCTCGGCGGGCGGGTGGTGATCGGGGTTCTTAGCGTGACGAGCATGGTTACTTTGCTCGCGCAAGAGTCCGGCAACGCGGTCAGTGTCGTGGTCGTCGTCGTGTTCGGGGCCATCGCGCTGGCCCTCATAGTGCTGTGGGTCGCCGCCATCGTCTCGGTGATGCGCAACGATCGGTTGACCGGCGGCGGGAAGCTGCTGTGGATTGTGGTGATCCTGGGCTTCCCCTTCCTCGGCAGCCTCGCCTGGTTCATCTTCGGGAAGGATGCCCAGCTGGTCAAAGGCGCCGCGGGGCGGTTCGAATGAAGCGGTGGGTGGCTGCGGGGCACGTCGTCAGTCCACATCGGACAGAGGGGGTGCGGGCTGCCTGATGCCCTCCAACCAGGAGGGTCGAGGATGATGCAGCCCATGCGTCTGGATCAGATCGTGGTGGACTGCCTTGATCCCGCACGGCTGGTGCGCTTCTGGGCCGCGCTCTTGGGCGGGGAGCCGGTCGAACGGGAGCTCGGGTGGGCGCACGTCGCCCCGCCGGGATGGCCTCGGATGTCGTTCCAGCCCGTCCCTGAACCGAAGTCGCTCAAGAATCGGCTCCACCTGGACATCGAGGTCGATGATGTCGGGGAGGCCACGGCACGGGCCACTGCGTTGGGCGCCACGGCGCAAGGTGACCTTCAGACCGACGAGCAGGGCAGTTTCCAGGTCCTCCTCGACCCCGCCGGCAACGAGTTCTGCTTCGTCCGCCCCAACCCTAACCGCCCCTAGGCCGTCAGCGCGCGCCACAGGGCTTCGCCGAAACGGATCGCCAGCACCACCATGAGCAAGCCGATGGCGAAGGTCACCAGGCATCTCAGGATCACGCGCAGCTTCGTCACGACGCACAGTGTGCGCCGCGCCCACCGGTAAATCAGCCCGTCGCCCCGGCCACAGCGGCACGCAACGAGCGCACCAGAGCCACGTCGCCGTCGACCGACAGGTGCTCCTCCCCCACCCGCCCCCACAACCACAGGTCCACCGCCGACGGCGATCCGCTGACCACGGCCGCAGGGTCCGCATGGGGGCAGTAGTCGACGATGCCCGAGTGCAGCGCCACGGTCCATGTCCGGCCGGGTACCCGCAGGGACACCGCTTGACCGGACGTGTGCGCCGCGGGTGGCAAGTGGCAGCCCAGCCACAAGCGCAGCACCTCGTCGATGCCGTCGGCCGCCAACCCCGCCTCCAACGGCGCCGCCAAGCCGATCGCGGCCTGCGCGTCGACGCGGTGCACGGCGGTCTCATGCGCCATACGGCGTAACCAGAAGCCGAGCGTGCGGTCCCACGGGCACCACGTCGCCGCAGGAGCACCGGCGCGCGCTGGGTCGAGTACGGCGATCAACGACGCCGCCCCTATCCGGTACCAGTCGACGGGGTCCTCGTCACCGGGCGAGCACGTCCACTCCGCGGGCCGGGCACCGCGCGTGATCCAGCGCGTCACCATCCGGTGGATGGAGCCGACGTGCACCAGCAGGTCGCCCACCGTCATCCCCGGGCACGCCGGCACCGCCCGATCGGGTGGAGCCAGGTCTGCCGCGACCGCCAGCGCCGAGGCTTCGACCCGGAGCGCGCTCGCCAACGAGTGGGCGTCCATCAGCGCAGCATCTCGGATCCCGCCACTCGGTTGCGACCCCTGAATTCGATCGCGCGGCTCCGACATCAGGCGTATGAACGTGTGATGGCGCTCACCCTCCGCACCCTAACGGCGGACGACCTGGTCGAACTCCAGCGGGTCGTCAACGCCGCGTTCCTGTCCGACAGCGTCGAAGACCAGCTCGAACGGTGGCGCGACGTCTTCGAACCGGAACGCCACCACGCGGTGTTCGACGGCGACGAGCTGATCGGCTGCGGCGGCATCCAGACCCGGGACATCACGGTGCCCGGCGGCGGTCCGCAGCCGGTCGCCGCCGTCACGTCGGTGGCCGTGAAGCCGGGCCACCGCCGCCGCGGCGTGCTGACCCGCGTGATGAGGGCGCAGCTGCACGGCCTGCACGAAGAGGGCCGTGAGGCGCTGGCCGCGCTGTGGTCCTCGGAAGCGGCGATCTACCCCCGGTTCGGGTACGGGCTCGCGGCGGAGTTCTCGAAGCTGGACGTACCGGCCAGGGCGCAGTTCCGGTCCGGTGTGTCGGTGGGCGGCGAACGGGTGCGCGAAGCCTCACGGGACGAGGCCATGCCGGTGATGAAGGCCCTCTACGACGAGATCCGACCGAACCGCACGGGCTGGCTGAGCCGGGCGGACCCCTACTGGGACCACCACCTCGCCGATACCGAACGCGACCGCGACGGCCTGAGCGCCTACCGGTACGTCCTGCACCCGCACGGCTACGCGGTCTACCGGGTCAAGGCGCACTGGCCGGACCGCGGTCCGCGCAACGAGCTGCACGTGCGGGAGATCGCGGCGCGGACCGACGAGGCGTACGCGGCGCTCTACCGGTACCTGCTGGACGTGGACATGGTCGGCGAGCTGAAGTTCTTCACCGCCTCCGACGACCCGATCACGCACCTGCTGGAGGACTCGCGCCTCGCCTTGCGCAGCCTGCTCGACTCCCTGTGGGTGCGCATCGTGGACGTCGACCGCGCGCTCACCCTGCGCCGCTACAACTCGGACGTCAACGCGGTGCTGGAGGTCGTGGACGAGTTCTGCCCGTGGAACGCCGGCCGGTGGCGGTTCGCGGTGAAGGACGGCACGGCCACCGTGGAGCGGGTGGACGACGACCCGGACGTCGTCCTGGACGTGCAGGCGCTGGGCGCGGTGTACCTCGGTGGGACCAGGCTCACCTCCATGGCACGCGCCCAACGGGTGCGAGAGGTCACGCACGGTGTCGTCAACGCCCTGTCGCACGTCTTTTCGGGTGACCGCGACCCCCACTGCCCGGAGGTCTTCTGACCGGTTCCGGGAACCTCCGCCGGCCGCGGGGCGTTTTCCCGACAACAGGCACCAGGAGGGTCCGATGACCACCGCGATCGTGTTGCTCGTGCTACTGGTTCTGGTCGTGGGCGCCGGCTGGTACTTCGCCAAGGCCGCCGCCGAGAAGCGCCGCCGCGAGCTGGAGGACGCCCAGGCCGACGCGCGCCGCTGGGTCGAACGGCTCGGCGGCCAGGTGATGAGCCTGACCGGCTCGGACGTCGCCTCGCAGCAGGCGCTCGCGGACGCGTCCGAGCGGTTCACCGCCGCCGGGTCGCAGATGGAGCAGGCGCGCACGGTGGAGCAGTGCCGCCTGGTCACGCAGACCGCGATGGAAGGCCTGTACTACGTGCGGGCCGCGCGCGTCGCGATGGACCTCGACCCCGGCCCCGAGCTGCCGGACCTCACCGGCCAGAGCCGTGCGGGCAAGGTGTTGGAGGACCGGGACGTCACGGTGGAGGGTCACCGGTACGTCGCCTCGCCGCGGCCCGGTTCGGGCACGCCGCACTACTACCCCGGTGGCGTGGTCGCGGGCCGGCCGGTGCCGCAGGGCTGGTACTCGGAGCCGTGGTGGAAGCCCGCCCTGGTGGCCGGCGCTTGGGGTTTCGGCTCGATGCTGCTGTTCAGCGCGATGTTCTCGGGCATGGTCGGTGTGCCTTCCGCGGTCGCGTCCGAGGACGCCGGCGGTGACGCCAGTGCCGGCGACGGTGGTGACGCCGGGGGTGACGGTGGCGATGGTGGCGACAGCGGCGGTGATTTCGGTGGCGACTTCGGCGGTGGCGACTTCGGCGGGTTCTGAGCGAACAGGACCAGGCGCGATTTGATCAGGCCGCGATTTGATCAGCCAGTGATTTGATCAGGCCGGCTGGCAGGTCGGGCACCAGTAGAGGTTCCGGCCCGCCAGCTCGGCGGCGGCCACGGGTGTGCCGCAGACCAGGCAGGGCTGACCGGTGCGGCGGTAGACGTAGACCTCGCCGCCGTGCCGGTCCTTGCGCGGCGCCCGCCCGGTGACGTCGGGCATGTGCTCCGGCCGCACGGTGTCGATGCGACCCGTCTTCACGCCACCGCGCATCAGCACGGTCAGGTCGAGCCACAGGTCGTCCCACAACGCCCGGTCGACCTCGTTCCCCGGCACGAGCGGGTGCACGCCGTGCCGGAACAGCACCTCTGCCCGGTACACGTTGCCGACGCCCGCGAGCACGGACTGGTCCAGCAGCAGCACGGCGAGCGACTGCCGCGACCGGGCGACGCGGGCGTGCGCCACCTCCGGTTTCGCGTCACGTCGCAGCGGGTCCGGGCCGAGGCGGGCGCGCAGGGCGGCGACCTCGACGTCGGTCAGGACCTCGCACCGGGTCGGACCGCGCAGGTCAGTCCAGTGGGTGGGGCCGGCCAGCCGCATCCGCACCTGGCCGACCGGTTCCAGCACCGGGTGCGGGAACTCGGCGAACGTGCCGTAGAGGCCGAGGTGCACGTGGACGGTCGTGTCCGGGCCGTACACGTGGAACAGGTGCTTGCCGTGCGCCTCCGCGCGCACGAACCGCCGACCGTCCACAAAGGACGCAGCGAACTTGCCCTGCGGGCTCGACACCCGGACGGTCGAGCCCGCGTAACGGCGTTGGTGCAGCTTCGCCAGGCGGTGGAGGGTGTGGCCTTCGGGCATCAGGGCAGGGCCGGCGCCTCGCCGGTGCGCTCGTACTCCGCGAGGATGTCGATGCGACGGGCGTGCCGCTCCTGCTCGGAGAACGGGGTGGCGAGGAACGCGTCCACGATCGCGAACGCCTCCTCGGTGGAGTGCATCCGCCCGCCCAACGCGACCAGCTGGGCGTTGTTGTGCTGGCGGGCGAGTTCCGCCGTCTCCACGTTGTAGGCCAGCGCGGCACGGGCGCCGGGCACCTTGTTGGCCGCCATCTGCTCGCCGTTGCCGGAGCCGCCGATGACGACGCCGAGGCTGCCCTCGTCCGCCACGACGCGGCGGGCCGCCTCGATGCAGAACGGCGGGTAGTCGTCCTCCGCGTCGTACACCGCCGGACCGACGTCGACCACGTCGTGGCCCGCGTCGGTCAGGTGCTTGGCGAGGTGGGTCTTCAGCTCGAAGCCCGCGTGGTCCGATCCCAGGTAAACGCGCACTTCAGTGAGTCTGCCATCCTGGCGCAGGTGTTCGGACAAGAGGGTTGCCGGCTGCGGCTGGAGTGGGGACCGGAGGGGGTCGCCGCGCTCGGGAAGCAGTGCGCGGTGCTCGTGATCGTGGACGTGCTGTCGTTCTCGACGGCGGTGGACGTCGTGGTCGGGCGTGGGGGCGCTGTGCGGCCCGTGCGGTGGGCGGACCGGTCTTCGGCGGCTGCCCCGGCGGACCCGTCGTGGACGTTGCGGCCGTCGTCGCTGGTGGCGGTGCCGCCGGGGACGGTGCTGGAGTTGGCGTCGGCCAACGGCGCGACGTTGTGCGACCTGGCCGCGTCCACCGGGTCGATCGTGTTGGCCGGGTGCCTGCGAAACGCGCGTGCGGTCGGGGCGGCGGCACGGACGTTGGCGGCCGGTGGGCCGATCGGCGTGGTGCCCGCCGGCGAGCGCTGGGGTGTGAACATCACCACGCACGGAGCGGACGCGGGACCGCTGCGGCCGGCGGTGGAAGACCTGCTCGGCGCGGGTGCGGTGATGGCGTCGCTGCTGGGCTACGGCTCGGCGTCGGTGGAGGCCGCGCTGGCCGCGGAGATGTACGCGCGGGCGCCGGTGGAGGACGTCCTGGCCGGCTGCGTGTCCGGACGTGAACTCATCGCCGCAGGTCACAGGGGTGATGTCGAGCTGGCTTCCGAGGTGGACGCGAGTTCCGCCGTCCCGCTCCTGCTGGACGGAGTGCTCCGGCCACACGCGTGACACGGCACCGTTCTTCTGGTTTGGTTCTCGCCTGACGACTCGTGGCGACACGAACACGCACGGTGCACATCAGGGGGACTGCGTGGACGGCGATCCGACGGCGCGGATGCGCGACTTCGACCACCTCGACCCCGCTGTCGCGGCCGACATCCACGACCTGACGGGGCAGCTGCGGAGTCGGTGCCCCGTCGCGCACAGCGAGAAGTACGGCGGTTTCCACGTGCTCAGCCGCTGGGAGGAGATCGACCACGCGGCCAAGCGGGACGACCTGTTCAGCGCAGCCGTCGACGGCTTGGGCGCGACGATGGTGCTGCCCGAGCTGGAGAAGGTCGAGGCGCCCCTCTTCGAGACCGACCGGCCGACGCACACGGTGTGGCGGCGCGCCATGCAGCCGTTCTTCACCCCACAGGCGGTGGCCTCGCACGAGCCGTACATCCGGTCCCTGACCAGGGAGGTCCTGGCCGAGCTGCGCCCGCGCGGCCAGGCGGACCTGGTGGCGGAACTCGCCAGCCGGATCCCGCCGATGGTCACCGCCGGGCTGCTCGGGGTGCCGGACGAGCAGCGTCCCGAGCTCAGCCGGCTGGCCCGCACGCTGGTGACGTCGAAGTCGGCCGAGGAGGCGCAGCGGACCGGTGAGCGCTTCGCCGAGTTCCTCCACGCGCAGGTGACGTCACGGCGCGGCCGGGAGGACCGGGACGACGTGCTCACCGCCGTGGTCAACACCTCGATCGACGGCTGCCCGGCCTCCGACGACGAACTGCTCAAGCACGCGTTCCTGATGGTCGCCGCCGGGCACCTGACCACGACCGACACCATCGCCAACACGGCGTTGACGCTGGCGACCGACCCCGCGCTCCAGCGTCGTGTCGCTCAGGACCGGTCGCTCATCCCCGCGCTGGTCGAGGAGAGCGTGCGGCACGAGTCCGCGGTCGCCGCGACCGGGCGGACGGTGCGCGGGGACGTGACGCTCGACGGGGTGGAGCTGACCGCGGGCGACCGCGTGCTGCTGCTGTGGGGCAGCGCCAACCGGGACGTGACGCGCTTCCCCGACGGCGACCGCTTCGACATCGACCGCGCCCGTGCGCCGCACCTGGGTTGGGGCGCCGGCGCGCACCGCTGCCTCGGCATGCACCTGGCCCGCCTGCAGGTGGGCATCGTGATCGAGGAACTGCTGGCGACCCTCCCCGACTTCTCGCTGGAGCCGGGGTTCGAGCCGGCGCGGACGTTCGGCGTGCTGCGCGGTGTGGTCGCCCTGCCGGTCCGCTGGCAGGCCTGAACCTCAGGGCTCCTCGCGCAGGGCGAGCTGGGCGCCGACCCACGTGCTCAGCTCGACCCGGTTCGCCACCCCGACCTTGGCGAACACCGCGGTGAGGTGGTTCTCGATCGTCGACACGGACAGGTGGAGCTTCCGCGCGATCAAGTGATTGGTCATGCCCTGCGAGACCAGCACGGCGATCTCGCGCTGCCGACGTGACAGCTGGTCCCAGCCGGAGTCGGGCGCACGCCGTCCGCCTGCCTCGACCCGCGGACCGAGTGCCAGCGCGTACACCGCTTCCCGGCTGGGCAACGCGGTTCCACGCCCGTAAGCGCGGTGGTACCGGTCGTGACCCAGCCGGGCCACGATGGCGTCACGCGCCTTGTCGCGTTCGCGGCCGAACGGCGTCAGCCCGGCGATCGCGACGCCGGTGACCTTCTGCATCGCGACCGCGCCGCCGAGCAGCTCGGCGGCGATCTCCAGCAGGTCCTCGCCCCCGGCCGTCTCCCGCGCCACGGCGGCCAGTGCCCAGGCGATCGCCTCGGACGCCCACGTGCTGCCCCACTGCTCCTGCAGTCGGACCTGGATCTCCAGGCCCGCGCGGAACCAGGCGACGGCTTCCTCCGGTGCGCCGTGCCGCAACGGCGCCAGGCCGCGCGCCCACAGCGCCCAGCTGATGGCCCACTCCGCGCCGGCCTGGCGCGCGTCGTTCAGGCAGTCCTCGGCCGCTTCGATCGCGGTCGCCTCGTCGCCGTAGAAACCGGCCGCCAACGCCCAGATCAGCTTGGTGTTGCCGCAGTCGCCGCAGAACTCCGGCCCCATCTCCCCGAACAGCTCCACCGCCCGGCGCAGCGGTTCGACGGACTTCGGGTCACCCACCGCCAGCAAGGCGTGCGCGCCTTCGAGGAAGTACAGCGGCGCCACCTGCGCGTCCTCGTCCAGCATCGACACCAGCTCGCGACAGTGCTCCAGCTGGACGGCCACCTCCCGCGGCGCGCCCTGGCACAGCTTGATCCAGCCCAGCAGCGCCACGGACCCGATCCGCTCGGGCGTCGGGCGCACCGGCGCCCGGTCCAACAACGTCTGGAACCACGTCGTGAACTCGCCCAGCTGCGCGAAGAAGAACTGCACCCGCAACCGCGCCAGGTCGTGGACCATCGCCAAGCCGATCTCCGCGAGACCCGACGTGGTGGCGCAGTGGTGCAGTGCCGCGCGGAAGTTGGGCATCTCGACGTGGGCGCGGCGGAGCAGGGCCACCTCGTCCTCGCCGTACCAGGTCGAGGCCAGTTGGGCCGCCAGGTCGCGGAAGAACGCGCAGTGCGCGTCGCGGACCCACAGCTCCTCGTCCAACGCGCGCAGCCGGCGTTGCCCGTACTCGCGCACGGGCTGCAACTGGTGGTAGCGGCCGTTCGGACCGGCCACCACCAACGACTGCCGGACGAGGTCGGCGAGCAGGTCCACGACGTCGTGCTCGCCGATGCCGGAGCCCGAGCAGACGCGTTCGGCGGTGTCGAGCGTGAAACCGCCCGCGAACACGGAGATCCGCGCCAACAGCCGTTGCTGCTCCGGTGAGCACAGGCCGTGCGACCAGTCGAGGGTCTGCTCCAAGGTCCGGTGGTGCGACCGCACGCGACGGGTGCGGGTGGCCAGCAGCCGACCGCCGTCCAGCCTCGTCAGGACCTCGCGGGGCGACATCCCGCCGCCGAGCCGGACCGCGATCAGCTCCAGCACCAGCGGCAGGCCGCTGGACCAGTCGACCAGTTCGGCCAACGCCTCCAGGTCTTCGTCCGCCTCGACCACCCGACCGGCGGCCTCCGCGCGCCGGAGCAGCAGGCGCATGGCGTCCGACGGCCGGGCCGAGCTGCCTTCGGAACGCACCGACAGCGGCGGCACCATCGTGGCGTGCTCCCCGGCGATGCCCAGGTGGTGGCGGCTGGTGGCCAGCACGCGCACCTCAGGCGCTTCGTCCAGCAGCACCGCGCACAGGTCGCCGACCGCTTCCCACAGCTGCTCGCAGTTGTCCAGCACGAGGAGCTTGTCCTGGCCGCGCAGGTGCTCGACCAGGACGTCCACGGGATCGTCGCTGGACTGGTCGGTGATGCCGACGGCGCGGATGATCTCGCGGTGCAGCTCGTCCGACCTGGTGATGTGCCCGAGGTAGGCGACGGCCACGTACTGGTCGTCTGGCTCGCGGTTGAGGCCGGTGGACGTGCCGTCGTGCTGATCGCGGCAGCGGCGGGCCACTTCGAGCGCGAGCGCCGTCTTGCCGACACCTCCGGGCCCGACCAGCGTGACGAGCCGGTCGACGCCGAGCACGCGTTGCACCGTTTCCCGCACCAGGTCGTCGCGCCCGACGAGATCGCCGACCGCCGCCGGCAGCGTCTGCCGTCCACGACCTGTGGCCATCGTCCCCACCCCCACGTCCGCCGGTACACCTCCCAGGAGGTCGACACCACACCCTAGGGGTATCGGGCGCACCCCCGGACTGTGAATTCGGGAGTTAATGGGATGCGCCGCCGCGGTGTTACCGGAATGCTGATCCCGGTCCTGGCACGGGACAGCAGGTCGCGGCTGCTCGAACCGCTACGGCGGCAATAGTGGCCCTGCGACCCGGGGGGCGCGGTCGGGATTCGCGGCGAGCACGCTTGACGAATCCCGGCCTGTCCGGGACCCAAGCAGAAGAAGCCGACAAGTGGCGATTGCCATCACGGGGGTAAGCATGTCCGACTCATTCGACGCCAGACGCATTCAGGTCGTTACCGGGGTTGTGCGCGACGCGGAATTCGGCGGCCTGACGCCGCAGGCGCCCACCCGCCGGCGGGACAACCGCCCGCACCTGCGCCGCACGTCCGACGACGCCAGCGTCGGCTCCGCCTAACCCGCGCGAGTCCTACGTTCACGTCCCGTGAGTCGTACCTTCGGAACCCCCGTGTCCTACGTTCGGAACCCCCGAGTTCAACGCTCAGAACAAGATCGACTGTTCTGAGCGTTGAATTCAGGGGTCCTGAACGTAGGACACGGTGGTCCGGAAGGTACGACTCACGCGTTCTGGACGTAGGACTCACGCGTTCTGGACGTAGGACTCACGGGGTCAGCGTTGGATGGACTTGAGTTCGGTGAACTCGTCCAAGCCGTGTCGGCCGAACTCGCGGCCGGTGCCGGACTGGCGGTAGCCGCCGAACGGGGCACTGGTGTTGAACGCGGCGCCGTTGATGTCCACCTGGCCGGTGCGCAGGCGTTTCGCCACGGCGAGCGCGCGATCCGGATCGGCCGAGAAAACGGCGCCGCCCAGGCCGTAAATGGTGGAGTTGGCGATGCGCACGGCATCGTCCTCGTCGTTGTACGGCATCACGGACAGGACCGGGCCGAAGATTTCCTCCTGCGCGATGACCATGTCCGGGCGAACGTCGCCGAACACGGTCGGAGCCACGTGGAAGCCGCGCTGAGTAGGCGCGTCCGGACCACCCAACGCGAGCTTCGCGCCCGCCTCGACACCGCTCCGGATGTACCCGACCACGCGATCGCGCTGGGCCGCCGACACCGCCGGGCCGATGCGGGTCGCAGGAACGGCCGGATCGCCCGGCTCGTACTTCGACGCGGCGGCCACGGCGATCTCCAACGCCTCGTCATGACGCGACGACGGCACCAGCAGCCGGGTCCACGCGCTGCAAGCCTGACCGTTGTTCATGAACGCGTTCGCCACGCCGATCTTCACCGCGCGCGTCACGTCCGCGTCGTCCAGCACGACGTTCGCGGACTTGCCACCCAGCTCCAACGCCACCCGCTTGACCGTCTCGGCGGCCAGCGCGGATACCCGCCGACCGGCACGCGTCGAACCGGTGAACGACACCATGTCCACCAGCGGGTGGGCCGCCAGCGCCTCTCCGACCACCGGCCCCATGCCGTGGACCAGCGAAAACACGCCCTCGGGCACACCGGCTTCGACCAGGATCGAGGCCAGCAGGTCCGCCGTCATCGGCGCGAGCTCACTCGGCTTGAGCACCACCGCGTTACCCGCCGCCAGCGCGGGCACGACCTTCGCGACCATCTGCTGGAGCGGGAAGTTCCACGGCGTGATGGCGGCGACGACACCGATCGGCTCGCGCAGCACCAGCGAGTTGCCGATCTCCTCGCCGGAGAAGTAGCCGCCCTCGATGACGTCGGCGACTCCCCGCGCGATCCCGACGGGGTTCGGCACCTGCACCCGGGTCGCGAACGTGATGGGCGTGCCCATCTCCGCCGTCATGGTGGCGGCCAGCTCGTCGGTCCGCGCGACCATCGCGTCGGCCACCCGCCGCACCAGCGCCAGCCGCGTGTCCAACGACGTCGCCGCCCACTCCGGGAACGCGGCAACGGCCCTGGTCACGGCCGCGTCCACGTCGGCGGGAGTGCCGGAGCGGACGGTGCCGACGACCTCTTCGGTGGTCGGGTTGACGACCTCGATCACTGCGGACTCCCCGGGGAACGGTGTGACACTCCAAGGCGAAAGCAGCCCCAGAGTGTCACACCGATGACCTCAGGAGAAGTCCAGGTCCCCGGTCCGGGTGCGCTTCAGCTCGAAGAAGTGCGGGTAGCTCGCGAGCGCCCGCGCACCGTCGAAGACCTTCACCGCGTCCTCGCCGCGCGGGATCTTGGTGAGCACGGGACCGAAGAACGCCACGCCGTCGATGTGGATCGTGGGCGTGCCGACGTCCATGCCGACCGGGTCCATGCCGCGGTGGTGGCTGGCACGCAGGTCGGCGTCGTGCTCGTCGGTGTGCGCCGCCTCGGCCAGCTCCGCGGGCAGGCCGACTTCGGCCAGGGCCTCCTTGATGACCTCGTCGTAGTCCTTCCTGCCCTCGTTGTGGAACCGGGTGCCGAGCGCCGTGTAGAGGTCGCGCAGCACGTCGTCGCCCTTGACCTTGGCCGCGGCGATCGCGACGCGCACCGGCCCCCAGCCGAGGGTCATCAGGTCCCGGTACTGGGCGGGCAGGTCACGACCCTCGTTGAGCACGGACAGGCTCATCACGCGGAAGTCGAGGTCGAGATCCCGCTCCTTCTCCACTTCGAGGATCCACCGGGACGAGATCCACGCGAACGGGCAGATCGGGTCGAAGTAGAAGTCGACCTTCGTGCGTCCCTCTGTCGACATGCGGTGTTCCTTCCGTGGCTGTACGTGTTCGGGAACGCCAGGTTCGACGTGTCCCACCGTGGTCAACCAGCCGACCGCACGCAGTCTTCCCTCGGACGCCAGTCCACTTCCCCACGTCCTACGTGATTGGATGCGACTGTCGTGTTCACCGACTCGACACCATCCCCATTCCGACGACGTCGGCGCCGAGATTCCCGTGGCGCCGGCAGACGAGGTGACCAGTGGCGGCACCCAACCTCACCCGCGACCAGGCCCAGCAGAGGGCCGCGTTGCTGGAAGTCGACTCCTACCGGATCGAGCTGGACCTGACCGACGGTGGCGGCAAGCCCGGCTCGGACACGTTCCGCTCGACCACGACGGTGGCCTTCCGCAGTCGCACGCCCGGCGCGTCCTCGTGGGTCGACATCGTGGCCGCCAACGTCCACCGCGCCGTGCTCAACGGGCACGAGCTGGACGTCTCCGCGTACCGCGAGGAAGACGGCGTCCACCTGCCCGACCTGGCCGAGGTCAACGAGCTGACGATCGAGGCCGACTGCCGGTACATGAACACCGGCGAGGGCCTGCACCGGTTCGTCGACCCGGTCGACGGCGAGGTCTACCTGTACTCGCAGTTCGAGACGGCGGACGCCAAGCGCATGTTCGCCTGCTTCGACCAGCCGGACCTGAAGTCCGTCTACGACCTGGCGGTGACCGCGCCGCACCACTGGAAGGTGGTCTCCAACGCGGCGATCGAGTCCACTGTGGACGGTGTCGGTGGCGCCGACAGGCACGTCTTCGGCACCACGAAGCCGATGTCGACGTACCTGGTCGCGCTGGTCGCGGGCCCGTACGCGGAGTGGCGCGACGAGTTCACCGACGGCGAGACGACGATCCCGCTGGGCATCTACTGCCGCGCGTCGCTCGCGCCGCACATGGACCACGAGCGGCTGTTCACCGAGACCAAGCAGGGTTTCGGCTTCTACCACCGCGCGTTCGGGGTGAAGTACCCGTTCGGCAAGTACGACCAGTGCTTCGTGCCCGAGTTCAACGCGGGCGCGATGGAGAACGCGGGCTGCGTCACGTTCCTGGAGGACTACGTCTTCCGCAGCCGCGTCACCCGCTACCTGTACGAGCGCCGCGCCGAGACCGTGCTGCACGAGATGGCGCACATGTGGTTCGGCGACCTGGTGACCATGCGCTGGTGGGACGACCTGTGGCTGAACGAGTCGTTCGCCACCTGGGCGTCGGTGCTGGCGCAGGCCGAGGCCACCGAGTACCGCCAGGCGTGGACGACGTTCGCCAAGATCGAGAAGTCGTGGGCGTACCGGCAGGACCAGCTCCCGTCCACGCACCCCGTGGCCGCGGACATCCCGGACCTCCAGGCGGTCGAGGTCAACTTCGACGGCATCACGTACGCCAAGGGCGCCAGCGTCCTCAAGCAGCTGGTGTCGTACGTGGGCCTGGACAACTTCCTGGCCGGGCTCCGGGTGTACTTCGGCAAGCACGCCTGGGGCAACGCGACCCTCGCGGACCTGCTCAACGCGCTGGAGGAGGCGTCCGGCCGCGACCTGTCGTGGTGGAGCGCGCAGTGGCTGGAGACCACCGGCCTGAACCTGCTGCGCCCCAAGTACTCCGTCGACGCGCAGGGCCGGTTCACCGACTTCGCGGTGCTCCAGGGCGGCGCGCGGCCGGGTGCGGGCGAGCTGCGCACGCACCGGCTGGCGATCGGCGTGTACGACTCGGACGAGAGCGGCAAGCTCGTCCGCACGCACCGGGTCGAGCTGGACGTGTCCGGCGAGCGCACCGAGGTGCCCGACCTGATCGGTGTGCCGCGGGGCAAGCTCGTGCTGGTCAACGACGACGACCTCACGTACTGCACGATGCGGTTGGACGCCGATTCGCTGGCGTCGCTGATCGACCACATCGCCGACATCGCCGAACCGCTGCCGCGCACGCTGTGCTGGTCGGCGGCGTGGGAGATGACGCGCGAGGCCGAGCTGAAGGCCCGCGACTTCGTGAACCTCGTGCTGAGCGGGTTGGGCACGGAGACCGAGGTCGGCGTGGTGCAGCGGCTGCTGCTGCAGGCGCAGACGGCGCTGTCGTCGTACGCGGACACGTCGTGGCGGGACGAGGGCTGGCGGAAGTTCACCACCCGGGTGCTGGCGCTGGCGCTGGCGGCCGAGCCCGGTTCGGACCACCAGCTGGCGTTCGTGAACGCGCTGGCCGGGTCGGTGCTGGACGAGCCGACGCTGGGCGTGGTGCGGGGTTGGCTGGACGGCACGGACACGCTGGCCGGTCTGGACGTCGACACCGACCTGCGGTGGCGGCTGCTGCAAGCGCTGGTCGCGCACGGTGCCGCGTCGCTGGAGGAGGTCGTCGCCGAGGAGGAGCGCGACCCGACCGCGACCGGGCGGCGCAAGGCCGAGTCGGCGCGGGCGCTGCGGCCGACGATCGAGGCCAAGGACGAGGCGTGGGACCGGGCGGTGAACGACGACGAGCTGCCGAACGCGGTGTCGGAGGCCATCATCGCCGGCATCCAGCACCCCGGCCAGAAGGCGCTGTTGCAGCCGTTCGTGGCGCGGTACTTCGCCGACGTGGCGAACGTGTGGGAGCGGCGGTCCAGTGAGCGGGCGCAGTCGATGGTCGTCGGCCTGTTCCCGTCGTGGTCCATCTCGAAGGACACGGTGACGGCGGCCGACGAGTGGTTGGCCGAGGAACGCCCGCCCGCCCTGCGGCGGTTGGTCTCCGAGGGTCGTGCGGGCATCGTCCGCGCCCTGGCGGCCCAGGAGTTCGACCGGTCCTGAGCCGGATGTGCGACATGTGGTGCCACTCGAACGTGTCACCACATGTCGCACACTTCGCCATACAGTTGTGGTGTGGGCACTATCACCTTCCGCCCGGACGGCGAGGCCGAACGGGCCCTCGCGACGTTGACCGCGAACGGACGCAGCGCTTCAGCCGCGATTCGCGACGCGTTGCTCCTGGCGGCCAAGGTGCAGCGGGCCGGTGAGTTGCGCGCGGAAGCGCTGGCGCTGGCCGCAGATCCCGACGACGTGGCGGAAGCACGTGCCGTGCTCGCGGATCTGGAGCCCTTGCGTGCGTGGTGAGATCTACCGCCTTCGTCCCCCGCGCAACGCCACGGGACAGGAACAGGGCAGCCGCTACGCGGTCGTCGTCCAATCCAGCGCGCTGCCGTTGAGCACGTGGCTGGTCGCGCCGACGTCGACATCGGCCCGACCGGCGACGTTCCGCCCCGAGATCGACCTGAACGGGCAGCCGACCAAGGTGCTCGTCGAGCAGACCACGGCCATCGACCCGGAGCGCTTGGGCGATTTGGTGGACACCCTTGCCCTGCACGAGATGAACGCGGTCGACGCCGCACTCCGCATCGTGCTGGACCTCTGAGCCAGGGGTGGGTGGCCCCGGGCACTGGGCTGCGGATGGTCGGCGCGAGTTCTTCCGCGAGCTCGAACTCCCCTGACGAACCCCATCGAACACCGCCGCCGTCCGTCAGGTGCGGGTGTCGCGGTCGTAGGCGTCGGCCCAGCGGGCCAGCACGGCGCGTGACTCGGTCGGGGGCAGGACCAGGCGCTCCAGGTGGTTCATCTTGACCTGGTACGCGGTGATCGCGCCGGGGTCGTCGTGGAAGACGGTTGCGGTCTCCGTCTCGGTGTAGGCCAGCGGTTTGACGGGCGCGGTGAAGGTCAGCAGGGTCGCGGGATGGCGCAGCGCCACGTGCAGCGGCGCGTTCATCGGGATGACGCGCGGGTGGATCTGATCCCAAGCACACATCAGCGTCAGGCGCAGCAACTGGTCGCGCATGACCTTCCGATCGCCGACGACCAGGCGCAACGCGGCCTCGTGGAGGTAGATCACCGTCTCCGGGCCGCCGGTCCGGCGCAGCACCTCCTGCCGCGTCATCCGGGCCTGGGTGACGGCCCGGTTCCTGGTCAACGCGTACGCGTAGTCCTCGGTCTGGGCCAGGCTCGGCACCGTCAACGGCTCGTACGAGGTGACCGTGCGGGCCGTGTGCTCGTGCACGGCCAGCGCGGTCAACGTGTCCGAGGACGAGTCGTGCATGCGCAGGAAACTGCCCGTGTCGGCTTCACTGGCAATGGCCAGAACCCGGTCACGAGTCGGTTTGTCGGCACCGCAGCGACCGAGCAGCGTGCTGATTTCGCAAGGGCTCGTGCCGCGCGTGCCGGTTTCGAGTTTCGACAGTTTTCCCAGCGACCACCCCAGCGCCTCGGCCACGGTGCCCGACGACATCCGGGCCCGGTGCCGGACCCGGCGCAATTCCTCCCCCAATTCCCGACTGCGGGCAGTGCTCAGCCGCACAGGCGGCCGTTCTTCGGACTCCATGTCTCCCCTTGGTACGAGACGCGACGGGTGGTGGGCGCCGCGCGGTCCTCGCGCGCTCCAACCACCCGCCGCGCATGTCCGACCAGCGTGCGGACCGGTCGGCAGCTGTGTTGCACAACAGAGTGTCCGGCCGCGAACAATCGGTCAATGCCCTTATCGAGCGAAAGACCGGACCACCGGTCCCGCTTTAAGCTGCATATTATGAAACGCAATACCCCGAAAGCCATCGAGTTGGGCGCGCTCCTGCGCAACGCCCGTGAGGCGAACAATCTCAGCCAGCGCGCGCTCGGCCGGAAGATCGGTGTCATCCACTCGCTGCTCTCACGCAACGAAAGCGGGCAACGCGTTCCGGCGCTGACCGAAGTGATCCGCATCCTCGACCCGCTCGACATCCCCGATCGTGTACGGAAAGAAATCCTCGCGCTGGCCGAGGACACCACCGGAACACCCCTGGAAGTGATCGAACTGCCCGCACCGCGCACACAACTCGCCGCACTGGTCGAGGTCGAGCAGCTGGCCAACGAGGTGGTGAACTGGTCCCCGCTGCTCGTACCGGGCCTGCTCCAGGTGAGCTCCTACACCCGAACGATCATGGAGGCCGCCCGCCTGCCGCACGAGGAGATCGCCACCCGCGTCGCGATCCGGATGGGCCGGCGCGACATCCTCACCCGCCGCGACCCGGTCCGCTACACCGCGCTCATCGGCGAGGGCGTGCTGGGCCAGAAGTTCGGCGGCCCGAACGTGATGGCAGAGCAGTTCGACCACCTGCTGATGATGAGCGCGCACGAGAACGTCGACCTCCGCGTCGTGCCCACCGCGACCCGCTGGCACCCCGGGCTCTGCGGCCCCTTCTTGCTGATCAAGTGCGACGGCACGTCGTTCGTGCACCTGGAGAACCCGGTCAGCTCGCTGTTCGTCCAGGAGCCTGACGCGGTGGCCGGCTTCGAGGCGTGCGTGCCACAGTTGCTCGAGGTCGCGATGAGCCCGGAGCAGTCCTTCGAGGTCATCGCCCGGGAGGCGGACCGGACGACGGGAGTCGCATGACGGTGCGGTGGAAGAAGTCCAGCAGGAGCAGCGACAGCAGCGACTGCGTCGAGGTGGGCAGCCACCTGGGCGCGGTCCGGGACAGCAAGAACCCGGCCGTGGTGCTGGCGGTCGGCCCGACGCGGTTGAGGGCGTTCGTGCAGGCGCTCAAGACCCGCTAAGCGCGAGGGCCCCGGCTCGTCGCCGGGGCCCTCACTTCGTCACGCTCGCGTCGTCGGGTTCAGCGCTGCTTGGGCGCGCTGCCCGCCTGGTCGGTCAGCATCCGCAGGCCGCTCACGAGTCCGCCGGCGAGGTCGCCCTCCTTGAAGGACGCGACCATGCTCATCACGGCGAGCTTGGCGCCGCGATCGGCGATGCGGCGGCGGGACTCCTCGCCCGTCACCACCTCGACCACGCGCTCACCCGGCGACACCGCGATCAGCACCGCGTGTGCGGGGCGCGTGGTGCTCGCGTGCAGCTCCTCGGCCTTCTCCCGGACGTCGGGGCCGAGTTCGCCGATGTACACGCTGTAGTCCAGTCCGGTGGTCCGGCTGGCCAGCGTCACCGCCTCGTCCAGGCTCGCCAGCTGGACCGGCGTGAACGGCAGGCTCGGCGCGTGCGGCTCGTACATCTTCGCGGCGGACACGCGACCGCTGTTGGTGACGACCGCGCCGACCTCCAGGGTCGAGGGGTCCACGTCCGCCCTCGTCAGCTCACCAGTTGCCACGGGCACCTCCCTTGGCGGTACGGCCCTCGGCCTGGGTCGCGGCGGCCTGGTGCGCGCCGCCGGTCAGCCCGGCGGGGTTCGCGCCCCACCAGACGGGGGCGTAGTTCCATTCCTGGCCCGGGCGGTACCGCTGGATGCGGGTGGCCTTCGGCCTCAGCGTCAGTAGCGTGATCACGCCGTAGATGGCCAGCGGGATCAGCGCGAAGACGAGCATGGTCTCCACGATGGTCACGCCGGTTACGGTAACCGATCGTCCTGGTCACGTGAGGGCGAGGGCACCTGTTCCCACACCGGCGAGGGCTCGACGGGTGCTCGGCGACGTCCGACCGGGCGCTCTATCTGTGAACGCGGGCGGGGAGGGGCGGCTCGTCACCCCGCGTTCGGCGGTGACCGCATCATGGGACCGGGGCCTCCGGCCGCGGCACCGGTTCCGCCACCGGCACGGGCCCCGTCACCCGACATGGGTCGATGTGATCTCCGCGACCCCTACCTGCGGTGATGTCACCCTCAGTGTCCATAGGTACCGGATGCACTAGATCGGCCGCTCGATCGTCGCAGTGCGTACACCCGGACGGCCTTCCCCCATACGGAGGCGTATGGCGGCCGGTTTGGCGTCTTGTACTGGGCCCACTCGGCTTCTAGCTTTTCACCTGTACGGGTCTTGCAAATCCGATTCCGGATCCTAATTCCCGCCCGATGAGTCTCGGAGGACACGACATGTACACCGTGAACCTTGCCCTGGTCGCCGCTCTCACCCTTTCGTCGTACGCCCAATTGGAGCAGAGCGTTACGACCGATCAGCGCCCCGCCGAGCTCGCTTCGTCGGTCCGCATCACCTCCGGGGACTCCGTTCGGATCACGGCGACGTCGACGCAAGGCTCCGTCCGGATCACCTCCTACGACTACGACTCGGTCCGGATCACCGCCGCCGACCCGGCCTCGGTGCGCATCACGGGTTCGGTGCGGATCACGGGCTCGGTGCGCATCACGGGTTCGGTCCGGATCACCGGCGACGACACCGGCTCGGTCCGGATCACGGGCGACGACACCGGCTCGGTGCGCATCACCGGTGACGACACGGACTCCGTCCGGATCACGGGCGACGACACCGACTCGGTCCGCATCACCGGGACCGAACCGGGCTCCGTGCGCATCACTTCGGACCGCGAGGACTTCGTCCAGGCGGCGTGAGGGAGCGAACGCCTAGGCCGCGGGCTCGCCCAGGTAGGGCAGCCACAGCGGGTCGGCTTCGGTGACGCCGGCCAGCAGCCGCCAGTGCGGCCCGCGGGGAGCGTTCGGGACCACGCGCAGGCGCCAGCCGAGCTCCGAGAGGAGCTTGTCCGCCTTGCGGTGGTTGCACTTGGCGCAACAGGCCACGCAGTTCTGCCACGAGTGGGGACCACCCCGGCTGCGCGGCACGACGTGGTCGATCGTCTCGGCGCGCCCGCCGCAGTACGCGCAGCGGTACCGGTCGCGGTGCATCAACCCGGCCCGGGTGAGCGGGACACGGCCGCGGTAGGGCACCCGCACGTAGTTCGCCAGCCGGATCACCGACGGGACGACGACCTCGGACGACGAGGAGTGGACGACGGCCCCGGCGGGATCGCCGTGCACCACCTCGGCCTTCCCGCACACGACGAGGACCACCGCGCGCCGCAGGGGCAGCGCGGTGAGCGGTTCGAACGTGGCGTTGAGCAGCAGGACCTTGCGTCTACCCCAGGGCAACACCACGGGCGCCTGACCGGCCCCCTCCCCGTCGACCACAGCGTGCACGGACGCGACCACGAGCTGTTTTTGGCCGAACGGTGCCGACGACGCGTTCCCGGCGTTCACCAGGGCGCCGATCGGGGTGGGTTGTCGGTCTGGCACGCGACCACCTCCACCGGTTCAGCAATAGCAGACCACAGATCGACCCCAAAAATCACCTGTGATATGCGACGTGTCACGGACCCGAGATCGAAACATCGGGTGAACACACCCCTATCGAAGATGGTTTTCATCGTGGCCGCTACGCTCACCGGGGTGACTGAGGCCTCCCCCGCAGCGCTGCCTGCGACGATCACCTATCCCGCCGCGGCACGGCTCGACCTCGTCGAGGACCTGCACGGACACCCCGTGGCCGATCCGTACCGCTGGCTGGAGGACGCCACCGACCCCCGCACCGCCGACTGGTCCGCCAGTCAGGACGTGCTGGCGAGGTCGTGGCTGGACGCCATGCCCGGACGTGACGCGCTGGGCGCCCGGCTCACCGAGCTGACGCGGACCGGGTCCGTCGGCGCGCCGGTGTGGCGGGCCGGGCGGTCGTTCTACACCCGGCGCGGGCCGGACCAGGACCACCCCGTGCTGTACGTGCGGGTGGACGGCGTGGAGCGGGTGCTGCTGGACGTGTCGGTGGTCGACCCGACCGGGCGGACCACGTTGGACCGGTGGTCGCCCTCCCTCGAGGGCACGCGGCTCGCCTACCAGCTCTCCGTCGGCGGCGACGAGCACTCGTTGTTGCACGTCGTCGACGTCGACTCCGGCGAGTTGCTGGACGGGCCGGTCGACCGGTGCCGGTACTCGCCGGTGGCCTGGCTGCCGGGCGGGGAGGAGTTCTTCTACGTCCGCCGGATCGACCCGGAGCTGGTGCCGGAGGACGAGCGGCAGTTCCACCGGCGGGTGTGGCGGCACCGGGTGGGCGCGCCGGCGTCGGACGACGTGAACGTGCACGGTGACGGGCTCGACCACACGTACTACTACGGGGTGTCCCTGTCCGAGGACGGTCGGTGGCTGCTCGTGAACGGTGTGCCGGGCACCGTGCGGCGGGACTCGGTGTGGATCGCCGACCTGCGCGGTTCCGGCGAGTTGCGGCCGGTCGTCTCCGCCGACGACGGCGCGCAGTGCTCGGCGTGGGTCGCACCGGACGGTCGGCTCTACCTGCGGACCAGCCTCGACGCGCCGCGGTTCCGGCTGTGCGTCGCCGACCCGGCGACGCCCACCGAGTGGACCGAGCTGGTGGCCGAGCAGCCCGACTCCGTGCTGGACGCGGTGACGTGGCTGGACGGGGCGCTGGTGCTGCGGCGGACCCGGCACGCGGTGTCGGAACTGCACCTGCACTCCCCCGACTCCGGCGCGCACCTGCGGGAGGTGCCGCTGCCCGGGACGGGGTCGCTGCACGGGTTGTCCACAGTCGACGCGCGCACGGTGGCGGACCGTGACGTGCTGTGGTTCGGGTGGTCCGACTTCACAACGCCCACGTCGGTGTACCGGTACTCGCTCTCCGAGGGCCGGACGGAGCTGGAGACGGCGGCGCCCGGAACGGTCGCCTTGCCGCAGGTGTCCACACAACAGCTGTCGTACACGTCGTCGGACGGGACGGTCGTGCGAATGTTCGTGGTGTCCGGAGAACAGCACCCGGACCTGCCCCGGCCGACGTTGCTCACCGGGTACGGCGGTTTCGCGGTCGGGCGGGGGCCGGGGTACAGCGCGACGACGTTGGCCTGGGTCGAAGCGGGCGGTGTGTGGGCGCACGCGTCGTTGCGGGGCGGTGACGAGGAGGGAGAGGAATGGCACCAGGCAGGGATGCGTGACCGGAAGCAGAACGTGTTCGACGACTTCCACGCGGCGGCCGGGAAGCTGATCGAGGACGGGTGGACCACGCCTCAGCAGCTGTCGATCATGGGCGGGTCGAACGGCGGGCTGCTGGTCGGTGCGGCGATGACGCAGCGACCGGAGCTGTACGCGGCGGCGGTGTGCTCGGCGCCACTGCTGGACATGGTGCGGTACGAGAAGTTCCTGCTCGGGCGGCTGTGGGCGGAGGAGTACGGCTCCGCAGCGGTGCCGTCGGAGCTGGCGTGGCTGCTGGCCTACTCCCCGTACCACCAGGTCCGGTCCGGGGTTGAGTACCCTTCGGTCCTGTTCACGGTCTTCGAGTCGGACAGCCGCGTGGACCCCAACCACGCCCGGAAGATGTGCGCGGCGCTCCAGCACGCGACGTCGAGTGATCCGACCAAGCACCCCGTGCTGCTCCGCCGCGAGACCGAGGTGGGGCACGCGGGCCGATCGGTGAGCCGATCGGTCGGCCTGGCCGTGGACCAGTTGACCTTCCTGGCCTGGACGACCGGCCTCGATCTGTGAGTGGAGGACTGAGCAGGTGAACGTGGAGGCGACCCTCGCCGTCGAGTGGTGGGTGGTCAACGGGCCGAAGATCGCCGAAGGCGGGCTGCGGATCGCGTTGACCATGATCATCGCGGTGGTGGTCCGGTTCCTGCTCCGCAGGCTGATCGACCGGATGACCCGCGGCAACGGCGGCCGGAAGCCGAAACTGCTCAAGCCGCTGCGGGAGCGCGCGCCGCAGGCCCTGGGCGCCCTGGTCTCCGAGCGGCGCGAGCAGCGGGCCAAGACCATCGGCTCGGTGCTCAAGTCCTTCGTCACGATCATCGTGTTCGGCGTGGCGTTCATCCAGATCCTCACCGAACTGGGCATGAACCCCGCGCCGATCCTCACCTCGGCGGGCATCCTCGGCGTCGCCATCGGTTTCGGCGCCCAGAACCTGGTCAAGGACTTCCTGTCCGGCATGTTCATGATGCTGGAGGACCAGTACGGGGTCGGTGACGTGGTCGACCTCGGCCCGGCGACCGGCACGGTCGAGTCGGTGGCGCTGCGGATCACCACGATCCGCGACACCAACGGCACCGTCTGGTACGTCCGCAACGGCGAGATCCTGCGGGTCGGCAACTCGTCGCAGGGGTTCGCGGTGGCGGTGGTCGACCTGCCCCTCGGCTACGGGGCGAACCTGTCCTCGGCCGCCGACGTGCTGACCAAGGCCGTGGTCGCGGCGACCGACGAGGAGACCCTGGCCAAGGACGTCATCGACAAGCCGCAGGTGCTGGGTGTGGAGAAGGTCACGCCCGAGGGCATCACCATGCGGGTCACGGTGAAGGTGCGGCCGGGCAGGCAGTGGGCGGTCCAGCGCGCCCTGAGGGCCAAGCTGATGCCGGCGCTGGAGGAGGCGGGCATCTCGCTGAAGTCGTCCTAGACCGGCCCTGGGCCCTTGTCGTAGGCCCCTGCGCGTGGGCTTCCGGTTGAGGGCTGAGGCAGGATGGAGGGGTGACCACTCCTCCGGAGAACTTCTACGAAGCAGTGGGCGGGTACGAGACGTTCCACAAGATCGTCGCGCGCTTCTACGAGGAAGTGGCCCACGATCCCGTCCTGCGCCCGATGTACCCCGAGGAAGACCTCGGTCCCGCCGAGGAGCGCTTCCGGCTGTTCCTCATGCAGTACTGGGGCGGACCGCACACGTACTCGGACAACCGCGGTCATCCTCGGTTGCGGATGCGCCACGCTCCGTTCGTGATCGGTCCCGTGGAGCGGGACGCTTGGCTGCGGTGCGCCAAGGTGGGGGTCGACTCCGTTGATCTCTCCCCGGAGCACCGGGCGCAGCTCTGGGCCTACCTGGAGATGGCCGCCAACAGCATGATGAATGCCTGGGTGTGATTCTTGATCACCCGAACGGGGTCGTGGTGTCCGTCGCGAATGGCAGGATGACGTCTCGTGCGACGATCCTCCGATCTGCAACCAGAGATCGCCGACGAGTCCGCCTGGTGGCGTGACGCCGTCTTCTACCAGGTCTACGTCCGGTCCTTCGCCGATTCCAACGGTGACGGCGTGGGCGACCTCGACGGCATCCGCTCCAGGCTCGGCTACCTCGAACTGCTCGGTGTGGACGCCCTGTGGCTCACACCGTTCTTCACCTCGCCCATGGCCGACCACGGGTACGACGTGGCCGACCCGCGCGACGTCGACCCGCTGTTCGGCGACCTGGCCGCGTTCGACCGGCTGGTCGCCGAGGCGCACGAGCACAACCTCAAGGTCACCATCGACCTCGTGCCCAACCACACCAGCGACCGGCACCAGTGGTTCCAGGCCGCGCTGCGGGCCGGGCCGGGTTCGGTCGAGCGGGACCGGTACGTGTTCCGGGACGGCGGTGGGTTCGACGGGTCCGTGCCGCCCAACAACTGGCCGAGCCAGTTCGGCGGGCCGGCGTGGACGCGGGTTCCGGACGGGCAGTGGTACCTGCACCTCTTCGCGCCCGAGCAGCCCGACCTGAACTGGGACAACCACGAGGTCTCGGCGGACTTGGCGCGCACGCTGCGGTTCTGGCTGGACCGCGGGGTGGACGGCTTCCGGATCGACGTGGCGCACGGGATGGCCAAGCCCTACGGGTTGCCGAACATCGATCCGCGGACCGAGATCGGCGCCGGGGTGATGCACGACAACTCGGTGGACCCCCGGTTCGACAACGACGGGGTGCACGAGGTGCACCGGATGATCCGCAAGGTCATCGACGAGTACCCGGGCCGGATGGCCGTCGGCGAGGTCTGGGTCAAGGACGACGAGCGGTTCGCCAAGTACGTGCGGCCCGACGAGCTGCACCTCGGGTTCAACTTCCGGTTGGTCGAGGCGTCGTTCGACGCGGACAGCGTGCGGGCGGCGATCGAGCACTCGCTGGGCGCGGTCCGCGGGCTGGACACGCCGCCGACCTGGACGTTGTCCAACCACGACGTGACGCGGCACGTGACGCGGTACGGCGGTGGCGCGGTAGGCGCGCAGCGGGCGCGGGCGATGACGCTGGTGGAGCTGGCCCTGCCGGGCGTGGTCTACCTGTACAACGGCGAGGAGCTGGGGCTCCCGGACGTGGAGCTGCCGGACTGGGCGTTGCAGGACCCGATCTGGCTGCGGTCCAGGCACACGCTGCGCGGCCGTGACGGCTGCCGCGTGCCGCTGCCCTGGGAAGGCGACACCCCGCCGTTCGGGTTCTCGCAGGCCCCCACCACCTGGCTGCCGCAGCCGAACGAGTGGGCGGGCCTGACGGCGGAGTCGCAGCTGGAAGACCCGGAGTCGATGCTGTCGTTCTACCGGCACGCCCTGGAGCTGCGGAAGTCGCACAGCGCGTTCAACGGGGACGACCTGGAGTGGTACGGCGCGCCGCCCGGGTGCTTCGCGTTCCGCCGCAAGGGCGGCGGCCTGATCTGCGCGCTGAACACGTCCGGCGGCCCAGTACCCCTGCCGCCCGGCGAGGTGCTGCTGGCCAGCGGTCCGATGGACGGCAACCAGCTGCCGTCGGACACGGCCGTCTGGCTGGCTTAGCCCCGCGGTCGTCCACGGGCTGCCCGGTTGTCCACAGGCAGCCCGTGAGCGACGTAGAGCGTCGGCCCTGCCTCATCTTCGAGGGCACGTTCCCGGTGATGACGGCATGCCTGATGTCCCGCTGGTACCGGCGAAGTGCGACAGGTCCAGCCGTCGCCGGCTCAGTGGAGGATCGGCTCGATCCCGGTGAGCACGGCTGTCAGGAGGCCCGCGCCGCGGCGTGTCCGCTCATCAGGGTGCCCGGTCAGCACCTCGCACTCCCGGACGGCGGCATCCCGCTCGTCGGAGAACACCGCGAACACGTCGCGCACTGCTGTTCCGACCCAGTCGGCGTGGTTCGGATCGGCCGCTGCGAGCGCTGAGGCGACCGCCGCGAGCCCGACCGCGTCCCCACGTCGCAGCAACGCCTCCGCCGTTGCGCGGGTGACGAACGTGTCACCCGCGTCGAGCACGAGGGCGAGCAGCGGCCCTCGTGCTGCGGGCATCTCGGCGAAACTGGCCAGGCAGCGGCCTGCGTCCGCCCTGTCGCGGTAGTCGGCGCTTCCCGCCAGGTCGACCAGGGCGGCCACCACCGCGTTCCTCGCCTCGTCACTCATGGACGCGGGTCGAACGTGAAAGCCGGGGCCGCCTGGCAGGAACCCCTGCGCAGCGCGTGCGCCCCATCAGACCAGCAGGGGCAGCATGGAGTGCCGGCGGCGGACTACGGCACCGAAGCGGGCGTCGATGCGCATCCACGAGTCGGTGGCCGTGATCCGCACGTCGTCACCGCCCAGGAAACCCATGCCGGACAACGCGAACAGGCACCGCATCGGCACCTTCACGTCCAGCCCCGACCCGCTCACCGTGATCACCGTCTGGTCCAGCAGCGACGCGGGCGGCGTGCCGCGTGGGCCGGCGTTCTCGCGCGCCACCTCCACGCCCTTCTCCGCCAGCTCCGACACGACGCTGCCGGGCAGCCGGTCCACCGGCAGCCAGCCCGTCGACGGCGGCAGGGCCGAGCGCCACATCATGTCCCGCGCCGGACCGGGGTCGACGGTTTCGCTGCGCACCACGGCCAGGCCGGTGAGCAGGTCCGTGCCGGACACCGTCACGTCGTTCGGGGTGA
This sequence comes from Saccharothrix sp. NRRL B-16314, assembly GCF_000716595.1. Lineage (GTDB taxonomy): Bacteria > Actinomycetota > Actinomycetes > Mycobacteriales > Pseudonocardiaceae > Actinosynnema. Next base: position 41,174 of record NZ_JNXC01000005.1, read on the forward strand.
TCTGCCCGGCGACGGTCCGGGTGGCCAGCGCGTCGAACGGCGTCGCCACCCAGGCGTCCACCAGGCCGCCGGACGCGCGGTTGCGCAGCCGCACGACCGCTTGGCCTTCCAGCCGCACGGCTCGGGCGACGAAAGCGCCGAGGTCGTCCCGCTCCGCGGGGTCGGCGAGGACCAGCTCAGGCACCATTGCCTCCGGCACGCCAGCCCGCGAGGAAGTCGCGCTCGGCTTCGAGAAGACGGCGCGGACGTCCGGCCGTCAGGTTGTAGGGCACCATCAGGGTCTCCGCCTTCGTGACCACGGCGCTGCCCTCCCGGCGGTCTTCGCGCACCGCGTAGTCGAGCGTGAACGACGCCGACTTCAGTTCCCGCACCGACATCTCCACCACGATCTCACCGCCCGTGAACATCAACGGCGCGAGGTAGTCCACCACCAGCCTGGCCACCACCACGCCCTTGGCCATGTCCGGCACGCCGTGCCGGGTCGCCTCGGTGAACAGCAGGTCGATCCGTGCCTCTTCGAGCAACGTCACCGTGTTGGCGTGGTTGACGTGACCGTAGGCGTCCATGTCCGACCAGCGCGGTCGAACACCCGTGACGAACACACCCAACTTGAACGCGCCTCCCGGTTCCGATGCGGTGGCAGTGACCCTATCCACGTGCTACACCCAGGTTAAGGCCGCATCCACCTGGAGGAATCGGCCCAGGTCCGCGACCTCCTCGGCGATCTCCCCGGCGAGCTCGGGCCGCGCGCCGAACGAGTGGACGGCGATCCGCGCGCCGTCCCGCCGCCACACCGCGACGACCTTGCCGTCCACGACGACGTGGGGCGTGAGGAAGCCACCGCCGGTCTGGACGAGCGGCGCGTGCTCCGGTGCCAGCGCCGACGAGCGGTCGCGGTAGCCGAGCAGGTAGGGGTCGAAGTGGCCGAGCATGCGGACCGCGCCGTTCGGCTCGGCCGGTTCGCCGGTCACCTCGGGGAGGTCCTTGAGCAGCCGTCTGGGCAGGCCGCTCCACGTGGCGAAGTCGTCGGGCGTCGCCGGGCCGTAGGCACGCCGGTAGCGCCGCCACAGCTCGTCCACGCCACGCGGTTCGCACTCGATGCGCAGCAGCCGGTAGGTGTCGTCCTGGCCCCGGCAGAGCACGCCGGAGTTCGCCGCGAACGCCAGCAGGTGGGCAGGGGCCTGCGACTTGGGGTCCAGGACGATGCCGACGTTGGCCAGGCGGCGGACGACCTCGGCACGTTCCAGCGGCTCGGTCAGGACTTCGCGGAGCGCGGGTAGCGCGCGCTCGCACAGTTCGTCGGTGAGGCCCAACTGGTCGCGGCGACGTCGTCCGGTGGCGATGAAGGTCGGTCCGACGAGGTTCACGACCCACAGGTCGTCCTCGTGGAGCAGGTGGAGCGTCCCGCGCATGGCCCACGTGCGCACTAGAGGGCCGTCAAGGGACCGGACACCCCTGGCGCGCGCTGCGAGCCGTGCTGCGGGCATGTCCTGGGCCTGCAAGGCGAAAACGGACCCGAACAGGTCCGTCACGTCGGTTGCCGGGTGCGAGAGCCGTTGCGCCCGCATCCGCCGGGCCAGGACCTGTTCGACGGACGCGGTCATCTGGGGCGGGCGCCCGTCGAGCCGCGCACCACCAGCTCGGGCTGGAACACGAACTCCGCGTGCGGTGCGGGGGTGCCGCCGATCTCCTCCAGCAACGCGTGCACGGCGGCCTGCCCCATCGCCTCGACCGGCTGGCGGATCGTGGTCAGCGGCGGGTCGGCGAACACGATCAGCGGCGAATCGTCGAAGCCGACGACGGAGATGTCGCGCGGGACTGCGAGACCGCGCTGACGCGCCGCGCGGATCGCGCCGAACGCCATCAGGTCGCTGCCGCACACGATCGCCGTGCAGCCGCGGTCCAGCAGGGCGTTCGCCGCCGCCTGCCCGCCCTCGACCGTGAACAGGGAGTGCTCGACCAGGTCGGACGCCTGCGGGCGGACGAGCGTGAAGCCCTCCACCATGCGCTGGGCGGGCACGAACCTCGGCGGGCCGACCGCCAGCCCGATCGCCTCGTGGCCCAGCTCCAGCAGGTGCGTGACGGCGAGCCGGACGGCCGCCCGGTTGTCCACCGACACGAACGGCGCGGACACCTGGTCGGTGTACCCGTTGATCATCACGAACGGCACGCCGCGCCCGGCCAGCTTCACGTACCGGTCCTTGTTCGCCGTCGTGTCGGCGTGCAGCCCGGACACGAAGACGATGCCGGTGACGCCGCGGTCGACCAGCATGTCGGTCAGCTGGTCCTCGGTCGAACCGCCGGGCGTCTGCGTGCACAGCACCGGCGTGTAGCCGTCGCTGGTCAGCACCTGCTCGATGACCTGCGCGAACGCCGGGAAGATCGGGTTGTTCAACTCGGGGGTGATCAACCCGATCAACCCGGCGCTGCGCTGGCGGAGCCTGGGCGGTCGCTCGTAGCCGAGCACGTCCATCGCGGCGACGACGGCCTGGCGGGTGCTCGCGGACACGCCTGGCTTGCCGTTGACCACCCGGCTGACCGTCGCCTCGCTCACGCCTGCCTGGGTCGCGATGTCACTGAGCCGCGCTGTCACACCGTGTGACTCTACGGGCGCGAGAGCCACACGGTCGTGTCTGCCGGCACGAGGACGTCCGTGCCTTCAGTAGCGCAACCACCCGACGACAGCAGCACCTCGCCGTCGACCGGCAGCCGTGCCACGTCCGGGCCGAAGTTCACCACGCACGTGAAAGCGCCCCGGCGGAAGGACAACAGGCCCTCGGGGACCTCCAGCCACTCCACCTCGGAGCCCGCACCCAGATCCGGGTGCTCGTGCCGCACCCGCAGCGCGCTGCGGTACAGCTCCAGCACCGAGTTCGGGTCGCCCTGCTGCGCGGCGACGCTGAGCCGCGCCCAGTCCGCCGGCTGCGGCAGCCACGAACCGCCGTCGCCGAACCCGAACGACGGGCCGTCCGCCGTCCACGGGATCGGCACGCGGCAGCCGTCCCGGCCGCGGTCGGTGTGCCCGGACCGGACCCACACCGGGTCCTGGAGGACGTCCTCCGGCAGGTCCAGCACCTCGGGCAGGCCCAGTTCCTCGCCCTGGTAGACGTACGCGCTGCCGGGCAGCGCGAGCATCAGCAGAGCGGCGGCCCGCGCCCGCGCCACGCTCCCGTACCGCGTCACGTGCCGCTGCACGTCGTGGTTGGACAGCACCCACGTCGTCGGCGCGGACACCGGCGCCATCGCGGCGAGCGAGTCGTCGATGACCTGCTTGAGGTCGGCGGCGGTCCACTCGGCGGTCAGGTAGTGGAAGTTGAACGCCTGGTGCAGCTCGTCGGAACGCAGGTAGCGGGCGGTGCGCTCCGGGCTCGGCGTCCACGCCTCGGCCACGCCGATCCGGCTGCCCGGGTACGAGTCGAGCACCTTGCGCCAGTCGCGGTAGATCTCGTGCACGCCGTCCTGGTCGAAGAACGGCAGCGCCTCCGTGCCCAGCAGCTTGAGGTGGCCCGGCGTGCCGACGTCCGGCAGGCCGTCCGCCTTGATCATCCCGTGGGCCACGTCGATGCGGAAACCGTCAACGCCGAGGTCGAGCCAGAAGCGCAGGACGTCCAGGAACTCGTCCCGCACCTCGGGCTGGTCCCAGTTCAGGTCCGGCTGCTCCGGGGCGAACAGGTGCAGGTACCACTGGCCGTCGGCGGTCTTCGTCCAGGCGGGGCCGCCGAAGACGGACTCCCAGTCGTTCGGCGGCTGGTCGCCCCGGCCGTCGCGGAAGTGGTAGCGGGCGCGTTCGGGAGAACCGGGAGCGGCTTCGAGGGCCTGCCGGAACCACTCGTGCTGGTCGCTCGTGTGGTTCGGGACGAGGTCCACGATCACCCGGATGCCGAGGTCGTGCGCGTCGTCCACGAGGGCCTTCGCGTCCTGCGTGGTGCCGAACTGCGGGTCGACCACGCGGTAGTCGGCGACGTCGTAGCCGCCATCGGCCATCGGGGACTTGTAGAACGGCGTGATCCACACCGCGTCCACGCCCAGTTCGGCGAGGTAGGGCAGCCGGGAGCGGATGCCGGGCAGGTCACCGACGCCATCACCGTCCGAGTCGGCGAAGCTGCGCACGTAGACCTGGTAGATGACGGCCTCGCGCCACCAGTCCTGCGTCATGGGGGTGTCCTTCCGGATCGGTTCCGCGCCGGTGGGCAATGAAATACTTTGCAAGTGTTTTCAGCAAGTCTGCCGGCTGGTATGACCTAAAGCACATCCCTGCCAGCGAGGAGACATCGTGGTTTCCCTCAGCCGACGCGCCCTGTGCGCGATAGCCGTACTGCTGTTCAGCCTGTTGGCCGTACCGCAAACTTTTGCAGCTCCGCCATCCGCCAAGGACGTGACCGCGACCCTGTTCCAGTGGCCGTTCTCGCGGGTCGCCGCCGAGTGCACGAACGTTCTCGGGCCGAGAGGCTACGGGTTCGTGGAGGTGTCACCGGCCACCGAGCACATCCAGGGCTCCCAGTGGTGGACGTCGTACCAGCCCGTGAGCTACCGGATCGCCGGACGCCTCGGTGACGAGGCCGCGTTCCGGAACATGGTGGACACCTGCCACGCGGCGGGCGTGAAGGTCATCGCGGACGCGGTGATCAACCACATGAGCGCCGGGTCGGGGACGGGCACCGGCGGTTCCTCGTACACGAAGTACAACTACCCCGGCATCTACAGCGACTGGGACTTCCACTCCTGCCGGTCCCACATCAGCGACTACCGCAACCGCGACAACGTGCAGAACTGCGAGCTCGTCGGGCTGTCGGACCTGAACACCGGCAGCGACTACGTGCGCGGGCGGATCGCGTCGTACCTGAACCACCTGATCTCGCTCGGGGTGGACGGGTTCCGGATCGACGCGGCCAAGCACATGCCGGCGGCCGACCTGTCCGCGATCAAGTCGCGGTTGAGCAACCCGGGCGTGTTCTGGGTGCACGAAGTGATCTACGGGGCCGGTGAGGCCGTGCAGCCGGGCGAGTACACGGGCTCGGGTGACGTGGACGAGTTCCGGTACGCGTACGACATCAAGCGGATCTTCAACAACGAGAACCTGGCGTACCTGAGCACGTTCGGGCAGTCGTGGGGCTACCTGCCGAGCGGGCAGGCGCGGTCGTTCGTGGACAACTGGGACACCGAGCGCAACGGGTCGACGTTGACGTACAAGGACGGGTCCACCTACACGCTGGCGAACGTGTTCATGCTGGCATGGCCCTACGGGGCTCCGAACGTGTACTCGGGGTACGAGTTCTCGAACCACGACGCCGGGCCGCCTTCGGGGTCGGAGTGCTACACGTCGGGGTGGAAGTGCCAGCACCGGTGGACGCAGATCTCCTCGATGGTGCAATTCCGCAACGCGGTCGCCGGGACGTCGGTGGTGAACTGGTGGGACAACGGCGGCGACGCGATCGCGTTCGGCCGGGGCGGCAAGGGGTTCGTGGCGATCAACCGGGAGTCCTCGTCGTTGACGCGGACGTTCCAGACCTCGTTGCCGGCCGGGTCCTACTGCAACGTGCAGAAGGACGGGTGCGTGGCGGTTGCCGTGGGGTCGAACGGGCAGTTCACGGCGACGTTGGCTGCAGGTGAGGCGTTGGCGCTGCACGTCGGTGCGACGGGTGGGGGCACCCCGCCGCCCGCCGGCACGGCGTCGTTCTCGGTGAACGCGACGACTTCGGTGGGGCAGAACATCTTCGTCGTCGGTGACCACGCTTCGCTCGGCGCGTGGAACCCGGCCAACGCGGTGGCCCTGTCGTCCGCCGCCTACCCGACTTGGCGGGGGTCCGTGTCGCTGCCGGCGGGGACTTCGTTCCAGTACAAGTACATCCGGAAGGATGCGGGCGGGGCGGTGACGTGGGAGAGCGGGACGAACCGCACCGCCACGGCACCCGTGACGCTGTCCGACACCTGGCGCAACTAGCACACCGAGCACGTTCCAGCCCGTCAGACGCACACCGACACGGCACACACCGACAACGACAGACACCGGCACGGCACACCGCTCGTCGACCCAGCACTCGTCGACCCAGTGCTCGTCGACCCGGCGCTTGGCGGGGGCGCGCTTCGCAGGCGTCCCCGCCAAGGGACCCCTGTCTTGATTTTACCGACGGGGTCCGACAATTCCGTGGCTTCGGTTTCCCAAAGCCGGAAGCGCGGCCCGACTCCAAGCCACCTGGACGCGCGACTCCCACTCGACTCGCGCGTTCTGAGCGTTGAACTCATGCGTTCTGAACGTAGGACTCACGCGTTCTGAACGTAGGACTCACGGGGGGTGGGTGGGTCAGGCGACGCGGGTGGTGGTGATCAGGCCGTCTTCGAGGGCGCGTTGGTACAGCTCCACCGTGGAGCCCGCGGCGCGGCCGGCGGCGCGGTACTTGCAGCGGATGCGCTCCAGGTAGGTCTTCACAGTGCCCTCCGAGAGGCCCAGCGAACGGGCTACCGCGAGCCTGGTCCGCCCCTCGGCCACACCACGCAGCACCTCCACCTCGCGGTCCGACAGGACCGGCCGACGGGAAGGCACGGACAACAGGGCGCCTTGGGCCGACAGCCGGGTCAGGTAGTGGCCCCCGGCTGCCACCGCGACCACGGCGTCGACCAGGTCCGACAACGGCGCGCGCTTGGACACGTAGCCCTTCGCCCCGGCGGCGAGCGCGGCAAGCACGACGTGAGGCGCCTCGTCGGTGCTGTGCACGATCACTCCGGCACCAGCGGAGCACAGCTGTGAAACCGGCTGGGTCGGCCCGGCCGGGGACGGGTCGATCAGCACCACTCCGGGCAACGGACCGGCGACCAGCAGGTCACCCACCGAACGCACCGCCGCCACCACCCTGATCCGCCGGCCCGGCTGGTTCTCCAGCCAGAGCGCCGCCCCGTCGCGGTACATGGAGCGGTCGTCGACGAGCCCCAACTCGATCGGCACACACTCGTCCGGCACGCTGCCCCCATCCGACTGGCCCTGCTGCTGTCAGCATGTTCGACGCGCCAGAAGGCTCCCGGTTGGCCCCGAAGACCGGCTTGACGCCGAAAGTGCCGCCGAAAGCGCCGCCCAGAGCGCCCCCGAAAGGCCGCCGGTCGACCGGCGGACAGCCGGTGAGGGCCGAACCGCCGACTCGTCACCAAGCCGGTCCGCCCGCACTCTCAGGGCTCGTCCCACGAAGGGGTCGGTCCGGGAAGGGCCGATCCAGCACAAAGGGGAGAACATGCGCAGGCTCGTCAACCCCGTGGTGGTCACCCTGGTCGCGGCGACAGCCGTCGTCACCGCCGGCACCGCGAACGCCGACACCGGCCCGGTCGCCGGCGCAGGCTACGTGTGGGCGAACAGCCCGACCGCGGCGTCCTACACGCCCGACCCGACCTACCAGATGAACAGCATCGGACCCACGACGAGAAACACGATCACCAGACGTGGCACCGGCTATTACGCGGTGACCTTCACCGGGTTGGGGATCGCGGGCGGCGTCGCCCACGCCACCGCGTACGGGAACAACACGCACCAGTGCAAGCCCGACACCTGGGTGGTGTCCGGCAGCGACCAGAGCGTCGTCGTCCGCTGCTACACCCTCGCCGGCGCGCCGGTCGACAGCATGTTCACCGCGAGCTTCACCAACAAGCGGGTCTGGCCGGGGTTCGACTACGGCCGGACCTACCCGGGCGGCTACGTGCACCTGACCAGCCCGAGCAGCGCGAACTCCACGCCGCCGCTCCACCAGCAGTTCAACTCGATGGGCATGACCAACACGGTGTCCCGCACCGGCGTCGGCACCTACGCCGTCTTCCTGCCCGAGATCGGGCGCACCACCGCGGGTGGGCACGCCAGGGTGACGGCGGCCGGTTACGGCGCCACGCGGTGCAAGGTCGTGAACTTCGGCTGGACGTCACCGTCCTCGACCATCCGGGTCAACATCCGGTGCTTCAACGCCGCCGGCACCCCGACCGACTCGCGGTTCGCGATGACCTTCACCGACCGCACGAACACCTTCGGCCTCAACGGCTGCTGCAACCCCGACGGCCACCAGTCGGCCTACGCGCTGGCCAACAACCCCACCGGCGCGTCGTACACGCCGAGCTTGTCCTACCAGCACGAGGTCCCGTCCGGCGGCGCGACGGCGAGCCGTTCCGGCACCGGCAACTACTCCATGCGGTTCACCCACGCCGACCTCGCCACGGGCCACGTGCACGTGGCCGCCACCGGCTGGGACGCCGAGTTCTGCAAGGTGCACTCCTGGGGACCGGACAGCGGGATCAACGTCCGCTGCTTCAGCCCGACGGGCGCGCCCGTGGACACCCCGTACGAGCTCGACTACACCGGCCCGTGGCTCCTGGGCTGACCGGAAGACCCGGTCGGGCACCCCACAGCGGGGCGCCCGACCGGCGTCGTCAGCGGATCATGCTGCGGACCTGGCGGGCCGCGACGGACAGGGTGGCCAGGTCCAGCTTGGACACCCGGTTGATCTCCTCCAGCGCGGCGCGAGCACGGCCCAGGCGGGACGAGTTCGCCTGCTCCCACTGCGCGATCTTCTCCTCCGCGCTGTCACCCGGCTCGGACGACCGCAGCACGTCGATCGTGATCGAGCGCAGCGACGAGTAGAAGTCGTCCCGCAACGCCAAGCGCGCCAACGCGTGCCAGCGGTTCAGGCGTTCCAGGCTCGACACCGAGCTGAGCATCCGGTCCACGTCCAGGTGCTCGGACAGCGCGAAGTACAGCTCGGCCGTCTCCTCGTGCGTCCGCTCCCGACCGGTCGCGCCCTCGCCCTCCTCGCGCTCGGCGAGTTCCGCGACCTCCGTGACGTCCAGCAGCCCGTAGGTGAACAGCAGCCCGGCGATCCGGCGCGCCAACGTCACCGGCACGCCGTGCGCCACCAGCCGCTCGACGTGGTCGATCACGGTCTGCTTCTCGTGCCCCTTGAGCATGTCGATCGTCTTCGGCACGAGGGCGCCGACCACCGGGGCGAACCGGCTGATCGTCGACCCGACCGCGAGCGGCTGGGGGCGGTTGGTCAGCAGCCAGCGCGACGCGCGGTCGAGCAGGCGACGCGTCTCCAGCACCATGTCGTCCTGGACGTCGGTCGGGATGACGTTGTCCAGCGCCCGGATCTCCCGCCACAGGGACGGCAGGTCGTAGATCGCCGTGACCACCGCGTACGCGCGCACCGCGTCCGTCGCCGAGGCGCTGGTCTCCTCGGCCAGCCGGAACGCGTACGACACGCCGCCGCCGTCCACGACCTCGTTGACCAGCACCGTGGTGATGATCTCGCGGGACAGCGGGTGGTTGCCGATGGCGTCGGCGAACCGCTCCCGCAGCTCGCTGGGGAAGTAGTCGGGCAGCCGGCGGGCCAGCACGTCGATCGTCGGCAGGTCGCCCGCGAGCACTTCCTCCTTCAACGCCAGCTTGACGTGCGCCAGCAACGTCGCCAGCTCCGGTGACGTCAGACCCTCGCCCGCCTTCTCCAGCGCCTTGAACTCCGCCACGCTGGGCAGCGCCTCCAGCGAGCGGTCGAGCGCGCCGCGCTGTTCGAGATCGGCGACGAGCCGCGCGTGCACCGAGAGCATCGGTGCGGCGTGGGCGCGGGAGATGCCCAGCACGAAGTTCTGCGAGTAGTTGTCGGCCAGCACGAGTTCGCCGACCTCGTCGGTCATCTGGCCCAGCAGCTCGTTGCGCCGCACCTGGTCGAGCCGGCCGTCGCGCACCAGCTCGTCCAGCAGGATCTTGATGTTGACCTCGTGGTCGGAGCAGTCGACGCCCGCCGAGTTGTCCAGCGCGTCGGTGTTGACCTTGCCGCCCTGTCCGTCCGGTCCGCCCGAGCGGGCGAACTCGATCCGGCCGCGCTGGGTCAGGCCCAGGTTGCCGCCCTCGCCGATGACCTTGACCCGCAGTGCCGCGCCGTCGACCCGGATCGCGTCATTGGCCTTGTCGCCGACCTCGGCGTGCGATTCGGTGCCCGCCTTGACGTACGTGCCGATGCCGCCGTTCCAGAGCAGGTCCACCGGCGCCAGCAGGATGGCCTTCATCAGCTCCTGCGGCGACAGCTTCACCACGTCCTCGGGCAGGCCCAGGACCTCGCGGACCTGCGCGCTGACCGGGATCGACTTCACCGAGCGCGGCCACACGCCGCCGCCCTCGCCGATCAGCGAGCGGTCGTAGTCGTCCCACGACGAGCGGGGCAGGTCGAACAGCCGCCTGCGCTCGGCGTAGGACGTGGCCGCGACGGGGTTCGGGTCGATGAAGATGTGCCGGTGGTCGAACGCCGCCACCAGCCGGATCTGCTCCGACAGCAGCATGCCGTTGCCGAACACGTCACCGGACATGTCGCCGACGCCCACGACGGTGAACTCGTCCGACTGCGTGTCCGTGCCCAGCTCGCGGAAGTGCCGCTTCACGCTCTCCCACGCGCCCTTGGCGGTGATGCCCATCGCCTTGTGGTCGTAGCCGACCGAGCCACCGGACGCGAACGCGTCACCCAGCCAGAAGCCGTAGGACTTCGACACCTCGTTGGCGATGTCGGAGAACGCCGCCGTGCCCTTGTCCGCCGCGACCACCAGGTACGCGTCGTCGCTGTCGTGCCGGACGACCTGCGGCGCCGGGATCACCGTGCCGGAGTTCAGGTTGTCGGTCAGGTCCAGCAGGCCGGAGATGAACTGCCGGTAACAGGCGATGCCCTCGGCCAGGAACGCCTCGCGGTCCGCACCGGGGTCACCCGTCGGCGCCGGCGGCTTCTTGACGACGAACCCGCCCTTGGCGCCGACCGGCACGATCACCGCGTTCTTCACCGCCTGCGCCTTCACCAGGCCCAGCACCTCGGTGCGGAAGTCCTCGCGCCGGTCGGACCAGCGCAGACCGCCGCGCGCCACCGGGCCGAACCGCAGGTGCACGCCCTCCAACCGCGGCGAGTACACGAAGATCTCGAACCTCGGACGCGGCTGCGGCAGGTCCGGGATCGCGCGCGGGTCGAGCTTCACCGCCAGGTACGGGCGCGGGTTGCCGTCCGCGTCACGGACGAAGTAGTTCGTACGCAGCGTGGCCTGCACCAACGTGAGCAGGCTGCGCAGGATGCGGTCCGCGTCGAGGCTGGTCACGTCGTCGATCATCTTGGTGATCGCGCCGACGAGGTGCTCGCTGTGGTCGGCGCGGTCCACGTCGGTCAGACCCGGGTCGAACCGCGTCTCGAACAGCCGCACCAGGGCCGTGGCGACCTCGGTGTGCGCGAGGACCGCGTCCTCGATGTAGTCCTGGCTGTACGGGGTGCCCGCCTGGCGCAGGTACTTGGCGTAGGCGCGCAGCATCGCCGCCTGCTGCCACGTGACGCCCGCCTTGAGCACGAGCGTGTTGAAGCCGTCCACCTCGGCCTCACCGCGCCAGGCCGCGCCGAACGCGTCCTGGAAGCGGGTGCGGATCGACTCCATGTCGTCGGTGGACAGCTGGTCCAGCGTGCCCTGGTCGATGCGCAGGCCGAAGTCGTAGATCCAGCACTCGACGCCGTCGTCGCGGGACAGCTCGTACGGGCGCTCGTCCACCACGACCACGCCCATGCGCTGCAACATCGGCAGCACGTCGGACAGCGTCAGCCGGGCACCGACCAGGAACAGCTTGAACCGCCGTTCACCCGGCTCGGCGTCGCGCGGCGTGTAGAAGGCCAGGTCAAGGTCGCCCGGCCGCAACGCCTCGATGCGCAGGAAGTCCGCCAGGCCGTCGGCCGCGGCGAAGTCCTCCTTGTAGGCCTCCGGGAAGGCCGCGGCGATCCGCTGGCCCTGCTCGGACGACGACTCCGCGCCCAGACCGGCGCCCTGGCCCTCCACGACCGCCTCGGCCATGCGGTCGTCCCAGGTGCGGACCGCCTCGGCCAGCAGCTGCTGGATGTAGGCGGTGTCCGGCTCCGCCTGGCGGCTCGGGTCGGTGTGCACGGTGAAGTGCACGCGGGCCAGCGCGGACTCGCCGATGCGCGCGCTGTACTCCAGGTTCACGCCGCCGAGCTGGTCGATCAGGACTTCCTGCATGGCCAGCCGCGACGTCGTGGTGTAGCGGTCGCGCGGCAGGTAGACCAGGCACGAGTAGAAGCGGCCGTACGGGTCGCGGCGCAGGAACAGCCGCAGCCGGCGGCGTTCGGCCAGCGCGATCACGCCCGTGACGGTCTGGTACAGCGTGTCCGTGTCGACCGAGAACAGCTCGGTGCGCGGGTAGTTCTGGATCACTTCGAGCATCCGCTGGCCCGAGTACGAGTGCAGCGGGAAACCGGCGCGGTGGATCACGTCGCGGACCCGGCGTTCGACGGCCGGGATGTCCAGCACGTCCTCGTGCAGCGCCGTGGTGGAGAAGACGCCGAGGAACCGGTGCTCGCCGTTCACGTTGCCGTCGGCGTCGAAGGTCTTCACGCCGACGTAGTAGGGGTAGACCGAGCGGTGGACGCTCGACTGGGCGCTGGCCTGCGTCAGGACGAGCAGTTCCGGTGACAGTGCCTGCGCGCCCGCGTCCGGGCCCGCGGTGAGGCTGCGCGCCGCGAGGCTGTCCTGTCTGAGCACACCCAGGCCACTGGCGAGGACCGCTCGCTGCGCGGGTTCGCCGTCCGTCGCCGGGTCGTCGCGGACCAGCTCGTACTGGCGGTAGCCGAGGAACGTGAAGTGGTCGTTCGCCAGCCAGCGCAACAGCTTCGCGCCGTCCAGGACCTCGTGGTCGGGCAGCGGCGGCGGGTCGGACTCCAGCTGCTCGGCCAGGTGCAGGGCCGTGCCGACCATCTTGTCGGTGTCCTCGACGACCTCGCGGACGTCGTTGAGGACGGTGTGGAGCTTGGACTCCAGCTCACGCGCCCGGTCGGGGTCGGTGAGCAGGTCCACCTCGATGTACATCCAGGACTCGGCGATCGCGTCGCCCTGCGGGTCGGCCGGGTCGGCCTTCGGCAGCACCTCCTGGAGGGCGCCCGTCACCACGTCCCGGCGCACCACGACGATCGGGTGCACCACGCGCTGCACCTGCACGCCGCCGCGGGTCAGCTCGGAGGCGACCGAGTCGACCAGGTACGGCATGTCGTCGGTGACCACCTGCACCACCGTGGCGGGGCACGTCCAGCCGTCGTGGTCGCGGGTCGGGTTGAGGATCCGCACCACCGGGCGGCCGGGCACCCGTGTCTCGGCGAGCTGGTAGTTCGAGCGCACCGCACCCACCAGGTCCACCGGGTCGTCGTCGTTGACTTCCTCGGCGGGGACGTGGCGGTAGTACAGGCGGATCAGGTCGGCGAGCTCGGGGGCGTTGGCGGCGGCCCGTTCGATCAATTCGTCACGAGCCTGTTCGGGACTGGCCGTGCGGGCCGCGCCGACGTCGTGGCGGGCGGCGAGCTCGGGTCGGGACGGGACTCCAGTCGGGGTCATGTTCAGGCGGCTCCACGCTATCCGGCACCTCTGTGTGCCGGGTCCGCACACCACTAAACCAGACGCCGTCGATCCCGTTCGCCGCAACCCTGGCACTGAATCGAACCACTTGCCGGAAAGTAGCAAAATGACTACGGGCCAGGCTATTTCCCGCTTTGTTACCCGCGGGGAACCTTATTAGAACCTCAAATTATTCACGACTCGGGAAGTGTCCAGGTGTCGAACCGGGGTGCGGGTTCGACGCGTCGGATGGGTGCGGTGGTCTCGGCGGCGGACTCCGGCGGCGGGCCGACCGGCGTGATCGGCACGGTGTCCTCGTCCACCCTGCCGGCGGCCTCGTCCTCCCGCCGGGCGTCCTCGTAGGCGACCAGGGCTTCGGCCAGGAGTTCGGCGAGGCTGAGGTCGCTCTTGTGGCGGCGTGAGGCGCGGGTGGCGCTGGGCGATTCCAGGGCCGGGGGCGTGGGTTCGACGATGGCGGGGAGGTCGATCGTCTTGCCGCCGACGACGACCGCGGTGACGAACGGATCCTTCGCCGGGTCCTCCCCCGGGACGTCGGCGGCCGGGGTATCGGCGGTCGGGGCGTTGACAGACGGCGCGTCGGCGGTCGGGGCGTCGGCGGTCAGGGCATCACCGGCCGGCATATCGACAGCTGGAGTGTCGGCGATCGGGGCAGCGGCAGCCGGCACGTCGGCAGCCGGGGCAGCAGGCTCTGCCGGGACGACCGGTGCTGCCGTCGTGACACCGTCTGGGACACCAGTCGGGATGTCGACTGGTGCGGCAACCGGCGCATCGACTGGCGCGTCAACCGGCGCGTCGTCGTGCTCGACGTCGGCGGCACTCAGGAAACCGGTCGACCCGAACGCCGCCGGCGCCGACTCAACCGCCTGGGCCGAGGGTGCGGCCACCTCGGGCGAGGGGTTCGACGGCACCGGGTCGGGAACCGGCACCGGAGGGACCTGATCGGGCTCCGGGACGACCGGAACCTGGTCCGGTTCAGGCCTCGGCTCAGTCATGGACTCGTTCACCTTCGGCGCAGCCGCATCGGGATGCGCCAAGTCGGACACCAAGTCGGACGCCGAGCCCTGCGCGGGCACGGTGGCCATCGCCGAGAAGTCGGGCAGCGGCGAGGCGAAGTCCGGCACGGGCGGTGGCGGGAAGTCGGGCGGGTCGGGCACCCGGGCGGTGGGGATGACCGGCCCCTTCACGAAGGCCGCGCCAAGGCCGACCGGCGGGACGTCGTCGCGCACGGCGGGCTGGACCATCGTCGGCGAGTCGAACATGTCGATGGACGGTTCCTCGGTGCGCAGCCGTTGCGGCGCCTCCACCCGCCACTGCACGGGTTCCGGCACAGCTTCGGGTTGCGTTCCGGGCTCCGCCTGCGGCAGTTCCGCCTCCTGAGTCGGAACGGAAACGGCGGCGTCCTCCTCGACATCACGGGCACGTCGGCGTCCGCCGGTGCGTTGCGAATCGAGGAGCCCGGCGGCCTTCAGGGCGTCCAGCACATTCGGGTCGGACCCGTGATCACCGGAGGTACGTTCGCTGTCGCCCTCGGTGGCCTCACGAGCAGCCCGCCGACGCCCACTGCGCACGACTCCGGCGGCGGCGATCAACCCTGCCGCGGGCACAGTTCGCTCGCCGGCCTCGTTTTCAGGGGTCGAAGGAGAGGCTCCCACCGCGTCCGCTCTGCTCACTTCGCTCGCAGCGCCGGATTGACCAGCACCAATCTCCCGGCCGCCGTCGGCAGCCGTCACGCTGAAGCCACTTCCGACAATGTCCGAATGGTGCCCGCCAATTCCCCCGTCGGCACCAACCTGCGGCGCACCGGAAGAAGTCACGGATTGGTCCGCCACAGCCGACTCCAAGTCACGAGCCGCCAACGGCCCTCGCCCCACTCCGGCAGCACCACCACCGGGCGAAGCAGCACCGGGCGAGACCCCGGCGCTCATGCCACCGTCGCCAGACCCCACACCGCCGCCGTGGCCAACGCTCGGCGCACCCGCCCCGTGCTGCGCAATCCCGAAGCCCCCACCCCCACCAAGCCCAGCCCCCGTACCGCCCACGAAGCCACCGGCCGAAGTGACGGATTGGTCGCGCGAGGCCCCAGCGGGACTATTAGCCGACACGGCGGAACCACCGGTCAACATTGCGGAACCCTTACCCACAGCATCGACCGGTACAGCGCCCGGCACGGCGGAACCGTGACGCGCAACTCCGGCACTGCTCTCAGCCGACGCGGCGGGATTCTGGCGCACAGGGCCGGGGAAGCCGCCGGCTGGCGTGGCGGAACCTTGGTGAACAACGCCGGCAGGCTTGTCCCCCAGCGCTGACGAGTCATGGCGCCCAGCGGCGGAAGGACCGTCAGCCGACACGGACACCGACACCGCCGAATCGTCGCGGACACCGCTGGCAGGGTCACCGGTCGGCGCTGCGGCACCGTGGCGGGCACCTCTCGGCGGGCCACCAGCCGACTCCGCAGCGTCCTGGCGCATGGCCTGCGCTTGGCGGGAGCTGCCGGTGCCGCCGTCGTTGAACTCCGCACGGGCCAGACCTGCATCGGCGGCAGCGTTGGCGGCGGCGGCGATGTTGGCGCTGTCCGGGGCGGGAGTGGTTGCGGCGGCTGCGGCGGGGTGGGGCATGCCGGAGGGGACCTGGTTGAGGTTCGGGGTGCCGTGTGGTGACACGGATGAGTGCGGCCTCGCTTGGCCACTCCTCGCGTGTTCCGGGCGGCCTTCGGTCGCGGCCGGCCCGGTCCCGGGTGCCTGGGGCTGGGTCGTCTGGCTGCCGGAGTGTGAGGTCGGAGCCGCCTGAGATCCAGGCGCTTGGGACTGGAATGCCTGGGGTCCGGTCGGCGCGGCCTGTGGCGTCTGCGTCGCAGAAGCCTGGGCCTGGGCCTGGGCCGCCTGGGTACCGGACGGTGCGATCGAGGCCGCCTGCATCCCAGACAACTGGGGCCCGGCCGCCTCGATGCCGGACGGTGCGGTCGGAGCCGCCGGAGTTCCAGGCAGTTGGGACTGGGCCACCTGGGCACCGGACAGCGAGGTCGAAGCCGCCTGCATACCGGACAGCGAGGTCGGAGCCGCCGGAGTTCCGGGCAGTTGGGACTGGGCCGCCTCGGCACCAGACGGTGCGGTTGGAGCCGCCGGAGTTCCAGGCAATTGGGACTGGGCCACCTGGGCACCGGACAGCGAGGTCGGAGCCGCCGGAGTTCCAGACAGTTGAGACTGGGCTGCCTCGGCACCGGACAGTGGGGCCGAGGCCGCCTGCATACCGGACGGGGAGGTCGAGGCCGCCGGAGTTCCAGGCGGTGGGGGCTGGGCCGCCTGAGTTTCGGGCAGTGGGGTCGGAGCCGCCTGGATCGCGGGCGGTGGGGTCGGGGGTGTCTGGATGCCCGGCGGTTGCGTCAGGGGCGCCTGGGTACCGGCCAGTGAGGGCTGTGGCGTCGGGGTGCCGGGCTGCGAGGGCTGGGGGGTGCGGGTGGGAGCCGGTTGGATGGCTGCTGCGGCGGCGGATGCGGCGGCGGCTTGGTGGTGGGCTGGGGGGTGGGGCTCTGCCGCTTGTGCCGCTCCGAACTCCTCCGCGAGCACTTCCGCGAACTCTGCCGCGTCGTCCAACGCCTCCGCGCTGCCGAACGGCTGCACCAAGCGCCAGCGGTCGGCGGCGTGGGCCCTTGCTGCCGAGATGCCCTCCGCCGTCATGTCCTCGGCCGCACGCCGGGAGCGCTTGACGCGGACGCCCTCGTTGCGGTGCATCTGCACCGGGCGCCACTGCCGGAGTTGCTGCTTCGCCTCGGGTGCGAGAGCGGTGTCCGCAGGAGGCGGTGCGGTTTGGGTTCCGGTGCGGAGCAGGGCGGCCAGTTCGTCGTGCAGGCTGCCGGCCGGCGGCCGGTGGACTCCGGAGAACTCGGCCGCCAGCCGCGCCCGCACCGCGTAGACGGCCCGTGCACGCCTGCGCTCGGCCGCGTGCGCCGAACGCAGGTTGGCCAAGGCCTCCGTCAGGTCGCCGCCCACCTCGTGCACGTGGGCGAGCGCCAGGAGGCTTTCGCTCAGGAGCAGGTCCAACTGGTGCCGTTCCGCGCTGTCCGCCGCGTCACGGAGCAGGTCACGTGCCTGGTCGACCCGCCCTGCCGGGAGGTGGACCCTGGTGGCCAGGGCCAACCGGAGCCAACCCGCCGTGGACGCGGACGGTGCCCGTACCGGGCGTTCCAGGAGCGGGGTGCCGGCTTCCGACGCCTCGCCCGGCTTGTTCAGGTCCAGCAGGGCGCAGACCAACTCCACGGTGAGCCTGCCGCGCACCTGTCCGTTGTCCGACTCCGCCTCCTTGAGGCGGTCCAGCAGGTCCAGGCCGTCGCGGCACGCCGCGGTCGCCGCTTGGAGGTCTCCCCAACGGCGGTGTTGGCCTGCCGAGGCGGCGCGGAGCAGGGCGCGGTGCAGGAGGGTCGTGTCGTGGTCCAGCAGCGGGTCCGCCTGGTAGAGGCGGTCCGCTTCGTCCAAGGCCTGGGACAGCGCGTCGCCCCGACCCACCGAGACCAGGCACTCGCTGGCCTGGACGAGCGCGGCGGCGCGGAGCCCCGGTGGGACGTTCTCGGCTTCGAGGACGGGTCGGACCGCCGCGAAGCCCGTCAGGGGTGCCCCGACCGACCTGGCGCTGTCCGCCAGTTCGACGCGCAGCCGCCAGGCCGTTTCCTGCTCGGACTCGGACTCGGCCGCCTTGAGGGCGTCCAGCGCCCGGTCCGCGGTCCGCACTCCCCGGCCCATGCGGTTGCTCGCGAAGACCACCAGGGCCTCCGCGCGCAACCTGTCCACCTCGTCACGGCGGGCCGAGGCGAGGGCGACGGCGCGCTCGCCCAGCACCAGAGCAAGCTCCGGTGCCCGCCAACGCAACCGCCAGGCGGGCACGACCAGCGTGCTCACCTCGACGTCCGCCCGCGCCTCGCCCCTCGCCGCCACGATGCAGGTTCCCTGCTCTCAGTCCCGCGTGAGCTTGCGGTAGGTGACGCGGTGCGGCCTTGCCGCCTCCGCGCCGAGTCGATCGATCTTGTTCTTCTCGTAGCCCTCGAAGTTGCCCTCGAACCAGTACCACTTCGACGGGTTCTCGTCCGTGCCCTCCCACGCCAGGATGTGCGTGGCGACGCGGTCGAGGAACCACCGGTCGTGCGAGATGACCACGGCGCAGCCGGGGAACTGCTCCAGCGCGTTCTCCAGCGAACCGAGCGTCTCGACGTCCAGGTCGTTCGTCGGCTCGTCCAGCAGGATCAGGTTGCCGCCCTCCTTGAGGGTCAGCGCCAGGTTGAGCCGGTTGCGCTCACCACCGGAGAGCACGCCCGCCGGCTTCTGCTGGTCCGGACCCTTGAAGCCGAACGCGCTGACGTACGCCCTCGACGGCATCTCGACGTTGCCGACGTGGATGTAGTCCAGGCCGTCGGAGACGACCTCCCACACGTTCTTCTTCGGGTCGATGCCGCCGCGGTTCTGGTCGACGTAGGACAGCTTGACCGTCTCGCCGATCCGCACGGTGCCCGCGTCGGGCTCCTCCAGCCCCACGATGGTCTTGAACAGCGTCGTCTTGCCCACGCCGTTCGGACCGATGACGCCGACGATGCCGTTGCGCGGGAGGCTGAACGACAGGCCGTCGATCAGCACCCGCTCGCCGAAGCCCTTCTTGAGCTTCTCCACCTCGACCACGACGCTGCCCAGACGCGGGCCCGGCGGGATCTGGATCTCCTCGAAGTCGAGCTTGCGGGTCTTCTCCGCCTCCGCGGCCATCTCCTCGTAGCGGCCGAGGCGGGCCTTGGACTTGGCCTGGCGGGCCTTGGCGCCCGACCGGACCCACTCCAACTCGTCCCGGAGTCGCTTCTGCAGCTTCTGGTCCTTCTTGCCGGTGACCGCGAGCCGCTCCGCCTTCTTCTCCAGGTAGGTGGAGTAGTTGCCCTCGTACGGGTGGGCTCGGCCGCGGTCGAGTTCGAGGATCCACTCGGCGAGGTTGTCCAGGAAGTACCGGTCGTGGGTGACCGCCAGGACGGCGCCCGCGTACTGCGCGAGGTGCTGCTCCAGCCACAGCACGCTCTCGGCGTCCAGGTGGTTGGTGGGCTCGTCGAGCAGCAGCAGGTCAGGCTTGCTGAGCAGCAGCTTGCAGAGGGCGACCCGGCGGCGCTCGCCACCGGAGAGCGTCGTGACGTCGGCGTCCGGCGGAGGGCAGCGGAGGGCGTCCATCGCCTGGTCCAGCTGGGAGTCGAGGTCCCACGCGTTCGCGTGGTCCAGGTCCTCCTGGAGCTGGCCCATCTCCTCCATCAGCTCGTCGGAGTAGTCGACGGCCATCTTCTCGGCGATCTCGTTGTAGCGGTCTAGCTTCACCTTGATCTCGCCGAGACCCTCCTGGACGTTGCCCAGGACGGTCTTCTCCTCGTTGAGCGGCGGCTCCTGCTGGAGGATGCCGACCGTGTAGCCCGGCGCGAGGAAGGCCTCGCCGTTGCCCGGGGTGTCCAGGCCGGCCATGATCTTCAGCACGCTCGACTTGCCGGCGCCGTTGGGACCGACGACGCCGATCTTCGCACCGGGGAGGAACATGATGGTGACGTCATCCAGGATGACTTTGTCCCCGTGCGCCTTGCGCACCTTCTTCATGGTGTAGACGTACTCGGCCATGCCCGCGATCGTAGAGCGGTGCCGATCGGGCCCGAACCTCGGACGCCGGCAACGGACGTGGGCGCAGCGCAGAGTTAACGCGAACGTGGGTCGCCCCCGCCCGTGACCCGGTCGGACGGCACGCCTGGCGCGACCCCGCGACCAGCGCCTCCGATCGGATGCGCGAACTCGATGCGCTGTCAAACCCCGATGCCTGCGCACGGATCCGGCCCTGGCGCCGGCCCGACGACCTCCCTCCTCCACGCTCGCAACGGCGACGACTGCCCGCGCATTGTCCGCCCGGAGCGGGCGAACGGAACCCCATGTAGCCCGATCGGCTCAGAACGGCACTTCGGCCACCTCCTTCGGCGCCTCCGACCCGACCGAGAGGACGAGCGGCAGCTCGTCCGGCTTGCGGGGCGCGACGATCTCGGGTGCCGCACGGGCCTCGATCGCGTCCGGCGCGAGCCTGGTCCGCAGGGCTGTCGCGGTGCACAGGGCGAGGTTGGGGCCGATCGCGGTGGCCTCGACCTCGACGAGTTGGCTGACCTTCCCGTCGTGCTCCACGTCCTTGATCGCCAGCCGGCCGGTGACCACCACCGGGTCACCCCTGTTCAACGACGCGTGCGCGTTGTCCGCGAGCATCCGCCAGCAGGTGACCGTCAGGAACATCTTCGCGCCGTCGCTCCACGTGCGTTCCTGCTGGTCCCACACCCGCTCCGCGGTGAACAGCCGGAACTTCACCCGGCTGAACCCGGTGCCGACCTTGGTGTGGGTGACCGGGCTGGCGACGTTGCCGCAGATGGTGACCCTGCACTCGTTGTAAGCCATTTCCGCCTCCTGTCGTGGATCGCTTGGGACCAGGTTGCCGGGGGTCGAGGTGCGGGGACAGGTGCGGTTGGGGATCTGTGGACAACTGCTTGGGACACGCATAATCGGATGAGTGAGCGCTCACTCGTTGACATGAGTGAGGACTCACTCATATGCTGGCGGCATGCCCGAGGACATCACCCGACGCCGTCGGCGCGCGCCCGCGATGAGCCCCGAGGACCGCCGCGAGGCGATCGTCACCGCCACCGTCCCACTGCTCTTCGAGCACGGCGCCAACGTCACGACCAGCCAGATCGCCAAGGCAGCCGGCATCGCGGAGGGCACCGTCTTCCGGGCGTTCAAGGACAAGCAGGAACTGATCCACACCTGCGTGCGGACGGTCCTCGCGATCGACTCCGAGCTGGAGCTGATCGAACAGGCGAGGCAGGCGGGCACCCTCGCCGAACGCCTCTCCTGGGCCATCAGCGCCGTCTCCAGCTACCTCGACCGGCTGTGGAAGCTGATGAGCGTGCTCCGGGACTCGGGCTACGACCCGCAGGCCGACCACAAGCACAAGGGCCCGCCGCCGGAGATGCAGCGGATCGCCGAGCAGGTCGCGTCGCTGTTCGGCCCGGACGACGACCTGCGCGTGGACCCGTCCCTGGCGGCACGGCTGCTGCTCGGGCTCGTGTTCACGAACCGCATGCAGGGCAAGGGCTTCGGCGACTCCACCGCCGACTCCGACCTGCTCGTGGAGCTGTTCCTGCACGGCGTGAAGAACTGATCGAGGGGGATGCAGTGAACGACCTGATGATCGAAGCGACCGACGTGGGCAAGGCGTTCGGCACGGAGAAGGCACTCGACGGGGTGAGCATCGCCGTGCCGAAGGGCACGGTGCTCGGCCTGCTCGGGCACAACGGGGCGGGCAAGACGACGCTGGTCAACGTCCTGACCACGATGCTCCCACCGGACTCCGGCAGCGCCAGGGTAGCCGGGTTCGACGTGGTCGCACGGGCGCACGAGGTGCGCAGCCGGATCGGCCTGACCGGCCAGTTCGCCGCCGTGGACGAGCAGCTGTCCGGCCTGGACAACCTGATCCTGATCGCCCGGCTGCTCGGCGCGAGCCCGCGCGAGGCCAGGGCGAGGGGCCACGAACTGCTGGAGCTGTTCGGGCTGGCCGACGCCGCGAAGAAGCAGTCCCGCAGCTACTCGGGCGGCATGCGGCGACGCCTCGACCTGGCCGCGAGCCTCGTCGGCCACCCCGAGGTGATCTTCCTGGACGAGCCGACCACGGGCCTCGACCCGGCGAGCAGGCTCGGCCTGTGGGAGATCGTGGAAGGCCTGGTCACCGACGGCACCACGGTCCTGCTCACCACCCAGTACCTGGACGAGGCCGACCGCCTCGCCGACTCGATCACCGTGCTGTCGAAGGGCAAGGTCGTCGCCGCGGGCACCAGCGCCGAGCTGAAGGCCCAGGTCGGCCAGCGCACGGTCACCGTCACCCTGGCCGACGCAGCGGACGTCACCAAGGCCTCCGCCGCCCTGGAACGGGCGGGTCTCCAGCCCGTGAGCGCGCTGAACACGCTGACCGCGCCGGTCACGTCGTCCCGCGAGATCGCCACCGTGGTCCGCGCCCTGGACGAGGTCGGCCTGGAGGCCACCGAACTGGCCCTGGGCGAACCGACCCTGGACGACGTGTACCTCACCCTCGCGCAGCACGCGGCCTGAACAGGAGCCCCGAATGACCACCACCACCGCCGCACCGCCGCAGACGCGCTGGCGCGGAACCGACTTCGGCACCCAGGTGCTCGTGCTGACCCAGCGGTCGCTGCGCACGCTGGTCAGCGACCCGCGGATGATCGTGTTCAGCATCCTCCAGCCGCTGATCATGCTCACCCTGTTCAGCCAGATCTTCGCCAGCATCGCCAACACACCGGGCTTCCCGCAGGGCGTCGCCTACATCGACTTCCTGATGCCCGCGATCCTGGTCAACACGGCCATGCAGTCCGCGCTCCAGGCCGGCGTCGGCCTGGTCACGGACATGAAGAACGGCGTGCTGGCCCGGTTCCGCTCGCTCCCCATCCGGTCGGGCTCGGTGCTGGTCGCCAGAAGCCTGTCCGACCTGGTCCGCACGGCCTCGCAGCTGCTGCTGATGCTGGTGTTCGCGGTCGTGGTGTTCGGCTTCGCCCCCGCGGGCGGCGTCGTGGGCATCGCCGCGGCACTCGCGCTGGCGCTGGCCGTCGGCTGGGGCCTGGGCTGGATCTTCCTGGCGATCGCCGCGTGGCTGCGCAACGCCGAGCTGATGCAGACCGTCGGCTTCCTGGCCATGTTCCCGCTGATGTTCGCGTCCAGCGCGTACGTGCCGGTCAGCGGCCTGCCCGGCTGGCTCCAGGCGGTCGCCAACGTCAACCCGCTGACGTTCGCGGTCGACGCGGCCCGCTCGCTGGCGCTCGACCAGCCCGTCAGCGGTGTGGTGGGCGCCCTCGCGACCAGCGCCGTGCTCGCCGCAGCCGGCTGGATCATGGCCGTGAAGGGCTTCCGCCGGCCGCTGTGAAGGGTCAGTCCTTCCCGGACATCTTGCGCAGCATCGCGTTGTACGCGACGAGGTCCGCGTCACCGTCCGCGTCGGCCCGCCGGTCAGCCCGGCGGGCCTCGCGGCTGTCCGACCTGGCCCACTGCACCAGCAGCGCCACCATCACCACGATCAGCGGCACCTCCCCCGCCGCCCACGCGATACCGCCGCCCAGCCGCTGGTCCTCCAGCTGCGACGTCACCCACGGCAGGCCCAGCGAGCGGTAGAAGTTGTCGCCGATCCCGGTCTGCGAGCTCATCAGCACGATGCCGAAGAACGCGTGGAACGGGATCGAGGCGAACAGCAGGCCCAGCCGTCCCAGCGGCGGCAGCCGGTTCGGCGACGGGTCGATCCCGATCACCGGCCAGTAGAACGTGTAGCCGACCAGGATGAAGTGGGCGTTCATCGCCAGGTGCGCCCAGTGGTAGTCCAGCGCCCAGTCGAACAAGCCGGAGAAGTAGAGGCCGTAGAACGAGCCGACGAACAGCGCCAACGCGATGAACGGGTTCGTCAGCGCCTTCGCCACCGGCGAGTGCACGAGCGCCAGCAGCCACTCGCGCGGCCCCGGTGGATTGGCCTTGCCCGCCGGGGGCAGCGCGCGCATCGCCAACGTCACCGGACCGCCCAGCACCAGCAGGACCGGCGCGAGCATGGACAGCAGCATGTGCGCTTCCATGTGGACGCTGAACATCGCCGCCGAGTACCGGCCGACACCGGACGACGTGGCGAACACCACGGTCAGGCAGCCCGCGATCCACGCGATCGTGCGGCCGACCGGCCACGCGTCACCACGCTTGCGCAGCAGCCACACGCCCACCGCGTAGAGCGCGGCGAGGGCGAGGAAGACCGTGCCGAAGACCAGGTTGAACCGCCAGTCGAAGAGCAGCCGGGCCAGGGTCGGCGCGCCGGCCAGGTCGTAGCCGATGCGCAGCTCCACCGTGCTGGGCAGCACCCGGCCCTCGACCGGCGGAGGCGTGCGGCTCAGCGCGGCGGCCAGGCCGATCGTGAGGAACATCAGCAGCACCTCGACGCCCGCGAGCTTGAGCAGCGAACGCCCGGAGCCCGTCGCGACGACCTGCTTCACGCTCTTCTCGCGCTGGAAGTACCCCACGACGCCCAGCACGACCAACGCGAGCGTCTTGCCGAGCACCAGCAGGCCGTAGTCGCTGCTCAGAAGCTGGTCCAACGGCAGCCGCACCCACGCGTTGACCACGCCCGAGGCCGCCATCACGATCCAGCAGACCAGCGCCATCCTGGAGAACCTCGTCGTCGCCAACGCCAGGTGGTCGCCGCCCCGCCGGCCGTGCGCGAGCAGCGCGATCAGACCGCCGACCCACAACGCCGCCGCGATCAGGTGGTACAGCAGGCTGTCCGTCGCCACGTCGTGCGCGCCGCCGCCCGACGAGTGCCCCGTCACGGCCACCGGGACCAGCGCGAACACCGACACGAAGAACAGCACCGCGGTCCAGTTCCACGACAGCACCAGCCGGCAGCCCAACGCCAGCAGCGCCACCACGACCGCCGTGACCATCCACGCCTTGGCCTGCTCCATCAGGCCCGCGACCTGGAACAGCACCGACGGCTCCAGCAGCGCCGTCACCGGCTGGCCCAGCGCGTCCGCGACCGTGAACGGCACCGACAGCACCGCGCCCAGCGTCCACACCAACGCCGCCCCGCCCGCCGTGCGCAGGGCCGCGTAGCCGTCCGCCGCGAGCGTGCCGTTCTCCTGCGGCGGGACCAGGAACGCCGCCAGCAGCAGCGAGCCGATGGTCACCACGGCCGCGGACTCGGTCAGCACGCGGACCACGATCAGCGCCGGGCGGTCCGCACCGGTGATCGTGAGCAGCCCCACCGCGACCAGCGCGGCGACCGTCGAGCCGACGATCAGCAGCGGGATCAGGCCGGTGCGCTGGGTTCGGGTTGGCGCTTCAGTGGGCACGCCACGAGCGTAGGCGGCGGCGCCGGGCTGTCACCAACCGCCGGACGTGCACAGATCACACCTACTACCGTTGCCGGACGTGACCAGCTCTCGCACGGTGCTCGTGACGGCCCTCGCCCTGCTGCTGTCGGCGGGGTGCAGCTACTCCATCCACGGGGACGCGCTGCCCCAGGCCGGGGTCACACCGGCGACGGCCCCCTCCACCTCGTCGAACGCGAAGTCGGACGCACCGTCGGCCCCTCCGAAGATCGCCAAGCCGCGCACGGTCGCGGGCGTCGAGCCGTGCACGCTGCTCAACGCGGACGACCTGAAGCCGATCGGGCCGTTCAAGAAAGAGCCCGCGCGCAAGGACGACGTGATCCAGGAGTCGTGCCAGTACGTGCTGGAGGACGGCTCCGCCAAGGGGCGGACCGTGGTCGCCGCGCTCTACCAGAAGTACGAGCAGGTGCGGACCCGGCAGGAGAAGGGCCACGAGGTGGTCGTGGAAGGGCACTCCACGTGGGTGCTGTGCGACCTGAGCGGCAGCGAGATGGCGTGCACCGCGACCCTGGCGGTGAACGCCAACCGCAGCGTCCTGGTGGCGATGGCCCAGCCCAGCGGCGTCCCCGACCTGATGCTGGCCGAGATGCAACCGCTGCTCAAGGCCGCGCTGAGTCGACTTCCAGCCGCTTGACCTCACGGGCGCGGGAGCGCCGCGCCAGCAGCACCGCGGGCACGATCAACGCGATCACGCACGCCACGACGCCGAGCGACACCGAGAGGCTGCTGGCGTGCGCGATGCCGCCGACCATCGGCGGGCCGATGAGGAAACCGGTGTAGGCGACCGTCGTCACCAGCCCGATCTCCCGTTCACCGCCGGTGCCGTCCGCGCGCTTGCCCGCGTCGCCGGCCAGGTCCATGACCACCGGGAACGCGAAGGCCAGCCCCAGGCCGACGAACGCGAACCCGACGAAACCGACGGCCGGCACGTCGACCAGCACGGTCAGCGCCAGCCCTGCCGCGGCCACCACCGCACCCGACGCGAGCAGCCGGTACGGGCCGAGGAGGCGTTGCACGGGCTCGCCGAACATCCGGGCGGCGGCCATCGCGATGGAGAACCCGGCGTACGCCGACGCGGCGGCGGCCTCGCTCAGACCCCGTTCACCGACGAAGAACAGGGCCGACCAGTCGGACGTCGCGCCCTCGGCGATCGCGGCGAAGAACGTGATCACCGCGAGCAGCCACAACAACGGCCGCTTGAGCACCGGGCGGTCGTCCGCCGGGGTGTCGGCGGTCTCGCCGTGCACGCCCGGCACGGCCCTGATCACCACCGCCATCGTGATCGCGCCGATGACGGCGACGGTGACGAGGTGACGGGTCAGGCTCCAGCCCGCGCTCGCCGCCGCCGCCGCGCCCAGCGAGCCGACCAGCCCGCCGACGCTGAAGCCCGCGTGGAACTGGGGCATCAGCGGCCGTTGCAGGCTTCGCGTGACGGCGACCGCGGCGACGTTCATGCCGACGTCCATCGACGCGCTGCACGAGCCGAGCGCGAACAGGATCAGGCCGAGTTGCAGCGGTGACTCCGCGAGCGTGAGGCCCGGCACGGCCAGCGCGGTGACCACCACGCCCACGATGATCAGCTTGCGCGCGCCCACCTTCGCGCACATCCGGGCCGCGATCGGCGCCGACAGCGCCAGGCCGATGCTCGCGCCGAGCAGGGCGAGGCCGAGGGTGGCCTCGGTGGCGCCGACCTGCGCCGACAACGCGGGCATGCGCGCCGCCCACGACAGGAAGAGCACCCCGTTGAACAGGAACACCGTGAAGACGGCGAGGCGAGGCGTGGGCATGGTCCCGAGTGTGACTAGAGCGCTTCAGTACGTCCAACGGATTACCTGGTTACGCTCATCACGTGGACCGCCCTCGCAAGCCGACGCTCGACACGGTGGCCGGTGCGGTCGGTGTGTCGCGCGCCACGGTGTCCAACGCCTACAACCGGCCGGACCAGCTGTCCGCCGCGTTGCGCGAGCGGATCATGGAGACGGCGGCGTCGCTGGGGTACGCGGGCCCCGATCCGGTGGCACGCAGCCTGGCCACCCGGCACAGCGCGGCCGTCGGGTTCATGCTCGGGCAAGGGCTGTCGGCGTCCTTCGCCGACGCCGCGTTGTCGATCGTGCTGGACGGGTTGGCTTCGACCGTGGACGGACACGACCACTGCCTGGTGCTGATGCCCGGGCGTGACAAGGGCGGACCGCGACCGGAGACGGTGGCGCGGGCGCAGGCGGACGTCGTGGTGGCGTACTCGCTGCCGGACGACGCGCCGGCGTTGGCGGCCGTGCGGGCGCGTGGGCTGCCGATAGTGGTGATCGACCAACCCGCGCTGCTGGACACCGCGCGGGTCGAGGTGGACGACTTCGGCGGGGCGCGGCTGGCGGCGGCGGCGTTGTGGGAGATGGGCCACCGGCGGTTCGGCGTGATGACGTTCGCGCTGCACGCGGACGGGCACAACGGGCTCGTGTCGCCCGTGCGGCAGGCGTCGACGTCGTTCCGGGTGAGCCGGGACCGGTTGCACGGCTACCTGGACGTGACGGGGGCCGGCACCCCGGTGTGGGAGTGCGCGCGGAGCAGCCGTGAGCTGGGTCGGGCGGGGGCACGGGCACTGCTGTCCGAGTCGCCGCGACCGACGGCGCTGCTGTGCGCTTCGGACGAGTTGGCGTTCGGCGCGTTGCAGGCCGTTCGGGACTTGGGGCTGCGCGTGCCGGCCGACGTCTCGGTCGCCGGTTTCGACGACGTGCCCGCCGCCGAACACGCAGACCCACCGTTGACTACTGTGCGTCAACCCCTGGCCGAGAAGGGGCGCCAAGCCGGTGAACTCGCGCTGCGCCTGCTCGACGGCGGCAGACCGGGAGAGCCGACAAGACTGGCGGTCTCGCTCGTTTCGCGCGACTCGACAGCCCCTCCAAAGTGATCCACATCACTTTTAAGGCATCTTGATCACTCTTCTGGTGCCTCGACGGAAACGCACCGGGTCTTCCGGACGATGTGTCCGGTGGGGCGGCTACGCTGCTACAGCGCGTGGTCAACAGCCCCTCCAGCCTCCGTAGCTCAGTGGAGAGAGCGAGGGACTTCTAATCCCGAGGTCGCAGGTTCGAATCCTGCCGGGGGCACCAGCTAGACAAGCCCCTGACCTGCAAGAACAGGTCAGGGGCGACAGGTAGTGACGATCGTGTACACGTTCGTGGAGCCACACGTGGAGCCTGAGTGCTCCTAGACTGGCTCCATGAGCCCTCGTAAGACCCCCGCGAAGGCTGCCCAGCGCGGCGAGATCCTGACGCTGCCAAGCGGCTCGCTGAAGGTCCGTGTCTACGCCGGCAAGGACTCCTTGACTGGCAAGAAGCACTTCCTGACCGAGACGATCTCCCACAAGCTCCCCGACTACCGCAAAGTCGCGGAGCGAGCGCGGACGAAGCTGCTCAACCAGGTTGACGAACGCCGCGCCCCGCGCACGAATGCCACCGTCAACATGTTGATGGACAAGTATGAGCAGAACCTGAACGTCGATCGAAGCACCGAAATCAGCTATCGCCGGAACATCCGGCTGCACATCCGCCCGTTGCTCGGTGACCGGCAACTCGGCAAGGACCTGCACGGTGAAACGTGGGACTCCTTCAACGCCACCCTCAAGCAGTGCTCGAAGCACTGCGGAGGCAAAGGCAAGTTCATCGAGCACCGCAAGTCGGGCGAACACGAGTGCACGGACAAGTGCAAAGTGCACGCCTGCGAAGGGTTATCCGACTCCACCATCCGCAAAATCTACTCTTGCTTGAGCGGTGCCATGAAGCTCGCGCTTCGGTGGGGCTGGATCTCAGTCAACCCTCTGGACGTTGCGACGCAGCCCAAAGCGCCGCAATCGAAGCCGCATCCTCCGTCCACCGAAGAGGCCGCGATCATCGTCAACGAAGCGTTCAGGGACTTCGCTTGGGGGATGCTCGTGTGGCTGACGATGGTGACAGGGTTCCGACGCGGTGAACTCTGTGGCGTGAGGATCGCTGACGTCGACTTCACTCAGCGCGCACTCACCGTAGAGGTAGCCGTAGGCCAGGAGGGAGGCGAAACCTGGGAGACTGATCCGAAGGATCACCAGAAGCGGCGAATCGCACTGGACGAGGCGACTTGGAGTCTGCTGCTCATCTACATCGAGCACATCAAGGAGATCGCCGCAGAGGCCGGTGTGACTCTGGCACCCAAGGGCAAGTTGTTCTCCCGGTCCATTGACCACAAGACGCCACTGAAGCCGGATTCCGTCTCCCAGCGCTACTCGCGCATGTGCAAGCGACTTGAGGTCCAGACGAACCTGCACGCGCTACGCCACTACAGCGCGACCGAACTCATCGCGGCAGGGGTCGACCCCAGGACGGTCGCAGGCCGTCTAGGGCACGGCGGGGGCGGCGCAACGACGCTCAAGGTGTACTCGGCGTGGCGGTCGGAAGCCGATCAGCGGGCAGCGTCCACCTTGACCGGTCGGATGCCTACGCCGCCGATCGCGCTGGATCGAAGCGGTAAGGCAGTCTCAACACTTGAGCCGAAAATTACCGGGCCGTACCGGAAGATCGCTGCTGACCTTCGGGGAGCCATCACCTGCGGTGCGCTCCGCCCAGGCGACACACTGCCGACCGTAGCCGAGCTGACTACGCGGTACGGCGTGTCAGCGGGCACAGCGAATCGCGCAGTCGCCGAACTGAAAGCAGCCGGGTTGGTACAGGCGAGTCGCGGCAAGCGGCCGGTCGTACTCGACCCCTCGGCCGCAGCCTCCCAGTCCGCAGAAGTTGTCCAAATTACGTCGAACCGGAAGGCGCGGCAGGGATGAAGTCGAATCAACCGGCTAGCTCCTCCAATCGCCGCCGCTGCCGAACCGACCCGACTCGCGCGGCCAGAATCCGCGCACGTTCAGCGTGAGTGGATGCTTGGCGACGTTCACCAAGTCCTGATAGCACCTGCACCAGGTCCACTCGCACGGCCGTTTCCGCTCGCGCGAATTCTGGGTTCAACTGGTCGAGCACATCGGACAGCACGGCAACAGCCTCAGGCTCGCCGAGTCGTGCGAGCGCGCTACCTCGCCACCTGGCAAGGTGTGTTCCGTCGAACACCAGGTAGGCCGCTTCTGTGTTGCCGGGACGAGTCGGCATGAGTCGCCCTGCATTGTCGAACGCGTGAAGGCTGCCGTCACGATCGCCAGTTGCGGCCAATGCTTCCCCATGACCGGCGAACAGCCACGAGGCGAGAAGTCCGGGGGCATGATGTTCCGCGATAGCGCACGCATAGCGGGTCAACTCGACTGCGGATCGCGTCTCGCCGATGTCGAGCAGAACAACCGCTTGACCCGCACAGGCGTACGCCTCCAGAGCGCTGGATTCGGCGACGCGTGCCGCGCTTCGGGCCTTGTCGTAGTGCTCCCAGGATTCGCGGAGCAATCCTTGATCGAGTGACTGCCAGCCGGCCAGCGTGCACGCGTCCACCAAGACGCGCGCGAGCGCGATCCTCGACCGTTGGTCCAGGACGTTGCCGAGCAGGCTCCACATCTGGCTGATCTGGGCGCGGAGTTCGCCGAGCAGTGCCGACCCACCCAATCGGCGATCAATGATCCGAGTCAGGTCGAGCTTCTGCTGAAGTAGCGAGATCGTCTGTTGATCGACCGCTCGTCCGGAGGTGATCCGTGCCCGCAGTTCCAGCGCCTCCCCTGACCACGACTGGACCTCGGATGGTGAGGGCTTGGCGGGTTTGAGCAGTCGGTCGATCGGGACGCCGAGCATTTCCTCAAGCAGTCGCTTGGTGCCTGCCCGTACCGGCCCCAGTGGTCGGCCGTCGGCGCGTTGGCCCGATGCCAGGCGGTGGACGTGGCGGACGCTGAGCGTCGCGTCGATGCCGTGTTCGTAGGCGAACAGGGTGGCCTGTTCGCTGAACTCCTCTGCTGTCAGCCCGCGCTTGTGGAGCAGTTCGCCCAGCAGTGTTCGTCCGTGCCCTGACGTCATCGGTTGATCTCCATATCACCAATGTCAGCGCTGACCAGTCTATGCCCCCATAGGTCCCGCTGGGGCGCTGGCAGGTCATTTGCTTCCACTGGACCAGCGGGCAAGCTGAAGTCAGCGATTCGTCAAGGACGGTGGTGATCGTGGTGTGGAGTGGGCTTGCGAGCGATGTCGGCGGGGTCGCGCTGTTTCTGGTGTGGCTCGTGATCCCCCTTCTCTACCTCGTCGCTGTCGGCAGGCGATACGTGCGGCAAAGCCAGGAGAACGCACAGGTGGCGGTCCGGGCGCGCGACGAGGTGTGCCAGATCCGCGAGGAGCACAGGGAAGGCAGTCATGACCTTGACGCTGGTGAGTGACGGTGACCGGGGTGAAAGCGGGGAGCGGCGTGCGTCGTTGTTCGATGACCCGAAGATCGTCGCCGAGGTCCAGGAGCTGGTGAACGATCAGGCACCGCGTCTGTTCGCGGTGGTGCGGGAGACGTTCGAGCCTGAGGACGTGCAGGTCGCGGCGTGGGGGATGACCACCCGCAAGGGTGTCGAGGTGTTCCCGGTTCACGGGGGTGCGCACATGAGCCTTCAGTCTGCGGAGAACGCTCTGATCTTCTTCCGCGCCGGCGGGCGGGCGGTTCCCCGAGTGGTCTGGGTCGGGGGCGACGGTGGGAAGTAGCGGCCTGGCGAGTGCGCTGGAGTGCGTGGAGCGTGGATGGCCGGTGGTGCCGGGTGCGCTGTGGATTGATGACGCCTATGTCGATCCTGTGACGAACCTCGACTGCGAGTCTTTGGCCCTGTGTCTACCGGCTATGGCGACGTCGGACCCGGAGTTGGTCCGGCGGTTGTGGCCGGTGCTGGAGGACGGAGTCACGCGTTCGACGCTGGCCGTTCTGGGGCCGGAGATGGTCGCGTTCGCGGTGGAACCGGAGCGGGGACGGCGGGTGGTGATCTCCGGGCGGTTCGGTACTGCTCCCACGCCGGTGGTGATGCTGCCGCTTCCGGCGGCCGGGCTGATGGTGGAGTTCGCGGTGTTCGTGCTGTCGTCCGTGGATGGGTTGGACGAGAAGTTCGTGATTCCGGCGGGGGCGACGTTGCCGCTTCCTCCGGTGGTGGTCGAGGGGTACGAGGCGCGGTGGCTGGTGTCGCCGTTCGAGTGCGAACGGCTGATGACCGGTCCGGAGTTGGCACGTCTGCTGAAGACCTCCGACCGGCGTTAGCAGGATCGGACGGTTGGTGCACGGGTGCCGCTCGCCTCCCTCTCCGGCACCCGTGGGACGGAACGGCCGTGTGCGAACCATCCACCCGGATGGCACCGCACACGGCCGTTTCGCGCTGTCCGGGACGGGTGGCCCGTCCCATGCCCCACCCGTCACAAGAGCCCGTTTAGGCAGGTCAAAGCGCATATCGGGCGTGTCACAGCGGGTGTGACGGGATACCAGGCTTGGGACGGGTTCGGTGACGGGTCAGTCCTCATCCTCGATCACCTCGCCATCCACGACGGTCCCGTCCCTGACTGCGCTCAGCGCCGCACGGATGTCCGCGACGAGGTAGCCGCGCACCTGCCGCACACCGTCATCGGTGGTGATCCGGTCGCGCTTCGGTCGGCACCCCACCTCGCCCATCCGTAGCCCGAACGCGGTTGGCTCGACAGCCAACGCGGCCACGAGTTCCGCCGTGGGAACGAAGTCCCGTCCACCGGGGTGGAGATCGTCGCCGAGGTAGTCCACAACGGACGCCAGCAGTTCCGGCACCTCCGCTTCCTCCGTGCGTTGGACCGCTGTCCCGATCGCCTTCGCCACAGCGGCGTGGTCGAGCGCCGGCTGGCTGTCCTGTCCGGCCGCATGGCCGCTCAACGTGCCCTCCGCTTCTCTGAGCGCACGCCCTCGGGAGCAGATGGTTCGCCAGTCCTCGTTCGGCATGTAGTACGTGCGGACGGTCGTAGCGAGCACGTCTGCCCCTGCTGTGTTCTCCCCGTCCGGTCGGAGGATGCCGACGCCCTTGTGCGTGGCGAGTAGCCGGCTGCTGTCGTAGCCGCGTGTGTTCATCTGTTCACCCAGGACGATGTTGCTGTCGCGCCAGTCCATGACCCGCAGCGCGAACCGTGAGCCGAGCACCGCCCGCAGATTGCTGGGGATGGTCTTGCTGTCGGGGCGTTGGGTTGCCAGGACGAGCACGATCCCTGCGGCCGGTCCCTTGCGGGCAAGCCACGTCAGCAGCTCGCCCACGTACTCGCCTGCGGTGAGCTTCTTGTCCTGCACCTCCAGTGGTGTCCGGTCCTCCAGCGGGATCTGCACTTCGTCGACGACGATCGCGGTCACCGGCATGTCGAGGTCCGGGTCACGGGACATGGCCGGGGTGATCTTCGATTCGGGGCACACCTCGTCGTCGAGGTCCTGCATCCTGCGGTAGCGGCCCTGCACCTCGGCGACGAGTTCCACCAGCCAGTCCACGAGCGTCAGGACGTGTTCCGGTTCGTCACCGGCCATGAACCGATGCGCCACCCGTCCCGCCGCGTACCAGTCCTTCCCCGCCTTGAAATCCGCCACGTAGAGCCGCGTATACGGGTCCAAGATCAAGCCCGCGGCTGCCAACCGTGCCGCGAAAGTCTTGCCCTGCCTGGGAATCGCGCCTACGAGCAACGACGTCCACACCAACGGCAGATCCACCCGCCGCTGCCGCGCGTCACGCCCGAACGGCACCGGCCGCCACGCATCCCACCGCTCGACGCCGAGCAGTGGCGTCCGCAGCGGAGGCGACCCGTACGGGTCCTCATCGGCGACCCACAGCGCGACCCTGCCCGCGTGGCCGCCATTGCCACGCACCCGCTCCACGATGAGCTGTACCTCGTCCACCGCGAGCGCCGACGCCAACGCCTCCCGGTTCTTGACCACATCGGCCGCTTTACGGGTCGCGGGCAGGTCCACTGTGACCGCCCACCCGTCACCCTGCCGCGTGGCGCGCTCGACCAGCCGCAGACTCTCGTCCTTGCCGATGAGCTTGGCGTCCCGAAACGCGTCCACGAGCACCTGCGGGTCCATCGTCCACGTCAGCGTCCGTGGTCCGGCCAGTACCGGTGTGCGACCCGGTGAGCCGTCCTTGCGGCGGCCGAGCACCGCCAGGACCACCGCGACCACCACGCCACCTGTCCACAGCACCCGATGCCCGTAGACGAGATCGAGCACCGCGACCACCACGCCAGTGGCGATGAGAGTGGCGCCGGTGACCTTCCACCGGAACAACGCCAACGCCCGGATGTCGGTGAACTTGTCCGCCAGCTTCTCCGACTGCTCCGCAGCCGCCCGGAAGTCGGCGACCCGAACCCACGACCGCCACCACCGCAACGCCACCACCAACCCCCGCACCACCGCACCACCGCACCGGAACGGCGACCGCAGCACCGCCACCACGAGATCCCTGACGGCCTGCACCACCAGCCGACGCGACTTCATTACGGCGGGCACACGGGGCGAACGCTGCCACCAACCGGCGACCCGCCGCGCCCACGACCGCCGCTCCGTTCGCGGCTGGTCGTTCACGAACTCACCGTCAAGGACCGCGTTCACCAGGTCACGCCGTGACGCCTGCACCGGCAGCGAACCGCTCTCGTCGTTCATGACAACCCACCCCTGCCGAGTTCACGCGTCAGCGTGGCCGCCAGACGTGACGACAGCCCACGCGAGCACCCCGTGACCTCACGGACCCAAGACGGCGTCACCGTGGTCCCTGGTGCCCACGCCGCCCGTGCTGACACCAGGTACTCGGCGAACGTCGTCCGACTGCCGGCGCGCTTACTCTTGGCGGCCGGTCGCGGTCGGGGTTCATGAACGGCTACCGGCATACTGCGGTCGGCTTCCATGAACGCTGCCGACACAGCCTCCGTCAGCTTGTCCCGCAGGTCCGTGACCGCCTCCGCAGCCACGAACACCACCAACGGCGGAACCGAGTGCAGCACGACACCCGACACCGAGCCGGCCGCGTACGACGCCCACGTGTTCATGACGTACGTGGCAGCGAGCGTGAACCACTTCGCCCGCCGCACCCACGGCCCCGTCCGCACCCGATACCGCGCGGTCACCTGCTCCGCCCGCAGGATCGCCAGCAACACCAGCGACACCGTCGGATCAAGCAGCCACGCCGCCAACCACGGCAGCGACCACACCGACGCATCACCGGCCGCGAAGTGCTGGACGTTGGTCATCGTGAACCCCAGGCCCAGGACGATCCCTGCCCAGCACAACCGGTCCACCTGCGCCCGCACCCGCTCGACCCGCAACGCCACCACGTCCGGCCGCGCCTGGTGCGCCCGCAACTCCGCAGCCTCAACCGCCTCCCGCGCAATCCGGGCCGCCGTGTTCTCGTCCGGCGCGGCGGGTGGCCGCCCGAAGGCGACCACCCTTCCCACACCCTTCGGTGTGCTCACCGTCGATCACCCCTGCGACGCGGACCGTCCACCGCAGTCACCGTCAGCGCCTTCGTGAGTGTGTAGCCGGAGAACAACGCCGGCAGACCCAACACCACCCACAACAGCGTGGAGTCCCGACCATGGGTGACCACCAACCACTGAACACCCACGATCACACCGGCCGTCACCACCACCCGGCCCGTGAGCGACAGCAACCGCGCACCGGCACGCGCCGTATCGGCGGCAGCCTTCGCCCGACGCGAACCGGCCCGCCACACCATCACCAGTGCCAGCAGCACACCCACACCAGCGAGCACCTGGGTAACCGTCAGATTGATCGTCATGACGACGGCCCACCCATCCGGCTACGCCGCGCCCGCCACACCGGGTACAGGGCGCGCCGGTCCTCATCGGACAGGCCACCCCACACACCGACCGTGCCAACACCGGCCGTACGCAACTCCAGTTCCAAGCACGCACGCCGCGCCGGACACTCCGCACACAACCAGGCCGCCAACTCCCGATCCGTCAACTCCTCGTCGTCCCACTCCGGCGACTCGTCACCCGACACCAACCACAAGCACCGGCCATCCCGCGTGACGATCTCCAACAACACCTCATCCGGTACCGCCGCGAAGCGGTCGAGGTCCGCCGCAATCACCTCGTAGTAGTTCTCTCCGTTCACCACGAGGCACCCCCGGTCAGCCGAGCGACCTCACGGGCCGTCCGACGCTCGGCAGCCATACCGACCACGTCGACCACTCCCCCGGAGTCCACCGCCCTCCGAGCCATCTCCTCGACCGCCTGCGCCGGCACGACGTACCGGGTTCGGACACGAACGGCAGGGAAGGCGTCTTCCCGAATCGCCCGGTACAGCGTTGACGGAGCGATGCGCATCAAGCGCGCGGCCTCTCGCACCGTGTAGAAGGTGGGCGAGCCAGCGCCCACGCCAGTTGTCTCAGCCATTGGTTCCGCCTTCGAAAGACTGATTTCACCGCTCGAAGCGCTGACATAAGCGTTGATTATCGGTCAATAGACGCTGATATCAGTGATAACTCCGAAATCGGCCTGAACCTCGCGCTAACGTCGGCGCTGAGGGCGGCGCACGGAGGCGGACGTGAAAGAGGATTGGTCGGCAGTCGCGGAGGCAGTCAACGCCCGCGCGGCCGAGCTGGCTTTGAAGCAGCGCGAACTTGCCGAGAAGTCGGGAGTCTCGCTGGCGATCGTGCGTGAGATCCAGCAAGGCCGGATCGAACGTCGCCGCAATCCACGCACGCTCGAAGCGCTGTCGATCGCGCTTGACTGGCACCCGCAGCACCTGACAGCGGTTCTCAACGGCCAGAACCCGCCGGAAGCAGACGCGACCGCAGCACCGGTCGACAACCCGGTAATTCCGCTGCTTAACACCATCATCCGCGAGATTCGCGGACTGCGCGCCCAACTCGGGACGC
Source organism: Saccharothrix sp. NRRL B-16314 (assembly GCF_000716595.1). Lineage (GTDB taxonomy): Bacteria > Actinomycetota > Actinomycetes > Mycobacteriales > Pseudonocardiaceae > Actinosynnema. The sequence continues at coordinate 78,337 of NZ_JNXC01000005.1, forward strand.
TCACCAACCGGCTTGACGACGAAGCGCGAAGAAAGGACTGATTCGCGGTAGTCGTTCGGCGGCTTCTGTGTCGCTGTCATGGCAACAGCAGACAGCCGAACAGGGGGACGCAATAATTGTCAGCGGCTAACGCGCCCCATGTTAGGTCGAGTTAAGTTCGCAGGTCACGGCCTCAGGGAACGGGGGAGAACGTGCCAGGACGAGCACGAGGTGACCCGCCGGTCACGCGGCTACAGGCCATCCGCAGGGAGTCCGGACGCACGCAAGCCCAGGTCGTCCGCTACTTCCTCACCAGAGGCAAGACCCTAGGCATCGCAGTAGCCAGCGAGTCAGCACTATCGGTCATGCTCTCCCGCTGGGAGAACGGCCGCGTAGAAGTAACCGACCCCGGCTACCAACGCCTGTTCCGCGAGTTCTACGGCCGAACCAACGAAGAACTAGGCTTCGCACCGGAACGTCAGAATGAATCCGCCGAAGAACTCCGCGACCGCTTGATAGTCGCACGCAACATCGACCGTGAAACCGTGGACCTGTTCCAACGTCAAGTCAACGACCTGCGCAATTCAGACAAACGGTTCGGCGCGCTGGTCGTTCTAGACCAGTTGAACAGCCTCGTCCGCCAAATGGAGAGCGTCAAGACGTTTAGCGTCAGCACCCAACACCGCGAACGCTTGGCAGCCATCCTCACCGACGCCCGAACCCTAGCCGGCTGGACAGCACTCGACCGGGGATCACAACTACAGGCGTGGCAGTACCACGAGGACGCCAAGGTATCCGCCCGCGAAGCAGACTCGCCCTACCTCCTGGCACACGCCGCAGCACAGCAAGCCGTGATCCTCCTCGACATCGGTGAACCGACCGCAGCCGTCGAGCTGCTGGAGTACGCACGGTACGTAGCCGAGAACCGCGCACCGTCCCTCCTGCGGACATGGCTTGCCGCCGCACACGGAGAAGGACTCGCAGCGGCTGGACTCCACGACGAGTCCCTACGCGCATTCGATGAGGCACAAGGACTTCTGCCCTCGGACCCGGTAGACCCCGAGCTGCCCCACCTACTCCTCAGCGACGGTCACCTTGCAAGGTGGCGAGGCAGCGCCCTAGTACGCCTAGGCGACCAGGACGCCATCGGCAGCCTCGAAGCGGTAGCGCGAGAAATGGAGACCTCCCCGCGCTCAACCATCCGCGCCCAACTCCACACCTACACAGACCTAGCCTTCGCCTACGCCGCCGCAGGCGACAGCAGAGGCGCACTGGCCTGCGCCGCCAAAGCCCGCCAACTAGCCACCCGCATCGGCTCCGACCGCCAACGCCAGCGCCTAGCCAAGCTGCAGCTACCCGAGGTCGGCCGAACCGGCATTGCGTGACGCCAAGTAGAACAACAGTGGCACAATCGCCCCAGATCCCAACACCTCACCACGCTTGATCAGATCCAGCATCTGATCAACCGGAATCCACTCGATCCGCGCGGCTTCCTCACCATCGGTGGGCTCGCCCACCTTCTCAGCGTTCCGCCAGATGTAGGCATTCACCGGCGCGTCGACCATGCCAGGCAACGGCTGAAACGTAGCCATGTGTTCAGGCTCGCCGACCGGCCGCCAACCAGTCTCCTCTACCGCTTCCCGCGCAGCCGTAACTGCCGGATCTTCACCTTCCTCAACCAGCCCACCAATGAGTTCATAACCCCATTGGTCAACAGCAAACCGATATCGCCACAGCGTCAGCACCTCTTCGCGCTCGTTCAGAAGCAGCGCAACCGCTACATGATGCAACTTGACAACGTGATGTTCAAACCGACTACCATCGGGCGGTTCAACGTCAACAAGGTTAACCTTGACCCATTCATTGTCGTAGACGGGCCGCTCGCCGTAGACTGTCCATTTGAGTCCTTCATGGAGATCTGCCATGTGTCATATGATACGGCTTCATATACAGCTAGAGAAGTCGCTGTCAGCCATCGGCCACACTCTGAAAACTGCCGTACACGACTTAACACCAAAACCGAAAGATCCTCGCAAATCGTACACAGGCCACCAGGTGCAACTTGCTGTAGCCACCCCCAAGCGCTAAGTAGTGAACATGCAACACTTACCCTGCCGCCTGCAATACGGTAAGATATAGTGATGGCCGACACATTCGCTTTGAAGGAAATAGCCAAAAGCTTGCCCACCTGGTCGGGGGATGCACCAGTTATAGTCGCTCAACACGACGGGTTTGTGGGGACTACAACACCAGATGATGCGTATGTGTGGCCAGATGCGACTACAGAAGAAGATATCACCCGCCAACACATTGTATTAATTACAGCTCCGGGTGCGGGTGGCAAGTCCGCAGCAGCTCGCGCTTTGGCACACCAAATTAACGCACCTCTAGTCGACTTAGCACATTTGCAAGTTGGCAGTAACACATTGACCGGACTCTTACCTAAGGTTCTCGGATGGAAAGAAGTACATAGATTCATCGGCTCACTTTTGGCCGGCGAACGCTCAATCGTGCTAGATAGCCTAGACGAAGCACGCCTGCTGGCCGGAAGGAACAACTTTCAAGCTTTTCTGAAAGACCTCGCCGAGTTCATGAGTGAGGCAACTCCAAAGGGTCAGGTTGTAATCCTTGGCCGGCGCGAAGCGATTGAGGATGCATACCTCATGCTTAGCGAAATGGGCGTAGTTACCTCCATTTCTCGAATTCATCCACTCACACATGCCCAAAGCGCAAGCTTGATCGACAAAACGCTTGACCGCAAGAAAGTTAGTAATGAGAAAATATATCGAGTTCACAGAGAACATCCTGGGCCGTTCGCAACATTTAGAGACAACGTATTTACCGAACTCGCCCAAGCTTTGGGTTTTGACGGGAACGATCCGAGCGAATATTGGACACAAGCAGAGAGCTTTCTCGGTTACCCACCCGTTCTTCTGGCTCTCGCCGAACGGCTAGCCGTCGATAACCCAAAGAGCGAAAAGGGAATCACAAACCTGGCGGGCAGCAGCTCTACGGCTGTTACTCGCGGTAGGTTGTTGCGACAAATCGTCGAAGGAATCCTCGATCGCGAAAGTGAAAAAGTTCGTCCGCGAATCGCAAAAGCCCTCGGATTGCCAGACGACAAGGCGACGGTTCTGTATGGCCGCGAAGAGCAGACCTTAAGGATCTTGCGGGTAATCCTTGACGGCAAATTTGAGGTCGTCTACCCAGCAATCCTTGATTCGGATGAGCGCATCGCGTACGAAGATCAAATTGAAAGCTTCGTGAATGACCATCCGTTTTTGATCGGTCGGAAGTTTTCAAACGCCGTATTCGGAGACTATCTACGCGCGTTCGTCGTAACTTCTGAAACGATCGACGTCGTCGGTATAGGCAAAGAGCAGCTACTGTCTCAATGCGCACCGGAAGGTCCTTTCTACGCGCACTTCCTGTTCGACCTAAGTCCACAGGTTCGCCTGCCTGAGATGTCTATTACGATCGCAGAGATTGTCGACGAATCACTAGTAGACGGTATTATAAGGTCGCATCTACTTGCCGCGAGCGGGACTTCGACTGTTACCTACTACAGCGAAGGGAACAACGCTGCGATGCTGACAGTAGTCGACATGCCTGAGAACGCCACCCTCAGCGCTGGATACAGCATGTCGTTCGGAATTAGAGAGCCTGTAGGGATTCTTGAACTAACAGCACCTCTTTCAAACTGCATGATTTCGGCGAATGCTGCCGTTACGATTTCATCTCCTGCAGGTTCGGTGCAATTGGGCCCGTCAGTTATGCTGATAACCCGGGAGTTGCAAATCGAAGGTGAGCACATTATTGCAACCGCCGGGCCAGACGATGAGGGCGTCATGATTTTTGCTCGGGATGAGGCAAGCCATGATCCTCATTTGAAGGTGGCCGCATACCCGGCTGACTGCCTCACAGCGCATTGGCCTAATATGTGGTACCAGTGGTCCAGTTACAGCATGGAATTTCCGCAACTGGGCGCGTACATCGACTCACAGGCAGCGTACCAGGTTTTGTTTTGGATTCGACGAGTGCTGACTTCCATGAAGGGAAGCACCAAAGAAGCACCATCGGTTTTCGGAGAGCTTCTTGATAAGCTCATCATCGGAACCAATCCGATCGCCCGCGCCACCCTCGAAGCGCTTATCGAGGTCGGTGTCGTTATGCGCGAAAAAACTTATTACCGCTTGCAGCTCGATAAGCTTAAAGAATTTAAAGTTAACTACGCGGCACTTCGCGATCACGACTTCGCAAAGGCACTAGAACTCCTTCAGAAACGAATCGTTAAAACCGATGCAATTCTTTCTGTATTGAGTCGACCCGCCTAACAAGGCTGCGGCGTCAGACGTGATCCGTAATTGAACGCGCCTGCGTCACAATCATGAAATTAGCATCGTGCTCATAGGCGGTCCTGGCCGCCTATGAGCACTCAATCACGCGCTTATTAATAAGCTACTGCACTCAACTAGTCTCTGTTGACGATCGACTTCATGACCTCAGACCACCGATTCTCGTGGAGCCTCGCGTGGAGCCAACTAGAGGTTCACGGTGGCCCCAGAGGCACCAGAGAGACGAGGCTCCACACTAAAAGTGCTGGTAGAAACCTATGAGATCGAAGTCACAGGCACTTCTAATCCCGAGGTCGCAGGTTCGAATCCTGCCGGGGGCACTCAGGCGCTCGTAGCGCCGGTGGTGGCCGATCTACCTCAAGATCGGCCCACACCAGAACCACCTGATCGACAACCGCGCGGCCAGGCACGAGCGCCTGGCCGACGGCTTCCGGCGCGAGGTCGCCGGTGACGCGCTCAGAGCTGGCCGGTGGCCTCGCGCCACGCCCGCTCCTTCTGGATCCACTCGTTGTCCTGCGGGAACTCGTCGATCGACGCGACGCGGCGGATCTCGGCCTTGAACCCCGGACCGCTCAGGGGCGACCGCCTCGCCCACTCGACGGCCTCCTCCTTCGACGTCACGTTGAGGATGTAGAACCCGCCGAACAGCTCCTTCGTCTCGCCGTACGGCCCGTCCGTCACCACCGGCGGCTCGGCGGAGTAGTCGACCACCACTCCCTCCGCCGCATCGGCGAGCCCTTCCGCGGCGACCAGCACACCGGCCCGGATCAGCTCGTCGTTGAACCTGCCGACGGTCTCCAGCATCACGGTGAAGTCGATGTCGCCCATGCACGCGAAGGCCTCGTCGGTCGCGCGCATGATCAGCATGTACTTCATGGTTCGTCTCCTCGGGCTTCAAGGTCCCCTTCGGACCCGCTCACCCCCAGGTCGAACGGCGAACGCGCCGGATCGACAGACGCGCCGAACTTTCCGCAGGACTTCGACGGCACGCCGTGGTGGTGGGTGGGCCGCGTCGGCGACCCACCCACCGGGCTCAGCTGAACCTGGCCCGAACGGACTGCCGTGCGACCTCCAGGTCACCGACCACCAGTCGGGTGAGGATGGTCTTCGCACCCGATCCGTGGTCCGCGGTGTCGAAGGCGAACCGCCAATCCGCCACGCCCTCCGCCCGACGCCAGCCATCCGCGGCGGGCGTCCGGTTGCGGTCGACGACCTGCCACTGGACCTGCGCTTCCGGTGCCACGGTGAACTCGTTCGACGCCACCTGTGACGTCGTGCGGTCGCGCACCGCCCGTGCGAACACCGTGTGCGTGCCCGGTCGCAACGCGCCCAGCGGCGCGGTCCACGTCCCGGTCTTCCCGTCCAGCGCCGCCTCGATCGGCGAGCCGAACTCGGCCACCGACGAGCCCGCAGCGGGTTCGGTGATCGTCACGCCGAACTCCAGTCCGGTCGGCGGGAGCGCGGCGGGCCGGACGCGGACCTTCGAGGCGTGCGCGCCCTCGAAGCCGAACGCCCACGAGCGCGCACCGACCAACTGCACCTGGAACGTCAACTGCTCCCCGGTGAACGCCGGACGCGTCGTCTCGAACGAGAACGCGTACTTGGTCCAGCACCCCCTGGTAGACAAGCAAGGAGTAACAGTTACGCCCATTTGAGTGACCGGCATTAGCGTTAACGGCGGCACTTCTGTACGCCGGGTGCCGCAGAGGACGCAGCCCGCTACACCGGGCGGGCGGAACGGCAGCTGGTGGCGCGGCAGCCCCAAGCGGCGGCCGTCGAGCCGATGGTGACGAGCGCGGCGTGCGCCAGGAACCGGTCGCGCTTCGCGCGTTCGTCCAGGTCCGCGCAGCCGCACGGGACATCGGGCTCGGCCTGCTCGTCGTGCGCCAGGCCCATGTAGCCCAACGGCACGCCGAGGCCCTTCGCGATGTCGGTCAAGGTGTCGTACGACTCGACCTTGGCACCGGTCAGCACGCGGTCGACGTCCTCCTCGGGTTGGCCGGTCAAGGCGGCGATCCGATCGGGTGTCACGCCGTGGTGGAGCAGGAGCAGGTACACGGCGCTGATGTCCCGCAACGCCAGCGCGGCGCGCATCTCCTGCTGCTCCCACACGTCGGGGACGTCCGCCCGGATTCGCACCGGCCGCACGGCCCGCTCGTCGACGGCCGGACCCGGCGCGGTGGCGGCCTGCCACTCGGCCCACGCCCACTCCGGCTCCACCGACGCGGCCAAGGCCAAGGCGTGCTGGGCAGCGGACAGGGCAACACCCCGCACCGCGTTGCGGAAGCTGTACGGCAGGGCCGTCGAATTCGGGATGCCGCAGGCGGAACCGGCGAGGATCGCGGCGATCGACTCGCTCGACGGCCCACCCCGCCAGTACAGCTCCAGGACGTCGTCCACCACGATGCCGTCCAGCCACGCGGCACCGCGCCACAGCGGCAGCCTGCGCAGCACGCCGCTCATCAGGTCGACCGGCAGCACCGGCGGCGAAGCGGACTCCAGCGGATCGAGGGCGTCGCTCATCGCCAGCCTGATCGGCAGACCGGTCGCGACGGCCCGCCGCCACCGTTCCCGCGTCACGCCGAGCAGGCGCAGCTCCCCGTCGGGTGAACGCAGGTCAAGGTGGTCCCGCCCCGGGTGCACGCGCAAGCCCGGCACACCCCGGAGCCGACCGCCCACGACGACCGGCAGCACGTCGGCCAGCAGGTGGTCCAGCGCCGCTTCGTGCACCTGGAGGGCGAGCGCCGGCGAATCCGGCCGCACCCGGCTCACCACGGACGTCGGGCGCAACGCGCAGCCACGTCTGCGCATGCCCGCCATCGCCCGGTACGCCGCGTCGAGGAACGCCGCCTCGAACCGGCGTTGCCCGGACGTCCGCGCGCCCGGCAACGGCGAGCTGGAGAGGTGCGAGCCGGCCGCGTGTGAACCGGACGCGTGCCAGCCGGACCGGCGCACCATGTTCGGCGTCTCGCCGGTGCAGCAGCAGCGTTTGACCAGGTGGGGGGAGAGTGTCGACACCAGGGACCTCCGTGGCCGCCGCCCGGTCGACACCACCGGGTTCGCCGTGCCGAACCGCGGGAACCGGCTGGGAATACGGGCACGTCGGTCGGACGCGCTCTGGAGGCACCCACTCCATCCGGGTCAGGAGGAGCCTCGGTGGCAGCCGCACCTGCCAGGTCACAAAACTACAACAGCCGCCATGGCCGACGGGGTTCGACCACTCGAAGGTGCGAACGATCGGGATGCCGGTCCGCCGAGTGCCGCGGGCCTAAGATGCAGGGACATACCTGCACTACAGGGGGTCGAGTTGTCCGTACGTGAAACGTGGTCCGGCCTCCGGACGCTGCACAACCGGATCAACGCCGACCTGGAGCGCGCGCTGCAACGGCAGTTCCACTTCGGGATGTCGGAGTTCACCGCCCTGTGCGCGTTGGCCGAGGCGGCGGACGGCGAGCTGCGGATGCAGGAGCTGACCGAGGTGGTCGGGCTGAACCAGAGTTCGGTGAGCCGGCTCGTAGCCCGTTTGGAGCAGTCCGGCCTGACCTCGCGCGAGACGTGCGAGACCGATCGGCGCGGCGTGTTCAGCTGCGTCACGACGGCGGGACGCGAGGTGTACGCCACCGCGCTGCCGTTCTACGAGCGCACGCTGGCCGGGATCTTCGACACGATCGAGAACGACCCCGAGCTCGGACCGCTGCTGAAGAAGGTTCGCGCGTAGCCCGTTCGCAGCCCGCGAATTGTCGTACCCCGCCGGTAGAATCGAACAATAGTTCGACGTGTGCGAGGGGAGCTTGTCGTGGAGCCGATCAGCGTCACCGCCCTGTCCTTCACCGAGTACGTCATGAGCGGCCAGCGCGGCCGGATCAGCATCGTGACCGAGCAGCGCCGCATCTACCTGTCGTCGGAGCAGTGGGTCGCCGGGTTCTACAACCCGATGCGGGACGCGATGCGGCGGGCGGCGAACTCGCCCGATCCGGCGGCCGAGCTGGAGAAGGCCGTGGAGGGGGCGCACCGGCAGCCACGGGCCGGGCAGCCCCGCGCGTTCGAGGAACTGCGGGAGGGGTTCCTGCCGTGGCTCCAGTCGACCCGGGCGACGGGCGTGCCGACGGCGGCGGCCACGTGGCAGGCGGGCGACCTGACGTTGCGGGTCCGTCCGCACCTGGGGTTGCTGGCGCCGGACGGGTCGCGGTCGGCGGTGCTGGTGTACGTGAAGGAGGCGCCGATGACGCAGGAGACGGCGAACGTGGGGCTGCGCATCCTCCAGCAGACCGTGCCGGACACCCTGCCGGGCGCGGAGCCGCTGGTGCTGGACGCGCGGCGCGGGCGGGCGTTCCGGATGTCGCGGCGGACGAACCTGGCGAAGCTGGACGCGCTGATCGCGGCCGAGGCGGCGGGGTACGTCGTGCACTGGAGGATGAGCGCCTGACGGAGGGCGGCTCGGCCCGGGGCGCGGGCTCAGCCAGGGGCGCGGGCTCGGTAGGAGCGCGGCTCAGTCGGGGGCGAAGCGGGCCGGGTCGTGGGCGAAGACCCCGTTCACGACGGTGGCCTGCACCCCGATGTCGCCGATCTTGGAGACGTCGCACGTCAGCGGGTCGGCGTCCAGGACGGCGAAGTCGGCGAGCTTGCCCGGCGTGATGGTGCCCGAAGCGCCCTCACGACGGCAGGCGTAGGCCGCGCCGATCGTGTACGCGGCGATCGCCTGCTCGACCGTCACCGCCTCACCCGGACCGATGGGCCGCCCTTCCCTCGACCGCCGCTCGACCATGAACTGGATGGCGCGCAACGGCTTCCCGTCCGCCACCGGCCGGTCCGAGCTGCCCGCCACCACGATCCCCCGGTCGAGGAAACCCTTGCCGCGGTACATCCACGCCGCCCGCTCGGGCCCCATGATCTCCGCGTAGTCGTTCCCGTACGCCCACAGGAACGTCGGCTGGATCACCGGGATCACGTCCAGCTCGGCGATCCGGTCCAGCTGTTCCGGCCGCACCAACCCGCAGTGCTCGATCCGGTGCCTCGCGTCCTCCCGCGGCACGGCGTGCTGGGCTTCCGACAACGCGTCCAGCGCGAAGTCCACCGCGCGGTCACCGATCGCGTGCACGGCGAGCTGCCAGCCGGCGGCGTGCCCGTCCACGATCGCCGCGCGCATCAGCTCCGGGTCGTCCTGGAGTTGACCGGCCGTCTCCATCCCCTCGTACGGCCAGGTCAGCGCGGCCGTGCGGGCCATCATGCCGCCGTCGGTCCACAGCTTGAGCGCGCCGATGGACAGCCAGTCGTCACCGAACCCGGTGCGCAGACCGAGCGGCACGGCGCGGCGGATGCCGTCGGAGACGTGGGCGGACACGGGTTCCAGCCGGTCCGCGGACACCATCAGCTGCACCCGGATCGGCAGCGAGGCGCGTTGGTAGGCCTCGACCTCCAACGGGCTGCTGCCGATCAGACCGCCACCGACGCCGGCCTCGGCCGCCAGCACGATGCCCTCCCGGAGGCACTGCCGCGCACCCGCTTCCACGTCCGCCGCGATGTCGTCCAACGAGTAGGGCAGCCGCAACGCCCGCACCGCCGTCTGCGCGCCTTCCGCCAGGAACCCGGTCAGCGCACCGGATGCGTCCCGCTGCGCCTCGCGCAACGCCGAAGGCGGCAGCACGGCGAGCACGTCGCCGCTCACCACGCACGCGTGCCCGGACAGGTCCTGCACGTAGATCCGCGGCCCGATCAGGTCGAGGTCGCGTGACGTCAACGGCCGGTCCAGCGCGCGGTGGTCGTAGCCCGCCACCTCGATCCAGCCCGACGAGCGGTGGGCGCCGCGCAGCACGTCCAAGACCTGCTCGACGGACGCGCACTGCGAGATGTCCGCCGTCCGCGCCGCCCGACCGGCCCAGGCGAGGTGGTTGTGCGCGTCGACGAACCCCGGCAGCACCACCGCGCCGTCCAGGTCGACGACCCGTCGCGCGGGCAGGTGGGCCACGTCGTCGTCCAGCCCGACGATCCTCCCGGCCCAGACACCGATCACCGACGCCACCGGCCGGGTCCGGTCCATCGTGACGACCCGCCCGCCCACCAACTTCAGGTCAAGGATCACCCGCGAAGGCTAGCCGACCACTGTTGAGTTAGGGTGCGGTAACTTAGGTGAGCCTATCCAAGGAGAGCTCCTATGCGGGTCGTCATGTTCGGCTACCAGACGTGGGGCCACCGCACGCTCCAGGCGCTGCTGGACTCCGAGCACGAGGTCGAGCTGGTCGTGACGCACCCCAAGAGCGATCACGCCTACGAGCGCATCTGGAGCGACTCGGTCGCGGACCTGGCCGCCGAGCACGGCGTCGAGACCGTCATCCGCAACCGCCCGGACGACGACGAGCTGTTCCAGCGCCTCAAGGAGGTCCAGCCGGACGTCATCGTGGCGACCAACTGGCGCACCTGGATCCCGCCGCACATCTTCGCGCTGCCCAAGCACGGCACGCTGAACGTGCACGACTCGCTGCTCCCCTCCTACGCGGGCTTCTCGCCGCTGATCTGGGCGCTGATCAACGACGAGAAGGAGGTCGGCGTCACCGCGCACATGATGGACGAGACGCTGGACGCCGGTGACATCGTGCTCCAGCGCGCCGTCCCGGTCGGTCCGCGCGACACCACCGCCGACCTGTTCCGCAAGACCCTCGAGCTGTTCGGGCCGATCACCGTGGACGGCCTGGCCGAAATCGCCAAGGGCCGCACGGACTTCACCAAGCAGGACCGCTCGAAGGCCAGCTTCTTCCACAAGCGCGCCGAAGAGGACCTGCGCATCGACTGGACGTGGACGGCCGAGGAGCTGGACCGGCTGGTCCGCGCCCAGTGCGCGCCGTACCCGAGCGCGTTCTGCTTCCACAAGGGCAAGCGGCTGGAGATCGTCGAGGCGGACGTGTCCGCGGAGCGTTACGGCGGCACGCCCGGCCGGATCTTCTACCGCGAGGGTGACGGCGTCGCGATCGTCGCGGGCGCGGAGGCACGCCGTGGGCGCAGCCACGCGTTGCTGGTCAAGCGGGTGCGCACGGAGGACGGCACGGAGCTGGCGGCGTCCGAGTACTTCACGACCATGGGCGGGTACCTGACCAGCCGCCCCTGACCCGCCGCCCCTGGACCGCCGCGCGCCGGCACCGCAGACTGGGATTATTCCGGGGGAATTACGCCCCCGGTGTTCCGGTCGAGGCGATCATCGCTGATCATGGGTGCATGAGCGGCAAGCGGTCGACCTCCTTGGTCAGCGTCGTCGTACTGGTCCTCCTGATCGCCATCGGCTACTACCTGACGCAACACCAGGAGTCGACCACCCCGCCGCCCGGCACCGCGACCACCGGCCCGGCCGAGCCCGGCGACGACCCGACGGCGCAACTGGGCGCGTTGAAGGTGGCGCCGGAGGGGAAGATGGCGGGCTACAGCCGTGACCGGTTCCCGCACTGGAGCAGCCAGGGGAACTCGTGCGACACGCGGGAACTCGTGTTGCAGCGGCAAGGCGCGGACGTGCAGGCCGACGACGAGTGCAAGGCGAAGTCCGGGACGTGGACCAGCCCGTACGACGGGGTCGTGGTCACCGACGCGGGCGACCTCGACATCGACCACACCGTGGCGTTGGCGGAGGCGTGGCGTTCGGGCGCGGACAAGTGGTCCGACGCACAGCGCGAGAAGTTCGCCAACGACCTGGGCGGGTTGCAGCTGATCGCGGTGACGGCGAGCAGCAACCGGTCCAAGGGCGATCAGGACGCGGCGAAGTGGAAGCCGCCGGTGGAGGCGTACTGGTGCACGTACGCGCGTGCCGTGGTGTCGGTGAAGACGCTGTACGCGCTGACGGTGGACGAGGCGGAGCGGGACGCGTTGGGCGCGATGCTCAAGACCTGTTGAGCATTACGCGCCGAGCGTTGAACTCACGCGTTCCCAACGTAGGACTCACGCGTTCCCAACGTAGGACTCACGCGTTCTGAACGTAGGACTCACGGGTTAGGGGCGTAGGGACTCCAGTTGGTCGACGATGTCGGTGTAGGCCTCGGCTCGTCGGACCCACGCGGCGAAGCCGGAGGAGGCCGACGGGATCTCGCCCAGCGGGGCGATCGGATCGGTGACGCCGTACTCGAGCCGGTAGGCGACCAGGGCGACGGCGGCCTCCACCCAGTGCGACGGGTCGGGGCTGGTGATCTCGCCCAGCCCGACGCGGAACCACAGCGGCAGGCGGGTGTCGGCGGCCAGGGACCGTTCGAGGCGTCGGCGGGCGATGTCCAGGATCTCCTGCCGGGCCTTGTCCCCCGCCACGACGGCTTGCGCGCGCCACGGTTCCTCGGCGGCGAGCTCGTCGGCGGCCAGGCGCTGGGCGGCGGCCATCGCATCGGACTCCTGCGCGGTGACGCGCCACTCCAGGTTCTGCACCTCGTGCTGCAACGCGTCCCGCTCGAAGCGCGGCATGCGGCCGGCCGACAGCTTCGCCAGCCCCGCGTCCCGCTGCTCCTTCAACGACTCGTACTCGGACACCTCGGCCCGCAGGTCGGCGCGGACCGAATCGGCCAGCAGCTCCTGCTCGGCGTCCCACGCTGCACGCAGCGCGGCGACCGTCTCGCCGATGCCGTCGATCGAGTCGAGGTCTTCGTCCGGCCCCGAACCGGCACCGGACAGCCTGCGTTCCAGCACTAGCAGGCGGGCGCTCACCCGGCCGAGATCAGCCGTCAGCGCCTGGGTGGTGGCGACGAGGTCCGCGACCGTCGGCTCGACCTCGTCGAGCCGTTCCTTCTCTGTGGGCACGCGAACCAGCCAACCGCACCGCGATGCCCTGTCCGGCGACGAAGCCGAAAGTCCACGCGTACGGGCCGATACAAACCCCCGGCAAGGTTAACGCCCGATCACGCACGGTGATCACGACTGAATTCCGGTCAAACGGTGTATGCCTGGTGCATGTCGAGGTCGGTGAACGAGACGGAACGCAAGTACGAGGCCGCCGATGGCACCGCGCTGCCACCCCTGGCCGATCTACCCGGCGTGGCAGCCGTGGCCGGGCCGGAGGAGCAGCACCTGGAAGCGGTCTACTACGACACGTCCGACCTGAGGCTGGCGCGGGCGGGGTTGACGCTGCGCCGCCGCACCGGCGGTGACGACGCGGGCTGGCACCTGAAGCTGCCGGTCGGCGTGGACACCCGCGAAGAGGTGCGGCTGCCGCCCGGCCGTGCGGCCAAGCACCCGCCCAAGCAGCTCGGCTCGCTGGTCCAGGTGCACGCTCGCGGCAACGACCTGGAGCCGGTCGCGCGCATCCGGACCACGCGGCAGCGCTGGCAGCTGGTCGACGAGAAGGGCCGGCTCATCACCGAGGTGGTCGAGGACCAGGTGTCCGGGCAGTCCCTGGCGGACGGCTCGCCGGTGGACTCGTGGCGCGAGATCGAGGTGGAGCTCGGCGAGCTCGGTGACATCGCGATGCTCGACCGGGTCGAGGCGAGGCTGTCGGACGCGGGGATCAGGCGGTCGACGTCGTCGGCGAAGCTGACCCGGCTGCTGGCCGGCCGGATGCCCTCGACCACGCCGCCGCCGACCGACGGGAAGTCCGCCGGTGACGTGGTGCTGGCCTACCTGCGCACCCAGGTCGAGGCGTTGAAGCGCGAGGACCCGCGCGTGCGCCGGGACGAGCACGACGCCGTGCACCAGATGCGGGTGGCGACGCGACGGATGCGCAGCGCGCTCCAGGCGTTCGGCGCGATCGTGGAGCGCGACGAGACGCGTGAGCTGACCGACGAGCTGCGGTGGCTCGCGGGCGCCCTCGGCGAGGCCCGTGACATGGAGGTTCTGCGGGTCCGGTTCGAGGACGGCGTGGCGGCGCTGGACCCGGAGCTGGTGCTCGGCCCGGTCCAGGCGCAGCTCGCCCGGCACTTCGCGCCGCTGGAGACGGCCGCGCACAAGTCGGCCGTGGCGGCGTTGGACAGCGATCGGTACTTCGCCCTGCTCGACGCCGTCGACGCGTTGATCGCCGACCCGCCGTTCACCCCTTCGGCCCGCAAGCAGGCCGCGAAGGTGCTGCCGGAGTTGATCGACAAGACCTACCGCCGGCTGGCCAAGCGGGCCAAGAACGCGCACGACGACGCCAGGCTGCACGAGGCGCGCAAGGCGGCGAAGCGGTTGCGGTACGCGGTGGAGGTGTCCGAGCCGCGATTCGGCAAGGCGGCCAGGAAGTACCGCAAGAAGCTCAAGGTGGTGCAGGAACTGCTGGGCGAGCACCAGGACAGCGTGGTGGCGCGGCCGGTGCTGCGGCAGCTCGGCGCGAAGGCGCACACCGACGGCGGCAACGGCTTCACGTTCGGCTTGCTGCACGGCCGGGAGATCGCGGCGGCCCAGCGCGTCGAGGACCGGTTCCCCGCGGTGTGGCTGGATCTGGGGCGACCGAGGTTCTAGTTGATTGGTCTGGACCTTGACACCTCCTGGTGCGGCTGTAACGGTGAATCGAGCCGCCGCTCGTGACCAGGAGGACGTCAGTGCTTCCCACAGAAGGCGCCGGACGGCGCGGGTTCGGCCATCCGGGATCCGGCTTGGCACTCGTCGCGCTGCTGCTCGTCGGCACGACGGGTCCGGCGGTTCCCGTCCACGCAGCTCCGGAGACGCCGTTGCAGCACATCGTGCCCGCCCCCGTCGCAGCCACCCCGCGGCCGGGCGTGGCGTTCACGCTCAGCGCCGACACCACGATCCACACCCAACCCGGCTCGGCGCCGGCGCAGCAGGTCGGCGAGTACCTGGCGGGCGTGCTGCGCCCGTCGACGGGCTACCGGCTGCCCGTCGTGCCGAGTGGGTCGAGCGCGTCGGGGCGGCGCATCTCGCTGCTGCTCGCCGGCGCGGACGCCCGTGTCGGCGAGGAGGGCTACCAGCTCGACGTGACGCGGCAGGGCGTGCTGATCCGGGCGCGGACGGCCGCCGGCCTGTTCGCGGGCGTGCAGACGTTCCGGCAGATCCTGCCCGCGAAGGTGGAGGCGAAGACCAGGCAGCCCGGACCGTGGACGGTCCCCGGCGGTCAGGTGCTCGACTACCCGCGTTACGCCCACCGGGGCGCGATGCTCGACGTGGCCCGGCACTTCTTCTCCGTGGACGAGGTCAAGGGGTACATCGACCAGATCGCGCTGTACAAGGTGAACCGGCTGCACCTGCACCTCACCGACGACCAGGGCTGGCGACTGGAGATCAAGAGCTGGCCGAACCTCACCGCGCACGGCGGCAGCACGGAGGTCGGCGGCGGCACAGGCGGTTACTACACCCAGGAGCAGTACAAGGACTTGGTGGCGTACGCCGCCGCACGGCACATCACGGTGATCCCGGAGATCGACATGCCGGGCCACACGAACGCCGCGCTGTCGTCGTACCCGGAGCTGAACTGCGACGGCGTCGCCCCGCCGCTCTACACCGGCATCGAGGTCGGCTTCAGCTCGCTGTGCATCGACAAGGACATCACCTACGAGTTCGTGGACGACGTGCTGCGCGAGGTCGCCGCGCTCACGCCCGGCGAGTACATCCACATCGGCGGCGACGAGGCGCACGCCACCACGGACCCGGACTTCGACCTGTTCATGGACAAGGTGCTGCCGCTGGTGGCGAAGCACGGCAAGACCGCCACCGGCTGGCACGAGTTCGTGAAGTCCGGCCCGCCTCCGTCGGCGGTGCCGCAGTTCTGGGGCACGAAGACGGTCGCGCCGGACATGGTCGAGGCCGCCGCGCGGGGCAGCGAGATCGTCCTGTCCCCGGCGACCAAGGCGTACCTGGACATGAAGTACGACGCAAACACCAAGCTGGGGTTGAGCTGGGCCGGGTACACCGACGTGCAGGACGCGTACGACTGGAACCCCGGCGCGTACGTCGAAGGGCTGCCGGCGGACGCGGTGCGCGGGGTCGAGGCGCCGCTGTGGAGCGAGACCATCACGAACTCCGCCGACCTGGAGTTCATGGCGTTCCCGCGGCTGCCCGCGATCGCGGAGCTGGGCTGGTCGCCGTGGTCGACGCACGACTGGGACCGGTTCAAGGTCCGGTTGGCCGCGCAGGCCGAGCGGTGGCGGGTGATGGACGTGAACTACTACCCGTCGCCGCAGGTGCCCTGGGCGTAGTGCCGTGGCGGGAGGGGGCGTGCGGCGCCCCCTCTCACCCCGGGTTCTCCACCAGGAGGGTCTTGGGCTGCTGGTAGTGGTCGATCGTGGGGCGGGTGCCGACGCCGGACGGGAAGGTGTTCACCCACACCCGGCGCGCGCGGATCTGCCGCGCCGCGCGATCGGCCACGCCGGCGTCCCGGGACCAGACGCCCGCGCCGACGCCGCGGGTGGTGTCGTTGGCCGTCTTCACCGCGTCGTCGAAGTCGTCGAACCTGGTCACCGAGACCACGGGTCCGCGGACGTCGTCGTGGGGCAGGCGCGCCCTGTGGTCGCCTTCGAAGACCGCCGGCGTGACGTAGTACCCGCCGGTCAGCTCGCCGCCGAGGTCCACGCGCTCGCCGCCGCAGACGAGCCGCGCGTCCCGCCGACCGGCCTCGATCTGCGCGAGGACCACGTCCAGCTGGTCACGGCTGGTCAGCGCGCCGACCGTGGTCGCCGGGTCGAGCGGGTGGCCCAGCCTGGCCGCCCTGACGCCTTCGGTGACGTCGGCGAGGAACCGGTCGTAGGCCTGGGTCTGCACCAGGGCGCGGTCGACGGCGAACGTGGTGCACCCCCGCAACGCCTTGGCGTAGAACGCGTCCCGACGTGCCGCCACGTCGGCGAAGAAGAGGTGCGGGCACCTGTCCGGGGTGGCCGTCCCGCCGGTGAGACCGTTCACGACGTTGACCACGCCCGGCGGCAGCAGGTCGGCGATCAGGCCCACCAGCACGTGGATCGACGCCGGGGTCTGCTCGGCGGGCTTGAGCACCACGGTGTTGCCGGCGGCCAGGGCGGGTGCGAGCCGACCGGCCGCGGTGAGCAGCGGCCGGTGCGACGGGACGACCTCGCCGACCACGCCCAGCGGCTCGGGGAAGCGGTAGGCCACCAGGCCGCCGCCGAGCTGCGAGACGGCGCCCTCCTGCGCCCGGACCACGCCCGCGAAGTAGCGGAAGTGGTCCACCGCGAGCGGCAGTTCGGCGGCCAGCGTCTCGCCGACGGGTGTGCCGTTGTCCCAGGTCTCGGCCACGGCCAGGGCTTCGAGGTGGTCCTCGACGCGGTCGGCGATCTCGTTCAGCACGGTCGCGCGCTCGGCGACCGACGTGCGCTCCCAGCCGCGGGCCGCGCCGTGCGCAGCGTCCAACGCCCGGTCCAGGTCCTCGGCGGTGCCCCGGGCGACCTCTGTGAACACCTCGCCGGTGACCGGCGTGCGGTCCGCGAAGTACCCGCCCCGCGCGGGCGGCACGTAGTCACCGCCGATGAAGTGGTCGTACCTGTCCCGGTACGACACCACGCTGCCCTTGTCACCGGGTGCCGCGTACCTCGCCATGCCTGGTCTCCCGCGTGGTCGGGTTGGTCTTGGCCGCAGCGTGGGCACCGGCACGTTGCAGTCGCGTTGCACCCGAACGGTTCAGCGGTCGGTTTGCCGCGAGCGAGGGCGTCGGGTCATCCTGGTCCGGGAGGCGCCCATGCAACCGGACCCGCGACGGCTCGCGCACGTGCGCGACGTGGTGCTGGGCGGGGGTCGGACGCGCGGTGCGCGTGAGCTGATCGTGGAGTCGTGGAAGCGGTCGCTGGCCGCCCGGGTCGACCCGGACCGGCACGAGGCGCCCGTGGTGCTCCGCCCCGACGAGGTGGTCGACCTGCGCGGCGCGCACCCGCTCGCGGCGGCGCTGCCGGTGCTGCGCGAGACGCTGGTGAGCATCGCCGACGACGCCGAGCACATCATGATCGTCGCCGACGCGGACGGCACCGTGCTGTGGTGCGAGGGCGCGACGTCCGTGCGCGGCAAGGCCGAACGGGTGCGGCTGGCCGAAGGCACGTCCTGGACCGAGGCGTCGATCGGCACGAACGCGATGGGCACGGCGCTGGCCGTGGACCAGCCGGTGACCGTGCACTCGGCCGAGCACCTGGTGCGGACCTATCACGCGTGGACGTGCACGGCGAGCCCGGTGCGCGACCCGGACACCGGCCGCACGATCGGCGTCGTTGACGTGAGCGGGCCGTTGAGCAGCACTCATCCCGTGATGGGCGCGTTGGTGTCGGCCGCCGCGCGGTTGGCCGAGAGCCAGTTGTCGGTGCGGCTGGCCGCCCGGGACGAACGGCTGCGGTCGGCGAACATGCGGCACCTGATCGGCCTGCGCGGCGAGCCGGGCGCGTTGCTGAGCCCGAGCGGCCGGGTGCTCGCCGCCGAACCGCACGACCTGCTGACCAAGCGCGTGGACGTGACGAACGACCGCGTGCGGCTGGCCGACGGACGTGAAGCGCTCCTGGAGCCGTTGGACGAGGGGTACCTGCTCCGGGTGCCACGGCGGAGCGCGCGAAGACCCGTGCTGTCGCTGCGGTTCCTGGCCGGTTCGACCGGCTCGCTGGACGGGCGGGCGTTGCCGCTGTCGTTGCGGCACGCGGAGCTGTTGACGGCGTTGGCCCTGCACCCGCGCGGGCTGACGGCCGAGCAGTTGGCGCTGCACCTCTACGGCGAGCGCGGCAACCCGACGACCGTGCGGGCCGAGCTGCACCGGCTGCGCGCGCAGCTGGGCGGGGTGCTGCTGACCAGGCCTTACCGGCTGTCCGCCGATGTTCGCGGTGACTTCCTCGCGGTGCGTGAGGCGCTGCGCGCGGGTGACGTCGGCACGGCCGCGGCGGCGTACCGCGGTGGGCTGCTCCCCCGGTCCGAGGCACCGGTGGTGCGGGCGGAACGGGAAGAGCTGGTCGCGGCGCTGCGCTCGGGCGTCCTCGGACACGGTGACGTCGAGGCTTTGTGGGCCTTCGGCCTGGTGTCCGAGGACGCGACCGTGCTGGAACGCCTGGTGCGACTGCTGCCCCGCACCGACCCGCGCCGCGAGGTCGCACTCACCCGCCTGCGGCGTGCGCTCGCCTGACAGCGGGGAACCACCGGCGTTCCTAGCGCCAGGGGTCGAGGGCGTGCTTGCCGCGGGTCTGGCCGGCCTCCAGTTGCCGCAGCACCTTCGGCCCATCGGCCAGGGGGTGGACCTCCGGGGTGCCGGGCGGGTACACGCCGTCGGCGATGAGCGTCCCGAGTTCGGCCAGCAGCGACCGGTAGAGCGACGGTGCCGCGTCCGCCAGCGCACCGATGTGCAGGCCCTTGACCTGGACCCTGTGCTTGAAGACCAGGTCGTGGGTGGTCAGGGTGGCGTCACCGGAAGCGGCGCCGAACACGACGACCCGTCCGGTGAAGGGCTTGGCGACCGACAGGCTGATCCCGAACGTGGCCCGTCCCACCGATTCCAGGACCAGGTCGACGCCGCCGGTCCGGCGGGTGATCTCCGCGGCCAGGTCGGGCCGCCGGCTGTCCAGGACCTCGTCGACGCCGAGCGCCCTGACGGTGTCGTGCTTGTCCTCGGACGCCGTGGCGATCACGCGCGCACCGAAGTGGCGGGCGAGCCGGACGGCAGCCTGCCCCACGCCTCCGGCCGCGGCGTGGACGAGCACCACGTCACCCGCCTTGACCTCGCCCAACGGCTTCAGCGCCGCCAAGGCGGTGGCCCAGTTCAGCACCAGGCCGAGCGAGCCGGCGTCGCTCCAACCGGGCGGTACGGGAAGCGCACCGACGGCCGGCATCGCCATGTACTGCGCGAAGGCGCCCGGACCGGCTCCGACGACGTGGGTGCCGAGCGGGAGCGGGTCCTCGACGGCCGGACCGACACCCACGATCTCACCGGCGGCTTCGAACCCCGCCACGTAGGGCGCCTGCGGCCCTCCCGCATACGTGCCGCGGGTCTGCATGACGTCGGCGAAGTTGATCCCGGCGGCGGTGACGCGGACCAGGTAGTCGCCGGGACCGGGGACGGGGCGGCGGTGGCCGGTCGTCACGGTCAGGTCCTCCGGTCCCCGGTTCGACCGCTGGACCAGTGCCCGTCCGGCCTGATCGGTGGCGTGCTGCTGCTCGTTGACGTTCATGCGCCCGAACGTAGGAGCCTCACACTTGCGTCAAGGTCAAGCAGCCGTCATCGCTCAGTCCGGCGGGCCTCCGCCAGGTAGGCGTCGAGAGCCGCCTGCCGATCGCCGAGAACGGCGATGCGGGCGGCGAGCCGATCCCGGTAGCGCTGCACCTCGTGCAGGAAGTCCGTGCAGACCACAGGCGTGCCGACACCGGGTTCACCAGCCAGGCGCAGGGCTTCCCGGATCATCCGCACGGGCAGCCCGGACTCCAGTAGCGAGCGGATGACGAGCACCCGGTCGATGGTGGACTGGCAGTAGTCGCGGAACCCGTTGCCGAAGCGGCCCGGGACGATCAGGCCCTCGTCCTCGTAGTGGCGCAGCGATCGCGCGCTCACACCGCTGACCCGCGAAGCCTCGCTGATCCTCATACCCGGGCCAACAGCGGGCAGCGCCGCGATCTTCCGGCGACGGACGCCGGTCTAGCCTGGGCCTCATGGGGCATTTCCAGCCGGGGGACGTGGCGTTGCGCCGCGAGGTGCTGCACGGCAGGCCGTGGGTGGTCACCCCCACCAGGGTCGTGGCCGACGAGCCCGACCTGCTCGTCGTGTTCACCGCGCCGGGCACCGAGTTCGGCTTCTTCCCGCACCCGCGGACCCACCACTGGCAGGAGTCGGGCCGCACGCGCTGGACCGGCATCGGCAAGCTCCAGCTCCACCGCCCCGGCGACGCCTACTCCGTCGACCTCTACTGGCAGGGCGCGGATCGCCGGTTCGCCGGCTTCTACCTCAACCTCCAGGCCCCGTTCCGGCGCACCGCGCACGGCTTCGACACGCTCGACCACGCGCTCGACTTCTGGCTGCCGGTCGACGGCGACTGGAAGGAGCTGGACCGCGACGAGTTCGAGGCGATGGTCGCCGACGGCAAGTACGACGCCGCCGAGGCCGACGCGATCCGGCGCACCGCCAAGGAGGTCGAGGCGATGCTGACCGCCGGGACCACGTGGTGGGACCAGGTGTGGGCGGAGTGGGAACCGGACCAGGACTGGCCCGTGCCGGTGCTGCCGGACGGCTGGGAGGACCACCCGCTCCCGTGAAGGTCGTGCCTCTGACGCCGCAGGCCCTCGTGGACGAGCTGGTCGGGCGGATCGACGCGTTGCCGCGCACGACGTGGGCCAGGGTGCTGATCGACGGCGCGCTGCCGACCAGGACCGGTGAGCTGGCGGACGCCCTGGTGGAACCGTTGCGCGCGTTGGGCCGCCCGGTGCTGCGGGTGTCGGCCCGGGACTTCCTGCGGCCCGCGTCGGTGCGGCTGGAGTACGGCCACGAGGACCCCGACTCGTTCCGCGACTCGTGGCTGGACGTCGGCGGGTTGATCCGCGAGGTGCTGGAACCGCTCGACCCCGGTGGGTCCGGGCGGGTGCTGCCGGCGCTGTGGAACGCGGCGACGGACCGGGCGCACCGGGCCGACTACGTCACGCTCGGCGCGGGCGGTGTGCTGCTGCTGGACGGCACGATGCTGCTGGACAAGTGGCTGCCCGCCGAGCTGGCCGCGCACCTGTGGCTGTCGTCGGGCGCGCTGGAACGGCAGCTGCCGGACGAGTGGAAGTGGACGCTGCCCGCGTACGCCTCGTACGAGCCCCAAGCCGACGTGACGGTGCGCTACGACCACCCCGCCAGGCCCGCGCTCGTGGGTAGAGTGATCTGAGACGGGGTCCGAGGCGGGGGAGGTGGGCATGGTCAGGCTGCGGTTGCTCCTGGCGCTGTACCTGCCCGCGCTCTACGCGCTCACCCTGCTGAGCACGCCCACCGAGCTGCTGGCCGCCGTGACGGCCGTGGCGCTGGTCGTGTTGCTGCTCACCGCCACCCCGGTGGTGCGGGCCGCGCCCGCGTGGGTGCGGTCCCTCTCGATCCGCGAGAAGTCGCTCCGCGCCGCGTTCCTGCGGTTGCGCGACCCCGACGCGGCGGGTCGTCCCCGTCCTCGAGCACCGGGACTCGGCCTCAGCTCCTGAGGCCCTTGTTCCGCTCGCTCCGAGGACGGAGTTCTCCCCTTGTTCCACGCTCTGGGCTCAGCCCTGGCCGGTTTCGCCACGCCCGCACTGGCCATCGTCGCCTTCACCGTCGTCGTCCGACTGCTCATGCACCCGCTCAGCCGCGCCGCCGTGCGCGGCGAGAAAGCCCGCGCCGCCTTGGCGCCCGAGATCCGCGAGCTCACCGAGAAGTACGGCAAGGACAAGGTCAAGCTCCAGGAGAAGTCACTGGAGTTGTACCGGGCGAACGGCACTTCGATGCTCGCGGGCTGCCTGCCCGCGCTGGTGCAGGCGCCGTTCTTCATGGTGATGTACCGGCTGGTCACCACGCCGAACCCGCTGCTGGACGGCACGCTGCTCGGCGTTCCGCTGGGCGCGCACTGGTTCGGCGCGTGGGCGCACACGCCCGTGTTCCTCGCGCTGTTCGCCGTGCTCACCGGGGTGGCGTACGCGACCTCGCGGTGGCAGGCGGCGGTGTCCCTGAGGAACGGCGGGCCGCAGCCGCCCTTCGCGAAGCTGCTGCGGCTCCTGCCGTTCGGCACCGTCTTCATCGCCGCCGTGCTGCCCCTGGCGGCCGGGGTCTACCTCGTGACGACGACTAGCTGGACCCTGCTGGAGCGAGCTTTCCTGTACCGCGTAGTTCAGCTCCCGCCTCGTGCAGGTACTCCAGGACGTACCCGTAGGACCTGAACAGGCCGCACTCGGCGTAGGACACCGAGTGTCGTTGGCAGAACTCGCGGACCAGGGCCTGCGAGTGGCGCAGGTTCGGTCGCGGCATGCTCGGGAACAGGTGGTGCTCGATCTGGTAGTTCAGGCCGCCGAGCAGGAAGTCGGTGAACCAGCCGCCCTTGACGTTGCGGGAGGTCAGCACCTGCTTGCGGAGGAAGTCGAGCTGGTGGCCGGCCTGGAGCATCGGCATGCCCTTGTGGTTCGGCGCGAACGAGATGCCCATGTAGACGCCGAACAGGCCCTGGTGCACCGCGATGAACACGAGCGCCTTCGCCGGGGACATCACCAGGAAGACGAGGGTCAGGTAGCCGACGAGGTGGACGGCCAGCAGAGTCAGTTCCAGCTTCCAGCCCTTGACCTCGCGGCGCACCGCGGCGGACGTGCTGATGATGTGCAGGCTGAGGCCTTCGAGCAGCAGCAGCGGGAAGAAGAGCCACGCCTGGTGCTTGACGACGAGCCGGAAGAAGCCGCGCTTGCGCTGCGCCTGTTCGGCGCTGAACGCGAGCACGGAGATGTCGACGTCCGGGTCCTCGTCCTCGTGGTTGGGGTTGGCGTGGTGGCGGCTGTGCTTGCCCATCCACCAGCCGATGCCGACGCCGACGCCGAGGTTCCCCAGCAGCAGGCCGGTCATGTAGTTGGCCTTGCCGCTGGCGAACATCTGCCGGTGGCCGGCGTCGTGACCGAGGAACGCGAGCTGGGTGAACACGACGGCGAGCACGACGGCGAGCAGGAGCTGCCACCACGAGTCGCCGATCAGCACCATGCCGACCACGGTGAGCCCCAGGGCGGCGACCAGGCCGACCAGGAACGTGACGTAGAAACCGATGCGCCGGTCGAGCAGACCTTGCTGCTTGACCAACCTGGACAATTCAGCGAAATCGCTGCCGCGGGCTTGGGTGCTCACGCTCGGAGAGTACGGCGCGAAGCGGTGTGGGCTCAGGTCAGCCTTAGTTGCAGCTGGGCGAACAACCGGAGCAGCGGATCTTCCAGGGTGAAGCCACCGACTTCCGCCGCACGTCGGACGCGGTATCGCAGGGTGTTCGGGTGAACGTGCAGCTTGGCGGCTGCGCGTCTCACATCACCAAATTCGTCCAGGTAGGTCAATAGGGAACGTGCTAGTTCCTCATCCAGTGCGGCGAGGCGCGGATCGCGGATCCTCGGGTGGTCGGCGAGCAGGGCGAGCGTTTCGCTGATCAAGACCCGGGAGCGGACGTCCTCGAGGGTCGCGACGTCGGCGTCGAGGTCCCGCGACATGGCGTCGAGGACGCGGTCGGCCTCGTCCCGGGAGATCATCACCTCGTCCACCGTCGGCACCGTCGAGCCGACGGCGCCCTGCACCCGCAGGCCCATGTGCTTGCGGGCGGCGGCCACGATCTCCCTGGTCAGCGTGAGCAGCGGCGCCTTCGCCGGCAGGTCGGTCAGCAGCGCGTACGTGCGCCCGCTCTGCTGGCTGACCAGAGCGCTGCGCCGGTACGAGGCGGCGTGCACGGAGATCAGGCTGGTCATCTCGGCCCGGCGCAGCTCGTGCTGGGTGCGGTCGCTGTGCTCCTGGCCGCGCAGGGCGAACACCACGACGGCCGCGGGCTTCTCCGGGTCCGCGCCGATCTGCTCGGCGATCGCCCCGGCGTCCATCCGGCCGTCGAGCAGGGACGCGAGCAGGTTCTCCCGGAACGCGGCGGCGGGCTCGCGCTGCTGGACCAGGTGCAGCGCGGTGACGCGGGCGGCGCCGAGAAGGGCGCGTTCGGCCTGTTCGGCGAGGGGTGTGGCGCCTTCCTGGACCCAGATCGTGCCGAGCGGCTGGGTGCCCGCGTGGATGCCGACCGCGATGCGGCGGCGGATGCCCAGCTCGGGGCGCTCGTCGATGCGGACGACCTCCTCGCCGGACCGCAGCCGCTGGTAGACGCCCCACTCGCGGAGCATCTTGAGGTACGGCTCCGGTCCCTGACGTCCGAGGATGGACAGCCGGCGGAGTTCGTCCACCTCGTCGGTGGAGCGGGAGTAGGCGAGCACGCGACTGGCGGTGTCCTCGATGCTGACGATGCCGCCGGTGAGCGAGGCGATGGTCTGGGCGAGGCCGAACAGGTCGCCGAGGACTTCGCCCGCGCCCGCGTCGGCCATCACGCGGGCGTTGTGCACGACCGCCCTGGCGAGCGCTTCGAGGTGTTCCCACCGGACTTCGGGGCGCACCGCGAGCAGTGCCACGCCCGCGTCCGCCGCCGCCTGCCTGAGCACCGGCGACGGCGCGTCCACCTTGACGGCCACCGCCACCGCTCCCCCGGCCGCAGCCGCCCTGACCAGCGGCGCCGCAGCCCGACCGCGGGCTCCGATGATCAACGCGAGGTCGCCGGGACGCGCGTCGGGCGTATCGTCGGGATCGAGGATGACCACGTCCAGGACGTCGGCCTCCAGCCCGTGCGGCGCCACCTGCACTTCGACCAAGGGGTCGCCGAGTGCGATCAAAACCTGCCGCAGGCTCAACTCTTCGTCCATTCGTACAACGGCGGAGGCCCAAGCCTAGACGTCCGGACAACGGGAAGCATGGTTGGAAGTCCTACCGTTGGGCTACCAACCCTGTGGCGTTAGGAGCTGCTTGTGGATGCCGTCACCACGGTCCCCGCACCGGTGAACGAGCCCGTTCTCGGCTATGCCCCCGGCACCCCGGAACGCGCCCAGTTGCAGGCGAGGCTGGCCGAACTGGCCAAGGAGCCCACCGAGCTGACCCTCACCATCGGCGGTGAGCAGCGGGTCGGCGGTGGCGAGCGCTACGACGTCGTGCAGCCGCACAACCACGGTGCCGTCCTCGGCACCCTGCACGGCGCCACGCAGCAGGACACCCGCGACGCCATCGCCGCCGCCAAGCAGGCCGCGCCCGCGTGGCGTGCCATGTCCTACGACGACCGTGCGGCGATCCTGCTCCGCGCCGCCGAGCTGCTCTCGACCAAGTGGCGGCAGACGCTCAACGCCGCCACGATGCTCGGCCAGTCCAAGACCGCGGTGCAGGCCGAGATCGACGCCGCCTGCGAGCTGATCGACTTCTGGCGCTTCAACGTCTCGTTCGGCCGGCAGCTGCTCGCCGAGCAGCCGCAGTCCTCCCCCGGCGTGTGGAACCGCACGGACCACCGCCCGCTGGAGGGGTTCGTCTACGCGATCACCCCGTTCAACTTCACCGCCATCGCGGGCAACCTGCCCACCGCCCCCGCCCTGATGGGCAACGTGGTGCTGTGGAAGCCGTCGCCGACGCAGTCGCTCGCCGCGCACCACACCATGCGGCTGCTGGAAGAGGCGGGCCTGCCGCCCGGCGTGATCAACCTGCTGCCCGGTGACGGCCTGGCCGTGTCCGAGGTGGCGCTGGCCGACCCCGACCTGGCGGGCATCCACTTCACCGGGTCGACGCGGACGTTCCAGCACCTGTGGGGCCAGGTCGGCGCGAACATCGCCGGCTACCGGTCGTACCCGCGGATCGTCGGCGAGACCGGCGGCAAGGACTTCGTGCTCGCGCACCCGTCGGCCGACGTGGACGTGCTGCGCACGGCGCTGGTCCGCGGCGCGTTCGAGTACCAGGGCCAGAAGTGCTCCGCCGCGTCCCGCGCCTACGTGCCGCGCTCGGTGTGGAACCGGATGAAGGACGACTTCCTGGCCGACGTCGAGTCGCTGACCGTGGGTGACGTCACGGACCTGTCGAACTTCATGGGCGCGGTGATCGACCGGCGTTCGTTCGACAAGCTGTCCGGCGTCCTCCAGGCCGCCCGCGACGACGACCAGCTGGAAGTCGTGGCCGGTGGCACGGCGGACGACTCCGAGGGCTTCTTCGTGCGGCCGACCGTGCTGCTGGGCAGCAACCCGTCGCACGAGGTGTTCACGACGGAGTACTTCGGGCCGGTGCTCGCGGTGCACGTGTTCGACGACGCCGACTACGACACCGTGCTGCGGCAGATGGAGAGCGCCGCGCCGTACGCGCTGACCGGGGCGATCATCGCCCAGGACCGGGCCGCCGTCGCGCACGCCCGCGACGAGCTGCGGTTCGCCGCCGGCAACTTCTACGTCAACGACAAGCCGACCGGCGCGGTCGTGGGTCAGCAGCCGTTCGGCGGCGGGCGCGCGTCGGGCACCAACGACAAGGCGGGCTCGGTGCACAACCTGCTGCGCTGGGTCAGCCCGCGTTCGATCAAGGAGACGTTCACGGCTCCCACCTCCTACCGCTACCCGCACCAGGGGTGAACGTGCTGAGGTCAACGCTGCTCGCCGCCTCGCGCTCCGGGGCCGTCCGCGGGCTGGTCGAACGCACGCCGCTGACCCGACCGGTCGTCCGGCGCTTCATCTCCGGTGACGACGTCGACGCGGCCGTCGCCACCACCGGCGAGGTGCTGGCCGACGGCCGGTACGTCACTCTCGACCACCTCGGCGAGGACACCCTCGACGCGGCGCAGGCGACGGCCACCGTCGACGCGTACCTTGACCTGCTTCGCCGTCTCGAACTGGCCGGGCACACCGGGCGGGCCGAGGTGTCGGTGAAGCTGTCGGCGGTGGGCCAGATGCTGCCCTCGGACGGCGAGAAGATCGCGCTGGAGAACGCGCGGCGGATCTGCGTGGCGGCGGGCGCGGTCGGGACGACGGTCACCCTCGACATGGAGGACCACACGACCACCGACTCGACGTTGGGCATCCTGCGCGAGCTGCGGGTGGACTTCCCGTGGGTGGGCGCGGTGGTGCAGTCGTACCTGAAGCGGACCGAGCAGGACTGCCGGGACCTGGCGCACGCCGGTTCACGGGTGCGGCTGTGCAAGGGCGCGTACAACGAGCCCGCTTCGGTGGCGTTCCAGGACAAGGGGGACGTCGACCGGTCGTACGTGCGCTGCCTGAAGGTCCTGATGGCGGGCGACGGCTACCCGATGGTCGCCACGCACGACCCTCGGATGATCAAGGTCGCGGGCGACCTCGCCGGTGACCGGTCGCCGGACAGCTACGAGTACCAGATGCTGTACGGCATCCGACCGGACGAGCAGCGCCGCATCGCCGCCGCGGGCAACCGGATGCGCGTGTACGTGCCCTACGGCAACGAGTGGTACGGGTACTTCATGCGGCGGCTGGCGGAGCGTCCGGCGAACGTGGTCTTCTTCCTGCGCTCCCTGATCACCACGGGCTAGACGACTACCCGCGGCCACCGACACTGTCGGACCCTGCTTGCACAATCAGAGGCATGCTCATCGCTCTGGTGTCGCACGCGGAGAACGCGGGTCGGTTGCGCGTGCTCTCCGACGCCGGGGTGCCCGAGGGGTCTGTGGTCGAGACTTCGGATCTGGCGGCAGCCGTGTCCGATCTGGAGGCTCGGCACAGACCCCGGTGGCTGTGGGCGGAGACGAACGAGGTCTACCCCGGCCTGCTGGCGCGCGGTGTCCGGGTGGAGCGGTGCCAGGACCTGGCGCACGCCGAGTACCTGGTGCTGGCCTACCAGGGCAGGCACAGCGAGCCGCGTGGCCTGGGTGCGGCGATCGCCCGGCTGCGCGGCCTGCCCGTGCCGGACGACCACGGCCCGCGCAAGCGGGACACCCAGCCGACCCTGTTCGAACCCGAGCAGGAGCGGCTGCCCGGTGGCGTCGACCCGTTGGACGCGGTGATCGCGGTGCACGCCGAGCAGCAGCGGGTGGTGGCGACGCTCGGGCACGCCGACCGGCTCCGGCTGCTGTTCGCGGCCGAGGCGGCGAGCGCGCTGGCCGCCGCCGAGATGACCCACTTCGGCCTGCCGTGGCGGGCTGACGTGCACGAGAAGCTGCTGGTGGACACGCTGGGCCCCCGCACGGCCAACGGCGTGCGGCCCCGCAGGCTCGCGGAGTTGGCGGACCGGATCACGGCGGCGTTCGGCGGGAAGCAGGTCAACCCGGACCACCCGCCGGGCATCGTGCGCGCGTTCGCACGGGAGGGCATCGACATCCCGTCGGCTCGGGCGTGGGTGCTCAAGAAGGTGGACCACCCGGCGGTGGAGCCGCTGCTGGAGTACAAGGAACTGGCCCGGTTGTGGGTGGCGCACGGCTGGTCGTGGCTGGACTCGTGGGTCGCCGACGGCAGGTTCCGACCGGACTACGTGGTGTCCGGCGTGGTGTCCGGGCGGTGGGCCACGCGCGGTGGTGCGGCGTTGCAGATCCCGCGCACGCTGCGCACGGCGGTGCGCGCCGATCCGGGGTGGAAGCTGGTGGCGGCGGACGCGGCCCAGTTGGAGCCGCGGGTGCTGGCGGCGTTGTCGGAAGACCGCCGGTTCACCGAGGTCTCCGGTGACGACGACCTGTACACGACGCTGGCCGAGGAGGCGTTCGACGGCGACCGGGGTCGGGCGAAGCTCGCGATGCTGTCCGCGATGTACGGCGGCACGGGCGGTGAGGCGGGTCCGGCGATGGCGGTGCTGCGCCGCCGGTTCCCCGAGGCCGTCGGGTACGTGGAGGCCGCCGCGCTGGCGGGTGAGCAGGGCCGGATGGTGCGGTCCCGGCTGGGCCGGACGAGCCCGCCGCCGTCCGAGGCGTGGCGTGAGGCGACCGGTGACACGGACGTCGGCGAGGACGCGCTGCGCCGGTCGCGGCGAGCGGTGCGGGACTGGGGCCGGTTCACCCGCAACTTCGTGGTCCAGGCCAGCGCGGCGGACTGGACGGCCGCGCTGCTGGGGGCGTTGCGACGGCGGTTGCACCAGTCGGCGCGGGGCTCGCACCTGGTGTTCTTCCAGCACGACGAGGTGCTGGTGCACTGCCCGGAGGAGTTGGCCGAGGTGGTGTGCGCGGAGGTCACGGCGGCAGGCGAGGAGGCGTCCCGGCTGGTGTTCGGCTCGACACCGGTCCGCTTCCCGCTCAAGGCCGTTGCGGTGGACAGCTACGCCGACGCCAAGTAGGGCTTTTGGGCCGTTCGGTCTCTTGAACGATCAGTGTGAGAGCGCTCTCATGGATGCAGGCAATGTGTTGCCGTGCCGAACCAAGGAACAGTGACAAGGAGGTCACCGCTCATGGAGTTCAGCCGGACCAAACGCGTTCTCGTCACCGCCGCCGCCCTGATCACCGCTGTCCCGCTCGCGGTCGTCGCCACGATGGCCGACGCGTCCGTGCCCTCGACCCCGCAGGGCTGGACGCTCCAGTGGAGCGACGACTTCAACGGCTCCGCGAACACCCTGCCGTCGTCCTCGAACTGGATCATCGACCTCGGCCACGGCTACCCCGGAGGCCCCGGCAACTGGGGCACCGGCGAGATCCAGAACTACACCAACAACACGAACAACATCAAACTCGACGGGTCGGGCAACCTGCGGATCACCGCCCTGCGCGACGGCGGCGGCAACTGGACGTCCGCCCGCATCGAGACCCAGCGTGCGAACTTCAAACCGCCGGCCGGCGGCAAACTCGCCATCGAGGGCCGCGTCCAGATGCCCAACGTCACCGGCCAGGCCGCGCTCGGCTACTGGCCCGCGTTCTGGGCGCTCGGCTCGCCCTACCGCGGCAACTACTGGAACTGGCCCGCCATCGGCGAGTTCGACATCATGGAGAACGTCAACGGCATCAACTCCGTGTGGGGCGTGCTGCACTGCGGCGTGAACCCCGGCGGGCCGTGCAACGAGACGAACGGCCTCGGCGCGAGCCGGACGTGCCCCGGCTCGTCGTGCCAGTCGGCGTTCCACACCTACCGGTTCGAGTGGGACGAGAGCTCGTCGCCCAAGGCGTTCCGCTGGTACGTGGACGGCCAGCAGTTCCACAGCGTCAACCAGAACCAGTTCGACGCGACCACGTGGAACAACATGACCAGCCACGCGGGCTACTTCCTGCTGCTGAACCTGGCCGTCGGCGGCGCGTTCCCCAACGGCGTGGCGGGCCACGGCACGCCGACCTCGGCGACCGTGCCGGGTCACTCGATGCTGGTGGACTACGTGGCGGTGTGGACCGCGGGCGGTGGCACCCAGCCGACGACCACGACCACCAACCCGCCCGGCGGGAGCGGGTGGGACGCGTTCAGCGACATCCAGGCCGAGCAGGCCACGTCGCGGTCCGGTGGCTTCACCGAGGCAGGTGACGGCGGGCAGACCGTCGCGCAGCTGAGCAACGGCAACTCGCTGCGGTTCTCCGGCGTCCGGTTCGGTTCCCGCACCGCCACGCAGTTCGTCGCACGGGCCGCGTCCGGCGCGTCGGGAGGGGTGAGCGGCCTGGTCGAAGTGCGTCTCGACAGCCCGACCGCCACACCCGTCGGCAGCTTCGCCATCGGCAACACCGGCGGCTGGCAGAGCTGGCGCACGGTGCCCGCGAACATCTCCGGGATCACCGGGACGCACGACGTGTACGTGACGTTCACCAGCGGCCAGCCCGCGCCGTACGTGAGCCTGAACTGGGTCCGGTTCGGGTAACCAGCTCGTGGCGGGCCGCGTGGACGCCTCCTCCTGCGCGGCCCGCCACTACCATCGTCGAGGTGTACGAGGAACGCCCGTTCCCCGGTCTGGCCTGCGTGTGGCGGCGGACCACGTCGTCGCCCGCCGTGGGGCGGGTCGTGCCGGACGGGTGCACGGACATCATCTACTCGGCCACCACCGGTGACGTGTTCGTGGCCGGGCCGGACACGGTCGGGCACGTCACCCGGATGGCGTCGGGCGCGCTGTTCGGTGTGCGTTTCGGCCCCGGGGTGGGGCCTTCGGCGTTCGGCGTGCCCGCGGTCGAGCTGCGTGACCAGCGCGTGCCGCTGGCGGCGCTGTGGGGGCCGTCCGCCCGCCTGGAGGATGCGCTGGGGTCGGCGGACGACCCGTGCTCGGTGCTCGCGTCGGTCGCGTCGACCCGGTTGCGGACGACTCCGCCGGACCCCGCGGTCGGTGCGATCGCGTCGGCCGTGTCGTCGGTCGGCGTCGCCGAGCTGGCCCGGTCGTTGGGGCTCAGCACCCGGCAGCTGCACCGGCGCAGCCTGGCCGCGTTCGGCTACGGCCCCAAGGTGCTGCACCGGGTGCTGCGGTTCGACCGGGCGGTCAAGCTGGCGTGGGCGGGCGTGCCGTTCGCCGACGTCGCCCACCGCACCGGGTACTCGGACCAGGCGCACCTGTCCCGCGAGGTGCGCGAACTGGCCGGCGTGCCGCTGGGTCAGCTGATCCGGCCGTAGGCGCGCAGGGTCAGCAACGCCTCGATCGTGACGACCGGCCGCCACTCGTAAGTGGTCACCGGGGTCCACGCGGGCCACGGGAACGTCCACCCTCCGTCGTCCTGCTGCTGCGCGGCGAGCTCGTCGAGGTCCCGGCTCATCTCGTCGTCGCCGAACCACTTCCGGGCCAGGCCGTCCGGGGTCGACGCGTAGTGGTGCGGCTTGTGCGTCTCCCCCGCCGCGTAGCCCTCGTGGGCCTGCCCGTCGCCGAGGTCGACCAGCCCTTGCTCGCGCACCAGCGCACCCAGCCGCTCTGCGTGGCGTTCGGCCCACGGCCGGTCGGGCGCGTGGTCGAGGAACCGGACGCACGCGCCGACCTCGTACGGGTGCGACTTGGCCAGGTCCTCGATGCGCCGCCGGCAGAAGTCCGTGGCCCCGTCCAGCCACGCGTGCTCGACGGCCGTCTTGTGCAGGACGCCCGCCAGCAGCGCCGTCATCAGCAGGTCGCTGTCCTCGGACACCTGCCACCACGGCGCCCGCGGGTGGTCGCGTGCCGTGGTCAGGCAGTTCGGCACCCCGCCGTCCGGGTTGGTGATCGTGGTCAGGAAGTCGCACGCCTGCTCGACGTGGTCGGTGACGCCCACCTCGTGCAGCAGGGACAACGCGGTGTACGTGTGCAACGGCTGACTCGTCGGCCCACGCCCGTCCGGCTCCAGCGCGTGCCCGAACCCGCCGTCGTCGTTCCGGTACGCGAGGACCGCCGCCACGACGGGCGCCGCCGGTCCGCCGTCGAACAGGTGCAGGAAGCGCCGCTGCTCCAGGACGCGCGCGTTGTGCCAGAGGAAAGAACGAGCTGCTTCGATCATGCGCCAACGGTAGGCGTGATGGGGACCCGCGGTCTTGAACGGATCGGACGTTCGTCCCCCACAAGGAGCAACCGTCCCGATAGCCCCAATGGGGCAGAGACCCTGTGCCATCATCATTTCGGGTAGTTCGGCGTGAGGGGAGCACGACAATGTTCGACGCCGAGATCGGCGGTGCCGCGAAGCAGATCGGGTTCGTGGCCGACACGGTGTCCGCAGGGCCGGCCGGTGCGGGGCTGGTCGCCGGTCAGACGAAGTTCAGCGTCGACCCCCAGCAGGCCCAGAAGCTGATCGACGGCCTGATCGAGGCCCGCGACCGGCTGCAAGAACTGCTCAACCAGTCGTACGCGATCAGCAACATCTCCTCGCCCGGCAAGGACCCCTACAGCGGGTTCGCCACCCTCGCGATCCAACGCGCG
Organism: Saccharothrix sp. NRRL B-16314; assembly: GCF_000716595.1. Classification (GTDB taxonomy): domain Bacteria; phylum Actinomycetota; class Actinomycetes; order Mycobacteriales; family Pseudonocardiaceae; genus Actinosynnema. The sequence goes on from NZ_JNXC01000005.1 coordinate 111,793, forward strand.
GGAGGAACGGAACCCGGCGGGTACGGGTGGGCCAACAAAGCGGCCTTCGAGGCGTTGAACAACACTATCGACAACATCCAAGCGGCCCTGGAGACCTACAAGAACCAGGACCAGGCGACCGCCGACGCCTTCCAGGGCGAAGGGAAGTAACCGTGAGGCGAGCAGTGCTGGCAGTTCTCTCCGCAGCAGCCATCACGGCGCTGGCCGGTTGCTCCATGCAGGGCACACCCTCACCCGCGACGACCACCACGACCACCACGGCGGCCGGCGGTCAGACCACGACCGGGTCGGCCGGCAACGGCGACGCGCCCGCGATCACCGGCCCGGAGTTGGACGTGTCGAAGCTCGGTGGCCCCTGCGGGCTGCTCAAGAGCGACCAGTTGGCCGCGCGCGGCGTGACCAAGCCCGGCACCGAGCGGACCGATCCGGCCGGGCCCGCCTGCCAGTGGCGGCCTGACGACCGAGCCGACGGCACCAGCTTCAGCATCTCGTTCCTGGAGAAGACCAAGGGCCTCGAAGGCTTCTACGAGAACCGCGACAAGAACCCGGTGTTCGAGCCGATCGAGGTCGGCGGGTACCCGGCGGTGAACGGTGACCCCACCGATGCCAAGAGCGGCACCTGCTCAACGGCCGTGGGAACCGCGAAGGACGAAGGCTTCCTGGTCCAGATCAACGTCAACGACAAGAAGCTGCCCGAGTACACCAACCCGTGCTCCGTCTCCAGCGCCATCGCGGAGACGGTCGTCGAAAACCTGAAGGGGTAGGGACATGGCCGGTGACGTCGACACTGACGTGTTGGGCTTCGCGCTCCTCCAGCTGGGCATGGGGGCCGACAAGATCTACGGCTGGTTCCACGAGGGCAAGGGGCCTGAGCAGACGACCGACAGCGGCCTGGAGACGTGGGGGACCATCGCGCAGGGTCAGGTCGAGGTCAGTGACCTGATCAACCAGGCGGTGCGGGACTCGGGCGCGGCCTGGGAAGGCGCGGCCGGTGATGAGGCGCGCTCCTCGACGACGCCCCTGGCGAGCTGGTCGGAAACCGCCGGCACCAGCGCCACGACGGCGGGCGAGAACACGGCCGAGATCAGCCGGGCGTTCCGCGAGGCCAAGGGCAGCCTGGAGAAGCCCGTCGACGTGCCGGACAAGCCCTGGTACAACGACGCGCTGCCGTGGGACACCGACTACGACGACGCGGTCGAGAAGAGCCAGCAGGTCAACTCCCACAACATGCAGGTGCTGAACAGTTACGGCACCACGGCCAACTCCGCCGGCGCCGGGATGCCGACGTTCCAGTCCCCGAACGAGGTGGGTGCGAACGTCGAGCAGGAGAAGCAGGTCATCCCGCCGACGTGCACGCTCAAGCCGGTCGAGCCGCCCAAACCCGGTGACGGCACGGGCGACGACAGCACCGGTGACCGGAGCGGCGACGACCGGGGCACCACGAAGCCGACGTGGACCGACCCGACGCTCCCCACGGGCTCGAACGACGACGGCACCACCAAGAAGTCCTCGGTGTCGACCGACGTCAACAAGCCACAGGTCGACGTGCCGTACCGGCCGCCGGACCAGCGTGATCCGCGCCTGCCGAACGACCCGAGGCTGCCCTACGACCCGAGGTTGCCGTACGACCCGCGCAACCCGAACGATCCGCGCAACCCCAACAACCCCAACAACCCGCGCAACCGTCCCCCGGTGCCGCCCGGCGTGCCGCGCGGCCCGGGTGGTGGCCCCGGCGGCGGCCAGGGCGGTGGGCCGGGCGGAGGTCGCAGCGGCGGTCCCGGTGGCATGGGCGGCGGGCGGATGCCCGGCATGGGCGGCCCCGGCGGGTTCGGGCCGGGCGGCATGTCCGGTTCGATGGGGCACGGCGAGGGTCGCGGTGGTTTCGGGCCGGGCGGCGGCGGTTTCGGGCCCGGTGGGTCGGGGGCCGGTCGCGGTGGCGCGGGTGCGGCCGGGATGGGCGCGGGTATGGGCGCCGGTGCCGGTCAGGGCCAGGGCGAAGAGGACAAGGAGCACAAGGCCGCGTCGTACCTCCAGGAGACCGAGGACATCTTCGGCGACGGCACGATGGTGGCGCCGCCGGTCATCGGCGGCTAGTCGAACAGGGGGGAACGTGCTGCGCACCAGGGTCGCCATCCCGGTCGTCGCGCTCTACAACGCCTGGCAGGCCGAAGGTCTCCCGAGGTTGCACAACGCGCTGCTGACCGAGGTCGACTTCGACGAGGACCAGCTCGCCGAGGGTGACGTCACGGTCCTCACCGACCTCGCCCGCCGCGGCTGGGCCGAGTTGGAGCGCCTCGGTCTGGCCCGCGGCCGTCAGGTGCACACCGACCTGGGTCGGTCGCTGCGCCTCATCGCCGACGCGAGCGTCGAGTACTACGCGTTCTTCAACCAGGGTGACGGCGACACGCGGACCGCTCTCGTGGCGCAGTCCGGTGACGAGGCGCTGCGCGTGGTGCTGCGGCCGGACAAGCACTTCGTGCTGGAGCCGGTGCGCGTCGAGGACGTCGTGCCGTCGCTGATCTCCGCGTTGCCGGAGGCGAAACCGGGCCGCGGCGGCGTGGTCTCGCTGCCCGCGGACTCGTTGGCGGACAAGCCGAACCGACCCCGGCCGGACGAGGACGGCGGGTCGTTCATGCAGGCCAGCAGGCCGACCGGTGCGCACGTCGGCGAGGCGCAGCAGGTGCGCAAGCTGCTGGCCGAGGAACGCACCGGCGGCGGTCAGCTGTACGCCGCCCGACGTGACCGGTACGGCCGCAAGCAGCGCTGCGCGGCCCCGCTGACCTACTTCGACACGATCACCGGCCGCTACCTGTCGGCGAAGGCGCCCGGCGGCGACGGCACGCCGTGGATCACCGTGCAGCCGGCCGACTTCACCACGTTGCAGAACAGGCTGCGGCAGCTCAGCGCGGACGCAGTGCCTCGCGGTTGAGCTCGGCCGGGCTGCGGTGCCCGGACAGGCCCAGGGTGAGGTCGAAGTCGGCGAGCAGGCTGCGCAGCACGTGCCGGACGCCGACCTGCCCGCCGTGCGCCAGGCCGTAGGCGAACGGGCGACCGACGAGCACGGCTTTCGCGCCCAACGCGAGCGCCTTGACGATGTCCGCCCCGCTGCGGATGCCGGAGTCGAACAGCACCGCGAGCTGCTCCCCCACCGCGTCCGCGATCTCGGGCAGCACCTCCAACGACCCGACGGCGCCGTCCACCTGCCGTCCGCCGTGGTTGGAGACGACGATCCCGTCCATGCCCGCGTCGACGGCCTTGCGCGCGTCGTCCACGTGCTGGATGCCCTTCAGCACGATGGGGCCGTCCCAGTGCTCGCGCAGGAACGACAGCTGGTCCCACGACTTGTCGGTGCCGGTGAACAGCTGCACCCACCGCAGGATCGCCATCGGCAGGTCGTCCTCGGGTGACGCGGCGAGCCCCGCCCGGAACGCCGGGTCGGAGAACGGGATAGCCGTCCCGATCCCGCGCAGGAACGGCAGGTAGGACCGGTCGAGGTCGTGCGGGCGCCACGCGAGCGTCCACGTGTCGAGCGTGACGACGAGGACCCGGTAGCCGGCGTTGCGCGCCCGGTCCAGGATGCTCGCGGCGACATCCGGGTCGTTCGGCCAGTAGAGCTGGAACCAGCGCGCGGCGTCACCGGCGGCGGTGGCGACTTCCTCGATGGTGTGCGAGGAAGCGGTGGACAGGACGAACGGCACACCCAACTCGGCGGCGGCACGGGCGGTCGCCAGCTCGCCGTCCGGGTGCAGGATCGACTGGACGCCGACCGGCGCGAGGAGCACGGGGGCGGGCATGTCGGTGCCGAGCAACGACGTCCCCAGGTGCCGCTCGGTGGCGTTGGTGAGCATCCGGGGCACGATCCGCCAGCTGTCGAACGCCTCCCGGTTGGCCCGAGCCGTGGCCCCCGCCCCAGCCGCACCCGCCACGTACCAGAACGGCCCCGGCCCCAAGCGCTCCCGGGCGGAAGCCTCCAGCCCTTCGGGATCCGTGGTGAACGGCGGCAGGTTCCCCGCCAGGCCTTGGAGGTAGATCTCGTTCTGGTAGGCAGCGAACTGACCAGCCACTGTGCACCCCATCCCCCGCTCAGGCCATCAACAGGCCGTCTGCGGAACCGTCCGCGTCGTCGGTCTGCGGATCATGCTCTGCCTCTTCGGACGAGCCTGCAAGCACACGATCAACCGCTGCCCGCGTCCGAGCGGGACGGCAAACCTTCTTCGTTCGACCAGGCCAGGAAGTCCGCCCAGAACTCCGCGGTGGCGGCGACCTGGAGTTCCTCGGCACCGCCGTCCTGCGGGTCGCCGAACTCGCGGCGCACGTAGTCGATGAGGTCGTAGCCGTAGGAGATGATGTCGGCACCGCGGATCGACAACACCGGGTGGGCGAAGGTCGCCCTGCCCTCGGGCAGGTAGCGGTGGGCGTAGACCGGGACCAGTTGCGGCACTGAGGCAAGTCGCGTCCGCGCGGCGGCCACGGCGTCGGCCTTCCGGGCGGGACGCGTGCCCCAGCTCGAATGCCAGTAGGCGGCCTCCACCACCGCGAACACCACGTCCTCGACCGGCCGGTCGAGCCACGAGCGGAGCTGGGTGGCGTTGCCGTGGCGCCAGTCCGGCCACGCTCCTCCCGTGGGCAGCCCCACGGAGAGGAAGGCGCGGTGGTCGTCGGCGAACGCGAACCCGAACCGCGTTTCGACACCGGCCAACTCCGGCTCCGTCAGCCCCGGGCGGATCTCGACGCGCCCGAGCCGGGCCAGCAGGCGGGCGGCCTTGGAGCCGAGCCTCACCCCGAACGGATTGGCCATTCGCGCAGGCTACAACGCCACACAGACAAGAACGCCGGCCCTGATGGAACGACAACTCGGGGCCGGCGCGCTTATCTGCGCTGTTGAACCGTCACTTGGAGGCGAACGCGCGTTTCGGCAGCAGCCAGGTGAGGTGGTGGGAACGGAGGACGGCCAGCGGCCCCACCACGGCCAGGAGGAGGACGTAGCCGGCCACGAACGGGGCCACCCGGGAGTCCAGGCCTGCCGTCACCGCCATCGCCGCGAGCACCAGGGAGAACTCGCCGCGCGTCAGCACGGTCAGCCCGATGTCCACGGCCTGCTGCCGGTCGAACGAGTGGACCTTGGCGGCGAACAGACCGGCTCCGAGGTTGAGCACGATGGTGACCCCGACGGCGGCGAGGACCGGCAGCCACACCGTCCCCACCGTCCCCGGGTCGATGCTGAGCCCGAAGATGAAGAAGAACAACGCCCCGAACGCATCCCGCAACGGCAGCACCAGCTTGTGCACGCGCGGCGCGACGCCGGAGCCTCCGAGCACCGCCCCGACCATGAACGCGCCGATCGCGTCGGACACGCCCAGCTCGTGCGCGACGGCCGCCCCCGTCACCGCCACCCCGACGAACGTCACCACCAGCAGCTCGTCGTCGGCCGACTGGAACAGCCTGGTCACGACGCGCCCTCCCCACCGGGCGACCGCGCCGAGCACCACCAGGAACGCGAACGCCTTCCCGAAGTCCACCAGCGCCGACACCCCGGACGTCCCGCTGAGCACGGGCTGCAGCACCGCCAGGTACAGCGCGAGGAACACGTCCTCGATCACGATGATCCCCATCACGAGCCGCGACTCGGGGTTGCGCAACCGCTGTGCCTCGACGAGCAGCTTCGTCACGATCGCCGACGACGAGATGCCGATCGCACCGGCGATCACCAGCGCCTCGCGCGTGCCCCACCCCAGCGCGAAGCCGAACGCCAGCCCGCCGCCGATGTTGAGCACCAGGTACCCGGCGCCGGCCACCGCCAGCCGACGCCCGCCCGACACCAGGTCGTCCACCGAGAACTCGAGCCCCAGGTAGAACAGCAGGAACACCAGCCCGAGCCCGGACAGGACGGCCATCTCACCGGGATCGTCCACAAGCGACAGACCGGGCGTGTGGGGCCCGAACACGATGCCCGCCACCATGAACAGCGGGATGGTGGGCAGTCCTATCCGGACTCCCGCACGTGCGATGACACCCGCCGCGAGGAAAGCGCCGCCGACCGCGAGCAGCGCATGACCAGTGCTCATCGGTCCTCCAGCACGATCGCCACCGGTGCGGCGGTCAAGACCGTCGACACGGTACCGGCGACCAGGCCGATCAGCAGCGCGGTGGCGAAGTCGGCCAGCGAGCCGTCACCCAGGACCAGGAGGGCGGCCAGGACGAACAGGACGCCGATACCCGTGTTGACGGTTCGCGGCAGGGTTTGGAGGACTGCCGAGCTCATCACGTCGGGGAACGGCGCACGGGTCCGGCGCAGTTCGCGCACCCGGTCGAACACCACCACCGAGTCGTTGACCGAGTAGCCGATCACGGTCAGCAGGGCGGCGAGGAACACGGCGTCCGCCGTCTTGCCCAGCCACGCGAACACGCCGACCAGCACGACCACGTCCGTCACCAGCGCGACCACCGTGGCCACGCCGAGCCGCCAGTCGAACCGCACCGCCAGGTACAGGAGCTGGGCCGCCACGGCGATGGCCAGCGCGATCAACGCGTTGCGCCGCAGCTCCGACCCCAGGCTCGGCCCGATCAGGTCGTTGCTCACCTGCTCCGCACCACCGGTGGCGCGGTCGACTGCTTCACCCACGCGCACGGCGGCGGCCGAGTCGATCGGGCCGGTGCGCACGGAGACCCCGTCCGTCCCGGAGGTCACCACGACCGCGTCGGGGAAACCGGCGGACGCCAGCTCGGTCCGCACCTTGCCCGCGTCCACCGAGGACGCGGTGAACTCCAGCATGCGACCGCCGGTGAACTCGACGCCCAGCGCGAGTCCGCGCACGAACAACCCTGCGACCGCCGCGAGGAGCACGAGGCCGGCGGCGAGCAACCAGCGCTTGGGCCGCCGGAACAGGGTGATCCCCCGCGCGGTCAGCCACGTGCGCACGCGTCCCAGCGTGTGGAGGCCGCTCCACGACGGACGTCGCGCCAGCAGTGGCATGACCAGCTGCAACAACACCCGGCTGAGGACCAGTGCGCTGAACAGCGACGCCAGCACACCGATGGACAGCGTGACGCCGAAGCCCTTCACCGGCCCGGTCGCCAGCCAGAACAGCAGACCGGCGGCCAGCAACGTGGTGACGTTCGAGTCGGCGACCGCGCTCAACGCACCGCGGAACCCTTCGTCGACCGAGCGGGGCAAGCGCTTGCGACGGGCGAACTCCTCCCGCGACCGCTCGAACACCAGCACGTTCGCGTCCACGGCCATGCCGATGGCCAGCACGAAACCGGCCAACCCCGGCAACGTCAAGGTCGCGCCGATCGCGAGCATCGCCGCGTACGCCAACGCCGCATAACCACCCAGCGCCAGCACCGCCACCAGCCCCGCCAGCCGGTACACGAAGATCAGGAACAGCCCGGTCAGCGCCACCCCGATGATCGCCGCACGGGCGCTGGCGTCGATCGCCTCCGCTCCGAGCGTCGGCCCGACGGTCCGCTGCTCCACCACCTCGACCGGCACCGGCAGCGCGCCGGACCGGATCACCAGCGCCAAGTCCTCCGCCTCGGCCTGCGCGAACTGCCCGGTGATCGACGTGCTGCCGCCGATCATCCCGGTGCCGCACGCGGTCGACACGTCCACCTGCGGCGCGGACACCACCTCGCCGTCCAGCACGAACGCGACCCGCCGCCGGGGGTCGCCCGGCGGTGAGCACGCGGCCTCGGCCGTCACCTTCTGCCACGCCCGGGGCGCGTCACCCTGGAAGTCGACCCCCACGAGGTAGCCGACGCCCTGCGGGTTGAGGGTGGCACGGGCGTCCTTGATGCCCTCACCGGTCATCACGACCTCGCCGAGGCTCACCGCGTCGCCTTCCGGCGTCGGCACGTCGCCGAGCCCGGTCACCGGCCGCACCTGCAACTGGGCGGTGCGGCCGAGCACTTCGATGGCCTCCGTCGGGTCCTGGAGGCCGGGCAGTTTCACCACGATCCGGTGCTCGCCGGACCGCGCCAGCACGGGCTCGGCCACCCCGAGTTCGTCGACCCGGCGGCGCAGCACCTCCATCGCGCGGTCGGTCGCGTCGGACGTGGCTTCGGACGGTGTTTCCAACACGATCTGGGTGCCGCCGCGCAGGTCGAGGCCGAGGCGCGGTTGCACGGTGAGCAGGGTGAACGTGGACGCGACGAGCACGCCGAGGGCAAGCAGCCCGCGGACGAGTAGCGCTCGCCGCGCGCTGGGGCGCGGCATGGTGAAGAGACCTCCGGTCGAGGGTGAACGGTGTGGGTTCAGCTACCGGAGGTCGAGGGCGGTGCGCGTTCGCCGAGCGGGGTCTGGGCGTTCCGCTCGGGCGTGCGGTGGGTCGGGTCGATCGCGTCCGCCCGCACGGGCGGCGCGGGCGTGGCGTGCACGGCGGGCTGGACGCCGTCCAGCGGTTGACCCAGGTGGACCTGCACCGGGTGCACGGCGTTGGCGCCGCGGGTGGTGGTGCCGGGTTGGTGGGTCCCGTCCGCGGTCGCCGAGATGGCGACGAGCTCACCGGTGGCGGCCGGGCCGGGTCCGGACACGACGAAACCCGCGATCATCGCCAGGATCGCGAGCAGCGCGCGTCGGGTCATCGACCCCCCTTCCGGTGTCCAGGTTAGCGATCGCCGGCGAGAACCACGACGGCTCCGCCGAGCAGCGCGCACAGCCAGGCGATCGTCAACGGCTGCATCGTCGTCGCTCCGAGGAAGAGCGCCACGGTCCAGCCGGTCAGCACGACCAGGGACAACGTGAACATGACGGCCACCACGGCGACCTTCGGCCGGTGCCGTGGCAGCCGGAACAACGCCCGCCGCCCGCGACCGACCCGCAGCAGGAGCAGGCCCACGACCCCGAGGCAGGCGACGACCAGGAGGCCGGAGAACCAGCCGAGCAGCGGCGTGGGCTTCGGCATGCCCGCCAGCAGGAGCAGCAGCCCGCCCGCGACCAGGATCGCGGCGAGCCGGGACAGCGCGGGCCACAGCAGGACGTGCGTGGCGTGCAGCACCTCACCGGACGGCGGGGGTATGGGCGCGCCGCCGCGCTTGCGCCGCACGGTGGCGAGGTTCGCCCGCACGTCGTCGTCACCGGGGTCGAGGCGCAACGCGGTCCGGTAGGCGCGTTCGGCCATGCCCCAGTCCCGGGCGCGCAGAGCGGCGTCACCGAGCACCTGGAACGCGCGGGCTTCACCCGGTGCGAGGTGCGCCGCCTCCCTCGCGGCCTCCACTGCCTCCGAGAGCCCTTGGGGAGTGGCCGCCAACACCTCCGCGAGCACCACCTGGCACCGCCAGTCGCCCGGCTTGCGGCGCGCGCACTCCCGGGCCGCGACGGCCGCTTCGGTGTGCCGTCCGAGTTCGCTCAACGCCAATGCGGTCAGCCGCTGCGCCCAAGCGTGGTCACCGTTGAGGACGAGCGCGCGCTTCGCCGCGTCCAGGGCCGGGTCGGGTTCACCGGCGTCGAGGTAGGCGGCGGCCAGTCGGCACCACGCCTCGCCGTGCAGCGGATCGGCCGCGAGGGCGGGCTGGAGCAGTTCGATCGCCTGGCGCGGTCTGCCGCGGGCGGTCAACTCGGCGGCACGCACGACGGCCGCCGCGATCGACTGGGACATCGCACCTCCCGGACCTCGCCGACAAGTGTGACAGCCCGAGGAAGCCTCCCCGGTCGCGTGACGGGCCGACCCCTCGACGGCCCGTCACGCCGACAAACCCCCCGGAAAGCGGTACTGCGGAGAACTTCCCAGTCGAGAACATATTGGTGACAGCGTTCCGCGTCAAGATGTTCTCGGGTGAGAATATCTCGGGGCTGTCGTATGATCGGCGCATGGACGCCCCGGCCGACCGCGCGTGCGAGTTCCGCGCGAGCCTCAACTGGCTGCTGCACCGGGCAGCGCAGAAGTTGGGCACGGTCGCGCAGGAAGCGGCGGGCAGGCACGGCATCACCATGCGCGGGCACGTCGTGCTGACCGCATTGGCCGGCGAGCGGTCCGAGCGCACCCAGCTGGCCCTCGGCCACGCGCTGGGCCTCGACAAGACCACCCTCACCGCCGAGCTGGACCGGCTGGAACGCGCGGGCCTGATCGTGCGGCAGCCCGACCCGAACGACCGGCGCGTGCGCGTCCCGGTGATCACCGCGCAGGGCCGGGCGGTGCAGGTCGAGGTCGAGAAGCTGCACCACCAGGTGGAGTGCGACTTCATCGCCGACCTCGACCCGCAGGAAGCGAAGGCCCTGCGCGCCCTGCTGGAACGCCTGATCGCGTCGGACCACCGCCCCGACAGCGGCTCCTGCCTCTAGCCCAAGCCCGCCAGGTCCGCGTCGCGCAACTGCTCCGGCGTGACGGCCGCCCGCGCGTCGACCAACGCCTGCAACGCCTCGCCGTCGTCCCACTGGTTCACGTTCATCGCCGCCTGCACCCGCCCCTCACGCAGCCAGAACGCGGTGAACTCGCGCGCGTCGACGTCACCGCGCACCACCAGCTCGTCCTGCTCCGCGTCGGCGAGACCCCGGTACTCCATGCCGAGGTCGTACTGGTCGGTGAAGAAGTACGGCGCGGTCACGTACGGGTCGTCCGCGCCCAGCACGGTGCCCGCCACGTGCGCGCCCTGGTCCTTGGCGTTCGCCCAGTGCTCGACCCGGACCCGCCGCCCGTAGCGGGGGTGGTCGTGCGCGGCGATGTCACCGACCGCGAAGACGTCCGGCACCGAGGTGCGCAGCGCGGCGTCCACCGCCACCCCTCCGTCGGCAAGCGCGAGCCCGGCGTCGCGCGCCAGCTCCACGTTCGGCGACGCGCCCACCGCCACCACCACGACGTCACCGGTCAGCTCGCTGCCGTCGGCGAGCCGGACACCGTGCTCGGCGAAGCCGTCCACGCCGACGCCGAGCCGCCACGTCACGCCGTTCGAGGCGTGCAGGTCGCGGAACACCTCGCCCATCCGAGGACCGAGGACGCGGCGCAGCGGCAGGTCGACCGGGTCGACCACGGTCACCGACACGCCGTGCCGCCGGGCCGCGGCGGCCACCTCGCAGCCGATCCACCCCGCGCCGACGACGACAACCCGCGCGCCCTCTGTCAACGCCGCGCGCAACGACAACGAGTCGTCGAGCGTGCGCAACGTGCGCAGACCAGCGAGATCCCCACCCGGAACGGGCAACCGGCGTGGTGTCGAACCCATCGCGAGAATCAGCCGATCGTACGAATGCGTTACGCCGGCCGAATCGACGACCGCCCGTTCACCGACGTCGATCCGCGTGATCTCGGACGTCAACCGCAGCTCGATTCGGCTCTTTCGTAGAAATCGGCGTCGTGCACGCGGTGTGGCGAGTCGGTGTCTCCGAGCAACAACTCCTTGGACAGCGCGGGGAGTTCGTAAGGCTGGTGCGCTTCCCGACCGAAGACGACCACGTCACCGGTGTAGCCGCGGTCCCGCAACGCTCCCGCGGCGGAGGCACCGGCCAGGCCCGATCCGATTATCACGATCCGTTGCGGTTCAGCCATTTTTACAGCCTTCCAGGTGACTGGGGCGACTACCGCGTGCAACGCTGTCGACAGCTCGGCACGGTCGCCCGATGGGTTTTCCCGTCATGGCACCAGCCCGCGTGCGTCTCCCCCTCATGAGCGCCCGGATCGGTCCGAGCGCCCCGGGTCGACAGTTGGAGGTTGGGGGCCGTGAATACTGGCAAAGAGTGGCAGATCTCGTGCCGCGACATCGCGTCACGTCGCCGCGACATGACGGTTTTCGTCAGCCAAGGGCACGTCGTGGTGACGGTGCCGCCGGGCGAGGCGGCCGTGCTGACGCCGTTAGAAGTGGGTCGTCTGCGCGCCGCCCTGCGCGACGCCGTCGTGAACGCCTCGGGCACACCGGAGCACTGAGTCACCGCCCGAGTCTTCCTACTCACGGGTAGGTAGTGTCAGTATCGAGGGGTGAGCACCTACTTCGGCATCGGCGCGACGGCCTTCAACCGAGTGGCAGGAGTGCTGCGCGCGGTGGTGACGCTGGTGCGCGTCGGCGTCGTGCGCCCGATGGGGCCCGGCCGGCTGCTCGGCGTGCTCGACGCCTACCTGCGGTGGGACCTCACCCTGGCGTTCGGTTTCGCGACCGGCGCGGTCCGGCGCCCGGACCGACCGGCGATCATCGACGACGCCGGCACCCTCACCTACGCCGACGTGGACGAACGCACCACCCGGCTGGCACACGGGCTGCACGACCTCGGGGTGCGGGCGGGTTCGAAGGTCGCGGTGCTGTGCCGCAACCACCGCGGTTTCCTGGAGACCGTGACCGCGTGCGTGAAGCTCGGCGCGCACAGCGTGCTGCTCAACACGGGGTTGAGCGCGGGCCAAGTCGCGACCGTGCTGCGCGAGCAGGACGTGGCCGTGGTCGTCGCGGACACCGAGTTCCGCGGCCTGCTGGCCAACGCGCCGCGCAAGGTGCGCCGGGTGATGGCGTGGGTCGACGGCGGCACCAAGAGCAGGACGCTGGAGGAGCTGATCGCGAACTCCCCCGCCACACCGCTGCCAGCACGTCCGCCGCGCGGCCGGATGATCGTGCTGACCTCCGGCACCACGGGTGCGCCCAAGGGCGCGAAGCGACCGGAACCGGGCGGCCTCACGCCCGCCGCCGCGTTGCTGTCCCGCATCCCGCTGAAGGCCGGCGACCGGTTCTCCGTGCCCGCGCCGCTGTTCCACACGTGGGGCCTGGCCGCGGTCCAGATCGGGCTCGTGCTCGGCGCGACGCTGGTGCTGCGCCGGAAGTTCGACCCGGCGCTGACCGTCGCCGACGCCCGCGAGCACCGCTGCGACGCGCTGTTCGTCGCTCCCGTGATGCTGCAGCGCATCCTGGAACTGGCCGACCGACCGCGCCTGCCGGACCTGCGGGTCGTCGCGTCCAGCGGCTCGGCGCTGCCGCCCGCGGTGGCGCGGCGGTGCCTCCGAGACCTCGGCCCGGTCCTCTACAACCTGTACGGCTCCACCGAGGTGTCCTGGGTGACCATCGCCCGCCCGGACGAGTTGGCGCGGCACCCGGACACGGCGGGTCGGCCGCCGTTCGGCACCCGGCTGGAGATCCTGGACGACGAGGGCCGCGCGGTGCCCGTCGGCGCCACCGGCCGCATCTTCGTGGCCAACGAGATGCTGTTCGACGGCTACACCGACGGCGCGGGCAAGGAGGTCCGGAACGGCCTGATGTCGACCGGTGACGTCGGCTACCGCGACGACGACGGCCTGCTGTTCGTGGCCGGCCGGGACGACGAGATGATCGTCTCGGGCGGCGAGAACGTGTACCCGCGCGAGGTCGAGGACCTGCTCTCCGGTCTGGCCGGTGTGCGTGAGGTGGCCGTGGTCGGCGTTCCCGACGAGCGGTTCGGCCAACGGCTCGCCGCCTACGTGGTGTGCGAGGAGCCGGGCGGGCTGGACGAGGACGCGGTCCGCGAGCACGTGCGCGTCAACCTGGCCAGGTTCTCCGTGCCGCGCGACGTCGTGTTCCTCGACACCCTGCCGCGCAACGCGACCGGGAAGGTGCTGAAGCGGGACCTGCGGTGAGCGCCCATCACTTCCGCGGACCGGGCTCGTTGACGGTCGTGGAGGAGCCTCTCCGGGGCGCCTCTCAGGGGGTATCGCCTGGTTGGCCTAGTCACAAGTGTGGTGATGACCGTGACGACCCGCGTGTGCCATGCTCCGCTTGGATGCTTTCGGGCGTCCCCTGCGGACCGGATCCGGCTCCCCCTGCCGACAAGAGCCGCTACGAATGAACGGAGTTCGACGATGGTTGTGCACTCCCTGCACAAGATCATGGCCGCGCTGGCCGTCTGCGCCGGTCTCGCGGTCGTCGTGGGTGTGCCCGCCGCTGCCGCCTTCCAGGGTGAGAGCGCCGTGGCCCAGGCCTTCCAGGCGCCGTACTCGATCCACCCGTGAGCCGCGCCGTGCGGTCCTGACACCGCTCTCGGGGCCGGGTTCTCGCGCACGCGGACTCGGCCTTGAGGCACAGTGGACGGCGTGAGCAGCGAAGTGTTGCGCCTGCGTGCGCCGCGGCACCAGGTGAGCCGCAAGTCGATCACCCTCTGGACCCTCCACGCGTTGATCGGCTGGACGGTGCTGCTGGTGCCGCAAGCGGTCGTGCTGATCTTCGCCGCGACCCCCTTGCAGGTCGCCGCCGCGATCGCCACCCTGGTGGTCGGCACCGCGCACACCCTGGTGATGCCGCGCTGGCGGTACCGGGTGCACCGCTGGGAGGCCACGCCGGACGCGGTGTACACGCTGGCGGGCTGGCTGAACCAGGAGTGGCGCATCGCGCCCGTCTCGCGCATCCAGACCGTCGACACCAAGCGCGGTCCGCTGCAGCAGCTGCTCGGCCTGTCCACGGTCACCGTGACCACCGCGTCGGCGGCGGGCCCCGTGTCCATCGAAGGCCTGGACCACGACGCGGCGGTGCGGCTGGCGGACGAGCTGACCACCACCACCCAGGCCACGCCGGGTGATGCCACGTGACCACCGAACTGCCCGCCGCGCCGGAGTACGCCGAACCGGTGGTGGACTGGCACCGGCTGGACGTGCGCATGCTCATCGTCCGCCCGCTGAACGAGATGGTCGGCCTGATCCCGCTGTTCATCGGCCTGCTGGTGCTCGGCAAGGGCGAGACCTGGCGGTTCCTGGCCAGCGGCGGCGTGATCGTGGCGATCGTGCTCTTCGGACTGCTGCGCTGGATCAGCACCCGCTACCGGATCACCACCGAGCAGGTCGAGCTGCACACCGGGCTGCTCGTGCGCAAGCGCCTCGCGGTGCCGCGCGACCGCATCCGGACCGTCGACCTGACCGCGAAGCTCGGGCACCGGCTGTTCGGGTTGTCCGCGATCCGGGTCGGCACCGGGCAGCGCGACCAGCCCGGCGAGGACGGCCTGACCCTGGACGCGGTGTCGTCGGCCGAGGCCGAGCGCCTGCGCGTGCTGCTGCTCACCACCGCCAAGTCGGAGGCCCCGACCGAGGCCGTGGTCGCCCGGCCGGGTGTCGTGCTGTCCGAGTGGGACAACCGGTGGCTGCGGTACGCGCCGTTGACGCTGTCCGGCCTGGTGGCCGCCGGTGCGCTGTTCGGCTTCGTGATGAACTTCGCGCGGGAGCTGGACATCGAGGTGCTGGACCCGATGACGGAGGCCGCGCACTGGGTCGCGGAGCAGCCGATCGGGTTGACCGTCGCGCTGTTCGCGGGCGTGGTGCTGCTGGTCGCGACCCTCGGATCGGTGCTGGTGTACGTGGTGCAGTTCTGGGGCTACCGGCTGACCCGTGAGCCGGACGACACCGTCCGGGTGCGCCGCGGCCTGCTCACCACGCGTTCGGTTTCCGTTGCGGAGCAACGACTTCGTGGCGTCGAGCTGGTCGAACCGCTGCTGCTGCGCGCCGGGCGCGGCGCGCACGCCAAGACCGTCACCACCGGTTTGGGGCGCAAGGGCGAGAGCAACCTGCTGCTGCCGCCCGCGCCCGTCTCCGAAGCCCACCGCGTGTCGGCGGAAGCCTTGCGGCAGGCCGAGTCTCCGACGCGGACCCCGCTGCGGCGTCACCCGATGGCGGCGCTGCGGCGTCGGATGGTGCGCGCCGTGGTGCCGTTGTTGGTGCTCGCGGCGGTGCTGGCGTGGTTCGCGCCGAGCTGGACGTGGCAGGTCGTGCTGGCGCTGGTGCCGTTCTCCGCGGCCCTGGGCTGGGACCGCTACCGCTCGCTCGGCCACGCGCTGACCGACCGCTACCTGCTCGCCCGCGCGGGCTCGGCGATCCGGGAAACCGTGGCGCTGCAACGCACCGGCATCATCGGGTGGCGCATCTACCGCTCGTTCTTCCAACGCCGTGCGGGCCTGGTCACGATCTCCGCCACCACCGCCGCGGGCGACGGCGCGTACCACGTGATCGACGTGGCCGAGGGTGACGGGCTGGCGCTGGCCGACGAGGCGGTGCCGGGCTTGCTGCGGCCGTTCCTGGAGCGCTAGGCGGTGCGGAACGTGGTGCGGTAGGCGCTGGGCGCGACACCCAGCGTCGCGCTCATCTGCTGCCGCAACGCCGCGCCCGTGCCGAAACCGGACCGCCGGGCCACCTGGTCGACCGCCAGGTCCGTCGTCTCCAACAGGTGCCGGGCCCGCTCGACGCGCTGCTGGATGATCCACTTCGCCGGGCTCGCCCCCGTCTCCTCCCGGAACCGGCGGGTGAACGTGCGCACGCTCATCCGCACGTGGGCGGCCAGCACGCGCAGGTCGAGCGGCTCGTCCAGGTGCTCCAGCGCCCAGGCGCGGGCGGGCGCGGTGGAGGTGTCGGCTTCGTCCGGGATCGTGCGCACGATGTACTGCGACTGGCCACCGGGCCGCCACGGCGGCACGACGCACCGGCGCGCGGCCAGGTTGGCGATCCGACTGCCGTGGTCGTGCCGGACGACGTGCAGGCAGAGGTCGACGCCCGCGCCGACACCGGCCGACGTGAGGACGTCGCCCTCGTCCATGAACAGGACGTCCGGGTCGAGGTCGACGTCCGGGAACAGCCTGCGGAAGTTGTCCGCGTGCGCCCAGTGCGTGGTGGCCCGGCGTCCGTCCAGCAGACCGGCCGCGGCCAGCACGAACGCGCCCGTGCAGATCGACATCATCCGCGCGCCCCGGTCCGCCGCCGCGCGGAGGGCGTCCAGCACCGGCGGCTCCAGCGTGCCGTCCACCAGCACCTTCGCCCCGTAGTGCACGCCCGCCGCGATCACCGTGTCCGCTTCGGCCAGCAGCTCCAGGCCGTGGTCGGGGACGAGGGTGAAGGCCGCCGACGTGCGCACCGGCCGACCGCCGGGCGTGCAGATCCGCACCCGGTAGAACCGCCGCTCGTCCTCGTCGCGGGCGGCGTTGAGGATCTGCGTCGGCGTGCCGAGGTCGAACGTCACGACCTCGTCCAGCGCGAGCACGGCGACCTGGTGGCGGAGGTCCGCGGCCGGATTCATGGCCGGATTCTTTCACATGATGGCCATCAAGCCACTTTCGTCGGGTCGGGGTGTTCACCGACGCTTACCGGCGTGATTCGCAGCAAGCAGAACTGGGCATGGGTGGTCGCCGGCGTCGCGTTCATCGCGCTGGTCGGCGCCGCGGCGTTCCGGGCGACCCCGGGCGCGTTGATCGAACCGCTGCAGAGCGAGTTCGGCTGGTCCACCAGCACCATCGGGCTCGCCGTGTCGGTCAACCTGATGTTGTTCGGGCTCACCGCGCCGTTCGCCGCCGCGCTGATGGAACGGCTCGGCGTGCGCAAGGTCGTGGCGTCGGCGTTGACGCTGGTCGCGGTGGGCAGCGGGTTGACCGTGTTCATGACGACGGCGTGGCAGCTGGTGCTGTTCTGGGGCGTCCTGGTCGGCCTGGGCACCGGCTCGATGGCGCTGGCGTTCGTGGCCACCATCACCGGCCGCTGGTTCGTCAAGCACCGGGGCCTCGTCACCGGCGTCCTCACGGCGGGCGGCGCGACCGGACAGCTGGTGTTCCTGCCCGCGGTGGCCGCGCTGTCCGAGGCGTCCGGCTGGCGCTCGGCGTCGCTGATGGTGTCCCTCGCGGCCCTCGCGGTGGTGCCCCTGGTGCTGCTGTTCCTCCGCGAGCACCCCGCCGACCTGGGGATTCCGCCCTACGGCGGTGACGAGGTCGTGCCCGTGCCACCGGCCTCCGGCGGTGCCGCCCGACGGGCCATCGGCGCCTTGACCAGCGCCGCCCGCACCGGGCCGTTCTGGTTCCTCGCCGCCGGGTTCGCCATCTGCGGCGCCACCACCAACGGCCTGGTCGGCACCCACTTCATCCCCGCCGCCCACGACCACGGCATGCCCACCACGACCGCCGCCGGTCTGCTCGCCCTGGTCGGTGTCTTCGACATCGCCGGGACGGTGCTGTCCGGCTGGCTCACCGACAAGGTCGACCCGCGGCTCCTGCTCGCCGTCTACTACGTGCTGCGCGGCGCGTCCCTGCTCGTCCTGCCGCAGTTGTTCCACGACTCGGTGCAGCCGTCGATGCTGGTGTTCATCATCTTCTACGGCCTGGACTGGGTGGCGACCGTCCCGCCGACGGTGGCGCTGTGCCGCGAGATCTTCGGCCTGTCCGCGCCGGTCGTGTTCGGCTGGGTCTTCGCGTCCCACCAGATCGGCGCGGCCCTCGCCGCCACCGCCGCGGGCCTCACCCGCGACCACTTCGGCGACTACGCGCCCGCCTGGTACGTCGCCGGCGTGCTCAGCATCAGCGCCGCGTTCCTGTCCATGAAGGTCAAGCGGTCACCGGCGTTTGCGGGAGGTCCCGAACAGCCCGCGCGTGATCTCACGCCCGAGGGCACTCGCGGCTGACCGGAGGAACGACTTCACCGCCGTGTTCCCGAGCACCTGCTGCACCACACCGGGATCTTCACGCTCGGGCTTCCGCTGTGGTGCCTCCCGTGGCGCCTCCTGCTGCTCCGCTTCCCCGGCAGGGGGCGCCACCTTGGCGGTCAGCTTCTCGTACGCCGACTCGCGGTCGACCGTCTCCGAGTACTTGCCGTGCAACTCCGACGACCCGGCCACCTGCTTGATCGCGTCCGCCCCGATGGTGTCCATCAAGGACCGCGGCGCGCGCAGCCTGGTCCACGCCACCGGCGTCGGCGCGCCCTTCTCGCTCAGCACCGTCACCACGGCCTCACCGATGCCCAGCGACGTCAACGCCTCGTCCAGCTCGTAGTGCGGCGTCGTCGGGTACGTCTTGACCGCCTTCGCCAGCGCCGCCTGGTCCTCCGGCGTGAACGCCCGCAGCGCGTGCTGAACCCGTGCGCCCAGCTGCGACAGCACCGCGTTCGGCACGTCCGTCGGCAGCTGCGTGCAGAAGAACACGCCCACACCCTTGGACCGGATCAGCTTCACCGTCTGCGTGATCCGCTCCAGGAACGCCTTCGACGCGTCCGCGAACACCAGGTGCGCCTCGTCGAAGAAGAACACCAGCTTCGGCTTGTCGAGGTCGCCCTCCTCCGGCAGCTCCTCGAACAGCTCCGCCAGCAACCACATCAGGAACGTGGAGAACAGCGCGGGCCGGGACTGGAGGTCGGCCAGCTCCAGCAGCGACACCACGCCCTTGCCGTCCGCGACCCGCATCAGGTCGCGCGGGTCCAGCTCGGGCTCGCCGAAGAACGTGTCGCCGCCCTGCGCCTCCAGGTTCACCAACGACCGCAGGATCACCCCCGCCGTCGCCGACGAGACGCCGCCCAGGCCCTTCAGGTCCGCTTTGCCCTCTTCGCCGGTGAGGTGCGTGATCACCGAGCGGAGGTCTTTGATGTCCAGCAGCGGGAGGCCGCGGGCGTCGGCCCAGTGGAAGATCAGGCCGAGCGTGGACTCCTGGGTGTCGTTGAGCCCCAGCACCTTCGACAGCAAGATCGGCCCGAAGCTGGTCACGGTCGCGCGCACCGGCACGCCGACGCCGCCCGTGCCCAGGGACAGGAACTGCACGGGGTACGCCTGCGGCTGCCAGTCGTCACCGGTCTCGGCGGCCCGCGACGTGACCCGGTCACCGCCCTCGCCCGGCCGGGACAGGCCCGACAGGTCGCCCTTCACGTCCGCCATGACCACCGGCACACCCGCCGCCGACAGCTGCTCGGCGATCAGCTGCAACGTCTTCGTCTTGCCGGTTCCGGTCGCGCCCGCCACCAGGCCGTGCCGGTTCAGCGTCGCCAACGGGAGCCGCACGTGCGCGGTCGACTCGACCGCTCCGTCCACCAGCACCGCACCGAGTTCGATGGCCGCGCCCTCCGAGGCGTAACCGGCAGCGATATCGCTCTGGGCCGTCATTGCCATGAGCGTAATGAGATTGGTAGGGGCCGCCACCCGAAGCGACGCGGGGCCGGGACGGCCGGGCGACTAGGCTCGCCCGCGTGATGGATCGCTTGGTGTGGATCGACTGCGAGATGACGGGCCTCGACCTGGGCAAGGACGCCTTGATCGAGATCGCGGCGCTGGTGACGGACGCGGAGCTGAACGTGCTCGGCGAGGGTGTCGACGTGGTGATCCACGCCGACGACACAGCGCTCGACTCGATGCCGGACGTCGTCATGCAGATGCACGCCAAGTCCGGGCTGACCGAGGAGGTCCGGCGGTCCGCGGTGACGCTGGCCGACGCCGAGGCCCAGGTGCTGGCGTACATCAAGGAGTGGGTGCCGGACCCGCGCACCGCACCGCTGGCCGGCAACTCGATCGCCACGGACCGCGGGTTCATCGCCCGTGACATGCCCGAACTCGACGCACACCTGCACTACCGGATGGTCGACGTGTCGTCGATCAAGGAGCTGTGCCGGCGCTGGTACCCGCGCATCTACTACGCCCAGCCCGGCAAGGGCCTGGCGCACCGCGCGCTCGCCGACATCCGGGAGTCCATCCGGGAGCTGGCGTACTACCGGCGCACGGCGTTCGTGGCTCAGCCGGGGCCGTCGTCGGAGCAGGCGCAGGCGGTCGCCGCCGAGCTGCTGGCCGCCGACCGGGTCGAATAGGGTCGATTTCAGGACCGGAGGCAGGGCACTGTATGCTCTCTTCCGCCGGGTCAGCCGGTCTTGGTGGGTGTAGCTCAGCTGGCAGAGCACTGGGTTGTGATCCCAGGTGTCGCGGGTTCAAGTCCCGTCACTCACCCCAAGCGGAACGCCCCTCGACGGACTTGTCGAGGGGCGTCTTCTTTTGTCCCTACTTTGTCCTGCGGAGTTGCCATGAGCGCCACACTCGTCGCGAAGGACCTGGCCGCCGGGCACGGCGACCGGGTGCTGTTCGAAGGTCTGGACCTGGTCGTGGCGCCCGGTGACGTGATCGGGCTGGTCGGGGCGAACGGCGCGGGCAAGTCGACGCTGCTGAGGACGCTGGCCGGGCTGCTGCCCGCCGAGCAGGGTGTGATCCGCCTCTCCCCGACGAACGCGACCGTCGGCCATCTGCCGCAGGAGCCCGACCGCCGGCCGGGAGAGACGGTGCGCGCGTTCCTGGCCCGGCGCACGGGCGTGGCCGACGCGCAGGTCGAGCTGGACCGGGCCACCGAGGCGTTGGCCACGGGCGCCGACGACGACACGTACTCCGAGGCGTTGGAGCGGTGGCTGGCGCTCGGCGGCGCGGACCTGGAGGAGCGGTCGCTGGAGGTGGCGGCGGACCTGGGGCTGGGGGTGTCGCTGGACCTGGCCATGACGGCGCTGTCCGGTGGTCAGGCGGCGCGGGCGAGCATGGCGTCGCTGCTGCTGAGCCGGTACGACGTGTTCCTGCTGGACGAGCCGACCAACGACCTCGACCTCGACGGCCTGGCGCGGCTGGAGCGGTTCGTGACGGGGCTGCGCGCGGGCACCGTCCTGGTCTCCCACGACCGCGAGTTCCTGTCCCGCACGGTGACGCGGGTGGTGGAGCTGGACCTGGCCCAGCAGCAGGTGCGGTCCTACGGCGGTGGGTACGAGTCGTACCTGGAGGAGCGGGAGATCGCCCGCAAGCACGCCCGTGACGACTACGAGGAGTTCGCGTCGACGAAGGCATCGCTGGAGGAGCGGGCGCGGGCGCAGCGGGCGTGGATGGAGAAGGGCGTGAAGAACGCCCGGCGCAAGGCTCCCGACAACGACAAGTCGGGGCGCAAGTTCCGCACCGAGGCGACCGAGAAGCAGGCGTCGAAGGCCAGGCAGACGGAGCGGCTGATCGAGCGCCTCGACGTGGTCGAGGAGCCGCGCAAGGAGTGGGAGCTGCGGATGGAGATCGCCGCCGCGCCCCGGTCCGGTTCGGTGGTGGCGGTGCTGCGGGCGGCGGTGGTGACGCGGGGGTCGTTCACGCTGGGGCCGGTGGACCTCCAGGTGGACTGGGCGGACCGGATCGCCATCACCGGGGCGAACGGGTCGGGCAAGTCGACGTTGCTGGCGGCGCTGCTCGGTCGGGTGCCGTTGACCTCCGGGTCGTCGGCGCTGGGGTCGGGCGTGGTGGTGGGCGAGATCGACCAGGCGCGCGGGTTGTTCCTGGGTGACGAGCCGTTGCTGGACGCCTTCGGGACTGCCGTGCCCGATCTGGTCCCGGCGGACTTGCGCACGTTGTTGGCGAAGTTCGGGCTGAAGGCGGCGCACGTGATGCGGCCGGCGGCGTCCCTGTCCCCCGGTGAGCGGACGCGTGCCGCGCTGGCGCTGCTCCAGGCGCGCGGGGTGAACCTGCTGGTCCTGGACGAGCCGACGAACCACCTCGACCTGCCCGCGATCGAACAGCTGGAGTCCGCGCTCGACTCGTACACGGGCACCCTGCTCCTCGTCACCCACGACCGCCGGATGCTCGACGCCGTGCAGACGACCCGCCGCCTGGTCGTGGCAGCGGGTCGTGTCACGGACGCCTGACCTCGGTTGCAGATGCCGCTCACCCGTGACGCCACGCGGGTTCCCAAGGCAGCATTGGAGCGTCACTCACCGGCCGACGGAGTCCCGCCTGACCGTCGGAGACCTGCTCGATCGCCTGAGTCACCCGACCGGCGCGCCACGCTTCGCCGGCCGGGTGCGTCGCCGGCTGAAGTGATCGCTGGGCATGCGAACGGCCCGCCGCCTGGTCGTGGCGACGGGCCGTGTCACGGGCCTCTGGTCCCTATCGGTTGCCCTTGACCCACTGGTCCCACGGGATCTGCCAGTCGCCGAAGCCGTCCCACGACTCCAGCACCGGGCCGCCGGAGTTGGTGACGATCACGACGTCACCCGGCTTGGAGGTGTCGAACACCCACTTCGCGTTCTCCGGGGACAGGTTCAGGCAGCCGTGGCTCACGTTGCGGTAGCCCTGGTCGCCGACCGACCACGGCGCGCTGTGGAAGAAGATGCCGGAGTTGGACATCCGGTACGCCCAGTCCACTGGCGTGACGTAGCCGCCCGCCTCCAGCGACAGACCGTACGTGCGGGAGTCCATCACCATGTTGGCGTGCTTCTCGGTGAGCACGTAGGTGCCCGTGGGCGTGGGGTTCTGCGCGTCGCCCATCGACGTCGGCATGGTGCGCACGACCTGGCCGTTGACCTTCGTGATCACCTGGTGGGTCTGGCCGTCCGCCTCGTGGATGACCGAGTCGCCGATCGTGGTGGTGATGACGCGGTCCTCCTCGCCGTAGACGCCGTTGCCGACGTGCTTGCCGTAGATCTTCGCGTTGATGGTGATCTTCGTGCCGGGCGTCCAGTAGGCCTGCGGGCGCCAGTGCACGGTCTTCTCGTCGTACCAGTAGAAGGCGCCCTCGACGCGCGGTTCAGCGGTGATCGAGATCATCGCCTCGGCGGCGGCCTTGTCGGCGATCGGCTCGTCGAAGTAGAACGCGAGCGGCTGTCCGACGCCGACCGTGGTGCCGTCCTGCGGGTTGACCGACAGGTACGTCAACGTCCGCGGCTTGACGGTGGTGAAGGTCGACGTCTTGCTGACCGGCTTCCCGTCCGCGCCCTCGCCCGTCACGGACAGCGTGTACGTCTTCTGGTAGCCCAGCGGCTCGGTGTTCGTCCACTGGAGGCCGTCCGGCGTCACCTGGCCCGCGACCGCCACGCCCTCCGGGTTGGTCAACGTCACCTGGGTCAGCTTGCCGTCGGCCGCCGTCACCACGACCGGCACACCGGGTGCCACGTCGACCGCCGCGTCCACCGGGCCGGTGGTCAACGACACGGGCTTCGGCGGCGGGGTGGACGACGTGGTCGTCGTGGTCTCACCGGCGGTGCCCTCGGTAGCCGCCGAACCGGTCGTGCAACTTGTGACCAACATCGCAACCAGCCCGATCGCGACGATCCCCAGCGCTCTGCGCGCCCCCCGCTTGCGGTGCATCCCCATCCTCCGGTTCGTCCCCAGTACGCGCAGCCCACCCGTAACACGGGGTTCGCTGGCGTCCCCTGACAAGGTGACGCCCGGAAGGTTGACGATGTTGCCCGAGATGCTGGATCGTTACGAAGGCGAAGTTCCCCCTGTACCAGGGCGGCACACCCACCCTGACCAGGCGATTGGGAGCTCCGTCAGACGCTGTGCTAATGTTCTTCGCGTCGGACAAGAGCAAGAGAGTCCGAGCGCCGCTAGCTCAACTGGCAGAGCAGCTGACTCTTAATCAGCGGGTTCGGGGTTCGAGTCCCTGGCGGCGCACCACCACTGATCAGGCGGTTTCCCGAAAAACGGGGAGCCGCCTGATTCGTTTTCGGCTCAAGGGAGCCCGTAGGGAGACCATCCGTACCCGTTGAACGCTTTCGGGGAATCAGCGCGGCGGTCCTTTCCGCGGCTTCTCTCGCCAATTCAGGGACCACGCTGGTGTACGTGTCGCGGGTCAACACCGACGACGAGTGCCCCAGCATCTCCTGAACCACCTTCACGTCCACTCCGGCGGTGAGCGCGAGCGTGGCCGCGCCGTGCCGGAGGTCGTGAAGCCGGATCGGCGGCAACCCCGCATCGGCGGCCAGGTCCCCGAACCGGGAGGTGACGTTGGCCGGGTGCAGCTCGGTCCCGTCCTCGCGGGTGAAGATCCGCCCGGAGTCCGTCCACGCCTTCCCCCACTGCATCCGCTCGGCGAGCTGGGTCCGGCGCCAGGTGCGGAGCACCGTCACCGTCTCGGCGTCCAGGTGCACCGTCCGCGCGCCTGCGTCGCTCTTGGGCGTGCCGGACTCGACCGCCCACCCGAGTTGCACGAGCTGTTCGGAGACGACCAGCGTCCCGGCGTCGAGGTCGACATCCGTCCACCGCACGCCACACGCCTCACCGCGGCGCAGGCCGCGCAACGCGATCAGGTGGTACAGGGCGTAGAGCCGTTCGTCGTGCGCGTGGTCGAGAAACGTGCCGGTCTGCTCGGCGGTCCACACCATCACCGGTGACGGCCGCTCGGTGGCGTCCAAGTGCTCGATCTCCCGGCGCAGCAGGTCCGCGCGGTACTGGTCGGACAGGGTCCGCGCGTCGGCCAGCTCGGCGACGGCCTCCGCACGGCGCGCCCGGTTCGCCTTCCATGCGGTGACCCGCTCGACGCTCCACACCACGGCCTTCGGCCTCTTGGCGCTCTCCATCTCCACGATGGTGGCCACGTTGACCAAGAGGAGCTGTTGGCGCATGGCGTCGTTGAGCGCCTTGCGCAGCGTCGCCCGGATGCGCTGCTTGCTGGCCGGCCCCACCGCCCGGCGGTTCTTCACCGCGGCCCGCTCGGAGTCGGTGCCGGTCGCCCGGATCTCCGCGATGCGTCGGTTCTCAGCGTCGATCGCCTCGAACATGTCGGACACGTGCGCCACGCGAAGCTTGTCCAGCGGCAGCGGCCCGAGGTGCGGCACGAGGTAGAGCCGCACGTGCGATTCGTAGGAGCGGAACGTGGCGGCCTTGAGCTTGCGGCGCCCGGACAGCCACGACGTGAGCCACTGCTCGACGGTCAACGTTCCGGCGAGGGACTGGCCGGTCTGGTCGCGGCGGCGCACGTCGTCGTAGTCCGGCAGCGGCTTGCGC
This sequence comes from Saccharothrix sp. NRRL B-16314, assembly GCF_000716595.1. Lineage (GTDB taxonomy): Bacteria > Actinomycetota > Actinomycetes > Mycobacteriales > Pseudonocardiaceae > Actinosynnema. The sequence continues at coordinate 137,173 of NZ_JNXC01000005.1, forward strand.
CGGCGGAACGCGTCGTCGACCAGGCGCAGGATCTCGGCACGCGCGGCGGCACCGGCCGGACCAGGGTCCGGGATGGAGAGCAGCCGGTCAACGGCGTCCTGTGCGGCTTCGGCCTTGTCCTTGCTGTCGAACCCGCCGCGCTTCATCACCTGGCGCTGCTCGCCCTCGGACACCGGCACTTCAAGGCGGAAGTACCAGGTGCCGTGCTTCGGGTTCCACGCGCCGTCGGCTCGTCGCAGCCGCGGGCAGGTCGCGCCGACCTCGCGCCCGTTGGCGTCGCGGCACTTGCACCGCTTGTACGTGCTGCCTCTGCCGCTCACTTCAGCTACCCGCCTTCCGTGCCTTGAGGGCCGTCATCCGGCTGCTTTCCCCGGCCCCTCAGAAGGCCCGAGGAACCCTTGGTTACGGGCAAGAGCGATCCACCGGCCGGTCTTGGACCTTGATAGCTGGAACAGGTCCGACACTGTCTTGGCTGGGGGGTCGCCAACCGCGATTGACCAGCGATAGATGTAGGCCAGGAGGGCTAGCGTCCGGTCAGTCGGACCTTCCTCGGCTGCCTTGCGAACATCTTCGGGACTAACTGATCTTTGAACGAGTTCAAAGACTCCTGTCGGAAGCTCCTCCACCTCGCGCAGCTCTGAAGCAGCCTCACGAGTCAGCGAGGCAATAGGCAGCGCTCGTACACCATCCAAGGTGACAGGTGGGCCATTCTCCCGTTGGGAGACCGTTACACGCGCTGCGACAAGCCTTCCCTTCTGAGGGATCACTGCCACCTCGACGTCGTACCCCTGCACGTCCTCGGCCTCAACGAGGATCGGGCTGTGGATCACTAGGCCTGGGCCTACGGGCCGTGTCTTTCCCCGGCCAAAACGCAGTGTCACCTTGTTCACCTAGGCATCCTCGCATCGATGAGTCACTCATGCCAAGGCTTACCCAATCGCGCGCAGTGCTGATACAGTCCCTCCGTAGGTCACCTACGTACCCCGTGACCCACCCACGATGGGACTGTGATGACAGGCGACGGAAACTTGACGGACAGGCGGTTGCTCAGCCCACAAGAGTTGGCCGAGTACACCGGAGTTCCGCTGGCGACCATCTACCGGTGGAACAGCAAGGGATCAGGGCCGCGACGGCTTCGGGTCGGAGTCCACGTCCGATACCGCCTGAGCGATGTCGAGGCATGGCTCGAAGCTCAGGAATCCGGCCAGGGACGCCCCGCACCCACCCTCATGGCCGACGTATCGGCCAACAGCGGTGACGGCCATGCCGCGTGACGCCCTGCGCCCCCCGACCATCGATGAGATCAGAGCTTGGCCAGCGACGGTGGATCTCGTGACCGCCGCCAGCACGGTGGGCGTCCGCAGGACCAAAGCGCACGAGATGGCGCGTTCCGGGACGTTTCCCGTCCGGCTTCTCAAGATCGGGAACCGCTACCGAGTCCCCACCGCGGACCTCTGCGAATACCTCGGCATCCGGATCGACGCAGACGACGCAGCGCCGGCGGCATGACCCCCAGACATGACGATGGCCGGCCCCCGCTGCAAGGAGACCGGCCGTCACGAGAAAGGCCACCAACCATGACCAACCATCCTCGGCAGGGACAGTCTAACCCGTACGTGCGTGTCGTCATCCGCCTCACCGAAGGGGACGCCGTCCGCGCCTTTACCCAGTCGTGGACCGACGCGGCTAGCGGCAACGGGCCGCATCTCGGCACACCCGAGTGGGCCGCACTTCCCGACGACCACCCGGACAAGCTCGCGGCAGTCGGGTTCGCGGTACGCCGATGGTTCGAGGCGAACACCTTGGAAGCGCAGGCAGAGCGCGCGGAGGTCGCCGAGTACCTCGACCGGACCGCCGAGAAGCAGGCCACGGTGGTCATGTCCGAGATGTGGTGGGACCGGGGCCGAACGTGCGTGACGTGCCGCGACGAACGCGGGCAACTGCTCGGCGCTGCGTGCCCCCGGCTGAAGACCGACCGGCGTCACGGCTACCGCGCCGACTTCCCGACGTTCGCCGAGCTTCAGCGTCGCCGCGCTGTGGTTCCACCCACCCGCGTCATCGACCCCGACGCCGTAGCCCGGTGGGTCGCCACCGGCAGCAGCAACCCCCAGACCACCCCGGCCGCGGCGCGGCGGGCAGGACGGAGCACTGCGGCGTGACTACGTTCAACCCAACCGACCAGTGGGAACCCCCCGAGGAACCACTAGGCGGTTGGACTGCGGAGGAAGCCGCCGAGATGCGCCCAGCGCACCTCGCGGTGGTCCCCGCACTCGAAACCGGGAGCTCTCTGGCCGGTCCGGCCCTGAACCTCCCCGACGAGTTCTGGACAGCGCGGCCTGTCCTCCGCCACATCCGCGACGCTGCCCGGTCGCGGTTCGCCAGCCCCGACGCCGTTCTCGGTGCCGTGCTCGCACGGCAGAGCGCCTACCTGAACCCCGGCGACAATGTGGACCTGTACAGCACCGGCAACGGTGCCCCGATGACGGTGTTCGCGATCATCCTCGGACACCCCGGCACCGGCAAGGGACAGGCAGTCCGGTGCGCCACCGACCTGCTTACCGTGCCCAAGCACCTCACAGACGAGTTCCGCGCCCGGTCCCTCGGGTCCGGTGAAGGCATGATCGAGGCGTACTACGGGATGGCCGACGACATCGGACCGAAGGGCGAGCCGGTCAAAGTCCGGGCACAGGTCCGCTCAAACGTCCTGTTCGAGCTGGACGAAGGCGAGTCCCTGCTCAAGGTCATCACCGGGCGCAGCGGAACCACCGTGGCCCAGATGATCCGATCGGCGTGGTCCGGCGAGAACCTCGGGCAGGCCAACGCCAGCGCCGAGCGGGACCGGCAACTACTGGCCGGCGGCTACTCGATGGGGCTGGTCATCGGGTTCCAGCCGGACACCATCGGACCCTTGTTCGACCCCAAGCAGGTCGGTGGAGGCACCCCACACCGGTTCTTGTTCTGCTCCGCACTCGACCCCGACGCACCCGAGGAACTACCCCCGTGGCCGGGACCTCTGAACAGCACACCAACCAACAGCGGCCCGCGGCCAGATGCCCCGCCTGTCCAGCACGTCCTCAAGGACCGCGCCATCCGTGCGGAGATCATCGCGACCCGACGCGCGGTGCTCACCGGGCACACCACCCTCAGCGAGCAGGACACCCACGCCACTCAGTTCCGGGGCCGCATCGCCGCGCACCTCGCCCGGTGGGACGGGCGCCAGGACGTCACCGCTGAGGATTGGGAGTTGGCCGGGATGGTCATGGGAACCTCGGCCGCCGTCCGTGACTCCGCCATCGCCCACGGCCGCAGCCTTGCGGCACGAGAGGCAGAGGAACGCGCACAACGCGTTGTGTCGGTCGGCGTCCGCACTGCCGACGCCGTCGCCGAGAACACCGAGAAGCGCGAACAGGTCGCGTTCACCAACTGCGTATCGGTCCTGGTGCGCCGTGTCGCCCGCGACGCGAACGTGCCCGCGGTCGAGCACCGCCAGCTCAAGGACGCGTCCGGGCGATACCGCGCCCACTTCTCCGCCGCGCTCGATTACGCCGTCGACCGCGGCTACCTCGTCCCGGAGAAGGCCGGTCGCGGCAACCGCTACCGCGTCGGTCCGAACGCCCCGGAGGTGCTGGATGCATAAGGGGGAACGGGGGAACGGGGGGAACGGCTCATCGCTCGCGCGGCGGCTACCGCCCGTAACCGCCGACAGAGCGAAACCCTCTGACCTGCATAAATACATTCGCCATCTGACTCCACGTGAACGCGCGAGAGACAGAGCGACCCAACCCGTTCCCCCCGTTCCCCCGTTCCCCCTTTCCTCACACTTCGGAGAAGCGCCCATGAGACTGCTCGAAAAGATCACCGCAGCAATGCCCGGCGTCCGCGAAGCCGAGACCGGCCTGGCCATCATCAAGGAGCACCTCGCAGACCTCGCCGCCCGAACGAAGCGCCGCAACCTCGACACCGCACTACTGACCGACATCACCGCCGCAGCCTGCGCCGGCGGACCGCTTCCCGACGACCTCGGCCGCCGCGCCCACGAGAACGCCAACCACGGCGAGATCCTCAAGGCCGAGGAGTCGGTGCTCGTGTGGGCTCAAGCCGCCCTGGAGAACAGGCGTGAACTCGCCGTACAAGACGGTGCCGACGACGGACTCGACACCCTCCACGACCACCTTGGAGAACTCATCGACGAAGCCCGCACGCTCCTGACCCACCTCGACGGCATCCACAGCGCACAAGACGCCATCACCAGCGGCCCCGCCGCAGCATCGGCCTGGGCCAGTCTCGGGCCGCTGGCCGAGCGCTACCAGGAGATCCGTGATGCGCAAGTCACCCTGTCTCAGAAGCGGTGCGGCACGGACACCCAGTGGATTGAACTACCCGCCAGCGGGCAACAGGTGTCCCTGCGCAGCGTGCTGAACCTCGTTGGCGAGATCGCCAACTACGCCGAGCTGCACCCCGACTGGCGCCGCACCATCCAGGACTTGCCCAAGGACAAGCGCGACCCGCAGCCGTTCGTCTTCACCGACCCCATCGGCCACCTGCGAAGCCTGCTCGCCAACCCCGCGGTCGAACTGTGGGTGCCCACCATCGGGCAGGCCGCCGAGAAGTACGAGCGCGCCCGCGTGATCGCCGCCGAACACCAAGCAGCGATCGACAAGCGGGAAGACCGAAAGCCCTACCCGACGCCCATCATGCTGGACAACCTGGCCAGCCAGATCCGCGCCCACCGAACCTCTGCCGAACTCCAGCGCGCCGCCCGCATCATGAACGGAGGCCACCGTGAGAAGTGACTACACCCCCGCCGAGATCCGCGCTCTGCCCGACACCGGACGTAACCGCGGCCTGCTCCAAGCCATCGCCCGCTTCGGCAACCTCACGGTGCGGCAGACCGCCGCCGACCGGCTTCGCGAGTGGAACCACAACCAGCGGCAAGCACCGACCGGCAACGACGCAGCCTGACCGACCCGACAGGGGTGTCCATTGCGCACCCCCTGTCGGCACCACCTGACCAGCACGGACGCAGAGCTTCGAGCCACCCCCAGGCGGTGACCCCGCCCGGGGTGGTCTCCACACGCAGCGCTCTCGGCAAGGGCCGTGTGCGTGCTGCCGAGTTTTCGAGTTTTCACCCCAGGAGGTACCGGAATGGGTAAGAGAGGGCCTGCCAGGCGGCCTACCAGCCTGGCCATCCTGCACGGGGAGCGTTCCTCGCGGCTGAACCTGAATGAGCCGAAGCCCAGCATGGTCGAGGTGGTCCCGCCGGCGTGGTTGGACGAGCGGGCGCTGGCGGTCTGGGAGCGGTTGGCGCCGGACATGGTGGCCAAGGGCGTGTTGACGGCGTGGGATGTGGACGCGTTCGCCCAGCTGTGCACGGTGGTGGTCATCGCCAGGGAAGCGTTGGCGGACATCGCGGAGAACGGGTCGAGCTGCAAGACGGTGGTCCGGGAGTTGTCGGACGGGACGTTGATCTACGACCTGCGCAAGAACCCGTCCTGGCAGATCGCGCGGGAGTCGATGGGGCTCATCGTCAGTCTCGGCGGCCGGTTCGGCTTGAACCCGTCCGACAGGTCCGGGTTGACGATGGACTCGGGATTTGGCGACAAGGATGACGACTTGCTCTCCCCGCACAACCCGGGCCGGCTTCTGAGCTGACGGGGTGCCCTACCCCTTGTGCGGGCCTGGACCGGATAGTGCTGATCATGGCCGCGGGCACTACCGGTGGTCGGGGACGAACGTCCGCCAACCCACCTGACCCCGGATGCGGGCGATGGTGTCGAGTACGAGGTCGTGGCAGCCCTGACCGGCGTCGGCCACGACCTGGTCCATGAAGTCGTTCGCGCCGTCGAGGTCGTCGGCTGCTAGGTAGGACTCGACCTCGGCGACGCAGCGACGCAGGTAGGCCCACAGCTGTGTCACCTGGTCCTCGGTCAGCGTGATCTGGAACATGCCTCACCATCCGCGATCGTTCTGAACGTCCCATCCGTTCCGTGCAGAGAGTGCCACAAAACGTCCCATCGGTTCTGCCTGTCCCACTCGTTCCGACCACCAGGCGAACGTCCCGTTTGTCCCACATCGTGTGGGTGTGAGCAGCGAACTCGTGTCCACCACGCTGGCCGCCAAGGCGCTCGGCATCGGCCGGACGACGCTGCACCGGTGGTGGACCGAGGGCCTGGTGACACCCGAACTGGTGACGGCGGGCGGTCACGCCCGGTGGGACGTCGAGGCGCTCAAGGCCCAGTTGCGCGCGATGCGACGCACCGACGCCGACGAGTAGCCGCACGTGCCCTTGTGCGGGCCTGTGCGGGCCTGAACCGACGTGGTCCGCACTACCTCCGCACGAGACGCTTGCGGCCCGTACAGCGCAGCTCAGAGCGCGTTGTACGGGCCGTAGACGGGTCTGCACGAGGTGCACGGGGTCCGCACACCCTGTGCGGACCCCGTGCGGACCTCACTTGTTCTTCTGCGCTGCCTCGCAGGCGGGGCAGACCTTGCGGCCGAACACCCGCGGGAACACCACGCGGTCGGCGGCGGACCACCGCTCACCACAGAGGGTCTTGGCGGTGCCGTCCCACCAGCTGCGCTTGCCGATGTGCACGAGGTCGTCGTCGTTGGACATGTCGGAGTCTCCAGTCAGTAGCGGGTGATGGCGGTCTTCACGGCGTCGATCGAGACGACCGTGACCGGTTGCGGGGACCCGTTGAGTCGTTGGCGCGCGGGGTTGGGGCGTTGGACGCCGGCCGCGCGCAGTGCCTCGCCGAACCGCTTGGCGTCCCACCCGATGCGGTCGGCGAGCTCGGCGACCGGGACCAGGCCGTGCTCCTGGTCCTCGATGACGTCGACCAGCAGCGCCAGCACCTCGGGCATCTCGAGGTCGTCGACGATCTCGGCGTCGACCACCTCGGCCACCGGGGCCGACGCGGCTGCTTCCTGGTCGATGAGGTCGGCGACCTCGGGCGGCAGTTCACCGAGCACGGTGTCCCCGACCGCGTCGCCGGTGAGGGTGCCCGCGGCCTCACGCAGCGCCCTGCCGCGCTCGCACGCAGCCCGGATCTCGGCGATGCCGAGCAGGTCCGTCGACACCGTGACGGCGTCACCGGCGGACAGGTCCGACTCGCCATCGGCGCCGAGCAGCAGCCCGACGCCCTTGTGCGCCTTGAGCAGCTTGGAGGCGTCCATGCCGGCCTTGTAGGTGCCGGCACCGAGGATGGTCTCCGACGCCTGCCACGTCATGACCTTGAGAGCGAAGCGGGTGCCGAGCTGGCCGCGGAGCTTGTCCGGCAGAACCTTGCCGTCCGGCTTCTGCGTGGCCAGGACCAGCGAGTACCCGGCGGCCGGGCCGGTCTTGGCGATGAACGTCAGCAGGTCGCAGATCCGCTGCCCGATGCGCTTGCCCTTCGGCTGGTCTGGGTCGAGCGGCGTGTCGTTCTCCAGGTAGTTCTGCACCTCGTCCACGGCGATCACGGTCAACGGCATCCCGTGCGCGGGGTCGCGGGTGATCTCCGGTGTCACCTTCGACTCGGGGCACAGGTCGTCGTTCATGTCGGCGAGTCGCCCGAAACGGTCCTCGACGTCCGCGGCGGCCTCTTCGAGCACGGCGACCAGGCGCAGCGCCGACGCGGTACGGGCGTCGCGCACGAACCGGTGCGCGACCCGCTCGAACGGCCGGAAGTCCTTGCCGCCCTTGCCGTCCGCCACGATCAACCGCACGTACGGGTCCAGTGCCGCCGCGGTGACCGGGATGCGCGCGGCGTACGTCTTGCCCATGCGCGGGATGGCGCCGACCAGCAGCGACGTCCACACCACCGGCACGTCGACCCGCTCCCCGCGTGCCGTGCGGCCGAACGGCACCGCCCGCCACAAGTCCCACTCGGGGGCGTCGGCCAGCGGGGAGGACACGGGCGGCTTGGCGTAGGGGTCGGAGTGGCCGATCCACACCGAGATGCGCCCGGCGTGGCCCTGGTCCCCGCGGACGCGTTCGAGGATGAGCCGCACCTCGTCCACCGCCAGCGCCGACGCCAGCGCCTCGCGCTTGGCGACGACGTCGGACGCCTTCCGCGACGGCGGCAGGTCCAACACCATCGACCAGCCGGACGGGTCGTTGCGGGGCCGCTCCACCATGAGCAGGCCCTCGGCCTTGCCGATCGCGCCGGCCGCCCGGAACGCCTCGACCAGGTTGTTGCCGTCCATCAGCATGGCCAGCGACCGGGCGCCGCCGAGCGAGGCCTGACGGCCCGGTGAGCCGTCCCGACGCCGTCCGACAACGGCGAGTGCCACCGTGGCAGTGCCACCGACGAGAGCGACTGTCAGCCCGCCGGACAGCCACCACCACACGGTGCCGCCGACCCCGGTCATGCCGACCCCCGCGAGGCTGAGCAGCGCCCGACGCTTGCGGACCTCGGCGATGTCCTGCCACCTGGCAGCGAGGGTGTCAGTCGACTTGGCGGCGGCGTAGAAGTCGGCGACCCGCACCCACTGCCACCATGCCCGGCAGGCCACCACCGAACCGCGTACCACCGCACCGGGGTAGCGCAGTGGCATGACCGCGACGGCCCGCGTCATGTCGGCGACAGCGGCGTTGTCCTGCCACCGGGCGGGCAGCTTCGCGCGGGCGACCTCGACGGCCTTCCGTGCGCGTGACCGCTGGTACTCGTCCTCGGTGACCAGTTCGCCGGTGAGCACCTGGCGCACCGGTTCGGCGGCTGCGCCCGGCAGGTGCACGAGGTTGCTCGGCTGGTCGTCGTCACGGGGCAGGGGTTGTGCCATGATCTCGGCTCCACTCCTCGGGGTGGGACCAGGTGGGCGGCCAGGGTCTCCAGCCGGTAGCCGCCCACCTGGGGCTTCAGGTGGTGTAGGTGCCGGACAGGGACACCGGCTTGCCGTGCTGGGGGCAGGTGGCGTTGGCGGTGGCGACCCCGTGGGTGCCTCGCACGACGCTGACCGGCATGTCGTAGGTGACCGGGTGCCCGGCCGGGCAGGTACCGGTGGTGTGGACGGTGATGCTCACCTGGTCGCTCATCTCGTGTTCCTCCTGGTGTTGGTGCTGCTCGTGGCGAGCAGCGCGACTCTGTGGCGGCCTACGTGGTGACGGCCGGTCGGGGACCGTCGTCACCGGGGCCGGTAATGGCGCGGCACACGATCGCCGCGTGCTCGGCACGGCAGCGCAGGAACTTGCGCACCGCGGCCTGACTCGGCCGGTCCGGCAGGGCACCGGAGGCGATGGCGGCACGGACACGCGCGACGTGACCCGCGATCCGTTCCGCGATCTCCACCGGCACCCCGTCGAGGAGCGTTTCCGCACTTCCCGGCCCATACCCGGCGCTACCCAGGTACTCGGCGACCTCGGCCGCCAGGGCGTCGCCGAGCGCCGTGTCAACCTCGGTCACCGGAAGGCCGGGAACGATCGCGGGCACCAGCCGGGAACGACCCCACCGGCGCCGGTAGGCCACCAGGCCGGGCCGGTGCACAAGGGTGGCGGTGCCGTCCGGCGCGAGCTCCGCGACCGCCTGGCCCAGCGCCGCGCGGCGGACCGCGAGCACCTTCCGGGCGGCCTGCCGGTCCAGCCGGGAAGCGTCCCGCTCGGCACGGGTACGGCGGGTACGGGCCGGCGCGGCGGTCACCAGCTGGTGCACCACGACACCGCCGACCGACACCAGCGCCATCACCACGCCGTACGCCACGGTCGAGCCGTGCACGAAGTTCAGGACGGCAGCCACCGCGGCGAACACCCACGTCCCGACGTGCAGCCACCCGACCGGGCGACCCGCGCGGCGGGCCATCGGCACGGCGAACGCGAACATCCACATCGCGCCCTCGGAGAACAGCGGCAACAGCGTGCCCACCGGCCCGAACACCTCACGGCCGTAGGCGGCCATCGCCGTCCACGCCAGCACCGCCGGAACCACGATCACCGGCACGAACAACAGGTTCAGGGTGTTCGCCCGGACCCATCCGGACAGCACGGCCCGACGCTCGGCGCGACGCTGTGCCGCCGCGTCCCGCTCGGCCTGGCGGCGCTCGGCGTCGGCCTGCCGGTCGGCGCGACGCTGCTCGAACATCAACGCCTGATCGGCGCGGCGCTGCTCCGCAGCCGCCACCCGGTCGGCACGCCGGTCCTCCGCCCACCCGCTCACCGGACACCCCCGGCGGTGTCCGCGGACATCCGCTGTTCCCAGGAACGCAGCGACGCCCGCGCGTCGGCCGCCCGCTGCTCGTGCAGCCGCGCGGCGTCGTACGCGGCCGACCACAGCACGTGGTGCATCGCGGACCCCACCGGCGTCCCCGCGCCGATCTCGTTCCACAACGCGGCCAACTCGGTCTCGACCTCGGCAAGCCGGCGGTAGTAGTCGCACCACTCCCGCGCGGTGGTCGTCGACACGCCGCGCAGCGCGGCACTCCGGTCCTCTGCCGCACGCACCCGGTCCAGGATCGCTTTCCACTGGATCACCGGACACCGCCCGAGGTGGTCGCCGGCGCGGTGGACGCGGTGTGCACCGACAGGCGCGCGGTGTCGCCGGCGTCGGCCAGGCGCTCGGCGACGTCGGCGACCAGCGCCGCGGCAAACACCACGATCCGGGCGCACAGCGTCAGCACGGTCACCACCGCGAACGCCACGGCCACCGGCAGCGGCAGCCTGCGCAGCGTGTTGAACGTGGTCACGGTTCCTCCCTCAAGGTTGGCGGGCTGAGACGCCCCGGATATCCACCGACCACCAGGCCGGTGGACACCCGGCACGGTCAGGGTCAGTAGTTGGCGTGGCACCTGTCGCACAGCACCGTGCCGTTGCCGGTCTTGGCGCTGCACCGGACGCACAGCCCGATGCGGCGCTCGTTGTCGTTGTTGGTGGCGGTCTTCGTGGTGATCACAGTTGGTGTCCCTTCGGAATACGGGCTGAGTCGCCCCGTGAAGCCCACCGACCGGCGCGCGGCCGGTGGGCAACCGGCACGGTCAGACCGCGCGGGATCGGGCCAGCGCTTCGGCATCGTCAGCGGCGTCAAGCAGCACGGCAGCGAGACGGCGCAGGTCCGAGGGATCGAATGTGAGGTGATCGCGCCCGTTGGTGTCGATGTGCAGCTCGATACCGGCGTACCGGGCCGCGCCCACCGTCTCGGCGACGACGCTGACGCTGACGGACCGTCCGAGGTCGGGCGTCATGGAGTCCTTGACCACGGCCACCGGCCGCTCGGCGTGGCACATCTTCTTCCGCAGGCCCTGCACCGCGTGGCGCACGTGATCGGTGATGCAACCGGCCAGGCACGGCATCGGGTTCAGGTGCGCGTCCAGCCCAGCCGTAGGGCCGGCGAACATGCCGTAAATGGGCACGTCGCCCGGGTTGGCGTCGGTTGTCCGGATGCTGCGAGAATCCGTCATGGGTCCGCTCCCTGGTTGAGTCAGGTCGGTGGATCAAGGCCCTCGGTCGGTGCGCCAACACCACCGGGGGCCGCTCGCTTGTTCAGGGTTTTCGCTGATCGCGTCTTCCCTGTGTCATGACACAACGGTAGCCTTGTGTCATGACACATGCAACCCCCATCACGGACGATCGTCATGACACCCTGGCGCCCGTGACAGTCAGGAGCGGGCGCGGCACTGCTCGGCAGACCATCCGCGTTGACACCGACCTGTGGGACCGGTTCGGCGCGGCAGCCGAGCAGTCCGACACCGACCGGTCGGAAGCGGTGCGCGCGTTCATCCGCTGGTACCTGCGTGAGCCGGGGGCGAAGATGCCGCGCCGGCCGGACGCCTCCACGGGAGACCACGGGGAGACCGCACGTTCCGATTGATCCCGGTCTAACGCGACACGGCTTGACACTTCCGCAAGACTTCTACCTGCGGTAACGGCGGAACATGACATCATGCGTCACTATCCGACACGTTCTCACGGGCACTCTTAATCAGCGGGTTCGGGGTTCGAGTCCCTGGCGGCGCACAATTCGGAACCAGGCCGGTATTACCACCGGCCTGGTTCTTTTTTTATGCCCGGACGACATCGCCGGTGATTCGGAAGCCGGATTCACGGCGATCCGTGCACTTTCCCGCTCCGCAGTGGCGAGGGCTCCACCCGGGGCAGCTTCGCGGCCTGGTCTGGTAGCCACCAGTTCCACATCCCCATCATCGCCACGGTCGCCGCCACCAGGACCGCGCGGATCACGGTCGCGTCCAGGACCATTCCCAGTGCCATTCCGGACGCGAACAGGCCACCATCGCCCCGATCACGGCACGACCGACAGCGGTTCATCAGGACCGCTTTGAGCGGCAGCAACGACGAGCCGTGACCACCAGTCCGGAACAATGATCGCCTTCCCGCGGTGGCATGGCCTGGTACACCGCCGTGGTGGCGGTCACCCGAAAGCGAGTGCGATCCGTCTGCCGGCCAGCAGCCGGGTCCGCTCGACGTCCTGGTTCACGAGGGCGTCCGTGTTGCGATCGAGGCGGTCGTAGGACTTGGCCAGGAGCCAGTGGGCGGCCTCCGCGCCGATCGGGGTCAGCGGGCCTTGTTCGGCCAAGCGGTGGCGCGCGGTGGTGACGTCCCGGGTGACGAACGCCGTGCGCACCTCGCCGCCGGACAGCTCGTCGATCAGGAACACCATCGCGTGCCCGTCGTCCCCGAACGTATAGGTGCAGATCAGGGCCAGGTAGCCGGCGTCGATGGAACGGTCGCAGATCCAGGCGCCGCCGACCGCCAGGGCCGGGCGGGCCGGGGCCACGGCGTTCGCGGCCCACTCGCGCGGCCGGCCGGTGAGGGTGGCGGCCAGGACGCGGAGCAGGGCGTGGTTGCGGCGGCTGGGCAGTGAGACGGCGTGCTCGATCAGACCCGCCCAGAACTCCTCGTCCGGCCGGACGTCGGCGACGGCGGTGCTGACCGTCAACTCGGCCTCCAGCGGGTCGAGCAGTTGCGGCAGGGTGCGGCAGCGGTGCACGACCCGCTGCTGCTCCGCGGTCAGCGGCGTCCCCTGTGGACGGCGGACCACCACGATCTGCCGCCGTTTCGTGGTCTGCGTCTTCCGGCTCACGGCGCGAGGCTGGCACGTCGGAGCGCGCGCAGACCCGCAACGCGCACCGGCTGCCGCGACACCACACCCGAAAGGGGACAATCGGCGGTCGTGAGCTCCCTACGCGAGGTGTTGTGGCGGGCCGCGGCGAATCGCCGGGCCTCGCTGCCGCACACCTCCTCCCTCCCACCGGCCGAAGTGGACGACGCGGTCCAGTGGGTGCTTCGACGTGCCTTCGAGCACCTGTGGGAGCACGGCTGGCTGCCTTACGACGTGTACGAGGTGGTGCGGCGCAACGAGGACGAGCGCGCGCTGTCGGTCTTGGTCGACGCGCTGGCGGCGGAGGCTTCGCGGTACTCGTCGTTGCACCCGCGCTGGCAGGAGCAGTTGGCGGAGATCGAGGCGACGGTCTGGTGGGACGTCACGCAGCCCTACCTCGACCAGTGGGCTCGCCGGCACATCGAGTTGCGGGACGACGCCGTGGCCGGTGCGGTGGCGGTGCTGCGCGTCTTGATCACGTTGCCGGGGCTGCCGGTGATCCTGCCGAAGCCGGGCACACCGCTGGCCGCGATGGACCACCACCACGTGGACCCCCGCATCCTCAACCGGGTGCGCGGGCTGCTCGCGAAGGCCGAGTCGACGGCGTTCCCGGAGGAGGCCGAGGCGCTGTCGGCCAAGGCCCAGGAGCTGGTGACGCGGCACGCGCTGGAACGGATGCCGCTGGAGGCGGCGACCACGACGTCCCGGCGGTTGTGGCTGGACAAGCGGTACTTCGACGGCAAGGCGCAGGTGGTGCACGTGGTCGCCGAGGCGAACCGGTGCCGGGCCGTGGTGTACGACCTGGGGTTCGTGGCGCTGGTCGGCGAGGAGCTCGACCTGGAGATCGTGGAGCTGCTGTCGGCGTCGCTGCTGGTCCAGGCGACGCGTGCGATGGTCGCGGCGGGTGAGAAGGCGCGCAAGGGCGACGAGGCGAGGTCGGCGTCGTTCCGGAAGTCGTTCCTGCTGTCGTACGCGCACCGGATCGGGGAACGGCTGCGGACGGCGAACGAGGTGCCGGCCGATGACGAGCGGCTGTTGCCCGTGCTGGCGGAACGCAAGAAGGCGGTGGAGGAGTACTTCGGGGCGATGTTCACGCGGACGGTCGCGAAGAGCACGCCGGTGCGCAGTGCCGCGGGGTGGGACGCGGGGCGGTCGGCGGCTGACCGGGCCAACCTGTCGATCACCTGACCTGCGGTTTCTCCGGGACTGTCGGTGGTCGTCCGTACCCTCTGCGTCATGACTGGGGCAATGGACGTGCGTCGGCTTTTCAACGTCACGCAGGAAACGCGGTTCCACTTCAACCACTGGTACGGCAAGCGGAAGCACGTCGTCGAGCACGTGATGGCGCACGAGTCCGTTGCGGTGTACCGGGTGACCGCGGATCAGGTCGAGGCGGCGTGCCGCAGTGCGCCGGTGGTGAGGTCGGGGTCGGAGCCCGTCGAGGTTCGGCAGTGGCGGCCGGACTTCGCCTTCACGCATGTGGCGCACCACGTGGTCGAGGCGCTGGGGCGATTACCCGGGTGGTCCGAGTTCCGGGAGTTCTGCGAGGCGGACGAGAAGGCTCGGGCGATGTTGTGGACGCCGGCGCGCGAGGTGATCGCCGAGGTGGGTGCGGAGGGGCGTGCTGCGGTGCGCAAGCGGGTCGTGTCCGAGTACCTGGGGTTCCTGCGTGACTTGTGGGTGCTGGCGGTGCTGCGCGGGCATGGGCTGGACGTGCGCGTGCACCCGTTGGCGGACACCGTGTTCAAGGTCGATGCGTGGGTGGAGCGCTTGATCATCAACCCGCGCGGCGGTTCGCAGCGGTCGGAGGACTTGTTGGTGCACGCGATGCCGCCGTTCTTCTTCACCGATCTGGGAGTCACGGAGTACACGCAGGTCGGCGCGGCGGTGCTGCCGTCGCGCACGCAACTCGACCGTGCGGCGCGGAGGCTGCGGGACGTGCTGCACCCGGCGTGAGCCATCATGGCCTGGTGCCGAACCTGGAGACGACGGACGACGTCCGCGCCCGGATGAGCAAGCAGCGCTCTCGTGACACGGCGATCGAGGTGGCGTTGCGGCGTGAACTGCACCGGCTCGGGTTGCGCTACCGGGTGCACCAGCGGCCTGTGCGCGCCGTGCGACGTGAGGCGGATGTCGTGTTCGGGCCGACGAAGGTCGCGGTGTTCGTGGACGGCTGCTTCTGGCATGGCTGCCCGGAGCACGGCACGTGGCCCAAGCGCAACGGCGAGTTCTGGCGTACCAAGATCGAGACGAATCAGGCTCGGGACGTCAACACGGATCGTGTGTTGGCCGATGCGGGGTGGCTCGCGGTGCGGGTGTGGGAGCACGAGGACCCGACGATCGCGGCTGCTCGGGTTCGGGCGGCGGTACTGGAGCGACGCGCCCGGCTGGGTTGATCCGGCGCTGGAGCGTGCCGGCGGAGTCGGAGCGGCGGGGTCCGGCCGGCCAAGCCTGAGCGGCGAGGTCGGCTTCCCCGAGTCGATGCCGTTCATGGACTAGCCTGGCCCTCGTGCTGTCCATGATCGACCTGTTCGCCGGCTGTGGCGGCATGACTTCCGGGTTCGCCGCAGCGGGCGGGTACCGGCAGGCGATGGCGGTCGAGTGGGACCTGCACGCGGCGGCGACGTACGCGGCGAACTTCGGTGAGGACCACATCCGCTGGTCGGACATCGCGGCCGTGCCGGACGACGCGATCCCCGAGGTGGACGTGATCGTGGGCGGTCCGCCGTGCCAGGGGTTCTCGAACCTCGGCTCGAAGGACGTCGACGATCCGCGCAACTCGCTGTGGCGGGAGTACCTGCGCTTCGTGCGGCGGGCCCGACCGGCGGTGTTCGTGATCGAGAACGTCGACCGGTTCCTGGCGTCGACGGAGTTCGCGTTGCTCCAAGCCGAGACCGAGGGCTACGAGCTGAGTTACGGCATCCTGCTCGCGGCCGATTTCGGTGTGCCGCAACGGAGGCGGCGGACCATCGTGATCGGCTCCCGGATCGGACGCATCCCGCTGCCCACGCCCACTCATGCGCGGGAGCGCTGGCACACCGTGGGCGACGTGCTGCGCGGCCTGCCGGAGCAGCCGTTGACGACGTCGCTACCGGGGTCCGTGGTCGAGTTCTTCGGTCGGGAGTTGCCGGGGCCGTTCAAGAGCCCGGAACTGCACATCGGGCGCAACCCCACGCCGATGTCGTTGGAGCGGTACCGGCACATCCCGCCCGGCGGCGGTCGGTTCGACCTGCCGGTGGAGTTGTTGCCCCGGTGTTGGCGGGAGAAGAAGACGGGCACGACGGACGTGATGGGCCGGATGCGGTGGGACCAGCCGTCGCTGACCATCCGGACCGAGTTCTACAAGCCGGAGAAGGGCCGATACCTGCACCCGCAGTGGGAGCCGGGTGAGGACGGGCACCGGGTCGACCGGCCGATCACGCACCTCGAAGCCGCCCGGCTGCAGTCGTTCCCGGATGACTTCGAGTGGTGCGGGTCGAAGATCTCGGTGGCCAGGCAGATCGGGAACGCCGTGCCGCCGGGTCTGGCTCGGGCCATCGCGGAGCACCTGAAGGTGTACCTGGCGGGCGCCGCGGCCGGTGCCCACGGTTGTCGGCTCTGCGGCTGAGCGGGACCGCGGTCGATCAGAATTGTCGGACCCCTGCGCTAGCGTCATCGACATGACGACAACGACGTATGAGAACGCGGTCCGGATCGGCTCCACCACCTACCAGTTGGTCGCGACGGCCGATTCGGGGCTGTCGGTCGACCTGGCCGGCGTGGACGGGTCCGGGGCGTTGGTGGCCGAAGGGTCGATCCGGATGCCCGCCGAGGCGGGCGTGAAGATCGGCAAGTTGCTCGGGCAGGTCTTGGACGCTCTGGCCCGGTTGAGCGGTGCGCCGGCGGGCTCGTCCCGAGATCGACCGGACCGGCCGGGTCGTCCTGCGAACGCCAATCAGCCTTGGACGCAGGAGTTGGACGACGACCTCAGGAGCGAGTGGATGGCCGCGTCCCACGACGTGCCGGCTGCCGATCTGATCCGCTCCATCGCCAAACGGTTGGAACGATCCCCCACCTCGATCCGATCGCGGGTGGCCAAGGTGGGCTGTGATCCGGATGTGCCTGGGCGAGCGCTGTCCGACGACGGTGCGGACGTGTTGAGGCGGGTGTGACGACTCCAGACGAGACCGGTCGAGTGGGCTCGGCTGAACCTGACCAGCCGCCCCGCCCGATGTGACGACCGTGCGGAGGTGTTCCGGCGGGTTAGGACGGCTCCAGGTGAGACCAGTCGAATGAACTCACCGGGACCTGACCCGCCGGCCCGCCAGAGGTGATGACGGTGCGGAGGCTGCCGCAGGTATGACGGCTCCGGACGAGACCGGTCAAATTGGCTCGGCTGAACCTGACCAGCCACGCCGCCAGAGGTAATGACGGTGCGGAGGTGTTGAGGCGGGTGTGACGGCTTCGAGTGAGATCGGTCAAGTGGGCTCGGCTGATCCCGACCAGCCGCGCCACCAGAAGTAACGAGGGCGCGGAGGGCAGCGGCGGGTGTGACGACTCCGGGCGAGGCTGGCCGAATGTGAGCCGCTGAACCTGACCTGCCGTGCCGCCGGACGTGACGACGGTGCGGAGGTGCTGCGGCGGGGTTATGCAGCGGCGGGTGGTACCAGTCGAGTGAGGGCTGCTGGACCTGACCGGCCGCGTCGAGGGAGGTTCGGTCGGGTTCGGTGATGTGCCCAGGGTCTTGTCGGGTGACCGGCGGGCCTGCCGTGGTGGCGCCGCCACGGCAGGCCCGACCCCTCACGAGACCACCACCGGCCGGCGCGGACCGACGGTCGGGTGGACCCGGTGGAAAGGAGGGGTGGGTGTTGGGCGGATAGTGCAGGGGTGTTGGTGCTGCACGCGCTGGGCGTGGCTGGTGGACGGGTCGCTTTGTGGGCCGAGGACTCGTCGTTGCCTGGTCGGGTTGTCGGGCGGTTGCCGCGGGTGGCGGTCGGGCATCCGTTCGCCGTTCCCGGGGACGCCTTGGCCTCGTTGCTCACTGGCGGCGAGGTGGGGCTCCTGGCTGTCCGGTTGCCGTCCTACGCGAGCGGACCCGTGGAGTCGCCCGAGTTGGTCCGGGCGTCTACCGGCTCCCGGCGTGGCGCGCTTCGGTGGCGTGAGTGGCTGGTCCCTGTCGTGTGGGTGGACGGGATGCCGGCCGAGCCACCGCCGGATTGCCGGGTGGGCGCCTCCGGGAAGTTCCTCGTCGACGTCCTCGACCTCGGCCGCGAGTTGGTTCGTCGGGGACGCGTCCTTCCCTCTGTCGACGGCGACGGGTGTGCCCGGTGGCGTTCCGCCCTGTCCGGAGTGGACTCGTTGCGGTATGCGGCGCTTCGGGCTGGTGCGCCGCCGTCGTTCCGCGCTGACGACGGGACCGGCGATCTCGTGCTGGAGGTCTTGGACCGTGCTGTCGACCGCGAAGCAAGGCGTGCGCTGGCGGGCACTGCCGTTGGCGGGAAGGGGATCGTCGGGCGCTGGCTCAACGCGTTGACGGGTGACCCCCGCGTCGAAGGGGAGGTGGGAGCGCTTCGCGCCAAGTTGGCGGCTTGGCGGACCACCGGGTTGCAGGAGAGTCCTGTTCGGACCTGTTTCCGATTGAGCTCACCTGACCAGGGCGGCTCCGCCAAGGACGGGTGGCGGGTCGAGTTCCTGCTGCAAGCCGTGGACGAGCCGAGCGTGGTGGTCACCGCGGAACAGTTGTGGCACAAGCAGGACGCGGTCCTCCGACGGTGGGTCGCCCGACCCGAGGACGTCCTGCTGGGCGACCTGGGCCGGGCGGGGCGGCTCTACCCCGCGCTGGACCGGGCACTGGCGGCTCGGCGGCCCGTCGAGTTGGAGCTCGACGTCGAAGGCGCTTACGACTTCCTCCAGCACGCCGCGGTTCTGTCCGAGGCCGGGTTCGGCGTGATGCTGCCCTCGTGGTGGCGTCAGCCCCACCGGCTCGGGCTGCGGCTCAGCGCAACCAGTCGCGGCACGGCGGGTCAGGTGGCGAAGGAGAGCGAGCTCGGGCTGAAAGTCCTGGTGGACTACCAGTGGCAGCTCGCGGTCGGTGACGAGCGGTTGACCGAGGACGAGTTGCTGTCGCTCGCCTCGGCCAAGGTGCCGTTGATCCGCGTCCGCGGCCAGTGGGTGCACGTCGACCCCAAACGGCTCGCTGCCGGCCTCGCCTTCCTCAGGCGCGGCGGCGGGCAGATGACGGCGGCGCAGGTGTTGTTGCACTCCGGGCTGCACCCGGACGACGTCGACCTGCCGTTGCCGTTGACCGGGGTCGAAGCCACCGGGTGGCTGGGCGACCTGCTGTCCGGCGAGGTCGAGCACCACCTCGAACCGGTCGCGCAGCCACCGGGACTGGTCGCCGAGCTGCGTCCCTACCAGCAGCGGGGGCTCGCCTGGCTGGCATTCCTCGACCGGCTGGGGCTGGGCGCCTGCCTGGCTGACGACATGGGGCTCGGCAAGACCGTTCAGGTCCTGGCACTGGAGGCGCACAACAGGCGGGACGGACGGCGGCTGCCGACGTTGCTGGTGTGCCCGATGTCGGTCGTCGGCAACTGGCAGCGGGAGGCCGCGCGGTTCACGCCGGGGCTCGAGATCCGGGTCTACCACGGCGCGGACCGGGCGTTGGACGTCTCCTGCGACCTGGTGATCACCACGTACGCGGTGGTCGCGCGGGACGGTGGGAAGCTCGCCGACGTCTCGTGGGACCGGGTGGTGCTGGACGAGGCGCAGAACATCAAGAACAGCTCGACCCTCCAGTCACGGGTGGTGCGCTCCCTGCCCGCTCGGCACCGGGTGGCGTTGACCGGAACGCCGGTGGAGAACCGGCTGGCCGAGCTGTGGTCGATCATGGACTTCGTCAACCCCGGCGTGCTGGGCACGATCAACACGTTCCGCGCCCGGTTCGCCGTGCCGATCGAACGGCACCACGATGAGGACGCCGCCGTCCGGTTGCGCCGGATCACCGGCCCGTTCGTGCTGCGCCGGCTCAAGACCGACCCCCGGATCATCACCGACCTGCCGGACAAGATCGAGGTCAAGCAGCTCTGCACGCTGACCGCCGAGCAGGCCTCGCTGTACCAGGCGGTGGTGGACGACATGCTCGCCCGGATCGCCGAAGCGGAGGGCGTGAAGCGCAAGGGCCTGGTGCTGGCCACGATGTCCCGCCTCAAACAGGTCTGCAACCACCCGGCGCAGCTCCTCGGTGACGGCTCGCGCGTCGCCGGCCGGTCGGGCAAGCTCGCCCGGCTGGAGGAAGTCCTGGACGAAGCGCTCGCGGACGGCGACAAGGCGTTGTGCTTCACCCAGTTCACCGCCTTCGGCTCGCTCGTCGTCCCGCACCTGGCCGCCCGGTTCGACACCGAGGTGCTCTACCTGCACGGCGGCACGACCAAGAAGGCGCGGGACGAGATGGTGCGGCGGTTCCAGGAGGAGGACGGCCCGTCGATCTTCGTCCTCTCGTTGAAGGCGGGCGGCACCGGGCTGAACCTGACCGCGGCGAACCACGTCATCCACCTCGACCGGTGGTGGAACCCGGCGGTGGAGGACCAGGCGACCGACCGGGCGTTCCGCATCGGCCAGCGCAACCACGTGCAGGTGCGCAAGTTCGTGTGCGTCGGCACGCTGGAGGAGCGCATCGACCGGATGATCGAGGAGAAGCGCGGGTTGGCGCAGCTCGTGGTCGGCGCCGGCGAGGACTGGCTGACCGAGTTGTCGACCGGCGAACTGCGCGCGCTGTTCGCCCTGTCCGGGGAGGCCGTCGGTGACTGACTGGCACGGATCGCACCCGCCGTCACGCCCGATCCGGGTCGAAGGCGGCCTGACGCTGCGCAGCAAGCGGGGTGACATCGCGCAGACGTGGTGGTCGCGGCGGTTCCTGGAGGTGCTGGAGTCGTTCGGCATGGCCGCGCGCCTGAACCGTGGCCGCACGTACGCGAGGTCCGGGCAGGTGATGACCATGTCCCTGTCGACCAGCCTGGTCGTGGCGCTGGTGACGGGGACGCGACCGGAGCCGTACCGGGCGCGGATCGGCGTGCGGAAGTTCAGCGACGAGGACTGGCGACGCATCGAGCACGCGTTGGCGGACCGGGCGATCTTCGCGGCCAAGCTGCTCGCGGGCGAGATGCCGCCGGAGATCGAGGAGGTGTTCGCCGACCTCGGCCTGACCCTGTTCCCGAGCACGATGCGCGAGCTGTCCATGGACTGCACGTGCCCGGACTGGGAAGTGCCGTGCAAGCACCTGGCCGCCACCTGCTACCTGCTCGCCGAGTCGTTCGACACCGACCCGTTCGAGATCCTGGCCTGGCGCGGCCGGTCGCGGGAGGACTTGCTGGACCGGCTGCGCGACCTGCGGGCGCCCATCCCCGCCGAGGAGCCGAGGGAGGTCGCGGAGGAGCCGGACTTCGACCGGTTCTGGCTGCGGCCGAAGGTCGCCGAGGTCGTGCCGGACGTCGCGGAGCCCGTGCGCAGGCGGCCGGACGCCCTGCTCGACCAGCTCGAACCGCTGGTCGTGGACGGGCACCCGGTGACCGACGCGCTGCGCCCGCTCTACCGGGTGATCACCGAGCGGCGATCGGAGCAGTGATCGGGGTGGCGCTCAGCCGCCGGCGACCGAAGGCAGAATCCGGACCTCGGAGTCAGGCGTGAGCCGGGTGTCGGCGCCGGACAGCCGGCGGCACTCCTCACCGTCCACGTAGACGTTCACGTACCGCCGCAGGACATCCCGCTCGTCACGCAGCCGCCGGTCCAGCAACGGGTACCGCGCGGCCAGGTGGTCGAGCAGGGTGCCCAGGGTGGCCTGCTCCGGCAGGTCGACCTCCACCTTCGCCTGGTTGCCGGCCGTCTGCCGGAGCGGCCCCGGGATCAGCACGAGCACGCGCACCGCGATCACACCTCCGCGGCCCGCACGCACACCACGTCGGGCAGGTGCTCCGCGATCCGCCGCCAGCTGTCGCCCTCGTCCGTGCTCGCGTACACCTCACCCGAGCGCGACCCGAAGTAGACGCCCGCCGGTTCCGCCGCGTCGGTGCACAGCGCGTCCCGCATCACGGCCGTCCAGAAGCCGTCCGGGAGGCCGTTGCGCAACGCCTCCCACGACTCGCCCGCGTCCGACGACCGGTACACCGCGCACTCGCCACCGGGCGGGAAGCGGTGGTCGGCCGCGACCAGCGGGAAGTTGTAGACGACGTCCGGCTCGTGCGGGTGGTTGACCATGGCGAAGCCGAAATCGGCGGGCAGACCGCCGGCGATCGACGTCCACGTCGCCCCGGCGTCGTCGGACCGGTACACGCCGTGGTGGTTCTGCAGGAACAGCCGGTGCGGCACGGCGGGGTGCCAGCTGACCTTGTGCACGCACTGGCCGAACTCCGGGTACGGGTCGGGCAGGAAGTTCGCCTTGATGCCGGTGTTGGCCGGCTCCCACGACGCACCGCCGTCGAACGTCCGGTACACCCCGCCGGTGGACATGGCCACGGTCAGCCGCAGCGGGTCGGCCGGGTCCGGCAGCACGGTGTGGATCGCCTGCCCGCCGTACCCCGCGTCCCAGTGCTCCCGGTGCGGGTGCTTCCACAGGCCCTCCACCAGGGAGTACGTCCGGCCGCCGTCCTCCGAGCGGAACAGCGCCGACGGCTGGGTTCCCGCGTACACGACCTCCGGGTCGGGCGTCAGCGCCAGCTGCCAGACCCTCTCCAGCGCGGCGTCCTCCGGGAACGCGACCGGCGCGTGGTCCGGCTCCTGCCACGTCGCGCCGAGGTCGTCGCTGGTCATGACGGTCGGCCCGAAGTGGGAGCTCGTCGTGCCCACCAGCAGCCTGGGCCGGTCGCGGCGGTTCTCGATCGCGGTCGCGTAGACCTCGGCCATCGGGTGGTGAGGTCCGCTGAGGCTCCACGACTCGCGGTCTTCGCTGGTCGCGAGCCACAGTCCTTTCCTGGTGCCGATGGCGAGCAGGTGCATGGCGTGCTCCTCGAAGCTGTGACGCAGAGCACCGTACGCCGGAGGTCCGACGATCGCCGTCCGGCGGAGCCGACCGATAAGTTACCGACTGGTAGCGTGCGGCGCCGACGAAGGGAGAACCCCGGTGCTGTTCCACCCCGACACCTACGACGCCCCTCACCTGGACGCCGAGAGCCGTCGCCTGCTGCGGGCGACGATCGACTGGTTCGAGGAGCGCGGCAAGCGCCGCCTGATCGCGGACGACCAGGCCAAGGTCTGGTACGCCGAGTTCCTGGACTTCGTCCGCCGCGAGAAGCTGTTCGCCACCTTCTGCACGCCCGCGTCCGAAGCGGACGGCGCGCCCGACAAGCGCTGGGACGCCGCCCGGAACGCCGCGCTGAGCGAAATCCTCGGTTTCTACGGCCTCCAGTACTGGTACGCCTGGCAGGTCAGCGTGCTCGGCCTCGGCCCCGTCTGGATGAGCGACAACGCCGTGGCCCGCAAGAAGGCCGCCGAACTCCTCGACGACGGCGCGGTCTTCGCGTTCGGGCTGTCCGAGAAGGAGCACGGCGCGGACGTCTACTCCACCGACATGGTGCTCACGCCCACCGAGAACGGCTTCACCGCGACCGGGGGCAAGTACTACATCGGCAACGGCAACGTCGCCGGCATGGTCTCGGTGTTCGGCCGCCGCGCGGACGTCGAGGGCCCGGACGGCTACGTCTTCTTCGCCGTCGACTCGCAGCACGAGAAGTTCTCGCCGGTCAAGAACATCGTGGACTCCCAGATGTTCGTCAGCGAGTTCCGCCTGGACGAGTACCCGGTCACCGCCGACGACGTCCTGCACACCGGCCAGGACGCGTTCAGCGCCGCCCTGAACACCGTCAACGTCGGCAAGTTCAACCTGTGCACGGCGTCCATCGGCATCGGCGAGCACGCGTTCTACGAGAGCATCACGCACGCCCACAACCGGATCCTGTACGGCAAGCGGGTCACCGACTTCCCGCACGTCCGGCAGGGCTTCGTCGACGCCTACGCGCGGCTCACGGCCATGAAGCTGTTCGCCGACCGCTCGGTGGACTACTTCCGCAGCGCCTCCCCCGAGGACCGCCGCTACCTGCTGTTCAACCCGATCACCAAGATGAAGGTCACCAGCGAGGGCGAGCGGGTCGTCGACCTGCTGTGGGACGTGATCGCGGCCAAGGGCTTCGAGAAGGACACCTACTTCTCCATGGCCGCCCGCGACATCCGCGCCCTGCCGAAGCTGGAGGGCACCGTCCACGTGAACCTGGCCCTCGTGCTCAAGTTCATGCCCAACTACCTGTTCGACCCGGCCGGGTACCCCGAGGTCCCGACCCGGCACGACCCGGCGGACGACGGGTTCTTCTGGCGCCAGGGCCCCGCGCGCGGGCTCGGCAAGATCCGTTTCCACGACTGGGAGACGGCCTACCGCGACCACGCGCACGTGCCCAACGTGGCCCGCTTCCACGAGCAGGCACGGGGGCTGCGCACGCTGCTCACGAACGCCGCGCCGGACGACGAGCAGCAGAAGGACCTCGACTTCCTGCTCAACCTCGGCCACCTGTTCACGCTGGTCGTCTACGGCCAGCTCGTGCTGGAGCAGGCCGGGATCACCGGGCTCGACACCGATGTGCTCGACCAGGTGTTCGACGTCCTCGTGCGGGACTTCTCCGCCTACGCGGTCGCCCTGCACGGCAAGGCGTCGTCGACCGAAGCGCAACAGGAGTGGGCACTCGGCCAGGTCCGCAAGCCCGTTGTCGACCAGTCCCGGTTCGAACGCGTGTGGCACGAGGTGGCCGCGCTGTCGGGCGCCTACGAAATGCGCCCATAAGTCGCCCGCGGTAAGGCGGTGGAGTGTTCACCACCGCCTTACCGGGGAAGCCGCAGGTAAGCGATTGAGTGCGTCCGGTAGGCGGCAACGCGGCACCGGCAATGGCACCAATCAGGGGCACTCCGACCGGCCGGGTGCGACCACCGCAGCCGGGTGTACGCGGTCCCGTGAATGGGTTGCGTCTTGACTGGTCGCGCAAGCACGTGTTTCGTCGTCAGCTACCGACGAACCGGAGGGGAACGCGCGCATGACCGCGTCCAAGGCACTGCGGGCCCTGCGGGAGGCGATCGTGCTGGAGCACCTGGAGTCGGAGAACGAGCACGAGTTCGACGCCACCGTCCGCACGTTCGACCACCCCCGCTGCGAGATCGTCGCGACCGGGCAGGTGTTCGACGGCCGCGCCGAGGTCGCCGGGTACTACGCCCGGGTCCGCGACGCGTTCCCCGACCAGCGCAGCCGGCTGGTCGCGCTGCGCCACGCCGACGACGCGGTGATCGTGGAACTGGAGCTGCGGGGCACCCACCTGGGCAGTCTCCGCGGCGAGGAGCCGACCGGGCGGGCGTTCGTGGTCCGGACGGCGGCGTTCTTCGTGTTCGACGAAGCGCGACTGGTGGGCAAGCGCGTCTACGGCGAAGAGGTCGTGCCCGCCCCCGCGTTGACCACCTGAGAATGCGAATCGGGCCGCCACCCCCGCTGAAGGGGATGACGGCCCGACAAGATCCAGGTCCTGGTGGTGACCCGGATTAGGTTCAGAGCGGTCGAACCGACTGCGCCTGCGGGCCCTTCTGGCCCTGGCCGATCTCGAACTCCACCCGCTGGTTCTCTTCCAGCGTGCGGTAGCCGTTGCTCTGGATCTCCGAGTAGTGCACGAACACGTCGGCGCCACCGTTGTCCGGGGAGATGAAGCCGAAGCCCTTCTCCGCGTTGAACCACTTGACGGTGCCCTCAACTGCCATCTTGCTACTTCTCCTCTAACAGGTGCCGGATCGCGCTTGCGACCACCGGGTCAGCGTGGGCTCCGGCCCCTTCCTGGCGAGGAAGTTTCGGCGCCCGCAACTCCGATCCGCGAGCGTGGTGGAACACGAACACAGAAAGGTACGACCGAAGACAGTCAACCATGAGATCCCGCCGGCAGTCGAGCGGAAGAATGCGGCGAGTCGCACTGCTACGGTGAGCGAGACGTCGATCACGGGGAGTCTCCTGATGGCCGAACCGCTCCTGCTCTCCATCGCCGCCTCGCTCGCGTCACGGGCCGTGGCCGGGCTGTACGAGCTCGTCCGGGCGAAGTTCGCCGATGATCCCGTCGCCACCGCGGCGCTCACCGCGGCCGACGGCGCGCCCGCAGATTCCCCCGAGGTACGAGCGCTGGGCGAGGTGCTGGAGCGGACCGCCGAGGCCGATCCGGAGTTCGGCGCCAGGCTGCGCGCGCACACGACCGTGACGCAGACCGGACGGGTGAACAACCAGATCTCCGCTCCGCTGCAGGGCGGCACCGTCCAGGTCGTGCAGGCAGGGGACATCAAGGGCGACATCACCTTCAGATGACCCCGGCGGGTGAAGATGGGGTCGTGCAGACGCTCCACCTGCCCCAGTCGCGGTTGCTGTTCTTCTTCCTCGGCCTGGTGGTCACCTTCGTCCTCATCCGCATCAGCGTGCGCCTGATCAGGGCGAAGGTGCGCTGGTGGCCGGGCAACATCACGTCCAACGGGACGCACATCCACCACGTCGTGTTCGGCACCGTGTTCATGCTGCTCGGCGGGGTGATCGGGCTGGCGGCGCCGGACGACCAGCACGGGGTGCGGGTTGCCGCAGCCACGTTGCTCGGCGTCGGCGCCGCCCTCGTGCTCGACGAGTTCGCCCTGATCCTGCACCTCAGGGACGTGTACTGGACGAAGGACGGCCGGCTGTCGGTCGACGCGGTCTTCCTCGCCATCGGGATGACCGGGCTGCTGCTGATCGGCGCCCGACCGCTGGGCTACGACGAGTTCTACGGCGAGGGCGTCGCCCTGCGGGTGCTGATCATCCTGGTCAACCTCGGGTTCGCCATAGTGGCCCTCCTCAAGGGCAAGGTGTGGACCGGGCTGCTCGGCCTGCTGGTGCCCGTGCTGCCGGAGATCGGCGCGCTGAGGCTGGCCCGACCAGGCTCACCGTGGGCCCGCTGGCGGTACGCGGAGGGCTCGCGGAAGCTGCGCCGCGCGTACCGGCGGGAGGCCCGCATCCGCCAACCGCTCATCCGGGTGAAGATCCGCGTGCAGGAGTTCATCTCCGGGCGGCACGACGACGAGGAAGCCGCGTAGCGGGTCCGGCGATCACACGTCGTACTCGTCACGCAGGCGCAGCCACGCCATCGTGGGCGTCTGCGGCCAGCCTTCCGGCGAGTCCTCCCACTTCTCCTGACGGCCGTACGGGGTCAGGTCGAGCAGGTTGAAGTCCATCCGCAGCCGGTCGACGCCGCGCCCGCTGGTGAAGTAGCTGCGGAACACCTCGTCGCCGTCGCGCAGGAAGACGCTCAGCCCGAACCCGCCGCCCAGCCCCAGCTCGTCGTAGAACGCCTGGCGCGACGAGTACCACGGCACGGTCCAGCCCATCCGCTCGCGCACGGGGGCGATCTCGTCCTGGGGTGCGCGCGACATCAGGATCAGCGTGGTGTCGCGGGCGTTGAGGTGGACCTGGCCGGCGAGGTTGTCGGTGAACGAGCAGCAGCCGCTGCACAGGTGGTCGTCGCCGGGCGCGAGCATGTGGTGGTAGACGACGAGCTGGCGGCGGTCCGCGAACAGGTCCGCCAGGCCGACCACGGTGCCGTCCGGCGCGGTGAACTCGTGGCCCGAGCCCAGCCGGACCATCGGCAGCCTGCGCCGCCGTGCGGCGAGCGCGTCCAGCGCGTGGGTCAGTTCCTTCTCCTTGACCAGCAGTTCGTCCCGGGCGGCCTGCCACTCCTGCGGCGAGACAACGGTCGGTCGAGCCATCACGCACCTCCAAGTTCCTTAAGGGAACTCAACCGTAGCAGAGGTCAGTTCCCTGAAGGAACTCTCCCGGCTAGACTGGTCGCATGCAGCGGACGAGGTTCGGCGAGATGACGTGCTCGATCGCGCGCACCCTGGACGTCATCGGCGAGCCGTGGTCACCGCTGATCCTCCGGGACGTCTACGTCGGCACCGGCCGCTTCGACCAGCTCCAGAACGACCTCGGCATCTCGCGCAAGGTGCTCGCCGAACGGCTGAAGTGGCTGGTGGAGCAGGGCGTGCTGGAACGCCGCGAGTACTCGGCCAAGCCGCCCCGGCACGAGTACGCGCTCACCCCGAAGGGCACCGAGCTGGTCGAGGTGCTGATGGTGATGGTGCGCTGGGGCGACCGGTGGACGGCGGGCGACGAGGGGCCGCCCGTGCTCTACCGCCACCACGCGTGCGGCCGGATCGCGCACGTGGAGCTGCACTGCTCGGAGTGCGGCGGGCCGATGGGGCCCACCGACATCGACGTGCTGCCGGGTCCGGGCGCGCCCGTCGACGCCTAGTTCGCCAGGATGTTCAGCTCGGTGCAGGCCGCCGCGGTGTCGCCCGCGCACAGGTCCGCCGGCTTGACCGCGCCCTCGGCGACGAGCGTCCGCACGTTGTCGCGGGTGATCAGCTCGGCGCCCAGCAGCACGGACTTCACGTCCCGCTTCGCCACCAGGTCCCGGGTGTTGCCGGTGGCCAGGTCGTCCGCGCCGCTCAGGTCGCCGCGCGCCACCGCGATGGCCAGCCGCGCCGCCGCCTCGGCCTCGTCCCGGATCGGCTTGTAGACCGTCATGCACTGCTCGCCGCGCAGGATCGCGCGCAGGCCGTCCAGCGTGGCGTCCTGACCGGTCACGGGCACCCGACCGGCCAGGCCCTTCGCCTTCAGCACCTCGATCGCCGCGCCCGCCAGCCCGTCGTTGGCGGCGACCACGCCGTCCACCACGCCGCCGTTGGCGGCCAGCATCTGCTCGAACGCGGCCTTGCCGATCGCCGCGTCCCACTGGTCGACGGGCTTGCTGTCGACCAGCCGCAGCGAGCCGCTGTCGTACTTCGGGCCGAGCAGGCGGCGCTGGCCGTCGAAGAACAGGGTGGCGTTGTTGTCCGTCGGCGCGCCCTGCAGCTCGATGATCTGCGCGCCCTTCTTGTCGCCCAGGCACCCGAGCAGGCCCTCGGCCTGCAGTTCGCCCACGTTGAGGTTGTCGAACGAAACGTAGTAGTCGGCCGTGCCGCCCAGGCTGATCCGGTCGTAGTTGATCACGGGGATGCCCGCGGCCTTGGCCTTGCGCTCCACCGCCATGCCGCCTTCGGGGGTCAGCGGCGTCGTCATCAGCACGTTCACCCCGCGGCCGATCATCTCGTCGGCGATGGAGGCGAACTTCGCCTCGTCACCGTCGGCGTTCTCCACCACGCCCTCGACGCCCGCGAAGCTCATCGCCTGGAGCAGCAGCGGCTTGTCCTGGGCGTCCCACCGGTCCGACGACGCGCGGTCCGGCAGGATCACGCCGACCACCGGCTTCGGCGCCGGGCTGCCGGTCGGCGGAGCCAGCGGATCGACCGGCGTGCCGCACGACGCGACGAGCAGGACGAGCAGGCCGCAGGACGCGGCTCTGGGTAGCCTTCGCATTCGCCAACCCCTTGCACGGCACATCGACGTCCACGCCGAAAAACGGAATGTCGCGAATTCCATCCTTCCGGAGCGGGTTCGTCAAGACGTAGCAACGTGCAGGCTCCGAATGCGCGGCCCCATTCGATCGACAGACCCTCCCCCAGTATCGAAACCCCAGGCCAGAGGGCCACAACGGCACCTATCACGCTCCGCACCCGATTGGTCACGGAGCCCGCACGCCAGAAAGGGGACTTCCCGTTGGGACGTTTTCTGTGCGATGGTGTCGCCTGCCGAACCCTGGCCGGGTGTGTGAGGAGAAGCAGCGTGAGAATCATCCCCGCAGCGCTGGTGGCCGCGACCGCCGCGGCACTGCTCGCCTTGGGCGCCGGGCCGGCTGCCGCCGAAGAGGTCACGCCGGACCACACCGTCGCCGTCGACAGTTCGCAGACGCTCGCCCAGTCAGGGACGAGCAGCCTGTACAACCGAGACATGTAGCGGTACCAGACGAAGATCCCCGCCCACCGGTTCGTCCGGGGGCGGGGATCTTCGTCTGTCCGGGTCTGCGGCGCTCAGCCCTGACCGAGGGCGGTGCCCAGCGCCTGCCAGTCCAGCACCGGCGCGGCCAGGTCGCGGATCGCGGCCAGCAGCCCGAGCCTGGCCCGCTTCACGTCCGGGTCCTCGGCCATCACCAGCACCTCGTCGAAGAACGTGTTCACCGGCCCGGTGAGGCCCGACGCGGCGGCGACGAACGCGGCCAGACCGGTCTCGCCGGCGGGCACGTCGGCCAGCGCCTTGTGCAACGCCACCTCCGCCGGCTCCACCAGCACCTGCGGGTCGTACTCGCCGACGGTGTCCGCGGGCACGATCCGCCGCACCCGCTGCAACGCGGCGACCAGCCCGGCGAAGTCCGCGTCACCGGCCAGCCCGGTCAGCTCGGCCAGCGTCGTGTCGGCGACCGCGGGCGCGTCGGCCAGCGGCAGCACCGCGTTGACGAACCGGTGGTCGTGCCCGGCGTCCAGCAACTGCTGCTCGTACCGCCGCACGGTGAACTCGCGGGCCACCTCCAGCGACTCGGCGGACACCTCGAGCCCCTGGACCCCGACCTCTTGGGCGGCCAGAGACAACGCCTTCGTCAGCGTGATGTCCTTCAGCCCCGGGAACGCCCGCAGCACGCTCACCGCGCCCAGCGCGGCCCGCCGCAGCCCGAACGGGTCGGAGCTGCCGGTCGGGTTGGCCCCGATGCCGAACAGCCCGGCCAGCAGGTCGAACCGGTCCGCCAGGGACAGCAGCGCACCAGGCGTGGACGACGGCAGCGCGTCGCCCGCCGACCGCGGCAGCTCCATCTCCCACAGCGCCCGCGCGACCTCCGGCGTCTCCCCCGCCCGCTCCGCGTACTCGCGGGCCATCACACCGGCCAGGCTGGACAGCTCGATCACCATCTGCGAGCCGAGGTCGAACTTGGCCAGCGCGCCCGCCCGCGCCAGCGTGTCACCGGCCGCGCCCACCTCCGCGGTGCTCACCGCTTCGGCCAGCCGACCGGCGAGCGCCGCGATCCGGCCCGCCCGGTCCGCCATCGAGCCGAGCTTGTCGGCGAACGTGAGCTTCTCCAGCCCGGCCTTCATGTCCTCCAACGGCGTGCGCAGGTCCGCGCGCCAGAAGAACGCCGCGTCCTCGTACCGGGCGCGCAGCACGCCTTCGTTGCCGGCGCGGACCAGGTCCTCGTCCACCTCGCCGTTGGCCACCGCGACGAAGTGCGGCAGCAGCGAGCCGTCCTGGGCGCGCACCGGCAGGTAGCGCTGGTGCTTGCGCATCACGGTGGTGAGGATCTGCGCGGGCAGCTCCAGGTAGCGCTCCTCGAACGAACCGAGGATCGGCGTCGGCCGCTCGACCAGGTTGGTGACCTCGTCCAGCACGCCCTCGAAGTCCACGACGCCGCCAACGGACGCGGCCAGCTCCTCGGCCCGCGCCAGGATCGAGGACTTCCGGGCCTCGGCCGACGCGTCGATGCCGTGCCCGGCCAGGAACTCCAGGTAGCCGTCGGCCGTGGGCACGTCGACCACCGGCGTGGACGCGGTGCGGTGCACGCGGGTCTTCGGCTCGGCCACCAGCGAGGACACCGCGACCGGCACCGGCGTGGTGCCCAGCAGGGCCAGCAGCCAGCGGATCGGACGGGTGAACGACAGCTTCGGGTCGTTCCACTTCATGTTCTTCTCGGCGCGCAGCTCGGCCACCACCTCGCCGAGCAGTCCGCTGAGCACCTCGACCGCGCCGCGACCGGGGTCGGTGCGCACGAGGGCGACGTGCTCGACGCCGTTCTCGGTGACCCGCCCCAGCTCGTCGACGTCCACGCCCTGACCGCGGGCGAAGCCCTGCACGGCCTTCGTGGGGTTGCCGTCCGCGTCGAAGGCGGCGGACACGCGCGGGCCTCGCACGGTCTTCTCGGCGTCCGGCTCGCGCGGCGCGACGTCCGGCACGAGCACCACGATCCGGCGCGGCGTGCCGTGCACCTCGACCGCGCCGTGCGCCAGCCTGGTCGCGCCCAGCTTGTCCGCCACGGCCTTCCCGACCGCGTCCACGGTCCGGGTGACCTCGGCGGGCGGCAGCTCCTCCGTGCCGATCTCGAACAGCAGCGTGCCCGACCCCGTGACCTCGGCGAACGTCTTCGGCAGCACGGCCGCGGCGGGCGCCTCGACCAAGCCGAGCGGGTGACCCAGCTCCTCGCGGCGGGCCGCCCACAGCTGGGCGACCTCACGGGCCAGGCCGCGCATCCGGCCGAACGCGCGTGCCCGCTCGGTGGTGCTGATCGCGCCACGGGCGTCCAGCACGTTGAACGCGTGCGAGCACTTCAGCACGAAGTTGTGCGCGGGCACGGGCAGGCGCGCGTCGAGCATCCGGCGGGCCTCGGCGGCGTACTCCTCGAACAGCCGCTTGTTCGCCTCGACGTCGGCGTCGTCCAGGTAGTAGCGGCTCATCTCGTACTCGGCCTGGCCGAACGCCTCGCCGTAGGAGATGCCGGGGCCGTAGGCGATGTCCTTGAAGTGGTCGACGCCCTGGAGCGCCATCATGATCCGCTCGATGCCGTAGGTGATCTCCACCGACACCGGGTCGAGCGACATGCCGCCGGCCTGCTGGAAGTAGGTGAACTGGGTGATCTCCAGCCCGTCCAGCCACACCTCCCAGCCCAGGCCCCAGGCGCCCAGCGCGGGCGACGCCCAGTTGTCCTCGACGAACCGCACGTCGTGCGCCCGGACGTCGATGCCCAGCGCTTCGAGGCTGCCCAGGTAGAGCTCCTGCGGGTTGCCCGGGTCCGGCTTGAGGATCACCTGGAACTGGGTGTGGGTCTGCAACCGGTTCGGGTTCTCGCCGTACCGCGCGTCGTCGGGCCGCACGCTGGGCTCGACGTAGGACACGCGCCACGGCTCCGGCCCCAGCACCCGCAGCACGGTCGCCGGGTTCAACGTGCCGGCGCCGACTTCGGTGTTGTACGGCTGCACGACGACGCAGCCCCGTTCGGTCCAGTACCTGGTCAGCGCGAGCAGCGCATCCTGCATGGTCAGCACGGTGGCAGTCTACGAACGCGGTGGAGCCGATCTCACAATCGGGTAACCGACCTGGTCAGCCGCGCCGGCACCCGGTATCACGACTGGGCGCGCAGTGCTGTGCCAGGCTGTTGGCAACCCGGGCGACCCCTCGTGCGTCCAATGGGATGAACCTGGGTACATAGGAGGAGTGGGAGTGGACAACCGGCCGCCGAGGCCAGGCGAACCCGAGGGGTTCCGCAGGCGACCTGTTCCCCCAAGGAGTCCTTCCGCAGGTCAGCAGCCCCGCGCCCAGCAACCGCCGCGGCGTTCGGAGCCCCTCGACCCGTCCGATCCGCCGCGTCGGCCGACCGGTGAGCGGACGCGGGCGTCCGGCGAGCGGCCCAGGCGTCCCTCGCCCGATCGGTCCAACCCGGCCAGGTCCGAACGACCCGGCGCGGGTGAGCCCCGGTCCGGAGCGCCGCGCACCGGTGCCGCGGGTGCGCCGAAACCCGGTGAACGGGCCAGGGCCGGCAGCGAGCCCCCGGGCCGTGCCAGGTCCGGCGCCGAACGCCGTCCTGCCGCAGGTCAGCGCACGCCGGAAGGCCGCACCCCGGCAGGTCAGCGCACGCCGACCGGCCCGCGGCCACGTCCCGCCGCCGGCAGCGGTGGTCCACCGCGCCGACGTCCACCCTCGCGCCGTTCGGGCGGAGGTTCCGTCGCCGGCCGCACGATCCTCGCGTTCCTGTCGGTCGTCGTGCTGCTGGGCACGGGTTACGCCTGGGCCAACTACCAGTCGCTGATCAGCGACATCGCCACCACCGACGTGATCAGCGGCGCGGGCGGCGGCGAGAAGCCCGCGGACGGCTCCGTCGACATCCTCATGGTCGGCATGGACAGCCGCACCGACTCCAAGGGCAACCCGCTGCCCCAGGAGATCCTGAACGAACTGCACGCGGGCGACGAGTCGTCCGGCGGCCTGAACACCGACACGCTGATCCTGATGCACGTGCCGAACGACGGCGGCAAGGCGGTCGCGGTGTCGTTCCCGCGCGACGCGTACGTGCAGATCGCGGGCGGCTACGGCCGGCACAAGATCAATTCCGCTTACGGGTACGGCAAGAACGACGCGATCGCCGAGCTGGAGCGCTCGGGCGTCTCCGACCCGCGCGAGCTGGAGGTCCAGTCCCGCCAGAAGGGCGCGAAGAACCTCATCGGCACCATCGAGGGCCTGACCGGCGTCACCATCGACCACTACGCCGAGATCAACCTGGTCGGGTTCTACGAGATCACCAAGGCCGTCGGCGGCGTGGACGTGTGCCTCAACCAGGCCACCCGGGACACCATGTCGGGCGCGAACTTCGCCGCCGGGCCGCAGCGGATCCAGGGCCGCGAGGCGCTGGCGTTCGTCCGGCAGCGGTACGGGCTGCTGCGCGGCGACCTCGACCGCATCGTCCGCCAGCAGGTGTTCATGGCGGGCCTGGCCAAGCAGATCCTGTCCGCCGGCACCCTGTCCGACCCCGGCAAGCTCAGCGCCCTGATCGACGCGCTGAGCAAGTCCATCGTGCTGGACCAGGGCTGGGACGTGCTCCAGTTCGCCACCCAGATGAAGGACCTGACCGGCGGCAGCCTCAAGTTCGAGACGATCCCGACCGGGAACCCCGAGCTCGAGACGCCCGAGGACGGCCTCGCCGTCGAGGTGAGCGAGCGCGAGGTGAAGAAGTTCATCAAGGGCCTCAACGCCGACCCGAACGCGCCGACCAGCACGGCGCCGGCGATCGACAACGCCACGGTGACCGTCGAGGTGCGCAACGCGTCCGGCGCGGCGGGGCTCGCGGGCCGGGTGCTCCAGTCGCTCCTGGCCGACAAGTTCCTCGACGGCGGCACCGACAACGCCGAGCTGATGGACACGTCCGTGGTCCGTTACGGGGCGGGCGGCGAGGCGGGCGCGGAGGCCGTCGTGGAGGCCCTGGGCGGCGGGCTGGAACTGGAGCAGGACGACAACGTCCCGACCGGCCACGTCCGCGTGTTCGTCGGCGGCGACTACTCCGGTCCCGGCAGGCAGAGCCTCGCGGGCGCGCCGCTGGTCGGCCTGGACGGCGCGCGGCAGCAGCAGCCCGACACGACGACCCCGAGCCAACCGCCGATCACCGCGGACGGGGTTCGCTGCGTCAACTGACCGGGTTCAGGGGGGAACGTTCGTGGGGGACTTCTTCAGGCGGTTGCGCTGGAAGCGGGTGCTGATCGCGCTCGGGCTGCTGGCCGTGCTCGCGGCGACGCCGTGGGTGTGGGTGCAGACGAGCAGCGCGGCCTACCGGCACACGGCGTCCGACGTGCCGGACGCGCCGGTGGCGCTCGTCCTCGGCGCGGGCCTGACCAGCGCGGGCACGCCGACGGCGTTCCTGGCCGGCCGGCTGGACGTGGCCGCCGACCTGTACCGGCGCGGCAAGGTCGAGGTGCTGCTGGTCAGCGGCGACAACAGCCGCACCGGGTACGACGAGCCGAGCGCGATGCGGACGTACCTGATCGACCAGGGCGTGCCCGAAGACCTCGTGGTCGCCGACTACGCGGGCCTGGACACGTGGGACTCGTGCACGCGCGCCAAGCGGATCTTCGGCGTCGAGCGGGCGACCGTGGTGACCCAGGAGTTCCACCTGCCGCGCGCGGTGGCGCTGTGCCGCTCGGCGGGCATCGAGGCGTTCGGCGTGGGGCACGACACGTCCCGGCAGTGGACGACGACGACCGCCTACGGGCACTTCCGCGAGACGGCCGCGGCGGCCAAGGCGATGTGGGACGGGCTGGTGGCCCGGCCGGACCCGCGCTTCCTCGGACCGCGGGAGACGGGCGTGACCAGCGCCTTGGAGCGCTGAAACTCTACTTTGCGTACCCATCGATTAGACTGATCGGGCGATTATTCGGACAAGTCGCGTAAGCAATCCTCTTGTCGCGCTTTCCATCTGCGTGGGGTCCTGTCGGGGCCCCGGCGGACTGGAGGACTTGACGGTGCAGATCGACACAGCGGCGTACCAGCGCGTGCTCGGCGACGAGCTCCGCAGCCTTCGCAAGCAGCGCGGATGGACCCGCAAGGAGCTCAACCGCCGGCTGCAGAGCGAAATCTCGCTGCAGACGCTGGCCACGTACGAACTGGGCACCCGCCACTGCTCGGTGATCAGGTTGGTGGAGATCTGCGTCGCGCTGGGAGTGCCCGCGCACCAGGTTCTGGCGCGCGTGCACGAACGCGTGTTCGGCGAGGCGCCCACCGGGCACCTGGCGGTCGACCTGGCCACGGTCGTCGCCGACACGCGACCGCAGCTGATGCCGCTGCGCCGCTGGGCGCAGGGCAGGCTCGCGCACCTCGTGCCCGGCCAGGCGCCCGAAGTGCACCTCGACCTGCCCGCGCTGGAGTACATGGCGCAGTTGTGCCAGCTCAGCACGGTGGAGCTGATCAGGACCCTGCGGGAGTTGGCCGACCACCGATCCCGGTAGCATCGGACACTCCCCCTCCCCTGAGCGATGCAGGAAGTCCGCTTGCCGAACACTCCAGGTGCAGACCCAGCCCGCTTGCCGCTGCGCACCGCGGCGGCCGTGCGACTGGGCAACATGAGTTCCAAGCTGTCGCAGAAGATGGGTCTGGGCGCCGGCGGCATGATCGGCGGCCGGGTCGCGCTGCGGCTCGACCCGCAGGCGTTGGCGCACTTGACGTCCGGGCGCTCGGTCGCGCTCGTGACCGGGACCAACGGCAAGACCACCAGCACGATGATGCTCAGCCGGGCGATGTCGTTCCTGGGTGAGGTCGCGACCAACCACGGTGGCGCGAACATGCCCGACGGGCACGTGACCGCGCTGTCCAAGCAGCCCGACGCGCCGTACGCGGTGCTGGAGGTCGACGAGGGGTACTTCCCCGAGGTCGTGCGGGCCGCGTCACCGGCCGTGGCGGTGCTGCTGAACCTCAGCCGCGACCAGCTCGACCGGGTCGGCGAGGTGCGCACCATCGAGAAGTCGCTGCGCACGGCGCTGTCGTCCGTGACCGGCGTCGTGGTGGCGAACTGCGACGACATCATGGTGACGTCGGCGGCGCGCGACTCGGCGAACGTGGTCTGGGTGGCGACCGGGACGGGCTGGCACAACGACGCCGCCTCGTGCCCGCGCTGCGGTGACCCGATCCGGTGGGAGGGCGCCGAGCACTGGCAGTGCACCGGGTGCGACCTGGCCCGGCCGCGGCCCCACTGGGTGACCGGCGACGGGTACCTGGTCGCGCCGAACGGCATGAAGGTCGAGCTGTCGCTCCGGCTGCCGGGCAAGTTCAACCAGGCGAACGCGGTGATGGCGACGGCCGCCGCGGCGGCTCTGGGCGTGCCCGTGGAGGAGGCCGTGCAGCGGTTGCGCGGCGTGTCCAACGTGGCCGGCCGGTACCGGACGATCCAGCGCTCCGGGCACCGGGCCCGGTTGCTGCTGTCGAAGAACCCGGCGGGGTGGAGCGAGACGCTGACCGTGGTGCGGGAGGCCGACCACCCGGCGGTGCTGGTGATCAACGCGCACGAGGCCGACGGGCGTGACCTGTCGTGGCTGTGGGACGTGCCGTTCGAGCGGATGCGCGGCCGGCAGGTGATCGCGTCCGGTGAGCGCGCGACGGACCTCGCGGTACGGCTGACGTACGCGGAGGTCGAGCACACGATCGTGCCGGACCCGTTGCTGGCGATCGACGCCATGCCACCCGGACCGGTCGAGGTGATCGCGAACTACACCGCGTTCCGCGACCTGAACGCGAGGGCTGCCCAGTGAGCACGAACAAGGTCCAGATCGCCCTCGTCCTGCCCGACCTGCTCGGCACGTACGGCGACTTCGGCAACGCGGTGGTGCTGGAGAAGCGGATGACGTGGCGGGGCATCCCGGCCGAGATCGTCAGCGTGAAGTTCGGCGAGCCCGTGCCGAACTCGTGCGACATCTACGTCGTCGGCGGCGGTGAGGACACCGCGCAGACGTTGGCCGTCCGGCACCTCCGGGAGCACCCCGGCATGCAGCACGCGGCGGCCCGTGGCGCGGTGATCCTGGGCGTGTGCGCCGGTATCCAGATCTTCGGCGAGTCGTTCACCCGGGC
Source organism: Saccharothrix sp. NRRL B-16314 (assembly GCF_000716595.1). GTDB lineage: Bacteria > Actinomycetota > Actinomycetes > Mycobacteriales > Pseudonocardiaceae > Actinosynnema. Next base: position 175,210 of record NZ_JNXC01000005.1, read on the forward strand.
CGACCAGGTGACCCACCCCGGTCTCGGGCTGATCGACTCCACCTCGCACGCGGGCGGCAGCCGGGCCATCGGCGAGGTCATCGCGACCCCGGCCGACGGCCTGTTCGAGGGCCTGCTGACCGGGTTCGAGAACCACCAGGGCCGCACCGTCCTCGGCCCTTCGGCCCGTCCCCTGGCCCACGTCAAGGTCGGCACCGGCAACGACGGCTCGGTCGAGGGCGCCGTCCAGGGCCGGATCCTGTGCACCTACCTGCACGGCCCCGTCCTGCCGCGCAACCCGCAGATCGCCGACTTGCTGATCGAGTGGGCCACCGGCGCCAAGCCGGCCCCGCTCGACCTCCCCGACGTGACCCGCTTGCGCACCGAACGGGCCAAGGCCGCCGGCGTCTCCCTCTGACCCGCCGTCCCGAACGTTGAATTCACCCGTCCCGAACGTAGGACACGCCCGTCGCGAACGTAGGACTCACGCACCCCCGCGTGAGTCCTACGTTCGCGTCCCGTGAGTCCTACGTTCGCGACCCCCGAATTCAACGCTCAGGTCAGGCCGGGACGCGGGTTCGGCGGGCTCGGGTCAGGGTGTAGTCCTCGGCGCGGACGGTCTTGGTGCGCATCCAGTAGCGCCAGGTGAAGCCGGGCCAGACCGTGCGGTTGACGCCCTGCGCGTCCAGGTACCAGCTCTTGCACCCGCCCTCGGTCCACACGCCCTTGGTCAACTTGCGCTGCAACTCGCGGTTGAACCGGGCCTGCACCTCGGGACGCACGTCCAGCTCGTCGGCCTGGTGCCGGTCCAGCAGCTCCAGGCACTGGCGGACGTACCGGATCTGCGACTCGATCATGAACACCACGGAGTTGTGCCCGAGACCGGTGTTCGGGCCGAGGAGGAAGTAGAAGTTCGGGAAGCCCGAGACGGTGATGCCGTAGTAGGTCTCGATGCCCTTCTCCCGCCACTGCTTGGCCAGGTCGACGCCACCCTTTCCAGTGACGTCCAGGTAGTCGAACGAGTCGACCACGTGGAACCCGGTGCCGTAGATGATCACGTCGACCTCGTGCTCGACGCCCGCCCGGTCCACCACGCTGTTCGCCCGCACCTCGGCAATGCCGTCGGTCACCAGGTCCACGTTCGGCTTGGCCAACGCCGGGTAGTAGTCGTTGCTGATCAGCACCCGCTTGCAGCCCATGGTGTAGTCCGGCGTCAACTTGGCCCGCATCGCCTCGTCCGGCACCTGGCGGCGCATGTGCCGCCGTGCGATGTTCTGCGCGAACTCCATGATCTTCGGGTTCACCGCGAACCCGAGCGCGCTCGACTCCCGCGTCCAGTACACGAAGTTCCGGTACAGCCGCTGGGTGAACGGCAGGGCGCGGAACAGCCGCTGCTCCCACGTGTTGATGGCCCGGTCGATCTTGGGCATGACCCACGGCGGCGTGCGCTGGAACAGCGTGAGGCTCTCGACGTCGTCGGCGATCCGCGGCACGAACTGGATCGCGGACGCCCCGGTGCCGACCACGGCGACCCGCTTGCCCTTGAGGTCGTAGTCGTGGTCCCACTGCGCGGAGTGGAACGCCTTGCCCTGGAACGCGTCGATCCCCGGCAGGGTCGGGACGTTCGGGATGTGCAGCGCGCCGACTCCCGCCACCACCGACTTCGCGGTGTACGTGTCACCGTTCCCGGTGGTGACGTGCCAGACCTTGTCGTCCTCGTCCCAACGGGCGCCGCTCACCTCGCTGTCGAACCGGATGTGCTCGCGCAGCCGGTACTTCTCGGCCACCTGCTTGAGGTAGTCCCAGATCTCCGGCTGCCGCGCGAACATCCGCGACCAGCGCGGGTTCAGCTCGAACGAGAACGAGTACATGTGCGACGGGACGTCACAGGCGCAGCCGGGGTACGAGTTGTCCCGCCACGTGCCGCCGAGGTCGCCCGCCTTCTCCAGCACGACGAAGTCCTGCTTGCCCGCGCGTTTCAGCTCGATCGCCATGCCCAGGCCGGAGAAGCCCGTGCCGATGATCAGGACTTCGACCTCTCGGTGCATGCCCGTCCTCCGTGTACCCCAATGGGATCGATTGCTTACATACTCTCCAGTAGGTTACTCCAAGTAAGTTACCTCCGGTAGCCTGAACCTCGTGACCACCACCGAGCCACGCCGCCGGCGGATGCCGAAGGCCCAGCGCAAGGCTCAGATGCTCGACATCGCCGAGGGCGTCTTCGCCGAGCGCGGGTACCTGGCGGCTTCGATGGACGAGATCGCCGAACGGGTCGGGGTGTCCAAGCCGATGCTCTACGAGTACTTCGGCTCCAAGGAGGGCCTGCTCATCGGCTGCATCCGCCGGGCACGCGCCGAACTGCTCGACCGCACGCAGCAGGCGATCACCGGCGCGGACGGGCCGGAGGAGGTCCTGCGCCGCGGCCTGCTGGCGTTCTTCGAGTTCATCGTCGACCACAAGCAGTCTTGGTCGCTGCTGCGGCAGGAGGCGGCGATCACCGTGCCCTCGGCCGTCGAGGAGGTCGAGGGCATCCGGCGCCAGCAGACGGACCTGATCGCGGCCGTGATCGTCGGCTTCGACTCCGACCTGGGCCCGGTCGAGGCCGAGGCGTTCGCGGAGATCGTGGTCGGCTCGGCCGAACGGCTGGCGCTGTGGTGCGAGCGCAGGCCCGAAGTGGGGCCCGCGCTCGCGACCGGTTACGTCATGGACGTCGTGTGGCGGGGTGTGTCGAACCGGCTCACGACCTGACCCACGCGTTCACGCGCGGCGCCGGCGGCCGAACAGCACCAGGACCGAGCCCGCGACCAGCAGGGCCAGGCCGCCGAGGCCCGTCCAGAGTGGCGTAGTGCCCGTGTCGGCGAGTGCGTGCGTCGGGGTCGAGCCCGACATCGGCGGACCGGCGGGCACGGTGGTTTTCGGCGGCACGGTGTGCGAGGTGGCCGTCGTGTGGCCCACGTCCGTCGTCGTCACCGTGACGGAGGTGGTCGACGTGGTGCTGCCGGGCGTCGTGTGCGTCGTGGTCGACGAGGTCGTGTCGGACGTTGTCGTGCCGGACGTGGTCGTGCCCGACGTCGTAGCGGAAGTCGTGGTCGAGGTCGCCGACGTGCCGGACACGTCGGTCGTGGTGGTGGTCGCCCCTGTCGATGTCGTCGTGTAGCCGGTGGTCGTCGTGTACGACGTCGTCGTGGTGTGGCACGGCGGCTCACCGCGGTGCTTGCACACGTCGCCCCGGCCGTGACTTCCCCACGCCGGTACGTCCGAGGGCACGAACGGCGCCCACGGCGGATCGGCCAACGCCACTCCGGGCACGACCAGCAATCCGAACGCGAGGCACACCGCGACGGTCATTCGACGGCTCATCAAGGACCTCCAAACCAAAGACGTTGCTCCAAATGGCCTATCGGTTGCCGGTAGCATGGTGTCACTGAACGTGCACACAGTGTGCATATCTTTCGTGGGTCAACCGTTCGCGTGACGAACAGGCGGCAAAGCCGACGAAAGCGTCAGCTGCGGGTGCTCATTCACTCGATAGAGGGACACAAGACGCGGCGAAGCCGAAACGCAGGTCAGATAGGCCCCAAGACCAATCGGAAGGCAAGGCATGTCCAAGCTCACCATCACTGCGAACTACCGACGCGAGGGCGACGACTGGGCGGTCGCCGTGCGTGCCGACGGGAAGGAACTCGACGCGACCGCGCCGGGCCTGATCGCGGCCAGGCTCGCGGCGGACCAGCTGGTGGACGAGATCGCGACCGGACGGACGAACCGGGCCGTCGTGCACATGCTGGACGGCGACGCGTTCGCGTTCTCGGTGGCGTACCTGCACACCCGCGCGGGGCTGACCCCACCGGCGCCGGCGGGTGAATCCGAAGCGAGCACTGCTCATGAGCAGGTGATCGAGGCTTGACGCCGGACGCTCCGGCCTAGGATGTCCGGCCAAAGGCGACGGGAGCACAGACATGGCCACACCGGTGTACAGCGGGGCCGCACGGACCCCGCAGCGGGGCAGACCGAGAGACGCCAGCCGGGACGACGCGCTGCGACAGGCCGCACTGGAGGTGATGGCCGAAGTGGGCTACCGGGCACTCACCATGGACGCCGTCGCGGCGCGCGCCCGTGCGGGCAAGGCGACGATCTACCGGCGGTGGGAGTCCAAGCTCGACCTCGTGATCGACACGTGCACCCAGCTCGCGCAGCAGAACCTGGCCGAGCCGGACACCGGCTCGTTGGCCGGCGACCTGCGTGAGTTCCTGAGCGCGTTCGCCGCGTTCCTGTCCGGCCCGATCGGCAAGGCGGCACAGGCCTTGGTCGGCGAGCTGCCGCACGAGCCGGAGCTGGCCACGGCGTTCCGCGACACGTTCCTGATCGCCCAGCGCGACGTGCTGCGCCGCATCCTCGAACGTGCCGCGGAACGCGGTGAGCTGCGCGCGGACGCACCGCGCGGCATGGCGGTCGAGATCGCGGGCGCGGCTCTGATCTACCGGTTGATGCTCACCGGCGACCCACTTGACCTGCCGTTCGTGGACCGCGTGGTCGACCAGGTGCTACTGCCCCTCGTCGCCGAGGGGCAGTAGGTCACCGGAACAGCTTGCGCAGCAAGGCGAACCCGACGAGCACGGCCACCGCGATCAGCGAGTACCGGATCTTGGGTTCGTCGAGCTTCGCGCGCACGCTCTCCTTGCCGGACTCGACGAAGCGCTGGGGATTCGCCCTGGTCCCCAGCTCGTCCAGGGTCACGGCCAGCGCGTCGCGAGCCTGCTCGATCTCGCGCTGGATGGTGTCGGGATCGCGGGCCACATCTCCTCCTAGCTGCGGTCTGGCCACAACCGTAGTTGAGGCGTCCGGGCGCCGTTGACGGGACCGGCCGGACGATGCCTCCGCAACGGCGTTTCGATTCGGGTGGGAGGGGTGGCGCGTCCCTCGGCACCGGGCCGTCGAAAGGTCCGGATAAGCTTGCGGGGTCGGGCTCGTAGCCCAATTGGCAGAGGCACACGGTTTAGGTCCGTGCCAGTGAGAGTTCGAGTCTCTCCGAGCCCACGCGTGACCCGCGGCCCTCGGCGTTCCGGCGCCGGGGGCCGCTTCGCGTTCGTTCACGCGGTGTAGCGCAGGACTTCCAGCATCGACTGCGGGTCGACCGCGGACGGGTCCGGTTCGACGCACGAGGCGAGTCCGGCGCGGATCGCGGCGACGTCCAGGCCCGTGCCGATGAGCACCAGTTCGGTGCGCCGCGGGCCCGGCCACGCCGAGCGTTCGAACCGCAGGAACGCGCCGACCGTGTGCAGGCCGAACCGCTGGCGGTACCCCGGCACGTCGAACCGGACGAAGCCCTTGATCCGGTACAGGCCCTTCGGCCGGGCGTCGAGGAACGCCATGAGCCGGACCGGGTTCATCGCTTCGTCGGCGGTGAACTCGATGCTGTCGTAGTGCACGTGATCGTGCTCTTCGTCCAGCAGGTCCTCGAACGACAGCTGGCCGTACCGCTCCCGTGGCCGTGGGTCGAACAGCAGGGCCGGGTCGACGCGCCCGAACGACGACAGCAGGACGGGCACGCCGGGCTTGAGCCGGTCGATCTCCGAGGCCAGCGCGGCCGGGTCGGCGACGCGGTCGGCCTTGTTCAGCACCACCAGGTCCGCCACGCGAAGGTGCCGGGCCAGGTCGTCGGGGAACTCGGCCGCGTCGACCAGGAGCACCAGGCCGCCGTAGACCAGGCGCGGGTTCTGGCTCGCGAGCAGCATCCGCGTCATCGCCTGCGGTTCGGCCAGGCCGCTGGCCTCGATCACGATGACGTCCACCAGCGAGTCGAGCTTGGCCAGCATGTCGTCGAGTTCGCTGACGTCGACCGCGCAGCACAGGCAGCCGTTGCTCAGCGAGACCGTGGAGTCGACCTGCCCGGCCACGCTCATCGCGTCGATGCCGATCGCGCCGAAGTCGTTGACCACCACGCCGATCCGGGTGCCGCGACTGCCGCCGAGCAGGTGGTTGAGCAGCGTGGTCTTGCCGGAGCCGAGGAACCCCGCGACCACGATCACCGGGATCCGCTTCACGTCGACCGATCCTAGTGCCGCCCCGATCGACGGGGTCGGGGTGCCCGCGCGGAACGCTCACGTGTTCTGAGCGTTGAACTCATGGGTTCCGAACGTAGGACTCGGGTGTCCTGAACGTAGGACTCACGGGTTCTGAACGTAGGACTCACGGGTGCATGAGGGTGGTGAAGTGGTCCATGGCGGCGGTGACGGCGGGTTCGTCGTCGGTGGCGACCAGGTCCAGGAGGAGGCCGCGGGCCACCGCCAGGCCGAGGCGGGCTCGGGCGGCGGCGACGTCCGGCGGGTGGCCGTTGGCGCGTTCCACGGCGGCCAGCGGTTCCAGCCAGTCCGTGACGATGCCGTCCAGCAGCGGGGTGGTGCCCGGTCGGCCTTGGACGGCCTGGGCGTAGAGCTCGAAGAACAGGCGTTCGTGGGCACGCAGGGCGGGGTCCGTCAGGACGCGCCAGAACTCGCGCGCGGCGTCCGCCGGGCTGTCGGTCGGCAGGAGGGACGCGAGCACGGCCCGCTGCTTCGCCTCGACCGCCCGCACGACCTCCACCAGGAGGCCTTCCATCGAGCCGAAGTGGTAGATCAGCATCCGGTGGCTGGTGCCGACGGCCTCGGCCAGGCGGCGCAGGCTCACGTCGGTCAGGCCGTGTTCGGCCATGTGGTCGACCACGGCGCCGAGGAGCCGTTCCCGCGGAGCCTCTTGTTCCGGCATGTACCGGATGGTACATGTACCGCATGGTTCAGACAGTGGACGTCCACGTGCGCAGCACCGCACCCCCGGATCGCGTTTACCGCCTGGCAGCGGACAGTTCCACCTGGCCCGAGTGGTCACCGGTGGTGCGGTACGAGCGGGAACGCGCGGGTGACGCGCATGGGGTCGGCGAGGTCCGGGTATTCCACAACAAAGGCCGCAAGGCGCTCACGAGGGAGGAGGTCGTCGAACTGACGCCGAACCGACGGGTGGGCTACGTCCTGCTGTCGGGTCTCGCCATTCGCGACTACCGCGCGTTCATCGACCTCACGCCGGACGGGGAGGGCACGGCGATCCGCTGGCACTCCTCGTTCGAACCGGAGGCGCGCGGTACCGGTTGGCTCTACCGCTTGGTGCTCCAAGCCGTGATCACGCGGTACGCCAAGGGCTTGGCGGAGCACGCCGGACGCTGACACTGGGGTTTTCCACACCCGGTCGTGCGGCCGGCTTCATGGCGGGGACGTCGGCGCGTTCGTAACTTCACGATCATGGATGTCGTCTCGTGGCTGACCAACCTGATGGAATCGCTCGGCGCGCCCGGCGCCGGGATCGCGATCGCCCTGGAGAACCTGTTCCCACCACTGCCCAGTGAGCTGTTCCTGCCGCTCGCCGGCTTCACCGCGAGCCAGGGCAAGATGAGCCTCGTCGCCGCGATCATCTGGACCACCGTCGGGTCGGTCGCCGGCGCGCTGTCGCTCTACTACCTCGGCGCGCTGCTCGGCCGCGACCGGATGCGGGCGATCGCCCGGCGGATGCCGCTGATGAAGCTGTCCGATGTGGACAAGACCGAGGAGTGGTTCGCGCGGCACGGCAAGGCGACCGTGTTCTTCGGCCGGATGGTGCCGATCTTCCGCAGCCTCATCTCCATCCCCGCGGGCGTGGAACGCATGGCGCTGCCGGCTTTCGTGCTGCTCACGGCGGCGGGCAGCCTCATCTGGAACACCGCCCTCATCGTCGCCGGCTACGTCCTGGGCGAGAACTACCACGTCGTCGAGCAGTACCTGGGCATCGCGGGGAAGGTCGTGCTCGGCCTCGTGGTGCTGGCCGCCGGCTTCTTCATCGCGTCACGGCTCAGCCGGCGGAAGAACTCTCAGGCGCGCAAGTAGCGCAGGATCGCCAGCACCCGCCGGCTGTAACCGTCCACATCGGACAGCCGGAGCTTGTCGAAGATCGAGTTGATGTGCTTCTCCACCGCGCTGCGCGACACGTGGAGGCGCGCGGCGATCGCGTTGTTCGTGTGCCCCTCGGCCATGTGCGCCAGCACCTGGCGTTCCCGCTCGGTCAGCACGTCCAGCGGGTGGGTGGTGCGGGCCAGCAGCCGCCGCACCACCTCGGGGTCGAACGCGACGTCGCCGTTCCCGACCCGGCGCAGCGCGTCCAGGAACTCCTCCACCTGGACCACCCGGTCCTTCAGCAGGTAGCCCACGCCGTCGGTGTGCTCGGTGAGCAGGTCGACGGCGTAGCGCTGCTCGACGTACTGCGACAGCACCAGCACGCCGACCCCCGGGAACCGCCGGCGGATCTCCAGCGCGGCCTTCATGCCCTCGTCGGAGTTCGTCGGCGGCATCCGCACGTCGGTCACCACCACGTCCGGCAGGTGCGCCGCCACCGCGCCGAGCAGGGCTTCCGCGTCTCCCACGGCCGCCACCACGTCGTGGCCCTCCTCGACCAGCAGCCGCACCAGGCCCTCGCGCAGCAACGTCGAGTCCTCGGCCAGGATCACCCGCACGGCACCTCCGCGGTGATCACCGTCGGGCCGCCGACCGGGCTGCTCACGTCGAACGCGCCGTCGAGCGCGAGCACCCGCCGCGACAGGCCGGCCAGCCCGCCGCCCGCCGGGTCCGCTCCCCCGACGCCGTCGTCCGCGATGCGCACGCGCACCGCCCCGCCGTGCCCGGTGATGTCCACGTCGATCATCGTCGCACCCGAGTGCTTGGCCGCGTTCGTGACCGCCTCGCAGATCACGAAGTACACCGCCGTCTCCACCCGCGGCGGCGCGTCGAGCGGCGCGCACCGGATGCGCACCGGGATCGCGGACCGGTCCGCCACCGCCTCCAGCGCGTCCGCCAAGCCCAACGAGTCCAACGCCGTCGGGTACACCCGCCAGGCGACCTCGCGCAGGTCCTCCAGCACGTGCCGGGACTCCTCGTGCGCCTGGACCAGCAGGTCGTCGGCGTGCTCCGGGTTGCGGCGGGCCCGGCCGAGCAGCATGCCCAGCGCGACCAGCCGCTGCTGCACGCCGTCGTGCAGGTCGCGCTCGATCCGGCGCCGCTCGGCGTCCACCGCCGCCACGATGCCCGCCCGGCTCGCCGCCAACTCGTCGATGCGCAGGCGCAGCAGCTCGGCTTCGCTCGGGCCGAGCCACCGACGGGCGACCTTCGCCTCCAGCGCGACCACCCCGATGATGCCCTGGACCTCGATGTAGAGCAGGACCGTGCCGATCAGCCCGGTCCACGCGAAGTCCGTCCAGTCGTCGGAGAGGTCCAGGCCGCTGCCGGGTCCGCCGACCACCAGCCGGTGCGCGACCACCGCGCCCATGGCCAGCCCGTAGAACAGCCAGGCCAGCACGAACCCGCCGAACAGGCCGACCGGCGCGCGGACGGCCAGGTAGCGCACCGCCTGCGCCCTGGTCGGCTCGGCGCCGTCCAGGTCGAGGAACCACCGCAGCCGGCGGCGTTCCAGCCCGGCGACCGCCACGGCCGCGTTCCGGGCGAACGCCACGACGAGCAGGTCGAGCAGCGCCGACAGGAAGCCGAGCACCAGCCCGGCGACGACGCGCAGCCCCCTTCTCACCTGATCGAGGTTAGTCGGGGTCGGGTGATCGTCAGGCGGCTTCGCGGCGGGACAGCGACTCCCGGATCTCCTTCGCCGCCGCACGTCCCGCGCGCGTCGCGCCGACCGTGCTGGCCGACGGGCCGTAGCCGACGAGGTGCACGCGCGGGTCGGCGACGACCCTGGTGCCGTCGAGCCGGATGCCGCCGCCGGACGTGCGCAGGCGCAGCGGCGCCAGGTGGTCGAGCGCGGCGCGGAACCCGGTCGCCCAGATGATCACGTCGGCCCGCTCGTGCGTGCCGTCCGGCCAGACCACGCCGTCCTCGGTGATCCGCTCGAACACCGGCCGGCGGTCGAGCACGCCGGTCCTGAGGGCTTCGCGCACGGCCGGTGTGAGGCTCAGGCCCGTCACGCTGACCACGCTGCGGGGCGGCAGGCCCTGGCGGACGCGTTCCTCGACCGCGGCGACCACGGCCCGGCCGAGTTCCGGCGTGAACGGCTCGTCGGAGAACTCCGGCTCGCGGCGGGTCACCCACGTCGTGGTGGCGTGCCGGGCGATCTCCAGCAGCTGCTGGACCGCCGACGTGCCGCCGCCGACCACGACCACGTGCTGCCCCGCGAACTCCTCCGGCCCCCGGTACTGCGACGAGTGCAGTTGGCGGCCCCGGAACAGCTCCTGGCCGGGGTAGCGGGGCCAGAACGGGCGCGTCCACGTGCCGGTCGCGTTCACCAGCGCCTTCGTCTCCCAGACGCCGCGGTCGGTCTCGACCCGCAGCAGTCCGCCATGGTCACGGACGGCGTGCACGCGCACTGGCCGCTCCACCTCGATGCCGTTGCGGCGTTCGAAGTCGGCGAAGTACGCGGGCAGCACCTCGTTGGCCGGCGCGGTCGGGTCCGGTTCGGCGAACGGCATGCCGGGCAGGTCGTGGATGCCGTGCACGGTGGCCATCCGCAACGTCGGCCAGCGGTGCCGCCACGCGCCGCCCGGCCCGGCGTCGGCGTCCAGCACGACGTGGTCGAGGTTCGCGCGCTTCAGGAAGTAGGCCGCGGACAACCCCGCCTGACCTGCACCGATCACGACCACGTCCATATCCCGACCAACACCCGGACCCGCGGCGGGCTTCCCGGTGTGATCGTCACGATGGTCACACCAGGAAGACACCGGGAACCGCGCGCGTTGATCCCGGGCATGAGTCGACTTCGCGATGTGCCGCTGTCCGCGCTCGACCTGGCCACGGTCACCACGGCGACGGACGCGCGCACGGCCCTGCGGCACACGCGTGAGCTGGCCCAGCACGTGGAGCAGCTCGACTTCACCCGGTTCTGGCTGGCCGAGCACCACAACATGCCCGGTATCGCCAGCTCCTCCCCCGCGATCCTGATCGGCCACGTCGCCGACGCGACCACCACGCTGCGGGTCGGTTCCGGCGGCGTGATGCTGCCCAACCACCCGCCACTCGTGGTCGCCGAGCAGTTCGGCACGCTGTCCGCCCTGCACCCCGGCCGCATCGACCTGGGCATCGGCCGCGCGCCCGGCACGGACCAGCGCACCGCGCAGGCGCTGCGCCGCACCGCCGGACCGCTGTCCGTTGACGACTTCCCGCAGCAGCTCAACGAGCTGACCGGGTACTTCAACGGCACCGAAGCGCTGAACGCGATGCCCGCCGAGGGCAACAAGCCGGACATCTTCCTGCTCGGGTCGAGCGGGTACAGCGCGCAGGTCGCCGGTCTGCTCGGGCTGCCGTTCGCGTTCGCGCACCACTTCAGCGCGGAGAACACGCTGCCCGCGCTGGCCCTGTACCGCGAGCGGTTCCGGCCTTCGGAACGTCTTCAGCAGCCGTACGCGCTGGTCTGCGCGTCGGTGATCGTGGCGGACACCGACGAGCGCGCGCAGTGGATCGCCGGTCCGGGCGCGCTCGCTTTCGTCAAGCTCCGCAGCGGGCGGCCCGGTCCGCTGGCGACCAACGAGGAGGCCGCCGAGTACCCGTTCACCGACGTCGAGCGGTTGATCTTCGAGGACCGGCTGGAGTCCCAGGTCATCGGGTCGCCGGCCACCGTCGCGGCGGGTCTGGAGCAGTTGCTCGAGGACACGCGGGCCGATGAGCTGATGGTGACGACGATGGTCGCCGAGCAGTCGGACCGGCTCCGGTCGTACGCACTCCTGGCCGAGATCGCCGGACGTTCACCCGCTCGGGGTTCCGCCGAACGGGTGAAGACCGAAGTCTAGGTGTAGCGGATGGCGCACGGACCGCGATGATCGGTATGGAGCGCGCACGCCCCCCGACGCGCTCCCCAACTTCCGGGCGGACCACCCGCCCGATCACCGGCCGCCGCCGAACCCGCGTGGACGGCGCTGCCGCACCGCGGGTGTGGCGCCGCCCACGTGGGCAGCCGTGCGTCATCACGGGTTGGCCACAGGCAGGCACCAGGTGCGAATCAAGGCCCTGAATCGGTCACCCGGCACCCCCCGGCACCGTCATGGTGGTGGCTAGTCGCAGTCAAGCCCACCGCCGGGGCGGGAAGGGGAGGTTCGTGAAGTTCGCCAGACTGGCCGTCGGCGTGTGCCTCGGCCTGGCAATGGCGGGATGTGCGGACCCCTCCGACATTTCCACGCCCACGCCTCCGTCCGCGGTGGTCGAGCAAGGTGGCGACGCGCCGTCCGCGTCGGGCTACACCGCGTTCGGCGCGCAGCGGGTGTGGGCCAACGGCATGGCCGTGACCGTGTCCCCGCCGTCCTCGCTCAAGCCGAGCGACACGTCGTTCCCGGAGTCACCGCGCACCGCGGTGTTCACGCTGACCGTCGTCAACGGCACCAAGACCGCTTACCGGACCAGCCAACTCGTCGTGCGCGCGCTGGTCGGCGGCGAGCCGGTGGCCGAGGTGCGCGACTCCGTGCAGGGGCTCAACGGCATCGCCGCCGCCGTGACCGAGGTCGCACCGGGCGCGGAGACCGTGCTGACGCTGGCCTTCGCCGTGCCCGCCGATCCCGTGCGGCTGCAACTCGTGGTCGAGCCCAACGGCGCGAACCTGGAGCCGAGCGCGACGTTCGAGGGCACCGCCTGACCCGGTGGCGTCCGGCCGGGTTGTAGCGTCTGGGCCCATGACCGAGCAGAAGCGCCTGTCACCGGGCGACCAGGCCCCGGCGTTCACGCTGCCCGACAGCGAGGGCAAGCCCGTCTCGCTTTCCGACTACGCCGGCCGCTCCGTGGTCGTCTACTTCTACCCGGCGGCGGCCACACCGGGCTGCACCAAGCAGGCGTGCGACTTCCGCGACAGCATCGGCGACCTGGCGTCGTCCGGCTACGACGTCGTCGGCATCTCACCGGACAAGCCGGGGAAGCTGGCCAAGTTCGCCGCCGCGGAGGGCTTGAACTTCCCGCTGCTGTCGGACGTCGACCGCAAGGTGCTGACCGAGTGGGCCGCGTTCGGGGAGAAGCAGAACTACGGCAAGACCGTCATGGGCGTGATTCGCTCGACGTTCCTGGTCGACCCCGAGGGGAAGATCAAGAAGGCCATGTACAACGTCCGCGCGACCGGCCACGTGGCCAAGCTGCTGCGCGAACTGCCCGCCTGATCCGGTCGCCCGCCGCTGCTCGGCGGCGGGCTCTACCCGGTCGTCGGTCCTACCTGGTCGTCGGTTCTACCCGGCGAGTTCGCGCAGGTGCGGCAGCAGGAGGCGCAGCGCGCGGCCCCGGTGGGAGACCTCGTCCTTCTGGTCCGGGGTCAGCTCGGCGGACGTCACGTCGTGGCCCTCGGGGCGGAAGATCGGGTCGTAGCCGAAGCCGTTCTCGCCGCGCGGCTCGCGGGTGATCGTGCCGCGCCACTCGCCGCGCACCACGGTCTCCACGCCCGGCCCCGCCACGAACGCCGCCGTGCACACGAACGCGCCGCCACGGCGGTCGTCCGGCACGTCCCGCAGTTGGCCCAGCACCAGCTCGAGGTTCGCCACGTCGTTGCCGTGCACGCCGGACCAGCGGGCCGACAGGACGCCCGGCATGCCGTTCAGCGCGTCGATCTCGATGCCCGAGTCGTCGGCGACGGACGGCAGCCCGGTGGCGTTGAACGCGTCGCGCGCCTTGGCCAGGGCGTTGCCCTCGAACGTCGGGTCGGTCTCCGGCGCCTCCGGGAACGGCGGCACGTCGTCCAGGCCGAGCACCTCGATCCCGGCCAGCCCCTCGGCCAGCAGGATGCGGCGCAGCTCGCCGAGCTTCTTCTTGTTGCGCGACGCGAGGAGGAGCTTCACTTCCGCTTCCCCCTCGGCTCGGGCAGCACGCCGGGGTACGGCAGGGCCAGCGCCTCGGCCTGCATCCGGTTGAGCTGCGCGCAGCCCTCCAGCGCCAGGTCGAGCATCTTGTCCAACGTCGAGCGCGCGAACGTGGCGCCCTCGCCGGTGCCCTGCACCTCGATCAGCGTGCCGGCGTCGGTGGCGACCACGTTCATGTCGACCTCGGCGCGCGAGTCCTCCTCGTACGGGAGGTCGAGGCGCACCCGGCCGTCCACCACGCCGACCGACACGGCCGACACGGCGCACGAGAGCGGCTGGGGGTCGGCGAGCCGGCCCGCCGCGCCGAGCCACGTGACGGCGTCCGCCAGGGCCACGTACGCGCCGGTGATCGCGGCGGTCCGGGTGCCGCCGTCGGCCTGGATCACGTCGCAGTCGATCACGATCGTGTTCTCGCCCAGCGCGGCCAGGTCGATGCACGCCCGCAAGGATCGCCCGATCAGGCGGCTGATCTCGTGCGTGCGACCCCCGATCCGGCCTTTCACCGACTCGCGGTCGCTGCGGGTGTGCGTCGCCGACGGCAGCATCGCGTACTCGGCGGTCACCCAGCCGAGACCGGAGCCCGCGCGCCACCGCGGCACGCCTTCCGTCACGCTGGCCGCGCACAACACGCGCGTGTTGCCGAACTCGATCAGCACCGACCCGGCCGGCCACTGCTGGAAGCCGCGGGTGATCCGGATGTCGCGCAGTACGTCGTCGTTCCTGCCATCGGTCCTCAGCACGGCACTACCCTATGTCGCTGAACCCCGGAGCAACCCACCGGCGTAGGGAGAGGCATGGCACTCGCAGACGACCTGGTGACGATCTTCGGTCTCCCCGCGCACCCGCTGCTGGTCCACGCGGTGGTGGTGCTGCTCCCGCTGGCGGCTGCGGGGGCCGCCGCCCTGGCGTTGGTACCGCGGTGGCGGCGGCGGTACGCGTGGCTCCTGCTGGGCGTGACGCTGCTGGGCGTCGGCTCGGTGCCGCTGGCCCAGTGGGCGGGCGACCAGCTGTACGCGCGGATGGCCGGGCTGGGCAACCCGTTGATCGAGCGGCACGCGTCGTTGGGCAACGACCTGCTGCCGTTCGCGCTGGGCTTCGGCGTGGTCGTGGTGGCGATGCTCGTCGCGGGCCGCTTGGCCGACCGCGAGGGCGCCGCTGCGGCCGACGACCCTGCCGTGCCGAAGACGTGGCGCCGGATCGCGGTGGTGGTCGCCGTCCTCGTCATCGCCGCCGGCGCCGCCGCCACCGTCCAGACCGTCCGCATCGGCCACAGCGGCTCCACCGCCGTCTGGGACGGCGTAGCCACCACCCCCGCGTGAGTCCTACGTTCCCGCCCCGTGAGTCCTACGTTCAGAACGCGTGAGTCCTACGTTCACGACCCCCGAGTTCAACGCTCAGAACAGTCGATCTTGTTCTGAGCGTTGAACTCGGGGGTCGTGAACGTAGGACACGGGTGTTCTGAAGGTACGACTCACGCGACCGGAACGTAGGACTCACGCCGGGGTGGGCGGCGGCGGTGGGTTACGCGGGGAGGGTGACGGGAGTCGGCGGGGTGGACTTGAGGGTCCGGGTGACGGTGCAGAGCTGGTCGATCGCACGGCGGACGGCGGCGTCCAAGGCGGCACGTTGGGCGGCGTCCAGCTGCGAGATGTCGTAATCGAGCGTGATCGGGACGGCGTCCAGCTCGTGCGCGCCTTCAGGACGCACGTCGTCCGCACGGGCCACCAAGCCACCCTCGACCCTGCGCGTCACCAACGTCTCCGCCGTCACGGCCGCACAGCCGGCAGCAGCCGCCAACAGCAGCTCGACCGGCGTGAAAGCCCCCGGGGCGCCCTTGCGGCCGACGCGCACCGAGGCGCCACGGTCGTTCGTGGCCACGAAGTCGTGCTGACCGACCAGCCTCACCTCGACGTTCGACACCCGATCGACGCTAGTCGATCCGGTCCTCCGTCGCCGCCGCGACCTTGCGCACGTAGGCGATGTCGCCGCAGTTGTCGTCCAACCGGTCCTGCCTGATCTCCACGAACAACCGGCCCAGCTCGTCCCGCCGCGCGTCGGCCACCTGCTCCCGGGCGTCGTTGAGGATGGTCCGCTCCTCCTCGTCCACGTGGTGGTTGAGCGCCTGGACCAGTTCCTCCAGCTTGCTCTCCCACTCCTCGGACTGCGTGTCGCCGACCTCCATCAACGCCAGCAGCGCCTGGTGCCCCTCCGCGTGCTCCTCGGCACCGTGGTCGACCTCGTGGTTGTCGACCTCCTTGTACCGCTTGAGCGCCGGGTACACCTCCGCTTCCTCCGCCTCGGCGTGCGCCACGAGCAGCGCCGCCAACTCCGCCAACAACGTCGACCGGTCGGACTCCCGGTCTCGCAGCGAGCGGAACAGTTCCTCGAACCTGCGGTGGTCCGCCAGGATCAATTCGACGACATCAGTTGCCATGGCCGCCGATTACCCGGACCACCGGCTCGTCAACCGCGTACCTGTCACCCGCGGCGACCACGTCGACCGGCCCGGTGAACCGCCCGCGCGCCTCGGCCAGCACGGCGTCCCGATCGGTCCACGGCGCGATGTGCGTCAGCAGCAGCCGCCCGACACCCGCGTCCGCCGCCAGCCGACCCGCCTGCACGCCCGACAGGTGCCTGCCGGGCGGCCGGTCGTCGGCGTGCGTCCACGTCGCCTCCGACAGCAGCACGTCCACCCCTTCGGCAAGGCCGAGCAACGCGTCGCACGGCCCCGTGTCGCCCGTGTACGCCAGCGTCGCGGTCTTGGTGGCGATGCGGAACCCGTACGCCTCCGTCGGGTGGTCGACCCGCACGGCGGTGATCTCGAACGGCCCGATCGTGGTCACCACGTCCTCCTGGAGGGAGTGGAACTCGAACACGTCGGACAGGTCGGTGGTGAGGAATTCGTCGGCCGTCTCCGCGTACGCGCGGGCGAACCTGTCGGCGGACTCGGACGGCCCGTGCACCGGCAGTCGGTGTTCACGCGGGTCGTAGGGCGGGTGGGTGTGGTAGCGGCGGGTGACGGCGAGGGTGGTGAAGTCGCTGCAGTGGTCCGGGTGCAGGTGGGAGAACAGCAAGCCGTCCAACGAGAACAGGTCGTGGTGCGCTTGCAACGCGGCCAGCACACCGCTTCCCAGTTCGATCGCGAGCCGGCAGCCATCCGCCTCGACGAGGTAGCCGGATGCGGGCCCGTGCGGTCCCGGCAGGCTGCCCGAGCAGCCGAGGATGGTCAACAGCACCCGTGGAGCGTGCCAGGTCAACCGTGGGCGTGAAAGGTCGCGTTCTCCAGTCCGGGCAGGAACCGGCGGGCCAGCCGACCGAACTGCTCCACCGATCCGGTACAGCCGAACCGCTGATCAGGGGCACCGTCGCGGAACAGGTCACGCTCCGTCAGCACCCGCACAACGTCCTTCACGGTCTCCTCGGCGCTGGAGACGAGCGTCACGCCGTCACCCATCACGATCTGGAGGACACCGGTCAGCAACGGGTAGTGCGTGCAGCCGAGGACGAGCGTGTCGACCCCGGCGCGCTGCAACGGTTCCAGGTAGGCCTGCGCCATGCCCAGCACTTGGCGGCCGGACGTGGTGCCGCGTTCCACGAAGTCCACGAACCTGGGGCACGCGACCGCGGTGACCTCGATGTCGCGCGCGGCGGCGAACGCGTCCTGGTACGCGCCGGACGTGACGGTGCCCAGCGTGCCGATGACGCCGACCTTGCCGGTCCGGGTGGTGGCGACCGCACGGCGCACGGCCGGCAGCACGACCTCGACCACCGGGATGTCGTAACGCTCCCGCGCGTCGCGCAGGCACGCCGCGGAGGCGGTGTTGCACGCGATGACCAGCAGCTTCGCGCCGTCGGCGACGAGCCGGTCGGTGACTTCGAGGGCGAGCTTCCGCGCCTGCGCGATGGGCAGCGGGCCGTACGGGCAGTTGGCCGTGTCACCGACGTAGCGGATGCGTTCGCCGGGCAGCTGGTCCATGATCGCCCGTGCGACGGTCAACCCGCCGACTCCGGAGTCGAAGATCCCGATGGGCGAATCGGCGGTGACGGTCACGCGTCGAGCGTAGTCGGGGCGCCCTTCCTGGCATCCCGGGCGACACCCCAGGCCGCGAGCACGCCGCCGAGCGCGCCGAACAGGTGACCTTCCCAGGAGATGCCGGGTTGGCCGGGCAGCACGCCCCACAGCGCCGCGCCGTACATCGCGAAGACCACCACGGCCAGCACGATCTGGAGCGCGCTGCGCGCGAACACACCGCGCACCAGCAGGAACATCAGGAAGCCGAACACCAGGCCGGACGCGCCGATGTGGCTGCCGTACGAGCCGAAGATCCACACGCCGAGGCCCCCGCAGAGCCAGATGACGGCGGTGACCTGGAAGAACTGCTTGATGCCGCCGGACGTGGCCAGGTAGGCGAGGACCATCAGCGGCACCGCGTTGCCGGTGAGGTGGGTCCAGTCGCCGTGCAGCACCGGGTACCAGAGGATGTTGTCCCACTGGTCGAAGTCGCGCGGGATCACGCCGTCGTCGTTCAGCGTGCCGCCGAGCACCGTGTCGATGGCCTCGACCACGTAGAGCAGGCCGACGAAACCCAGCACGACCACGGCCGACAGCACCGGTTTGGGCGGCACGACGCGCTTTGCCGGCGACTTCACCCGTCCGGGCGCAGCGACCACCGGATCGGGTGGTGATGGGAAAGCGCCGCTGGGGTCCACGTGATCCAGGCTACGCGTCCGACGATCGCGATCGGACGAGTGCGAGCGCCGGGTTGGTGGTGCACGGGTGGGCGACTCGACGTGCGCCGTCGGGGGGCTTGCGGTATTGGGGTGGGGGCTGCACGGGTGACCGTAGGCTGTGCCGGTGTCGATCGAAGTCGCAGTGCGGGCCGAAGCGGCGCTGGGCGAGGCCCCCACGTGGGACCACGCCAGCGGAACGCTCCTCTGGGTGGACGTCCTCGGCAGCGAGGTGCACCGCTACAGCCCGTGGCGCGACGACGACGCGGTCCTGGAGATGCCGCAGCACGTCGGCGCGGCGAAGCCCCGGACCGCCGGCGGCCTGGTGGTCAACCTGCGTGACGGCGTGGCCCTGATCGACCGGGACGGCGCCAAGACGTGGCTCGTGTACTGGGCCCGGGACGGCGTGCGGGGCAACGACGCCGCGGTCGACCCGGCGGGGCGGTTGTGGGCGGGCACGATGCGCTACGACGAGGCGCCGGACGGCTGGCTCGCGCGGGTGAAGCCCACCGGTGACGCGAAGGTCGTGCTGGACAAGGTGGGCGTCAGCAACGGCATCGGCTGGAGCCCCGACGGCACGCGCATGTACTACATCGACTCCGCGGAACGCCGCGTCGACGTCCTGGACTTCGACGCGGAGTCCGGCGAGGCGACGAACCGCCGTCCGCTGGCCGAGGTGCACCGCGGGCTGCCCGACGGCCTCACCGTGGACGCGTCCGGCGCGATCTGGGTCGCGTTGTGGGGCGGGGCGGCGGTGCACCGGTACACGCCGGACGGCGCGCTGGACCTGGAGGTCGAACTCCCGGTCGGCCAGCCGACGGCGTGCTGCTTCGGCGGACCGGACTTCACCGACCTCTACGTGACGACGGCCCGGGTCGGACTGAGCGAGGGCGCGTTGAGCGAGTTGGCCGGGTCGGTGCTGGTGCTGCCGGGCGTGGGCGAAGGCCTGCCGTCCCCGGCGTTCGCGGGCTGACCGCCCGTTCCGCTCTCAGGCCGCCCGTTCCGCTCTCAGGCCGCCCGTTCCGCTCTCAGGCCGCCCGTTCCGTTCGCGGGCCGGCCGGCCGTTCTGAGCGTTGAATTCGGGGGTTCCGAACGTAGGACTCACGCGTTCTGAACGTAGGACTCACGGGGTTAGGGGGTAGGTGGCGCCGGGGGTGGCCAGGGAGACCGGGCCGGGGAACACCTCGGCCGCGTCCGCCAGGACCCCCTCGCGGTCGGACCACGGGAGCACGTGCGTGAGGACCAGGCGCCGGACGCCGGCGGCGGCGGCCACCTCGCCCGCTTCCCGGCCGCTCATGTGCAGGTAGTTGGCACGTCCCGCCTGCGTCCGCCACGCCGAGTCGGCCAGCAGCAGGTCGGCGCCCCGGGCCAGCCGCACCAGGTCCGGGCACGGCACCGTGTCGCCCGAGAACACCAGCGACACCCCCTCGTACGAGATGCGGAACCCGTAGGCCTCGCAGATGTGCCGCACGGCGGCCACCTCGACCTCGACCGGACCCACCGCGTACCGACCGGGCGCGAGCGGCACGAAGTCGAACTCCTCCGTCAAGTCCGTCCTCGCCAACGACGCGCGGTCGGCGGCGTGCGCGGCGGCGAGGCGGGACGGCGCGTGCGACGGCGCGAACACCCGCAGCCGGCGCTCGGTGACGTCATAGGGCGGCTCGGGGTGCTCGCGCCGGTAGACGGTCAGCGAGCTGAAGTCGGCGCAGTGGTCGAGGTGCAGGTGCGACAGCAGCACGGCGTCGAGGTCGAACGGGTCGCAGTGCCGCATCAGCGCGCCGAACACGCCACTGCCGAGCTCCACCACGATCCGGACGCCGCCCGCCTCGACCAGGTACCCGGAGGTGGGCAGATCAGGCCCCGGCGCACTGCCCGAACACCCGAGCACCGTCAATTGCATGGGGCGAACGATAGCAGCCCGAGAGTCGGCAAAAATGCGGAATACCGCACGCAACAAGAGGCCGACAATCAATACCGGGCGAGTTCACTCGAATGTCTCAACCCGGCACCCTGAATGCATCGAATACGTATTCGAACAATTGCATCGGTGGCCGGGGCGCGGCAGGTGGCGGACGTTCAAGCCGAACGGCCGACCGTCACGGGCGGTCGGCCGAAAGTTTCCCCGCACAACCCCTGCGGCCGAACGGACGCATGGAACGTTCCCGCAGCTCAACACGCCATTTGAGACTCGCAATATTCACGAAACTTATTGTCCGCAGCCGGAGGGTGACACATAGTGACGGGCAACTCTCGCCGTGATCCTCAAGGAGGAGGGATGGTCTTGAGAAGCCTTCTGGCGGTGGCGCTGCTGTTCGCCGCACCGCTGCTCACCGCGCCGGCCGCGTCGGCCGCGCCGGTCGCGGCAACCGCGCGCGCCGCCGCGCCGGTCGCCGCAGCCGCGTGCTCCGGCTACGTGGCGCTGACATTCGACGACGGGCCCAGCCCGCAGTACACCCGGCAGCTGCTGTCCGCGTTGGCTTCGGCCGGCGCGCGGGCCACGTTCTTCGACCTCGGCTCGCGCGTCCAGCAGTACCCGGACCTCGCGCGGGCCACCACGGCGGCGGGCATGTGGGTCGGCAACCACTCCTGGTCGCACCCGCGCCTGACCCAGTTGAGCGCGTCCCAGCTGACCGCCGAGCTGTCCAACACGTCGAACGCGATCAGGTCCGCGACCGGTCAGACGCCGACCCTCTTCCGCCCTCCTTACGGCGACACGAACTACGCCGTGCAGACCGAGGCGCGCCGGCTGGGCATGGCCCAGGTCATCTGGTCGGTCGACACGCGTGACTGGGCGAACGCCTCCACCGACGCGATCGTCCGCTCCGCGACCGGGGCGACCTTCGGCGGCATCGTCCTGATGCACGACGGCTACCAGACGACGGTCAACGCCGTGCCGCAGATCGTCCGCGGCCTCCAGGCCAAGGGTCTGTGCCCCGGCCGCATCGACAACACCGGACGGGTGGTGGCTCCGTGAAGGCGCTCGGCGCGATCGTGACCTCCCTGGCCGCCGCGGCGGCCTTCGTGCTGGCGTTCGTCGCCGCACCGCAGGCTTCGGCGGCCACGCTGACCGAGGTCACCGGCTTCGGCACGAACCCCAGCAACCTGCGCATGCACCTGTACGTGCCGGACCGCACGCAGGCCAGGCCGCCGGTGCTGCTGGCGGTGCACTACTGCACCGGCACCGGCCCGGCGTTCTACTCGGGCACCGACTTCGCCCGGTTGGCCGACCAGTACGGGTTCATCGTGATCTACCCGTCGGCCACCCGCAGCGGCCAGTGCTTCGACGTGTCCAGCCCGCAGGCGCTGCGGCGTGACGGCGGCAGCGACCCGGTCGGCCTGATGTCGATGGTCCGGTACGTGCTCCAGCGCTACAACGGCGACACCGGCCGGGTGTTCGTCACCGGCGTCTCGTCCGGCGCGATGACCACGAACGTCATGCTGGCCAACTACCCGGACGTGTTCCAGGCCGGCGCGGCGTTCGCGGGCGTGCCCGCGGGCTGCTTCGCCACCACCGACGGCTCGGGCTGGAACAGCGCCTGCGCCAACGGCCAGGTGCTCCGGACGCCGCAGGAGTGGGGCAACATCGCGCGGGCCGCCTACTCCGGCTACACCGGCCCCCGGCCGCGGATGCAGACCTGGCACGGCACCGCGGACGACACCCTGCGGTACCCGAACTTCGGCGAGCAGATCGACCAGTGGACCAACGTCCACGGCCTGTCCACCACGCCGACGTCCTCCGACAGCCCGCAGTCCGGCTGGACGCGCACCCGCTACGGCGACAAGGTGGAGGCCATCTCCCTCCAGGGCGTCGGCCACAACATCCTGATGTCGGGCATGGCGTTGCGCGCCATCCAGTTCTTCGGCCTCGACAAGCCGGGCGACACGACCACCACGACGTCCACGACCACGTCCACCACGACCAGCACCACTACGACGACCACGACCTCCACGACGACGACCACCACGACCCAGCCGGTGTCGAACTGCCGCGTCACCTACACCGTCAACGCCTGGAACACGGGCCTGACGACGAGCATCACGATCGCCAACACCGGCAGCACGGCGGTGAACGGCTGGACCCTCGCGTTCACGCTGCCGAGCGGTCAGACGATCACCAGCGGCTGGAACGCGACCTACTCGCCCACCAGCGGCATGGTCAACGCGGGCAACGTCGGCTACAACGCCACCATCAACCCGTCCGCATCGGTCGGGATCGGCTTCCAGGCCACGCACGGCGGCAACACGAGCAAGCCGGACTCGTTCAGGCTCAACGGAGTTCCCTGCACGGTCGGCTGAAAACCCGGGAAGGGCCCCGCAGTGTCGCGGGGCCCTTCCCGACCTGAGTCATGCCGGACGCGTCATGCCGGACGCGTCACGCCCAGAGGTGGCCGTCGAGCCGTTCCGCGGCTTCGTCCAACGTGCCCGCGTAAGCGCCGGTGGACAGGTACTTCCACCCCGCGTCGGCCACCACGAAAGCCACGTCCGCGGACTCGCCGCGCGCCGCCGCCTTCTCCGCCGCGGCCAGTGCCGCGTGCAGGATCGCGCCGGTGGAGATGCCCGCGAAGATGCCCTCGACCTCCAGCAGCTGACGGGTGCGGCGCAGCGCGTCGTACGAGCCGACCGAGTAGCGGCCGGTCAGCACGGAGGCGTCGTACAGCTCGGGCACGAAACCCTCGTCGAGGTTGCGCAGCCCGTACACCAGCTCGCCGTACCGCGGCTCGGCCGCGATGATCTGCACGTCCGGCTTCTGCTCGCGCAGGAACCGGCCCACGCCGACCAGGGTGCCGGTGGTGCCCAGGCCCGCGACGAAGTGCGTGATCGTCGGCAGGTCCTTGAGGATCTCCGGCCCGGTGCCGTGGTAGTGCGCGCCGGCGTTGGCCGGGTTGCCGTACTGGTAGAGCATCACCCAGTCCGGGTTCTGCCCGGCCAGTTCCTTCGCCAGTGCCACGGCCTGGTTCGACCCGCCGGCAGCGGGTGAGAACACGATCCGCGCGCCGTACGCCTGGAGCAGCTGCTTGCGCTCGGTTGAGGTGTTCTCCGGCATCACGCACACCAGGCCGTAGCCCTTGAGCTTTGCGGCCATGGCGAGCGCGATGCCGGTGTTGCCGGACGTCGGTTCGAGGATCGTGCAGCCCGGCGTGAGGACCCCGGTCCGCTCGGCCTCCTCGATCATCATCAGGACCGGGCGGTCCTTGATCGAGCCGGTCGGGTTGCGGTCCTCGAGCTTCGCCCACAGCCGCACGTCCTTCGACGGCGACAGCCGGGGCAGGCCCACGAGGGGCGTGCCGCCGACCGCGTCGAGCAGTGACTCGTAGCGGGCCACGATGCGTCCTCCGGAGTCGGTCAGCCGCCCGCGACGGCCGGGAGGATCGTCACGGTGTCGCCGTCCTTGACGGCCGCTTCGAGACCGCCCGCGAACCGCACGTCCTCGTCGTTGACGTAGACGTTGACGAACCGGTGGAGCGCGCCTTCCTTGACCAGGCGCTGCTTCAGGCCACCGTGGTTGGTCTCCAGGTCGTCGATGACCTGGGCGAGCGTGGCGCCCGCGGCCTCGACCGACTTCTGCCCGCCCGTGTGAGTGCGCAGGATCGTGGGGATGGAGACGATGACGGCCATGCTGGAACCTCCGAGGAACCGGGTTGGTGAGGGTGGGGCGAAGACGCGGCTCAGGGACAGTCGGGCGTGTCGTCCGCGCCGGTGTGGGCGAACATGTACGACTCCACGACCTCGACCGGTTCTTCGGTCACCACGCCGTCCACGATCCGGTAGGAGCGCAGCTCGTACTGCTCCGGGTCCCGGGTGGAGACGAGGACGTAGTGCGCTTCCGGCTCACCGGCGTAGGAGACGTCCGTGCGGGACGGGTACGCCTCGGTCGCGGTGTGGGAGTGGTAGATGACGACCGGCGCCTCGTCGTTGCGGTCCATCTCGCGCCACACCCGGAACTGCTCGGCCGAGTCGAAGCGGTAGAAGGTGGGCGAGCGCTCGGCGTTGTCCATCGCGACGAACCGCTCCGGGCGGTCGGAGCCCTCGGGGCCCGCGATGATCCCGCACGCCTCGTCCGGGTGGTCGCGACGGGCATGCGCCACCATCGCGTCCACGAGGTCACGGCGAATCACCAGCACGTCTTCATCCTACGTGGTGGGGGAAGGTGTCCCGCCGTGTGAGAACTCGCACTACACCGGTTCGCGGACGCCTCCGGGACCCCGTTGGGGCCGGTGCGCCGCCGTTCCCGGTTGCGCGGGTTTCACCGGCTGGAGGCCGAGCAGACCGCCTGCGGCGAGGGCCGCCAGTCCGACGGCCGAGACGGCCCTGGCGACGAGGCCGAAGCCATGCCCGCGCAGGCGGAACGACGTGAGGTAGCACACATCGGCCGCGGCGTTGGCCGCGAGCTGCACGAACGCCGTGCGCCGCTGCCGCTCGTCCAGCGTGCCGTACTCGGCCAGCTCGGTCGCCAGCGCCACCGGTGCCGCCGCCAGCCCGGCGCCGATCACGGCACGTGCCGCCTTGCTGCTCCCCGGCATCAGGTCCAGCGCCGCCGACGCCGCGTACAGCCCGATCGGCAGCACCACGACCGCCGGGTGCACCGGCTTGCCCAACGCCCGCACGCCCAGCAGCCCGGTCACCTCACGCCGCCGCAACACCGCCGGCACCACCTCGGCCAACGCACCGGCCGCCTTGTCCAGCACCGGACTGCTCCGCACCCACCGAACCGCCCTGTCCACACCAGCCATGGCCCCGGGGTACCCACCCCACCCCTCTCCCACCCCCGTGAGTCCTACGTTCGGAACGGGTGAGTCCTACGTTCGGAACGCGTGAGTTCAACGCTCAGGAGCGGCGGCCGTGTTCTGAGCGTTGAACTCGGGGGACCGGAACGTAGGACTCACGGGTTCTGAACGTAGGACTCACGGGGGTTGGGGGTGTGAGGTGGGGGCGGCGGGGGTCAGGTGGTTCGGGCTGCGTGTTCCAGGGCGTCGGCGGCCGTGGTGCAGAGGGTGTTGAGCGGGGTGTCGGTCGGGTTCCCGGTGGCGATCGCGAACACGGTCGCCGGCACGGTCACGCCGGCCCGTGCGAACCCGTCGTGGGCCGACATCGCGACCCTTCGGCATTCGGCCGGTCCGACTTCGGCATCGACCACGACGAGGCCCACCGCGGTCTCACCGATCATCGCCAAGGCCGGCGGCACGTCGGCCGAAGCCGCCTCGCACGCCGCACGTCCGTCACCCGAGGCCAGCCCGAGAGCCACCGCCGCGGGCACGATCGGCACCACCTCGAACGGCCGCGCACCCACCGGGAACCCGTGCCCGCGCTCCGCCAGCCACCGCACGACACCGTCGACGCCCGAGAGCCCGTCGACGCCTGAAAGCCCGCCACCGGCCAGCACCACCGCGTGCACCCGCTGCACCAACGTCGACGGGTCCAGCAGGTCCAGCTCACGCGTCCCGACCGGCGCACCGCGCACGTCCACCCCGGCCACCGCACCGGCGGGCGTCAGCACCACCGCCACCCCGGGCACCCGCCCGACCAGCATCAGCTCATGACCGCTTCGACCAGCGTCTCCTGCACCCACGTCAACCAGTGGTACACGCCCAGGTGCGGCGAACGCGGGTCGTCGGCCGGCAACTCGTCCGGCATGTCGTCCTGCACGTCCAACGCCGTCCCCAGCGCCAACCGCACGTCGTTCAACGCCGACAGCCAAGCCTCGGCCTGCTCCATCGCCAACCGCACCTCGCCACCGTCCGGCGGGCACGTCTCCAGCACCACCGCCGCCACACCGGTCTTCTGGTCCAGCAGCTCGGGCTCGTGCAACGACCGCAGCGCATTGGCCGAATCGACCTCCGCCGGGTCCGGCGCGTCCGGGTCCAACCGGTGGAAGTCGGGCAGCAGCCTGCCCAGGATCGGGTCGTCCGGCGGCGTCGACGGCCCGGTGCGGATACCGGTCAGCTCGGCCAACTCGTCCTGCGGGGCTTCCTCCGCACGTGCCAGCAGCATGTCCTGGATCTGGCTCACCAGACCGCGCACCACCGCGGCCTCCTGCCGGTCGAACCGGCCCAGCACCTGGTCACCGGTGCGCGTCCACTTCTTCACGACGAACGCTGCATGGTCGCCCAGAGCCCGGCCGCGTGCAGCTTGGCCACGTCGGCCTCCACCTTGTCCTTGCTCCCCGACGACACGATCGCCCTGCCCTTGTGGTGCACGTCCAGCATCAGCTTGGTCGCGTGGTCGCGGCTGTAGCCGAACAGCTTCTGGAACACGTACGTCACGTAGGACATCAGGTTCACCGGGTCGTTCCAGACCAGGGTCTGCCACGGGCGGTCCTCGGTGCGGACCTCCTCGCCGGCCGGGTCAACCTGCGTCCGCTCATGCTCGACGGGCGTGGTCATACCGCCAATGGTGTCATGTTCCCGTCTGCGGTGGAGCCCGCAGGGGCACCTGTGCGCACAGCTTAGGCTCTGCTCCCATGTCGACGTCGCTGTTCACCGACCACTACGAGTTGACGATGCTCGCCGCGGCGCTTCGCGACGGCACCGCCGAGCGACCGTGCGTGTTCGAGGTCTTCGCCCGGCGGCTGCCCGAGGGCAGGCGGTACGGGGTGGTCGCGGGCACCGGGAGGCTGCTGGACGCGATCGCCGACTTCACGTTCACCGAACGTGACCTGGAGCTGCTGGAGCACACGAACGTGGTCGACGAGGCCACCCTCGCGTGGCTCGCGGACTACCGGTTCACCGGTGACGTGGACGGCTACCCGGAGGGCGAGCTGTACTTCCCGGGCTCGCCGATCCTGTCCGTGCGCGCGCCGTTCGGCGTGGGCGTGGTGCTGGAGACCCTGGCGCTGTCGATCCTCAACCACGACAGCGCGATCGCGTCGGCGGCGGCACGGATGGTGGGCGCCGCCAACGGCCGGCGGATGATCGAGATGGGCTCTCGCCGGACGCACGAGGAGTCCGCGGTGGCGGCGGCGCGCGCGGCGTTCCTGGCGGGCTTCACGGCGACGTCGAACCTGGAGTCGGCCCGGCGGCACGGCATCCCGACCGCCGGGACGTGCGCGCACGCGTTCACGCTGCTGCACGACACCGAGGAGTCGGCGTTCCGGTCGCAGATCGAGACGCTGGGCGTGGACACGACCCTTTTGGTCGACACCTACGACATCACGAACGGCATCAAGACCGCCGTGGAGGTCGCGGGGCCGTCGTTGGGCGCGGTGCGGATCGACTCCGGCGACCTGGGCGTGCTGGCGCGGCAGGCGCGTGACCAGCTGGACTCGCTGGGGGCGCGGAACACCCGGATCGTGGTGTCCGGCGACCTGGACGAGTACTCGATCGCGATGCTGCGGGCCGAGCCGGTGGACGCGTACGGCGTGGGCACGTCCCTGGTCACGGGGTCCGGCGCGCCGACCGCGGGCATGGTCTACAAGCTGGTCGAGGTGGACGGTCGGCCGGTGGCCAAGCGCAGTTCGCACAAGGAGTCCCGGGGCGGGCGCAAGGGCGCGCTGCGGCGGCACAAGGAGACCGGGACGGCGTTGGAGGAGGTCGTGTACCCGCACGCTTCGGAGCCGGACATGGGCGCGCACGACCGGTTGCTCCCGGTGCCGCTGGTCCGCGCCGGGCGGCGAGTGGACGGTCTGGACACCTTGGTGGAGAGCCGGGAACGTCTTCGTGCCGCTCTCGTGACCGTGCCGTGGGAAGGTCTGAAGTTGTCCCGCGGCGAGCCCGCGATTCCGACGACGTTCCTGTGAGGGGGCTCCGATGAGCAAGGCGCTGATCGTGGTGGACGTGCAGAACGACTTCTGCGAGGGCGGTTCGCTGGCCGTGGCCGGCGGTGCGGCCGTGGCGGCGGCGATCTCGGCGCACGTCGCCTCGTCGTCGTACGACCACGTCGTGGCTACCCGTGACTACCACGTGGACCCCGGTTCGCACTTCAGCGAGACGCCGGACTTCGTCGACTCGTGGCCGGTGCACTGCGTGGCGGGGACGGCCGGTGCGTCGTTCCACCCGGAGTTCGACGTCACGGCGGTGGAGGCGGTGTTCTCCAAGGGCGCTTACGAGGCGGCGTACTCGGGGTTCGAGGGCGCGTCGGGGTCTGGCGCGTCGCTGACGGACTGGCTGCGGGAGCGCGGCGTGGAGCAGGTGGACGTGGTGGGCATCGCCACCGACCACTGCGTGCGGGCGACCGCGCTGGACGCCGCGTCGGCCGGGTTCACGACGACCGTGCTGCTCGACCTGACGGCGGGTGTGGGGCAGGCGTCCGTGGACAGCGCGTTGACGCGGTTGGGCGAGGCGGGCGTGACGCTGACCGGGACGCCGCACGTCGGCTGACCACCACGCCGGGGCACCCCGAACGGGGCGCCCCGGCGCGCAACCCGCGGTCCCGGGGGGAGGACTCGCGGTTGTCAGGGGGTCGGTGAGCAGGCCGTCGCGCCCAGGACCACCTCGCCGGCGATGGCCGACGCCTCGGTGAAGCGGATGTGCAGCATCGTGAGGGCGATGCTGCCGTCGTTCGGGGTGGGCAGGACCGTCTCGCCGAAGGTGGCGGTGGCCAGCACGGTGCCGTCGGACTTGGTGATGTTGTGCACGTAGTTCGGCGGGATCTGCTCGGGCAGGCCGTGGAAGCCGCGCAGGCCCCCGATCGACCAGCCCGCGTGCGTGCCGGACTCGGTGCCCGTGCAGGTGACCTTCCAGTTCGCCACCCGCAGCCGCGGCCCGTCCTCGGACACCAGCGCGGACAGCTCGAAGTCGGTGCCGCTCGCCTCGGACGTCGTGGTGGTCGTGCCGGCCGCCTCGTCCACGACCGCCGTGGTGCACGTGGACGTGCCGGCGCCGAACCGGACGCCCGTGCGGGCCACCGCCTCGGACTGGTTGGACGTCGGCCCCTCCACCGCGCAACGCCCCAGCTGCGGCACGCTGACCTGCGTGCCCGCCTTGGTGAACTCGGCCGAACCGACCGTCGCGACGCCCGCCGGGTTGGCCGCCCACGCGGGCGGTGCGACGACCAGGCCGAGCACGAGCGCCGCTGTCAGCGCCCCGAACCGGCGCGCTCGAATCTGCTTCATGGTGTTGCCCTTCTCGTTTTCCCCACGGCCTACCGAACTCCGCGCCCTCGCGCTAACGCTCGTGCCCTCACATCACCCGCAAGAGGAAAACCGCTACCCGGTCGTGTGATGAATGGCGTGCGCTTTCAGCAGGGAATGCGCATCGGCAGCGGCGCGGTGGCGAAATCGCTCGGCAGACCGACCAGTCGTTCCAACGCGCCGCGCACCCGGGACGCGGCCGAGCCGTCGCCGAACGGGTTGCGCCCCAGCGGCAGGCGCAAGCGGGACCCGAGCACCCAGCCGGCCTCGGCGAGGATCCGGATCGGGTCGGTGCCGACCAGCCACGCGCAGCCGGCGTCCACCGCGGCCGTCCGCTCGGTCGTGTCGCGCAGCACCAGGACCGGCACCCCGAACGACGGCGCCTCCTCCTGGATGCCGCCGGAGTCGGTGAGCACCAGCGCGGCCCGGCGCAGCGCGCGCACCAGGTCCGGGTAGTCCAACGGCTCGGTCACCACGATCCGGTCGTGCCCGCCGAGCACGTCACGTGCCGCCGCGCGGACTTCCGGGTTCGGGTGCGCGGGCAGCAGCACGCGCACGTCGGGGTGCCGGTCGGCGATCGCCCGCACGGAGTGCAGGACGCGTTCCAGCGGCTCGCCCCACGACTCGCGCCGGTGCACGGTGACCAGCACCAGGCGTTCGGAACGCTCGTCCAGCACGCGTTCGAGCAGCGCGAGGTCCGGGTCGCGGGCGGGCCGGTCGGCGAGGGCCGTCCGCTCCACGGCGTCGACCACGGTGTTGCCGGTGACCACGATCTCGCGGTCCGACAGGTTCTCGTCGAGCAGCACCGCCGCGGCGTCGTCGGTCGGGGCGAGGTGCAGCGAGGCGATCCGGGCGATCATCTGCCGGGTGCCCTCCTCCGGGAACGGTCCCGCGAGGTCGCCGGTGCGCAGGCCGGCTTCGAGGTGGGCCACCGGGATGCCGCGCCAGAACGCCGCGAGCGCACCGGCCAGCGCGGTGGTCGTGTCGCCCTGCACGAGGACGACGGCCGGGGCGCGCGTGCGCAGCACCCGGTCGAACTTCGGCACCAGCAGGGACAACAGCTCGGACTGGCTGCCGCTCGCCCGCGGCACGTCCAGCTCGACGTCCGCGACCAAACCGAACGCGCGCAGCGCCGGTCCGACCACGCCCGCGTGCTGTCCACTGTGGACGATCACGGGCCGGAGCACCGGGTGGTCGGCCAGCGCCAGCGCCACCGGTGCGATCTTCACCGCCTCGGGTCGGGTGCCCGCCAGCAGCACGACTTCCTTCACCTTGCTCCCTTCACTCGAACTGCCTGCAGGTGGTTCCAGGGGATGCGGTGCCCCGGAGCGCGACTGGGGGTCGGCGCGCTCCGGGGCACACGCCCGCTACTCGTCGGTCGTGGCTCGTCGCCCGCGGACCGCGTGGGTCAGGAGCAGACCGGACACGAGGAGCACCACGCCGGCCACCACCCACCACGCGACGCCGGCGCCGGTCGCCGCCAACGAGCCGATTCCGGTGCCGACCGCGACGCCGCTGCCGGGGACCTTGTACATGTCTCAGACCGCCCGGAGGTCGTGCCGGCGGCGGAGCGCCACGGCGGCGACGGGCACGCCGAACAGGGCCAGCAGGCCGAGTCCGATCCACAGCCCCGCGCCGGAGGCCATCGGGATGGGCAGGCCGGCCGGGCCGCAGGTGGCGGACGACACCACCAGGTCGCCGGTGCCGAGGGAGCCGAGCACGCCGCCGAGGAGGGTGACGTGGAGGGCGTTGACCGTCAGGCTGCCGTCCGCGTTGCGGACCTGCTCGTTGAAGACGATCTTCGCGATGTCCACGCCGAGGAGGTCGACGTCCGCGGTGGTGTCGGGCGCGGGCTCGACGTCGACCGCGCCCAGCCGGCCGAGGTCCAACCCGACCAGCTTCGACTTGCCGGTGACGCCGGTCTGGGTGGCGTCGCACCGGGCCTCGACCAGTTCGGCCGACACACCGCCGGTGATCGACTGGAGCAGGTCCAGCCGCACATCGGCGGTGCTCGCTCTGGAGTGGACCCCGCCGGTGTCGTCGTCCCTGGACGCGGACGCGTTGATCACGCCCGTGCGGAGGACGTCGGGCAGGTCCACTCCGGCGAACGTGTTGGACGTGGGTCCGTTGGCGTCGGCGGCGGCGAACGGCCCGGCCGACACGGCGTCGCTGCCGAGCAGCGACAGGTCGAGCTTCACGCCGTAGGCCGAGGCGTCTCCGGGTGCCGCCGAGGCGGGCGCGGCGCCGACCACCAGCGCCGCGACGGCTACCAGTCCGGCGACCGCGGCGCGACGCGTCATTCGCACACGCATGGAGCTCCTTTCTCGAAACGTTATCTGCGAGCAATTGCTCCTATCGGCGTTCCACCCGTCGGATTAAGGGTCACTGACCGTAAAGGGGGACGCCGTCCACTCGAATCGCCCAACTGCCGCCACCGAACGTGGGTCAACCGCCCGAAAACAGGGGCAGCCGTCACTCGATCCGGGGGTGAGGTTCGCTCTCTGACTCTCCGATGACTTCCAAGCAGCCCTATCGGGCGATACCCGATCGATAACGAGCTCGACCAACTCGAACGAAAGGACCCGTTCAGTGGCGTGTGCCGTGCCCCGCACCGAACCTCTCAATCGGGTGATCGTCATCGCGCTGGTCGCGGGCGCCGCCGGGCTCGTCCTGGCCCACCGGGCCTACCGGACGGCCGAGATCGTGCTGTCCGGGCTGCTGCTCGACGCGCTCGGCTCGGACGGCGTCGAGGTCGTCGCGTCGCGGCAGACCGTGTACTTCGGGCTCGGCTCGGACAGCCCGCTCGGTCTGCGGATGACGCCGGAGTGCACGTCGGCGTTCCTGGTCCTGCCGCTGCTGGTGGTGGGCGCGGTGATGATCGCGTTGCGGCCCCGGATCGCCCGGCGGGTGCTGTTCGCGCTGGCGGTGGCGTCCGTCGCGGTGGTCGTGGTCAACCAGTTCCGGGTGTTGACGCTGGTCGGGCTGGTCGACTGGCTCGGCGTGGACACCGGGTACTACTGGGGCCACACCCTGCTCGGCTCGATGGTGAGCGTGTTCGGCGGCGCTGCCGCGCTGGTCGCGTTCGTGTGGTTGGCGACGCGGAAGTGAGGCGCGCCGACGTGCTCGCTGCCGGGGAGGCGCCGCTGAGCTTCGACGTCCTGCTGGGTTTCACCCAGGCCTTGGCGCTGACCATGAGCGTGGCGTTCGTGACGTACGTGTTCCTGATCGTCGTGCCGTACCTGCGGCACAAGCCGCAGCCCGTCGGCTGGTCCGGGGCGTTCGAGTGGCACATCCTCGTGCCGTGCCGGGACGAGGAGGCCGTCATCGGCGACACGGTCCGGTACCTGCGTGGCGCGTTCCCCAGCGCGCACGTGTGGGTCGTGGACGACGACTCCGACGACGGCACGGTGGCCGTGGTGCGCGGGTTCCGCGACGACCCGAACGTCCACCTCGTGCGCCGGCACCGCCCGCACGCCCGCACCGGCAAGGGTGACGCGCTGAACGACGCCTACCGGACGTTGAAGCTGTGGATGGGGCGGCACGTCGACGCCGACCGCGCCGTCGTCGTGGTGGTGGACGCCGACGGACGGCCCGCGCCGAACTGCCTCGAGGTGTGCGCGGCGGACCACCTGTTCGGCGACGCCGCGGTCGGGGCGGTGCAGGTGGACGTCCGGATGGTGAACGCGGGTGTGCGCCAGGAGGGCGTGGCCCGGTGGCGGGGGTTCTTCGGTGGCTTGCTGGTGCGGATGCAGGACCTCGAGTTCCGGACCGCTATCGCGGCGA
Source organism: Saccharothrix sp. NRRL B-16314 (assembly GCF_000716595.1). Lineage (GTDB taxonomy): Bacteria > Actinomycetota > Actinomycetes > Mycobacteriales > Pseudonocardiaceae > Actinosynnema. The sequence continues at coordinate 208,584 of NZ_JNXC01000005.1, forward strand.
TCCAGCTGTCGCGCGGGGTGACCGGCACGATCTCGATGGGCGGCAACGGGCAGTTCACCCGGCTGTCGGCGCTCGACTCCATTGCCGGGCGGGCTGGTCAGCCTTGGCGCGGGTCGCTGTTGGAGGACTTCGAGCTTGGCGTGCACTTGTTGACCGTGGGGTGGCGCACGGGGTTCACGATGGACACGCACGTGCATCAGGAGGGGTTGTACAGCCTGCGGCGGTTTCTGGCGCAACGCACGCGGTGGGGGCAGGGGACGATGCAGTGCATGCGTTACGTGCGGCGGATCTGGGCGTCGCCGCACCTGTCGACGTTGGGCGCCGCGGAGATGATGTACTACCTCGCCCAGCCGTGGATGCAGCTGCTGGGGACGCTCATCTACCCCATTCCGCTGATCATGCTGGGGCAGCGGGCGGCGGCTTCGCCGGGCGAGGTCTGGGCGTGGTTCACCGACGGCGCCTGGATCCTGTTCACCGTGTACGGGATGTTCGGCCTCTTGCCGTTCGTGCTGTGGGGGCCGGTGTACCGGAAGCGGTGCCAGCCGTCGCTCGGTTGGTGGCGCGCGATCGGCTACGGGTTTGTGTACGCGATCTACATCTATACGTTCTACATCACGTCGTGGCGGGCAGTCGTCCGGTTGGTGCGCGGGCGCAACGGGTGGACGAAGACGCGGCGGAACACCGAGCGGATCACCCGACGCGGTGGAGCGGCTCCGGCGTGACGTGCCCAACTTTGTAGACGTCCGACAAAGACCGGACCGGTGATCGGCGGTTAACCTCCGAGAGAAGTCGATCCCCTCGGAGGTCCTACAAGTGTCCGTCCTCGCCGTTCCCGGCCGCCGCGCGGTGCTCGCCGACCTGCTGCCGGGCGCTCTCGCGCGTGACATCGCCCTGGTCGTCGCCGGCGCCGGGCTGACCGGGCTCGCCGCCCAGGTCGCGCTCCCCGTGCCGGGCAGCCCCGTCCCGCTCACCGGCCAGACGTTCGCCGCCCTCCTGGTCGGCGCCGCCCTCGGCTGGCAGCGCGGTGGCGCTTCGATGCTGCTCTACCTGATCGCCGGCATGGCCGGTGTGCCGTGGTTCCAGGGCGGTTCGTCGGGCATGCCCGCGTCGCTCGGCTACGTGGTCGGGTTCGTGTTCGCCGGTGCGCTCGTCGGCCGGCTCGCCGCGCAGGGCGGTGACCGGACGCCGCTGCGCACCGTCGGCACGATGGCGTTGGGCAACCTGGCGATCTACGCGTGCGGTGTGCCGTGGCTGATGGCCGCGGCCGGGATCGGGTTCGGCAAGGCGCTGCAACTGGGCGTGACGCCGTTCCTGCTCGGTGACGCGCTGAAGATCGCCCTCGCCGCCGGTCTCCTCCCCGCCGCTTGGGCTCTGGTCAACCGCAAGTAGGCCCGAGAGTCCCGCCCCGCGTTGACGGTGTGGGCGGGTACGGTCTTCGCCGTGCCCGCCACCACCGCCATCCCCGACACCCGGACGTTGCTCGCCGTTGCCGTGGAGGCGGTGGGCGGAGCCGAACGCCAGGGCCAGGTGGACATGGCCGAAGCCGTCGAGCGCTCGATCCGGACGGGCGAGCACCTGGCCGTCCAGGCGGGCACCGGAACCGGCAAGTCGCTGGCGTACCTGGTGCCCGCGCTGCGGCACGCGGTGGCCGAGGAGACCACGGTCGTCATCTCCACCGCGACGATCGCGTTGCAGCGCCAGCTGGTCGACCGCGATCTGCCGAGGCTCGCCAAGGCGTTGCGCAAGGAGTTGGGCCGCGAGCCGAGGTTCGCCATCCTCAAGGGCCGCCGCAACTACCTCTGCATGCACCGGCTGCACACCGGCGCCCCGGACGAGCCGGAGGACGCGGGCCTGTTCGACCCGTTCGCGGTGTCCAAGATGGGCCGCGAGATCAAACGCCTGCACGAGTGGTCGTCCGACACCGAGACCGGTGACCGGGACGAACTGGTGCCCGGCGTCACGGACCAGGCGTGGCGGCAGGTCTCGGTGACGGCGCGCGAGTGCCTCGGCGTGAACAAGTGCCCGATCGGCGTCGACTGCTTCGCGGAGAAGGCGCGGGCCGAGGCGGGCAAGGCGGACGTCGTGGTGACGAACCACGCGATGCTCGCGGTGGACGCGCTGGAGGGCTACCAGGTCCTGCCCGACCACGACGTCGTGGTGATCGACGAGGCGCACGACCTGGTCGACCGGGTGACGTCGGTGGCGACCGAGGAGCTGAGCGCGTCCCTCGTCGCCACGGCCGCGCGCCGCTGCGGGCGGCTCATCGACCAGGGCGTGGCCGACCGGATGGCCGAGGCGAGCGACGGCCTGGCGATGATCCTGGAGGACCTGCCGGTGGGTCGGCTCGACAGCCTGCCGCAGGCGTTGGCCGGGGCGTTGCGCGCGACCCAGGACGCGGCGCACGCGTGCATCACTTCGTTGGGGCCGGAGCGCAAGGAGGACGTGGACGGCGCGACGTCCCGCAAGCTGGCGATGTCGCTGCTGGACGACGTGCACGACTGCGCGGCGCGGATCTTGGGCGCGTTCGACGAGGACCACGACGTGGTGTGGGTGTCGGGTGACTTCGCGGACCGGAACAAGGCGCCGTCGCTGCGGGTGGCGCCGTTGGGGGTCGGCGGGCTGCTGCGCGAGCGGCTGTTCGGGAAGCGGACCACGGTGCTGACGTCGGCGACCTTGACGTTGGGCGGCACGTTCGACACGTTGGCGCGTCAGTGGGGGCTGCCGGCGGCGTCCGGCGCGAAGAAGGCGGAGGGGACGGCGACCGACAAGGAGCCGCCGTCGGACGCGGGCGGGCCGCGGTGGAGCGGTCTGGACGTCGGGTCGCCGTTCGAGCACGGGAGCAGCGGAATCCTGTACGTGGCACGGCACTTGCCGCCGCCGGGACGTGACGGGCTGCCACCGTCCTACGTGGACGAGATCGAGGGTCTGGTGAACGCGGCCGGCGGGCGCACGCTGGGTCTGTTCTCGTCGATGCGCGCGGCGAAGGCGGCGGCGGAGGCGTTGCGGGGGAAGGTCGACTACCCCGTGCTGTGCCAGGGCGACGACGCCACGGGGCAGTTGGTGAAGCGGTTCGCCGAGGACGCTGAGACGTGCCTGTTCGGGACGTTGTCGCTGTGGCAGGGCGTGGACGTGCCGGGGCCGGCGCTGTCGCTGGTGGTGATGGACCGCATCCCGTTCCCGCGGCCGGACGACCCGTTGGCGTCGGCGCGGCAGAAGGCGGTGGAGTCGAGGGGCGGCAACGGTTTCCTCACCGTGGCGGCGACCCACGCGGCCCTGCTGCTGGCCCAGGGCGCCGGGCGGCTGTTGAGGTCGATGAACGACAAGGGCGTGGTGGCCGTCCTCGACCCGCGCCTGGCGACCGCGCGTTACGGCGGGTTCCTGCGGGCTTCGCTGCCGCCGTTCTGGACGACGTACGACACCGAGGTCGTGAAGGCGGCTCTCAAGCGCCTGGACGCCGCCAACAATTGACCGCGTTTCCGCACGTCGCATGTTCTGAGCGTTGAATTCGGGGGTTCCGAACGTAGGAGCGTTATTCAGAAGGTTGATCTTGGGGTGGTAGCGCAACAGCCCCGTCCGGATAGGGTCGGTTTCCTTCCACAGAAACGATCCATCACGAGGCGGGGCCGTTGCGCTACCAGTCTACGACCGGGCTCGACTACGACCGGATCCAGGAGTTGGTCGCCCGGATCCACCAGGTCCTGGCCTCGTCGGACCGGCGGTCCGGGCGACCTCCGGCGCTGGGCCTGTACCGATCGGTGCTGCTCACGCTCGTGCTGTTACGCCAGAACCTGGCCCAGACCGTGGCCGCGGACTGGTTCGGCGTCTCCCAACCCACCGTCTCCCGCATCTTCCGACGCCTCGCCCCGCTGATCGGACAGGTGCTCTGCCTGCACACCCCACCCCTGCCCGAAGCACTCGCCGGACGGGTCGTGCTGGTCGACGGAGCCCTGATCCCCACCGACGACCACGCCTCCCACCGCAAACCCAACTACAACAGCAAACACCGCCAGGCCGGCATGACAGTGCAGGTCCTGGCCGCCCTGGACGGCACCCTGCTCGCCGTCACCCACCCGGTCGAGGGCCGCACCCACGACAGCAACGCCTACACCCTCACCGGCCTGGACCTGCTGCTATCCGCCAACCAGGTCGTCGCCGACCTCGGCTACCAGGGCACCCCGACCACCCGACCCCGCCGCAAACGCCCCGGCCACAAACAGCACACCCCCGCCGACAAGACCTGGAACACCAGCGTCAGCCGGATCAGATGGGCCGTCGAACACGCCATCGCCCACCTCAAGAACTGGAAGATCCTCGCCACCGGCTACCGCGCACGCCTCACGAACTCCCGAACATCATCCGCATCGTCACCAGCCTCGAGTACTACCGCCTCGGCTGGTGACTTCTGAATAACGCTCTAGGACTCACGCGTTCGGAACGTAGGACTCACGCGTTCGGAACGTAGGACTCACGGGTTCTGAACGTAGGACTCACGCGGGGGTTAGCCGTCTACCAGGAGGCCGCGTAGGGGGCCCTGTAGGCGGCCGGCTCGGCGGGAGACGCCGGGCAGGGCGGTGACGCGGTGCTCGCCGGGTGACTTCAAGGTGGGGCGCCAGAGGGTGTCGACCACCTCGTGCGCGGGGCCCGAGACGTCCTGGAGCGGGCGCCGGAGGTGTTCCGACCACAGGCGCAGGCGAGTGTCCCGGGCGATCTCCGGGTCGTCGGTCACCACGTTGACCTCGGTGTCGTTGAACAGCGAGTGCTCGTTCAGGTTGGCCGAGCCGATGGTCAGCCAGCGGTCGTCCACGATCGCCAGCTTGGCGTGCACGTAGACCGACGAGGACGTTTCGCCGTCGTGCGACGACAGCGTCGCGGCGACCAGGTGGTGGTTGCCGTCGTCGGCGTCCAGCAGCCGGCCCAGCTGGCCACGCGTGGTGTCGGCGCCGTTGCTCGGCTTGCGCGGCAGGACCAGGACGACGCGGAAGTCGGGGTTCGCCGGTTCCCGGAGCTTGTCGAGCAGCACCTCCGTCACCTCGGGCGACCAGAGGAACTGGTTCTCGATGTAGATCAGGCTGGTGGCCGAGCGCAAGGCGCGCAGGTACGAGTCGAGGAGGCTGAACTCGCCCTTCGGCGCGAAGTCGTAGGTGCGTTCCGGGATCGTCCGCACCAGCTGTGCCGAGGACGACCCGACCGGCGGTGGCGGAGGCGCGGGAGGCAGCTGCTCGCCGGCGATCTCCTGCCAGCGCAGGCGGAAGTGGTCGGCCACGTCGGCGACGATCGGCCCCTCCAGGCGGGCGCCGAGGTCGTGCCAGCCCAGCGGTTCGCGCGGTGGGTGGTCGGCGGTGTCGTGGCGGTCGCCCTCCACCGCGGTCAGGTCCATGCCGCCGACGAACGCCACCTCGTCGTCCACCACCACGATCTTCTCGTGGTGGCAGTGCAACGTCCGCTCCCGCGCGTCGAGCACGCAGGACACCTCGCTGTCGCGCATGAACTCCCGCCGCGCCGCCTGCACCCGCTTCCGGGTCGGCTCGAACATCGGCACCGGCGGCCCCGCCCACAGCAGCACCCGCACGGGCACCCGGGCAGCGGTCGACACCAGCAGTTCGCGCAACGTCGGCGAACCCGGTTCACGGGTCAGCCGGAAGTCCGGGCTGGCGCACCACCCCGCCAAGTGCACGGACTTCTTTGCCGACTCGATCGCCGAAGCGATGGCGGGCAGCACCTCGTGCCCGTCCACCAGCACCTCGATCCGGTTGCCGGTCCGCACCGGCCGCCGGGGCGTCCACCAGCCGCTCTCCGACCCCAGCGCCGAGCCCCACCCCAGTTTGCGCAGCCGCCGTGAGTGGTGCGCGCACATCAGGCTCTCCACACCGTCGCCGAGCTTGGCGTCCAGCACGTCCAACAGGCCCACGACGAGGATGGTTACCGCAAACCGGGCAGTCGAAACGTCAGGGCCTGTTCACTGCCACCGTGGCGGTCCCCGGCGCGACCTCCGTGAACCCGGCGTCCCGGACCATGACGACGTCCGGACGTGCCACCAGGGCGTCCCACTCGGCCGCGGGAGGTGTGCGGACGGCGCACCGGTAGTCGACCGCCGCCCACTCCTTCAGCTCGGCCTCGGTGAGGTGCGGCGCGAGCAGCATCGACGCGTGGCCGACCTGGGCCGCGGCCTTGCCCGCCGTCATCTCCACCCGCGGGTTCAGCCACAGCTCGTACGCGCCGGCGGGCACCGGACCGGGCTCGTCCGGCGGCAGCTCGCTGCCCGAGATCTGCAACCGGCTCAGCTCCTTGGGCAGGTCGACGACCCGCCCCGGCACGAACGCCCGCGCCGACGCGCCGCCCACCGTGATCGTCACGCCAGGCAGCGCCTGCACGGCCTCCCAGTGCGCGCCCCGCGCCCGCCGCGTCACCTTCCGGATCCGCCCGTGCACCCACGCCACCAGCTCGTCGTGCCACTCCCCCTCCGGCTCGGCGCGCTCGTCCAGGCAGACGGCGATCGCCGCGGCGGCGGCGGCCTCCAGCAGCTCGGTCCGGGACGGCGGCGCGGACCGCTCGATCCGCAGCACCACCGGCATCGCCCGCACCGACTCCGGGTCCTCCGGGTCCCTGAACGTCCGGTCGACCAGCATCCGCAGGATCGGGTTCACAGCCGGTTCAGCTCCAGCCCGTCCGCGGCGTCGGCGGCTTCCACCTCGGCCCTCGTCACGCCGAGCACGAACAGCACCGCGTCCAGGAACGGGTGCGACAACGCGGTGTCCGCGACCTCACGCAACGCGGGCTTGGCGTTGAACGCGATGCCCAACCCGGCCGCGCCGAGCATGTCGATGTCGTTCGCGCCGTCGCCGACCGCGACCGTCTGCGCCAGCGTGATCCCCTGCTCGTCCGCGAACCGCCGCAGCGCGACCGCCTTGGCCGCCCGGTCCACCACGTCCCCGACGACCCGCCCGGTCAGCTTCCCGTCCACGACCTCCAGCTCGTTGGCCGCGCAGAAGTCCAACGCGAGGTCGTCCACCAGGCGTTGGATGACGCGGGTGAACCCGCCGGACACGACACCGCAGCGGAACCCGAGCCGCTTCAACGTGCGAATGGTCGTCCGGGCGCCGGGCGTCAGCTCCAGCGACTCCGCCACCTCGTCCAGCACCGACTCGTCCAGGCCCGCCAGCAGCGCCACCCGCTGCCGCAGCGACTCGGTGAAGTCCAGCTCACCGGCCATCGCCCGGTCGGTGATCTCCTTGACCTGCGGTTCCACCCCGACGTGCGCGGCCAGCATCTCGATCACCTCGCCCTGGATGAGCGTGGAGTCGACGTCGAACACCACCAGCCGCTTCGCCCGCCTGGTCAGCCCGGCCCGCTCCACCGCGATGTCCAGCCCGCCGCGCACCGACACCTCGGCCAGCGCCGACCGCAGCTGCGCGTCGCTCTCCGGCGTGTCGTCGGCGACGGAAACCCGCAGCTCGAGGCCGGTGACGGGGTAGTCGGCCACGCCCCGGATCGCGTCGATGTTCACGCCGAGCGACGCCAGCCGCCGCGCCACCTCGCTGAACGCGCGGGCGGTGACCGGGCGGCCGAGCAGGATCAGCACGTGGCTGGACTCCAGCCGCGCGGTGCGCTTCGAATCGGCGCCGATCTCCACCTCGACGTGCATGGACACCGTCGCCATGGCCTGCTCGACGGCCTCCTGCAACCCCTCGGGGTCGTGCTCGGCGGCGACGAGCACACCGAGCACCAACCGGCCGCGGATGACGACCTGCTCGACGTCGAGGATCTCCACGCCGTGCCGGGTGAGCACCGCGAACAGCACCGAGGACACCCCCGGCTTGTCCGGTCCGGTGACCGTGATCAGGACGGGCGTGGCGCTGAGCTTGGTCCCTTGGGGCTTGGTCACTGATGGCTCCTATGCCAGACAGCGGCGAGCCCCGGCGACCTCGGCCGAGGGGATCGGACGCTGGTCGTCGGGGCTCGTCGTCGAACCTGTGCTCAGGTTACAAGCGCTACTTGTGGTCGCTCTCGGTGTTCTCCGACGCCGTGCCCGACTGCACCGCGCCGGCGGCCACCTCGGACGGGGCGCGCTTGGCGTCCTCGTGGGCGATCGCCTTGCCGGTGAACGTCACGTGCGCCTCGGTGTGCAGCCGCTCGATCATGTGCGGGTAGTGCAGCTCGAACGCCGGGCGCGCCGAGCGGATGCGCGGCAGCTCGGTGAAGTTGTGCCGCGGCGGCGGGCAGGACGTGGCCCACTCCAGCGAGTTGCCGAAGCCCCACGGGTCGTCGACCGTGACCGTCTCGCCGTAGCGGTAGCTCTTGAAGATGTTCCAGATGAACGGCAGCGTGGACGCGCCCAGGATGTACGCGCCGATCGTGGAGACCGTGTTGAGCGCGGTGAAGCCGTCGCTGGCCAGGTAGTCCGCGTACCGGCGCGGCATGCCCTCGTTGCCCAGCCAGTGCTGCACCAGGAACGTGGCGTGGAAGCCGAGGAACGTGGTCCAGAAGTGGAGCTTGCCCAGCGGCTCGTCCAGCATCCGGCCGGTGATCTTCGGGAACCAGAAGTAGATGCCCGCGAAGGTGGCGAACACGATCGTGCCGTACAGCACGTAGTGGAAGTGGGCGACCACGAAGTACGTGTCGGAGACGTGGAAGTCGATCGCCGGGGCGGCCAGCAGGATGCCGGACAGGCCGCCGAAGAGGAACGTGACGATGAAGCCGATGCTGAACAGCATCGGGGTCTCGAACGTCAGCTGCCCCTTCCACATCGTGCCGATCCAGTTGAAGAACTTGATACCGGTCGGCACCGCGATGAGGAACGTCATGAACGCGAAGAACGGCAGCAGCACCGCGCCGGTGGCGTACATGTGGTGCGCCCACACCGCCACGGACAGCGCCGCGATGCCCAGCGTCGCGTAGACCAGGCCGTTGTAGCCGAAGATCGGCTTGCGGCTGAACACCGGGAAGATCTCCGACACGATGCCGAAGAACGGCAGCGCGACGATGTAGACCTCGGGGTGCCCGAAGAACCAGAAGAGGTGCTGCCAGAGGATCACGCCGCCGTTGGCGGGGTCGAACACGTGGGCGCCGAGGTGGCGGTCCGCCAGCAGGCCGAACAGCGCGGCGGTCAGGATCGGGAACGCCAGCAGCACCAGCACGGACGTCACCAGGATGTTCCAGGTGAAGATCGGCATCCGGAACATGGTCATGCCGGGCGCCCGGAGGCAGACCACGGTGGTGATCATGTTGACCGCGCCGAGGATGGTGCCGAGACCACCGACGATCAGGCCGGAGATCCACAGGTCGGCGCCGACGCCGGGCGAGTGGATGGCGTTCGACAGCGGGGTGTAGGCGAACCAGCCGAAGTCGGCCGCGCCGCCCGGCGTGAGGAAGCCCGCCATCACGATCAGGCCGCCGAACAGGTACAGCCAGTACGAGAAGGCGTTGAGCCGCGGGAACGCGACGTCCGGCGAGCCGATCTGGAGCGGCAGCACGAAGTTGGCGAAGCCGAACACGATGGGGGTCGCGTAGAGCAGCAGCATCACCGTGCCGTGCATGGTGAACAGCTGGTTGAACTGCTCCTGCGACAGGAACTGCATACCGGGGCGTGCCAGCTCGGTCCTCATCAGCATGGCCATCGCGCCGCCCACCATGAAGAAGGCGAACGACGTGACCAGGTACATGATCCCGATCTGCTTGTGGTCCGTGGTGCGGAACATCCGCAGCAGGAACGAACCCTTGACCGCGTCGCGAGTCCCGAAGGGCCGCGTTGCGATCGGCTGCGGGGCTACGGCCGTCACGGTGCCTCCTGCACTGTCTGGTTCTGGCATTGCCGGTGGGTGGCGCCGCCGGCTCATCGGATCGTAGACCGGGGCGCCGCGGCGGTCTGCGCTGGGCCGCCCCCTGGATCAAGTGAGGTAGCGCAGGTCACACACACCGAGGGCCGCCCCCGCAGGTTCGCGGGGGCGGCCCTCCGTGTCGTTCCGGGTCCTGTTCCGGGTCCTGTTCCGGATCGACCCGGGTCAGCGGCGCAGCAGGCCGCGCAGCTTCGGCGACGCGACGAACGCGGCGCCCGCGGCCACCAGGGCCAGGCCGACGATCAGCATCCAGCCGCCGTCGAAGCCGGTGCTGGCCAGGTCGTCGTCACCCGGGCCGGCCACCGCGCCGGCTTCCGTGGTGGTGGTCGTCGCGGGGGCTTCGGTGGTGGTCACCGTGGTGTCCGGCGTGGTGGTCGTCGTCGCGCCGGGCGCCTCGGTGGTGGTCACCGTGGTGGCCGGGGTGGTGGTCTCCGGGGCGGTCGTGGTCGTGGTGACCGAGTCGTCCACCTCCACGCAGAAGAACCAGTGGCTGATGTCCGCCGGAGCGCCGCTGGAGTTGTTCGGCGCGACCAGCTTCTCCCAGTCCAGCTCGCCCAGCGGCTCGGTGCCCTCCGGCGGGTCGACGAAGTAGACGTTGGAGTCGTTGCCGCCCTTGACGACCACACCGGTCACGATGTAGCCCTCAAGGCCGCCCGTGATGGTGATCGACCGCTTGCCGTCCGCGGTGTGGGGCAGGGTCGCCGTCTCGGAGTCGTCGCCGTCCATCGCCGTGCCGGGCAGGCCGGCCTTGGCGCAGACGTTCGGGTGGTTCCACTCGAGGTTGTCCTCGACGATGACCGCGCGCGGGTCGGGCTCGACGGGGGTCGGCGTCGCCGAGGCTGTGCCGCCCAGGAAGAGACCACCTGTGGTCACGGCGAGCAACGTCGCTGCTCCGAACAGGCGGCGGGGGTTCATGCGCATGGTGCTGCTCCGCAGGGGTCGAGGGGTGACCGATGGATCGAACCGCATCGGCCATCCCTCTATCGATGTAGCCCATTCGTATGAAACGGGTTGCCGCCCGATCGTTATGAGTCAGTGATGTGGGCAACTGCCGCGACCAGGCTCACGGCCGGGGACGACGGCGGAGCTTCGACGCCATGAGTGCTGCCGCACCGCCCGCAACCAGGGCCGATCCCCCGATGATGAGCCACAGGCCGTTGAAGCCGGTAGCCGCGAGATCGTCATCGGAGCCGGGGACGGCGGCAGGGGCCTGCTTCGTCGTGGTCGTGGTCGGCACGGCCGGTTTGGTGGTCGTGGTGGCGCCGGGCCTGGTGGTCGTGGAGACACCCGGCGAGGTCGTCGTGGTCGGGGCGGTCGTCGTCGGGGCGGTCGTCGTCGGGACGGACGTGGTCGTCACGGCCGTGGTGGTCGTTGTCGCGGGAACGTCCACGCAGACGAACCAGTGGCTGATCTTGGCCGGCTCGCCGCTCTCGTTCAGCGGCGAGTGCAGGAGTTGCCAGGGCAGCGGACCGAGGTTGCCGGCCGGGTAGATGTTGTAGGCGGGGCCGCCCTTCACCACGACACCGGTGATCACGGTGCCGGGCGGGTACGCGCTGATGTCGATGAAGGTGCCGTCAGTGGTGTACGTGCCGGGAGGCAACACCGCCTCGTTGCCGGGCAGGCCCACCGCGTCGCAGGCGTCACCGGGCTGGCCGATGTCGATGTTGCCCGCGACAGCGGTCGCGCGCGGGTCTCCGGGGTCTGGGTCGTCCGGCTGGGCCGACGCGCCGGCGGTGAACACGCCCACCGCGACCGTGGCCAACAGGAGTGCTGCTGTTCCGAACAAAGTGCGAGATGCCGTGCGCATGGACGCTCCCACGTGGCTCGAAGTAATGCCCGGCCGACCGATTCGATCCGCCGTTTGGACTATCGGTGCGATCCGTTTGGACCACTCACTTCGATGCCAATCCGTTATGACACAACCGGGTGGAAAATCAACGTCCACGCGTGGACACGTCGGCTGTGGTGCGCGAAATCCGGGTGCGGGGTGCGGGACCTTTACCGAACCCGAACGTCGTCGCGGCCTTGATCGCCCCGTCTCCCGTGCCACGATTCGCGGCGTGCGCGGACTGGTGCTGGTCGTGGAGGACGAACGGGCCATCGCCGACCTGGTGGGCCTCTACCTTCGGCGCGACGGCTTCGGGGTGCACGTGGAGGCGGACGGGCACGCGGCGTTGGCGGCGGTGCGGCGGCTGAAGCCGGTGGCGGTGCTGCTGGACGTCGGCCTGCCCGGTCTGGACGGGGTCGAGGTGTGCCGGGCGATGCGCGCGGCGGGTGACTGGACGCCGGTCCTCTTCGTGACCGCGCGGGACGACGAGGTGGACCGGGTGCTCGGGCTGGAGCTCGGCGCGGACGACTACGTGACCAAGCCGTTCAGCCCCCGTGAGCTGGTGGCGCGGGTCCGCACCGTGCTGCGGAGGTCGGCGCCGCAGGTCGAGCCGGTGCACGTGGTCGGGGACGTGCGGCTCGACGGCGACCGGCGGCGGGTGTGGGTGGGTGCCGTCGAGGTGGGGCTGACGTCGACCGAGTTCGACCTGCTGGCGCACCTGATGCGGCAGCCGGGGCGGGTGTTCGCGCGGGAGCAGCTGCTCAGCGCGGTGTGGGGTTACGCGGCGGCGGCGGGCACGCGGACGGTGGACGTGCACGTGGCCCAGTTGCGGGCGAAGCTCGGTGACGGCAGTCCGATCCGGACCGTGCGCGGTGTCGGCTATTCGGCCGAGGCGCCGTGAAGGGCAGTGGGGCTGGGCAGGGCAGTGGGGCTGTGAGGCGGACGAGTCTGGCGTTCCGGATCACGGCGCTGTGCCTGGCCGTCGCCGGGGTGGCGGTGGTGGTGGCCGGTCTGGTGTCGGCCCGGCTGGTGCTCACGGCGTCCCGCGAGGTGATGCGCGAGGCGTTGGCGGATCAGGCGGACGTGGTGGCCGAGCAGGTCGGCGAGACGGGCCGGGCCGGTCGGCTGCGGGTGGTCGAGGTGCTGCGGGGTCAGGGCATCGCGGTGGTGCTGATCGGCCCGGACGGCGGCCTGGTCGGCGACCCGCAGGCGGTGCGCGCGGTGCGGGCGACGGGCAAGGAGTCCGCCACCGTCGGCACCCGGCTCGTGGAGGTCCGACCCGGTGTCGCGCTCGTGCAGGAGACCGCGACCGGCGACGGACCGGGGCGGAAGCTGCTGCGCAACATCACCTTCGCGTTGGGTGTCGGGCTGCTGGTGGCGGCGCTGGCCGGGTTGGTGCTCGGCAAGCTGGTCGCCCGGCCGTTGAGGCAGACGGCGGCGGTCGCGCGCACGATGAGCGGCGGGCGGCGGGACCTGCGTGCGCCCGAGCACGGTCCGGCCGAGGTCTCCGAGGTCGCCGGGGCGGTGAACGCGCTGGCGGACGCGTTGGCGCGCAGCGAGGCCCGGCAGCGCGAGTTCCTGCTGTCCGTGTCGCACGAGCTGCGCACGCCGTTGACGGCGGTGACCGGGTTCGCCGAGTCGCTGGCCGACGGCGTGGTGTCCGGGCCGGACGTGCCGGTGGTGGGCCGCACCATCCAGCAGGAGGCGCACCGGCTCGACCGGCTGGTCACCGACCTGCTCGACCTGGCCCGGCTGGGCGCGGACGACTTCCGGGTCGACCTCGCCCCGGTCGACCTGACCGACCTGGTCTCCGGCGCGGCCGAGGTGTGGCGGGCCCGGTGCGCGGCGAAGGGCGTCGAGTTCCGGCTCGAACTGCCGCCGCACCCGACCGTCCGCACCACCGACCCCCGGCGGCTGCGGCAGGTGCTGGACGGGCTGCTGGAGAACGCCCTGCGCCTCACGCCCGCCGGTCGGCCGGTGGTGCTGTCGCTCGGCGACGTGCTGCTGCAGGTGCGCGACGGCGGGCCGGGGCTGTCGGAGGAGGACTACCGGGTGGCGTTCCGGAAGGGCGCGCTGCACGCGAAGTACGAGCGGTCGCGGCCGGTCGGCACCGGCGTCGGGTTGGCGCTGGTGCACGGTCTGGTGACGAGGCTGGGTGGCACGATCGAGGCCGGTCCCGCGCCCGAGGGCGGCGCGGCCTTCACGGTGAGGTTGCCGGATGCATGAGCTGATCGCGCGGTGGCACGGGGCGGTCCGGGAGCTGGGTGGCGCGCACGACCCCGGTGACCTCGCGGACCGCTACGCCGAGCCCCATCGCGGCTACCACAACACCGACCACGTGCTGGCCGTCGTCCGCGACGTGGACGTCCTCGCGGCAGCCGACGACCGCACCGCGCGGGAGAGGGCCGTGCTGACGCTCGCCGCGTTGGCGCACGACGTGGTCTACGACGGCAAGCCGGGTGACGACGAGCGGCGCAGCGCCGAGTGGGTCCGCGAACGGCTCGCCGGCCTCCCCGAGGCGGACGAGGTGGCGCGCCTCGTGCTGGCCACCGTGGACCACGCCTCGGACGACCCGCTGACGTGCCTGCTCCTGGACGCCGACCTGGCCGTCCTCGGCTCCGACCCGGCCGCCTACGAGCGCTACCGGACCGCCGTGCGCACCGAGTACGCGCACGTCCCGGACGACGCGTGGCGGGTCGGCCGGGCGAGAGTCCTGCGCGCCCTCGCCGAGCGCGACCCGCTGTACGTCACGCCGCACGCGCGTGCGCGGTGGGAGGCGCGGGCCAAGGCCAACCTCGCCGCCGAGATCAGCTCGCTCGACGGCCCGCCGTGATCACGTCGAAGGTCGGGAACGACCGGGCGATGTCGCTGCCGGTGAAGTTGCCGACCCAGCCCTCGTCGTCGTGGAAGAACCGGATCGACACGTAGTCCGGCCGGGTGCCCATGTCGAACCAGTGCGTGGTGTTCGCGGGCACGCTCAGCAGGTCTCCCGCCTCGCACAGGATCGCGTAGACCCGCTCCTTGACGTGCAGGTAGAACACCCCGGAGCCACGCGCGAAGAACCGGTCCTCGTCGTCGTCGTGGGTGTGCTCGGCCAGGAACTTCAGCCGCGCCTGGCCGGCGGACTCCAGCCACGCCGGGTCGTCCGACGGCGTCATCTCCATCGCGTCGACCAGGGTGTAGCCCTCCGCCTCCGTCACGCGGGCGACCTGCTCGGCGTACACCTCCAGCGCGTTCTCGCTGGTCACATCGGGTACAACCGGCCACTGCTCGTACCGGACGCCCAGCTGCTTGAGCTCCACCGCGATCTCGGCGGGATCGGCGGTGCGCACCACCGCGGTCCCCGGGTCGGTGTCCGGCCACACGGTCAGCAACGTCATCGCGCCTACCTCCTGCGGGTTTCGGCTTCGAAGCGCAACAGCCACTCCAGGCATTCCAGCCGGTGCCGGGCCTGGTGCAGGTCGTCACCCCACACGTACACCCCGTGCCGGGCCACGATCAAGGCCGGCACGTCCGCGCGGAACCCGGCCTCGAACGCGTCGCCGAGCACCCGCATGTCCTGGCTGTTCGGCACGACCGGGACCACGACCAGGTCGTCGTGCGCCTGCCGCCCGAAGCCCTTCAGCATCTCCAGGTCGCGCAGTTCGACGCCGCCCGGCCAGTGCTCGGCCGCGACGACGGGCGCGAGGGCGTGCACGTGGACCACCGCGCCCGCACCGGACACCGCCGCGATCCGCCCGTGCAGGCCCGCTTCGGCCGACGGCACGCGCACCGGGTCGTCGGTGCGCCCCTCGGCGTCGACGATCACGACGTCCTCGGGCGTGAGCTCGCCCTTGTCCTTGCCGCTGACCGTCACCGCGAGCCGCAGCGGGTCGCGGTCGACGACCACGGACAGGTTGCCCGACGTGCCGCGCATCCAGCCCATCGCGGTGTACCGGGCGCACTCCGCGGCCAGCGCCTCGCCCGGCGTCACAGGGCTTCGACCGTCCGGTGTGGACCGAAGTCCGCGTCGCCGTAGGGCTCGCCGGGACGCGCCACGCCGACCGTCCGCCAGCCCGCCTCGGCGGCGGCGTCCAGTTCGGCGGGCACGTCCGAGTAGAACGTGATGTCGGCGGCGTCCGGCACGTCGAGCGCGGACGCGATCTTCAGGTACGACCCGGCCTCGCGCTTCGGGCCCGCGTTCACGGTGTCGAAGTGGTACTGGAACAACGAGGTCAGGTCGCCGTCCGTGGTGTGCGCGAAGAACGCCACCTGGCCGGCCACCGAACCCGACGAGAACACCGCCAGGTCCTTGCCCTCGTCGTGCCACTTGCGCAGGGCGGGCACGACGTCCGGGAAGAACTCGGCCACGAGGTCGCCAACGGCGTAGCCCCGCTGCCAGATCAGGCCCTGCAACGTCTTCAGCGGGGTGACCTTCTGGTCGGCGTCCATCCAGCCGTGCAGCACGCGCACCAGCTCGTCCGTGCCACCGTCCACACCGGACAGTTCACGGATCTGCGCGACGGCCTCGACCACGGTCGGGTCGTCGGGGTGCTCGTCGATCCACGGGCCGAGCCTCGGCCGGGCGTAGTCGTACAGCGTGACCAGGACCTGGTCGGTGGCGCTGAGCGTGCCCTCGATGTCCAGCACAACCCACTCACTCATGGACGTTCCTCAACGTAGTAATCGGCCAGGCCGTGCGGAGCGTACGCACCGCGGTCGGTCACCACCGAGGTCACGAACCGCGGCGGCGTGACGTCGAACGCCGGGTACAGGCCGCGCGCCCGTTCGGTGGCGGTGCGGCGGCCGAGGGTGTGCAGCACGTCGTCGCCGGGCCGGTACTCGATCGGCACGTCGGCGGCGGTCGGCG
The DNA here is from genome assembly GCF_000716595.1 of Saccharothrix sp. NRRL B-16314. Classification (GTDB taxonomy): domain Bacteria; phylum Actinomycetota; class Actinomycetes; order Mycobacteriales; family Pseudonocardiaceae; genus Actinosynnema. The sequence continues at coordinate 225,094 of NZ_JNXC01000005.1, forward strand.
CGAGCCGGTCCGGGGCCTGCACCATGGCCAGGAACGGCACGTCGAACGCGTGCGCCGCGACGGCCAGGCCGAGCGTGCCGACCTTGTTGACCACGTGCCCGTCCATGGTGACCCGGTCGGCGGCGGTGAGCAGCACGTCCACCTGGCCGGTCGACATCACGGCCGCGCCCATGCCGTCGGTGATGAGGGTCGTGTCGACGCCCATCTCACCCAGCGTCTCCGCGGTCAGGCGGGCGCCCTGGAGGTACGGGCGGGTCTCCGTGCAGACGAACCGCAAACGCTTGCCCAGCGCCTGAGCAGCGGTGACGGTCTCGGTCAGGTAGAGGTCGGCCCAGCAGTGCGTGAGCACCGCGCCCTCGTCCGGCAGCAGCTCGGCGGTGTGCTCGCCCAGCTTCCGGCTGCGCGTGCGGTACCGCTCGTCCCCCGCCTTCGCGCCCTTGAGCGCACCGGCCTCTACGTCGTCCGACTCGTCCACGCCGGCCAGCACCGCGGCGACCGCCTTGCGCAGGTGGTTGTTGGTGCGGCGGGTGGCGATGAGCAGCTGCCCGGCCCGGTCGAGCTGGGCGCGGGCTTCGTCACGCGGCAGTCCGCGTGCCTCGCGGGCGGCCAGCACCATGCCCCACAGGGCGGCGAAGTACGGGCCCGAGGACTGCGTGACCATGTCCTCGATGGCCTTGGCGACCTCGGCGACGGTGCCGCAGCGCACCCAGGTCCGCTCGAACGGGAAGTTCCGCCGGTCGAGGACGTGCACACCGTCGTCCTCCAGGCGCACGCTGCGCGCGAGCAGCGGTTCCATCAGCTGTACCCGGTGAACGGGGCGTGCTCGCCGGTGAGGAAGTACGCGCCGACCTCGCGCGCCTTGTACGAGACCGGGTCGTGGAGCGTGAGCGTCCGCGCGTTGCGCCAGAACCGGTCGAACGCGTACCCGGCCGCCGTGGCGCGGGCGCCGCACAGCTCGAACACCCGGCTGGTGGTCTGGTTGGCCACCTTCGTGGCGACGACCTTGGCGGACGAGATGGCGGCGGCGGTCTCGGCGCGTTCGTTCCTGGTCAGGTCGGCGCCGCGCTCGGAGGCTTGGTACAGCTTGTCCGAGGCGTGGTCGGTGAGGAACCCGGCGGCCTGCGTCTCGGACACCAGCTCGCCGTAGGTGCCGAGGATGTACGGGTCGGCCGTGGCGCTGTCGACGCCGCTGAGGAACCACGGGCGGGTCGTCGTGCGGGTGTACTGGGCGGCTTCGGCCAGCGCGCCTTCGGCCATGGCCACGTACAGCTGGGCGAGCGCGAGCTGGAAGCCGAGGCCGGCGAGGGAGAGTCGCGGGCTGGTCTCGTCGTGCACGCCCAGCACCTGGTCCGCGGGCACGTGCACGTGGTCGAACACCACGCCGCCGCTGGCCGTGAGGCGTTGGCCGATGTTGTCCCAGTCGCCGGCGTAGGTGATGCCCTCGGCCTTCGCGTCGAGGGTGAACGTCACCTTGTCGCCGGTCTCGGTGTCGGTCGCGCTGACCACCAGCCGGTCGGCCACGGAGGCCCCGGTGGCGAACGTCTTGCGCCCGGTGACCTCGAACCCGCCGTCGACGGGCCGCAGCTCCAGCGCCGCGTCGAGGGGGTTGCTGACGCCTGCCCAGAAGATGTCGGCAGAGAAGATGCCGGCGCGGAACACGTCGTCGCCGACGGGCGCGCTGTCGAACAGGCCGCTGCGCCAGACCTGGAGGTAGTGGTACCCGAGGAGGTGCCCGATGTTGGCGTCGGCCGCGCCGACCACCCGGGTGACCGCCTGCTGGGTCGCCCAGTCGTCGATCGCCAGCACACCGGACCGCCGCAGGGCGTCGACCTCGGCCACCGGCTCCGCACCGCGCCGATCCCGCTCCCCCGCGTCCACCCGCAACGCCGTGGCCAGTTCCTCGGCGACGGTCAGCCACTTCTGCCGACCATCGGTGCTCGTCATGCCACGCCTCCCGCTCGTCCACGTTCCAGCAGGCGAGCCTAATCGCCGGCGAGCGCGTGGAACTGAGCGTTCCGACACATGGGAGCCGCTACCCGTTCGCCTGACGACCGGGGCGGTAGTGGTGCAGGAGGCCGAGGTCGGCCAGCAGCTTCTCCAGCCGCTGACCGCCGTGCCGACGCCGCTGCGCCTCGACGTGGTCGCGCCACAGCTGCCGGTCTTCGCGCCAGGCGGCCAGGTAGTCCGCGCACAGCTGCGGCTCGATGAGCCGGTTGCGCCCGCCGGCGGCCTTCAGGGCGGCGATCATCCTGGTCTTGTCGGCGGCGTCCAGTTCGGCGTCGCCGACCATCGCGATGACCTCGTCGATGAACCGCCTGCGCCGACCGAGGAACTGCCGCCAGTACGCGACCGTGGCGTCGGTCAGGCCGTGACCGGTGTCGAGCAGGCCGAACAGCCCTTCGGCGAGGCAGTCGCCGAGCTCCTCGGTGCGGGCCCGCATCGTGTCCCGGTACGGGTCGTACGGCTGCTGGATGGCCAGCCCGGTCACCGCGGACGGCGCCAGCCCGGTGTCGTCGAGCAGGAAGAACCAGTCCTCGTTGTAGATGTTCGGGAAGAACGACGTGAACGACTCCCGACCGACGGCGAGTGCGCCGGTGCCGATGAACGTGTCCTGGGCGCCGCCGGCTTCGCGGTAGGCGTGGCAGACCACCGAGTTGTCCGGGTAACCGCCGACCGAGAGCCCGACCCCGGTGAAGCGGTCGAGCAGGCCGACGGCGTCGGCGAGGTCGTCCGGGCGCGGGATCATGACGTCGTCGTCCACGTAGACGATCCGCTCCCACCCGGCAACGGCCGCCAGCAGCAGCCCCAGGTTGCGCTTCAGGCTGGTGTCGGTGCGGCGGTCGAACCTGCCGCCGCGCCCGCGCAGCATCGTCGTCGTCCGGAACTCCGGCACGAGGTCGGCGGACACCTCCGCGATGTCGACCGCGACGATCTCCACCCCCGCCCGTGCGGCCAGGGCGGTGGCGGCGTCCGCGGACGAGCGGCGGCTGCACAACGTGACGAGCGTGCACCGGTGGTGCTTCGCCAGCGCGACGACGTTGTGCAGGTAGGCCGCGGGTCGCGAGGTCGGCACGATGATGGCGTCCACCTTCGCCGGCTCGGCGACCTCGTCCCGGGCCAGCAGGTGTCGGTGGGACGCGTTGTGGTTCGCCGATCGGGACCGCTGCGGAGCGTGGTGCGGATCGTGGTGCGTGACCGGCGCAGGGGCTGCGACGTTCAACTCCGGCCCTCCGGCCATTCGAGAAGTCGGGACTCGGGCGTGTTCCAGTCCGGTGTGACCACCTGACCGTTCACCACGAACACCCTGGTGAGGATGCTGTAGGCGGCCTCGCCCGCGAAGCGCGTCGCCAGGTACTCCGCGTTGCGGTCGCGAAACCTGCCGTCGGTGAGTGCCCGCACGACGCCGAGGGTTCCCCGGCCGTACTGGCCATTGCAGATCGTCACCGTCCGCTTGTGGTTGAACGGGTTCGGCCCGCGGTAGAAGTGGGCGACATCCTCGTGCAGCACTTCCCGACCCCGGAACGTGTCCAGTTTCGGCGACAGCAGTGTCTCCCCGCCGTCCGGTCGGCGCACCAGGAACCCGCCGGATTCCGCCTCGTCGTGCCGGGAGACCTGCGTGATCGGGAGGTCGACCCGGGTCAGCAGCTCTCGGGTGACGAGGTTCCAGTCGACGCCGCCGAGCAGCACGAGGTGGGTGGTGTAGTCGTCCGGTTCCAGGTCCGAGGCGATGCGGAAGTTGACCTGGCTGCGCGGGTTGGTCGCGCGGATGTGGCCGTGCAGTTCGATCAGGGCGTCCAGGTCGGCGTACGTGTAGAGCTCCACGTAGTCCGGCTGGGTCGGGTCCGAGTAGGGCATCTTCGCCCGCATGTCGGCCGGGAGCTGGGCCACCACGATGGTGATGACGTGGCGGTCGTCGAAGTACCAGAAGCCGCGGTCGGACGGTTCCGCCGGGGACGTGACGCCGACTTCGCGCTGTTCGACTGCCCGGAGGCCCGTGAGTTCGCGCAGGAGCTCTTCGCGGACGCGCTGCTCGTCGGCGGTCAGCTCGTCCACCGGGATCAGCCGGTAGGGGCGGTGGGCGACGGAGCGCCTGGTGGCGAAGAACGTGGCGTAGGAGGCCAGTCGGTGCAGCGGGGGCGTCTTGGGCCTGGTGCGGCTCTCCCACGACGACAGGAGCGGGACGCTGGCCGGCTTCTCGGCGCTGAACGCCTCGGCGAGGTCTCCCTGCGTGATCGGCACGTCGGGCCACTGTTCCTCACGCAGCGCCCGCAGGCGGTGCGCCAACGAGGGGGAATCCCCGGTCACGACCACATCCGACACGTCCGAGCGCCCCTTCAGTGAACTTCAGCGTATCAGCTGAAGAGGGAAACATACACTATCGCGTGCAAAAACCGCGCCCTGGTAACCGCATAAGGGGGTTGTCAGTCAAGTACAGCTGCCCTACCCTCAAGTTACTGAGATTCAGTCAATTTCAGTGAGTCTAGGTGAAGTTCACCCAGGAAGCCATCCGGGGGTCGCTATGAACATGCTCACCGCGTTAGCTCAATCGTCCGGGACCACCGAGTGGTCGCCCGTCGTCGTCATGGTCATGCTGGGCGCGATGGCGCTGGTCATGGGCCTGGCAAAACTCCTCCGCCGAGTGCTCGGCATGCTCACCAGGGTGCTCCTGTCGGCCGGTGCGGCCATGACCGGGATCGCCACGATGCTCGCCCTGTGCACCGTGCTGACCACTGTGTTGCTGGTCTACGTGCGCTGAACCGAAGCGTGCGGTTCACCCCCTTCGACTACGGTGTGCGGGCCCGTATCGAAGGGGGAGTCGCACGATGGACCTGTCGCGCAGATCGTTCCTGGGGGGAACGGCGGTTGCCGTCGGGGTGACCGCGACCCTCGGGACGACCGCGTTGGCCGAGGCCCCGGCTGCGCGTCCACTTCAGACGTCCACACCGCACTTGCTGGAAGCCGAGCAGCTGGTCGGCTACCTGTCGCTGCCGACGTGCCCGTTGGGCAACAACACGTACAAGGAGCCGGACCAGCCGAACGTGGTCCGGTGGGGCTCCCCCGGTGACGCGTCGGGCTGGGTCAACCAGAGCCAGTGCGCGTCGTTCCTGACCGCGGTGCTGCGGCGGACGTACGGGTGGGCGACTCCGAGGTTCTTCAGCCGGCACTTCGGCTTCGCCAGCCCGTTCGCGCGCGACTACCGGGCGGCGTTCGCCGAGCGGGAGATCCCGCGCTTCGAGCCCGTCACCGCGGTGGCGGACCTCCGTCCCGGCGACCTGATCGCCATCGACTACCGCAACGACCAGGACACCAACACCGGGCACGTGGTGATGGTGCGGTCGGTCAAGGGCGTCTACACCGCACCCAGCCCCAGCCTGAACTTCACCGACGAGACGCAGTACGCGGTGGAGGTCGTCGACTGCACGTCCGAGCCGCACGGCGTGTTCGGGGTGGGCAACTACTTCCGGTTCCCGGACAACCGGATCTTCAACGCGACCGCCCAGACGGACGGCGCGGGCTACGGGCACATGATGTTCTACGCCTCGGACCCCACCGGCGGGTTCTCCCGGTACCGGTGGAGCGTCAACACGTCGTCCGCCGGCACGTTCACCGTGGCGCAACGCCCCGTCGCCGCCGTCCGCATCACCTGACCGCTCGCGGCGGTGCGGTCAGGGCGGGCCGGTCACGGGAGTGACAGGCGGGTCAGGGCGGTGCGGGAGGTCACGCCCAGCTTCGGGTAGGCCTTGTAGAGGTGGTAGCCGACGGTCCTCGGGCTCAGGAAGAGCTGGGCGCCGATGTCCCGGTTGGTCAGTCCCTCGGCGGCCAGGCGGACGACCTGGAGTTCCTGCGCGGTGAGGGTGCTCAGCGGGTCGGGGCCGGGGACGGCGCGGCTCTCGCCGGTGGCGCGGAGTTCGGTGCGGGCCCGGTTCGCCCACGGGGTGGCGCCCAGGCGCTCGAAGACGTCCGACGCGGAACGCAGGTGCGTGCGGGCGTCGGACTTGCGCCGGGCCCGGCGCAGCCACTCCCCGTAGACCAGCTCGGTGCGGGCGCGTTCGAACGGGCGGCCCGCGTCGGCGCGGTGCAGGTCGACGGCTCGGGTGAACCACTGCTCGTCGTCGGTGAGCAGGGCGCGGCAGCGCGCCGCGACCCCTTGCGCCCACTGCTGACCGGTGCCCCGCGCCCACTCGTCGTACCAGGCGGCGGCGTCCTCGGCGGTGGCGTGCTTCCCCGTCCGGACGGCGGCTTCGACCAGGTCCGGCAGGCTGGAGATCGCGTACAGGCGGTGCGCGCCGGCGGCCACGTCGGCCAGCCGGTCCAGCACCGCGTCGTGCCGGCCGGAACCCAGGTCCAGCAGGGCGAGCGCGCACGCGGCCCGCACGGACTGGGGCGGACCGCCGGTCAGCGTCGCCACGAGTTCCGAGCACCGGACGTCGTCACCCTCGATGGCGGCCAGTTCGGCGAGCACGCTCGCCAGGAACCCGACGCTGAACTCCTGGCCGATGTCCGCCGCGATCCGCATGCCCTCCTCGGCGGCGGCACGGGCGTCGCGGTGCTGCCCGAGGTGCAGCCGGCCACGCGCCAGGTACGCGAGGGCGCGGGGCAGGACGCCGAGCGCGCCCTGGGCACGGGAGTGGTGTGCCAGTTGGGCGGCCCAGTCGTAGGCGGCCCGGTCGTCGCCCAGCACGAGGTACCACCACGCGTTGATCGCGTGCTCCGGTCCGGCGACGTACCGCGAGCCGAGCAGTGCCCGCAGCGCCGCCATGCCACCGGGCACGTCGGCGCCGTCCAGGCCCGTGGCCGCCTGCTCGGTGAGTCGGGTGTCGTCGGCTCCGGGCAGGTCGGCCGCCAGTGCCGCGATGGCGCGCACGGCGTCGAGGTCACGCCCGGCCCACGAGTGCTGCGCGGCGAAGAACAGCATCTCCCCCGCCAGGTCCGGCTCCGTCTTCCTGGCGCACATCGCCGCGCGGACGAGTTGCTGCGACGCCTGCGCCAGACGTCCCTGCTCGCCGGCCAGCCTGGCCTGGATGCGCGCCACCCGCGCCTTGTCGACGTGGTCCGGCAGCAGTTCCCACGCCTGCTCGGCGAACGCCGCCGCGCGGTCGAACTGGCCCGCCGCACCGGCCGCACCCGCTGCCGCCGCGAATCGGTGCCCCCGCTGCGCCGGGTCCGGGCTCAGGTCGGCCGCGCGCTGGTAGGCCGACGCCACGGCGATGTACCCGCCACGGCCGCGCGCGTCCTCGGCTGTGCGCGCCAAGGCCGCGGCCACGTCCTCGTCCGGCTCGGTGGTGGCGGCGGCGAGGTGCCACGCGCTGCGGTGTGCGTCGTCGACGACGTCGGCCAGGGCTTTGTGCACGGCGAGGCGGCGCACGAGGGACGCGCTCTGGTAGGCGGCGGTGCGGATCAGGGGGTGGCGGAACGTCAACCGGCCTTCGTCGGAGCGCAGGAGTTGGCGGTGCTCGGCGACTTCGAGGTCGTCGACGGACGCGCCGAGCAGGCCGGCGGCCTTGAAGACCACGCCCGGATCGCCGGTGTCGTCGGCGGCGGCGACCAGCAGGAGGGTGCGGGTGCGTTCGGGCAGCGCCCCGATGCGGTCGGCGAAGGTCTGCTGGATGCGGCTGTGGGTGGGGAGGGCGGCGACGCGGTAGCCGTGCGCGGACGGCAGGTGGCCCTCGCGCTGGGCGGCGGGGAGTTCCAGCAGCGCCAACGGGTTGCCGCGCGCTTCACGGGCGATCTGGTCGCGGACGTAACGCGGCAGGTCTGCGGCGTGCTCTTCGAGGAGCGCGGTGGCGTCTTCGGGGGTCAGGCCGGTGAGGCGCAGCTCGGGGAGACCGGGTGCGGGGAACGGCGGCGCGTGCAGGTCGCGGGCGGCGAAGACGATGGCGATGCCCTCGGCCTGGAGACGGCGCGCGGCGAACACGAGGGCGTGCGTGGAGCCTTCGTCGAGCCAGTGCGCGTCGTCCACCAGGCAGAGGACGGGGCCTTGTTCGGCCAGGTCGGCGAGGAGGGTGAGGACGGCCAGACCGATCAGGTAGCAGGCGCCGCCGTCGGGAGGTGCGAGGCCGAGCGCGCTGCGCAGGGCGGCGGACTGGTTGGGCGGCAAGGAGTCGAGGCGGTCGACGACGCCGCCGAGGATCAGGCTCAACCCGGCGAACGGCACCACCGACTCGGACTCGATCGCCGTACCCCGCAGGATCCGGAAGCCGCCCGCGGCGGCGCTCACCCCCGTGTGGGCGAGCAACGCCGACTTGCCGATCCCCGCCTCGCCGCGCACCACGAGCACACCGCTGCGCCCGGCACGGGCGTCGGCCAGGAGTCCATCGACCACCGCCAGTTCGGTGGACCTGCCGTGCAGCATGGTCCCGACCCTAGCCGGCGTCCGGGATCAGGACGACCTTGCCGACGGTCTGCCTGCTCTCCATCGCCGCGTGCGCCCGCGCCGCCTCGGCCAGCGGGAACGTCTGGACCACCGGGGTCAACCGGCCGGCCGCCGCCTCCGCCAGCGCCCGCGCCTCCGACGCCCGCAGCCCACCGGCGCGCCTCGCCACGTGCGGACCGACGGCGACGGTCGCGGTGAGGGAGCGTTCGAACAGGTCGGTGGTGGACACGCGCACCAACTCCCCCGACGACGACCCGAACACCACCAGCCTGCCACCCGGCGCGAGCAGGTCCAGCGCGCCCCGCCCGACCTCGCCGCCGACGCCGTCCAGCACCACGCTCACCTCACGCCCGCCCAGCTGTGCGATCACGTCCTCCTGCCACCCGTCCCGCCGGTAGTCGACCGCAATCGCCGCACCCGCCCGCAGCACCACCCGCCGCTTGTCGCCGCACCCGGACAGGCCCGCGACCCACGCCCCGACCCGGGAGATCCCCTGCACCAGCAACGTCCCCACGCCACCGGCGGCACCGGTCACCAGGACCACGTCGTCGGGACCGACCGCCGCCGCGTCCAGCACGCCCAACGCCGTGCGGCCGGTGCAGATCATCGCCACCGCCGCCGCGAACCCGAGCCCGTCCGGCACGACGTGCAGCGCGCCGACCTCCCGCACCGCCAGCTCGGCGTACCCGCCGCTGGCCAGGCCGAGTTGCGTCACCACCCGGGCGCCGAGCCACGACCGGTCGACGCCGGCGCCGACCGCGTCGACCACACCCGCGACCTCGCTGCCGGGTGTGGTGGGGAGATCCGGCAGCGGCACCCACTCGCCGCAACCGCGCCGGATCACCGCGTCCACCAGGTGCACGCCCGCCGCACGCACCGAGATCCGCACCTGGCCGGGCCCTGCCGACGGCTCGTCGACCTCCTCGCACCGGAGCAGGTCGGCCGGGCCGAACTCGCGCAGACGGATGGCAAGCACGTCAGGCCCCGTAAGGCCGCTTCGCGCGGGCTTCCTGCAGAGCCGTGCCCCACCAGACGAGCTGGTCGAGCAAGGTCGTCGCGGCCTTGTCCGCCCCGTCCGCGTCCACCGGGTTGCCCTCGGCGTCGAACCGCTCCCAAGCCCCGTGGAAGCTGACCCCGTCCCGCACCGTCACGGCGTGCAGCTCGGCGAAGACCTGCCGCAGCTGCTCGACCGCCCGCAACCCGCCGCCGACTCCCCCGTACGACACGAACCCCACCGGCTTGGCCTGCCACTCGGTGAAGTGCCAGTCGATGGCGCTCTTCAGCGGCGCGGGGAAGCTGTGGTTGTACTCGGGCGTGATGACGACGAACGCGTCCGCGCCCGCCAGTCGCGGCGAGACCAGCGCGACTTCCGGCGCCCGCTCCTCGCCGAAGCCGTGCAGCCGGTCCGGCAGGTCGAGGTCGTCCAGGTCCAGCACGTCCACGCTCAGGTCGGCGCGCTGCTTGGCCCGGTCGGCGAACCAGTTCGCCACGACCGGCGCGAACCGGCCCTTCCGCGTGCTGCCCACGATGATCGCCAGCTTGATCATTACGGTGTTCCCTCCCTCGGTGTGGTGTCGAAGTTACGAGCGCGGCGCGGGCGCGGGCATCTGTCACGTGACTGGTCACCCGACGGATTCGACCGGTGGGCAGGCGGCCGTAATTTCGCCGCCATGACACAGGACGCGCAGGTCAAGACCCGTTGGGCACCGGTGGTGGCGCTCGGGTTGGCGATGCTGGTGGTGACCACCGAGATGACCGTCGCGGCGGTGGCGCTGCCCAGCCTGGGCGGTGACCTGGACGTCGGTCCGTCCGCCACGGCGTGGGTGCTGCTCGCATACACGCTGCCGATGGCGGCGATCGCGATCCCGGCCGGGCGGTGGGTGGACCGGGCGGACGTGCGGTCGGCGTTCCTGCTGGCGCTGGCCGGTGTCGCGGTGGCGAGCGTGATCACGGCCGCCGCGCCCGCGTTCTGGGTGGTGCTGCTGGGACGGGTGCTGCAAGGCGTGGCCGGGTCGCTCGTGCTCGCCGGGTACATGCCGATCGTGGTCGCGGCGGTGCTGCCGGAACGGCGTGGCCGCGCGATCGGCTACGTGGTCACGATCATGACGATCGGCGGGTTGGCGGGCGCGCCGCTGGGCGGGTTCGTGGCCGGCGCGTTCGGGTGGCGGTCGGTGTTCCTGGTGAAGCTGCCGCTGGTGGCGGTCGTGCTGTGGCTGGGGTGGCGTTCGCTGCGCCGTGACGGGCGCGGCCTGCCGGTGCCGGACCGGGCGTTGGTGCTGGAAGCGGTCCTGCTGGGCGGTGCGATCACGGCGGTGCTGCTGGCGTTCGAGGACGCGGCCTGGTTGCTGGTGGTGGCGTTGGTGCCGGCGGTGTGGTGGGGTCGGCTGCCCTCGTCCCGGCCGGTGCTGGTGTTGGTGCGGCAGCGGCTGTTCGGCCTGCCGCTGCTGGCATTGACGCTGGTGTCGACGTTGGGCGGGGTGACGCTCTTCCTGGTGCCCTACCACGTGACGGACGTGCTGGGCGGCACGCCGGAGGACGTCGGGGTGGCGTTGCTGGTGTTCGTCGCGGGGGTGGGTGCGCTGTCGGCGGTGTCGGGTTCGCTGGCCGACCGGTACGGGCCGTGGCTGGTCGCACTGGTCGGGTCGGTGGTGACGGTGCTCGCGCTGGGGTTGCTGCTGCTGCCGGTGGCGTCGTTCGTGGAGCTGTGCGTGCGGCTGGCCGTGCTGGGGGTGGGGCAGGGCTTGTTCAACGCGGCGATCAACACGCTGGTCATGTCCGGTGCGCCGCAGGGGATGGCGGGTGCGGCAGGCGGCCTGAGCGCGACCGCGCGGATGGTCGGGACGACCGTGGGGCCCGCGGTGGCGGCGTTGACGGCAGGGCTGGTGGGTAGCGGTGACGGCGGGTTCCGGACGGGGGTCGCGGTGTTGACGGCGGTGGCCTTGGCCGGGGCGGTGGCGCTGGCGGCGGGCAAGCAGCGCTGAAACGCAAGCGCCGAAAGGCAGGCGCTGAAAGTCAGGCGCTCAAAGGGCAGCGCCGGCAATACTCCCGATGATCGTCCGACCGGTCCGGTACGCGAGCATGACGCCCCATGTTCACCCATGACGAGCGGGACCGGCTGCGGGCCGCGCTGGTGTCGGCGGCGAGGACCGATCCGCGGATCACCGGTGCGGCGGTCGTGGGGTCCGCCGCGGTCGACCGCGAGGACCGGTGGTCGGACATCGACCTCGCGCTGTGCCTGGACGAGGCGGCGGAGGTCGACGACGTGGTGCGGGACTGGAGCGACCGCATGTACCGGGACCACTCCGTCGTGCACCACCTGGACGTCCGGCGCGGTGCCACGCTCTTCCGGGTCTTCCTGCTCCCCGACACCCTCCAGGTCGACCTGTCGTTCTGGCCGGCGGCGGACTTCGGCGCGACGGGCGCGGCGTTCCGGCTGGTGTTCGGCACTGCAGCCGACGTGCGAGAGGTCGGACCACCCGAGGCCCTCGACCTGGTCGGGATGGGCTGGCTCTACGCCCTGCACGCGCGGAGCGGCATCGCGCGCGGCCGGGTGTGGCAGGCGCAGCACATGGTGAGCGGCTTGCGGGAGCAGGTGCTCGCCCTCGCCTGCCTGCGGCACGGTCTGCCCGCGGTGCAGGGGCGGGGGATGGACGACCTGCCGGCCGAGGTGACCGCGCCACTCGGTGCCACCCTCGTCCGCGCGGTGGACCCGCCGGAACTGGTCCGTGCCTTCCGGGCGACCGTCGACGCGTTCCTGGCCGAGGTCGGGTGGGTGGACACCGAACTGGCCTCCAGCCTCACGCCGACGATGCGGGAACTGGTCGATACCAGCGCGGCCGGTGCGAAGGCGATCACCCCCGACTGATCCACCGGACCGTCTCAGGCGAGCAGCGCCAGGACGTCGTCGGCGTCCTGCACGCGGCCTTGGGCACGGAACAGGGTGAGGGCTCGTTGCCATGATTCGCGGGCTTCGGCGGCACGGCCCACGGCGGCCAGGACGTCACCGAAGTGCCGCAGCACGCTGGCTTCCTCGTACGAGTTGTCCAACTGTCGGTAGAGCGCCAGCGCGTGCCGGTAGTGCTCGACCGCGTCGGCGTCGCGCCCGTGGTGGTGGGCGATGTAGCCGAGACTGTCCGAAGTGGCCGCTTCGCCCTCGACGTGGCCGAGTTCCCCGTTGAGCGCCAACGCTTCCCGGCAGTGCTCCTCGGCCCGCACGTAGTCGCCGAGCCGCGCCATCCGGTAGCCGACGTCGTTCAGCGCTTCGGCGATGCGGATGGGGATCTCCAACGCGCGGAAGCGGGCCAGTTGCGCTTCCGCGTGCTCCAGCGCGCCGGACAGGTCACCTCGGCGTTCCATCGCCCACGCCATCGCGCGGTGCGCGCCCGCCTTGCCGTAGTCGTCCTCCACCAGCTCCAACGCCTGCCGCAGGTGGTGGTCGCCCTGCTCGAAACGGCCCACGTCGGTCAGCGCCAGCCCGAGGAACTTGTGCGCCGCGACCTGCTTGGACCGGTCGTCGAGCGCTTCGGCGGCGTCCAGCGCGGTCCGCCACACCACGATGTCCTCGGCCGCGTGCCCGCGCCGCAGGTGGTAGTTGGTGAGCGCCCACGCGATGTGCCAGGCCGGCGCGTGCCAACCGTTGGCGATGGCCAGGCGTTGGGCGGCGAGCAGCGACTCGTACTCGGCGTCGAACCAGTCCATCGCGGCGGTGACGTCCGCGAGCGGCAGCGGTGCGCCGTTCGGGGCGGGTACCGGTGGGCGGTGCGGTTCCAGGAGGAGGTCGCCGTTGTGCGCGGTGGCGGCGTAGTAGCCGATGAAGTCCGTCAGGTCGGCGTCGGCGGGCGCGACTTCGGCGGCGTAGAGGCGGACGAGGTCGTGCATGCGGTAGCGGCCGACCTGGTGCTGCTGGACGAGGTGGGCGGCTTCCAGCTCCCTGAGCAGCTTGCGCGTGTCCGGACGGCCGGTCAGGGCGGTGATCGCGCGCAGGCTCAGGTCGGGCGCGGACGTCAGGCCCAGCAGGCCGAACAGCTCGGCGGCGGCCGGGCTGAGCACCCGCAACGAGCAGGCGAACACCGTGCGCAGGTCGGCGCTGAGGTCGTCCAACGCGTCCAGGCGGTGGTCCTTCAGCTCGTCGGTCAGGGCCGACAGCGGGAGGTCCGGCTGGGTGACGGCACGGGCCGCGACGATGCCGAGCGCGAGCGGGAGGCCGCCGCAGAGGCGCAGCAGCTCACCGGTGACGTCCGGCTCGGCTTCGACGCGTTCGGCGCCCAGCCGGGCGGTGATGAGCGCGAGGGATTCGTGTTCGTCGAGCACGTCCAACGTCACCGAGCGCGCACCGTGGGACGTGAGCAGGCCCAGGAGCTGCTGGCGGCTGGTGATCAGCACGGTGCAGTGCGCGCCGCCGGGGAGGAGCGGGGTGACCTGAGTGGTGTCGCGGGCGTTGTCCAGCACGACGAGGACGCGCTTGTCCGCGATCAGGCTGCGGTAGAGGGCGGCCTGGGCGTCGAGGTCGGTGGGCGGGTCGTCCACGCCGAGCGCTTCGAGGAACCCGCGCAGCGCGGTCTGGGGCGTGACGGGCTCACCCGCCGGGTCGAAGCCGCGCAGGTTGACGTAGAGCTGGCCGTCCGGGAAGTCGTCCACGTGCCGGTGCGCCCAGTGCAGCGCCAACGCCGTCTTCCCGATGCCGCCCGCACCGCCGATCGCCGTGATCACGACGGTGGACGACGGTTCGGTGAGGTCGGCGATCTCCTTCTCCCGCCCCGTGAACCACCGTTGCGGTGCGGGGAGCTGACGCGGGACGGCGGTGGTCTCCTGGCGTTCTTCCTGACCGAGAACCCGCAGGTAGAGGTCTTGGAGCGGCTTGCCGGGGTCGGTGCCCAGCTCGTCCGCGAGCTGCCGGCGCAACCCGTCGTAGTGCCGCAGGGCCTCCGACGACCGGCCGCTGAGGTGCAGGGCGAGCACGAGCTGGCCGGCGAGGCGTTCGTCCAGCGGGTTCGCGCGGGTGGCCTGGCGCAGCGCGGGGAGCAGGGCGGCGTGGTCACCGAGCCTGATCGCCACGTCGTTGCGGTCCAGCTCGGCGGTCGCGCGTTCGGTGTGCAGGGCCTCCCGGACCTGGGTGAACCACGGCGATTCGAGCCCGTCCAACGCCTCGCCGCGCCACAGCCCGAGGGCCTGGTCGTACAGCTCGGCGGCACGCTCGTCCGGTTCGTCACGGGCCTGCTTGACGAGGGCGCGGAACTCGGCCAGGTCGACGCGCGCCGGCTCCAGCACGTACCCGTCAGGGCTGCGCCGGATGTCGATCCCGGCCACGCGCAGCTTGGAGACGTACCCGTACAGCGTCTCCTTGGCCCGCAGTGGCGGCCGGGCACCCCAGATCCGGTCCACCAGCCGCTCCACCGGCACCGGCCGCCCGGCCTCCAGCAGCAGCGCCGCCAGCACGCTGCGTCGGCGGGTGTGGCCGATGTCGAGGTCCACGCCGTCGACCGACGCACGGACGCCGCCGAGCAGCCCGAACTCCACGCACAGCCCCCTTGGACAGCCGGTTCAAGGTTCATCCTAGGTTCGCTCCACGGCGTCCGATCAGGCTGTACCCACGACCGCGGATCGATGGAGTACCCGGTGGAGCCCCCACAGCTCCGCCGGTTTACGAGGGGTCGACGTCCCGGCCGGTAGCCCCCTGCCGGTTGGGGCGCCGCGTCTGTCCGAGCACGTCGGCCCGGCCCTTGAGCTGGTCACGCCCCTGGGACAAGGTGCACACCAGGTGGTCCAGCGCTTCTTCGCCGAGCACGAGGCTCACGCCGTTGGACACGCCGAGGACCTTGCTGCGCTCGCCGACGAAAACCTCGACTTGATCGTCCGACAGCAGGTCGACGCTCATCACGCAGGCCGGGGCGACCTCGATGTAGGTGTGGTTGTAGACGGAGTCGTCGCTGATGTGCATGACCGCGACGCTAGAGAGATACGTCTACAGCCGGCTAGTACACGATCAGGTGATACGTTTACTGTCCTGATTTGGCTACAGTCTGATCATGTTCGAATTGGCCGCGCCCTCGGCGCTCCAGTGGTTGATCGGTGTCGAACTCGCGCGGTACCGGAACGAGGCGGGCCTGTCGCTCACGGAACTGTCAGCTGCCTGCGGCATCGGGAAGCCCAAGCTCGGCCACATGGAAACCGGCCGGAGCACACAGTACCCGGGTGACATCCGCAAGATCCTCAGGGCCTGCGACGTCGAGCGCGAGAACATCGACCGGCTGGTGCTGCTGAGCAGCCGCACCGACGACGCCTCGTGGGTGGGCCCGTGGACCGATGTCGTGTCGGACTGGCTGCGCACCATGGTCGGCCTGGAATCGTTGGCACAACGGGAGTTCGTCTTCGAGCCGATCGTGCTGCCGGGCCTCCTCCAGACCGAGGACTACTCGAGGGCCTTGACCAACGCTTCACCGAGGGTGAAGTCCGACTCGGCCGATCGCCTGGTCGAGTTTCGGATGCAGCGGGCGCGGTTGCTGCTCAAGGACGAGCCGCTGGAGCTGCACGCGGTGCTGAATTCGCAGGCTCTGCGGCTGCGGGTCGGTGACCAGGACTTGATGAACGAGCAGTACCGACACCTCTTGAAGCTCGGCGCGCTGCCGAATGTCACCTTGCAGGTGGTGCAGCCCGAGGCAGGACCACACGCCGCGAACACCGGGCAGTTCGTGCTGCTCAACTTCGGCGACGCCCGACCGATCGCCTACATCGAGATTCAGGATGCGGCCGTCTTCGTGGGCGACCCTGAACGGGTTCGGACCTATACGCTGAGTACGCAGAGCCTGGAGCGGGTCGCCCTGTCGCCGGTCGAGAGCGTGGCCCTGATCGAGTCCTTGATCACGTAGGGAGTTCGCCGTGTGGCGTACCAGTAGCTACAGCGCAGACAACGGCAGTTGTGTCGCCGTCAAGTTCCCCGCGGCCGGTCCGGTCGCCGTTCGTGATTCGAAGAACCCCACCGGACCGCAGCTCGCCTTCCCGGCGAACGCCTGGGCCGGGTTCGTCAAGCGCGGCAAGTGAAAAACGGGCCGGAGCGTCTGCGCCCCGGCCCGTTTCACCAGCTGGTGGTCACCCGTTCTTCACCGGGATGCGGGTCGACTTCGTGCCGAGGCCGGTCGGGCCGCGGAAGGCCTGCGGGGCGATCTCCCGGTCGCCGAAGTGCTTGGCCAGGTCGGCGTCGTGGTAGCGGACGACCTCGCGGTGCCAGTGCAGGATGCCGGCCACCCAGTCCTCCAGCTCGGCGGCGTGCGCGGTGAGGGCGTCCCGTGCCTCCGGCCCCAGGTCGAACTCCTCGAACAACGCCGGCAGCTCGATCCCGACCGCGTGCTGGAACTGCTTGAGCCGCGCGTTCGCCAAGTCCGTCGTGACGGCGTACGCGCGTTCCAGGTCGACGTCGAGGAAGTTGCGCACCACCAGGACCATGTTGTGCACCTCGCCCTCGAACTGGATCTCCTTCCGGTAGGAGAAGAGGTCGTTGAGCAGGGTCGCGTAGTCGATCGCCGAGTTCTCGATGTTCCGGATGGTGCGGGTGCGGTAGATCTCCTCGGGCACCAGGCGGCCGTGGCCGAGCCGGGCGAGGCTCATGGTGAGGTCCGAGCCGAACGTGCTGCGCCGCATCTCGACGTAGTCCACCGGGTCGGGCACGCGGTTCTCGTGCTGGTTCTTCAGCTCCCACACCCAGCTGTCCAGCATCAGGTCGATGGCGTGCCGCAACTGCCGCCGGTTGTCGGGCGGCATCGGGGCGGTGGTGCGCTGCCAGACGTCGGCCAGGCCGCGTTCCATCGGGCTCACCGGCGCGACGGGCTCGCCGTCGAGCGGCATCATCCGCTTCAGCCGGTCGGTGGCCACCTTCGCGGCGGGCATGTCCAGCGTGCGGCCGAAGACGGCCGGGTAGTAGTCGTCGCCGTAGGTGCCCCAGGTCAGCCACATCGCGGAGATCTCCAGCTCCTCCGGGGTGGCGTCCGGGTCGATGCCCGCGGAGCACAGGGCGAAGTCGTAGTCCCGCAGCTTCTCCTCGGTCCACACGCGCGGCACGTCGTCGAAGAGGCCCATGGCACGCGCCCAGGCGACGCTCTTCTCCTTCGCGTCGTGCCAGTGCGGGCTCACCTTCACCGCGTACGGCATGTCGAGGGCCGGTTCCGGCAGCGGCGGCACCTCTTCGAACGGCACGTGGCCGTAGCTGCGCAGGCGTTGCGGCGCGGTGGCGATGAGCGAGCGGGCGGCGTTCGTGCCCAGGCCCGTCGGGCCGCCCAGCACGGGGTTCGCCGTGACCGCGCCCTTGTTCATGTAACGGCTGGAGCGGGCGTGCCACTCGTGGCCGCCGGACTGCCAGTCCTGGAGCCCCTTCACGTACGCCAGCACGGCCAGGCGGCCCGCCGGGTCGATCGCGTTCTCGTCCAGCAGCGCCGGCACCTCGGTGACGGCGGTGTGCTCGAACTGGTGCAGGCGGGACGTGAGCAGGTCGTTGACCGCCTCGGCGGCCTCCTGGGTCGGGATGTCGAGGAACTTCTCCAGCACCAGGACGCCGTTGCTCAGCTCGCCCTCGTCCAGCACCTCGCGCTCGTACGAGAACAGGTCGTTGCGCAGGTGGACGGCGTCGGCGAACGTGTCGCGCAGGACGCCCATCGGGCGGGTCAGGGCGATCCGGGCGGGCACCTCCATGCCGGTGACGTGCTCGACCAGGTTCGCCGACCACGGCGCGCCGCCCACCTTGCGGCGCATCTCGATGTACTCGATCGGGTTGGACAGCCGGCCCTCGGAGATGTTCAGCAGCTCCCACATGGACTCGTCCAGCAGGTGCTTCGTGTTGTCCGCGAACCGGCGGCGCCACTCGGGCGAGTGGGAGTGGACGGTGCGCGTCCACAGGTCGGCCAGGCCCTTCTCGACCGGGTTCGTCGGCTCCTCGGTGATCTGCCCGTCCACCGGCATGAACAGCGGCAGCCGGTCGAGGTACGCCTTCGCGCCGGCCACGTCGGGGTTGCGCTTGTACAGCTCGACGAAGTGGTCGTCGAAGTAGAAGACCCACACGTACCAGTCGGTGACCAGGTCGAGGTCGTCCGGCGACGCGTCCGGGTGGGTGTACGAGCAGAGCAGCGCGTAGTCGTGCGAGTCGAGGTCGTCGTCGGTCCAGATGACGGTGCCGTGCTGCGGCACGTCGATCATGTCCATCTCGTGCGCCCACGCCTTCGTGTGCGCCCGAGCCCGTTCCAAATTCGGGTTCAGCCGCGCCGGGTAGGGCATGTAGAAGTCCGGCAACTGGAACGGCTGCATCCGCTGGCACCTCTCGGTCACGTGGGGCTTACCCGGTAACGCAACCAGTGCGGACCGCGCGGGCCAAGCCTCGACGGCGTTGATCCACACGTTCGTGCGGCGGTACCGCCCGAGTGGCGCACACCGTTACTGCTGTCGGTGCCCGCCGTACTGCGGGGACCCGTGCGGTGCGGTGAAACCTCCACGAAAGCGGCACACTGGAGAAGTGCCCCGCCTGGAGCCGTTCGACGTGGACTTCTTCGACTCGGCACCGCAGCGCCACAGCTACGTGCTGGACCTGCCGGTGTCACCCGAACGTGTGTGGCGTGGCCTGACCGCGTCCAACCCGCTGTGGTGGTGCCGCCTGCTGTCGTCGGCCGAGTACACGTCGCCCCGCCCGTTCGGCGTAGGCACGACCCGGAAGACGGCGGTGCTGGGCGTGCTGCGACTGCGCGAGGTGTTCTTCCGGTGGGAGGAGGGGCGGCGGCAGTCGTTCCGGGCGGAGCGGGCCAACCTGCCGGTGTTCCGCCGGTTCGGGGAGGACTACCTGGTGGAACGGGTGGGCGCGGGGTGCCGGCTCACCTGGACGTTCGCGTACGAGCCCGCGTTGAAGTTCGGCGGCGGGATCAACACGACGGTGT
Organism: Saccharothrix sp. NRRL B-16314; assembly: GCF_000716595.1. Classification (GTDB taxonomy): domain Bacteria; phylum Actinomycetota; class Actinomycetes; order Mycobacteriales; family Pseudonocardiaceae; genus Actinosynnema. The sequence goes on from NZ_JNXC01000005.1 coordinate 244,375, forward strand.
TCTCGTCGCTGGTCTCCGACACCCGGCGGCACTTCGGTGGCTGAACCGCAGCGAGCGCCGGCGTTACGACAAACGCCCGCAAAGTGCGGTAGCTCACGCCCATACGGGTGAATTGATTCCTTAGGTTAGGCTCCCCTCATGTCCAAGGGAGACGCGCTGCTCGCCGGTGAAGAGCTGGTCTTGGCGCACCACGACCACGCGGTGGTGCACGGCGTCTCGCTCGGGCTGCGCGCGGGGACCGTGACGGCGCTCGTCGGGCCCAACGGGTCCGGCAAGTCGACCGTGCTCCGGTCGCTGGCGCGCCTGCACCGGCCCAGCACGGGTCAGGTGCGGCTGGGCGAGCGCCCGGTGTGGGGGCACTCCGCGCTGTCCGGCAAGGAGTTCGCCCGCAACGTCACCCTGCTCACCCAGCAGCGGCCGACGCCGTCCGGCGTGTCGGTGCGCGACGTCGTCTCCTACGGCCGGTACCCGTACCGGACGGGGTGGCGCGGCGTGGACGTGGACGGCAACGCCGCCATCACCCGCGCCATGGAGCTGACCGGCGTCACCGCGATGGCCGGCCGCGGCGTGGACGAGCTGTCCGGCGGCGAGTTGCAGCGCGTCTGGCTGGCGTCGTGCCTGGCGCAGCAGACCTCCGTGCTGCTGCTGGACGAGCCCACCAACCACCTCGACCTGCGCTACCAGGTCGAGGTCCTGGACGTGGTGCGCGACCTGGCGAACGACCACGACGTGGCGGTCGGCGTCGTGCTGCACGACCTCGACCACGCGGCGATCATCGCCGACGAGGTCGTGCTGCTGGCCGAGGGACGGGTCGTCGCCGCGGGCGGGGTCCGCGACGTCCTCACCGCCGCACACCTGACCCACGCCTACGGCGTCACGGTGCACGTCGCCGACGACCCCGTGACCGGCGCGATCCACTGCCGCCCCCTCGGCCGGCACACCCCCCGCCCGGTCTGACACCCCCTGAGCTGAGAGGTTCGAGCGATGCGCCTGTTGACCCCTGCCCTGATCGCGGCGGCCGTGCTGCTGTCCGCCTGCGGCACCACCGAGACGCCGACGACCACCCCGAGCGAGTCCGCCGGCGGCCCGGTCAAGGTGACCGACTCCCGCGGCAAGGCCGTCGAGCTGAAGGCGCCCGCCCAGCGGGTCGTCACGCTGGAGTGGGCCGAGACCGAGGTCGTCGCCTCCCTGGGTGTCATGCCCGTGGGTGTCGCGGACGCCGCCGGCTACAAGACGTGGGACGCGACCGTACCGCTCGCCGCCGACGTGAAGGACGTGGGCAAGCGCAACGAGCCCAGCGTCGACGCGATCGTCGCGCTCGACCCCGACGTGGTGATCATCGCCGAGGGCCGGGACGAGACCCTGGTCGGGCAGCTGGAGAAGTACGTCCCCGTCGTGGTCACCAAGGCCAGCGACGCCTCGCGCAACCTCGACCGGCTGCGCGAGGACGTGAAGATCATCGCGCAGACGATCGGCAAGTCCGCGGAGGGCGACAAGCTGCTGTCCGAGATGGACACCGCGCTGGCCGACGGCAAGAAGGCGATCGAGGCGAAGAACGCGGCCGGCACGCCGTTCCTGATGGCCGACGGCTGGCTGGAGGGCAGCACCGTCAACATCCGCCCGTTCGGCAAGGGCTCGCTGGTCTCCGACACGGCCGAGGCGCTGGGCCTGAAGAACGCGTGGACCGGTGAGGCCGACGCGAAGTGGGGCCTCGGCGCGACCGACGTCGAGGGCCTGACCTCGATCACCGACCCGAAGACCGTGCTGTTCTACAGCGCTTCCGAGGACGACGTGTTCACCACCGGCCTGGCGCAGAACCCGGTGTGGCAGCGGCTGCCGTTCGTGGTCTCCAAGAACGTCGTCAAGCTGGAGCCCGGCACGTGGACGTTCGGCGGCCCGAAGTCCGTCGTCACCGTCGCCGAGCAGTTCGTGAAGGCCGTCACCGCCTGATGCGCACCGCCGCCGTGACGGCGGGGATCGTGGCGGCCATCGCCGTGCTCTCCGCCGTCCACCTCACCCAGGGCACCGCGTCGACCGGTGTGCTCGACGTGCTCAAGGCCCTGGTGGGCGACGGCGACGCGCAGACCCTCGCCGTGCTGGAGGGTTCGCGCGTGCCGCGCCTGCTGGCCGCGCTGCTCATCGGTGTCGCGCTGGGCGTCGCCGGCGCCGGGATGCAGTCGGTAGCGCGCAACCCCCTGGCGTCACCGGACACGCTCGCGGTGAACGCGGGCTCGCACCTCGCCGTGGTCTCGATCGCGGCGTTCGGGTTGAGCCTGCCGACGTTGCCCGCGGGTGCGGCGGCGTTCGTGGGCGGGTTGGCGGCGGCGGTCGTCGTGCTCGGGTTGTCCGGCGGCGGTTCGGCCAGCCCTCGGCTGGTGCTCGTCGGGTCGGCGGTCGCGTTGACGTTGCAGTCGGCGACCACCCTGCTGCTGCTGATGTTCGAAGAAGAGACGAACGGGCTGTTCGGGTGGGGCAGCGGCTCGTTGACGGTGAGCGACCTGAACGCGACCGCGCAGATGACGCCGGTCGTGGTGGTCGCGGTGGCGGGGCTGATCGTGATGGGTCGGTCGCTGGACGTCCTGGCCCTGGGTGACGACAGCGCGACCGTGCTCGGGTTGAAGGTGCGGCGCACGCGGGTCGGCGCGGTGCTGCTGACCGTGGCGCTGACGGCGGCGTCGGTGACGGTGGCCGGGCCGGTCGGGTTCGTCGGGCTGAGCGCGCCGGTGATCACGCGGCTGCTGGTGCCGCTCGTGCCGGGGTTGGGCCGGCACCGGGTGCTGCTGCCGGTGTCGGGGCTGGTCGGTGTGCTGATCGTGCTGGGCGCGGACGTGGTGCTGCGCGCGGTGATGGGTTCGGCGGCGGCGATCCGGGTGCCGACCGGTGTCACCACGACGATCCTCGGCGCGGTGGTGCTGATCTGGCTGGCGCGGCGCGGGCGGTCGAGCGGCACGCCTCGGCAGGCGCCGGCCGGTCGGGTCGGTGTGGCCGGGTCGCCCCGGCGGTTCGCGGTGATCGCGGCGGTGCTGGTCCTGCTGGTGGTCGCGGCGCCGGTCGTGGGGCTGATGCTCGGTGACCGGCTGGTGCTGCTGGGCGATCTGGCGAACTGGCTGGCCGGGCGTTCCGGCACGGCGTTGACGTTCGTGGTCGACCAGCGGCTCCCGCGGGTGCTGGCGGCGTTGGTGGCCGGTGCCGCGTTGGCGGTGGCCGGGTGCGGCATCCAGTCGGTGAGCCGGAACCCGTTGGCGGAGCCGGGTCTGCTCGGCATCACGGCGGGCGCGGGGCTCGGTGCGATCAGCTTGATCACGGTCGTGCCGATGGCCGGGGCGTGGCACATCGCCGGTGCGGCGGGTGCCGGCGCGGTGGTGGCGTTCGCGCTGGTCTACGGGCTGGCGTGGCGATCGGGTTTGGACTCGGACCGGCTGGTCGTCATCGGCATCGCGATGTGGTCCGGCGGGATGGCGCTGATCACGCTGCTGATCGTGACGTCCGATCCGTGGAACACGGCGAAGGCGTTGACCTGGCTGTCCGGGTCCACGTACGGGCGGACGTCCGAGCAGGTGCTGCCGACGGTGCTCGCGCTGGTGCTGTTGACGCCGTTGCTGTGGGCCCGGCACCGCGAGCTGGACCTGCACAGCCTGGACGAGGACACACCGCGGGTGCTGGGGATGCGGGTGGAGCGGTCGCGGCTGGTGATCCTGGCGGCGGCGGGCGTGCTGGCGGCCACCGCCGTGTCGGCCATCGGGGTGGTGGCGTTCGTCGGGTTGGTCGCGCCGCACCTGGCGCGGTCGCTGGTCGGTGGGCGGCACGCGCGCGTGGTCCCGGTCGCGGCGGCGTTGGGCGCGGTGCTGGTGTCCGTCGCGGACACGGTGGGGCGGACCGTGATCGCGCCGGCGCAGGTGCCCGCCGGGTTGGTGATCTCGTTGATCGGCACGCCGTACTTCGTGCTGGTGCTGTGGCGGACGCGGGAGATGCGCACCTGAGCCGAAATCTCCAAGACCAGCGGGGACGCGTCCGGGCACAGTCGTGGCCATGATCCTGATCACCGGGGCGACCGGCACCATCGGCAGCGAAGTCCTGCGGCTCCTGGTCGAACGGGGTGAGCGGGTGCGGGCCGTGAGCCGTTCACCCGAGCGGCTGCCGCCGGGCCTCGACGTCGTCCGCGCCGACTTCGACGACTCCGGCACGCTGCGGCTCGCCATGCCGGGCGTGAAGGCGTTGTTCCTGCTCACAGCACCCGCCAAGCCCACCCCGGACCACGACCTGGCGGTGCTCGACGCGGCGGCGCGGACGGGCGTGGGCAAGGTGGTGAAGCTGTCCGCGATCGGCACCGGGGAGACCATCGGCGACCGCACCGTCGGCGCGTGGCACCTCGTGGCGGAACGGGCCGTGCGCGACAGCGGACTGGCGTGGACCGTGCTGCGGCCGTCCGGCTTCGCGTCGAACCTCCTGGCGTTCGCGCGGCCGATCGCGGCCGGCGCACCGGTGCCGAACCTGACCGGCGACGCGCGGCAGGGCGTCGTGGACCCCCGTGACGTGGCGGCGGTGGCGGTGGAAGCGCTCACCGCGTCCGTCCACGACGGACGGACGTACGCGTTGACCGGTCCGGAGCCGCTGAGCGTCCCCGACCAGGCCGCGATCCTGGCGTCCGCGCTGGGCCGGCCCGTCGGGACCGTGGACGTGCCCGTGGACGCCGCACGGGCCGACATGGTCGGTCGCGGCCTCGACGCGTCGGCGGTCGACGCCATGCTCACCGGGGTGGAGTGGGCGCGGGCCGGGCACAACGCCGTGGTCACCGGCGACGTCGAGGAGGTCCTCGGCCGCCCGGCGACGAGCTTCGCCACCTGGGCGCGCGACCACCTGGCCGCGTTCCGCTGAGGGCTACCGGAACGCGGTCAGGAACTGGTCGCGGAAGGTGTCCATCGGGCGGACCGGCGCCTGCGGGCCCGGCTTGAGGCCGTCGGTCCAGGCCCAGTCGGCGGTCCGGTCCAGCACGGCCGGGTCGCGCGTCACGATGGTGATCGGCACGTCCCGGCTCGCGCCGATGCCCGTGACGAACGGCGCGGGCTGGTGGTCGCCGAGGAACACCAGCACGAGGTCGTCGTCGCCGTAGGTCTCGACGTACGACACGAGGGTGTTCAGCGAGTACTCGACGGACCGCGCGTAGTCGGCCCGCACCGACGCGGGCTCCCGGCCGAACATGTCCTCCGCCGGCGCCTCACCCGACGGCATCGCGTGGTAGACGGAGCCGTCGCCGACGTCGTCCCAGCCGACCGGTGCCGGGAAGGGCGACCACGGCGCGTGGCTGGACAGCAGCGGGATCGCCGCCATCACGGGCGCGTGCTCCCCGGCCCGCTCGGCCTGCTGGAACCGCGACAACGTGAACTGGTCGGGCATGGTCGCGTAGCCGAAGCGCGGCCCCCGGTAGCCGAGGTCGCCGGACGCGTAGACCCGGTCGTAGCCGAAGACCTCGCCTTCCGGCCAGTCCTCGGTGATGCCGGGCATGACGCCGACCGAGCGCCAGCCCGCACGCCGGAACGCGCCGCCCAACGTCAGCCGGTCGCCGGAGACGAGCGCGCGGTACCGCTGCTGGTTGTCGACCCACAGCCCGGACAGCAGGGTGGCCTGGGCGAGCCAGCTGCCGCCGCCCGCCGTCGGCGAGGTGAGGAACGCGCTGCGCGAGGCGTACCCGGCGTCGGCCAGCCGACGGGTTCCCGCGTCCAGCACCGCGCCGACGTGCGGCGCGATCTCCGGGTCCTCCACCGCGTCGCGCCCGTAGCTCTCCACGAACGCCAGCACGACGTCCTTGCCGCGCAACGCCGTCAGCAGCTCCTCCCCCGCCGCGTCGCGGAACGCGTCCACCGCCTCCGCGAACCGCTCCTGGTCGCGCAGACCGACGCGCACCTGGCGCGCGTGGTCGTAGACGAACTCGGCGGTGCTGTGCGACGCGATCGGCACGCCGGGCGCGAGGTGCAGACCCGGCGCGGCGCACGTGATCCACACGACCGCCAGCACCGCGACCGCACGCGTCACGGACAGCCGGTGGCGGTCCACCACCCCGGTCAGCCGCACGACGGACCGCGTCACCAGGAACAGCACCGCCGCCGTCAGCAGCACGGCCGCCGCCACCACCGCGACCGCCGCGAACCACCCCGCCGTCACGTCCACGTAGCCCACCGCCGGACCCAGCAGCGGCCAGTCGAGCACCAGGTCGAACGGCCGGTGCAGCACCGCCTCGAACCCGATGTCCATGGCCTTCACCACGAGCACCACGCCGAGCGCCACCCCGCCGATCACCGCCGCGACCCGCCGCGCCCGCACCGGCAGCACGAGCACCGACACCAGGCCGAGCAGCCCTTCCACCGGGAGGCGGAGGAACGCGGCCACCGTGAACCGGTCGAAGTCGCTGGGCACCACCAGGGCGAACGCGACGAGCGCGGACGCCAGGGCGGTCACCGCGACCCGACGGCCACGGTGGTCGACGACAGGCTCCGTCATACCGTCCTCCGCGCTCGTCCACGTCCTGCCGGGTAGAACGCGTGATCGGCGGTCCGCGGTTCAAGCCTCGGTACGGTGGGTGCGTGATCCGTCCGCATGTCCTGCTCAGCGTCGCCGTCAGCGTGGACGGCTACATCGACGACCGGGGTGCGGAGCGGTTCCCGCTGTCCAACGCAGAGGACTTCGACCACGTCGACCGGGTGCGAGCGGAGTCCGGCGCGATCCTGGTCGGTGCCGCCACGATCCGCCGGGACAACCCCCGGCTGCTGGTCAACAGCGCGGAACGGCGTGCCGCACGGGTCGCGGCGGGTCGCCCCGAGTACCCGTTGAAGGTCACCGTGACCGGCAGCGGCGACCTCGACCCGGCGCTCAAGTTCTGGCACCACGGCGGCGACAAGCTCGTCTACACCACGGACGCCGGGCACGCCCCCGCCCGCGCCGCGGTCGGGGACCTGGCGGAAGTCGTCCCGCTCGGCCCGGCCATCGACTTCGGCGCGCTGCTGGACGACCTCGGCGCACGCGGCGTCGACCGCCTGATGGTGGAGGGAGGTGGCCGCATCCACACCGCGTTCCTGGCCGCCGGCCTGGTCGACGAGATCCGGATGGCCGTCGCGCCGATGCTGATCGGACAGGCCGCCGCGCCGCGGTTCGTCAACCCGGCCGAGTTCCCGGGCGGACCGGCCCGCCGCTTCCACCTGGAGGAGGTGGCCAAGCTCGGCGACGTCGCCGTGCTGCGCTACTTCCCGAAGGCCTGAAGCAGCGCCTTCACGGTGTCGCGGCGGAACCACGCCACCACGGCCGCCACCGCGACGACGACCGCCGGCAGCACCGCCGCCGCCGGGTCGCCGAGGATGACCGCCTCGGTAACCACCGCACCCGTCATCACGCCCGCCACGCCCAGCGCGGCGAGGCCGCACAGCCGTGGCACGAGCAGGCCGAGCCCGCCCGCGATCTCCAGCACACCGGTCACGTACCGCAGCCACTGCCCGAACCCGATCCTGTCGAACTTGCCGACGAACTGGTCGCCGAACAGCGACCAGCCGCTGTAGACCATGAACGCGGCCAGGAGCACCTGCAACGCCCAGAGCAGCACGTTCCCGACACCGCTGCGGTGTGGCATGGCGGACTCGGGCATGGCGGGCTCAGACATGGCGGGCTCCCTCCACCGGTACCGCGGCATCACGCCACAACCGGGCGATGTCACGGCCGAACGACCAGATCAACGCGGCCAGCGCGAGCGCGACCAGCACGCCGGAGTGCGGCACCAACCCGGACGCGGCCACGACCAGCACGATCCCCTGCACGGCGGCCACCACCTTGCGCGCGTAACTCGGCGGCAGCGCACCCCTCAGCCAGGCCAAGCCCCAGGAAGCCACGACGAACGCGTACCGCAGGGCGCCCATCACCAGCACCCACGGCCCGAACTCGAACGCCACGTGCACGCTCAACACCAGGATGAGGAACGCGTCGACCTCCATGTCGAACCGCGCGCCCAACGGTGACGCCGTGCCCGTGCGGCGGGCGACCTGACCGTCCACGAAGTCGAGCGAGAGCGCCACCGCACCGAGCACGACGAGCAGCGCGGTGTGATCCGCGCCGTCGGCCACCATCGCCGTGATGCCGCCGACCAGCAGCCCCCGGGCCAGCGTGACGCGGTCCGCCGGGCCGAGCACACCGGTCGCGGTCCGCTGCAACGCGCCGCTCAGCAACGCCTGCGTGCCGACCGCGTACGCGATCCCCGCGAGCCAGCCCAGCGGACCGAGCCCGACCGCGCACTCCAGCACGCCGAGCAGGAACACCTGGACCGCCGCCCAAGCGGTGGGTTCGGTGTTCGTCGGCGCCGCGCTGTGCTGAAGTGTGGTCATCGCGCCCCTTTGTGGCGGTGGGCCTCGTCGTCCGGAGGTTTGTACAGATGACACGCTTCGCGAAGGCCCTTTGGTTCACCTCAGCCGGAAAGTGTGAGATCCGACCGGTCGAACTGCCTTCGCCCGGACCCGGCGAAGTCCTGGTCCGCACCCTCTACTCGGGCGTCAGCCGCGGCACGGAGAGCCTGGTCCTGCGCGGCGGCGTGCCGGCGAACCAGCACGACGTGATGCGGGCGCCGTTCCAGGAGGGCGACTTCCCGTGGCCCGTCAAGTACGGGTACCTGAACGTCGGTGTGGTGGAACACGGTCCGCTCCTCGGTCGCACGGTGTTCTGCCTCTATCCACACCAGACACACTATGTCGTTCCGGCCGACGCGGTGACTCCCGTGCCGGACGGCGTGCCCGCGGAGCGCGCGGTGCTCGCCGGGACGGTGGAGACGGCCGTGAACGCGCTGTGGGACGCGAAGCCCCTGATCGGTGACCGGATCGCGGTGGTCGGCGGCGGGATGGTCGGGTGCGCGGTGGCCGCCGTGCTGGCCCGGTTCCCCGGCGTGCGGCTGCAACTGGTCGACGCCGACCCGTCCCGCGCGTCGGTGGCCGCCGCGCTCGGCGTCGACTTCGCATCACCCGACCGGGCGACCGGTGACTGCGACCTCGTGGTGCACGCGAGCGCGACCGAGGCGGGGCTGGAGCGGTCGCTGTCGTTGCTCGCTCCGGAGGGCGAGGTGCTGGAGCTGAGCTGGTACGGCGACCGGCGGGTCAGCGTGCCGCTGGGCGAGTTCTTCCACTCCCGCCGGCTGCGGCTGAGGAGCAGCCAGGTCGGCGTGGTGGCGCGGCCGGACCGCACGTACGCCGAGCGGATGGCGCTCGCGCTGGACCTGCTCGCCGATCCCGTGTTCGACGCGCTCATCACCGGCGAGAGCGACTTCGACGACCTGCCGTCCGTGCTGCCGGGGTTGGCGAGCGGCGAGCTCCCGGCCCTCTGCCTGCGGGTCACTTACGGTTCCGCGCACCGGTAGGTTCCGGGCATGTACCTGCCGGACACCACCGAAGACGCGCGGGCGGCGACCGTGGCGGTCCTGCCGATCGGCAGCCACGAGCAGCACGGCCCGTACCTGCCGTTGGCGACGGACACGGTCATCGCCTGCACGATCGCGCGGGCCATCGCGGACGCGCACCCGGTCCGGCTGCTGCCACCGATCACGATCTCGTGCTCGCACGAGCACGCCGACTGGCCGGGCACCGTGAGCATCTCGGCGCGGACGCTGTACTCGGTGGTGCGGGACATCGCGGACTCGTTGCGCCGGTCCGGTGTGCCGCACCTGGTGCTGGTCAACGCGCACGGCGGGAATTACGTGCTGTCGAACGTCGTGCAGGAGTCCGAGGGGATGGCGTTGTTCCCGAGCAGCGCCGACTGGGCCGCCGCGCGGGCCGCCGCCGGGATGGAGACGTCGTCGCGCAGCGACATGCACGCGGGCGAGCTGGAGACTTCCGTCCTCCTGCACGCCCATCCGGAGCTGGTGAAACCCGGCTACGAGACCAGCGACCACCTGGCCGACGACCGGCCGCACCTGCTCACGCTGGGGCTCGCGCCGTACACGTCGTCCGGGGTGGTCGGGCGTCCTTCGCTCGCGTCAGCCGACAAGGGCCGGGACCTGCTCGCGGGGCTCGTCTCGGCGTTCGGCGCCTGCCTGGCGCTGTTCGGCTGACCCGCGCCGCGCCAGGACCAGGACGCCGGGCAGGCTGCTGATCAGCGCCAACACCCCGTACACCACGCCGGTCGTAAGACCTTGGGCCGCGCCGAGGCCGGCCGCGCCGAACGCCACCGCGAGGAACGCCTCGCGCGGCCCGAAGCCGCCGACGTTCACCGGCACGGCCATCACCAGCAGGGCGAGCACGACCAGCGGGACGAGACGGCCGATCGGCGCGTCCGCGCCCGCCAGCCGTGCCGCGACGACGAACAGCGCCACGTGACCGGCCACGGCCGCCGCCGACAGCAGAACGACCTTCGGCAGGACCTCCGCGTTCACCAGCCCCGTGCGGGCGTCCGCCCACGCCGTCCTCAGGTGTTCGCGCACTCTCGCGGACCTGCCGGCGGCCACCGCGACGGCGACCGCGACCGACGCGGCCACCAGGACGCCCTGACCCGGCAGCTCGACCGGCACCCCCTCGGTGATCAGCACCGCCGCACCCAGCGCCACCAGCACCACCTGACCGGCGGCCCGCTCGAACACCACCGCCCGCACACCGCGCCCGACGTCACCGGACCGGCGCCCGTGGCTCACCGCCCGGTGCACGTCACCGAGGACGCCGGCGGGCAGCACGGCGTTGAGCAGCAGCGCCCGGTAGTAGTCCGACACGGCCTTGCCGAGGGTGAGCGGCAGGCCGAGGCGACGGGCGATGACGCACCACCGCCACGCGCCGGCCACCGTGGTCAGCAGCCCGATCCCCAGCGCGACCGCGACGGACCAGCCGTCGACCGCGCGCAGGCCGGCGACGAACGCGTCGGTGCCCAGCCGCCACCCGAGCGCCACCAGGATGCCGATCGCGCCGAGCAGCCTCAGCCACGCCCAGAGCCGGGTCACGTCGGCAGCGCCAGCAGGTCGGTGTGGTGCACGACGACGCGCGGACCGGCGTCCCGCTTGCGCCGCAGGTAGTCGGGCGCCTCGGCGGCGAGCGCGGGTTCCTGCTCGACCGCCGCGTCCACCCACCCGCGCAGCCACTCGGCTGCCAACGCCGCTTGGGCCGGCCCCAGCCGCCACGGGCTCGGGCTGGTGGTGACGGTCGCGCCGCGCCGTTCGAAGGCTGCCACGGTGGCCTCGACGGCGTCCGGCCCGAGCAGTCGACGGCCGGCGACGACGCGGCGCTGGTGTGCGTTGAAGGCGGCCTCGAACTCGGCGTCCAGCGGTTCGACCGGGTCGAACTCCACCCGACCCGCCACGGACAGCGTGAACAGCGCCGGGCAGCCCGCGTCGACGCACGCCCCGGCCAACCGGTCCACTTCGTCCCGGGTCAGCAGGTCGAGCAACGCCGACGCGGTGACCAGCGACGTGCCCGCGAGGTCGGCGGCGGTGAGCGCGGTGAGGTCACCTTCGCGCGTCTCGACCGCAACGCCGCTCACCGTGGCCGCCGCGATGTCGAGCAGCCGGGGGTCGCGGTCGTGCAGCACCCAGTGCTGCGGACCGTCCAGCCGTCCGGCGAGCCATCGTCCCAGCGATCCCGTGCCACACCCCAGATCACGCACCACGAGGGGTGCCCGGTTCAGATGGATCTTGCGGAACAGGTCCACCAGGTCACCCGCACGAGCGTCCGCGTCGGCCTTTTCGCGCAGTGCCAGCCATTCCGGGGCGAAGGTGCTCATGGCTGCAGACTAGATGAGGAACTCCAGGATTGGATGGTGGCCGGACGTTCAGGCGGCGAGGGGCACCGGTGGTCGGTGGAGCAGGTTTTGCCGGGGCCTTTGGGCGGGGTCCACGTGACGCGGCGGGATGAACGCCGGAATACCGCCGGTCATCGTGATCCGCCAACGCGAGTGGTGCACCAGGGAATGATGCGTGCGGCACAGGAGAACGAGGTTGCCCAGATCCGTAGCGCCGCCGTCCGCCCAGAATGTGACGTGGTGCGCGTCGCACCATTTCGGCGGTCGGGAACAGATGGGTCGACCTTGGGCGCG